>NZ_QJTK01000008.1 GCF_003217355.1 Rhodobacter viridis | reverse complement strand
GCGTGAGCTGACCGATTACAGCCAGCTGATGCCCTGGCATTACAAGGCCGCCAACGAGGCCCCGTCGCAAGGCAAGGCGGCCTGACCTCGCGCCCACCGCAGGGCCTCGCGTTCGAGGCGCACGCCGGTCGCGCTCATCTCCATCCCATTTTGTCCCCCGCAGGCAGGCCGACACGCCGTCCGGTCCGCAGGAACAGCGCCGCCATCGCCCCGTATGAGGGCTGGGGGGCGGCATCCGCACGGCGACAGCCAGCGACACCGGTCTCGAACCGACCGTAGCCGGTTCTCGCCCCCCAACTCCATCACATCCTGAGCGCCGCAGACGGTCCGGCATGCCGTCAGGTCCGCAGGAGCATCATTGCCATCGCCCCTTATGAGAGCTGGGCGCGGTATCCGCGACCCGCGGCAGCGGTCCCGAACCAAGCGTTCAGCCGGTCCGCGCCCACCTACACCACCGTTCCGATCATCGCTCGATTCGACCCCGGGCGCGGAATTGCGCCAAGAATCTTTCCCCTCAGGGGCCGAAAATCGGGGTTTATCGGGCCGATGCACCGCTTACCTTCATCTGGCTCGGGGATGCGAAGTTTCGATCCACGCCCCCGCGAAGGGGGCGACGGGCGGGGCTGGTCACAGCGAGCCGAGGATGAAGGTTTCGATCCACGCCCCCGCGAAGGGGGCGACCCCACCGTGAGGCTGCACATCTGGTCTTCCAGCACCGGGTTTCGATCCACGCCCCCGCGAAGGGGGCGACGGCCACGATCTGCGCAATCGGCGACGGGCCGACCTGTTTCGATCCACGCCCCCGCGAAGGGGGCGACCCAAGTCCGGCGGGGAGTGGGCGACGGCATCGCTGTTTCGATCCACGCCCCCGCGAAGGGGGCGACGTGCGCAGTCGTGACTTGCCAGACAGTTCGGCCTTGTTTCGATCCACGCCCCCGCGAAGGGGGCGACTTGCCGTCAAAGCGCAATTTGCGTGACACTCAACAAGTTTCGATCCACGCCCCCGCGAAGGGGGCGACACTATCGCCGCGTGATCCCATTCGATGCTTTCGGGTTTCGATCCACGCCCCCGCGAAGGGGGCGACGCCCGCCCGGCCCGGTCTATTCGCGGCGTGTTCAGCGTTTCGATCCACGCCCCCGCGAAGGGGGCGACTCCGCGCAGGGCATTGGCCGCGCAATGGCGCACGGCGTTTCGATCCACGCCCCCGCGAAGGGGGCGACGCAACTTGCGCCCAAGACGGGCAAGGGTGTCCGGTTTCGATCCACGCCCCCGCGAAGGGGGCGACTTGGCGTCGTCCACGCTCAGCGAAGTCTTGAAAGCGTTTCGATCCACGCCCCCGCGAAGGGGGCGACCATCGTCTATGTCTCGGCGTCGATGGGCGTCCTGATGTTTCGATCCACGCCCCCGCGAAGGGGGCGACTGCACAGCGTCTCCAGATGCCCGCCCCGCGCACATGTTTCGATCCACGCCCCCGCGAAGGGGGCGACGGTCGCTCTGCATGTAGCTGCGGACTAGCGCCGTGTTTCGATCCACGCCCCCGCGAAGGGGGCGACGTCACGCTCGACCTGCGCCTCGGTCAGGGCTGCGGTTTCGATCCACGCCCCCGCGAAGGGGGCGACTCCGCGCAGTTTAATTTTCACTTCACCCCCGCAGTTTCGATCCACGCCCCCGCGAAGGGGGCGACTCCTCGACGGTGACGCGCTCGGCGGTCAGGTGGCCGTTTCGATCCACGCCCCCGCGAAGGGGGCGACCATGCCTGCCCCACCGTGCCACACCCCCACCGCGGTTTCGATCCACGCCCCCGCGAAGGGGGCGACGAGTGTCGGAGGCAGGTGGCCACGACGCGGAAGCATGTTTCGATCCACGCCCCCGCGAAGGGGGCGACGACACGCCGCCGCAGAATCAGACGTTAACCATCCGTTTCGATCCACGCCCCCGCGAAGGGGGCGACCTCGGCATAGGCTGGCAGCGGGCAGGTCCACGGCACGTTTCGATCCACGCCCCCGCGAAGGGGGCGACCGTTTGTCTGATCTGCCCATTCCCCCCACTGCTTGTTTCGATCCACGCCCCCGCGAAGGGGGCGACCACTTCAAGCAGTGGGGTGAGTGGGGGCCGCTGGACACCACAGTTTCGATCCACGCCCCCGCGAAGGGGGCGACCCCTCGGTCAGCGATGCAGTCAGCGGCACCGCCCAGTTTCGATCCACGCCCCCGCGAAGGGGGCGACCATATCTGCATTCTTACTTTTCAACGCCTTAGCGGTTTCGATCCACGCCCCCGCGAAGGGGGCGACCGCCACCATTGAGGGTCCGGTGGCGAAGAAGAAGTTTCGATCCACGCCCCCGCGAAGGGGGCGACGGCCCGGCCGGAAAACCCCGAAACCGGCCGGGCCGTTTCGATCCACGCCCCCGCGAAGGGGGCGACCTCTATCCGTTGCTTGGCGCGCAGCCGGTCGAGTTTCGATCCACGCCCCCGCGAAGGGGGCGACAGTCCGGGCACGAATGGGTTGGGCATGTCGTAGCCGTTTCGATCCACGCCCCCGCGAAGGGGGCGACTGTTCCTGTTTGACGAGTTGACCCACTTTTCGGAGTTTCGATCCACGCCCCCGCGAAGGGGGCGACCTCTCCGAGACGGTCAACGCCCTCTCGGAACAACTGTTTCGATCCACGCCCCCGCGAAGGGGGCGACCGTGGCGGTTCGACGGTTCGAACCCGGTCGCGCAGGTTTCGATCCACGCCCCCGCGAAGGGGGCGACCTTCTTCGCCAAGGAGGATCGCGTCATGGTCGAGTTTCGATCCACGCCCCCGCGAAGGGGGCGACATCGTGATCGGGTTCAGGCGTTCCGTTTTGGCGGGTTTCGATCCACGCCCCCGCGAAGGGGGCGACCCGGTGGCAGCGGTCAAATTTATCGCGTCTGATGGTTTCGATCCACGCCCCCGCGAAGGGGGCGACGCCGAGACTTGGGACGCTCTGGGCTTGCAGGGGCAGGTTTCGATCCACGCCCCCGCGAAGGGGGCGACCGTTAACCATGAATTGCGCTTGCACCAATTAAACGTTTCGATCCACGCCCCCGCGAAGGGGGCGACCGGCCTTATGCCAGGCGTAGAGGATTGCCATGGTGGTTTCGATCCACGCCCCCGCGAAGGGGGCGACAATAAGGCGGTCCGGGTCAACGTGACCCGCCGCGTGTTTCGATCCACGCCCCCGCGAAGGGGGCGACGAATTGTAGCGATGGGCGCTACTTTGCTGACATGGTTTCGATCCACGCCCCCGCGAAGGGGGCGACTCCTGCAGAAAATCTACGCCCCCGGCACCGTGAAGTTTCGATCCACGCCCCCGCGAAGGGGGCGACAACGCGATCCTCGGCGGCATCCCGAAGGCGGTCTGTTTCGATCCACGCCCCCGCGAAGGGGGCGACAGCGGGCTGACAGCGCCGAACGTCTGACCGCCCATGTTTCGATCCACGCCCCCGCGAAGGGGGCGACTTGATGGCCTCGTCAAAGGCTTGGATAGACGCGATGTTTCGATCCACGCCCCCGCGAAGGGGGCGACAAGGCGGCGACGGTCTGACCGGCGCGGTAGTGCGAGTTTCGATCCACGCCCCCGCGAAGGGGGCGACCAGCCGCAAGGAGGATGGCACCTACGGGGTGACCGTTTCGATCCACGCCCCCGCGAAGGGGGCGACGCGCTGTCGGGCACGGCGCTGAACGCGTTCGAGCTGTTTCGATCCACGCCCCCGCGAAGGGGGCGACGCCGCGTCACCCCGAAACGTCTGCCTGACCTTTCGTTTCGATCCACGCCCCCGCGAAGGGGGCGACAGCGGGCGGCGCGGGCCGAACATGCCAAGCGGCAGTTTCGATCCACGCCCCCGCGAAGGGGGCGACGTGACGCTGCGCTCAACCCCGCCGGGGCCGGATCGGTTTCGATCCACGCCCCCGCGAAGGGGGCGACCGGATGGCTCGGCGTCGGGTTCGACCTCGTGCTGATGTTTCGATCCACGCCCCCGCGAAGGGGGCGACTCTGTATGGTTGAGCGCGCGTTCAACGGGCGCTGGTTTCGATCCACGCCCCCGCGAAGGGGGCGACAGCGTGCGGAAACGGCATCCTGCATCGCTCCGGTGTTTCGATCCACGCCCCCGCGAAGGGGGCGACGATAGGACGCGCATACGATGGCTGCACCAGCTCTTGTTTCGATCCACGCCCCCGCGAAGGGGGCGACGTGGGCGAGGTGGCGCGGTTGAGTTCCACCGTCCGTTTCGATCCACGCCCCCGCGAAGGGGGCGACTTCAACCCGTGGGATCGGCGCAGCTGCACCTACAAGTTTCGATCCACGCCCCCGCGAAGGGGGCGACCGGCCCAGACGGCGCCGGATTTGCGCCAGCGGATCGTTTCGATCCACGCCCCCGCGAAGGGGGCGACGACGCCGCGGCATCCGAGCTTGAGGTCGCCAAGATCGTTTCGATCCACGCCCCCGCGAAGGGGGCGACTGCAGCAGGTCGCGCGCATCGAAAGCCGCATGGCGTTTCGATCCACGCCCCCGCGAAGGGGGCGACCGATCAGTTTGAAAAGCGCCTTTGCGCCACCGAGGTTTCGATCCACGCCCCCGCGAAGGGGGCGACGTGTTCGCTGCGGTCACCGTGGCGCGGGCGGCAGGTTTCGATCCACGCCCCCGCGAAGGGGGCGACTATTTGCGGGCGTGGCGCGCTACGAAGTGCTGCACGTTTCGATCCACGCCCCCGCGAAGGGGGCGACGGCGGCGCGATCTTCTTCGCTGTCGAAGAACTGGTTTCGATCCACGCCCCCGCGAAGGGGGCGACGCCAAGAGCTGCACAAGCTGATCGATCCGATCTGGTTTCGATCCACGCCCCCGCGAAGGGGGCGACCAGCTACAAGCAGCTGCGCCGCGGCGAGATTGCGGTTTCGATCCACGCCCCCGCGAAGGGGGCGACGGGCCTGTACGCCGGGCCCCACCCCATGAGCCAGAGTTTCGATCCACGCCCCCGCGAAGGGGGCGACGGTCATGTTTACACCCAGTAAAGGTGCGATGCAACAGTTTCGATCCACGCCCCCGCGAAGGGGGCGACCGCAAGCCAGGCGTCGTCGAGGTGATCGGCGACATGTTTCGATCCACGCCCCCGCGAAGGGGGCGACGGCTGACGGATCACTTCATCGCCCTCAGCTCATAGTTTCGATCCACGCCCCCGCGAAGGGGGCGACTTGTAGACGTGGGCTGGCAGGTCGCGTTTCATCTGGTGTTTCGATCCACGCCCCCGCGAAGGGGGCGACGCGCACCGTGGCCGACATGTGGCGCGAGCTGGGCGTTTCGATCCACGCCCCCGCGAAGGGGGCGACTGGCAGCGCGGCGGGGCGAGCCTGCCAGACGACGAGTTTCGATCCACGCCCCCGCGAAGGGGGCGACAAGCCGCCGACGCCATCGAGGCGCTGGCCGCCGAGTTTCGATCCACGCCCCCGCGAAGGGGGCGACCGGCCGTCGATGGCTATCTCGATCGCGGCCTATATGTTTCGATCCACGCCCCCGCGAAGGGGGCGACGGGCGGCGGCGGCATCGCAGGCATCCGGCGCCGTTCGTTTCGATCCACGCCCCCGCGAAGGGGGCGACGGCGATCATCTCGACCGCGCCAGATCCCCAGATGTTTCGATCCACGCCCCCGCGAAGGGGGCGACGCTGTCGAGGGAGACACCATCGACGGCGAAAGCGAGGTTTCGATCCACGCCCCCGCGAAGGGGGCGACGCTGCGGCAAGGCGGGTGGCTATGGCTACCACAAGGTTTCGATCCACGCCCCCGCGAAGGGGGCGACATCTGGTGCTTGACGAGGTGCGGCGCGTCCAAACGGTTTCGATCCACGCCCCCGCGAAGGGGGCGACGAAGGCGAGGTGCAACGCCATGTCCAGCGCAAGGTTTCGATCCACGCCCCCGCGAAGGGGGCGACTCTCATTCGATAACCATTTGCGCAGATTGAGTAAATCCGACTCACCTTGCGAAAGACTCGTGAAAACCCGGCGTTCCCGCCTTGCCGACGCCTGAGGTCACATTTCTCTTAACGTTTTCAAAGAGCACCCAAGTTGCGAACCGCGCAGGAAACCGCTTCACGCTTGTGGTTCGCAGATCAGAGTACGAGCGGGCCGTTGAGATCCAGCGCGGGTTTTGCACCGACATGCTCGACTTTGCGTTCCCAGTTCGCACCGAGGTAGTAGAACCTCAGACTGTCGAACTCCGGCCGAATGATCCCCTCCAGCCGCGCCTTGAGTTTCACCCATTGGCCCGGATCGACCTCGATCTCGAACACCGAGAACTGCACCCGCTGGCCGAAATCCTCGCAGGCCTTCGCCACGCGGCGCAACCGTTTCTTGCCGCCCTCTTCGAGCGTGTTGACGTCATAGGTGACCAGAACCAGCATCTCAACTCCAGAACCAGGGCGGATAGGCGTCGATGTCGCCACGCAGATGGCGGGCCAGCATCTGCGCCTGCAGGAAGGGCACAAGGCCGAAGGGGGCCTTTTCCTGCAAGAAGGGATGCAGCCGCTCCTCGCGTTTGCGTTCCTGCCACGCGGTCAGAACGGTACGCCGCGCCTCATCGGTCAAGAGCACCGCGCCGCCCTCCATCTGCCGGAAATCCCCCGCACGTAACTGACGGCGATTGACCAGCGACAGCGCCAGCCGGTCGGCCAAGGGGGCGCGCAATTCCTCCATCAGATCAAGGGCAAGGCTGGGCCGGCCGGGACGGTCGCGGTGCAGGAACCCCACCGCCGGATCCAGCCCCACCGCCTCGCAGGCCGAGCGACAGTCATGCGTCAGCAGCGTATAAAGGAACGACAACAGCGCGTTCATCGGATCGAGCGGCGGGCGGCGGGAGCGGAGGGTCCAGCGCAGTTCTGCATCGGGCGACCGGATCAGATGATCGAAGACCGCGAAGTAAAGATTGGCCGCCTCGCCCTCGAAGCCGCGCATTTCCTCGACCGTGCTGTCGGCCAACTGCACCCGGCGCAGGATCTGCGCGAGGCGCTCGCAGGTGGCCTCAAGCGCCGCGCGCGCGGAGAACGCCATCTCCTCGCCGTAGTCGCGCAGGGCACGGCGCAGCACGGCGCGCTGGTTCGACACCTTGCCCAGCACGAAGGATCGGACGATCTCTTCGGGCGCGTCGGCGCGGTGGTATTGCTCGCGCCGAAGCAGCACATTGCCCGAGACCGGGCCTTCGACACGGGCCTGAAACCGGCCGTTGCGGCCCATCAGCGCGAGGGCGATGCCGCGTTCCGCGCAAGCAGCAATCAGTGCGGGCGTCAACAGGACCGGGCCGAACACCACGACCGAGGCGAGCATGTGCAACGGCACCCGAGTCTTGTCGGCGCCCTCGATCTCGGCCACGAGGGTCTCGCCCTCCAGCCGCAGCGCCGCGCCTTCGGTGGTAACGTAAACGGTGTTCAGAAGCTTCTTCATCGCGCCTCCAGCAACCGGGCAAGGGTCTGATCGCGCCAGCGTTTGACCGGGCGGGCGACGGTGTCGGGGCGGCAGAGGTCGAGCAAAGAACAGGCCCGGCAACGGCTGCGATGCGGCGTTGGCGGCGGGGTGGCACCCCTGGCGAAGACGGCGGCAAGATCGGCCACCGTGGCCTCGGTCAGGGCGCGCAGATCAGCATCGAAGGGCACGGTGACGCGGCGTTTCGTCTGCGCATAGGAAAGCGCGCCTTCGGGAACCGACTGGCCGGTCATCTCCTCGAGGCAGAGCGCCTGCGCGCAAAGCTGAGCCTCGTCGGCGCGGTGCAGCTTCGGCTTGCCGCGCTTGTATTCGACCGGAAACGGGCGCTCGCCGCCCTCAGGCAGGGGCTGGAACTCGACCAGATCGGCCACGCCCGAAAGGCCAAGCCGGACAGAGCCGAGCGGCAGCGACAGCACCCGCCGCCCTCCCCTGCCCTTTCGGCTGCCGCCCTTGTCGGCCACGGCATGAAGCACATCCCCTTGCGCGGTAAAGATATTCTCGTCCCAAAGCCGCTCGAGATGGATCAGCGCCGCCTGCCGCAGACAGTAAACCGCATGCTGCACCGCCGAGAGCGGGATCGTCTCAAAATCCATGATGCCTTCGATCCGCTAACCAGAATGAGGCCAGTCTAACAGACCGACCTCACTGGCTAAAGCCAAGATCAATCACAAGCAGAGTTTCTATCCACGTCTCGCTCGGGAGACGACAACGTCCGCGACACGGGTCGCGGACGCAAGGCTTCAGGGGGAAACGGAGGCGGCAAAACCTCCGAAGCCATCAAGTCCGATCATAGACCGGAGCGCCCGGAGCGATCCGCTTGACGGCGTCGATCCCATTCTGCGCGCCCTGCTTGGAGGCATACATTTCGGAGTGGCAAAGGACTTCAGCATTGCCGGCCTTGAGATGCCACCAGTAACCCCTTCCAACAGTGTAGAAAATCTCAAACATGTCGTTTTCCTTTCCGGGCAACTGCCCTGTTGTGAAAAGAGACAGGCTTGGATATGGTTGATGTGCTAGATCGCAAGCCAAGCCTGTCTTGCTTGCAGGGGCCGGGTGCATTCGCGTGCCCGGCCTTTTCTGTTTCGCAGATCAACCATGAGGCGAGAGCGTCATTGTGTCAACGGAAATTTTATGAGTTATCTGGCTAAGCCAGATAACTCACATGCAGAGAAGTTGACACATCCGCTTACACCATCCGAGAGCAGCGGCAGCGCCCCCGCCGAGAGCGGGATCGTCTCCCCCTCGGCGGGCAGCGCGGGCATCAGAGCAACTCGCGGATCTCGACGCCCGCGGGCAGGCCGTCGCGGTCGATCTCGACGCGGTAGTCGGCAAACTTCCGCGCGGGCGCGAGGTTGCCAAGGCCGCGGTCATCCAGATCGCGGAATTCGCCATCGACGGCGCGGCCGATGCGGACCCGGTCAAAGAGCACATGAGCAGGCGCATTGCCCAGCGCATTTTCATGCGCAAAGACGATCAGCTTGCGCGTCGTCATCTCGCCACGCGCCGCCGAGCGGTCATGCTCGAACATGTTCGCCAGCGCCTCGAAGAGCAGATCGAGATCGGCCTCGGAAAAGCCGGTGCGCTCGGCGAATTTCGCCGAGATGAAGCCATGCGCGACGTAAAGCCCGTAGGGCACGATATGCTTGCGGCCCATGGTGCGGTTGTCGGTGCGGGCCTCGCCCTCCTCGCCCTCGGCGCGTTTCTTCTGTTCCGCCTCGTTGGTGGCGGCCATGCGGGTGATCGAGATTTCGACCGGCAGGATCGGCTCGACCGAGCGGGCGAAGGTCATCTGCACCGGCCCTTTGACCTGACCGCAGTTGATGCCGGTCGACATCACCGCGCCAAAGGTCCGCACATCGAAGAAATTCGCGCACATCCAGTCGCGCAGCGCGCGGGCTTCGTCGTCACCTTTCGGGTTGAGCTTCTTGGCCTCTTTCGCCTCCTTGAGGGCCTTGGCGTCATCGGCCCGTTTGGCGACATAGGCTTCGCGGTGCTTCTCGTTCAGGATCGCGCCTTCCTGCACATAGATGTGGTGACCGGCTTCACCGGTGCGAGCCAGCTCGACATAGTTGCGCAACTTGCGCTTGAGGCTGACGTCGGACACCAGACCATGGTTCGTTTCGGGGTCAAGCCGCGGCAGGTTGCCCGCATCCGGGTCGCCGTTCGGGTTGCCGTTCGTGACATCGAAGATCAGCACGAAATCGTGGCGGCGGGAAAGCGGGATCATTGGTCGGCCTCCGTGATGGGCGTATCGTCATGCTTGCGGAAGAAATCACTGCGCTGGTGGTAATAGCCGATGCCGAACAGCGCCTGTTCTGCACTGGCCAAGCTGGCGGGGATCGGGTCATTGCCCGGCTCCATCAGATCGGTGATCGAGGTGAGCAGTTTTTCCAGATTCACCGCCCGGCCGGGGCTGAGCTTGCGCAGTTTGGCGAAATGGTTCTGCGCCCCTGCATCGAGCGTGCGGAACACCTTTTGCGGCGCAGCCGAGGCGGCGCCATAGAACTTGTCCTTGATGGTGGCATTGACATTGCCGCCCAGCGCCGCGCGCTGCACCTCTTCATAGACGGCGAAGAGCCGCCCGAGGATGTAACCTTTGTTGGTATTTCCGGGATCAAGCGCCACGGGAACCTCCTTGGCGAAATTGCGGATCAGAACGGATTTGAGCATGGCGGCGCGCAGGGCGTTGATCTCGCCATCGGCCCGGATGCGCATGAGCGTGGTCGAGAGCAGCGTCAGCGGATAGGCGGTGCCGGTCAGGATCGCGCGCATCCACTCGCCCGCGATCAGGGGGGGCACGTTCTCGCGCTTGCCCTGCGCGGCCAGCTCGACCAGATAGCGCCAGAGCGGCGGCCAGCCGTCGCGCGGCGGCGGATCAAGGCGCATGTCCTCAACGAAACGCTGGTAATGCCGCGTCAGCGTGCCAAAGCTGCTTTCCCACCAGAACCGCACCGAAAGCCGCGCCGCATTGGGGGCAAGACCAAGCACGCAGAAGGTCACGCCCTGATCGAGCTGCGGCGCAACCTCGGAGAGCGGCTCGCCGCGCCGGATCCGCTCCAGCTGCGCACCGATGCGGTCAGTGTTGATCTTTTCCGATGCGCTGGCATCGAAAAATTCGCCAAAGAATGCTTCGGCCAAGGCGGCGGCCTCGGCCTCGGCGGCATCGGCCCAGAACACCGTCGAAGCATCGCCGATCTGGATCCGGTGGCCGCTGTCCTTGTCCAGAAAGCGGTTGAGCGCCGTGGTATAGGCGAAGGCTGCGGCCTCTGACACCGGGGCATTGTCGCCCTGTTCGTGGCCGTAAGATTCATAGGCATCCGAGTTGAAGGTCACGATTGCCGCCCCGGCAACCTGCGCCCCCCAGACGCCCTTGATCGGCGGGTGGGTCCGCGCAATCGCCGAACGTCTGCCCGAGACGAGGCAGACCGCCTCAGCCGCGGCCTTGCCCTCGACGGCAGTCCAACGCTCGCGCTCGCTCAGCCAGACCGACCGCAAGGCGGGCGCATCGTGCAAGCAGTGATCGCGATAGCTACCCGCCATCGCAAAGACGATCCCCGCAGTAGGCAGTATTTCCAGATCGAAATGCTGCGACAGGGCTTCAGGGGACCAACTCCGAAGAAAGGCGCAGAAGCTTTGCACCTCGGCATCCTCCACGGCCTCAAGAAACTCCAGATGCTTGTCGCGGAAAGCCTCGAAGCGCTTGTCCTCGGGGTCGGTCAGCGTTCCGGCCCCAAGCGCGTAGTTGACATTGTCCCACAGGAAATTCGGGCGCGGCGTCACACCGGCACGCTTGGGACAGGCCGGGACAGCCATCTGGCGCGGGCTGCGCTTCTTGTCCGTATCGCGCAGGTCGACCACCTCGGCCACGGCGCCATCCGGGGTCAAGACGACGCAATAGCCGATGTTCTGCACCGCAAAACCATAGGGCGGCTTCCACGGCAGCCGGTCATAGGCCCGCACCAGCGAGGCAAGCATACTCATCGCAGCACCTCCGCCGATCCGGGCGCGGGCACCGCCATCACGCCATCGACCAGCCGGGCGCGAAAGAACATCGAGGGGCGGCCCGGCGCCGTGTGGTCGATGTCCCACAGCATCAGGCCCAGATCGCGCGGGGTGCCAAAGCCCAGATCCGCCGTCTCGGCCTGCGAGGCGCGCGGTGGCAAGGCCGCACCCGGGGCGATCAGCGCGAAATGCGCGGCAAACTCGCGGGTGCCAAGGCAGGGCTGGTGAAAGCACTGCCCCCGTTCGGCGCGGCGGTTGAAGATATCAAGGTGCTTGCCCTCGCTGTCCTCGGCCCCGGCTTTCGCGGTCAGGGTGAAATGCGCCTCGATCACATAGGCGGGCGCCACCAGCACGGTCGAGGCGCGTTGCTGGCGGTCCTCGTCGGCCAGAAGCTGCACCCCGCCCAGATCGCCCCGGTTCATCGCCTGCTTGATCGTGCCCGCAGGCGCCTTGTGCCCGACCTCGTTGCGGCGGATCTGCTGAAAGCGGATCGGCTCCAGCACATGAATCCGGTCGATCACCCAGGAAATCGCGGGCTTCCAATGGATCGCCTCAAGGATCCCACGCGCGGCAGAGGGCGTCATCACGTCATAGGTGACGCGCTCCACCTTGAGTTCGGGGCGGGTGAAAAGCCCATTGCGCCCCCAGACGTGCAAACGAATTCCATATGCCATAGGTCACCTCGAATTCGGGCCAGCTTATCCCTTGAGTTGAGTCGTGCAAGGGGAAGAATTCTCGGCCGCATCTCGGAAAACTGGACGGCGGTTATAACCGATGGTCGGATCGTTCGCCCGCAACTCCACAATCAGCCGCCTCTCCAGCGCCAGCACCTCAGCCTTGCTTGCCGTATTGGACTCCCACAGTATCTCGCGTGTCACGGTAATCCTCTGACGCGCCTCCCGAGTTGGAAAATCCTGCGAGATCAGGTGATCATCGGGGCTTCCAAAGTAGCTGATTGAATCCGTCAAATCGCTGCCAACATAGATTTTTCCGTTCGGCCATGTGACCTTGTAGATAACAGAATAGCCTGAGCGGCGGGCAGGAGAGAGCATCACACCACCGCCTGATCCGCGCTCAGATAGTCGGCCTGTTCCCACCAAAGCCCGGTCTCGTCGCGGTAAAGCTCGGGATCGCTCAGCACGAAAAACGCATCGCCGCGCAGGTCCGGGGCGATGAAGTCCCCCTTGCCGTTCGCCCGCAGCGTCTCGCGCGCCAGATGCGGGATCTGCACCGTGAAGGGTTGCAGCGCACGGGCGATCTTGCCGGACTTTTCCCAGGCGTCGGAAAGCTTCCGCACCCAGTCCTGCGCCTCCACGTCGCGGGCGATGATCACCGGCACCATCGGGCTTTCGATCATCCGGTAGCTCTCGGCCGCCGTGCGAAAGGCGAAATTCGTGGAAGGATAGCTGAAGTCAAATTTCTTCGTCAGTTGGTGTTCATCGAGTCTTTCAGGGCCCGCCCGCCAATAGACCTCCTCGAACCAGTCGCGGATCGCCTCGGGCGCCAGCAGGGTGTCAAAACCGCGCTCTCGGGCCACTTTGTGCATCGCCTTGGCCAGTTGCGCGACATCGGCAGGCGGCGGGTTCTCGGGCGCGGCGAAGACCGTCAGGACCGAGGCTTCGAGAGGCCTTTTCCCCTCGCGGTTCACCCTTCCTGCCGCCTGAATGACGGAATCGAGCCCCGCCTCGGCCCGCCAGCCACAGGGAAAATCAAGGTCCACCCCCGCCTCGATCAGGCTGGTGGCGATCAGCCGACAGGGCTGACCGTCCTTCAGACGCGTCTTGATCCCCTCGATGATCGCGCGCCGATGCGCAGGATACTGCCGCGTTGTCAGATGGATGAGCCCCTCCAGCCCCGCCGCCTTTGCCGCCTCGAACAGCGCCAGCGCATGTTTGCGGCTGTTGACGATGACGAAGCCCTGCCGCGTTGCTGTCAGCGCCGCCACCAGCGCGGCATCGTCCATCGTGCCGCCCTGCCCGATCCGGGCGCGTTCCAGCCGCCGCGCCAAGGCGTCAGGATCGGGCGCCAGTTCGCGCCCCGAAAGCGGCAGCCCGCCCGAGGGCAATTGCCCGCTGTCAAAGGCCGGTTGCGTCGCGGTGCAAAGCACGATCGTACAGCCATAGTGTGCGCAAAGCGTGTCGATCATCGCCAGTGTCGGCGCGAGAAGCCTGCGCGGCAGGCATTGCGCCTCGTCCAGCACGATCACCGATCCGGCGATGTTGTGCAGCTTGCGCACCCGCGACGGCCGCGCCGCGAACAGGCTTTCGAAGAGCTGCACATTCGTCGTGACGATGACCGGCGCCGCCCAGTCCTCCATCGCCTGCCGGATCTTGTCGCGGCTAAGCTCTTTCATACCCTCGATCTCGATGGCGCTGTGGTGTTCCAGCATGTTCTCGTGCCCCAGAACGTCGCCAAAGACTTTCGCCGTCTGGTCGATGATCGAGGTGTAGGGGATGGCATAGAGGATCCGCCGATGCCCGTGCCGCGCCGCGTGATCGAGCGCAAAGCCAAGCGAGGCAAGGGTTTTCCCGCCCCCCGTCGGCACCGAGAGGGTGAAGAGACCAGGGGGCATGTCGGCCTTGGCCCGGACATGGCAAAGGATGTCCGCGCGCAGCCGATTGAGGTCGGTCGTGGCCTCGAACTGCGCCATATGCGCCGCAAACCGCCGTTGCAAATCGGGCAAAAGATCTTGCAATGCGGGCCAGTCCCGGTCGCGGGCGCGCCCCTCCAGCGCGTCGTAAAACGCCTCGGTGTCGCGGTAATCGGCATCGACAAGGCAGGAAAACACCATCCGCACCGCGACCGAAAGATCGAACCCGGCCGTGTCCTTGCGCATATGGGCGCGAAATTCGGCGGAAACGGCGCTGAAATCAACGGGCAGATGCGATTTCCATTCCGGGTCGAGCGTCGCCCCGGGGGTGGCGATCCGGCTTTTCAGATCGCGGTTGTCCTTGCCGTTGTCCATGTCGGGCAGGCCCGCGTGATGACCAAGGATCGCCTGCGCCAGCCCCTCGGCCACCGGCTGCGGGCACCCGGAGTTCGGGGCGAGCAGCACCCTGCCCCCGGCGGTCGAGTGATCGACAACCGGGCCATTTTCACCGCGCAAAACCCGGTCAAAAGCCGGATCATATTTTCCCAGATCATGCAGCCGCCCGGCCAAAGCCGCCGCCGTGCCAAGGCCGAGCCTCTCCCCCCGCGCCCGCGCCAAACGTTCCACCGCCTCAAGATGGTCGGGCAGGCTCTGCCAGTCGGATCGGTCGTCCTTCGTTCCGGAATGCGCATAGTGGGTCATTGGAAATCTCGATTCAACCAAAAGGCGTTCCCCATCCCACCACCATCACACACTTCCGGCAAGCCCGCATCGACCCCACCAGAGATTTGGGTCGGCATCGGCTTCATGGGGCGATTGAGGAGGACCGCGCACGGACCGAAGCCGCGATCCCATCGGCGGTGACGCGCTGAACGCGCTGGAAATGATCGCGCGAGATGGTCCCCGGAATGTGCAGTCGATCCGAAGCCTCGTCTGGGTTCCGGCTCGGCGCATTTCACCCCGTCGCCCCTTGAGCGGTGCCGAGACGGGCGCAAGAAACGACAGGTCCGTGCCGATCGGCCCATCCAGAGGAAGCAACCGTGCATCATCGCGTGACAGCACGAAATCCGGAACGCTTTCCAGAGCAATCGGTGCGGACGAACTCTTGGGAATGACGGCATTGGCGCAAAGGTTCGCCAGCGCATGGATGTCGTCAAACAGACGCGCGGAAACGTCCTCGCCATCGATTTTGTCGGTCGTAGATCGCAAGGGCGTGCAGACGGGCTCCCGCGCTTTCAACCACCATCGTCTCGGCTCCGATAGAAAAACTCAAACAGACCGACGAAGATTCCCGGTCATTTTGAGAAAGTCAGGCGTTCGATTTTCCGCGATTGTGGAAAACCTCGAAATCCGGCGTGACCGATCGCACGCGGAATGACACCGACGAAACTCCTCGCAAAGCTTCGCTGCGTCGAACGTCAAGGGAATGAGTTGGTTTGCGGGCCATGTCGAACAGTCAAATAAATCAGGAAAACCCAATTCAGGAAAATGGGTCCGGGCCAGCAGCATGCTGGTCGCGGCACTTCCGGCTAGTCTGGGATTGCGAGAAGGGGTCTCGGGGGTATCCCCTGAGCAAACGGGTATTTTGAAATCCGCGCCAGCGGATTGCAAAATATCTACTGAGTAAACTCCATGAAAACTTCACGGAGCCGTGAATGAAAAGGATGCGGCGATTTTCGGGGCAGGTTGGACAATGTCCTTGCAGCAGATTTCCCGAGGAAATCATGTCCGTCCAGCCAAAATTTGAAAATGTATTTCCTGTTTCAGGAAAAGGGTTCCCTGTCGTCCTGCGGTTCAAAGGGATGCATCCGAGGAACATCTGCGCTTTGTCATGCACGATCATCGACGTGGCGGAGATCTGTCACACGTCGATCCAACGGCGACCCATTTCAATACCAGCTGCTTTGCCTCGGCGCTGGAGGGTTCGCGATCGAGGAAATCCGGATCAAGGACACGCCGATCACTGCATTTTCCGAGGTGGAGACCGAAATCATTCCGCCCGGCGGAACTGTCACCCTGTTCCCCACAGCCGTCGTGGCGTCCGATGAGGTCTCCGGGCAGGAACTGGGGGGGGGGGGCCAAGTCCGGGACCTACGTCAAACCCGGGACGACGATCACGGTCACAGAAACAGCGCATGGCCGCGCGACGGGGCAGCCAGTCCTGCTCTTGTTCCCTTATCCGCGCCCGCTGCTGGGATGCGCTTGGCGACACCGGCGGGCCCCGGAGGGGATCACCGTGACTGCGCCTGAGGGGGTCGGATCCGGAACCGTGACGGGATCATGGACCGAGTATGACGGCGAGCACACCTACTCTCAAAGTTTCACGGGAACTTGGGTCTGGTCCGTCACGTCGGCCACCTCAGGTTCCGCCTCGGGCAGCCTGACGCTCAAGTCTGTCCTCGGGGGCGGAGCTGTCGGATTTGTTGCTGCACCAGCAGATACGATCACAACCGTCATTGGCGTGGATTTGGTGTTGCCTTACGGTCTGTTCGCGGGCGGCAGTGGCTCGCTGGCGGCGAAATCGCTGTCGGTGACATTCGAGGCCAGACAGATCGATGATCTGGGCCAGCCGATCGGCGAATGGAATGTGCTCGGAACCAGATCGATCACCGACCGCACGAATACCTCGATCCGACGGTCTTACCGGTTCTCTGTTGTGCCTGGCCGGTATGCCGTTCGCGCGTATCGCAACGATGCCAAATCGACCAGCTCCGCTGACGGGCACGTCGTGCTCTTTGCTGGGCTACGTGCGTACCTGCGCAAGCCGCAGAACTTCGGCCCGGTTACCCTGATCGCCGTGCGGATGCGGGCGACGAACAACCTGTCGATGCAGGCGTCACGGCAGATTGCGGTTCTGGCGACGCGCAAGCTGCCGGTCTGGACTGGGGCAGGATGGACGGATCCCGTCGCGACCCGCTCGATCGCCTGGGCCATCGCCGATGCCGCCCGCAACTCCGACTACGGACCCGGCATGGCCGATGCCGAAATTGATCTGGACGCGCTGCTGGATCTCGCCGCGCTGTGGGATGCGCGTGGCGATCGCTTCGATGCGCGCTTTGACCAGCCGGGGACCTGGTGGGACCAGATCCAGAAGATCGCCCGGGCGGGCCGCGCGGCCTGTTTCGTCCAGGGCGGCGTCCTGCGCACCGTGCGCGATGGTCTGGCCTCGGTGCCGACGCTGCATTTTTCGGAGCGCAACATCCAGAGCGGATCTTTTTCGGTCGATTATCTGATGCCGACCGCGGACACCGCGGACACCATCCTGGTGAGCTATTTCGATGCGGTGTCGTGGTCTGAGCAGACGGTGCGCTGCCGCATCCCGGGCAGCCGGGCGCCGAAGGCGGCAAAGGCGCAACTCTTTGGCGTCACTGGCCGCGATCAGGCCGTGCGGGATGGCACTTATCTGGCAGCCGCGAACCAGCGCCGCCGACGCATCGTGCGCTTCGATACCGAGATGGAAGGGCGCATGCCGATGATCGGCGAGCTGATCTCGGTTCAGCATTCGATGCCCGCCTGGGGGGCGCAGGCCGAAGCTCTGGCATGGGATGGGCCGACCCGGCGGTTGACGCTTTCGGAGCCGATGACCTTCGAGGCATCAGGTGTGCATTACCTCGGCCTTCGCCGCCCGGACGGCTCTCTGTGCGGCCCCATCGCTGTCACGGCTGGAGCGGACGCCTATCATCTGATCTTGGCGACGGCGCCCGACTTCGCCCTTGCGACCGGGGCGGACATGGAACGAACGCATGTCTCTTTCGGGGTGGGCACGACCTGGGCGGCGCTGGCGAAGGTCGCCGACGTTTCGGCAAAATCGCTCACGCAATACACCATTCAAGCGGTCATTGAAGACCCGTCTGTACACACCGCCGAGGATGGGGTTGTCGCGCCGCCGGTCGTCTGGTCACAGCTGCCCGCACGGGCGACGCGGCCGGTAGTGCGCGGCCTCATCGGGCGCCGCTCGGCGGACAGCGCGACGAAAGCCGTCTTCGCGTGGCAGCCCGCCCCGGGCGCAGACAGCTACCAGCTCGAGATGGCTGAAGGCGATGACCCGAGCGACAGCGACGTCACCTGGACGCGGGTTGGAGATACGACCTCTGCCGCCTATGCCTGCGACATCCTCTATCCCAACCGCACCATGATCCGCGTTCGTGCCGTCGGGCTGACGGCGGGTCCGTGGGTCGCGACCACTCTCGGCACGCTGATCCCCGATTTCTGGATTGCCGATACCGCGCCCTTCTGGCTGGGCGATTCCACCCCGTTCTGGAGTACCTGACATGGCGACACCCTTGCCGACGACCGCAACTCTGACCACGCCCCCATCGAGCCACGCCGCGATGCGGGAGAATTTCGCCAACCTGCGGGCATTCCTCGCAGGGCTGCTTGGCGCCGATGGCCTGACCTCGACCGCGCTGGCGACGCTTGGCGCGCTGATGGCTGCCCATGTCGCCTGCGCTGCCGCCACGACCGTGGCCGTTGATGACCGCGGCAAGCTCATCGCCTGCAGCGGCACCTGGGCACTGACGCTCCCCAGCGCGGTGAGTGCGGCGGCCGGATGGTGCATCGTCGTGCGCAACTCCGGGACTGGCGCGATCACGGTGACGCCGGTGGCCCCGACCCTGATCGACGGTGCCGCAACGCTGCAGATCGCCGCTGGCCGCACTGTCATCGTGGTCTGCACCGGCACCGATTTTTTCTCGTTGCCGTTCTTCCCCCGGACGATCGCGGCCAAAAGGATCCTGGGCAACAGCACCGCCGCTGCTGGCGCGCCTCAGGAGCTGACGGCCACCCAATTGACGGCGATGCTCGGTGCTTTCAGCGATACCGCTGCAGGTGTGGTGCCCGCGACAGGAGGAGCCGCAGCCGCGTTCTTGCGGGGCGACGGGACGTGGACCACCGAAAATCTGATGCTGCTCGACGCCACCCAGACCGTTGCTGGCATCAAGCGGTTCAGTGGGTCGGGCGCGTTCGTGCTCTCGGGCCGCGCGGCCGACCCGACCACGCCCGAGGCGGGGCAGATCTGGCACGATGCGGCCACGGGCCACATCAAGGCGTTCGTCGGCAACGAGAGCCGGGTGCTGGATGGACAATCCGCGATTCCGATGCTCGTCCCGGTCTCCGGAGAATATGCGATGACGACTGTCGGGTGCGGCGGTGGCGCGCTGGGAGCGGCCGCCGGTTACGCCAACCGGATGGACCTGTTCCCCTATGTTCCGCGGGCGGACATGGCCGTCGCTGCGCTCGCCGTCAATTGCACTGCTGCCATGGGCGGAGCTTTGGGGAAATTCGTCATCTATGCGTCCGACGCTGCGGGGCGCCCCGCAGCGCTGCTGATCGAAACCGCGACCGTCGATCTGTCTGCAACGGGCGTCAAAGAAGCTGCTCATGGCGGTATGAGCTGCGAGCAGGACGCACCTACTGGATCGGTTTCCGCTACTCCGGCACAGCGTCGATTTCGACGTGGCCAATCACGGCGACACCCGACATCAACGGCGGTGCTCCTTCGACCAGCGCGCGGAAGACACTGCAGCGCCTCCGCACCTTCGCCACTGCCGCAGCAGCCAACTGGGGGTGGAGCGCGACCGAGATCACCGCCGCGGCGGCGCCCGCAATCTGGCTCAAGCTTTGAACAAGGAGACGCAGCAATGGCGACGGAACTAGACTTCGACACCGTGGATCTGAACAGCCCCGCGCTCTCGGCCTTTTCCGTCACGCCTTCCGACACGGTGGATCTGGCGGCCCCCGTGCGGGCGGTGACGATCGGCACGGCGGCGGGGGTGGTGAAATACACCCATGCGCGCACGGGGGCGGTTTGCACCACCGGGCCGCTGCCGGTGGGCACGCATTCGATCTGGGCGCGCCGGATCTGGGCCACGGGGACCACGGCAACCGGCCTGACGGGGTGGGAATGATGCTTGGCCTTGGTCTTGGAGGACTCGGCCTGGGAGTGATGGGCGTGGCGATGAGTGTGACTTCGGCACCGGCGTTCGCCCCTCATGCATTGAATGAAAGCGTGGTGAACGTTTCGGCGTCGATGGGGTCGGCTATCAACACCGAACTGCCAAAATTGATCACCTACCACGGAGGGACACCGAGCTACAAATTTGAGTTCATCGGAGCATCCGGTCTCGAACAGTTCTGGGAACTGCCGCAGGAAAGCGGCATCGACGCCCGCGCCGAACTGGCCCTCGGCAATACCAAAATCTTCGTCATGTCCGACATGTCTGGCGGCATCGGAGATCAGACCGTGATCAGCTACGGCGTCAAGTGGCTGGACCTCGCAAACCAATATGGCGCCGACCCGTATTTCTACAAAATCTGGAATAGCTCGATGCCCGGCAGCGCTGGGGCATCTTGGGCGGCCTGGTATCAGGAGAGCTTGTATCGGAGGCGGCTCTGGAATTGGGTGGTCAATGACATCAACGCGGGGCGCCGCCCTGGCACGCGGCCCATGAAAGTGATCCCGTTCAACGACGTGCACATCCGCGTCTACGAGGAAATTCTCAACGGAACTGCGCCCGCAGAACTGCTGACCGCCGCGGCCGCGAATGGCGCGATGATGCTCTTTCATGGGGCCGCGGGTACCTACACGGACGGTCACCCGTCAGAGGTCGGGCGCTTTGTGATTGCGACGACGGCTTTCTGCACCATCTACCAACGGCAATCGACAATGCCGTTCGCCTCGATGTTCACGGCTCCGGCAAAATCGATCACCGAAGCGACGGCCACATGGCTCCGCAACATCATCTGGGAAATCGTGCAGGCCGAGCCCTTGAATGGTTTCGGCGGCGACGGCTGGACGGCCCCAGAATATGGCGTGCGCGCCGATGCACTGGACAGCATCACCGTCTACAAAGCGCCCGCGGGAGCAACGTCTTTTGATCTGCGTAATCAGGCCGGGGTGGTGACAAACGTCGCCGCCGCGACGTTGCCGCAGACGATCCCGCTCGCTCTAGGCGGGCATGACAACGCAATCGAAATTAAAGCAAACAACTCCGCGAACTGGGCGACGCCGATAAATGTGCTGACGCAGGGCACGAGCCCCGTGCAGATCGTGGCGATGGACTGGTATGACACAGCCGGGGTGTCAACCGGCCTCACTGTTACGATGCCAACGGGCCTGCAAGACGGTGATATCGTCGCTTTTATCGGCGTTGTGCAAAACAACCTCGACGGCATTTGGGCAAACCCAGGAGACGCCACCAAGCCCGCCTACTACGCGCTCGTGCCGAACCGGATTATCTCCAAGATCGCTGCTACTGATAGCGCGCGCCGGGTCTCGATGAACTGCTCGTGGGGGGTCTACAACAGCGCGACGTGGCCGGCGAGTTTCGACAAAATGGGCCTCATCGCCTATTGCAGCTTCTGCGTGTTGGTCCTCCGCGGGGCATCGTCTTTCGCACTCGGGGCGACAGGGCAACGGTCTGTGGCTTCCCCGGGCCCAACCACGGTTACGAACATTTTCGACTATCCGGCGCTCACCGTTGCTGAGGGCTCTCTGCTCATCGACATGGCAACAGGGCGGCACGGCACTGGCGCGGTGATGGGTATGGGCAACCCGCAGTCCATGCTGACACTGCTTCAGCACGTCAACCCGACACGGCTGGACGAGACCGTGCTCAAGAAGTGGCGCTACAACACGCACATCCACACGACGACAATGCGCGTCGCGAAGACGACGAATATCCTCGCGGAGACGCGGGAGTTTCCCGGCTATAGCTATATTCAGACTGGCGTATTCCGTTTCGTGGCCGCGCCGTAAGGGGGAAATCATGCCGACACTTCCAAGCAACCAGTTCTACTGGCGCCCCAAGTGGTCTGATGACGCCGCATGGCCGTAACCATGACGACCATCGCCTCGATCCGCGCGAAACTGGACCGGCAGCGACAGCAAGTCCATCCGCTCGGCGCGCTGAGAGGGAGTGATGGGGATCGCTAAAACCCCATTAGACAACCCTTAACGATTTTCATCTGCTGCAAATATCTGTGGCACACACTGCAAAATTTCGTGGCGCGCTACACGCGCTACAGCGCAACTTTGCACTCAACGCTCCCGAATGCCTCCGAAGTGCAAAGTTCAGGCTGCTTCGCGTCCTCTCCAATGCGCCGTAAAATGCCGTAAAATCTGTGCTTTAGGCTGTTTTTCGGCAACGTGAGCCAAGGCGCCTGCGATCACTGTTTGGACGATTATCTGCGCCCTTGTCGCAACTCGTCATGCCGTCGAAGTGCAAAGTTCGAGCGATGCCAGACGCTTCGGCCGCCATCTAACACATTGTAATTGCGCGCGTTATCGCCTGTTACCGGCTATTCCCAGCTGTTCCCGGTTTTTGTCCGATGTACCGGGTGTTTTTGTCGGGTGACACAAAATTTCGTGGCGCGCTACACCCCACAGGTACGCCCGCGACGATTCGACGTTCAAACCAAGTCGTATCTGCAGATCACCTGTGTGGGGAACATGTGTGGAAGACATGTGTGGGAATCCCAAGACAGTCTGACCTATGCTTTTGATTTTTAAGGATTATATTATACCAGCAGGAAGTGGCGGAAGCGGTGGGATTCGAACCCACGGAGGGGTCTCCCCCTCGCTGGTTTTCAAGACCAGAGCCTTAAACCACTCGGCCACACTTCCGTTCCCCCTGCCCTAACCGCTCTCACGCGATTCTGAAAGCATCCGGGCGTCGGAATCCGCAGCCGCCCCCCGCGCCCGCTTTTCTTGCCGCGCCGAACCCGCTACAGTCGGCCCGACAGGCCGGAGCGGCGCGGGCTGCGCCCTCGGTCCAGAACGGTCCCGACAAGGGACTGCAGCAGAAACAGCCGGGTCCGGCGGGGCTGATCCCCGGCGTTTCGGAACGATTGAGCAGGGGCAGACGGGCATGAACGGATCAATGCGGTGGATCTTGGCGCTGAGCACGGCGCTGACGGTTGGGGGATGCCAGATGACGGGCAATGGCGCCGATCCGACCGACGCCCCGAAAGAGGGCGCGACGGCCCCTGCCTCGACCTCGGCCCGGATCGTCGAACGCGATGTCGAAGCCCCCGAAGTCTTTTCCGCAAATGACGAGGGCCTGTGGGACGGGCGCCCCTCGCTCGGCGGCGTCTGGGTCGCGCATCCGACCGTCAAGGACCCCGAACGCGTGATCATCCGCAACCCGGCCAATGGCAAGTTCGTCATCGGCGCGCTGTTCCGGCGCGAACGCGAAAACCCGGGCCCGAAGCTGCAGGTGTCTTCGGATGCCGCGGCGGCGCTCGACATGCTCGCCGGGGCGCCGACGAAGCTGTCGGTCGTGGCCCTGCGCCGCGAGGAACAGCCCGACCCGGATGCCGCCCCGGCCCCGGGGGCCAAGGGCGCCCTGCCCCCGGCCGAGGATATCGCCGCGACGCCGCTTGCAGCCCCGCCGGGCAAACCCGGAAAACCGGGCGAGAAACCTGCGCCGGGCAAGCCCGGGGCGCCGCCGCCGAAAGGCGGAAAGCCCGCGGCCGATATTGCCGCCACCGCCGGAGCCGCGATTGCCGCGGCCGATGCGAAGCCCGGCCAACCGCCGAAACCGCCCGCAGGCGCGGCCGCGAAACCTGCGGCCGGGGCCAAGGGCTTCGTGCAGATCGGCATCTTCTCGCAGGAAGCCAATGCCAAGCGCGCCGTTGACCAGCTGAAAAAAGCGGGCGTTCCCAGCACGATCCGCACCGAAAGCGCCAAGGGCAAGACCTTCTGGCGCGTCGTGGCGGGGCCGGCAGGCTCGGCTGGCGACAAGACCGCGCTGCTCGCCAAGATCAAGGGCCTCGGCTATCCCGACGCCTATGCCGTTTCGAGATGAGGACCACCGCGCCGATGCCGTTTTTTCGCCTGATCGCGCTTTGCGCCCTTGCCGTGCTGACCGCCCTGCCCGCGCAGGCCTTCGACACCCGCGCCCGCGCGGCCTGGGTCTATGATCTGTCGACGCAGACGGTGCTTCTGGAAAAGGACGCCGACATCTCGATCCCGCCCGCCTCGATGTCGAAGCTGATGACGCTGAACATGCTGTTCGAGGCGCTGTCGGAAAGCCGCGTCACGATGGACACGACCTTTGCCGTCTCGACCAAGGCCAAGCAGATGGGCGGCTCGACGATGTTCCTCAACGAGATGGACCGACCCTCGGTCCATGATCTGATGCAGGGGATCGCGATCAACTCGGGCAACGATGCCTGTGTCGTCGTCGCCGAGGGGCTGGCGGGCTCGGAAGAGGCCTTTGCCACCGCGATGACCGAGCGCGCGAAGATGATTGGCATGACGAAATCGACCTTTGCCAATGCCTCGGGCTGGCCGCATCCGAACCAGCGCATGTCGATGCATGACCTCGGCATTCTGGCGGTGCGGCTGATCACGCAATTCCCGCAATATTACCCGCTCTTCTCGGAGACGCAGTTCAACTACAAGAACCGCGCCCCGGCGAATTCGCACAACCGCAACCCGCTTCTGAAGATCGCCGCCGCCGATTGGCACGCCGACGGGCTGAAGACCGGCCATACCGAAGAGGCGGGCTACGGCCTTGTCGGCTCTGCGGTGATGGGCGATCGGCGCATCGTCTTCGTGATCTCGGGGCTGGCCTCCGAGGCGGACCGCGCGTCGGAGGCGGAAGCGGTGGCGAACTGGGCGTTTCGGCAATTCGTGATGAAGACCGTGGCGCCGAAGGGCACCCGGCTGGCCGAGGCGCCGGTCTGGCTCGGTTCGGAAGCGACCGTGGGGCTGGTGCCCGCGACGGATGTTTCGATGCTGATCCCGGCGGGCGCGGCCGAGGGCGTGAAGGCCGAGGCGGTCTTTTCCGGCCCGATCACCGCGCCGGTGAAGGCCGGGGCCGAGCTTGGTCGGCTGGAAATCACCGTGCCGGGGCTTGGCCTGCGCACCGTGCCGCTGCTGGCCGAAACCGACGTGGCCGCGGGCGGGTTTATGGTCCGCTTCACCTCGGCGGCCGGGCGGCTGATGGCGCAAGCGCGCCAGATGGTTGCCAGCTGAGCCGATGTTCATCACTTTCGAGGGCATCGACGGCTCGGGCAAATCCACGCAGGCCCGGCTTCTGGCCGAGGCGCTGACCGGACTTGGACGCGATGTGCTTCGCACCCGCGAGCCGGGCGGCAGCCCGGGGGCCGAGGAAATCCGCGCGCTGGTGCTGCAGGGCGATCCCGACCGCTGGTCGGCGAAGACCGAGATCCTGCTTTTTACCGCCGCGCGGCGCGACCATCTGGAACGCACGATCGAACCCGCGCTGGCGGCGGGCAAGGTCGTGGTCTGCGACCGCTTTGCCGACAGCACGCGGATGTATCAGGGCCTGTCGCGCGGCGATCTGCGGGCGTTGGTCGATGATCTGCACCGGCTGATGATCGGGCGCGAGCCGGACCTGACCTTTCTGATCGACATCGACCCCGCCGTGGGGCTGTCCCGCGCCAAGGGGCGACAGGGCCACGAGGAACGTTTCGAGGATATGGGGCTCGCCATGCAGGCCCGGATGCGCGACGGCTTCCTGACCCTCGCGCAGGAATTCTCCAACCGCTTCAAGGTGATCGAGGGCGATCGTGCGCCAGAGGCCGTCGCGGCCGAGGTGCTGGCGCTGACCCTTGCCGCGCTGCAGGCCCGCGCATGAGCCGCGACGAGCTTCCCGATCCAACGCAGATCGAGGGTGCGCCCCACCCGCGCCAGACCCTGCATCTTTACGGTCAGGACAAGGCCGAGGCGGATTTCCTGACCGCCTTCAACTCACATCGGCTGCATCACGCCTGGATGCTGACCGGCCCGCGCGGCGTCGGCAAGGCGACGCTCGCCTGGCGCATCGCGCGGTTTCTGCTGACGCAACCGCTGGAAGAGGGCGGCGGGCTCTTCGGTGCCCCCGAGCCGCCGCGCCACCTTGACGCCGACCCCGAGCATCCGGTCAGCCGTCGTCTGCTGGCCGGGGCCGAGCCGCGGCTGTTCCATCTCAAGCGCGGCCCGAACGACAAGGAAACCGCCCTTTCGGAAGACATCCGCGTGGTCGAGGTGCGCAAGCTGACCTCGTTCCTGCACCTTTCGGCGGCCGATGGCGGGCGGCGCGTGGTCATCGTCGATGCCGCCGATGAACTGGCGACCGCCGGGGCGAATGCGCTTTTGAAGCTGCTCGAAGAGCCGCCGCCCTTGGTCACCTTCCTGCTCGTCACGCACCAGCCCGCGCGGCTTTTGCCGACGATCCGCTCGCGCTGTCGCGAATTGCGGCTGGCGGCGCTGGCCCCCGAAGATCTGGCGCAGGCGCTTCAAGGCGCGGGCGCCGAGACCGAGGATACGCTGGCCCTCTCGGCCCTTGCCGGTGGTTCGGTCGGCGAGGCGATCCGGCTGATCAATCTCGACGGGCTCGACGCCTACCGGGCGCTGGTCGGGCTTCTGTCGGGCCTGCCCCGGATCGACCGGCAAAAGGCCTGGGCGCTGGCCGAGGGCATGACCGGCAAGGGCAACGAGGCGCGGTTTGATCTGATGCTCGGCCTGATGGACCTGTTTCTGGCCCGTCTGGCCCGCGCCGGTCTGACCGGCCCACCGCAACCCGAGGCCGCCCCGGGCGAGGCCGCTCTGCTGACCCGGCTCTGCCCCGATGGCGCGGCGGCGCAGAAATGGGCCGGGCTGCATCAGGATCTGGGCGCGCGGGCGCGGCATGGCAAGGCGGTCAACCTTGACCCGGCGACGCTGGTCATGGATATGGTTCTGGCAATCAACGCCGCGCCCTAGGCGCAGGAGAGTCCCTTGGCCGAGCCCCTTCCGCTTCTTGTCGACAGCCATTGTCACCTCGATTTCCCCGATTTCGCGGAAGAACTGCCCGAGGTCGTCGCCCGTGCCCGCGCGGCCGGGGTGACGCGGATGGTGACGATCTGCACCCGCCTGCGCAGCGTGCCGCAGGTGCGGGCGATCGCGGAAGCATACGAGGGCGTCTTCTGGGCCGCGGGAACCCATCCGATGAGCGCCGCCGAGGAACCGATGGCGACGGTCGAGGAACTGGTCGCCCTTGCCGCGCATCCGAAATTTGTCGGCATCGGCGAAACCGGGCTGGATTACCACTACACCGCGGAAAGCGCTGAAATTCAAAAGGTTTCCCTGCGCCTGCACATCGAGGCCGCGCAGGAAACCGGGCTGCCGCTGATCATCCACTCCCGCGCCGCCGATGACGACATGGCCGCGATCCTGACCGAGGGGATGGCCCGCAAACCCTTTGGCTGCGTCATGCATTGCTTCTCCTCGGGGCCGGAACTGGCGCGGGTGACGCTCGAACTCGGCTGCTATCTGTCGATGTCGGGCGTCGCCACCTTCCCGAAATCGCAAGAGATCCGCGACATCTTCAAGACCGCGCCGCTCGACCGGATCTTGCTGGAAACCGACGCGCCCTATCTGGCCCCGCCGCCCTTCCGCGGGCGCAGGAACGAGCCCGCCTATACCGCCCATACCGCGAAGATCGGCGCCGAGGTCTTCGGCCTGTCGCTCCCCGATTTCGCCGCCGCGACCAGCGCCAATTTCGACCGTCTTTTCGCAAAGGCCTGCCATGGCTGACCGGCTGCGCTTCACCATCCTTGGCTGCGGTTCCTCGGGCGGCGTGCCGCGCATCGGCGGTCATTGGGGCGAATGCGATCCGGCGAACCCGAAGAACCGCCGCACCCGCTGCTCGATGCTGATCGAGCGGATCGGCGCGGAGGGCATTACCCGCGTGCTGATCGATACCTCGCCTGACCTGCGCGAGCAGCTTTTGCGCGCCGAGGTGGCGACGCTCGATGCCGTGGCCTTCACCCATCCGCATGCCGATCACATGCACGGGCTCGATGACATCCGGCAGATCACTTTCAACATGCATGCGCGGCTGCCGGTCTGGGCCGATCCCCCCACGACCGAGGCGCTGCTTCTGCGTTTTGACTATGCCTTCGTGCAGCCCGCGGGCAGCGACTACCCGCCGATCTGCGATCTGAACCGGATCGAGGGCCCCTTCACCATCACCGGCGCCGGCGGGCCGGTGACGCTGGTCCCGTTCCGGGTCGAGCACGGCAACATCCCGGCGCTTGGCTTCCGCATCGGCGGGCTCGCCTATCTGCCCGATGTCTCGGCCATTCCCGAGCTGGTCTGGCCCGTGCTCGAAGGGCTCGACATCTGGGTGCTCGACGCGCTGCGGCGCAAACCGCATCCGAGCCACGCGCATCTGGCACTCTCGCTCGAATGGATCGCGCGGGCGGCGCCGCGCGAAGCCGTGCTGACGAACATGCATATCGACCTCGACCATTCGGATCTGGAGCGCGAGACCCCGGCCCATGTCCGCGCCGCCTATGACGGGATGGTGCTGGAACTTTCCGTCTGATGTCGGCGCTGATCGACGTCATCCTGCCGGTTTTTCTGGTGATCGGCTTTGGCTATCTGGTGGCGTGGAAAGGTCTTTTCAGCGCCCCCGCGGTCGAGGGGCTGATGCGCTTTGCGCAGAATTTCGCCGTGCCGGTGCTGCTGGCACGCTCGATCGCGAAGCTGGACCTGTCGGCCAGCTACGATCCCGGCCCGATGCTGTCCTTCTATGCCGGGGCGCTCGCCTGCTTTGCGATCGGCAGCCTTGCGGCGCGGATCTGGCTGAAGCGGACCGGCCCCGATGCGGTGGCGATCGGCTTTGCGGCGATGTTCTCGAACTCGCTGCTCCTTGGCGTGCCGATCACCGAGCGCGCCTATGGCCCGGACGCGCTGGCGGGCAACTTTGCAATCATCTCGTTTCACTCGCCCTTCTTCTACACGGTGGGCATCGTGGCGATGGAATGGGTGCGAAGCCACGGCACCGGTGCCGGGCTCTCGCGCGTCGGGCTGAACGCACTTGTCGGCATCCTGCGCACGCCGCTCGTCATCGGCATCCTGTGCGGTTTCGCCCTGCAGGCGTTTTCGGCGCTGACCGGTCAAGCCGTGCCCGGACCGCTGATGGCGGCGATGGACATGATCGCGCAGGCGGCGCTCCCCGCGGCGCTTTTCGGTCTGGGCGGGGTGCTGCTGCGCTACCGCCCCGAGGGCGACGGCCGCGCGATCGCGATGGTGACCGCGCTTTCGCTGATCGTGCACCCGGGCATCGCCTACAGCCTCGCGCATTTCGTCTTTCACACGCCAGTGGCCGGGCTACGCTCGGCGGTGCTGACGGCGGCGATGGCGCCCGGCGTCAACGCCTATCTGTTCGCGAACCTCTACGGAACGGCGCAGCGCGTGGCGGCGTCCAGCGTGCTGATCGCCACGGGCCTCTCGATCCTGTCGATCTGGGTCTGGCTCGCGATCCTGCCGTAAGCAAGAGGGGGGCGCTGCCCCCCGTCCCTGCGGGACTCCCCCCGAGATATTTTTGGCAAGATAAATCCCTGAAACCGGGGCAGTTTTATCTTGCCCGAAATATCCCGGGGGTGAATTTTGCAAAGAAAAAGAGGGGGCAGAGCCCCCTCTCTCCGGTTCCGAATGTCGCCCCGTCTCAGGTCGGGCTCATGCCACGCAGACGTTCCGAGCGGCGGCGCAGAAGCTCCACCACCGTCAGGAGCGCGACCGAGATGATCACGAGCAGCGTCGCCACGGCCAGGATCGCCGGGCTGATCTGCTCGCGGATGCCGTTCCACATCTGCCGCGGAATGGTCTGCTGGTCGTTCGCCGCGATGAAGAGCACGGCCACCACCTCGTCGAACGAGGTGGTGAAGGCGAAAAGCCCGCCCGACACCACGCCCGGCATGATCAGCGGCATCTGCACCCGGAAGAAGGCGGTGCGGGGATTGGCACCCAGCGAGGCGGCAGCGCGCACCAGCGATTGGTCGAAGCCCGAAAGCGTCGCCGTCACGGTGATGATCACGAAGGGAATGCCGAGCGCCGCATGGGCAAGGATGATCCCGGCATAGGTACCCGCAAGGCGTCCGAAGCCGATCCCGTCCTCGGTCAGCATCGG
Source organism: Rhodobacter viridis (assembly GCF_003217355.1). Taxonomy (GTDB): domain Bacteria; phylum Pseudomonadota; class Alphaproteobacteria; order Rhodobacterales; family Rhodobacteraceae; genus Rhodobacter; species Rhodobacter viridis. Next base: position 137,511 of record NZ_QJTK01000008.1, on the reverse strand, counting down.
CATCCACTTCATCGAGTAGAAGAAGAACATGCCGGTGGCCGAGATGATGATCGGCACGATCATCGGCGAGATCAGCACCGCCATGATCGGCTTGCGCCAAGGCATCTCGGGGCGGGTCAGACCCAGCGCCGCGATGGTGCCAAGCCCGGCCGAGATCAGCGTGGCAAAGACGCCGATGATCACCGAATGCTTCGTCACCTGCACCCAGGTCGCATTCTGCCAGAAGTCCCACCAGAAGGCCGCATCCCGCGGCGCATCCGGGTTCTGCATCCCGAAGGTGATCAGGCTGTCATACCAGCGCAGCGAATAGCCGCTGGGATCGAGCGTCATCATCTTCTCGGTGAAGGTGAAATAGGGCTCTGCGTTGAAGCTGAGCGGGATCACGATGATCACCGGCGCGATCAGGAACAGGAAGATCAGCGCACAGATACCAAGGTAGGTATAGTGCCACAGCTTTTCGAGCGGGGTTGCGTAGACGGGAAGTGCCATGGGTTCGTCCTCTCAGCCCAGCTTCATCTTGTCGATGCCGACGAGGCGGTCGTAGATCCAGAAGAAGATCAGCACGACGGCGAGCAGTTGCGCGGCCAAGGCGGCGGCAAGCGACCAGTTGAGCGATTTCTGCATGTGGAAGGCGATCAGGTTGGAGATCATCTGCCCATCGGCGCCGCCCACGAGGGCCGGGGTGATGTAGTAGCCCATCGCCAGAATGAAGACCAGAAGCCCCCCTGCCCCGACACCCGGCAGCGTTTGCGGCACATAGACCCGGCGGAAAGCCGTCCACGAGGTCGCCCCGAGCGAGCGCGCGGCGCGGACATAGCTCGGCGGGATCGTCTTCATCACCGAATAGAGCGGCAGGATGGTGAAGGGCAGCAGGATATGGGTCATCGCGATGATCGTGCCCATCTGGTTGTAGATCATCTGCACGCGGCCATCGTCGCCGATGATGCCAAGCCAGACCATCAGATCGTTCAGCACGCCCTGTTGCTGCAGCAAAACCATCCAGGCGGTGGTGCGCACCAGAAGCGAGGTCCAGAACGGCAAGAGCACGAAGATCATCAAAAGCATCGCCTTGCGCATCGGCAGCGTCGCCAGAAGATGCGCGATCGGGAAGCCGATCAGCAGGCAGATCGCGGTGATTTCCAAAGATAGCACCAGCGTGCGCAGCATCAGCTTCTTGTAGACCGCCTGCCCCTCGCCCACCGAGACGATCTTGCCGTCCTCATTGCGCTTGAGGTCATTCGCAGCCAGATAGAAGTCCATGGTGAAGGGCGACGAGGCCGAGCGCATCGCGCGCCAGACATTGGGATCGCCCCATTTCTTGTCGAGCTTCAGGAAGGCGTCCATATAGGGCGGCTGCATCTTCTCGGCGCCGCGGGCAGCGGCGGTGAAGAGCGAGCGCGTCCCCGAGATGTCGTAGTTGATCCGCGTGCCCGCTTCGCCCGCGGTCTTGTCCTTCTTCATCGCCACCAGATCGTCGCGCAGCGCCACATAGGCGCTTTCGTCGATCGCAGAGCCTGCGGGATGCGCGTCAAACCAGGCGGCAAGCGCCGGGGCGTGGGACGAAAAGCCATCGTTGTAGATCGACTTGCCCAGCATCTGCCCGATCGGGATGATGAAGCTGATCAGGATGAACAGAAAGAGCGGTGCAACAAGCAGGAAGGCACGGCGGCGGCGGACAGCCAGCGAGGCGGCAAGGGCCTCTTTCAGCGGGCGGCCATCATTCGTGGTGATCGGCCCGGTGGCAAGGTCGGTGGTTGCGTCGGTCATTCGGTTCCCCGGACATGTGAGGAAGTGCCGCCGCAGGGGATGCGGCGGAGAGGCGGTCGGGCGGGGTTTCCCCCGCCCGTCGAAACTCGGGCGATCAGCCAGCCAGCCAGGCGTTGAACTTTTCGTTCAGCTCGGTGTCATGGTCGGCCCAGAAGGTCGGGTCGGTCCAGATCGGCGACTTCATGTTGTCCGGGTTGGTCGGCATGTAGGGCGCCATTTCGGTCTTGCCGTCCTGGTAAAGGCCGACAAGGGCGTTCGACGACTTGCGGGCCGGACCGTAGGAGATCCACTTGGCCTGATCGGCGAGACGCTGGGTGTCGGTCGAGAAGGCCAGGAATTTCTTCGCATCTTCCTTGTGCGGCGCATCTTTCGGGATCACCCACAGGTCATAGTCCATGTAGGAGCCGTCCCAGACGGTGCCGAAGGGCTTGCCTTCCCCGACTTCGGCGGCGAAGAAACGGCCGTTGTAGCCGTTCGTCATCACGACTTCGCCGTCGGCGAGCAGTTGCGGCGGTTGCGCGCCAGCTTCCCACCAGACGATGTCCGACTTGATGGTGTCGAGTTTCTTCAGGGCGCGGTCAACGCCTTCCGGGGTGCCGAGCACTTCATAGATCTGGTCGGCCGGAACGCCGTCCGCGTAAAGCGCCAGTTCCAGCGTGCGCTTGGCGGCTTTCAGCAGGCCGCGCTTGCCCGGGTATTTCTTGGTGTCGAAGAAATCGGCCACCGTGGTGGGCGGGGTGTCGCCAACCTTGGTCTTGTCATAGGCGATGACGGTCGCCCAGACGATGTTCGCAACGGCGCAATCCTGGATCGCGCCCGGCACGAAGTCTTCGGTGGCCGGGGTGCCATCGGGCGCGGCGGGCAGCGTCGCCGGATCGATCGGCTCGAGCAGGCCTTCGTCGCACATCTTGATCGCGTCGGAGAGTTCGACGTCGGCAAGGTCGATCGAGACGTTGCCGGCTTCGGACTGGGCTTTCACCGGAGCGGCCGGGTTGTCGGCGTCGATCGAGTTGATCTTGATGCCGGTCTGAGCGGTGAAGGGCTTGTGATAGGCCTCGACCTGCGAAACCGTGTAGGCGCCGCCCCACGAGACGACGTTGAGTTCCTGGGCCTGAGCGGCGGCAGAAACGCCAACCAGCGCCGTGGTGACGATCAGAAGTTTCTTCATGAGGTTACTCCCTTGTTGATTTGGCTGTTGGATGCCCGCCTGCGGATGTGCCCCCGCTTTGCGGATGATGCGGCGGCGACGCCGCATCTTGTCTTGGTTGGGCCGCATGGCGGCCGGATCTCATCCCTCGGTCCCGATCGTTCCGATCTTACATCGGATCGAGCGCCCGCGCGTCGGCCGGATGCCAGCCGATCTTCACGTGCTGGCCCGGGTGCAGCTTGGTCTGGCCGATCGTGTTGCGCGACTTCATCACGAAATCCGTGCTGCCTGCAACCTTCATGCGCGTGCGGAAGATATCGCCCATGTAGATCACTTCGAGCACTTCGGCGTCGATCATGTGGGCGCCCGGCGGCATCATCTCGGGTTTGAATTCCACCCGCTCGGGGCGGATCGAGACCAGCGTCTCCTGCCCCTTGTGGCGGATGTTCACCGGCGTCGCGTCGATGATCTCGCCCGTGGCCAGACGGACAAGGCATTTCTCGCCGTCCAGTTCTTCGACAATGCCCGGCAACTTGTTGTTCTCGCCGATGAATTGGGCGACGAAGCTGTTCTTCGGACGCTCGTAAAGTTCATCCGGCGGCGCCAGCTGCTGGATCCGGCCATCGTTGAACACGGCGACGCGGTCCGACATCGTCAGCGCTTCGCCCTGATCGTGGGTCACATAGACCACGGTCAGCCCAAGGCTGTCGTGCAGGTGCTTGATCTCGAACTGCATGTGTTCGCGCAGCTGCTTGTCGAGCGCGCCGAGCGGTTCGTCCATCAGAACGAGCGCCGGATCGAAGACCAGCGCCCGGGCGAGCGCCACGCGCTGTTGCTGACCGCCCGACATCTGCGCCGGACGGCGGTGGGCGAATTTGCCCATCTGCACCATGTCGAGCGCGCGCATCACCTTGGCTTCGCGTTCGGACTTGCCCATGCCGCGCACTTCAAGCGGGAAGGACAGGTTCTCGGCCACGGTCATGTGCGGGAACAGCGCGTAGTTCTGGAACACCATCCCGATGCCGCGCTTGTGCGGCGGCAATTCGTTAATGTTCGTCCCGTCCAGCAGGATGCGCCCGTTCGTTGCCGTTTCGAAGCCCGCAAGCATCATCAGGCAGGTGGTCTTGCCCGAGCCCGAGGGGCCGAGCATGGTCAGGAATTCGCCCTTCGCAATCGACAGGTTCAGATCTTTGACGACGAGAGTCTCGCCGTCATAGCTTTTCTGCACATGGTCGAAGACGACGAATCCTTCGTCGGTCGTTGTCGCAGTCAATGCGGGCTCCCCGTGGTTTTTTCTGGTTCGTTAGCTCCCGTGACGCAGACTAAAACAGCGCGGCCCAAGGATTTCAACCGAGATTTCCCAATCCCGTGAAAGCGGTGTGCGGCCTCGCCGCTTCGGTCATAAAACCGTCAGAATGCGTCAAATCGCAGGTGATGTGCGACCAGTTCGCACATGCAGCGCGATCAATTTGGCAGCGCCGCAAAAACCGTCCCACCGGGGGGCCATAGGCCTTTTGGACAGGTGCCCCCGCCCAGACCACCCCGGCCAGTGCCGGAATCGCCCGAATCAGTGTCGCTTTTGCCGCCAGATCCAGTGCAGCGATTCCCATGGGGCCAGGCCAGAAACTCTCGACCCAGAGGCCTTCGACCTGGATCAGCGCATGGCGGGGCAGCAGCAGATGGAGGTAAAGCACCCCCGCCGGATGGCGCGTGACGCCATTGAGCACCCGCGCGCCACCCCATCCCGTCGCGGCCAGATGCCCGGCGCGCGCCAGAACGCCGCCCGGAACCGCGATGCCATGCTGCGGCGACAGCCGCACCGGCGCGGCATTGCCCAACCGCCCCGCCTTGATCTCGACCGGGCGCAGCTTCGAATCGGCGGCCAGCTCCGGCCCGGTCACCCGGCGCGTGCCGATCCAGAGCACCGGCATGGGCGGCCCCTCGCGCACCGTGACCAGATCGCCCGGGCGCAGATCCTCGACCGGGACCGGGCCGCGCGGCGTGGCGATGCGGCTGCCCGCGACAAGACAGGGCACGCCCATCGCATGCAGCATGCCGGGGCTTTGCACCGTCGCAGGCGCAATGCCCAGAAGCGTCACCGCCGTGCCATCCGGGAAGGTCAGCAAGGCATTGCCAAGCCCGTCGTCGGTCACCGACACGTCCCAGACGTTGATCGGATTGCTGGAACCGTCATGCAGCCCCGCGACATTGAGCTGATCGGTCGTCAGCGCCCCGTTCGGCGAGACGTCGAAATCGGTGATGAAGTCATGGCCCGCGCCATCGGCCATGATGATCGTGTCGAGGCCAAGCCCGGTGGTGATGCGGTCATCCCCCGTCCCGCCGGTGATGCGGTCGCCCCCTGCCCCCTCCGCGATCGTGTCATTGCCCGCGCCACCATCGACCGTATCGGCGCCAGCGTCGGTCGAGCCGGTGATCAGATCGGCGCCATCGCCCCCCGCGATCCAGTTCGCGCCCGCTCCGGCCACGATCGTGTCGTCGCCCGCGCCGCCCCAGATCGAGTCGTTGCCCGCCCCGGCATCGATGGAATCGTTCGCAGCGCCCGCATCGATGAAATCATCGCCATTTCCGGCCGCGATCGTGTCGTTGCCGTCGCCCGCCTGCACCGTATCGGCGCCGTCGCCCGCTGTCAGACTGTCGGCATAGGCCGAGCCGAGGATCGTATCATTGCCCGCCCCGGCATCCAGCGTCACCCCGGTCAGCGCCACGGTGGCGTTGAAACTGTCGGCGTAATCGGAGCCGGTAAACTGCTCGATTTCCCAGAAATTGTGGGTGGCGGTGTCGCCCGCATAAGTGATCGTGCCATATTCCCAGCCCGACCATGTCACCTGCGCCGCGGCGCCATAAAGCTGCACGCGATCGGTGTCGGTGCCGCCTTCGCCGCCAAAGATCGATCCGGCCCCGGCACCGTAGTAGTAAAGGAAGGTGTCGGCATCATCGCCGCCCAGCAGCTGGTCCGACCCTGAGCCCCCCGAGATCGTGTCGTTGCCCGCCGCCCCCAAGAGCGTGTCGTTGCCGCCCTCGCCATAGATCAGGTCGTTGCCCGCGTCACCCCAGACCGAGTCGTTGTCCGCCCCCGCCCAGATCGTGTCATCGCCGGTGCCGCCATCGACCGTGTCGGCCCCCGCCCCCGCATCGATGCTGTCGTTGCCCGCCTCGCCATGCAGCTGGTCGTCGCCGCTGCCGCCCAGGATGGTGTCGGAACCCCCCCCGGTGAAGACGGTGTCATTGCCTGCACCGGCATCAACGTAATTCGTGTAGGTCTCGGCCCGGACGCCCGCCAGATCGTCGATCAGGTCGTTGCCGTCGCCCCCCGTCGCACTGTCGTTGCCGAGACCGGTGTAGATCGTGTCATCGCCGGTGCCGCCGCCGATCGTGTCATTGCCGCTGCCCCCCACAAGGCTGTCGTTGCCCGCGGCGCCATCCATCCACAGGCCCGAGCCATCGGCCGCCGCGTTGACCGTGTCGGCCTGCGCCGAGCCCTGAAACCCTTCGATATTGTCGAAGGTGATGGAGTCCGTGCCCTGCGTGGCGGTGCCGTCTTCCCAACCGGTATAGGTGACCGAGACCCCGGCCCCGACGAAATAGGTGAAGTCGAGCACATCAAGATCAATGCCGCCCGCCGTGGTGGTCGCGCCGCCGAAGACCGTGTCCGAGCCCCAGCCCGCCTCGAAATAGATGTGATCGCCATCGGCATCGCCATAGATCAGATCGTTGCCAGCATTGCCCGCCAGATGATCGGCGCCATCGCCGCCATAGATCGTGTCATTGCCGGCATCGCCGAGGATGATGTCGAGGCCCGCCCCGCCATCGATGCTGTCGTCACCATTGCCGCCGCCGATCGAATCGATGCCATTGCCGCCGAGGATGGTGTCATTGCCATCCTCGCCATAGATCGTGTCGTTGTCGTCGCCGCCCTCGACATGGTCGTTGCCCGCCCCGGCATAGATCGTGTCGTTGCCCGCGTCGCCATAGATCGTGTCGTTGTACACATAACCCGTCGAGCCGGTGTAATCGTCGATGTAATCGTCGCCGGTGCCGCCATGAACCGAATCGCCACCGGTGCCAAACTGGATCGAATCGTTGCCGGTGCCACCATCGATCGTGTCGGAGCCTGCACCGGTGTTGATCGTGTCATTGCCCGCCCCCGCCGCGATGCTGTCGTTGTAATCGCCCCCAAGGATCGTGTTGACCAGATCGGGGTCGAAGCTCATCGAGGTGAGCGTACTGTAAAGCGGGCCCGTCGATTCGTCCGGGGTGGCGCTGACCTGATAGGTGACGCCCGGCGTCAGTGCGCTTGTCGCCACCTCGCCGATGATCGTGCCGCCGATTTCCAGCGTATACATGTGCACGGTCGTGCCCGAAGGATCGGTGAAGGTCGAAGACCATTCGGCATAGACCTGCCCCGAATACAGCAGCGTGCCCGAGGCGTCATAGACATCGACATGCTGGTTCGAATCATTGCCGATCTCGTCGGCCATGAAGTTGCTGTCGCCCGACAGGTTCGCATCGTCGTCGGTGAAGACAAAGGTCCGCCGCGAGGTCGAATAGTCCCATGCCGGGTCAAGCTTGAAATGCGACCCGACAGAGAGCGTAGAGCCCCCGCCCTCGACCTGGATTTGTGATCCGTAAAAGCCCTGGACGGTCCAGGTGGTCATGTTCAGCTTGCCTCATCCCGCCCCGCTGTTGCCGCGGAGTTCCCCAAGGTGAGACTGACGTAAATTCCTCAACGCAGCCTTAACGCTTCTGAAAGAAGTAACCAGCATTTGCCGCACTCGGGCCGGGCCGAAAAAACGACGAAGCCCGGAGCTTGCGCTCCGGGCTTGCGGCCTTCAGGCCAGTGGTGCGGTTGAAAAGACTCGAACTTTCACGGGAGTTACCCCACAGCGACCTCAACGCTGCGCGTCTACCAATTCCGCCACAACCGCATGTTCTGGCTTGGTGAGGGGCGATTTAGCCGAGCCCGCGGGGAATGAAAAGCCCCATTTTGCAGGTTTCGAAAAAAGTCTTTCATCGCGGCACGAAAAAGGGGCGCAAGAGCGCCCCTTCCCGTCGTCTTTTCCGGGGCTTGGCCGGTCACGGCGCCGCGGTGGCGGTGCCCTTCGAGGGCAGCATCGAGGCCCCGCTCGAAACCAGCGAGGCCGCCGCCCCGGCAAAGCCCGCAAGCCCGCCGATCGAGGCCGATTTGGTCGAAACCGTCGCGCTCGGCGCCACCGGCGCGGGCGCAGTTTCAGCCACCACCGGCACCGGCAGCATCGGCAGCGCGTCGGCCCGGCCGTTGATCGCCAGCGCGGCTTTCTTGATCAGCGCGGCGCGGTCGGTCTGCTCGGGCAGGAACACCGGGGTCTGGCCGACGCTGAGCGCATTCAGGCCGACGTCATACCAGTCGAGCGCCAGCGCGGGATGTGCCTCAAGCCCGACGCCCGAGGCCAGATGGTGCCCGATCATCTCGGCATAGACCATGTTGCCGGTGCCGGTCAGCACCAGCGCCGAGGCCAGCGCCATTTCGGCATCATCGGTTTCATAGCCGACGCCAAGGCAGACCTTGGAGGTCGCGGCCAGCTGCGCTTCGGGCATGCCCGAGGTCTTCAGCCAGCCCTGGATCGAGGCGACCATGTCATCGCGCGGCGTCGTGGCGATCTTGGCGACCTGATCCTTGAGCGCGGCCGAGAAGCCCTTGCACTGTTCGGTGATCTGCGCCGGGGTGAAGCCCGGAATCTGCGCGGCCAGCGCCGCGCCATCGGCCTTGGCGGCCGCCGAGACGGCGCAGAACTGCTCGCCCAGCGCCTGCGCCGGATCGCTCATCGCGGCCACGGTCTGCGGCGTGCCATTCGCCCCGGATTTCGCGCCGACGGCGCTGCAATAGCTCGCCATCGTCAGTTTCGGCGGCGTCATCGCAGCGGCGAAATTCGGCATCACCGCCATCGGCGCAGGCGCCGCGGGCTGGGCCACCGTCACCGGCGCGGGCAAGGTGGGCATCATCGGCGCGGGCGCGACCGGCGCAGGCTGCGCCGCCATCGTCGTCGGCGCCCCGCCCGGTTTCACCTCGCAGGCGCCATGCGTGCAGGAGAACATCGCAGGCGTCGCCCCGGCAACCTGGAAGTCGTTGCGCTGATAGCCCTGCGGCGTCGAGGCAAAGATCTCGACCGTGCAGGCCGGACCATTGCACCAGAAGCCGGAGCCCGACACCGAGGTGTCGAGCATGTAATCGGTGCGCCCGTCATTGTTCAGATCGGTCATCGTCACGAAGCCCGCGCGCTGCATCAGCAGCATCGGATCGACGTTGGCGTTGCGGGCGATCTCGTAAACCGCCGAAGAGACATCGGGCGGCAGCCCGCCGATCGAGCCACCCGGCATCATCGCGGGCGCGGCCCCGGCGGTGGCGGTGCCCAGCGTCTGGTCGCGCTGCGCCAGCAGCACACCGCGGATGCCCTGCGGGCTGGAGGCGATGATCTGTTGCACCTGCGGCCCGCCGATCATTGCGCGATTGTAGCCGGTGACGAGGATCTGCCGCTCCATCTCGGCCAGCTGGCCGGTGGCGGGGAAGCCCAGAAGCGCCTGATATTGCGAGATCGCCGCGCGCGACTTCGGCCCGAGCGAGCCATCCGGCGTGCCGACCGGATAGCCGAAATAATTCAACGCCGTCTGCACTTCGCGATTCTGTTCGCGCTGCGCGCTCGAGACGCCGGATTTCGGTGCAACATAGCGATGGGTCGGTGCCCGGCGGTGGTTCTGATCGTTGGCAATCGCGGCCCCCAGCAGGCCGCCGACGATCAGCCCCCCGATCACGTCGCCGCCGTTGGCCAGAACGGGGTTGCCCGTACCGAGCCCGACTGCGCACATGACGAGCCCGGTGATGAGTTGACGACCTTTCATGACTTCCTCCAATTCGGGGCTTGGTGCCCCATGCGGCCCAATCCCGATGAGCCGAGATAAAACTGTCGTGAGTTTTCGCCCGAATCATCCTTGAGGCAAGGAATTTATTACTTTAGTTCGACACGACACCGGAGACCGACATGCCCGAATGGATCACCTCGGACACGCTTGTGCCCTATCCCGATGCCTTGGCCTTCATGGAGGCGCGGGTGGCCGCGATCTCGGCGGGCACGGCCGACGAGGCGATCTGGCTTCTGGAACATCCGCCGCTTTACACCGCAGGCACCTCGGCGCGGGCCGCCGACCTGACCGACCCGGATCGTTTCCCGGTCTTCGAGGCCGGTCGCGGCGGGCAATACACCTATCATGGCCCGGGTCAGCGCGTCGTCTATGTGATGCTGGATCTGAACAAGCGCGGCCGCGACGTGCGCTGTTTCGTGCAGGCGCTGGAAAACTGGGTGATCGGCGCGCTGGCCGAATTCAACGTGAAAGGCGAGATTCGCGACGGCCGCGTCGGCGTCTGGGTGACACGGCCCGACAAGCCGCCCATGGCGGATGGCACGATGCGCGAGGACAAGATCGCCGCGATCGGGGTGAAGCTGCGCCGCTGGGTCAGCTTTCACGGCATCTCGATCAATGTCGATCCCGACCTGAGCCATTTCTCCGGCATCGTGCCCTGTGGCATCCGCGAGCATGGCGTGACCTCGCTGGTCGATCTGGGCTTGCCGGTCACCATGGCCGATCTCGACCTGGCGTTGAAACACCGTTTCGAGACGGATTTTTCGCCGCAGTGCGGGCGCTGAAATCCCGACAAAAGAATGCATTAGCTTCATCTGGCATTCACTTTGCGCACGGAATCTTGCCCGGCACATCGTCGAATTGGAACAAAGTGATATGCGCGACCTTTTGCCTTGTGGTAAAGCGTCGGATGGGTAAGGAATCTGCCCCTTGGCCCCGGCGAGAGACCGGGCAAGCAAACAGACCAAGGATACAGCGATGAAGATCAGCCTCACTGCCGCCACTGTCGCCGCGCTCGTGCTCGCCGCCCCCGCTTTCGCGGGTGACCCGGCCGCCGGCGAAAAAGAATTCAACAAGTGCAAGACCTGCCACTCGATCACCGCTCCCGATGGGACCGCGATCGTGAAAGGCGCGAAAACCGGTCCGAACCTCTACGGCGTCGTCGGCCGCACCGCTGGCACCTACCCCGAGTTCAAATACAAGGACTCGATCGTCGCGCTCGGCGCCACCGGCTTCGCCTGGACCGAAGAAGACATCGCGACCTACGTGAAAGATCCGACCGCCTTCCTGAAGGAAAAGCTGGACGACAAGAAAGCCAAGTCGCAAATGGCGTTCAAACTCGCCAAGGGCGGCGAAGACGTTGCGGCCTACCTCGCTTCGGTCGTGAAATAAGATCCGGCTTCTGCTGGTTCCGGGCCCGGTCGGTTCTCCGACCGGGCCTTTTCATTTGGCACGACGCGCGCGCCGGGCTAGGCTGACCGACCCCCCGGAGGCCCCGATGCAGCTGCGTTATGTGATCCTCTACGTTCCCGACGTCCCCGCCACGATGGACTTCTACGCCCGCGCCTTCGGGCTGGAGCGCGCCGTCCTGCACGAAAGCGGCAGCTTTGGCGAAATGGTCACCGGAGCGACGAAGCTCTGTTTCAGCGCGATTGCGCTGATGGAGGCGATCGGCAAGCAGGTGGCAAAGACGCCGCCCGCCCTGCCCTCGTTCGAGCTGGCCTTCGAAACCGAGGACGTGGCCGCGGCGCTCGCCCGCGCCCTTGCGGCCGGGGCAACGCTGGTTCAGGGCGTCGAAGAAATGGACTGGGGCCAGACCACCGCTTACGTCCGCGCGCCAGAGGGCACGCTGGTCGAGATCTGCACCCCCGTCACCGGCTGAGCCCGGCAGCCCGGTCAGCTTGGCCCCAAATATCCCGCGCGGACCGAGGGCTGCGCCCCGCCGCCCGGCTGAGCCATGCCAAAGTATTGATTTTCAACAACATCTTATTCCTCCCCGCAGGCCTTGACCAAAACCGCCCCTCCCCGTAGGTTCGGCCGAATTTTGCCCCGGAGAGTCGCGCCATGCCCATGAGCCCCCAGTCGTCGGAAAAACCCACCGCGCTCATCGCCACCGCAGACGGACAACTCTTCTACGGCCGCGGCTTCGGGGCCACCGGCGAAACCGTCGCCGAGCTTGTCTTCAACACCGCGATGACCGGCTATCAGGAAATCATGACCGACCCGAGCTACGCCGGTCAGGTCGTCACCTTCACCTTCCCCCATGTCGGCAACGTCGGCGTCACCCCCGAGGATGACGAGACCGGCGATCCCGTCGCCGCGGGTCTGGTGGTGAAATGGGACCCGACCGAGCCCTCGAACTGGCGGTCGGTGGAAAATCTGGTCGGTTGGCTGGAGAAACGCGGCCGGATCGGCGTCGGCGGCATCGACACCCGTCGCCTGACCCGCGCGATCCGGCAACAGGGCGCGCCGCATGTGGCGATCGCCCACAACCCCGATGGTGTCTTCGACATCGAAGCGCTGGTGAAAAAGGCGCGCGACTGGAAGGGCCTCGTCGGCCTTGATCTCGCGAAAGACGTCACCTGCGCGCAAAGCTACACCTGGGACGAGCAACGCTGGTCCTGGCCCGAAGGCTACACCCGCCGCGAGGGTCCGGGCTTCAAGGTCGTCGCCATCGATTACGGTGCCAAGCGCAACATCCTGCGCTGCCTCGCCTCGGCGGGCTGCGACGTGACGGTTCTGCCCGCCACCGCCACCGCCGAAGAGGTGCTGGCGCTGAACCCCGAAGGCGTGTTCCTGTCGAACGGTCCGGGGGATCCGGCCGCGACGGGCGCCTATGCGGTGCCGATGATCCAGGGCGTGCTGAAGACCGACCTGCCGCTGTTCGGGATCTGCCTGGGTCACCAGATGCTGGCGCTGGCGCTTGGCGCGAAGACGATCAAGATGAACCACGGCCACCACGGCGCGAACCATCCGGTCAAGGACATGACCACCGGCAAGGTCGAGATCACCTCGATGAACCACGGCTTCGCCGTCGATGCGCAGACCCTGCCCGCAGGCGTGCAAGAGACGCATGTCAGCCTGTTCGACGGCTCGAACTGCGGCATCGCGGTCGAGAATCGCCCCGTGTTTTCGGTGCAATACCACCCCGAAGCCAGCCCCGGCCCGCAGGACAGCCTTTACCTTTTCGAGCGGTTTGCCGCCGCCATGGCCGCGCGTCGCGCGGCCTGATCGAAGTTATCCACAGATGTTCTCCACCTGTTCCAGCCGCCCCTTGGGCGGCCGAAAAAATGACTCGCGGAATCCGCATTCCGGAAAGCTTTGTTTAACCTCACATTAACTACGAAGGCGAAATTGTGGCCCCAGCAAATCTGCGCGGGGGCGAGATGCAACAGTCTGCTCAACTCAAGATGACATCCGTAGAGGTTGTGGAACGGCCAGCGGTCGTCGCAACGATTTCGCCCGCCCCGGTGGCGGCACAGGCCGCCGCGATCCTCGCGAAACCTGCGCTCGACAAACCTCCGTTCAAACGCCCGGCCCGGTCCGTGACGGCCGATCCGCAGCGCAGTGTTCGCCCCGGGCGGGACCGCGTGCCGCTTGGTCAGATCCTGCTCGAGATGGGCGCGGTGCAACCGGGCGACATGCTCAAGGCGCTTGCACTGCGCCAGCGCCAGGACGTGCGGCTCGGCGATATCCTTCTGACGCATGGCTGGGTGAGCGAGACCGATCTGATGGCGGCGCTGGCAAAGCAGTCGCAGGCGGCGGTGATCGATCTTGTGGCCGAGCCGCCGGACCCCCGGCTGATTGACACGCTCGGCCCCGAACTTTGCCTCAAGGAAGCGATGGTGCCCTGGCGGCGCATCGGCGGCATCACCCTGATCGCCACTGCCCGGCCCGAACAATTCACCCGTCTGAACGCGCAACTGCCGCCCGAGTTCGGCCCCTACCGGATGGCTCTGGCGCCAGAGCGCGACGTGCATGCGGCCCTGCTCGCGCGGCGCCAGACCGCCCTGATCCGCCGTGCCGAAATCAAGGTCGATCCCGCGGAGTCCTGCCGAACCCACAACGAACGGCTTGCCTCACGCCTTGTTCTGGCCACCACCGCGCTTGCCGTCGTCGGGTTGGTTGTCGCCCCCGAAGTCGTCTTCGCGCTGCTCTTTCTCTGGGCGATGGTGACGCTTTACGCCACGATGGGGCTCAAGCTGATCGCCTGGATCGCCGAGATCCGCGGCCGGGGGCAGGACCATCAGGCCGCGATCAAGGCGGCCACGACCCCGCATCCGCAGCATCGGCTGCCGCTGATCTCGATCATGGTGCCCCTGCACAAGGAGCGCGACATCGCCCCGCGGCTCGTCGCGCGCCTGTCCCGGCTGAACTGGCCGCGTGAATTGCTCGATATCCTGCTGGTGGTCGAGGAGACCGACCGCACCACCCGCGAGGCATTGCACGGCGCCGACTTGCCGCGCTGGATCCGCGTCGTGACCGTTCCTGCCGGGCCGATCCAGACGAAACCGCGGGCGCTGAACTATGCGCTGAACTTCTGCCGCGGCTCGGTGATCGGGGTCTATGACGCCGAGGACATGCCCGAGCCCGACCAACTGCACATCGTCGCCCGCCGCTTCGCCGACGCGGGCCCCGAGGTCGCCTGCCTTCAGGGCATTCTCGATTACTACAATCCGCGCACGAATTGGCTCGCGCGCTGCTTCACCATCGAATATGCGGCCTGGTTTCGCGCCATGCTGCCCGGTCTGGCCCGGCTCGGCCTTGTCGTCCCGCTGGGTGGAACCACGCTCTTTTTCCGCCGCGGCCCGCTCGAGGAGCTGGGCGGCTGGGATGCGCATAACGTGACCGAAGATGCCGATCTGGGCATTCGTCTGGCGCGCTATGGCTACCGCACCGAGCTGATCCCCGCCGTCACGCATGAGGAAGCAAATTGCCGCCCCCTGCCCTGGATCAAGCAGCGCTCGCGCTGGCTCAAGGGCTATGCGATGACCTGGGCCGTGCACATGCGCAACCCGGCGCAGCTTTGGCACGATCTTGGCCCGAAGCGCTTCTTCGGCCTGCAGATCCTGATCCTGGGGGCGCTGTCGCAATACCTCCTCGCGCCGCTCTTGTGGTCGTGCTGGCTGATCCTGTTCGGGGTCTGGCATCCGATCGAAGCGATCCTGTCGCGCGGAATGGAGACCTGGCTTCTGTTCACCTTCGTGCTGACCGAACTGATCAACATCACCGTCGGCGCCTGGGCCGTGCGCGGCAAGGACCACCGCCACCTGATCCCCTGGGTGCCGACGCTGAACTTCTACTTTCCGCTGGGGGCGCTCGCGGGCTGGAAGGCGATCTACGAGGTGATCAGCCGCCCGTTCTACTGGGACAAGACCGTGCATGGCGTCTTCGACGCCGAGCATCACATCTCGGCACCGGCGCTGCGCTCGGATCTTGTTGCCGAAATCGTCGCCGCCATGCCCGGCGTCGAAGTCGCTGAGCGCACGCCGCTCGCGCCGCTGATCGATTGAGAAAGACCGTCCTGCGCCCCCACGGAGCGGCAAGGATCAGGGATGCTCGGTCCGCGCCTCGGCATCCAGCTTCAGCCGGGTCTCGAAGGCCTGCGAAATGTGATGACGCAGCGCCGAGGCGGCCGCCTCGGCATCGCCCGCGCCGATCGCATCGACGATCGCCTGATGCTCGTCGAGCGCCATCGACCCCCGGCCCTCGGCCGCAAGCGAGGTCGTCGCCAGAAGCGCCATCGAGCGGTGCACAAGGTCGAGCTGCTGCACCAGATACCGGTTGTGCGAGGCCAGATGCAGCTGCCGGTGAAAGCGCTTGTTCGCCCGCGACAGCGCAATCGGATCATCCTGTTGCGCCCGGTCGCTGTCGATCATGTCCTGCAACACCCGGATTTCCTCGGGTGCGGCATGTTTCGCCGCCAGCCGCGCCGCCAGCGCCTCGAGTTCGGCGCGCACGACATAAAGCTCGGCCAGCTGGTTGTGATCGAGCGAGGCCACGATCAGCGAACGCCCGTCGCGCGCCAGCATCGCCTGGGTCTCGAGCCGCTGCATCGCCTCGCGCACCGGCGTGCGCGACACGCCGAAACGCTCCGCCAGCTCGGATTCCACAAGCCGATCGCCCGGCCGGTAAAGCCCGGCATCGATCGCCTCGAGAATGAGCGTATAGGCGTCCTTCTGCATCGAACTTCCGACCTTTCCCGTCACCTTCCCATTGTATGCCGCAGTATGCGGAATCGGGATATCGGGCACATTAGGCGCAGGTGTGCGCCGTGACAAGCCGCCACAGTTGCAAATCCGACGCCTTGCACTACCTCACCGACCTCTCTAGCCTGAGCCCATGCCCGCTTCCGCCTTTTCCCACGTCTGTCACTGGGTCTTCGACCTCGACCACACGCTCTATCCGCCCTCGGCGCGGCTCTTCGATCAGATCGAAGTGCGGATGACGGCCTATGTGATGCGCGCGCTCGACATCGGGCGGGACGAGGCCGATCACCTGCGCGATCACTACTGGCGCAGCCACGGCACGACGCTTGCCGGGCTGATGCAGGTGCATGGCGTCGATCCGACGCCCTATCTGGAAGACGTGCATGACATCGACTTTTCGGTGCTGACGCCCGATCCCGCGCTGCGCGCCGCCATCGCCGATCTGCCCGGCCACAAGATCGTCTTCACCAACGGCTCCGCCCCCTATGCGGAAAAGGTGCTGGCAGCCCGCGGGCTTAGCGGGCTTTTCGACGGCATCTTCGGGGTCGAGCACGCGGACTATCACCCCAAACCCGCTGCCCGCGCCTTTGCCACGATCTTCGGCCTTGCGGGCGTCGATCCCATCCGCGCCGCGATGTTCGAGGATGACCCGCGCAATCTGGCCGTACCCCATGCGCTTGGCATGCGCACCGTGCATGTGGCGCCCCAGCCCGAGCACGCGCCCCATATCCAGCATCACACAAACGACCTGCCGCGCTTCCTGCGCAGCCTGCGCGCGGCCCGGCATCGCTAGGCCAACCTGTCCCGCTTCCGAAACAGACGGGGTTAAAATAATTCTAACCTTTTATGGCGCGACAACTTGACGCGAATCTCTGCCTCGGCATACAAGCGTATGCAGAATTGGCCATCTTGGGAGATGGCTCTGGGAGACAGCAGAATGACCATGACCACTGCCGCCGGCGCTTTCTCGGGTTCCGATCACGGGCACACCGAGAAAAAGGATTACACCCTCGCCATGTATCTGATCGCGGCGGTGGTGATCGGGATCATCGCCTTCGCGGTGGCCACGATGGGTCTGGGCGGGCTGATCCTTTTCGGCGTCGGCGCGACCTGGTTCATGCTGGCGCTTCTCGTCGTGATGACCGCGGGTGGCTGAGCCCCTCCAACTCGCACCGCACCAAGGCCCGGGTCGCAGCCCGGGCCTTTTTGTCTCAGCGACCTTTTGCTGGCTCGTTTTTTGCTTGCATTGAGCAGATTTTCCCGGGGTTCGACTCGCAACCGCCCTTCCCCGGCGAAAGGAACCTTCATGACCACGACGCAATCGTCCAACGACAGCAATACCGCCCTCACCCTCTATCTGATCGCCTTCGCGATCTTTGCGGTGATCGTCGCCTCCTACATGATCGCGGGCCTCGGCGGCCTGATCACCTGCTTTGTCGGCCTGACCGCCGTCGTGATGGTGATGATGGCGGTCACCGCGCGGAACTGACGACCGACCCGGGGCCGGGTTTCCCGCGGCCCCGGCATGCCCCCCCCCGCCGCTGCGGCGAAATGCGATCTGGCCGATCCGGCCCGCGCCATGGCCTTCTTCCCCCGACATTCCGTCACAGCTGAGCAATCGGAAGGGATCGACCATGAGCACTGCGAACCCGACGTCCAATGTGGGGGCGACGCTTCTTATGTTTCTCATTGCGGCGCTGTTCATCGGCGGCGCGGCTGCGGGCTTCGTGCTTGGCGGCCTTGGCGGCGTGATCCTCTGGTTCGTCGTGATGACCTTCCTGATGCTCGGGATGCTCGTCGTCATCTCGATGGCCTGACGGATTTGGCTGCGGACGGTTGAAACCGGCCCCGGTTGTGCCATCTTGAGGGCAGACCTCAGGGGAGTGAGCCATGACCGAGACCGCCGCACCGCGTCTTTCGACCGATATCCTGATTTCCGGCGGCGGCGTCGCAGGCCTTGTCGCCGCGGCGGCCTTTGGCTCGGCCGGGTTCACGACGATCTGCGTCGACCCCGAGCCGCCGGTGACCGCCGAAAGCGACGCGCGCGCCGACATGCGCACGACCGCTTTCCTGCATCCCTCGCGCGCGGTGCTGGAACGCGCCGGGCTCTGGGCACGGCTTGCCCCGCATGCGGCGGCGCTGCAGGTGATGCGGATCATCGACGCCGGCGGCGCCCGCCCCGAAGCACGGATCGTGCGCGATTTCGATGCGGCCGATATCTCCGACGAACCCTTCGGCTGGAACTTCCCGAACTGGCTGTTGCGCCGCGAGATGGTCGCCCGTCTGGCCGAGATCCCGCTTGTCGATTTCCGCCCCGGCGTGGCAACGGTCGGACTTCTGACCCGCGAAAGCGGCGCCGAGGTGCGGCTGTCGGACGGCACGCTGGTGACCGCGAAGCTGGTGATCGGCGCCGACGGACGCAATTCCTTTGTCCGCGAGGCCTCGGGGATCGGCACGAAAACAACGCATTACGGGCAAAAGGCGCTTGTGTGCGCCGTCACCCACCCCTCGCCGCACGGCAATGTCTCGACCGAGGTGCACCGCTCGGGCGGCCCCTTCACGCTCGTCCCCCTGCCCGATCGCGACGGCAAGCCGTCGTCGGCGATCGTCTGGATGGAGCGCGGCCCGGAGGCCGAGCGTCTGGCGGCGCTTGAGCCCGCGGATTTCGAGCGCGAGATGACCGAACGCTCGACCGGGCTGCTGGGTCCGCTGACGCTCGTCACCCGACGCGCGCTCTGGCCGATGATCACCCAGATCGCCTGCACGTTCACCGGCGAACGCGTCGCGCTGATCGCCGAGGCCGCGCATGTGATCCCGCCGATCGGCGCGCAGGGGCTGAACATGAGCCTTGCCGATCTGCGTTGCCTGCTCGATCTGGCGGAAAAGGACCCGGCGCATCTGGGCAGTCCGGCAATGCTGACCGCTTACAACCGCCGCCGCTGGCCCGAGGTGAAGGCGCGCGAGGTCGGCATCGATCTTCTGAACCGCGCCTCGATGGTGGAACCGCGGCCGCTGCGCGATCTGCGCGCCGCGGCGCTCGGCGCGCTTTACGCGCTCAAACCGGTGCGCAAGACGCTGATGCGGGCGGGATTGGGGATGCGCTGAGGCGGTTGCGGGCCTGCGGCCCGCCCCGGACAGGGGGGCGCTGCCCCCCTCTTGGCCTTCGGCCAATTCACCCCCCGAGATATTTGGCGCAAGGTGAAAGAATGGACTTTCATCTTGCCTTAAATATCTCGGGGGTGAGGCGAAGCCGAGGGGGCAGAGCCCCCTTTCTCAGACGCTGACAACCGCGCGCAAGGCGTCACGGGAAAGGCTGTCCTTCGTGCCCTCCATCGCGACCGCCCCACGCTTGAGGACGTAAAAGCGATCGCCCAGGTCATGCGCGAAGTCGAAATACTGCTCGACCAAAATGATCGCCATCCCCTTGGTATCGCGCAGATATTTGATCACCCGGCCGATCTGCTGGATGATGTTGGGCTGAATGCCCTCGGTCGGCTCATCAAGCAGCAGCAGCTTTGGCTTCATCAGCATCGCCCGCGCGATGGCGAGTTGCTGTTGCTGCCCGCCCGACAGATCGCCACCGCGGCGATTGAGGAACTCTTTCAGGATCGGAAACAACTCGTAGATTTCATCGGGGATGAACCGCTCGGCCCGCGGCAGCACGGCAAAAGCGGTTTCCATGTTTTCCCGCACCGTCAGCAGCGGAAAGATCATCCGCCCTTGCGGCACATAAGCGAGCCCCCGCCGCGCCATCGCCTGCGGCGCGACGCGGCCGACCGCTTCCCCATCGAGCACCAGCCCCCCGCCCGAGCGCGGATGCGTGCCCGCAATCGCCTTCAAAAGCGAGGTCTTGCCAACCCCGTTCGTGCCCATGATGCAGGTGACCTCGCCCGCGCGGGCCGCGATATCGACGCCATGCAGGATCTGCGAGCCGCCGTAATGCAGCGTAAGTGCCTCTGTTTTCAGCATGTTCAGCGCCCCAGATAAACTTCGATGACCTGCTGGTTCGCCGTCACATGATCGAGCGAGCCTTCGGCCAGAACCGAGCCCTCGTGCAGCACGGTGACCTTGCAATTCAGCCTGCGCACGAACTCCATGTCATGCTCGACCACCACCACGGCATGGGTCTTCGCCAGCTCGACCAGCAGCGCGGTTGTCTGTTCGCGTTCGGCCAAGGTCATCCCCGCCGCCGGTTCGTCGACCAAGAGCAGCCGCGGCTCCTGTGCCAAGAGCATGCCGATTTCCAGCCATTGTTTCTGCCCGTGCGACAATTCTCCGGATTTGCGCGCAAGCGCTTCCCCCAGACCCACCTGCACCGCCAGCGCCTCGACCCTTGCGTGATCGGCGGCTTTCGGCTTCCAGACCAGAACCCGCCACGGGCTGCGATGCGCCTTCAGCGCCATCATCAGGTTTTCCGCCACGGTCTGATCCTCGAAGACCGTCGGGCGCTGGAACTTGCGACCCACCCCCTGCCGGGCGATCTGCGCCTCGTCGAGCTTCAGCAGGTCGATCGAGCGCTCGCCCCAAAGCACGCGGCCCTCGTCGGGCCGGGTCTTGCCGGTGACGATATCCATGAAGGTGGTTTTCCCCGCCCCGTTCGGGCCGATCACCGCGCGCAGCTCGGCCGGGCCGATGGAGAAGCTGAGGTTGTTGATCGCCCTGAACCCGTCGAAGGAGACGGAAATCCCCGAGACTTCAAGCAGTTCAGTCATTGCCGGGCCTCCTGTTCCATCAAGGCGCCGTCATCGGGGCCAAGGGGGGCACCGCGCCGCTGCGGCGGGCGCAGACCGGCCAGAAGATCGACGAGCCCGGACAGCCCCTTCGGCGCGAAAAGCGTGACCGAGACGAAGGAGAGCCCCAGAAGCACCTGCCACCAATCCACC
Source organism: Rhodobacter viridis (assembly GCF_003217355.1). Taxonomy (GTDB): domain Bacteria; phylum Pseudomonadota; class Alphaproteobacteria; order Rhodobacterales; family Rhodobacteraceae; genus Rhodobacter; species Rhodobacter viridis. The sequence continues at coordinate 116,593 of NZ_QJTK01000008.1, read as the reverse complement.
CATTTCACCGTATAGATCGCGAGGTTCAGATCGGGCGCCCGTCCGCCGGTGAACCAGGTCGAGACCATCGAGACGAAAGCCGCGCCGATCACCGCGCCCCACAGCCGCCCCCTGCCCCCGATCGCCACCCAGACGGCGAGGTAGATCGAGGCGATGGGCGCAATCTCGGCCGGGTTGATGATCCCCGCCTGCGGGTAGTAAAGCGCCCCGGCGATGGCGGCGATCAGCGCGGTCAGGGTGAAGACGAAAAGCTTGTAGCCCTCGACCGGGTAGCCCAGAAACCGCACCCGGGCCTCGTCATCGCGGATCGCGCGCATCACCGAACCGAACTTGCCCGAGACGGTGAAAGCGCAGGCGAGATAGCCAAGGCCGAGCGCCAGCGCCGAGGCCCAGAGGAACCAGACCGAGAGCCGATCCTGCCCCGCCCAGTCAAGGCCGGGGATGTTCTGCAGCCCCGAAAGCCCGTTGTTGCCCCGCAAGCCGCTGTCGTTCTGGTAGAGATAAAGCGCCAGCGCCAGGGTCATCGCCTGCGTCAGGATCGAGAGATAAACCCCAGTCACGCGCGAGCGGAAGGCGAGCCAGCCAAAGCCGAGCGCCAGCAGACCGGGAACCAGCACGACAAGCGCCAGTTGCGCCGGAAGCGAGCCCGCGAAGGCCCAGATCGCGGGCATCTGCGACGTGCCGACCACGCCGAAGATCTGCGTTGCGATGGCGTCGTTCAGCTCCTGCGGCGTCATCGGCAGACCCGTGGCCGAGGCCAGCACGATCTCGCGGGTGCGTGCCACCATCAGCCACATGCCGATCATGTAGCCGCCCAGCCCGAAGAAGGCGAAATGGCCAAGGCTGAGAATGCCCATGTAGCCCCAGACCAGATCCATCGCCAGGGCGATCAGGCACAGACACAGCGTCTTGCCGAGCGTCTTCACCATCGAGGTCGAAATCACCTCGACCCCATAGGCGTTCGAGAGCAGCGTGACCGTCAGGGTAAAGAGCGCCAGAAGGCCAAGGAAAATCAGAACCGAAGGGTTCTTCGTCAGAAAACCGTGGGTCATGGCTCAATCTCCTGCGGCCCGGCCCTTCAGGGCGATGATGCCGCGCGGGCGGAACTGGATGAAGATGATGATGAAGAGGATCATGTAGGTCTGCGCCGCGAGCGTATTCGAGGGGTTGAGCGCCTCGATCCCCTTTTGCAGACCGCCGACGAGCGAGGCGCCCGCCAGCGTGCCCCAGATATTGCCGACGCCTCCGACGACCACGGTCATGAAGCTTTGCACGATGTAGTCGGCGCCCAGTTCGGACGTCACCTTGGCGAAGAGCCCGATGGCGACACCCGCGATCCCGGCGATGCCGGAGCCAAGCCCGAAGGTCAGCATGTTGATGCGGTCGGGGTTGATCCCCATCGAGGCCGCCATCGACGGGTTTTGCGTCACCGCGCGGACCTCGAGGCCCAGGCGGGTGCGCTTCATCACGACAAGGAACAGGCCAAGGAAGGTCAGCGCCAGTGCGAAGATCGCGATGCGGATGTAGCTGATCGAGACGATGTCGTTCAGCACCCAGGCGCCATCGAGCCATTCGGGCGCGGTCAGCGGCCGGGCCTGTGTGCCGAAGATGTTCTTGAAGAGCTGCTGCAGCGCGATCGAGATCCCGAAGGTGGCGAGCAGGGTTTCAAGCGGGCGGCGGGCCAGATGGCGGATCACCAGCCGCTCCATCGCCACCCCGGCGGCGAAGGTGACGGCAAAGGCGAGCGGCAGCGCGACGAGGATCGAGATCGTGTAATCCGAGATGAATTGCTGCACCACATAGCCGGTATAGGCGCCCATGGTGATGAACTCGCCATGCGCCATGTTGATCACCCGCATCACCCCGAAGGTGATCGCAAGGCCGATAGCGGCGAGGAAATAGATCGAGGCGAGCGAGAGCGCATCAAGCGTCAGGTCCGCCCCCTGCATCGCCGAGACCTTGAGCGACACCGCATCAAGCGCGGCTTTCGCGGCATCGGTCACGGTCGGGTCCGGCTCGGCATAGATGTCGGCGAAGCGGGTCTGCGCGACGGCGGCGCTGACCTCGGCATCGGTGGCCCCGGCAGGCACCTTGCCCGCCGCTTCCAGCGCCGCATAGGCAGCCTCGCGCTTGCCCGGATCAGCAAGCTCCGTCACAGGCACGCCGCCCACAGCGTTGTTTTCGATATGGGATTCGAGTGCGGCCCGCAGATCGGCCGAGGAGAGCCGTTTCGGCGCCAGCCCCTCGGTGACGAGCAGATCATAAGCCTCGGCCTCGGAGAAGCCGGGCTTGCCGGGGGTAAGGGTCAGCGCCACGTTTCCGCTCGGCGCCTCGTTGAAAACCTTGCGCGAGGTGGCGAGGATCGGGTTGAGCGCCGCGCGGAAATCCAGCCCCAGATCGGCGCCGAAGCCCTCGATCGCGGCCACGCGGGCTTCGGGCGTGGCGCCAAAGCGGATCGTCAGCAACCCCAGCAACCGCTCCTTCTGCGCCTTGATCGCCGGGTCGGCCTCGGTCTCGATCGAGGCCGCCAAAGGCGCCAGATGCTCGGCGGCACCGTCGCGGGCCAGTGCCGTCAGCGCGGCCAGCCGGGTCTTCGGATCGGGATCGGACAGCTGGAACTGAATGAGCGCCGAGGCGATCAGCCCCCGGACCCCGGCATTGGGCTTGATCTCGGCAATCTCCGCCTTCGCGGCCGTGCCCAGATCGGCGCCGGTCGCCGGATCGGCAAGCGCGTAGCCGTCCGCGGATTTCGTCACGCGAAAGATCGCGCCATCGGATTTGCGCGCGCCCAGTTTCTTGTCGGCCCAGGCCTGCAGGAAGTCGGGCGCGCCCGCCCCCGCCTGCCCCAGCGCCGCGATCACCGGGGCGATGGTCTGGCGCGACGGCTTGGCGATGGCACCCGCATTTTGCGCGATGACGGCGGCAAGGCCGGTCTGGACGGTGGCAACGGGAACGGGCGGGGCCGCGTCTTGGGCGGCCGCGGGCAAGGCGAGCGCAAGGCTCGTTGCGAAGGCCAGAAGAAGGCTGCGCATGAAAAAATCCGGGGTGCGGGAGGGGGCTTGTCGCCCCCTCGGTTTGCGTTTGAAATCAGATCAGTAGTTCGATTTCAGCTGCACGCAGGTCTTGGTTTCGGTGTTGTACATGCCGCATTTCAGATCTTTCCAATCCGAGGTCAGCACGGCGGATTCCGGCAGGAAGTCGGTCCAGGCATCGCCCGGCACCGGGTCGGTCTGGCTGATGATGTCGAACTGGCCGTCTTCCTTGATCTCGCCGATCAGCACCGGCTTCGTCAGATGGTGGTTCGGCAGCATCTCGGCCATCGAGCCGGTCAGGTTCGGGAATTTCTGCCCGATCATCGCCTCGGCGACCTTGTCGACCTCGGTCGTGCCCGCCGCCGTCACCGCGTTCACCCACATATTGAAACCGATATAGGTGGCCTCCATCGGGTCATTCGTGGTGCGCTTGTCATTGCCGATGAAGCTGTGCCAGGCCTCGATGAAGGCCTTGTTTTCCGGCGTATCGGCGCTTTCGAAGTAGTTCCAGGCGGCCAGCTGGCCGACGAGGTTCTTGAGATCCCCGGCACCAAGGCCCGAAAGCTCTTCCTCACCAACCGAGAAGGCGACAACCGGGATGTCATCCGCGGTGATGCCCGAGGCCGCCAGTTCCTTGTAGAAGCCGATGTTCGCATCGCCGTTGATCGTCGAAATCACGCCGACCTTCTTGCCATCCGCGCCAAGCGCCTTGACGTCGGCGACGATCTTCGACCAGTCCGACTGACCGAAGGGGGTGTAGTTGACGAAGATATCCTCGGCCGGGATGCCCTTCGACTTGAGATAGGCTTCCAGAATGTTGTTCGTGGTGCGCGGATAGACGTAGTCGGTGCCCAGAAGCGCGAATTTCTGCACCCCAAGCTCTTTCAGGAAATAGTCGGTCGCCGGGATCGCCTGCTGGTTCGGCGCCGCCCCGGTATAAAAGACGTTCTTCGAGCTTTCCTCGCCCTCGTATTGCACCGGATAGAACAGAAGGCCGTTCAGCTCCTCGATCACCGGCAGCACCGATTTGCGCGAGACCGAGGTCCAGCAGCCGAACATCACATCGACCTTGTCGACGGTCAGCAACTCGCGCGCCTTTTCGGCAAAGAGCGGCCAGTCCGAGGCCGGATCGACCACGACGGCTTCCAGCTGCTTGCCCAGCACGCCGCCCTTTTTATTCTGCGCCTCGATCAGCATCAGGACCGTGTCCTTCAGCGTCGTTTCCGAAATCGCCATCGTGCCAGAGAGCGAATGCAGCACGCCCACCTTGATGGTGTCGCCCGCCGCAAAGGCGATGCGCCCCGTCATCGACATGGCACCGGCCGCCGCAGCGGTCATCAGCAGATTGCGCCGAGTAATCATGAGTTCCCCTGTTCCTGTTCACGCAGCCCGGGAAGGTGGGCACGAGGTTGCTTTGTGGCGGGGCACGGCCCGCGAAACGAGCAAAACCGGGGCGCCGCAGTGCGGCAAGGACGCGCCTAGCAGGAAAAGGGCCAAGGCATAGAATTGTGCATCCGACAGGCAAACGCCCGGCCTTTGCGCAAGAACCGGGCGTTTTGGAAACGGGTTTGGCGCGAATCTTGCATGTCAGGCCGGATCGGCCGCTTGCTCAAGACCGCCTTCCCGGATCAGAAAAGCGACGATTTTATCGATACCCACCCCATGCCGCAGCCGCGCCATCACATAGGGACGGGCGCCGCGGGCGCGTTTCGTGTCTTCCTCGAGCAGCACCGGATCAACCCCCACATGCGGCGCAAGGTCGGTCTTGTTCACGACAAGCAGATCCGATCGCGTCACCCCCGGCCCCCGCTTGCGCGGAATGTCCTGCCCGGCGGCGGTGTCGATGACATAGATCGTCAGATCGGCCAGCTCCGGGCTGAACGTGGCGGCAAGGTTGTCGCCCCCCGACTCGATCAGGATCAGATCCAGATCGGGATGCAGCCGGCTCAGATCGGCAATGGCGGCAAGGTTGATCGAGGCATCCTCGCGGATCGCCGTATGCGGGCAACCCCCGGTCTCGACGCCGCGGATGCGGTCGACAGGCAGCACCTGCGCACGCATCAGCGCCTCGGCATCCTCGCGGGTGTAGATGTCATTCGTCACCACCGCCATCGAGAGCCGAGGCGCCAGCGCACGACAGAGCTGTTCGGTCAGCGTCGTCTTGCCCGCGCCGACCGGGCCGCCGATGCCGACGCGCAAAGGTCCGTGTGTCATGTCTTGAAGATCCTCACATCAAGCGTTTCATGGGCGGCCGACTGGATCTCGGCGCGAAAGGCGGATTGCGCCAGATCGGCGGTCGTGGCCGTCGCGGCGCGGGTGGCAAGCGCGGCGATCGTCGGGTGCAGGGCGGCCAGAACCCGCTGCCCTGCCGCCTGCCCAAGGGGGATGAACCGCACCCCGGCCGAGACAAGACTGGATGCGAAGGCATGTTGGAAAAGTGCAATAACCTGCTCGCAGGATATCGATAATTCCTTGGCTTGTTCAGCAATTGCCAAAGGCAGTGGCATCGCATTTGTGCAAGTGCCGGTCATCTCCGCCCGCGCCTTGGCAAAGGCGGCCCCCTGCTCCTCGGTCTCCTTCAGGCGCTCAGCCGTGCCCGCAAGCGCGCGCGCAAGATCGGCAAGCGCGCCCAGATCCTCGCCCCGCAAACCGCAGGCCAGCAGCACCGCATCGTTCCATCCGGCTCCGTGTTCCAGGATGTCCTGAAGCCACTCGCGCAGCTCCGGCTCCGAGCGCACATCGCCCGCCGCGACCGCCTGTTCCAATCCGTGCGAATAGGCGTAAGCCCCGGTCGGAAAGGCCGGAGAGAGCCACTGCACGAGGCTGAGCAGATCGTGCTCAGGCGTGGGCATGGAAGTGGCCGTGGTCATGTCCCATGGTCCGGCCGGTGCCATAAGCGCCGCTTTCGGGGCGGAAGGGCTCCATCCGCTTGTCCACCCGCGCCCCAAGGCCGCGCAGCATCGCCTCGAGCACATGATCATCGCGGATCACCAGCCGGTCGGTCTCGATCTGGCAGGGCGTGTGCCGGTTGCCGATGTGCCAGGCAAGCCGGGTCAGATCGCCCGTCACCACCAGCACGGGTTCAAGCCCGCAGCGCACCTCGATCAGCCGCCCGTCCTCCAGCGCGAAGGCCTCGCCGCCGCGCAGATTCGTCACCTCGGCCAGATCGACCAGAAACTCGGCACCCGAGGCCGCCACCAGCCGCTTGCGACGCAAGAACCGTGCCTCATAATCAAGCGCCACATGATCGGCGGCCGCACTCCAGCTGCCCGCAGGCACGATACGACTGGCCCGATTCAACAGCGACATGTTTTTTCCTCCGCCATTTAGAGCTTTGTTAAGAGTGACTTGGCAGCATAAGCGCACGTAACCCAGAACGGGAGCTAGGAATGCAGCTCAAACCCCCTGCCGACGAACTGGCCGAAATCCGCGCCGAAATCGCCCGATTGCGCGCCCGCGAAGGCGAGCTGCGCGCGTTGCTTTTGCACGATGCGGCGATGCCAAAAATCGGTCGTTTTCACAAGGTCGATCTGGTCACGAACCGACAGCGAGTCTTCGACCCCCGGCTCCTGCCCGAGGAGATCCGCCTCGATCCGGCCTACACCCGCGAAAAGGTGACCCGCGTGCTGCGCGCCACCCGCAAGGGTCCGACCACGCAGGCAGAGACGGTTGAACTGCCCGCGCTCGCCCCGCGCATTGCGTTGCGCGCGAGGCTTTTTGCCGGTCAACACCCGCATTGAGGCCTCAGAACAGAAAGTAACGCTGGGCAAGCGGCAGGCTCTCTGCCGGCTCGCAGGTCAGCACCTCGCCATCGGCCCGCACCTCGTAGGTTTCAGGATCCACCTCGATCTGCGGCGTCGCGGTGTTCAGTCGCATCGAGGCCTTCCCGATGGTGCGGGTGCCCTTGACCGCCAGCACCTGCTTCGACAGGCCCAGCTTCTCGGCCACACCTTCCGCCTCGGCCGCCGCCGAGACAAAGGTGACGGCCGCATTCGACAAGGCCTTGCCAAAAGCGCCAAACATCGGTCGGGTGTAAAAGGGCTGCGCCGGGATCGAGCCGTTCGGATCGCCCATCTGCGCCGCAACGATCATCCCGCCCATCAGCACCATCTCGGGCTTGGCACCAAAGAAAGCCGGATGCCAGAGCACCAGATCGGCACGCTTGCCAACCTCGACAGAGCCGACATGCTCCGCCAGACCATGCGTTATCGCCGGGTTGATCGTGTATTTCGCGATGTAGCGGCGGACCCGGAAATTGTCGTTCGCGCCTGTCTCTTCGGCCAGCCGCCCGCGCTGTTTTCTCATCTTGTCAGCGGTTTGCCAGCAGCGAATGATCACCTCGCCCACCCGCCCCATCGCCTGACTGTCGGACGAAATCACTGCCATCGCGCCCATGTCATGCAAGATATCCTCGGCGGCGATCGTCTCCTTGCGAATGCGACTTTCGGCAAAGGCCACATCCTCCGGCACCTTGTTGTCGAGGTGGTGACAGACCATCAGCATGTCGAGATGTTCCTCGACCGTGTTCTTGGTATAGGGCCGGGTCGGGTTCGTCGACGATGGGATAACATTCTGGGAAGAAACGACTTTCAGGATATCGGGCGCATGGCCTCCGCCCGCGCCCTCGGTGTGGAAGGCATGGATGGTGCGGCCCTTGAAGGCCGCCAGCGTGTTCTCGACAAAGCCCGATTCATTCAGCGTGTCGGTGTGGATCATCACCTGCACGTCCATGTCCTCGGCCACCGACAGACAACAATCGATCGCAGCCGGGGTCGTGCCCCAATCCTCATGCAATTTCAAGGCACAAGCGCCCGCTTTGACCTGTTCGACCAGCCCCTCGGGCAGGCTCGCGTTGCCCTTGCCCGCAAGGGCGAGGTTCATCGGGAAGGCCTCGAAGCTTTGCAGCATCCGCGAAATATGCCACGGCCCCGGCGTGCAGGTGGTGGCGAGCGTCCCATGCGCCGGGCCGGTACCGCCGCCGAGCATCGTGGTGATGCCCGAAGCCAGCGCATCCTCGATCTGCTGCGGGCAAATGAAGTGAATATGCGTGTCGATCCCGCCGGCAGTCAGGATTTTCCCCTCGCCAGCAATGATTTCCGTGCCGGGGCCGATGACCAGCGTCACCCCCGGCTGCGTGTCAGGGTTGCCCGCCTTGCCGATCCCCGCGATGCAGCCCTCGCGCAACCCGACATCGGCCTTGTAGATCCCGGTATGATCGACGATCAGCGCATTGGTGATGACGGTGTCCATGGCGCCCCCCGCGCGCGGGATCTGGCTTTGCCCCATGCCGTCGCGGATCACCTTGCCACCGCCGAATTTCACTTCTTCTCCATACGTTGTCAGGTCTTTCTCAACCTCGATGATCAGGTCGGTGTCGGCCAGACGCAGCTTGTCGCCGGTGGTCGGACCAAACATGTCGGCATAGGTCGCGCGGGAAATGAGACGCGGCATCAGAGTTCCCCCATCACTGTGGCATTGAACCCGAAGACACGGCGGGCCCCGGCAAACGGCACGAGACTCACTTCACGGGTCTGGCCCGGCTCGAAGCGCACGGCCGTTCCCGCTGCGATATCAAGACGATAGCCCCGCGCGGCGTTGCGATCAAAGGACAGATCCGGGTTCGTTTCGGCGAAATGGTAATGTGAGCCCACTTGCACCGGGCGATCTCCCGTATTGGCCACCATCAGCGTGATCGCGGTTGCCCCCGCGTTCAGTTCGATGTCCCCATCGGCGGGGAAGATTTCTCCGGGTATCATGGGCTTACCTCAACGGATCGGGTGATGGACGGTGACAAGTTTGGTGCCGTCGGGAAAGGTCGCCTCGACCTGGATCGAGTGGATCATCTCGGCGATCCCCTCCATGCACTGCTCGCGCGCGATGACATGGGCGCCCGCCTCCATGAGGTCAGCGACCGTGCGGCCCTCGCGCGCGCCTTCAACGACGAAATCTGAAATGATCGCAATGGCTTCCGGGTGGTTGAGCTTCACCCCCCGCTCCAGCCGGTTCCGCGCCACCATGGCGGCAAGGCTGACGAGCAGCTTTTCCTTTTCACGCGGGCTCAGGTTCATCTTGTCCCCTCAGGTTTGCCAGACGCGCGGCGGGGGACTGCCCCGCCGCAATGCGCCCATCAGTTGCAGGATCTGTTTGCGCAGCGGCCAACCATCCTCGGCCAGCAATCGCACCACGCATTTGCCGTCAAAGCCCGAAGCGGCGGCCTCGACACCGGGCACCGTCAAGGCTGCACGCGCTTGACCGACCGCGTCTTCCGCCCCCTGCGCACACAGAACAAGCGTCGCGAATGCGCGCGCAGAGCCAAGCAGCGCCGCACGCGGGCCCTTGGCTTGAATGTTCGAATTATGCAGCAGAGGTTCCAGAAATATTGTTTTTCCGGCCCTCGAAACGCAGCGAATGTCGCAAAAGTGCAAGTCTTGCACTGTCTCGCCCATCGCGGCACGACCCAGAACCACCGCCTCGAGCAGCAGGCACCCGGCATCAGGGGCCAGATCCACCGTGGTCTCGCGATGCAGCCGCGCCCGATCAAACAGGATCGTTTCCTGCGGCAGCCAGTCGAGCCACCCCCCCTGCCCGACCCGATGCGCGACCGTCACCCGCGCGGCGTCGCCCTCGGCCCGGTAGGCGCGCTCGGCCGCCTGCGTCGTCGCCACGACCTTGGCACCTCCGTCCAGATCAAGCCCGTAGCGCAGCGTATCCCCCGCCGTCAGACCGCCCGAGGTGTTCAGAAACACCACCTCCGGCACGCCACGCACATGGGGCAACAGGGCCTTCGCCGAGCCGCGTTGCGCGAGGGTTTTGAGACGTGCGCCGTCGAAGGCCACGGCGGCATGGCCGTGGCTGCGCTGAAAACGAGGCGGATGCGCAGAGTCGAACATGGCGACAGCAAACGCCCGGCGCGGGCGCGCGTCCATGTCAGGCACGGCAGAGGATCACAGCAAGAATGCGGCCAGACCTGAAGTGCACAAAATGACGCCGCATTGCTCACGCATTAATCGGTCCAAAAACTAGCCGAGCGGCCCCGGACGGCGCTCCTCTGACAGCATCACATTCGCCTCGATCTGCCCGACCCCGGGCAGGGTCATGATCCGGCGCCGCAGCACGCGCTCGAAATCGGCAATGTCGCGGGCGCCGACGCGCAGCCGATAGTCGAAGCGGCCAAGAACGTGCTGCACCACCTGCACCTCGGGGATCGCCTGCACGGCGCGCTCGAAATCTTCAAACGAAATCCGCCCCTTGGTCGCAAGTTTGATGCCCAGAAAGACGGTAACGCCAAAGCCGAGCGCCTGCCGATCCAGCACAAGGCGGCGCCCCGCGATCACCCCGGCCTCTTCGAGCCGCCTAACTCGTCGCCAGGCCGCAGGCTGCGAGAGCCCGAACCGACGGCCAAGCTCCCCTGCCCCCAGCGTCGCATCGTCAGAAAGCGCCCGCAGGATCGCGCGGTCGATGTCATCGAGCGCGATCACAGCGGCAACTCCGCCGTGTCCTTCAGCGTCGAAATCAGCATCAGCGCATCGGTGTCGGCGATATGCGGCAGCGCCAAGATGCGTTCGCGGTAAATCTCCTGATAATGCGCCATGTCGCGGGCAATCACGTTCAACCGCACATCGACCTGACCGAGAAAGGTCTGAATTTCCGTGACTTCCGGCACCTTGCGCGCGGCATGAAGAAATTCGTCAAAGAACCCGGGCTGGGTCTTGTCCAGCGTGAAGCGCACCGAGACCTCGATCTCCCAGCCGAGTTTGCGCCAGTCGATCACCGCCTCCTCGGCGCGGATGATGCCGCCCTCGCGCAGCCGCTCGATCCGCCGCCACAGGCTGGCGGAGGTCACCCCGGCACGCTCGGCCAATTCGGCGCGGGGCAGCCCCGGGTCGGCCTGCATCTGCCGCAGGATGCGTCGGTCGATATCGTCCACCTGCATGATTTTCTCGCCTATTGCCATTATGACGAATGATCTTTATTCATCTGATGCATATTCGATGAAGTTTGAATGCGCAATCGCCGCAAACCGCCTATTCTGCCTTCATCAAAAATGGAGGAACGCCATGCGCGTGTTTTATGATCGCGATTGCGATGTGAACCTGATCAAGGACAAAAAGGTCGCCATTCTGGGCTACGGCTCGCAAGGTCACGCCCACGCGCTGAACCTGCGCGACTCGGGCGCCAAGAACGTCGTCGTCGCGCTGCGCGAGGGTTCGCCCTCGGCGAAGAAAGCCGAAGGCGAAGGCCTGAAGGTGATGGGGATCGCCGAAGCCGCTGCCTGGTGCGACGTGATCATGTTCACCATGCCCGACGAACTTCAGGCCGAGACCTACAAGAAATACGTCCATGACAACCTGCGCGAAGGCGCGGCGATCGCTTTCGCCCACGGTCTGAACGTGCATTTCGGCCTGATCGAGCCGAAGCCGGGCATCGACGTGATCATGATGGCGCCGAAAGGCCCGGGCCACACCGTGCGCGGCGAATACACCAAGGGCGGCGGCGTGCCCTGCCTGTTCGCGGTGCACAATGACGCGACCGGCAAGGCGCAGGACATCGCGCTGTCCTATTGCTCGGCCATTGGTGGCGGCCGCTCGGGCATCATCGAGACGAACTTCCGTCAGGAATGCGAAACCGACCTGTTCGGCGAACAAGCCGTGCTCTGCGGCGGTCTGGTCGAGCTGATCCGCATGGGCTTCGAGACCCTCGTGGAAGCCGGTTACGAGCCGGAAATGGCCTATTTCGAGTGCCTGCACGAAGTGAAGCTGATCGTGGACCTGATCTACGAAGGCGGCATCGCGAACATGAACTACTCGATCTCGAACACCGCCGAATATGGCGAATATGTCTCGGGCCCGCGCATCCTGCCCTACGACGAGACCAAGGCCCGCATGAAAGCCGTGCTGACCGACATCCAGACCGGCAAATTCGTGCGCGATTTCATGCAGGAAAACGCCGTCGGCCAGCCGTTCTTCAAGGCCACCCGTCGCATCAACGACGAGCATCAGATCGAGCAAGTCGGCGCGAAACTGCGCGCGATGATGCCGTGGATCGCCAAGGGCAAGATGGTCGATCGTTCGCGCAACTGATCCGCGCGACAGGACTTCCGGGGGGCGCCTTGCGGGGCGCCCCTTTTTCGTTCAGGGTCGGCGCAAAGGAGAGACCGATGAGCGAATTGAACGAAAAGCAGCTTGAGGCGTTGGCGGTCGAGCGCGCCAAGATCTTCACCCCCGGCTGGTTTGCTGATCTTTTCGGCGCAAGGCTCGGATTTGGCGACACATTCTGGCTTGGACTGTTTGGCGTGATGCTCTTCGTCGTGCCCGCCGTGGTGCTGATTGCCGGGATGCTTTACGCCGAGGCGCCCGGGGCGATGATGCCCTTCCTGCGCGTCGTCGCCGGGCTTTATGCGCTCTGGACGCTCGGCGTGCTGCGGGCGCTCCTGCGCCTTGGCGTGCGCGGCGGCTATCCGATCGCCGGAGTGATCGTGACGGCGGGGATCGCCGTTTACGGGCTTTACGCCGCCGTCACGCTGTAACCCTCAGGCGGTGGCCTGCTCGACCGCCGCCACGATCCCCTCGACCGTTTCAGCCAGAAGAGCAGCATCTTCGCATTCGGCCATCACCCGGATGAGCGGTTCGGTACCCGATTTCCGGATCAGGATCCGGCCCTGACCGGCGATCTTGTCCTCCGCAGCGGCTATCACTTTTCGAACGTTTTCGTTCTCAAGCGGTAACTGCCCAGCCTTGAACTTTACGTTTTTCAACATCTGCGGCACGGTTTCGAATTGCCGGGTCAGTTCCGAGGCGCGTTGTCCGGTCTCGGCCATCGCGGCCAGAAATTGCAGCCCCGCCATCAGACCGTCGCCCGTCGTTGCGTAATCGGTCATCACGATATGGCCCGATTGCTCGCCGCCAAGGTTGAAACCGCCCGCGCGCATCCGCTCGACCACATAGCGATCGCCGACCGCCGTGCGTTCAAGCCCGACCCCGCGCCCGGTGAGAAAGCGTTCCAGACCAAGGTTCGACATCACCGTGGCAACGAGGGCGCCACCGCGCAAAAGCCCGGCCTCGGCCCAGCGCGAGGCAAAAAGCGCCATGATCTGATCGCCATCGGCCACCATGCCGTGCTCGTCGAGGATCATCACCCGGTCGGCATCGCCGTCGAGCGCAATCCCCAGATCCGCCCCATGCGTCACCACCGCCTCGGCCGCGGTCTGGGTGTAGGTCGAACCGCATTTCTCGTTGATGTTCAGGCCGTTCGGCTTCGTGCCAACCTCGATCACCTCGCAGCCCAGTTCCCACAACACCTGCGGCGCGGCCTTGTAGGCGGCGCCATTCGCGCAATCGACGACGACCTTCAGCCCCGAAAGAAGGTCGCGCGCCGGAAAGGTGGTCTTGGCATATTCGACATAGCGGCCGAGCCAGTCGTCGATCCGCTTCGCGCGCCCGATGTTCTGCGGCTGCGCCAGACGGACTTCCCCCGCAACGAGCGCCTCGATCTCCATCTCGGCCTCGTCCGAAAGCTTGAAGCCATCTGGACCGAAAAACTTGATTCCATTGTCTTTTGCAGGGTTATGGCTGGCCGAGATCATGATCCCCAGATCCGCCCGCATCGAACGGGTCAAATAGCCGACCGCAGGCGTCGGCACCGGACCAAGCAAAAGCACGTTCATCCCGGTCGACGTGAGGCCGGCGGTCAGCGCGTTTTCGAGCATGTAGCCCGACAGCCGCGTGTCCTTGCCGATCACCACGCGATGCCCGTTGCGCCCGTCGCGACGGAAATACCGACCCGCCGCCGCGCCCAGTTTCAGCGCCATTTCCGCCGTCATCGGCCAGGTATTGGCCTCGCCCCGAACCCCGTCGGTGCCGAACAGTTTCCGCGTCATGGCGCATAACCCCTTGTGATAGCGTCAAAAAGCCGGATGCCTTGGGCGATCTCGGCAACGTCGTGAACCCGGTGCATCTGCACCCCCTGCGCAAGCCCCGCCAGCGTCACGGCCAGCGTTCCGGGGGCGCGCGCATCGGCCTGATCGACCCCGGCGATGGTGCCGATGAAGCGCTTGCGCGAGACCCCGAGCAAGATCGGGCAGCCCAAGCCATGAAACAGCGACAGCCCCCGCAGCAGCGTCAGGTTATGCGCGACCGTCTTGCCAAAGCCGATGCCGGGATCAAGCAGCACGCGGGACCGGTCGATCCCCGCCGCTTCGGCGGCCAGCACCCGCGCCTCCAGATGCTCGTAAACATCCAGCAGCACATCGTCATAGCGCGGCTCGGCCTGCATCGTCGCGGGTGTGCCCTGGGCATGCATCAAGCACAGAGCGGCGTCCGATCCCGCCACCGTCGCCGCCATCGCCCCGTCAAAGAGCATCGCCGAAACGTCGTTCACCAGCCCCGCCCCCGCCGCCACCGCAGCCTCGGCCACCGCGGCCTTGCGGGTGTCGATCGAGATCGGCGGCGCGAAGCCCTGCGCACGCAAGGCGGCGATCACCGGGGCGGTGCGGGAAATCTCCTCCGCGACGGGCACTTCCGCCGCGCCGGGACGGGTCGACTCGCCGCCGATGTCGAGAATGTCGGCCCCGGCCGCGGCAAGCGCCAGCGCTTGCGCCAGCGCCGCATCGGGCGCGTCGAACCGGCCACCATCGGAAAAGCTGTCGGGCGTCACGTTCAGAATGCCCATGACCGAGGGCCGGTCAAAGGCGATCCCCGCCAGCGGCGCCCGCGGGGCGGTGAGCCGCGTCAACACCTCGGCCGGCAGGTCAGCGGCAGCGACAAGCCCTTGCGAGCCGGCGCGCGTCAAAACTTCGGCATGGGTGAACCAGCACCAGCCTCCGGCCAGCGGCAGGGCCGTGGCGGGCCGGACGACATCGGTCTGGGCGATGGGACGAAACCAGGTTTTCATGCGTCTCTCTTCGCCAAAGAGCCGCCGCTTGGCAAGGTGAAGCGGCGCTCAAGGCGCGATCGAAACCACCGGCACGCGACTTCCCGCCGGGGCTGAAACATCGCCGTGAAGCTCGAGCCGGGTCGCGGCCATCTGCTCGGCCAGCCACAGGATCAGCGTGCCGGTGTCGCGCACGGCGCCCTTCGGGCCGTCGACGGCATCCAGAACGATCTTTGAGGGCGCCCAGACCAGCATCTGACCGCGCCGCATCGCCCAGTCGATCTCGGTCCGCGTCGCCACCACGACGCAGCGCGGATCGCGCGCGGCCAGCACCCAGGCGTTCTGCTCGATCGCCAGCAGATCGATGCGCCGCTGCGTCGGCCGGTGGCCCGTCTCGGGCGGGGTCGCGGCAGGCATGCCCACGGCCAGAATCACCGGCACACCCGAGGCCGCCAGCCGGTCGAGCCGTTCGGCCAGATCCGGCGCCGCGATCACATCATTCGACAGATAGGCCACGACGGGGTGCAGCGTCGCATCCTCGTCGAGCGCCTTCACCGGCACCGAGGCCCGCGAGCGCACGATCTCGACGCCAAGCGCCCCCGGACCACGGTCGAGCTTCTCGATGCGCACGAAAACCCGCATCGCGCGGGGCTGCGCCAGGATCCGCTCGGCCACCCGCTCGGCAAGCGTTTCAAGCAGATTGAGCCGCTCGGCAGCCAGTTCCGCCGCAATCGCCTCGGTGATGCGGTCATAGGACAGGATGCGATCCACATCGTCTTCGAGCGGCCCCGTCTCGGGCGTCACCTCGACCACGACGTTGAAATTCAGCCGCTGGCCATGGCCGCGCTCTTGCTGGAAGGCGCCGATATCGGCCAGCACCACGTGGTCGCGCAGGCTGATCCGGTCGCGCGGATCGGCGGGCGCCGAGGCGAGCGCGCGCTCTTCGGGATGGGCGAAAGCAAGAGACGTGTCGGAGTGCATGAAGGCCACCTTTCGCCCCCAGATATAGAAACGGGGCGAACCGAAGCCCACCCCGAAACGTCATTCGCGACGGCGGTTGCGACCTACTGGAGCGCCGCTGTCTGCAAGGCGCGGCGATAGAAGGTATGCGCGCCGATCTGCGCCGTGCGCTCGAAGCTGCGCGTCCAGGTCGGACGCACGCCGCGTGTGTGGAAGAAGGTCGCCCCGGCGGTCAGATGCCGCGGCGCGCCATCGATCATCGCGCGGGCGATCTTGGCGGCCTGATCCCAGGCCTCTCGGTCGCTGGCCAGATCGGAACGGCCATCACAGGTCCAGCTGAAGGCACAGCCGCCGTGACCGCCCTGCCCGACCACGCCGCAGATCGTCTTCGGAAACCGCGGATCTTCGAGCCGGTTCAGCACCACCTCGGCCACCGCGACCTGCCCCTGCACGCTTTCGCCGCGGGCTTCGTGATAGATTGTCTGCGCAAGGCATTGAAATTGCGCATCTCCGCGGGCGCGGGGCTGCGCGGCAAGCCAAGCCTCGCTGATTTCGGCGGGCGTCTCGACGGCCTTTTCGCGGCTCCAGGGCCAACTCCGCTTCTCGGGAGCGGCAGTGATGGCGGCTACCCTGTCGGGGGGAACCGAACTCAATCCCACCCGTTCCTGGAACAGAAGCTGCACGAGCCCCTGTTCGGCAACCGCCGTCGGATCGTTCGACTGGCTTACCGTCGTTTCGGCACGCGAGCCTCCGGCGAGGGCCAGGAGGATCATCGCTCCCCCAGTCCAGCTTTTCAGCGCTGACATGATCTTCTTTCGATAAGGACAATCGCCCCGGCCCAAGGACCGCGACGGCATGGGCATAGCCCAGCAAAGATGAAGATGTCCACCAAGCGAAAGCGCGCGGTCACATTCCACCGCAAAAGCGGCGGAAATCCGCGCAAACGAAGGGCCCGACTCACCCCTCGGGTTACTGAATGCGACTAAAGGTAACGCAAGAAAAACACCAGAGGTTTTGTTCCGTTAACCTCGTTTTCACGCAACATTTTGCGTCAAAACCGATTCCTGGGGGCCAGAAGCGCGAAATGTGCGCCTGCAAGCCGGGCAACCGGCACCCGGAAGGGTGAACAGGACACGTAGTCGAATCCGGCGGCCCGACAGAAGGCGATTGATTCGGGGTTACCGCCGTGTTCACCACAGACCGAGATGGTCACATCCCGCCGCGCCGCCTTGCCGCGCGAGGCGCCCATGAGCAACAATTCCCCCACCCCTTCGACATCGAGGATGTGGAACGGATCCTCGGCATAGACGTGCTGGTTGACGTAAGCCGACATGAACCGGCCAGCATCGTCGCGCGAGAGGCCATAGGTCATCTGCGTCAGGTCGTTCGTCCCGAAGGACAGGAAATTCGCATGTTGCGCGATCTCGCCCGCCCGCAGCGCGGCGCGCGGCGTTTCCACCATCACCCCCAGACGATAGGCGAAATCCGCCTTCATCTCGGTGCGCACGGCGCTGGCCACGGCATCGATCCGGGTCTTGACGATCTCGACCTCGCGCGCGGCAGAGACGAGCGGGATCATCACCTCGGGCACCACCGGGGCGCCGCGGCGGCTGGCCTCGACGGTCGCCTCGAAGATCGCGCGGGCCTGCATGTCGTAGATTTCGGGCACGGTCACGCCCAGACGCACGCCGCGCATCCCCAGCATCGGGTTGAATTCCGACAAAGCCTCGACGCGCCGGGTCACTTCGGAGAGCGGCCGGTCGAGCGCCTCGGCCAGCTCGCGCAGCCCCTCGCGGTCATGCGGCAGGAATTCGTGCAGCGGCGGGTCAAACAGCCGGATGCAGACGGGCTGCCCCGCCATGATGTCGAAAAGCGCAATGAAGTCCGCGCGTTGCATCGGCAACAAACGATCAAGCGCCACCCGCCGATCATTCGGTGTATCGGCAAAGATCATCTCGCGCATCACCGTCAGGCGGTCTTCATCAAAGAACATATGCTCGGTCCGGCACAGCCCGATGCCATCGGCGTCGAACATCCGCGCGGTGCGGGCATCGTCGGGCGTGTCGGCATTGGCGCGAATGCCGATGTCGCAGACCGTCTCGGCCCAGCGCAAGAGCGTACGGAACCCGTCATCGAGCGCCGGTTCCAGCATCTCGGCCGCGCCCGCCAGCACTTCGCCATTGCTGCCGTCCACCGTGATCAGCTCGCCTTCAAGGAAGGTGCGACCATCGGGGCCGCGCAAGCTGCGGTCACGGGCGTTGATCTGCACCTCGGTGCAGCCGACGATGCAGGGCAGACCCAGACCGCGGGCGATCACCGCGGCGTGCGAGGTCATGCCGCCGCGTTCGGTCAGCACAGCAACGGCCGCATGCATCCCCCGGATATCCTCGGGGCCGGTTTCGCGCCGCACGAGGATACAGGGCTCGCCACGGGCGGCGCTGGCCTGCGCGGCGGTGGCGGTGAAGACGATCCGGCCCACGGCGGCGCCGGGGCTGGCCGCGATGCCACGGGCAAAGCGGTCACGCGGCGCGCGCGGATCCACTTGATAATGCAGCAGTTCCGTCAGCGCCCGGGGTTCGACACGCAAGAGCGCATCCTCGCGGGTGATGATCCCGTCCTCGGCCAAAGCCACCGCGATCTTCACCGTCGCCCGGGCAGACCGCGCGACGCGCACCGCGTCGATCACCGAAATCCGACCGCCCTCGACGGCGAATTCCAGCTGCATTTCCTCGCGCAGCCGCGCCCGGCAGGCGCTGCCATAGCCGCGCAGCACCGCAAACAGCTCGGGCGCCAGTTCTTCCAGCGACAGCCCGCGCGGATCGCGGGTCAGAAACAGCGTGTCATCGGAAATCGAGCGCCCCTGCGACTGGCCGCGAAACCGGCCCATGATCCGCGGCGCGCCGGTGACGCTGTCGACGAATTGCATCGTGCCCGAGCCGGAAATCCCCGGCCCGATCCCCAAGGCCATGCGCTGCACCAGAAGGCCGAGCACCGCATCGGGCGGCGCCCCCTTGGCCTGGCGAAGCAGCCGCGCCGTCGTGCCCTCCCAGGCCCGCGACATCGAGCGCAGCACCTCGGCCAGTTGCCGGGCGGGGTCTTGCGGGAAAGGCTCGTCGGTTTCGGCATGATAGGCCGAAAGCGCGGCCGCCAGCGCGCCTTCGCCGGGGCCCGCGTGGAACATGTCGGGGTCAAGCCGCGCGACATGGGTGGCGTAGCTTTGCACGAAGCGCAGGTAAAGAGCATCGGCGGCCTCGCGCCCGTGGCTGTCGGAAATCCGCGCATGCATCGCGTCGTTCATGCCGACATTCAACACCGTCCCCGGCCCGCCCCATTCGGGGTTTTCCGGGCTGGAGCGGACGGAAACAAGGAAATCACTGCCGAAAACCGCCGCGATGCGGGCGGTGTCGGGCAACTGTCCGGCGGCGATGGCGCGGACCGTTTCGACCGGCAGCGCAACCGTCGTCGGCACCGGCAGATCGAGCCGGATCAACCGTTGCAGACACTTCGCCCGCCAGCCGTGCCGGGTGGCTTGCACCGGCGCAGCGGGGGAGAGTTCCACGAACTCGGTGAAGTCGGCGATTTTCTGCATTGCGGCGAGCCCCTGACGGCTTGCAGGATAGGCCGAATTGTGACAGGCGCAAGAGTGACCTTGGGGCGCGACTGTCAGACCTTCGTGTTGTGTCCCGCCGAAGGAGCCTCCGGCGGAGGTATTTTTGGCAAGATGAAGCTCAGCCTTCGAGTTTCGTCAGATCGGCGACGCTTTGGCAGATCTGCCGGATGCGCGACAGCAGGTTGAGCCGGTTGCGCCGCACGATCGGGTTTTCGGCATTGATCTGCACCGCGGTGAAGAAGGCGTCGATGGGGGCACGCAGTTTCGCCATTTCGGCCATCGCCGTGGCGAAATCTTCGGCCTGCATCGCCGGGGCAAGCGCGGCTTCGGCGGCATCGAGCGCGGCGAAGAGGGTTTTCTCTTCCTCGGCTTCGGCGAATTTCACATCGGCGCCGAAGCTGTATTCGACGCCATCCTTCGCCTCGGCTTGCGTCAGGATGTTGTTCGCCCGCTTGAAGCCCAGGATCAGGTTCGGGCCATCCTCGGTCTTGAGGAAGGCACTCAGCGCCTCGGCCCGTTTCACGACAAGCGTCAGGTCGTCATTGCCGGGCATGGCGAGAACGGCGTCGATGACGTCGTGACGGATGCCCTCGTCCTTCAGGAAGACCTTGAGACGGTCATGGAAGAAGGAGAGGAGGTCAGAGGCAATCTGACCCACACTCGCGATCGGTTGAACGTTCGCCAAGTTGAGGTCGATATCCACCTCACGGGCTAAATCGCCATGTTCGGCCTTGATCGCAAACACTTCCTTGTCGAGCACAGGAACATACTTGTCTTCGTCATTGGGGTTCGCGCAATAGCCGCTCATCCAAAACGAAGACTGGTCTTCTTTATAAACTCGATAGCCGAGCATGAAAGGAACCTGATAGTGCGCCCAAAGCGCCGCAAGAGTTCCATTTCTCGCCAAGTCCGCCAGCCCCACCCGCAGCCCATTCCCCAGCACCAGCCGGATCACACCCAACGCGGCACGGCGGAGCGCAAAGGGGTCTTTCGAGCCCGTGGGTTTCTCGTCGATGGCCCAGAAGCCGGTCAGCGTGTCGATCTTGTCGGCGAGGGCCACCGCGACCGTCACCGGCTCCGAGGGCACGGCATCGGACGGACCCAGCGGCGAGTAATGGCCCTTGCAGGCCGTCGCCACCGCCTCGGGCAGGCCCGCGGCTTTCGCGTAATAGCTGCCCATCAGACCCTGAAGCTCCGGGAATTCCCCGACCATCGCCGAGCGCAGGTCGGATTTCACCACCCGCGCGGCCTCGGCCGCGAGGTCCGGTTGCGCGCCCACAAGCGGCGCAATCTCGCGCGCCAAGGCTTCGATCCGCGCGATCCGGGCGGCCTGCGAGCCCAGCTTGTTGTGGAAGGTCACGTTCGCAAGCCCCGCGCCCATGCCTTCGAGCCCCTCGGTCTTCACCACCCGCAGGTCGTGTTCCCAGAAGAACCGCGCATCGGAAAGCCGCGCCGACAGCACCTTCAGGTTGCCCTTGAGGATCGTCGCGCCATGATCCGCGGTCTCGCGGTTGGCGACGGTCACAAAGCCCTCGATCCGGCCGGTTTTCGGGTTCTTCACCGAGAAGAACTTCTGATGTTCCCGCATCGAGGTTTGAAGCACCTCGGGCGGCAGATGCAGGAAGTCTTCCGCAATCGCCCCCATCAGCGCGACCGGGAATTCGACAAGCCCCGCAACCTCGGTCAAAAGACCTTTGTCTTCAACGAGATCCAGCCCCTGCGCGAAGGCAAGCTGGGTCGCATCGTGCCAGATCATCGCCTCGCGTTCGGCGCTGTCCAGCACCACCTTGGCCGCTTTCAGCTTCGCGGCGTAATCGTCAAAGCCGGTGACGGCGAAACGATCCGGCGCCATGAAGCGATGCCCGGCGGTGGTGTTGCCCGATTGGATGCCATCCACATCCAGATCAACGACCGAAGCCCCGGTGTCGTCCGACAGAAGGCACAGGATCGAATGCAGCGGGCGCACCCATTTCAGCGTGCCATTGCCCCAGCGCATCGACTTCGGCCAAGGGAAAGTGCGGATCGTCTTTTCCAGCACCTCGGCCACGATCGCGGGCGCGGCACGGCCGGGCTTTTCGATCACCGCGAAATAGACCTGCCCCTTCTTGTCGTCGCGCTTTTCCAGCTGATCGAGCGTCAGCCCGGTCGAGCGCAGGAAGCCCTGCACCGCGGCCTCGGGCGCGGTCGTCGCCGGGCCCTTGCGTTCTTCGCGCAGGGTCGGGCTTTCGGTCGAGAGCCCGTCGAGCGCCAGCACCAGACGGCGCGGCGTCGAGAAGGCCTGCGCATGGCCATAGGTCAGACCGGCCTCGACCAGACCATCGGTCACCATCTTGCGCAGCGTCTCGCGGGCCATCGCCTGCATGCGCGCCGGGATTTCTTCCGAGAAAAGTTCGATCAGCAGTTCGGGCATGTCAGTTTTTCCCCGCAAGGTCATTCGGTTGCTGCCAGACATAGGCCCGGCCATCGGGATAGACGGCGACGACACGATCGACGCCGGGGGCGATATTGCGCGCGCCAAGGAAGGCGATCGCGGTGGCCGAGGCCAGATCGGCCCCGATCTGCGCGGCGTCAAAACAGGGCGGCGCCTGCGGCACGGGCCGGGGCTCGGCCGCATCATAGACGGCGAAGGTCTCGGTCAGGAGCGCAAGCGACAGCGGCGTGTGAAAACAGCCCAGCGACCCCTCGCCCGCCTGCCACGCGTCGGTCAGGATCGGCTCGGGCTGGCCGGTTTCGATCGCCGTCAGCGCCACCTCGGTCGGCGCCGAGGCGACGGCACCGGACACGAGCGCCAGCGTGGCCGCGACAGGCAGAAGCGGTGTCACGCCTGCGCCTCCGGCGTCCAGCCCCCCGCCGTGGTGGTGACGAAGGCATCTGCGCATTTCTTCGCCAGCGCGCGGACGCGGCCGATATAGGCCTGCCGTTCGGTGACCGAAATCACGCCGCGCGCATCGAGCAGGTTGAAGAGATGCGAAGCCTTGATGCACTGGTCATAGGCCGGATGGGCCATGACGATGCGCTTGCCGGAATTCGGATCCTCGGCCGGGAAGGACAGGAGCCGCTCGCATTCCGCCTCGGCATCGAGGAAGTGCTGCAGCAGCACCTCGGTATTCGCGCCGTCGAAGTTGTGGCGGGAATATTCTTCCTCGGTCTGCCGGAAGATATCGCCATATTTCAACGGGATCGGCGAGGAAGGATCGTTGAAGGGCATGTCCATGACGTGATCGATGCCAAGGACATACATCGCCAGACGTTCGAGACCATAGGTCAGCTCGCCCGAGACCGGGCGGCAGTCATGCCCGCCGACCTGCTGGAAATAGGTGAACTGGCTGACTTCCATGCCGTCGCACCAGACCTCCCAGCCCAGACCCCAAGCGCCGAGCGTCGGGCTTTCCCAGTCATCCTCGACGAAGCGGATGTCATGCAGGCCCAGATCGATCCCGATCGCCTCGAGCGAACCGAGGTAAAGCGCCTGCAGATCGGGCGGGCTCGGTTTGATCAGCACCTGATATTGATAATAGTGCTGCAGCCGGTTCGGGTTCTCGCCGTAGCGGCCATCGGTCGGCCGACGCGAGGGCTGCACATAGGCCGCGGCCCAGGGCTGGCTGCCAAGGCTGCGCAGCGTGGTCGCCGGGTGGAAGGTGCCCGCCCCCACTTCCATGTCATAGGGCTGGAGCACCGCGCAGCCCTTCGAGGACCAATAGGTCATCAGCCGCAGGATGATCTCCTGAAACGAGCGGGGCGCAGCAGGTTTTTCCATAGTCACCGACCTTGAGAGGGAAACGCCCTCTCTCTAGGCAAGGGGCGGCACAGGGTCAACCGGGCCCGGCACCGGATGCGGCCTCGGGCTGTGGAAAATGCGGCGATTTGGGGGGTGACGCGGGCGCGCATCCTGTTAATTTGCCGCGAACGCAAGACGGAATGGATGCAGGGGGCATTATGGGGTCGGGTATACGGCGGTCGCTGGCGGCGAACGTGCTGAGGGCGGGCGCGCTGGGTCTGACGTTGACGGTCTGGGCGACGACCGCGATGGCCGAGACCTCCTGGGTGCAGATCGAGGCGCTTCCGACCCGCGATCAGGCCGAACAGCGGCTGCGAGAGCTGTCGACCACCTTCCCCGATGCGGCCGGTTTTGCGATGCAGGGCGGCTGGTATGGTCTGGCGCTTGGCCCCTATGACACGCCCGAAGTCGCCGCCGAGGCGCTGCGCCAGCTGCGCAACGCGGGCTCGATTCCGGCCGACAGCTATGTGTCGGACGGGGCGCGCCATCAAAGCCAGTTCTGGCCGGTGGGCACGACGACGGCGCAGCCTGCCCCGGCCGTGACCGTTCCGGCCGCGCCTGCAGCGCCCGCCCCGGTCGCCGAGCCTGCGCCCCCCCCGGCCGAAACGCTCGAAGACGCGCGCCGCGCCGAAGAGGCGATGGGCCGCGAGGGACGGATGCAGATCCAGGAAGCGCTCGAATGGGTCGGCGTCTATTCCGGCGGCGTCGATGGCGCTTTCGGCAAGGGCACCCGCGCCTCGATCGCGGCCTGGCAGGACAGCCATGGGTACGAGCCGACCGGCGTGCTGAAATCGACGGAACTGAAGAGCCTTCTCGACACCGTGGCGGGCGAGAAATCCGCCCTTGGCATCACGTCAGTCGAGGAAACCAAGGCGGGCATCGGCATCGACCTGCCGCTCGGGCTGATCGAATTCGACCATTACGACCCGCCCTTCGTGCATTACCGCGCCAAGGGGAATTCCGGGGTCAAGGTGCTGCTGATCTCGGAACCGGGCGATCAGAACACGCTTTACGGGCTTTACGATGCGATGGCCTCGCTCGAGATCGTGCCGACGACCGGCCCGCGCGAGCGCGGCAAGGCCGGGTTCTCGCTGGTGGGCGAGAATGCGCAGATCCATTCGGTGACCGAGGTCACGCTCTCGAAAGGGCTGATCAAGGGCTTCACGCTGGTCTATCCGGCAGCGGATGCGCCGCGGATGGCGCGGGTGCTGGCGGCTATGAAGGCGAGCTTCAAGCCCTTGGGCGACACCGCTTTGGACCCGACGCTGGGTCAGCCGATGGCGGTGGGCCGAAGCGATCTGATTGCCGGGCTTGACGTGCGCCACCCGGAATTTGCCCGCTCGGGGCTGTTCCTTGACGCGAAAGGCGCGGTGCTGACCGCGGCCGGGGGGCTGGAGCGCTGTGGCAAGGTCACGATCGAGGATGTTGCGGCCAAGATCGCCTTCACCGATCCGCGCCTTGGCGTGGCGGTGCTGCTGCCGCAAGACCCGATTGCCCCGCCCGCCGTCGCTCGGTTCGAGACCGTCGCGGCGGGTCCCGGCGCGCCTCTGGCGGTCGCGGGCTTCTCCTATCCCGAGGCGATGTCGGCCCCGGTGGTCAGCTTCGGCACGCTCTCGGATCTGACCGGGTTGGCGGGCGAGCCCGACCGCGCGCGGCTGGCGGTGCACACCCTGCCCGGCGATGTCGGCGGGCCGGTGCTCGATGGTGCGGGGGCGGTTCTGGGCGTCGTGCTGCCGCGCGGCGGGGCGGATACGAAGCTGCTGCCGCCCGACATGACGGTCGCGGTGCAGACCGCGGCGCTGGTGCCGGTGCTGGCCGAGAAGGGCTTTGCGCCGCTTGCGGCCGATGCCGAAGGAACGCTGGCGGCCGAAGATATCTCGGCTTTGGCGCAGGGGATCACCACGCAGATCGCCTGCTGGAAATAGCGCCGCGACCGAAGCGGCAAACGGAAGATCGGAAACGACAGAGGCTTTGCAAACCCCGCGAAATTGGCCAGTTAATTTGCCCGATTTCGCAATTTTGCCTTGCGCCGCGTTGCGGCGCCGTTAGGTTTCGCCGTGACCGCCCGCACTGCGGGGTGCGTTTTCGGGGAGACCTCACATGTTCGAAAAGATTCTGGTCGCGAACCGCGGCGAGATTGCCATCCGCGTGCTGCGCGCGGCCAACGAACTCGGCAAGAAGACGGTCGCCGTCTATGCCGAAGAAGACAAGCTCAGCCTGCACCGTTTCAAATCCGACGAGGCCTACCGCATCGGCGCGGGGCTCTCGCCCGTCGGCGCCTATCTGTCGATCGACGAGATCATCCGCGTGGCCAAGGAGTCGGGCGCCGACGCGATCCATCCGGGCTATGGCCTCCTGTCGGAAAACCCCGAATTCGTCGAAGCCTGTGACAAGGCGGGCATCACCTTCATCGGCCCGAAAGCGGCGACGATGCGCGCGCTTGGCGACAAGGCCTCGGCGCGCAAGGTCGCGATGGCGGCGGGCGTGCCGGTCATTCCGGCGACCGAGGTGCTGGGCGATGATTTCGACGCGATCAAGCGCGAAGCCGCCGAGATCGGCTATCCCCTGATGCTGAAAGCCAGCTGGGGCGGCGGCGGGCGCGGCATGCGTCCGATCCTTGGGCCTGACGAGCTTGTCGAAAAGGTCCGCGAGGGCCGCCGCGAGGCCGAAGCCGCCTTCGGCAATGGCGAGGGCTATCTGGAAAAGATGATCCTGCGCGCCCGGCACGTCGAAGTGCAGTTGCTTGGCGACAGCCACGGCGGGCTTTACCACCTCTATGAGCGCGACTGCACCGTGCAGCGCCGCAACCAGAAGGTCGTCGAACGCGCGCCCGCCCCCTATCTGTCCGAAGAGCAACGCGCCGAGGTCTGCGCGCTGGCGCTGAAGATCGGCAATGCGGTCGGCTATCAGAACGCCGGCACCGTCGAATTCCTGATGGATATGGACAGCCAGAAGTTCTACTTCATCGAGGTGAACCCGCGCGTCCAGGTCGAGCATACCGTGACCGAGCAGGTCACCGGCATCGACATCGTGCAAAGCCAGATCCGCATCGCCGAAGGCGAGACGCTGGCCGAGGCGACCGGGGTGAAATCGCAGGCCGATGTCAAGCTGATGGGCCATGCGCTGCAATGCCGGGTCACCACCGAAGATCCCCAGAACAACTTCATCCCCGACTACGGCCGCCTGACCGCCTACCGCTCGGCCACCGGCATGGGCATTCGTCTGGATGGCGGCACGGCCTATGCGGGCGGCGTGATAACCCGCTATTATGACTCTCTGCTCGTCAAGGTCACCGCCTGGGCACAGACCCCCGATCAGGCGATCAAGCGGATGGACCGCGCTTTGCGCGAATTCCGCATCCGCGGCGTCTCGACGAACATCGACTTCGTCATCAACCTGCTCAAGCATCCGACCTTCCTCGACATGAGCTACACGACGAAGTTCATCGACACGACGCCGGATCTGTTCGCCTTCAAGAAGCGCCGCGACCGGGCGACAAAGATCCTGACCTATATCGCCGATATCTCGGTGAACGGTCACCCCGAGACCGCGGGCCGTCCGAAACCCCATGCCGAGGCGAAGCCGCCGCGCCTGCCCGCCCTGCGCGGCGCGGTCGTGCCCGGCACCCGCGACATGCTCGACGCGCAAGGCCCGAAAGCCGTGGCCGAGTGGATGAAGGATCAGAAAAAGCTCCTGATCACCGACACGACAATGCGCGACGGCCATCAAAGCTTGCTCGCCACCCGGATGCGCTCGATCGACATGATCAAGGCGGCGCCGGTCTATGCCTCGAACCTGTCCGGCCTTTTCTCGGTCGAATGCTGGGGCGGCGCGACCTTCGACGTCGCCTATCGCTTCTTGCAGGAATGCCCGTGGCAGCGGCTGCGCGACATCCGCACCCGGATGCCCAACATCCTGACACAGATGCTGTTGCGCGCCTCGAACGGGGTCGGCTACACGAATTACCCCGACAATGTGGTGCAGTTCTTCGTGCGTCAGGCCGCGACCTCGGGCGTGGACGTCTTCCGCGTCTTCGACAGCCTGAACTGGGTCGAGAACATGCGCGTCGCGATGGATGCGGTCGTTGAAGCCAACAAGATCTGCGAAGGCACGATCTGCTACACCGGCGACATCCTGAACCCCGACAGGGCGAAATACGACCTGAAATACTATGTCGGCATGGCGAAGGAGCTGGAGGCCGCGGGCGCCCATGTGCTGGGCCTCAAGGACATGGCGGGCTTGCTGAAACCCGCCGCCGCCCGCGCTCTGGTGACGGCACTGAAGCAAGAGGTCGGCCTGCCGATCCACTTCCACACCCATGACACCAGCGGCATCGCAGGCGCCACCGTTCTGGCCGCGGCCGATGCCGGGGTGGATGCGATCGACGCGGCGATGGATGCCTTCTCGGGCGGCACCTCGCAGCCCTGCCTTGGCTCGATCGTCGAGGCGATGGCCCATACCGAGCGCGACACCGGGCTTGATATCGCAGCCATCCGCGAGATGTCGAACTACTGGGAAGGCGTGCGCCACCAATATGCGGCGTTCGAAAGCGGTCTCGAAGCCCCGGCGTCCGAAGTCTATCTGCACGAAATGCCCGGCGGCCAGTTCACCAACCTCAAGGCGCAGGCGCGCTCGCTTGGCCTTGAAGAACGCTGGCACGAGGTCGCGCAGGCCTATGCCGATGCGAACCAGATCTTCGGCGATATCGTCAAGGTCACGCCGTCCTCGAAAGTCGTGGGCGACATGGCGCTGATGATGGTGGCGCAGAACCTGACCAAGGACGACGTGCTGAACCCCGCCAAGGACATGGCCTTCCCCGATTCGGTGGTGGACATGCTGAAGGGCAACCTTGGCCAACCGCCCGGTGGCTGGCCCGAGGCGATCGTGGCGAAGGTGCTGAAGGGCGAGACTGCCTCGACCGAACGTCCGGGCAAGCATCTGCCCCCGGTCGATCTTGAAGCCGTGCGGGCGAAGCTTTCGGCCGAGATGGAGGGCCGCTCCGTCGATGACGAGGATCTGGCGGGGTACCTGATGTATCCCAAGGTCTTCCTCGACTATATGGGCCGCCATCGCACCTACGGCCCGGTCCGCACGCTGCCGACGCCGGTCTTCTTCTACGGCATGGCCCCGGGCTCGGAAATCTCGGCCGAGATCGACCCCGGCAAGACGCTGGAAATCCGGCTGCAGACCGTGGGCGAGACCGACGAGACGGGCGACGCCAAGGTCTTCTTTGAACTGAACGGCCAGCCGCGCGCGGTGCGGGTGCCGAACCGTCAGGTCAAGGCCGCGACGAAGGCGAAGCCCAAGGCCGATCCGGCGAATGCGGGCCATATCGGCGCGCCGATGCCGGGCTCGATCGCGGCGGTGGCGGTGACGGTCGGCCAGAAGGTCCGTCCGGGCGATCTGATGCTGACGATCGAGGCGATGAAGATGGAAACCGGCCTGCATGCCGACCGCGAAGCGACGGTGAAGGCGCTGCATGTGGCTCCGGGCGCGCAGATCGACGCGAAAGATCTGCTGATCGAGCTGGAATGATCTGGAGGGGGGGCTTGCCCCCCTTCCGCCCTTGCTGGGGAACGTCCAGAAACACCTGGGAGAAACGATACTTCGGAGGCGCAATGTCGAGCTGGAACGGCGCGCCGATCACGACATCTTCGAAGACCCAACAAGCGCCATCCGGATTGGTTTCCGACATTGCGGGTTGTCCGACCATGAGCCCACCCTTGATCCAGCTCTCCTTCAGCCCTTTGCGCAAGCCGGGCGTGATCCGGTCGCACCGGAAGACCTGCACTCTGTCGATCACAAGCAGATAGGAGCCTTTCGGCGCAGCGGAAAGCCCCCCGTCGGCGCGCTCGTCATGGTAAAGCGCATAGTGCCCGAAGGTCATTCTCTGGGTAAAAACATAGCTCTCGCCCGGATTGAATTGCAGCGCAGGATCAAGTGGGCGGTCCGCGAACCGGGCTGCAAGCTGATGCTCCAAGGGGGACCGCCGCTCGCGGAGCACCATCTCGACGACCGCGGCAGAGGACGCGAAATCCCGCGGCCCCTCGTCACCGGAGATGACGTGATGTTCACCGTCGTTGGTCACCGGACGCATCATGTCGATGATGCCGGGGGAGATGCAGATCTGCTCCGCTGTCGGATTGCGGATCGTCAGCGTCATCTCGATTGTGGAGGAGCCGATCTGACGCGCTGTCGCGCCGCCGATGGAATCCGCAGCCCTGAGGGTCACATTGGCTCGCTCGGCCATCGCCATCGACGCGGCAAGGCTACAGCCGGACAGAACGGCGGCAGGCGCAAACAGGGCATGGCAATCTCTCGGCGAAAAGGATGCGAAATCATCGCACCGGCGCGGCAAGCCGAGACCCTGATCGCGGACTGCGGCACAGGGGCTCTGCGCGCGGCCTTGGCGGCACGGTCACACCAACGCCGCGATGCCCTTTACCTTGCCTCAAATATCCCGGGGGGAGTCCCGCAGGGACGGGGGGCAGCGCCCCCCTCCCCCGGCCGGACCGAAACCGGGGGCCCATGGCCCCCGGCTCCGGTTCGGCAGTCCCGGGTCAGAGTTTCGACAGGAAATCATCGACTTCCTTCTGCGCCGCCTCCTTCGTGCGGCCGTATTTCTGCTGCACGAGCCCTTCCAGACGCTCGCGCTCGCCCGCGACCTGTTCGACCTCGTCATCGGTCAGATCGCCCCATTTGGCACGCACCGCACCCTTGATCTCTTTCCACTTGCCTTCGATGATGTCCGTATTCATGGCAGACTCCTCCTGGTTCGACGCGCGCGGCCCTTTCGCCGCACCCGACTTTCCAACGTCGCAAGGGCGCTTTCGGTTCCGGCATCAGTTTTTCGTCCGCCCGTGCATTTTCCTCTTGCAGCCCCCGGCGCGATTTCATAAATCCCCCCTCACCGAAAGGCAGCGCGGGCGTAGCTCAGGGGTAGAGCATAACCTTGCCAAGGTTAGGGTCGTGAGTTCGAATCTCATCGCCCGCTCCAATCGGAACCGGTCGCAAGACCACACTCCAGGTCGCAAGACCGAAGACCATCGGCCGCAAGGCCATCGCCAAGGATGCGGGCGTAGCTCAGGGGTAGAGCATAACCTTGCCAAGGTTAGGGTCGTGAGTTCGAATCTCATCGCCCGCTCCAGACGAAAAACCCTCCCCTCGGGGAGGGTTTCGTCTTTTCCGCTTCCTGCTTAACATCCGCGCCCGCCCGCCCTATAAGGCCCTGAAACCAGCAGGAGCAGCCGATGCGGACAGCCACGATCACGCGCAAGACCGCCGAGACCGACATCTCGGTGACGGTGAACCTTGACGGCACCGGGGTGTATCAAAATCACACCGGCGTGGGCTTCTTCGATCACATGCTCGACCAGTTGTCGCGGCATTCGCTGATCGACCTGACGATCTCGGCGA
Organism: Rhodobacter viridis; assembly: GCF_003217355.1. Lineage (GTDB taxonomy): Bacteria > Pseudomonadota > Alphaproteobacteria > Rhodobacterales > Rhodobacteraceae > Rhodobacter > Rhodobacter viridis. Next base: position 85,929 of record NZ_QJTK01000008.1, on the reverse strand, counting down.
CGGGCGATCTGCATATCGACGATCACCACACGGTCGAGGATACGGGCATTGCGCTTGGCCAAGCGCTGACCGCGGCGCTTGGCGACAAGCGCGGCATCCGCCGCTACGGGCACTTCGTTCTGGCGATGGACGATGCGCAGGTGGCCTGCGCGCTCGATCTGTCGGCGCGGCCGTTCCTTGTTTGGAACTGCGATCTGCCGACGCAGAAGATCGGCACCTTCGACACGGAACTGGTGCGCGAGTTCTTTCAGGCGCTGTCGACGCATGGCGGGATCACGCTGCATGTCGACCGCGTGCATGGGGTGAACAGCCACCACATCGCAGAGGCCGCCTTCAAGGCCGTTGCCCGCGCGCTGCGCATGGCCGTCGAAACCGATCCGCGCATGGGCACCGCCCTGCCCTCGACGAAAGGGGCGCTTTGATGAGCCTGACGGTTCTGGTCGATTACGACAGCGGCAACCTGCATTCCGCGCAGAAGGCCTTCGAACGGATGGCGCGCGAGGCGGGCCATGGCACGGTTGTCGTCACCTCGGAACCCGATGTGGTGGCGCGCGCCGACCGGATCGTGCTGCCGGGCGACGGGGCGTTTCCGTCCTGCCGCGCGGCGCTCATTCGCCACACCGGGCTTTTCGAGGCGGTGGACGAGGCGGTGACCCGCCGCGCCGTGCCCTTCATGGGGATCTGCATCGGCATGCAGATGCTGGCGACGCGCGGGCTGGAATTCGAGCCCACACCCGGGTTCGGCTGGATCGGCGGCGAGGTGGTGCGGATCGCGCCGACCGATGCCACGCTGAAGGTGCCGCATATGGGCTGGAACGATCTGGTGCTGGATCACGCCCATCCGGTGCTCGACGGCATCGCGACCGGCGATCACGCCTATTTCGTGCATTCCTATCATTTCGTCGTGGAAAACCCCGCGCACCGGCTGGCGCATGCGGATTACGCGGGCGCGATCACCGCGATCGTCGGGCGCGACAACATCGTGGGCACGCAGTTCCACCCGGAAAAATCGCAGCGCACCGGGCTGCGCATCATCTCGAATTTTCTGAGCTGGAAGCCGTGAGAGATTTCGCCTCGGCTTTGGCCGAGGCGACCCGGGCGGGGGCTCCGCCCCCGCACCCCCGGCGTATTTGATCCAAGAAAAAGCCGAGCGGCGGGCCTTGGGGTTATTTCGCCTCGAAGGCGCAGCCGGCCGGAAAGCCGAGTTTGCCAAGCACGATGGCGGCGGGGCAGAAGCCGGTGAAGGCCGACTGAATCAGGTTCACGCCGATGAAAACGGTGAACCACAGGAAATAGACCGACACGGTCCAGGTCAGCACGACGCTGAGCAGAACCATGATCCCGGCAAAGACAAGAACGGCACGGTCGAGGGTCATCGGGGAACTCCGGTTGCGGTGGATTTCCCCACAGATAGCATCGCCACGCATCAAATTCAAGTTCTCGAATATTTCAGCGCTTGACCTTGCCGCGCGGCGGCGCAACTGAAGGGCAAAGGGAGAGCGCCATGGCCAGCACCAGCTTCATCGTCGAGGGGATGCATTGCGGCGCCTGCACCGGCCGGGTCGAGCGTGCGTTGCTGGCCGAGGCGGGCGTCACCGCGGCGGCGGCCAATCTGATGGCCCGCGCGGTCCGGGTCGACTTCGAGGCCCCGGCGCGGGCGGACAGTCTCGCCGAGGCGCTGGCGCGGGCGGGCTATCCGATTGCGAGTGCCGAGACCTGTCTGGGCTTCGAGGCGTCGGCGGATGCCGAGACCGTCGCAGCGGCCCTGCAGGCGACGCCCGGCGTGCTCTCGGTCGAAATCGCCCCCGAGAGCATGGCCCGCGTCAGCTATGCGCAAGGCACGGTGGCGCCGTCGGAACTGGTGCGAATCCTCGGCGGCCTTGGGGTGCAAGCCCGGGTGATCAGCGCGACGGCCGCGCCGAAGCCGGTGGCCGAACGGCAGGCGGCCGAGGCCGCGCGGCTGAAGCGTCAGGTCCTCGTCTCGGCCCTGCTCACCGCCCCGGTGTTCTTTCTGGCGATGGGGCCGCATCTTTATCCGCCGCTGCACCACATCCTGGCCATGCGCGTTGGCGAAGACGTCACGCGGGCGGTGCAATTCGTCTTCACCACGCTCGTGCTGGCCTTCCCGGGCCGGGTCTTCCTGCGCCTTGGCCTGCCCGCACTGGTCCGCCTTGCGCCCGAGATGAACTCGCTCGTCGCCCTTGGCGCCTTGGCCGCCTGGGGCTATTCGGCGCTGGTCGTGCTCGCCCCGCAGATCCTGCCCCCCGGCACGGACGAGGTCTATTTCGAAGCGGCGGCGGTGATCGTGACGCTGATCCTGCTCGGCCGCTGGCTCGAAGCGCGGGCGAAGGGACAGGCGGGCGAGGCGATCTCGCGCCTTGTCGCGCTGCGGCCCGCCACGGCGCGGGTGCAGCGGCCGGGCGGCGTGGTCGAGCTGGCGGTCGAGGAACTCGCCCCCGGCGATCTGGTCGAACTGACCCCGGGCGGGCGCGTTGCCGTGGATGGGATCGTCACCGAAGGCCATGGTTTCGTGGACGAAAGCATGCTGACCGGCGAGCCCGTGCCGGTCGAGAAAACCCCGGGCCAGCCGGTCACCGGGGGCACGGTGAACGGCACCTCGGCGCTGGTTTACCGCGTCACGGCGACCGGGGCGGATACGGTGCTCTCGCGCATCATCGCGCTGGTCGAGGCGGCGCAGGGGCAGAAACTGCCGGTGCAGGCGCTCGTCGATCGCGTCACCCGGGTCTTCGTGCCGGTGGTGATGGCGCTTTCCACCCTGACCTTTGCGCTGTGGTTCGCGCTGGGACAGGGGTTGGCACCGTCGCTCGTCGCCGCGATTTCGGTGATGATCATCGCTTGCCCCTGCGCGATGGGGCTGGCGACGCCGGTCTCGATCCTTGTGGGCACCGGGCGCGGGGCCGAGCTTGGCCTGCTCTTCCGGCGCGGCGATGCGCTGCAACGCCTGGCCGAGGTGAAGACACTCGCCTTCGACAAGACCGGCACGCTGACCGAGGGGCGCCCGGCGCTAACCGATCTGTTCCTTGTCCCGGGTCCCACCGAGGCCGACCTCTTGCGCCTTGCCGCCGGGGCCGAGGCGCGGTCCGAACACCCCCTTGCCCGCGCCGTCGTGCAAGCGGCCGAGGCGCAGGGCTTGCCGCCCGCCCGCGCCCGCAAGGTGGTGGCAACGCCCGGCCGTGGGCTTTCGGCCGAGGTCGAGGGACGCCAGATCCTTTTGGGCAATGCCGCGGCGCTCGCCGAGGCCGGTATCAACCCCGCCCCGCTCGCCGCTCAGGCCGAGGCCTTTGCGCAAGACGGCAAGACCCCGGTTCTGGTCGCGCTTGATGGCACCCCGGTTGCGGTTCTGGCGCTGGCCGATCCGCCGAAACCCCATGCCGCCGAGGCCGTTGCCGCCTTGGAGCGTGAAGGCATCGCCGTCGCGATGATCTCGGGCGATGTCGCCGCCACGGCCGAGGCGGTCGGTCGGCAACTGGGCATCTCGCGCGTCATCGCAGGCGTGCTGCCCGCGGGCAAGGTCGCGGCGCTGAGCGCGATGAAGAACACCGGCGCCGTGGCCTTCGTCGGCGATGGCATCAACGACGCCCCTGCCCTTGCGGCGGCCGATGTCGGGTTGGCGCTCGGCTCCGGCACCGATGTCGCGATCGAGGCGGCCGATGTGGTGATCGTCGGCGCCGATCCGCGCGGCGCGGCACGCGCGGTTCAGCTTTCCCGCGCGGTGATGCGCAACATTCGGCAGAACCTGTTCTGGGCTTTTGCCTACAACACGGCACTGATCCCGGTCGCGATGGGCGTGCTTGTGCCCTTCGGCGGACCCGGCCTTTCGCCCATGCTCGCCGCCGCCGCAATGTCGCTTTCTTCGGTCTTCGTCGTCACCAACGCACTCAGGTTGCGCCGCGCCGCAGCCTGAGCATCGGCAAGGCTCCGCCCATTGTCGCCGCGGCGTGGAAAATTCCTTTGCCGCAGGGATCACGCCCCGGTATCAGGGCTGAAATGAATCCGTGAGCGACTGGAGGCCACATGCTGTCCCGCCGATCCCTGCTTCTGAGCCTGGGTGCCACTTTGGCGCTGTCTGCCTGCGGTGCAGGCCGTCAATCCTCGAAGAACCCGCCCGAAGGGCTTCTGAAACCGGGCGAAAGCCCCGAGATGCGGGCGAAGATCAACCATTGGGCTGATCACTACGAGGTGCCGCGCAGCCTTGTGCACCGCATCGTTCAGCGCGAAAGCGGCTACAATCCGCGGGCGCGCAACCGCAGCTATTACGGTCTGATGCAGATCGATCCGCGCACCGCAAGCACGATGGGCTTTGCGGGCGCCCCCTCGGATCTGCTCGATGCGGATACGAACCTGAAATACGGCGTGAAATATCTGCGCGGCGCCTGGATGTGCGCCGATGGCAGCGAAAGCCGCGCGGTGTCGTGGTATTCGAAGGGCTATTACTACGAAGCCAAGCGCCGCGGCATTCTGGACGAAGCTGGCCTGACCGCCTGATCTTCGATCCTCAGATTGAAAAACCTCGCCGCTGATCCCGGCGGGGTTTTCCTTTCATTCAAGCGCCCGCAGCACGCGCGCGGGGCGCAGGGACAGCGGGCGAAGCGCGAAAAGCGTGCCTGCCGCCAGAACCGCCGCCATGCCGCCCGCAACGATCAGCGCGGCCGAGAGCGGGTCGAAGCGGAAGCTGGCCTCCATCACGAAGCGCAGCACCGCCCAACCGGCAAGCGCCCCCACGCCCACCGCAATCGCACCCGAGGCCGCGCCCAGAAGCGCCGCCCGCAGCGCGAAGGAGCGCAGGATCATCCCCCGCGTGGCGCCAAGGGTTTTCAGAAGCGCCGCCTCGCGCGCGCGGGCTTCTTCGCCCGCGGCGGCCGCGCCCAGAAGCACGGTGAAGCCCGTCACCAGCGTGACCGAGGCCGCCAGCGCCACCGCCTGCGCGATCGAGGCCAGCGCATCGCTCACCCGCCCCATCGCCTCGCGCACGGGAACGGCGGTCACGGTCGGGAAATCATGCGCCAGCGCGCGCAGGATCGGCGCCTCGTCGGTTGGCGGCGCGTAGATCGTCGCCAGTTCGGTATGGGGTGCCCCCGCCAGCGCATTGGGCGAAAAGGTCAGCACGAAGCCGATCCCCATCGTCGAGAAATCCACATCGCGGAACGAGGCGATGTCCGCTTCGATATCGCGGCCAAGGATGTTGACGGTGAGCTTGTCGCCAAGCTTCAGCCCCAGTTCCGCCCCCTCCTTGGCAGAAACCGAGACCAACGGCGGCCCGGCATAATCCTTTGGCCACCACTGCCCGGCGGTCAGCTTTTCGCGCGGGCTCTCGGCAAAGGTGACGCCGCGATCGCCGCGCACGACCCAATGATCGCCCGCGACCTTGCGCGCGTCTTGCCCGTTGATCTTCGTCAGGACGCCGCGCAGCATCGGCACGGTATCGACGCGGGAAACGCCCGCAAAATCGTGCATCCGGGCGACCAGCGCGTCGCGTTCGGGCGGGGGAATGTCCATCAGGAAGAAGGCCGGGGCCAGCTTCGGCAGGTCTTTCGCAATCGCCCCGCGCAGCCCGCTTTCGACCTGACCGACAGCCGCCAGCACCGAAAGCCCAAGCCCCAGCGCCAGAATGACTGCCGTCGCCTCGGAGCGCGCGGCGCCGATCGCGGCCAGCGCCGCATGCAGCGCCGGGAACCGGGCCGTGCGCGGCCCGATGCGGCACGCAAGACGCCGGATGCCCGCCGCCGCCAAGGCAAGCAGGACGAGCGCCCCCACCACACCGCCCAAAGTGCCAAGCGTCAGCGCGGGCAGACCCGAAAAGGCCACCGCCGCGCCCAGAAGCGCCGCCGTCAGCCCACCGATCACCGCGAGCATCCGCCAGCCGGGCAGACCGCGGCGCGGCCCCTGCGCCTCGCGGTACAGGGTGGCAGCGCGCAACTCGGACAGCTGCGCGAGCGGCCAAAGCGCGAAGATCGCGGCCGTCAGCGCGCCGTAAACGGCAGCCTCGATCAGCGGGCGAGCAGAGAGGGTGACCTCGACCGGCACCGGCATCGCGGCGGCAATCGGGCCTTGCGCGGCCAGAACCAGCGCCGAGGCGAGGAGAAGCCCCGCCGTAACGCCCAGCGTCGTCAGCGCCGCGAGCTGGATCAGGAACGCGCCGCGGATCGTCGCTCCCGAGGCGCCAAGCGCGCGCAGCGTCGCGATCGTCGCGGCCTTGCGCGCGATCCAGGCCTGCACCGTCGCAAAAATGCCGACGCCCCCCACCGCGAGCCCCGCGAGCCCCACCAGCACCAGGAAAGATCCGAGCTGATCGGTGAACCGCTCGATCGAGGGCGAGGCCTTGCGTTCATCCTTCCAGCGCATCCCCGCGCCCTCGAACCGCTGCAATGCCGCGGATTTGAGCACGGGCAGGGTTTGCCCCTCGGGCAGGGTCAGGCGGTATCGCGTTTCGTAAAGCGAACCGGGGTCAAGAAGCGGCGTGCGCTCGAGCGCCGAAAGTGCCACGATCGAGCGCGCACCGAAAGCCATGCCCGCGCTGCCCGCGTCAGGCTCGCTCACAAGCCGCGCCATCAGCACGAAGTCCTGCCCGCCGAGCCGGAACCGGTCGCCCGGTTTCAAGGCCAGTCGGTCAGCCAACACCGGGTCAAGGAACGCGCCCGGCAGCCCGCCCTGCCCCGCCAGCGCCTGCACGCCCACCGGCGGATCGAGCGTGACCTGCCCGACCAAAGGCCAATTCGCATCAACCCCCTTCAATTGCGTCAGCGCGGTCTCGGTGCCATCGCCCGTGCTCGCCATCGAGCGCAGCTCGACCACCTCCGAGAGCTTGGCCGCCCGCGCGACGATCCAGTCACGCTCGGGCGCGGTGGCGCGACGATAGGTGAACTCGAGCTGCGCCTGCCCGCCCAGAAGCACCGCGCCCTGATCGGACAGGCCCTGCCGGATCGCCTCGCGCACCAGACCGACGGCGGCAATGGCCGCGACACCGAGCATCAGGCATAGAAGAAAGATCCGAAACCCCTTGATCCCGCTACGCAATTCCGCCCGGGCGATGGAGAGCGCGAGCCTCATGCGAGCCGCCCGTCCGCGAGCCGCACCAGCCGCGCACAGCGCGCCGCCAGATCGGGGGCATGGGTCACCAGCACCAGCGTCGCCCCGGTCTCGGCCTGCAGGTTGAACAGAAGCTCGATGATCGCCGCCCCATTCGCAGCATCCAGATTGCCCGTCGGCTCATCGGCCAGCAGGATCGCCGGACGCGGGGCCACGGCGCGGGCCAGCGCCACGCGCTGCTGCTCGCCGCCCGACATTTCCGACGGATAATGGCCGCGCCGATGGCCGAGACCGACACGGGCCAGTTCCGCCTCGGCGCGCGGGATCGCGTCTTTCACGCCCGCGATCTGCAAGGGCAGTGCGACGTTTTCAAGCGCGGTCATCGTCGGCACGAGGTGGAAAGACTGGAACACGATCCCCATATTGCCCCTGCGGAAGCGGGCCAGATCATCCTCGCCCATCGCGGTCAGATCGCGGCCAAGCGCCATGACCTTGCCCCCGGAGGCGCGTTCGAGCCCGCCCATCAGCATCAGGAGCGACGACTTGCCGGACCCCGACGGCCCCACGAGCCCCACGCTTTCCCCGCGCGCGATGTCGAGCGTGATCGAATGCAGGATCTCGACGGGACCGGCATTTCCGGCCAGGGTCAGTCGCGCGTCGGAAAGGGAGAGAACGATGTCGGTCATGCGGGCCTGTTTTCAAAAGCGTTCAAGCGGATATGGGGTGCGGGGGCGCCTGGGCAAGGCGGGGCTTGCCGGGATTTTCGCGCTTGTGATCGGCGGTTCGGCCTCGGCCGAGCCGGTGACGCTGCTCGCCGTGGGCGACAGTCTGACCCAGGGTTACGGGCTCGAGCAGGGTCAGGGGCTGGTGCCGCAGCTTGAAACCTGGCTCAAGGCGCGGGGCGCCGAGGTGACGGTGATCAATGCCGGGGTGTCGGGCGACACCACCTCGGGCGGGCGGGCGCGGCTGGGCTGGTCGCTGACGCCCGAGGTCGATGCGGTGATGATCGCGCTTGGCGGCAATGACATGCTGCGCGGTCAGCCGCCGGCGCAGGCGCGGGACAATCTCGACGCGATGCTCGCCGAGGTGAAAGCGCGGGGGCTACCGGTGGCTTTGGTCGGGCTGAAGGCACCGGGCAATTACGGGCCGGACTGGCAGGCGGGCTATGAGGCGATCTGGCCCGAGCTTGGGGCGAAATATGGCGCGGTCGTCGTGCCCGATCTGCTCGCGCCCATCGCCGCGAAGACGCCCGAGGAACGCGCGGCGCAAGGGTTGATGCAGGGCGACAACATCCACCCCTCGGCCAAAGGGGTGGGGCTGGTCGTGGGCGCCTTGGGGCCGAAGGTTCTGGAGTTGCTTGACCGGGTGAAACCTGCGCCCTGAGCCTTCGGCGGCAAGGGCGTATTTGCGCCAAGAAGAAATCAGCGGCGGCGGTCGAGGGCGATCAGGAGCGTCGCGCCGATGAGCGAGAGTGCGGCGCCGAGGAAGGCGGCAAGACCGTAGCCGCCGATTGCGGTGCCAAGGGCGAAGCAGGCGGCGGAAAAGGCGTCTCCGGCGAGTTTTTGCAGCGCCATGAGCGAGGCGCCCGCGCCCGGGCGCTCGGCCATCAGCTCTTGCAGATAGGCCATCGGCTGGGTCAGCACGATGGCGCCGCCGATCGCGCCGGAAAGGGTCAGGGCCCAGACGGCGGGGGTCTCGGCCAGAAGCGGGATGCCCGCAAGGTGGATCGCGTAGAGAAGCGTGCCCAGTGCGATCAGCCATGTCTGGCGGATCTTGCCGATGACGAAGGGCAGCGCCAGCATGAAGGGCACTTCGAGCCCCGCCATGATGCCTGCATAAAGCGCCGTGTCGGAGGCGCCGCGAAAGGGGATCGCGGCGAAGACCAGACCGACGACGACCATGTAAAGCATCACCGCGCCGTTGATCGTGCCAAGCGCCAGCACGCGGATCAGCACCTGCGGATGGGCGATTTCGGAGAGAGCCTCGCGGAACGACAGGCCCGAAGGCACGTCTTCCCAATGGGTTGCGCCATCGCGAGGCCAGAGCCGGAGGGTGAGCGCCAGCATCAGAACTGCGAGCACGAGGCAGACCGGATAGACCGCAGTGAGCGGCGTCGCGCCCTGAAACACCACCGACCAGATCGGCAGCACGATGACCCAGGGCAGCGCGAAAAGCGCGCGCAGGGTGGAGAGGACGGCGGGGCGGTCGGCCTCGGGCTGCATCGAGGCGGCAAGGCGGGCCAGCGCGAAGATCTGTCCGAAGATCGCCCCCGAGATCGGCAGCAACAGCGCATGGGCCAGCACGAAGACAGGCGTCGCCGGGGCGAACGCCATCAGCGCGGTGCCGACCGTGAGCGCGGTCACCGTGGCAAGGGCAATGACGCGGCGGTTGGCGCGTTGATCGGCAAGGATGCCAAACCCGACCGAAGTGGCGACGGCGACGAGCGAGGCCGCGATCAGCAAGCCCGAGAAGGCCCGGTCCGAGAGGCCGAAGACCTTGACGGCGAGCGAAGACACATAGGGCGCGATCGTCGCCGCATGGGCGCCGAAAAGAACAAGCAGGCAGGCGGCCAGCATCAGCGTGCGGTCGCGCAGGATCGGGCGGAAAGGGGCGGCAAGGGACATGGCCGCCTGATGCGCCCGGCAGACGCGATTCTCAAGCCCTTACGGCAGCACCTTGCCGGGGTTCAGGATGCCCTTGGGGTCCAGCGCCGCCTTGATCGCGGCCATCATCGCCAGCGCCACCGGGTCCTTGTGCGCGGCCATCGTCGCGCGTTTCGAAATGCCGACGCCATGCTCGGCTGAGAAACTGCCGCCCAAATTGACCGCCTCGGCACTCACCTTCGCGCGGATCGCCTGCGCCAAGTCGGGGTCCGAGCGCGAGGGATAGGCCGTGTAATGGATGTTGCCGTCGCCCAGATGCGCGATCACCAGCTCCTCGGCGCCGGGGTCCAGCGCGGCCAGCGCGGGCGTCATCCGGGCAAGGAAGGTCTCAAGACGGTCGAGCGGCAGGGCAATATCGCAATCGACGATATCGGGCGTGGTGAAGGTGATCTCGGCCGCCGATTCGCGCATCTCCCACAGCTTGCGGCGCTGCGCGGCGGATTGGGCGATCACCGCCTCGGTCACATGATTGGCGTCCATCGCGCCCGCGAGCAGTTCTTCGAGCGCCCCGATCGGATCGGCGCCGGGCACGGTCGTGCCGGTCTCGATCAGCACATTGACCGGGCGGGGGGCATAGGGGCAGGCGAGCGCCGGTTTCAGCCGCGCAAGCCGCGCCATGTAACGGTCGGGCATGAATTCGAAGGCCTCGACCGCGCCGCCGGTGCCCGCCTGCACGGTGTTGAGAAGCTTCAGCGCCTCGGAAAGGCTGTCGAGCCCGACCAGCGCCGTCGCATGAGCCGTGGCCGCGGGCACCAGTTTCAGAACGGCGGCGGTGATGATGCCCAAGGTCCCCTCGGCCCCGATCATCAGATCGCGCAGGTCGTAGCCGGTGTTGTCCTTGTGCAGCCCGGTCAGGCCGTTCCAGATCCGGCCGTCGGCCAGCACCACCTCAAGCCCAAGACACAAAGCCCGGGCCGAGCCGTAGCGCAGCACATTCGAGCCGCCTGCATTGGTCGAAAGAAAGCCCCCCACCATCGCCGAGCCCTTGGCGCCAAAGGTCAGCGGAAAGGCCAGCCCTTGCAGCGCGGCCAGCGTGTGCAGGGTTTCGAGCACCACCCCGGCTTCCACCACCACCGTGCGCGCAGCGGGATTGAGATCGCGAATCCGGGTCATCCGCGCCAAGGACAGCATCAGCGCGCCCTGCGCGCAGGTGCCGCCGTTCAGCCCGGTGTTGCCGCCAAGGGGCACGACCGGCGTGCCGGTTTCCTGCGCGAGCCGCAGCACCGCCGCCACCTCCTCGGTCGTGCCGGGGCGGACCACAGCCATCGGCTCCCAGGCATAATGCCCGGTCCAGTCGCGGCCATGCGCCAAAGCATCTGCCCCGCGCAGAACCTGCGCAGGGCCAAGAATTTCACTCAGACGGTCAAGAAGATCCATCGGATCCCCCGGCTCAGGCCGCGCTTTTGCGTATTTGCACCAAGAAGAAACGCGATGGGTTTCTTCTTGGCCCAAAATACGCCCTTTGCGCGGGCGCGACAGGCTCAGCGCCAGCAGAAGAAATCCGCAGGAGCCTTGGCCAGCAGTTGCTTGGCCAGTTCCGCGCCAAGCGCCACGCCATCAACGGCGGCGCCGCGGATCTCGCCCGAGATCATTTCCGAGCCATCGGGACGCAGGATCTCGCCGCGCAGCCAGATCTGATCGCCCTCGAGCACCGAAAGACCGGCGATCGGGGTTTCGCACGACCCGTCGAGCGTCAGAAGGAAGCTGCGTTCGCAGGCGAGACGCAGCCCCGAGGGCGCGTGGTGGATCGCGTCGAGCAGCATCTTCGCGCGGGTGTCGGCCTCGCGGCGTTCGATCCCGATGCAGCCCTGCGCCACGGCGGGCAGCATGTCATCGGGCTCGATCGCCGATTTCGCGACCTCGGACATGCCCAGACGGTTCAGACCGGCGAGCGCGAGGAAGGTGGCATCGGCCACGCCTTCACCGAGTTTCTTCATACGCGTCTGCACGTTGCCGCGGAATTCGACCATTTTCAGGTCAGGGCGACGGGCGGCAAGTTGCGCGCGACGGCGCAAGCTGGAGGTGCCCACCACCGCGCCCTCGGGCAGCTCGGCGAGCGAGTTGTATTTCATCGAAACGAAGGCGTCGCGGGTGTCTTCCCGCGGCAGGTAGCAGTCGAGGATCAGCCCCTCGGGCTGAAGCGTCGGCATGTCCTTCATCGAATGCACGGCGATGTCGATCGAACCGGCCAGCATCGCCTCTTCGATTTCCTTGGTGAAAAGGCCTTTGCCCCCCACCTCTTTCAAAGGCTTGTCGGCGGCGATCAGCGCCGCATTGTCGCCCGAGGTCTTGATCACGACGATCTCGAAGGCATCTTCGGGCAGATCGAACGCGGCCATGAGCCGCGAGCGGGTCTCAAAGGCTTGCGCGAGCGCCAGAGGGCTGCCGCGGGTGCCGATCTTCAGCGGGGCGTTGGGCGAGGGCATCTGTTCCATGCGATTGGCATAACCGCGTCAGATTGCCCGCGCAAGCTTTACAAGTGTCAACAACGCTTGACATTCAGCCGCAGGGGACGCTGTTAAGGGATCAAGAAGGAGGCCCTCCAATGACCGACAAGACGATCCTGCGCGCCCTCAAGGGTGAAACTCTTCCCACGCCGCCGGTGTGGCTGATGCGGCAGGCGGGCCGCTACCTGCCGGAATACCGCGCGACCCGCGCGCAGGCGGGCGATTTCCTGAGCCTGTGCTATACGCCGGACCTTGCGGCCGAAGTGACGCTGCAGCCGATCCGCCGCTATGGCTTTGACGCCGCGATCCTGTTTGCCGACATCCTGCTGCTGCCGCAGGCGCTTGGCCTCGATCTGTGGTTCGAAACCGGGGAAGGCCCCCGGATGTCGACCGTGACGAGCATGGATGGCGTCAAGGGCCTGAAGGGCAAGGACGATATCCACGACAAGCTGGCCCCGGTCTACGAGACCTGCAAGATCCTGTCGCGCGAGCTGCCGAAGGAAACCACCTTCATCGGCTTTGCGGGTATGCCCTGGACCGTGGCCACCTACATGATCGCGGGCCGCGGCTCGAAGGATCAGGCCGCCGCGCACAAGTTCAAGGACACCGACCGCGCGGCGTTTTCGGCGCTGATCGACGCGGTGACCGTGGCGACGATCGAATACCTGTCGAAACAGGTCGAAGCGGGCTGCGAAGTGATCAAGCTGTTCGACTCGTGGGCCGGTTCGCTCAAGGGGCAGGATTTCGAGGATTTCGCGGTTGAACCCGCCCGGATCATCACCGCCGAGATGAAGCGCCGCTTCCCCGGCCTGCCGGTCATCGCCTTCCCGCGCGAGGCGGGCAATGGCTACATCGGCTTTGCCGACAAGACCGGCGCGGATTGCGTCGCCATCGACAACTCGGTCTCGCCCGACTGGGCGGCGGCGAATGTGCAGAAGGGCAAGACCTGCGTGCAGGGCAACCTTGACCCGTCCTACATGGTGACCGGCGGCCAAGCCCTTGTCGAAGCGACGCAAAAGGTCGTCGCCGCGTTCAAGAACGGGCCGCATATCTTCAACCTCGGCCATGGCATCACGCCCGAGGCCGATCCGGAAAACGTCACCTTGCTGATGGAAACCATCCGCAAGGGCTGATCCGGTCAGAACGACCGAAAAAGGGGGCCGCGAGGCCCCCTTTTGCTTGTCCGGAGATCTGATCTCAGAAGCTGCGCGGCTTCTTCGGACCGGGCTTGCCCGCAGGCTTCGCACCGGGTTTGCCAAAGCTTTTCGCACCGTATTTCGGCGCCGGTTTGCCCTCTTTCGCGGCGGCGCCATGGCCACCTTCGCGCGCCCAGGGGGCGGCCTTGCGGGGTTTCGGCGCCGCGGCGGCGGCGTCCCCGGCAGGTTTGCGCGCCGGATGGGCCGGACGCTCGGCGCGCTCGGCGCGCTCGGCCTTTTCGAAGCGCGGCGCGCGCTCGGTGCGCTCAGCGCCCTCTTCACGCGGCGGACCCTTGCGATGCGGCTTCGGCGCCGGCTTGTCGCCATAGCTGCCGCGCGGCGCATAGGGTTTCTTTTCGTAGGGCTTGCGATCGCCATCCTTCGACCAGCGCGCGGGACGCGGCGCCGGACGGTCGAGCCCCTCGGGCATGCCCGGCAGATTCTGGACCGTGCACTTGCCTTCCATCACCCGATCGGCGCCCAGACCCGCCTCGAAGCGGTCGGCCATCGATTCATGGATCTGCACGAAGGTCTCTTCCTGCATCACCCGGATCATCCCGATGTCACGCCGGGTCAGATCGCCCGCGCGGCACAGCATCGGCAACAGCCATTTCGGATCGACCCATTGGTCGTGCCCCATCGAGAGCCGATACCAGCGCGCGGCCCCGAACTCCTCGCGCGCGCGGGGTTTCGGCCCCTCGCCCACGCTGACCGGGATCACATCCTCGGGCGCGGTGCGGGCGGCGCGGAAATGGCGCAGCACGGCGGCGGCGAGTTGCTTCGGCTCGTGGGTTTCCAGAAGTCGGGCGATGGCGTCGAATTCCTCGGCGGTCGCGGGCTCGGTCAGCGCCGGTTCGGTCAGAAGACGTTCCTGATCGCGGGCCAGAATATCCTCGGGCGTCGGCGCCCCTTCCCAGGTCACGGCCACCTGCGCCTCGCGCAGCAGACGCTCGGCCTTGGCGCGGACATTCAGCGGCACGACGATCGCCGAAAGCCCCTTGCGCCCGGCCCGGCCGGTGCGGCCCGAGCGGTGCAGCAGCCCCTCGCGGTTCATCGGCAGATCGGCGTGAATCACCAATTCCAGCCCCGGCAGGTCGATGCCGCGCGCGGCCACATCGGTCGCGATGCAGACCCGCGCCCGGCCATCGCGCATCATCTGCAGCGCGCGCGAGCGTTCGTCCTGCGTCAGTTCCCCCGACAGCGCCACGACCGAGAAGCCCCGGTTCAGCAGCTTGCCGGTCAGGTGCGTCACCGCCGCCCGGGTCGAGCAGAACACGATGGCGCGTTCGGCCTCATGCAGACGCAGCAGGTTGACGATGGCGTTTTCGCGGTCGGACCGGTCCACCAGCACGCCGCGGTATTCGATATCGGCATGGCTTTCGCGCGCCGACACGGTGGAGATCCGCTCCGCATCGCGCTGGAAGGTCTGCGCCAGCCGCTCGATCTCGCGCGGCACGGTCGCCGAGAACATCAGCGTGCGACGGGTTTCGGGTGCGGATTCCAGAATGAATTCCAGATCCTCGCGGAAGCCCATGTCGAGCATCTCGTCGGCTTCATCGAGCACGACCGCCGACAGCGCCGACAGATCGAGCGCGCCGCGACGGATGTGATCGCAGATCCGCCCCGGCGTGCCGACAACGATATGCGCGCCGCGTTCCAGCGCCCGACGCTCGGCCCGCGCATCCATGCCGCCGACGGCGCCGGTGATCACCGCCCCCGCCTTTTCGTAAAGCCAGCTCAGCTCGCGGCTCACCTGCACGGCAAGCTCGCGCGTCGGCGCCACGACCAGCGCCCGCGGCAGATCGGGGAAAGGCGAAATGCCGTTCGCGCCCAGAAGTTCTGCCGAGATCGCCAGACCGAAGGCCACGGTCTTGCCCGAGCCCGTCTGCGCCGACACCAGCAGGTCCCGCCCGGCCAGCTCGGGGCGCGTCACCGCGTCCTGAACGGGCGTCAGGGCTTCATAGCCCCGCGCGGCAAGGGCCTCGGCAAGTGCCGTGGGAAGATGGGGGAACTCGGTCATGGGGGGGCTTTCGCTGGGAAGAAAGCGCAGCCCATACGCCCAATCCCCTTAAAAGGAAAGCCCCGTTCTGGGGTCATGACAAATATCCACCCCATTTTGCCTTGCCACAAATATCTCGGGGGGCGGCGCAGCCGGGGGGCAGAGCCCCCCTGCCCCGGTTGCGTTTTCGCCCCGGCGGCGCAAGAATGCCCGAAAGCGGAGGGTTCCATGCGCAAGCTGATCGTATTCGGTGTTCTGGCTCTGGCCGCCTGCGGCACGCCGCAGGAGCAATGCATCAACCGTGAAACCCGCGAGATCCGCCACCTGCAACGGTTGCTCGAAGAGGTTCAGGGGAATCTTGACCGCGGCTATGCCTATGAAGAATACGAAGTGCCGATGACGCGGTGGGAGCAATGCGGCTCGGACGTGATCACCCGCCCGAACGGCACGGTGATCCAGAAGCCGCGCATGTGCCTTGAGGATTACACCGTCACCCGCACCCGCGAAGTGCCGATCGATCCGCAATCGGAACGCCGCAAGCGCGACGGGCTGCGGGCGAAGATCAAATCTCTGACCCCCGCCGCCAATGCCGCGATCCGCGCCTGCAAGGCGGCCTATCCCGAAGAATAGGCCTCAGCGCCGCGTGCGCACCACCCGACGCCCGGCGGGCTCGGGCGCGGCTTTCGCGGGCTTCGTCGCATGGGCAATCGGACGCTCGGCCCGGAAGATGCGGAAGGCGCCATCGCGGCCGGTGGGCGGGGTGATTTCCTCGACCTCGTGGAAGCACTCGCGCAGCACCGCCTCATAGGGCAGATGCCGGTTCGCCACCATCCAGAGCGTCCCCGACAGCGACAAAAGCCCCGCAGCCGCGCGGATGAAGGCGATGCCAAGCGCCGGATCGGCGTTCCGCGTGGTGTGGAAAGGCGGGTTCATCACCGCGGCCAAAGGTCGATTTTCGAACTTCACCTTCGTCGCATCGGCCCAAAGGAAGCGGGCACGCGGGTCGGAAATGTTCATTTTCGAACATTCGAGCGCAGAATGCTCGGCCTCGACCAGATCGACCTGCTCGACCCCCTTGCGCGCCAGAACCTGCGCCGCAAGCCAGCCCCAGCCCGCGCCCAGATCGACCACCCGTGCGGGCAGGGTCTCGGGCAGACAGGCGGCCAAAAGCGCCGAACCGCGATCGATGCCATCGGCCGAGAACACGCCCGGCGCCGTGGTGAAGCCGGGGGCGGGCTGTTGCGGTTTCGCGGCCCAGGCGTCCAGCGCCCCGGGTGCCGCGGCAAAGCCGAAGATCTTGCCATGCGCCTTGGCGATCGGGTCCGAGATCGGCACCAGCGCGCGCAGATCCTTCAGCAGGGAATCGATGCCATCGGTCTTCAGCCCGTCGACCCAGATCGGCCCGCCGGGCACGACCCGCGCCGAGGCCTCGGCCAGAAGCGCCCGCGCCTCGGCCTTGGCGCGCGGCACGAAGACCACGGCAGCGGCAAAACTGCCCTCGGCCGCGGGCGCGACGGCGTAGCCGCGCGCCGCCAGCGCCTCGTAATCGGGCCGGAAGCCCTGCACCAGCTGCAGCCGGGCTTTCGGCAGATCGCTCAGATCGGTGTCGGCGGTGGGGCGATAAACGACGATCCGCCCGTCGGACGGCAGCGCATCGGGCGCGTCAAGCGCCAGCGTAAGACGAGGATGGCTCATCAGATCGGAGGGGCGCGCCCCTCACTCCTTTTCCATGGTGCATTGCAGCGGATGCTGGTGACGGCGCGAAAAATCCATCACCTGCGAGACTTTGGTCTCGGCCACCTCGAAGGAATAGACGCCGACGACGGCGAGCCCCTTCTTGTGCACGGTCAACATGATCTCGAACGCCTGCGCATGGTTCATGCCGAAGAAGCGCTCGAGGATATGCACGACGAATTCCATCGGCGTGTAATCGTCGTTCAACAGCAGGACCTTGTACATCGGCGGCCGGGCCGTCTTCGGCGCGGTCTTGACGGCGATGCCGGCTTCGCCCTCGCCATCACCCTCGCCGTCTCCGGCGCGGTGGGCGCTGAGGTAAAGGGGGTGAAGCACGGGCAGTCCTCCGGTCTCGAATCGACATCAAGCGTCCATGATCGCAGGGAATCGTGAACGCAAGGATCAATATAGGAACATTGCGCGCCAAGAAAAGCCAGTGCGGATGCTCTTGCCAATCGGTCGCCCCCGCGGCAGGTTGCCCCCGAGGAGAGACCCGATGACGCTGACCACGATCGGCTTCGATGCCGATGACACGCTCTGGCACAACGAGCGGTTCTTTCGCATGACCCAGGCGCGGTTCCACGACCTGCTCGCCGCTCATGCCGAGACCGCGCATCTGGAGGAGCGGCTACTGGCCGCCGAACGTCGCAACGTCGGCAGTTATGGCTTTGGCGTCAAGGGCTTCACCCTCTCGATGATCGAAACCGCAATCGAGGTTTCCGAGGGCCGCGTGCCCGCCTCGGTGATCGGCGAGATCCTCGCCGCCGGGCGCGAGATGCTGGCGCATCCGATCGAGATCCTGCCCCATGCCCGCGAGGCGGTCGAGGCGCTGGCGGGCCGCTATCGGCTGGTGCTGGTGACCAAGGGCGATCTGCTCGATCAGGAACGCAAGCTGGCGCAATCGGGGCTTGGCGATCTTTTCGACGCGATCGAGATCGTGTCGGACAAGCGCGCCGAGACCTATCGCACGGTCTTTGCCCGCCACGGCAGCGGCGCCGATCAGGCGCTGATGGTCGGAAATTCGCTGAAATCCGACGTGCTGCCGATGCTCGAGGCCGGGGGCTGGGGCGTGCATGTGCCGCATGAGATGACCTGGGCGCTTGAACAGGCCACCGCCCCACTGGGCCATCCGCGCTTCGCCGAATTGCCCGATCTGGCACAACTCGCAGAACTGGTGGCGCGGATCGATCCATCCTCCTTTGGTTGAAATTCGCCTCGCAACCACAAGCCGTGGCAAGGCACCCCAGGCGCAACACAACATCTTGATGCGGAATCGCTTCCCGTGGCACGAAGGCCGCAGTAAAAGCCTTTGAATCTTCGCGGTTTTCACCGTCGCAGAGGCGTGCTAGTCTTGTGCCAAGCCCCTGAACACAACGGGGCAAATAGAGGCAGTGTAAGGGCAGTGATCGTGACCAGGCTGACGCACTGGGGCCGCTCGGGGCTTTTGGCGATATTCGTGATGCTTATGCCGGTGGCGCTTTGGGCGGCACCGTTTGCGGCATATGTGATGGATGCCCGCACCGGAGAGGTTCTTTACGAAAAGAACGCGGATACGCGACTGCACCCGGCTTCGCTGACGAAGATGATGACGCTCTACATCACCTTCCAGGCGATCGAGTCGGGTGAAGTCAGCCTTGATACGATGGTGACGGTTTCGGCCAATGCCGCCGGCCAGCCGCCGTCGCGTCTGGGTCTGCGCACGGGGCAGAAGATCGCCCTGCGCTATCTGATCCGCGCCGCCGCGATCAAATCGGCCAACGACGCCGCCGCCGCCATCGGCGATTTCCTCGGCGGCGACGAGGCGCATTTCGCGGCGCGGATGAACCGCACCGCCAAGGCGCTTGGCATGAAAAACACCACCTTCAAGAACGCCAACGGCCTGACCCGCGCGGGGCACATGTCGACCGCGCATGACATGTCGCTGCTTGGCCGCCATCTGCTTTACGATTTCCCGCAATATTACAGCCTGTTCTCGCGCCGGACGGCGGATGCGGGGATCGCCCATGTGGCGAACACCAACCGCCGCTTCCTCGACGCCTACGAGGGCGCCGACGGCATCAAGACCGGCTACACCGTGCCCGCAGGCTTCAACCTTGTCGCCTCGGCGCAGCGGGGCAACAAGCGCATCATCGCCACGGTTTTCGGCGGCACCTCGCCCGCCGCGCGCAACTCGAAGATCGCGGAACTGCTTGATCTTGGGTTCGAGCGTGTGCCCGAAAACGTGAACGGCAAGAAACCGACGCCACCGCAATTGCTGGCGAATGCCGACGGCGATCTTGCGGGGCCGCAGGTCGATGCCGCACCGGATGCAAACGAAGATGACGATGAAGCCGCGGTGAAAGCCGCGACGGCCGCCGCCGCCGCTGCCGCGGTTTCGGGCCGCGCCGCCGCCCCCGATCTGATCGCCGATGCTTCGGAGGCCGGGCTCAAGCGCAGCCCGCGCCCGATGGCCCGTCCCGCGGCCGCCGCCCCTGCCCCGGAGCCGGAGCCCGCCCCGGTGCAAGTGGCCGAAGCCGAACCGGCGCGCAAACCCGCCGAAAAGCCCGCGACCGATGCCGCAGCGGATCTCGTGCAGGTCGCCGCGCCGCAGCCCGAAACGCTGGCGATGATGGAGCCCGCGCCGGTCGACGAAACCGTCGAAGCGCAGGGCGACACCGATCCCTCGGGCCCGGTCTTCATCCAGACCGCGACCGCGCAGCCGGAAACGCTGGCGATGGGCACCGCGGCCCCCGCGCCGCGCAATGACACGATGATCCTTGCCGCGCTGACGCCCCCCGCCCCGATGCCGGAAGGCAAGCGCGAGGTGGTTGCCCGCGCGTCGTCGTCGGGCGGGCGCAATTGGGGCATCAGCCTTGGCAAGTATCCGTCGCAATATGCCGCCGAACAGGCGCTGCTGAAGACCGCGCTGATGGAAAGCACCGCGCTGGCCGAGGGCCTGCGCAAGGTCGCGACCCGCAAGGCCGGGTATGACGCGCTCTTCGTCGGCCTGACCCGCGGCGATGCCGATCTGGCCTGCGCCCGTCTCGCCGCCCGCTCGGTCGATTGCTCGGTAATCGGGCAGTAAGCCCGACCCAGCCCGGGGCAAGGGCGTATTTGGACCAAGAAAAAGCCCGGACCCCTCGCAAGGTCCGGGCTTTTTCTTGGTCCAAATACGCCCCTTTGCGCGGCGTCAGCGTTTCGGACGGTCGTCGTATTTGCCCGACAGGATCCGCTCGGCATCGCCCTTCGGATCGTCATACTGACGCTCTTTCAGCGCCCAGAGGAAAGCGACAAGGCCGAAGCCGCCCAGAAAGAGCGAGATCGGGATCAGATAGCTCAGGATCGACATGGTGGCCCTCGCGCAGGGGGGGGATGCGCCTATTTCAGGCGCATCGAGTTCAGCGAGACTGTAATCGAAGAGGTGGACATCGCCAAGGCCGCTGCGAGGGGCGTCGCAAGGCCGACAAGCGCCAGAGGCACCGCGACGACGTTGTAGCCCGCCGAGATCGCGAAATTCTCCTTGATGCGGCGCCGCGCCTGCCCCGCGATGCGCAGGGCATCGCCCACCGGCGCCAGATCGGCGCCCAAGAGCACGATATCCGAGGCCGTGCGCGCCGCATCGAGCGCCGAGGCGGGCGAGATCGAGACATGCGCCGCGGCAAGCGCCGCCGTGTCGTTGAGCCCGTCACCCACCATCAGCACGCGCTTGCCCTGCCCCATCAGATCGGCGATCAGCGCCGCCTTTTCGGCGGGCAGCGCCCCCGAATACCATTCGGTGATGCCGAGCTTGCCCGCCAGCGCCGAAACCGCGGTCTCGACATCGCCCGACACCATCAGCACCCGCTTGCCCTGTGCGGTGAGCAGCGCCACCGCCTCGGCCGCGCCGGTGCGCAGATGGTCGGAGAAGCGGAAGGTGACCGGCGGCGCCTCGCCCAGACGCAGATGCGTGGCGGTCGCGGCGCAGGGCTCGGCTCCCACCCAGTCGGCACGCCCCAGACGCAGGGAAAGACGGCCCAGACGCCCCTCGATGCCGAAGCCGGGCACCTCGCGCAGATCGTCAAGCGTGACGGGCCGGATCTCGCGTGCCTCGGCCGCGGCAAGGATCGCCTTGGCGAGCGGATGCGACGAGGCGACGGCCAGCGCCGCCGCGACGGAGAGGGTTTCCTCGTCGATCGTGTCGCTCTCTTCCAGCACCGGCGTGCCCATGGTCAGCGTGCCGGTCTTGTCGAACACCACCGTGTCGACCTCGGCCAGACGTTCGAGCGCGGTGCCGTCCTTGATCAGCAGGCCCTTGCGGAAGAGCTTTCCGCTCGCCGCGGTGATCACGGCGGGAACCGCGAGACCCAGCGCGCAGGGGCAGGTGATGATCAGCACGGCGGCCGAGATATTGACGGCAAAGCGCACATCGCCGCCCGTGGCATACATCCAGTAGCCAAAGGCGGAAAACGACAGCGCATGCACCATCGGCGAGTAAAACCGCGCGGCGCGTTCGGCCAAGGTCGTGTAGCGGGTCTTGGCGCTTTCGGCCATCGCCACCAGATCGGCCATGCGGTGCAGCGAACTGTCCTTGCCCGCCGCGGTGACGCGCAGCGTGAGCGGCCCGGTCAGGTTCACCTCGCCCGCCGACAGCATCGTGCCGGGGCCGACATAGACCGGCAGGGTTTCCCCGGTCAAAAGCGAGCGGTCGGTTTCCGACGTGCCCTCCGTCACCTCGCCATCGGCCGGGATGCGGCCGCCCGGGCGCACCCGGATCAGATCGCCCGGTTTCAGATCGGCCACCGCCACGATCATCTCGACGCCATCGCGCAGAAGGTTCGCGCGCGGCACTTCGAGCGCGGCCAGTTCCTCGGCAGCCGAGCGGGCAACGGCGCGGGTGCGGTAATCAAGGTAGCGGCCGACCAGCAGGAAGAAGGACAGCATCACGGCGGCGTCGAAATAGGCGTGATGGCCGTGGTGCATCGTTTCGAAGATCGAGATCGACGAGGCCAGAATCAACGCCAGCGAGATCGGCACATCCATGTTGACGCGGCCATGTTTCAGCCCGCCCCAGGCGGAGCTGAAGAAGGGTTGGCCGACAAAGACCACGGTCGGCAGCGCGATGGCGGCGGAAATCCAGTGGAACATGTCGCGCGTCGCGGCCTCGGCCCCCGACCAGACCGCGATCGACAGGAG
Organism: Rhodobacter viridis; assembly: GCF_003217355.1. Lineage (GTDB taxonomy): Bacteria > Pseudomonadota > Alphaproteobacteria > Rhodobacterales > Rhodobacteraceae > Rhodobacter > Rhodobacter viridis. Next base: position 63,692 of record NZ_QJTK01000008.1, on the reverse strand, counting down.
CATGATGTTCATCATCGCGAAACCGGCAACGCCGATCCGCATCAGAAGGTCCCGGCCGCGCTTGTCGGTCTCGGTCGCCGAGAGCATGCCGGGGTCAAGCTCGTAGGCCTCGTAGCCGATCTTGCCCAAGGCTTCGACCAGCGCATCGGCGGCGACATTGGCCTCGGCATCGATCGAAACGCGCTTCAGCGTCAGGTTGACCCGCGCCGAGCGGACGCCCGGATAAGCCTCCATCTCGCGTTCCACATCGGTGATGCAGACCGCGCAATGGGCGGTGGGCAGCGACAGCATGATCCGCGCCCCCTTGATATCGCCCGATTTCGCCAGCTCTTCCGCCGAGGGGGCGGCGAGGCAGGCCGGGCAGGCCGAAGCCTGAAGGTGATCTTCGGCGGCCTCCGCAGAGGAGGCCACCGACGCGAGAGGGGCAGCAGTCATCAGGCTCAGCCTTCGATGAGGAAGTCGAGGCGCTGCTGGAACAGCACCCCGTCAGCAGATTTGGCAGAGAGGTGGATCAGCCAGGCCCCGGGGGCAAGGCTGAGGGCCGCGGTATAGACGCCGTTGGTCAGCGTCATCACCGGCGTCTTGTCCTCGGCGGCCATGGTGGTGCGGCCGACCAGAACCTCGAGCTGGCCGAGGGGGGCGGGTTGGCCCGCCCGGTCACGGATGTCGAGCGTCAGCACGCCATTGGCGTAGGACGGTTTCACCGTCCAGCCCAGCCGTTCCTGCGCGGCGCGATCGGCGTCGAAGGTCTGCGAGGCGACATAGGAATTCGCCACCTCGAGCCCGGGGAAGGTCTTCACCGCCTGCACCGCCATCGTCACGTTGACGGCGATGATCAGCCCGAAGAAGGCCACGAACATCAGCAAGACCTTGCGCCCGGTCAGCGGTTTCGCCATCTCAGTTCCCCTTGCCGTTGAAGACGGTGTCGGCCGAGTCGCGAACCGGCTCCTCGACGCCCACTTGTTCGACCCAGATCTTGATATCCGACCGCTTCGCATCGGCGAAGTTCGAACCGGGCGCCGCTTCCAGATAGAGACGCTGGTTGTAAAGCTGGTCAGCCGGGACAGTGACGGTGTCGCCCTCCTGCCCTTCCAGCGTCAGTTTCAGCGCCTTGGCCTGGGCTTCATCCTCGGAGCTGACCGAGATCCGGAAGCTTTCCTCGGAGCCGTGCTTGTTGCGGATGCGCAGGGTGTAGATATTGCGGATCGTGCCGTCGGATTGCGTCACGAACAACGGATCGCGGTTCGGCGTGACGTTGAAGTCCAAGGGCGAGCGCAGGAACAGCGCGACGACCAGCGCGACGCCGAAGCCCGCCCAGAGGGTGAAATACAGGAGCGTGCGCGGACGCAGCACGTGTTTCCAGATATTCGTGACCTTGTTGCCGGCGCGCTCGTTCGCCTCGTCCTTCAGCGCCATGTAGCCCACAAGGCCGCGCGGCTTGCCGATCTTGTCCATCATCTCGTTGCAGGCGTCGATGCAAAGACCGCAGGTGATGCATTCGAGCTGCTGGCCGTTGCGGATGTCGATGCCCATCGGGCAGACGTTGACGCAGGCCATGCAGTCGATGCAGTCGCCCTGCCCCTCGGCCAGCTTCTCGTTCTTCTGCAGCTTGCCGCGCGGCTCGCCACGCCATTCGCGGTAGGCGATGGTGATCGTGTCCTCGTCCATCATCGCGGCCTGAATGCGCGGCCACGGGCAGGCGTAGATGCACATCTGTTCGCGGGCGAAGCCGCCAAAGGCAAAGGTCGTCGCGGTGGCAATGGCGATGGTGGTATAGGCGATCGGCGAAGCGTCTCCGGTGAGGAGATCAGAAAGCAGCGTCGGCGCATCGGTGAAATAGAACACCCATGCCCCCCCGGTGGCGAGACCGATGAACAGCCAGAGCCCCCATTTGATCAGCCGCTTGCGGATCTTCTCGGCATTCCACGCCTGACGGTGCAGGCGGATGCGGTTGTTGCGGTCGCCCTCGACCCAGCGCTCGACCAGGATGTACAGGTCGGTCCAGACCGTCTGCGGGCAGGCATAGCCGCACCAGATCCGGCCCAGCGCCGAGGTGAAAAGGAAAAGACCAAGCCCCGCCATGATCAGAAGGCCCGCGACGAAGTAGAATTCGTGCGGCCAGATCTCGAGCCCGAAAAAGAAGAAGCGCCGGTTCGCCAGATCGAGCAGAACCGCCTGATCGGGCAAGGCTGCGCCCCGGTCCCAACGGATCCAGGGCGTGATGTAGTAGATGCCGAGCATGATCGCCATCAGCACCCATTTGAGCGAACGGAACTTGCCGGAAATGCGTCTGGGGAAAATCGGCTCGCGCGCGAAATAAAGCGGCGCGTCGTTGGGACTTGGTTCGTTGGCGCTCACGGGTAACTCCGTTGGCTGGGCTCTGTCCTGACGGGATTGAACAGGAACGGGCCGGGTTTGCAACTGCACCTTAAAGCTATATTGCCGATGCAGCTTTTTGGACGTGCTTTCCCCCGGAAACGGGCATTTCGACCATTGTGTCCCCTTGATCGGAGGAGCCAAGGGGCAGATATGTTGAAACGCACCGACGCCCCAGGAAACGCGCGAACAGGACGGGGCGTCGGTGCTACCCGGGGGGTCAGGCACCCCCCCGGGATCAGGTTTCCAGCTTATTGACCGCCACCAAGGCTGTGGACGTAGGAGGCCACGGCCCGGATCTGCGCTTCGCTCAGACGCGGTTTCGCACCCGGCTCGGCCCAGCTCCACGACGGCATGACACCGCCACGTCCATGCTGGATCGTGGTGGTGATCGTCGCCGCATCGCCGCCATAGAGCCAGATCCCGTCGGTCAGGTTCGGCGCGCCGGTTTCCACGTTGCCCTTGGCGTCTTCGCCATGGCAGACGACGCAGTTGTCGGCAAAGAGCTGCTGACCGGCGGTCGCCTTGGCTTCGTCGGCAGTCTGCCCCGAGATCTTCAGGACATATTGCACCACATCGTCGATCTGCGCCGGTTCGAGCAGCTGGTCGTCAAGATGCGCGGGCATGTTGGCGACCGGCAGCGTGTCCGGATCCTTCGGATCGCGGATGCCGTGCAGCACGTCGTTGTAGATCGTCTCGAGCGAGCCGCCATGCAGCCAGTCGCCGTCGAGCAGGCTCGGGAAGCCCTTGTTGCCGCCCGCGCCCGCCCCGTGGCACTGCGCGCACCAGGTCCGGAACACCGCCGCGCCCGCGTTGCGGGTATAGGTCACGAGTTCCGGATCATTGGCGATCGCATTGAGGTCGGTCGCAACCAGCTTGTCCTCGATCGGCTTGTTCATTTCGGCGAACTTGGCGATCTCCTTGTCGACATCGGCACGGGTCGAAGACCCGAGCACGCCCGGCGTCGCCCCCGATGCGAAGATCGGCCAGGCCGGCATCGCGATCGAATAGGCCACACCCCAGACGATGGTGGCGTAGAAGGTCCACAGCCACCAGCGCGGCAGCGGTGTATTCAGTTCTTCGATGCCGTCCCACTGGTGTCCAGTGGTCTGCACCTCTTTCTTGGTCGTCGGTTTTTTGCTCATCTCCACGCCTCCTTACCGCGTGGCGCCGTCGTCGTAGCCGAGGCTCTCGCCTCAGCCGCGATCGGCGGGTTTGTCTTCATGCCGGAAAGGGATGTTCGCGATATCGTCGTGAACCTTGGTGGAACCGGGCCGGAAAGCCCAGATCACGGCCCCGATGAAGGTGAGCAAGAGCGCAAGCGCTGCCCAGCTGTCGGCGAATTCACGCAAGATATGATAGTCCATCCCCAGCTCCTTTAGCGACTTGCCACGGGTTGGAAGGTCGAGAAGTCGACCATCGTACCGAGCACCTGCAGATAGGCGATCAGCGCATCCATCTCCGTCAGGCCGGGTTTGCCATCGAAGTTGCGGATGTTGACCTTCTCGCCGTAGTTCGCCACCAGCGTGGTGCTGTCAGCGTCCGGATCCGCCTGACCGACGAAGTCGGCCTTGGCGGCGGCGATCATTTCAGGTGTGTAGGGCACACCCACGAGGGCGTCCGTGGACAGACGGTCCTCGATATAGGTGTTATCCAGCGGCACGTTGGCCAGATAGCTGTAGCTCGGCATCACCGATTCCGGCACCACCGACTGCGGGTTCGACAGGTGCTCGACATGCCAGGCATCCGAGTAACGGCCGCCCACGCGGGCGAGGTCGGGCCCCGTCCGTTTCGAGCCCCACTGGAACGGGTGGTCGTACATCGACTCCGCCGCCAGCGAGTAGTGACCGTAACGCTCCACCTCGTCGCGCATCGGGCGGATCATCTGCGAGTGGCAGACATAGCAGCCCTCGCGGATGTAGATGTCCCGACCCGTGAGTTCGAGGGGGGTGTAGGGACGCATCCCGTCCACCTTCTCGATGGTGTTCTCGAGGTAGAACAGCGGCGCGATTTCCACGATGCCACCGATGGTGACGACGAGGAAGGCGAAGATCAGGAGCAGCGTCGCGTTCTTTTCCAGAACGTGGTGTTTGTCCATGATTGACATGTGCGTTGCTCCTTATTCCGCCGGAACCGCAACGGCGATCTCGGCCGTCTTCGGTTGTTTCGCGACCGTGGCCCAGAGGTTGTAGGCCATGATCAGACCGCCGGTCAGATAGAGGACGCCGCCGGTGCCGCGCACCACGTACATCGGGAACTTCGCAGCCACGGTGTCGGCGAAGGCGTTCACGAGGAAGCCCTGCGCGTCGACTTCACGCCACATCAGGCCTTCCATGATGCCGGTGACCCACATCGACGAGGCGTAGAGCACGATGCCGATCGTGGCGAGCCAGAAGTGCCAGCTGACGAGTTTGAGCGAGTAGAGACCCGAACGGCCCCACAGGCGCGGCGTCAGGAAGTAGAGCATGCCGAAGGTGATCATGCCGTTCCAGCCGAGCGCACCGGAGTGCACGTGACCGATGGTCCAGTCCGTGTAGTGCGAGAGCGAGTTCACCGCCTTGATCGACATCATCGGGCCTTCGAAGGTCGACATGCCGTAAAAGCCGATCGAGACCACCATCATCCGGATGACCGGATCGGTGCGCAGCTTGTCCCAGGCGCCCGAGAGCGTCATCAGACCGTTGATCATGCCACCCCAGGACGGCATCCACAGGATCACCGACATCACCATGCCGAGCGTCGAAGCCCAATCCGGCAGGGCGGTGTAGTGCAGATGGTGCGGACCGGCCCAGATGTAGAGGAAGATCAGCGCCCAGAAGTGGACGATCGAGAGCTTGTAGGAATAGACGGGACGTTCGGCTTGTTTCGGCACGAAGTAGTACATCATGCCCAGGAAGCCCGCGGTGAGGAAGAAGCCCACGGCGTTGTGGCCGTACCACCATTGCGTCATCGCATCCTGCACGCCGGCCATCAGCTGCACCGATTTGGTGCCGAAGATCGAAACCGGAATGGCCAGGTTGTTGACGATGTGCAGCATGGCGATCGTCACGATGAACGACAGGTAGAACCAGTTCGCCACGTAGATGTGGGGTTCCTTGCGCTTGAAGATCGTGCCGAGGAAGGCGATCAGATAGGCCACCCAGACGACCGCGACGAGGATGTCGAGGTGCCAGTTCAGCTCGGCATATTCCTTGCCCTGCGAGCCGCCGAGCAGATAGGACGAGGCCGCCGTCACGATGATCAGCTGCCAGCCCCAGAACACGAACCAGCCCAGCGCGGTGCCACCGAAGAGACGAGCTGCCGAGGTGCGTTGCACAACGTAGAAAGCCGAAGCGATCAGGGCGTTGCCGCCGAAAGCGAAGATCACGGCCGAGGTGTGCAGCGGACGCATGCGCCCGAAGTTGAACATCCCGTTACCGAGTTCGATGTTCAGTTGCGGGAAGGCCAGCTGGAAGGCAATGATGACGGCCACGAGAAAGCCGACAATGCCCCAGAAGGTGGTTGCGATCACGCCGGCGCGGATCACGCCGTCGAAATATTCGTCTTTGGAGGGCTTGGGGTCCCCCATGGTGCGCAGCACCCAGATGAACGCGATCACGGCCGCAAGTGCGACCTCGACCATGTTCACCATGTATGCCAGATCTCGCGCCTGACTGGCGGCGTAAGCGGCCAAAGCCGCTACGACGCCAAGCGCGATCAGCTTGACGTAATCCCACATGTTTTTTGCGTCCCTTCGCGTTTTTTCAATCCCGTCCCGACGATTCGGCCGGAGCGGGAAGTCTCTCTCTTGTGCTTTGTGACCGCAGGATATGACACCCGCTTTGACCTTGATCAAACTCTTGACAAGAGGGTGCGGCGGTTCGTCGCACGGTGGCACAGTGTCCACTTGAAACCTTGATCCGCGTCAAGGCGTAACCCTCTTGAAACCGTTAATTTAAGGGCAGAATCGGCACGCGGAGGGGTCTCATGGCCTATAAAACAGTTTTGACGATTGTGACGGATGTCTCACAGGCCCGACTTCAGCTTGAGTCGGCAGTGGCAGTTGCCCGCGCCGAAGATGCCCATCTGGAAGTGCTCTGCATGGGCGTCGACCGGACCCAGACGGGCTATTATTACGCGGGGGCCACGGCCTTCGTGCAACAGGAGGTTCTCGACCGGGCGCAAGACGAAGCACGCGAGTTGGAACGGTCCATGCGCGAGCGTCTCGCCTCCGAACAGATCCGCTGGAGCAGCGAAGCCGTGGTGGCCCAGATCGGCGCGATCGCGACGGTCGTGGGGCTGCGCGCCCGCTTTGCCGACCTTGTCGTGATGGGGCATCCCTATGGCAAGGGGCGTGGTCAGGAACTCGAAGCGGCGGTCGAAGCCGCGCTGTTCGAGGGGCAGTCGCCCGTGATGATCATGCCCGATGCGCCCGTGCCCTCGCTCGCGCCGCGGCGCGTGGTGGTGGCGTGGAACCAGTCGAACGAGGCGATGAATGCGATCCGCAAGGCGCTGCCGCTTCTGAAGGCGGCGTCGCTCGTGGACATTACGGTGATCGATCCGCCCGCACACGGACCCGAACGGTCCGATCCGGGCGGGCAGCTGAGCCAATGGTTGGCGCGGCATGGCGTGAAGGTCGAAGTGTCGGTTCTGGCCAAGACGCTGCCGCGGATCTCGGATGTGATCAACCGCCATGTCCGCGACACGTCGTCGGAAATGGTGGTGATGGGCGCCTATGGTCACTCGCGCTTCCGCGAGGCGATCCTGGGCGGGGCGACGCGCAACATGCTCGAGATGGCCGAAGTGCCCGTGCTGATGGCGCATTGAGACAAGAGACGACGAGACTACCACTCCGGCAACAAGAAACGGCGCCCCGCGGGGCGCCGTTCCACGTTCGGGCAAAGGCTCAGTCGACCTTGGTCCAGGTCTGCGACTTGCAGATCAGCCCACCGACGACGCAGCCCGAGAGCTTCATCGACCCGCCCGAAAGCGCGATCTTGCCGATGTAGATCTTGTCGTTCGACGGCCGCCAGACCTTGCCCGCATAGGCCCCCTCCCCCGCAGGCACCATGTCGATCACGATCTCCTTGCCGACATTGGGCGAGTCGTAAGGCCCGCTGTCCTTGAACGACTGCACGATCGTGCCGCAGAAGGCCGGACCGCAGGGCGCGATCTTCACATGCGCATAGGCGCCGTCATCGGGCTGCGTCTGCCACAGCCCCTCGATCGGATCCGCCGCAGCCATGCCCGCCACAAGGCTCAGGCAAGCCGCCATCAGGGTCGTCTTCATCGGTGTCTCCTCCCGGTTTCCCTGCGCGTCATTGCGCCACGGGCGCCGATTCCCGGCAAGCCCGACGTGGCGTCGCACACAGTCTTGGCAAGCGCCCCCCCCGCGTGGCAAGAGGCGGGCAGCGACAAGGAGCCAGCCCATGATCCTCTACCCGGCAATCGACCTCAAGGACGGCAACTGCGTGCGGCTTCTGCACGGCGAGATGGACAAGGCCACGGTCTTCGGCACCGATCCCGCGGCGCAGGCCGCGAAATTCGAGGCCGCGGGCTGCGAATGGGTCCATCTGGTGGACCTCAACGGCGCCTTTGCGGGCGAGCCGGTGAACGGCGCCGCGGTCGAGGCGATCCTCGCCCGCATCACCGTGCCCGCACAGCTGGGCGGCGGCATCCGCGACATGGCCACGATCGAGCGCTGGCTCTCGAAGGGCCTCGCGCGCGTCATCCTCGGCACCGTGGCGGTGGAAAACCCCGACCTCGTGCGCGCGGCCGCGAAGGCCTTCCCCGGTCAGGTGGCCGTGGGCATCGACGCCCGGAACGGCAAGGTTGCGACCAAGGGCTGGGCGACCGAGACCGATGTGATGGTCACCGATCTGGCGAAAAGCTTCGAGGACGCGGGCGTGGCCGCGATCATCTACACCGACATCATGCGCGACGGCGCGATGACCGGCCCGAACATCGAGGCGACCGAGGCCCTCGCGCGGGCGGTCTCGATCCCGGTGATCGCCTCGGGCGGTGTGTCCTCGCTGCCCGACCTGATCGCGCTGCGCGACACCGGCGTGATCGCCGGGGCGATCTCGGGCCGCGCGATCTATGACGGCGCGCTCGATCTGACGGCGGCGCTTGCGGCGCTGAAGGCGTAAGGGGGCGCTGCCCCCGTCCCTGCGGGACTCCCCCGGGATATTTGCGGCAAGATAAAAGCCGATCCCCTTTATCTTGCGACAAATATCCCGGGGTGCGGGGCAGAGCCCCGCTGCGCGCTTTCCAAGCCGCGCCGCGCCCGCTAGAAAGGCGCCAAAGGAGTGCCCCATGCTCAAGACGCGCATCATTCCCTGCCTCGACGTGGCCGACGGTCGCGTGGTGAAAGGCGTGAACTTCGTCAACCTGATCGACGCGGGCGACCCGGTCGAGGCCGCCAAGGCCTATGACGCGGCGGGCGCGGACGAGCTGTGCTTTCTCGACATCCACGCCACACATGAAAACCGCGGCACGATGTTCGATCTGGTCACCCGCACCGCCGAGCAATGTTTCATGCCGCTGACCGTGGGCGGCGGGGTGCGCACCCACAATGACGTGCGCGCGCTGCTGCTCGCGGGCGCCGACAAGGTCAGCTTCAACTCGGCCGCCGTCGCGAACCCGGATGTTGTGGCGGAAGCCGCGGATCGCTTCGGCAGCCAGTGCATCGTCGTCGCCATCGACGCGAAGACGGTCGAACCGGGCCGCTGGGAGATCTTCACCCATGGCGGACGCAAGTCCACCGGCATCGACGCGGTCGAATTCGCCCGCACCGTCGAGGCGAAAGGCGCGGGGGAAATCCTGCTCACCTCGATGGACCGCGACGGCACGAAAGCCGGGTTCAACCTGCCGCTGACCCGTGCCATTGCCGATGCGGTGAAGATCCCGGTGATCGCCTCGGGCGGCGTCGGCACGCTTGATCACCTTGTCGAGGGCGTGACCGAGGGCCATGCCTCGGCCGTGCTTGCCGCCTCGATCTTCCACTTCGGCACCTACACGATCGGCGAGGCCAAGGCCCATATGGCCGCCGCCGGCATCCCGATGAGGCTTGCATGACCGCCCTTTCCCGCCTTGCCGCCACCGTCGAAGCTCGCAAGGGCGCGGACCCCGACAGCTCCTGGACCGCGAAGCTCTTCGCCAAGGGCCCGGAAAAATGCGCCGAGAAATTCGGCGAGGAAGCGGTCGAAGCGATCATCGCCGCGGTGAAGAACGACCGCGAAAACCTCGTCTATGAAGCCGCCGACGTGCTTTACCACCTGACCGTGATGCTCGCCGCCCGCGATGTGAGCATGGACGAGGTGCTGGCGGAACTCGACCGCCGCGCGGGCACGTCGGGCATTGCCGAAAAGGCATCGCGCGGCTGAAAGGTCGCGGCCAAGCCCCTTGCCGAATCCCCCGCCCCGCCCGCAGGCTGATCGCAAGGGGGAAGGAAAATGAGTGCAACACCCAAGGGTTACTGGGTCGGCCATGTGACGGTGGACGATCCGCAGGCCTATCAGGCCTATCGCGAAGCGAATGCCGTAGCCTTCGCGAAATACGGGGCGCGCTTCCTTGTCCGCGGCGGCGAGATGGAAGTGGTGGAGGGCGATCTGCGGCACCGCACCATCGTCATCGAATTTCCAAGCCTTGCCATCGCCCGCGCCTGCTATCTGAGCCCGGAATACCAGCACGCCATGGCGCTGCGCACCCCGGTCTCGGACGCGGACATCTGTATCGTCGAGGGCTGGATCGGTTAGCCGATCTGCCCGCGGACCCCGCCGGTCTGGGCGCGATCCAGCAGCAGGTGATCGAGGATCACGCAGGCCATCATCGCCTCGGCCACCGGCACGGCGCGGATACCGACGCAGGGATCGTGGCGGCCCTTCGTGACCACCTCGACCGCTTCGCCCGCGGTGTTGATCGAGCGGCGCGACGTCAGGATCGAAGAGGTCGGCTTGACCGACATCCGCACCACGATCGGTTGCCCGGTGGTGATGCCGCCCAGAATACCGCCCGCGTGGTTCGACAGATATTCCGGCCCATTCGGCCCCATCACGATCTCGTCGGCATTCTCGGTGCCCAGAAGCGCCGCCGCCGCCATGCCTTCGCCGATCTCGACGCCCTTGACGGCGTTGATCGTCATCATCGCGGCCGCCAGATCGCTGTCCATCTTCGCATAAATCGGCGCACCAAGGCCCACGGGGCAGCCCGTTGCCACCACCTCGACCGCCGCCCCGACCGAGTTCTGATCCTTGCGGATCGCGGCCAGATAGTCGGTCCATTCCTCGACGGCCGAAGCATCGGGCAGGAAGAACGGGTTGCGCAGGATCTCTGCGGCATCGAAATGCGCCCGGTTCAGATGCTTTTCGCCCATCTGCACCATGTAGCCGGTGATCGTCAGGCCCGGCACCAGCGCCTTCAGCACCGCCTGCGCGACACCGCCCGCCGCCACCCGCGCCGCGGTTTCCCGCGCCGAGGAGCGCCCGCCGCCGCGGTGATCGCGGATGCCGTATTTCTGATGATAGGTGATGTCGGCATGGCCCGGGCGGAACTGCCGCGAAATCTCGCCGTAATCCTTGCTGCGCTGATCGGTGTTCTCGATCATCAGCTGGATCGGCGTGCCGGTCGTGCGCCCCTCGAAGGTGCCCGAGAGGATCCGCACCCGGTCGGGCTCCTGCCGCTGCGTCGTCATCGCCGACTGGCCCGGACGACGGCGGTCCAGAAAGACCTGAATGAACTCCTCCGAAATCTCGATGCCGGGCGGGCAGCCATCGACCGTGGCGCCCAGCGCCGGCCCGTGGCTTTCGCCCCAGGTGGTGACGCGGAAGATGTGACCGAAGCTGTTGAACGACATGGGCGCCTCCGTTTGCATCTGCCTTAAGCCAAGGCCGCGCGGCGATAAAGCGGGAATTGACCGCAAGCGCGGTCGCCCGTTTGCCGCTGCGACAGCGCAAATACCGGATTTATCCCCGGAAATCGTCCGCGTTTACGACTTATCCACGATAATCTGCTTTACACAAAGGCCAGCAGGCCCCACGATATCTAGTAGAGACGGCTGGGATAACTGCCGCTCATAGTAGCCCTTGCGAATCCTTGCGGGGCTTTGAACGGGGCATACAGGCGAGCAGGGGGACGCATGGCACTGAGCGAAGATTTCCTCGACGGTTCCGATCTTCACCCGATCGACGTGGTCGAGAACGTGGCCCTCGCTTACGAATGGGAATTTGACCGCGTCGCGCATGATCAGATCGCGATGACGGTGGAGGGGCAGTGGCGGTCCTATGCGATCACGCTGGCCTGGTCGGATGGCGAAGAGACGCTGCGGCTGATCTCGACCTTCGAGATCGACCCGCCGAAAGAGCGCGAAGCCGCGCTGTTCGAACTGCTGAATGCGATCAACGATCAGTGCTGGACCGGGGCCTTCACCTATTGGTGCGAGCAACGGCTGATGGTCTGGCGCTATGGGCTGGTGCTGGCGGGCGGCCAGTTCGCCGCGCATGAGCAGATCGACCGGATGATCCGGTCGGCGCTGACGGTGTCGGAACGTTTCTACCCGGCGATGCAGCTGGCGACATGGGGCAATGAAACCCCGGAAGCGGCGATGAAAGTCGCCATTGCCGAGGCTTACGGGCGCGCCTAATCTCCCGTCCAAAAGGGAGATGCGAATGGATTTCACCGACATCGAGGCGCGGGGGCTGGTGCTTCTGGGCTGTGGCAAGATGGGCTCGGCACTCTTGTCGGGCTGGCTGCGGCAGGGGTTGAAGCCCGCCGCCGTGCATGTGGTCGAACCGTTTCCGAGCGATTGGCTGAAAGCCTCGGGCGTGGCGCTGAATGGTGCCCTGCCCGCGGCGCCTGCGGTGGTTCTGGTGGCCGTGAAGCCGCAGATGATGGCCGAGGCCCTACCCGGTCTGCAGGCGATGGGAGGCGGCAAGACGCTTTTCGTCACCGTCGCCGCGGGTACGACGCTTTCGAAATATGCTGCGATTCTGGGGACTTCCACCCCGGTCGTGCGGGCGATGCCGAACACGCCCGCCGCCATTGGCCGCGGCATCACCGCGATCTGCGGCAATGGGGTGGCGACGCAAGCGCATCTGGACCTTGCCGAGGGGCTGCTTTCGGCCGTGGGTCAGGTCGTGCGGCTTGAGGGTGAGCATCAGATGGATGCGGTCACCGCCCTTTCCGGCTCCGGCCCGGCCTATGTCTTTCATCTGATCGAGACGCTGGCGGCGGCGGGCGAGGCCGAGGGGCTTCCCGCCGATCTGGCGATGAAGCTGGCCAAGGCAACCGTCGGCGGCGCCGGGCAACTGGCCGAAGACGCTGCGGAAAGCCCTGCGCAATTGCGCATCAATGTCACCTCGCCGGGCGGCACGACGGCAGCGGCGCTCGCGCATCTGATGGAGCCTGAGACCGGCTTTCCGGGGCTTTTGAAGCGCGCGGTCAAGGCCGCGGCCGACCGCGGGCGGGAACTGGGCAAATGAGCGAGATCACTTACGACGACTTCGCCAAGGTCGACATCCGCGTTGGCCGCGTCATCGACGTGCAGCCCTTCCCCGAGGCGCGCAAGCCCGCCTTCAAGGTCTGGGTCGATTACGGCCCCGAGATCGGCGTGAAGAAATCCTCGGTGCAGATCACCGTCCACTACACCCCGGAAACGCTGCTCGGCCGTCAGGTTCTGGGCGTCGTGAACTTCCCGCCGCGCCAGATCGGGCCGTTCCGCTCCGAAGCTCTGGTGCTGGGCCTGCCCGATGAAACCGGCGCCGTGGTGCTGATCGGCCCGGGCCATGACGTACCGCTGGGCGGAAAGCTCTTTTGATGCGGGTTCTGGTGACGCGGGCGCTGACGCGGCGGGTCGAGACGATCCTGCGTGAGGAGTTCGATGCCGAGTTCCGCACCCACGACGCGCCGATGGCGCTGTCCGAGGCGCAGGACGCCCTTGCCACTTATGACGCGATCCTGCCGACGCTCGGCGATGCGCTGCGGGCCGAGGCCTTCAGCGGCCCCATCCGCGCGAAATTGCTCGCGAATTTCGGTGTTGGCGTGAACCATATCGACGTCGCGGCCGCGAAGGCCGCGGGGCTTGCCGTCACCAACACGCCGGGCGCCGTCACCGATGCGACGGCCGATATTGCAATGACGCTGCTGCTGATGTCAGCCCGCCGCGCCTCGGAAGGCGAGCGGATGCTGCGCCGCGGCGATTGGACTGGTTGGGCACCAACGCAGATGCTGGGGGCGCATGTCACCGGCAAGCGGCTGGGGGTCATCGGCATGGGCCGGATCGGGCAAGCGGTGGCGAAACGCGCCCATTACGGCTTCGGGATGCAGGTCATCTATGCCTCGCGCAGCCCGAAAACCCTGGATTTCCCGGCCCGGCCCGCGGCACTGCGCGATCTGCTCGCCTCGGTCGATTTCGTCGTTCTGGCGGTGCCCGCAACGCCCGAGACGCGGCACATGATCGGCGCGGCGGAACTGGCGCTGATGGCGCCACATGCCCATCTGATCAATGTCGCGCGCGGCGATGTGGTGGACGAGGCCGCGCTGATCGAGGCCCTGACCGCGGGTCGCATCGGTGGCGCCGGGCTTGATGTCTATGAACGCGAGCCAAGCGTCCCCCCTGCCCTGATCGCGCTTGAAAATGTCACGCTCCTGCCGCATCTGGGCACCGCGACCGAGGAGGTCCGCGACGCGATGGGGATGATGGCGGTCGCCAATCTGCGTGCTTTCCGTGACGGCATCCCGCTGCCAAACCCCGTTTGAAGGCTTGACGACGGCGCCGCGCAGTCGGAATTTGACCCCGACCCTGGGGGAGCTTTCATGTATCAGCCAGCCATCACCGCAACCGGCGTCTTCGTGCCGCCCGATGCGATTTCGAACGACGACCTTGTGGCCGCCTTCAACGCCTTCGCCGATCGGTTCAACGCCGAGCATGCCGACCGGATCGCCGAAGGCGAGTTGAGCCCGATCGAGCATTCCTCCTCCGAGTTCATCCTCAAGGCCTCGGGGATCGAGAACCGCTATGTGATGGATCGCAAAGGCGTTCTCGACCCCGACCGGATGTATCCGGCGCTGCGGCAGCGCTCGGATGACGAGCCCGGGATCATGGCGGAAATGGCCGTCGATGCCTGCCAAAAGGCGCTGGCGAAAGCCGGGCGCACGGGGGCGGAGGTCGATCTGGTGATCTGTGCGGCCTCCAACATGGAGCGCGCCTATCCGGCTGTTGCCATCGAGATCCAGAAGCTTCTGGGCGCGACCGGCTTCGCCTTCGACATGAACGTCGCCTGTTCTTCGGCCACCTTCGGGATTCAGGCCGCCGCCGATATGATCCGCGCGGGCTCGGTGCGCCGGGCGCTGGTGGTGAACCCCGAGATCACCTCGGGGCATCTCGAGTGGCGCGACCGCGATTGCCATTTCATCTTCGGCGATGTGGCGACGGCGGTGCTGATCGAACGGCAGGAAGATGCGCGCCACGGATTTGCAATCCGCTCCGTGAAATGCGCGACCGAGTTTTCCAACAACATCCGCAACAACAACGGGTTTCTGCGCCGGACCCGGCCTGATGGGCTGAGCGATCGGCGCGACATGCAGTTCATGCAGGAGGGCCGCAAGGTCTTCAAGGAAGTGCTGCCGCTGGTGTCGGCGCATATCCTGCATCATCTGGAAACCGAGGGCGTGGCGGCCAGCGATCTGAAACGGCTCTGGCTGCATCAGGCGAACAAGACGATGAACGATTTCATCGGCCGCAAGGTGCTGGGGCGCGACCCCTTGCCCGGGGAACAGCCGAACATCCTGCAAGAGTTTGCGAATACATCCTCGGCCGGGTCGATCATCGCCTTTGACCGGTTCTCGGACGACATGGCCCCGGGCGAGCGGGGGCTGATCTGCTCCTTCGGCGCGGGCTATTCGGTCGGCTCGGTGATCGTCGAGCGGTTCTGAAACGGCGTCGTCGGGCGGATCAGGACAGGCACGACCTTTCCTTTTCCGCCCGAACCGGCCGTTTTACTCTGCCGCCCAAGCCTCCACCGGCGGGCAGGTGCAGACCAGATTGCGGTCGCCATAGACGTTGTCGACGCGCCCCACCGGCGGCCAGTATTTGTCAACCCGGAAGGCGCCCGGCGGGAAGCAGCCCTGCTCGCGGCTGTATTTCCGGTCCCACTCGGCCACCAGATCCTCGACCGTATGCGGGGCGTGATGCAGCGGGCTGTCCTCTGCCGAAATCCGGCCCTCGGCCACGTCGCGGACCTCTTCGCGAATGGCCAGCATCGCGGTGATGAAGCGGTCGATCTCGGCCTTGGTCTCGCTTTCCGTGGGCTCGACCATCAGAGTGCCCGCCACCGGCCAGGACATCGTTGGCGCATGGAACCCGTTGTCGATCAACCGCTTGGCGATATCATCGACACTGACGCCGACCTCGGCAAAGGGCCGGGTGTCCAGAATGCATTCATGCGCCACCCGCCCCCGGTTACCCATGAACAGGATCGGATATTCGGATTTCAGCCGCGCCGCGATGTAGTTGGCATTGAGGATCGCCACCCGCGTCGCCTGCGCCAGCCCCTCGCCCCCCATCATCAGGCAATAGGCCCAGGAAATCAGCAGGATCGACGCCGAGCCATAGGGCGCGGCCGAGACCGCCCCCTCGCGTCCGTCGGTCTCGACATGGCCCGGCAGATAGGGCGCCAGATGCGCCTTGACGCCGATCGGCCCCATGCCGGGGCCGCCACCGCCATGCGGAATGGCAAAGGTCTTGTGCAGGTTGAGGTGGCTCACGTCCGAGCCGCATTCACCCGGCTTCACCAGCCCGACCAGCGCGTTCATATTCGCGCCGTCCATGTAGACCTGCCCGCCATGGCGATGGGTGATCGCGCAGATCTCCTTCACCGTCTCTTCGAACACGCCGTGGGTCGAGGGATAGGTGATCATGCAGGCCGCGAGCCGATCGCCCGCCGCGGCCGCCTTGTCTGCGAAATCTTCCAGATCCACATCGCCATTCGGCGCGGATTTGACCACGACCACCTTCATCCCCGCCATCGCCGCCGAGGCCGGGTTGGTGCCATGCGCCGAGACCGGGATCAGACAGATATCGCGCTCCCCCTGCCCCCGCGCGCGGTGATAGGCGGCGATCGTCATCAGCCCGGCATATTCGCCCTGCGCCCCGGAATTGGGCTGCATCGAAAACGCATCATAGCCGGTGATTTCGCACAGCTTCGCCGTCAGATCCTCGATCATCTCGGCATAGCCGCCCGCCTGATCGGCGGGAACGAAGGGGTGCAGCGAGTTGTAGCGATGCCAGGTCAGCGGCGCCATTTCCGCCGCGGCATTCAGCTTCATCGTGCACGACCCCAAGGGGATCATCGCCCGATCCAGCGCCAGATCGCGGTCAGACAGGCGACGCATGTAGCGCATCATCTCCGACTCGGCGCGGTTCATGTGAAAGACCGGATGCGTCAGATAGTCGGTTTCGCGCGCCATTTCCGCCGGGAACCCAAGGGCGTCGCCCATCGGCGGCACGGATTTGATGCCGAAACTGTCGAGCAGACGCACCAGCACATCCTCGTCCGTCAGTTCGTCAATCGAGATGCCGACACGCCCTTCGCCCACCTTGCGCAGGTTGATGCCATGCTGGCGCGCGGCGGCCATGATGCCCTGCTGCCCCACGCCCACCCGCACGGTGATCGTGTCGAAAAACGCCTGCGGCGCCACATCGGCCCCGGCGGCGACCAGCGCATCGCGCACGCGGACCGCATTCAGATGCACCCGCTCGGCAATCGCGCGCAGCCCCTTCGGCCCGTGGAAGACGGCATAGAAACTGGCGATCACCGCCAAAAGCGCCTGCGCCGTGCAGACGTTCGACGTGGCCTTTTCGCGGCGGATATGCTGTTCGCGCGTTTGCAGCGACAGCCGGTAGGCCTTGTTGCCCCGCGCATCGATCGAGACACCGACGATCCGCCCCGGCATCGTGCGCTTGAGACTGTCGCGGCAGGACATGAAGGCGGCATGCGGGCCACCAAAGCCCATCGGCACGCCAAAGCGCTGCGCCGAGCCGACCGCAATATCGGCCCCCATCGCGCCCGGTTCCTTCAGCAGACACAGCGCCAGCAGATCCGTCGCCACCACCGCAATCGCCCCCGCCGCATGCAGCATCGCGATGTAATCGGTGAAGTCGCGGACATGGCCATAGGTGCCCGGATACTGGAAAATCGCCCCGAAAACCGCATCGGGCACCAGCTCGTCGGGCTGGCCCTTGACGATCTCGATGCCGAACGGCGCGGCCCGGGTTTCGAGCACCGCCACCGTCTGCGGATGCAGGTTCAGGTCCACAAAGAACGCCCGCGCCTTCGACTTGGCCGAGCGTTCCGCCATCATCATCGCCTCGGCCGCTGCGGTGGCCTCATCCAGAAGCGAGGCATTCGCCACCGGCAGTCCGGTCAGATCGGCGACCATGGTCTGATAGTTCAGCAGCGCTTCCAAGCGGCCCTGCGCGA
Source organism: Rhodobacter viridis (assembly GCF_003217355.1). Lineage (GTDB taxonomy): Bacteria > Pseudomonadota > Alphaproteobacteria > Rhodobacterales > Rhodobacteraceae > Rhodobacter > Rhodobacter viridis. The sequence goes on along the minus strand of NZ_QJTK01000008.1, from coordinate 45,861 downwards.
TTTCCGGCTGATAGGGGGTGTAGGCGGTATACCAGGCCGGGTTTTCCAGCACGTTGCGCTGGATCGCGGGCGGCGTCGCGGTGCCGTAATAGCCCTGCCCGATCAGCGAGGTCATCACCGCATTCTTCTTTTGCACCTCGCGCAGCTTGTCGTGCAGCTCGTGCTCGGTCATCGGCGGCCAGCTGAGCGGCTTGGCCTGCCGGATCGCCTGCGGCACCGTCTCGTCGATCAGCGCGTCGAGGCTGGGCACCCCCACCACCTTGAGCATCTCCGCCATCTCGGACGGGCTCGGCCCGATGTGGCGGCGGTTGGCGAAATCGTAAGGGTCGTAATCGGTGGGGGTGAAGCTCATGATCTTGCTCGATTTATCCGATGAAATCCTCGTAGGCGCCTTCCGACATGTAGTCGTCGACCGCCGCCAGGTTCGCCACCTTCATCTTGAAGAACCAGGCCTGCATCGGCTTTTCATTCACCAGCGCCGGGGTCTCCGGCAGGGCCTCGTTCACTTCGACAATCTCGCCCGCGAGCGGCGCCAGAATGTCGGAGGCGGCCTTGACCGATTCGATCACCGAGACCTCGTCGCCCTTTTCGACCTTGCGGCCGACCTCGGGCAGTTCGACAAAGACGACATCGCCCAGCTGTTCGCTGGCATGTTCGGTGATGCCGACAACGACAAGGTCGCCCTCGACGCGCAGCCATTCGTGTTCGGGGGTGTAACGGATCGGCATCGTTGGCTCCTATCGTTTGTAGCTGGTGGGGTGGAAAGGCAGGTCGGTAATGCGGGCGGGCAGCCGCTTGCCGCGGACCTCGCCGTAGACGGTGGCACCGGGGGCGAGGGTCGCGGGCAGATAGGCCATCGCCATCGGGCCGTCGATCGAGGGGCCAAAGCCACCCGAGGTGACCCGGCCAATCGGGCTGCCGCCCGTCGCTTCGGCATAAATTTCAACACCTTCGCGCATCGGCGCCCGGCCCTCGGGGCGCAGGCCGATGCGTTTGCGGGCGGGGCCTTCGGTCAGCTCGCGCAGGATGCGCGCGGCGCCCGGAAAACCGCCTTCGCGGCCGCCACCGCTGCGGCGGGCCTTCTGGATCGCCCAGGCCAGCCCCGCCTCGACCGGCGTGGTTTCGGTGTCGATGTCATGGCCGTAAAGCGGCATCCCGGCCTCGAGCCGCAGGCTGTCGCGCGCGCCAAGACCGATCGGCGCCACCTCGGGCATCGCCAGAAGCGCGCGGGCGAACCCCTCGATCACGCCTTCGGGCACCGAGATTTCAAAGCCATCCTCGCCGGTATAGCCAGAGCGCGAGACCCAGAGATCGGCCCCCTCCCACAGGAAGGTCGCGGTGTCCATGAACCGCATCGCGGTGACACCGGGCAGAAGCCGCGCCAAAGCCGCCTCGGCCTGCGGCCCCTGCAGCGCCAGAAGCCCGCGGCACGCGACCACGGTCACCCCCGGCACATGCGCGCGCAAATGCGCGATGTCGGCCTCGGCGCAGGCGGCATTGACGACCAGAAACAGATGATCGCCGCGGTTCGCCACCATCAGATCGTCCAGGATGCCCCCCGCGTCATTGGTGAACATCGCATAACGCTGCCGGTTCAGCCCGAGCCCGGCGATATCGACCGGCACCAGCGCCTCAAGCGCCGCAATCGCGGCCACCGGCAGGATCACCTGCCCCATGTGGCTGACGTCAAACAGCCCCGCCGCGGCGCGGGTGTGCAGATGCTCCTTGAGCACCCCCATCGGATATTGCACGGGCATATCCCAGCCCGCAAAGGGGACCATCTTCGCCCCCAATTCCACATGCAGATTGCAAAGCGCCGTGCGCTTCAAGCCCGTATCCCCGGCCATCGCATCCCCCAAGCCGGAAACCCGGCACCGAATCCCTGGGCTTTCGCCCGCTCGATGCCCCCCCTGTCCCTGCCTGTCGGCGCCTGAGATCGTTATCCCTTCGGCGGACCCGTTTCGGGGTCACTCTCCAGAGTTCTTTGTCAGAACGGTCCTTTTGCCTGAGAGTTTACCGGGGCGGTTGCTCCTTCGGCCCTGACCTTGCGGCCAGTGTCTCCCGATCCTGACACCCCTGATCTAGCCCGTCCTGCGACAGTCTGGCAAGAGGGAAAAACAAATCCGACGCTTTCGCGCGAAAATCCGACACCCTCACACCCGGGCAACAAAAAAGGGCCGGAAAACCGGCCCCTCGTTTATCTTGCCACAAATATCTCGGGGGTCTGGGGGCAGCGCCCCCAGCGCTCAGCCCTTGGCGCGGACCTTCTGCATCAGCGGCATCAGATCGGCCATCTCCGGCCCATGCGCCTGACCGGTCAAGGCCTTGCGCAGCGGCATGAAGAGCCCCTTGCCCTTGCGGCCGGTGGCGTCCTTCACCGCGGCGGTCCAGGTGGACCAGGTATCCTTGGCAAAAGGCATGTCGGGCAGAAGCGCCAGCGCGACGGCGATGAACTCGGCATCTTCCGGGTCGATCACCGCCTCGGCGCCCTCGATCACCAACTCGGCCCAATGCGCCAGATCCGAGAGCTTGTCGATGTTCTTCGAGGCCACCGCCCAGAAATCGCGTGCCAGATGCGGCGGGATGCCCAGATGACGGATCTCGTCCTCCACCTTTTCGAACGGCAGATGCTGGTTGCGCGCGCGGGTCAACGGGATCAGATCTTCGGGGTCGAATTTCGTCGGCGCCGCGCCGAACTGGCTCAGATCGAAGCCCTCGGCGATCTCGTCGAGGCTCATCCGCAACTCGACCGGCTGGCTCGAGCCAAGCCGCGCCATCAGGCTCAGCAGCGCCTCCGGGGCGATGCCATTCGCCCGCAGATCGCGGATCGACAGCGTACCCAGACGCTTCGACAGCTCCTCGCCCTTCGCGCCGGTCAGCAGCGAATGGTGCGCGAAGCTCGGCGGCGTGCCCCCCAGCGCTTCCATGATCTGGATCTGCGTCGCGGTGTTCGTGACGTGGTCGGCGCCGCGCACGATGTGCGTCACGCCCATCTGGATGTCGTCCACCGACGAGGCAAAGGTGTACAGCACCTGCCCATCGGCCTTGATCAGCACCGGGTCCGAGACCGAAGCCGCGTCGATCGAAATGTCGCCAATGATGCCATCGTGCCATTCGATCCGGGTCTGGTTCAGCAGGAAGCGCCAGTAGCCGTCGCGGCCTTCCTCGCGGAAGCGCTCCTTGTCGGCGGCGGTCAGCTTCAGCGCCGCGCGGTCATAGACCGGGGGCTTGTGCATGTTCAGCAATTTCTTGCGCTTCAGGTCCAGTTCGGTCGGGCTTTCGAAGCATTCGTAGAACCGCCCCACCCCGCGCAGGCTCTCCGCCGCGGCCTCATAGCGGTCGAAACGCAGCGACTGGCGTTCCTCGCGGTCCCAGGTCAGGCCGAGCCATTCCAGATCCGCCTTCAGCGCATCCACATATTCCTGCTTCGAGCGTTCCTGATCGGTATCGTCGATGCGCAGAATGAAGGTGCCGCCAGCCTTGCGGGCGACGAGGTAGTTCATCAGCGCGGTGCGCAGGTTGCCGACATGGATGTAGCCGGTCGGCGAGGGGGCGAAGCGGGTAACGACGGTCATCGGGCTCTCCTGTAGGTCTTCTGCTCTTTCACAGGCGGGAGCTTTTGTCCATATCTGGCAGGGCAAACCCTGCGCCGACAGGGATGAAGGAGCCGTGACCATGACCCTCTGGAAAGGCCGCGAGGCGCCGAGCCTTGCCGAAATCGAAGCGATGGCCGAGGCCGCCCGCGCTGCCCTGCCGGTGCAATTCCGCGGCCCGGCGGCCGAGGTGGTGCTGCGGGTCGAGGATTTCGCCCCCGATGCGGTGCTTGACGAGATGGAGATCGAGGATCCGTTCGAGCTGACCGGGCTTTACGAGGGCGTGCCGCTGACGCAGAAATCGGTCTTCGACCCGTCCGGGCCCGATGTGATCTGGCTCTTCCGCCGCGCGATCCTGGACGAATGGGTCGGTCGCGGGGATGTGGCGCTCGATGCGCTTGTCGCGCATGTCTTCGTGCACGAACTTGCGCATCATTTCGGCTGGTCCGACGACGACATCGCCAGCATCGACCGCTGGTGGGAGTGACCCCCGCGACAGAAAAGCGAACCCGGCCCGGAGAGACGAACCGGGCTATCCGCGAAGCGACAAATCATCCGGGGCGGGGTACCCACCCCGGGAGTGCTTGCGACCTGCTCAGGCGGCGTCGGTGATATCCATGCGCACCAGAGTCTGGTTGAGCAGGATATAGGCGATTTCGCCGAAGGTGACCGGACCGGTAAAGCCGCCAGTGCGCTGGCCTTCCAGCTCGCCATAAAGGTAGTTCAGGATGCAGTTGCAGGAATATTGCCCCGCGCCCGCATCGCCTGCGCCCTGCGCGAAGGCCTGCGAATAGGAGCCCAGCGCATTCGCCATGCGATACTCCACCCCGGCCACGACCGGCGCGTAGAACTTCACCTCGCCCGCCGCGACATCGACCGACTGGATCGAGACGTTGACCAGCGCGCCCGCGTAGTTCGCAACCAGCGGCAGACGGGTGTCGATGCCGTTTTCGGTGATGTAGCTGGCCAGATCGACCTCGGCGCCGTTCACCGTCGCAGTCTTCGCCGTGAAGCCGCCGTCGTGGAAGGTGAAGGTCAGCTTCGCGTCATCGCCCTGCGCGAAGATGTTGAGGATGTCGAGATCGATCGACACGCCCTCGGGCAGCGCGACATGCAGCAGAACCGCGCCCTCGTCATGACCCTTGCCGGTGGCGCCGTCGTAGACCTTCGGGGATTTCTTGCCGATGTCATCGAGATGCACGCCGGTGATCCAGCCCGCGAGCGGCTGATCGAAAAGGCCCGGATAGGTCTGCCCGTCGACCGCGAATTGCGAATGCGCGACCGAAAAGGCCGGGATCATGATCATGGTGATGCCGCCGGACTTGTAGCCTTCGGCGATGCGGGGCAGTTCGTCCACCCACAGATGGCGCGGGCTGGCGCCCGTGGCCTTCGAGATGGTGGTGCAAAAGAGCCGGTCGCGCACGACGGCCCCGCCGGTTTCGGTGACGAAATAGACGGTGGTGCCGCCGATCCACGACCCGCGCGGCAGTTGCGCCAAAAGCGTTTCGTCACCGGCGATGACCATCACGTCACCCGCTTCGATCCGTTTGGCCGCTTCCGCGACCGTGAGCATTTCGTTCTTCATCGGTCGTCTCCGTTCAGAATTTGGCAGCGTCAGCAAGGGCGAAGGGATTCTTCGACACGAAGTCCCGCAACTCCCCGATCTTGCCGGTCAGCGCCGCCGGCGCCTCCGCAACTTCGCGGCGCAGCCGCGAGATCAGGATGCGTGTCGCAAGCGAAGCCGCCGACAGATCGGAATTGCTGGTGAGCACCCGCTTCCAGCGAGGGTCGGATAGATCCGGAATCATGATTCTCCTCCTCAGGATTTCGCAGAGATCACACCAGCAATGCGTTAAAGTCCGGTTTCCACCCTTCCACCCTGCTCACGAACCTGCGATGTTAGCGCCGAAGACCCAGAACCGGCCGCAATCTGGCCGCAGGAAAGGCCCGGAATGACTGCCATTTTGACCGTCACCCTGAACCCCACCGTCGATCTGTCGATCCATGCCGATCAGGTCGCGCCCGAGCGCAAGTTGCGCTGCTCGCGCCCCGAGACCGATCCGGGCGGCGGCGGGCTGAACGTCAGCCGCGCGATCTCGGCCTTGGGCGGGCATTCCACCGCCTTCGTGGCGCTTGGCGGGCCGACCGGCGACAAGGTCATGCATCTTCTGGCCGAACAGGGGATCGGCCTTGCCCCCTTCCCCGCGCCGGGCGAGACGCGGCAAAGCCTGACCGTCACCGATGCGGCGACGGGCGAGCAATACCGCTTCGTCATGCCCGGGCCGACCTGGTCGACGAGCGACGTGACGAAGGTGCTGGACCGGATCGCGAAAGCGGCGCCGGAAAACGGCATCGTCGTGCTTTCGGGCAGTCAGCCGCCGGGCGTGCCCGATGATTTCCCGGCACGACTGGCGACGAAGATCTCGCGCACGCGGGCGCGGTTCTTTCTGGACACCTCGGGCAAGGCGCTGCACCAACTGCTGACCGCGGGGGCGAAGCCGGTCGACGTGCTGCGCATGGATGACCTCGAGGCCGAGGATCTGGCAGGCCGCGCCCTGCCCACCCGCGTCGACAGCGCCGATTTTGCGCAGGAATTGGTGAAACGCGGCATCGCGCGGGCGGTCGTCGTGGCCCGCGGTGCCGATGGCAACGTGCTCGCAACCGAGAGCGAACGCTGGGTGGCGCAGGCCATTCCCGACAAGGTGGTGTCGAAAGTCGGCGCGGGCGACAGTTTCGTGGCCGCTTTCACGCTGAGCCTTGGTCGCGGGCTTACCCTGCCCGAGGCGCTGCGCTGGGGCGCGGCGGCGGCGGCGGCGGCCGTGATGACGCCCGCCACCGACCTTTGCACGCGCGCCGATGTGAAACGGCTGCTGCGCGCGTCGAGCCTCGAAAAGATCTGAAACGGGGGGGCACGGCCCCCCTTTCCAACCTAGGCCCTGCGCCGCAAGACGAGCGACAGCGCAAAGATCGCCGCCGCCACCGCCACGATCGACGGGCCTGCGGGCGTGTCCCAGGTGAGCGAGGCCTGCAACCCGCCCAGCACCGCCAAGGCGCCGATCGCGGTGGCGCCGAGCGCCATCGTCTCGGGGCCGCGGGCCAGTTGCCGGGCCGCCGCGGCAGGCACGATCAGCAGCGCCGCGATCAGCAGCGCGCCGACGATCTTGATCGCCACCGCCACCGTCAGCGCCAGCGAGACCGTCAGCACCAGCCGCTCGGCCCGCGGGTTCAGACCCGAGGCCTGCGCCAGTTCCTCGTTCACCGTGGCGGTCAAAAGCCCCTGCCAGCGCCAGATCAGAACCGCGGCGACCAGCCCCGCGCCGCCCCAGATCACGGCAAGATCGGCCCGGCTGACCGCCAGAATGTCGCCAAAGAGAAAGGCCGAGAGATCGACCCTGAGCCCCGAAAAGAACGAGGCCGCGACGAGCCCGAAGGCGAGCGCCGAATGGGCGAGCACACCCAGAACCGTATCCATCGCATGGCCACGGCCCGAAAGGCTCGCCACCGTCAGCGCCATGGCGAGCGCCACCGTGAGCGTGCCAAGATAGACCGAGACGCCAAAGCCATAGGCGAGCGCGACGCCAAGGATCGCCGCATGCGCCGTCGCATCGCCGAAATAGGCCATGCGCCGCCAGATCACGAAAGACCCCAGGGGGCCGGTGGCCAGCGTCAGCCCCACCCCCGCAAGCGCCGCGCGGATCAGGAAATCGTCAAGCATCGTGGCGGCACTCCGGTCCATGCACATGCGCGTGCGTGCCATGCGGATGTGCCCTGTGCGGCGCGGCGGGATCGTGGCCGTGGCCCTCGTCGCCTTCGTGGTCATGGTCGTGGACATGGCGGTAAAGCGCAAAGGCCCCGCCGGTGCCCAGCCCGAAAAGCGCGCGATATTCCGGCGCGGCGGACACCACCTTGGGCGTGCCCTCGCAGCAGACATGGCCATTGAGGCAGACCACCCGATCCGAGGCCGCCATCACCACATGCAGATCGTGGCTGACCATCAGCACCGCGGCGCCGGTCTCGGCCCGGACCTCGTCGATCAGTCGGTAAAAGGCGGCGGTGCCGGGTTGATCCAGCCCCTGCGTCGGCTCGTCAAGGATCAGCACCTGCGGAGCGCCCAAGAGCGCGCGGGCCAGCAGAACGCGCTGGAACTGCCCGCCCGACAGCCTAGCGAGCGGGCGCGGCCCAAGCCCCGGCACGCCGACCCGGGCCAGCGCCGCCTCGGCCTGCGCATCGCTGACGCGCTTGGGTAGCGACAGGAACCGGCGCACACTCATCGGCAGACCTGCATCGATGTGAAGCTTCTGCGGCACGTAGCCGATGCGCAGCCCGGGCGCGCGGGTCACAGTGCCCGTCGCGGCGGGCTCGAGCCCGATCAGCGCGCGGATCAGCGTCGATTTCCCCGAACCATTCGGCCCGACAACAGTGACGATCTCGCCCGGGGCAAGGGTGAAATCCACCCCCGCCAGCACCACCGCTTCGCCATGGCGCACCGAAAGATTTTCAGCCCTAATCAGCATGTTCAGGCCCGACCTTCAGAACGCGCATGGCAGGCGGGGCACAGGCCCACCGCCTCGAAGCTGGCGCGTTCGATGGCAAAGCCAAGCGCCCCCGCGACCTCGTCCAGGGCCACCCGCACCGGCGCGGCCGCCGCCTCTGCCACGGCATCGCAGTCACGGCAGATCAGGAAGACCGGCGCATGGACCTCGCCCGGATGCATGCAGGCGGCAAAGGCATTCAGCCCCTGCACCCGATGCGCCAGACCCGCCTCGACCAGAAATTCCAGCGCGCGATAGGCCACGGGCGGCTGATTGCCAAAGCCCTCGGCCGCAAGGCGATCGAGCACCTCATAGGCCCCCATCGCCCGATGCGCCTCGAGCAGGATCTGCAGCACCCGCTTGCGCACCGGGGTGAAGCGCAGCCCGCGCCGCACCGTCTCCGCCTCGGCCCGCGCCAGCGTATCGCCCGCACAATGCGCATGGTCATGATGCGCAAAGGCGCAGCCCGGATCTTTTTCGCCACTCATGTTACTCTATCACATTTCGCTTGACTTGTTATCTCATAACATAGAGAACCGCCTCCCGACCCGCAAGCCTTGCCGAGGACATGATGAAGACACCCGCGAACCGATCCGCTCTGGCCGCCCTGCTGCTGCTGCTCCCCCTGCCCGCCCTGGCCGAGGTGCCGACGGTGGTGACCGACATTCCGCCAGTGCAATCGCTCGCGGCAATGGTGATGGGCGATCTGGGCGCCCCCTCGGTCCTGCTCGAACAGGGCGGGAATGCGCATTCCTATCAGCTCAAGCCCAGTCAGGCGGCGGCGCTGCAGGACGCCGATCTGGTGCTTTGGGTCGGCCCCGAGATGACGCCCTGGCTTGATCGCGCGATCGACGGGCTGCAGGGGCGCGGCACGGCGGTGACGCTGCTCGATGCGCCCGGCACCTGGGTGCAGGACTTTGGCGGCAGACCGCATGTCGGCGGGCATGACCATGAGCACGAGGACCATGACGCGGCCGAAGGCGACGAGCATCACCACGAGGGCCTCGACCCGCACGCCTGGCTCGCGCCGGTGAATGCCGAGACCTGGCTGACGCTGATCGGCTCGGAACTGGCGCGGCGCGACCCGGAACATGCCGCCACCTATATCGCCAACGCAGCGCAGGCGCGGATGCGGATCGCGATGCTCGATGCGAAGCTGATGGCGGATCTGGCGCCGCTGAAGGGCCGCCCCTTCGTCACCTTCCACGACGCCTATGGCTATTTCACCGCCCATTACGGGCTGAGCGCGGCCGGTGCCGTGTCGATGGGCGATGCCGCCGATCCGGGCGCGGCGCATCTGGCCGAGCTGCGGGGCGGGCTGGCCGCGCAATCCATCGTCTGCGCCTTCCCCGAGGCGAACCACGATCCGAAGCAGATCGACATCCTGCTTGAAGGGACCGGGGTGAAACGCGGCGCGCCGCTCGACCCCGAGGGGTCGAGCCTGACCTACGGGCCTGCGCTTTATGAAGACGTGCTGGCGGGCCTTGCCCGCGCGATGCACGACTGTCTGGCGCCGTAATCCCTTGTTCTTTTGGGCCTTCCGTGCTGGAGTATCGCCACGCGGGAGGCCCCATGACATCGACGATCCGCCGCTTCGGCACCACTTCCCTTGGCCAGACGGTCGAGGTGATCACGCTCCGCGCGGGCGAAGTCACCGCGCGTGTTCTGACCCTTGGCGCGACCTTGCAGGATCTGCGGCTGGCCGGCACGCCCTGGCCGCTGGTGCTGGGCTCGGACCTGCTCGGCGCTTACGAACAGCGCCTGCATTGGTGCGGCGCGGTGGTCGGGCCGGTGGCGAACAGGCTCTTCCGCGCGCAGGTGACGCTTGAGGGCCAGCTGTGGCAGGCAGAGCCGAATGACGGCGCGAACCTGCTGCATTCGGGCGCCGAGGGGATCTCGCAGCAGGTCTGGACGATCGAAGACGCCTCCGAAGCGGCGGTGGTGCTGCGCCTCGCTCTGCCGCATGGCGCGGCGGCGCTGCCCGGCAATCGGGTGATCCGCGCCCGGTTTGCGCTACGCCCGCCGGCGACGCTCGAGATCACGCTTTCGGCCGAAAGTGATGCGCTGACGCTGATGAACCTCGCCCATCACCCCTATTGGAATCTGGATGGCACGGCAACGACGGCGGGGCACCGGTTGTCGGTCGCGGCCGATCATGTCCTGCCGACCGATGCCGAGAACCTGCCGCTGCCGCCGGTGCCGGTCGAGGACCTTGACCTTGATCTGCGCCGCCCCCGCGCGCTGCCCGATCTGCCGCCCGTCGATCACAACTTCTGCCTGAGCGGCACCGGGATGCGCCCGGCGGCGCGGCTGAGTGGCGCGAAAGGCGTGACGCTCGATCTGCACACCGACGCGCCGGGACTGCAGGTCTATGATGGGCGGGCGCTCAACTCCGGCCCCTTCCCCGGGCTGATGGGAGCGCCTTATGCCGCCCATGCGGGCGTGGCGCTCGAGCCGCAGCTTTGGCCCGATGCGCCGCGGCACGATGATTTCCCGTCGATCCTGCTTGCACCCGCAACCCCTTGGCGCCAACGTAATCTTGTGCATCTGACGCGCGCGCCAGCTGAGTGAACGAGGCCCCATGACCGCACCCGCCCCTTCGGAGCTGACGCAGCTCTTTGCCGATCTGGCCACCGCCTTCGGCCTGAGCCGCGCCGCCGGGCAATGCCTGGCCGTGATCTGGCGCGCGACCGACACCCCCTCGGCCGAGGATCTGGCGACGGGGCTGGGCCTCTCGCGCTCGAATGTCTCGGTGGCGCTGAAGGAATTGCGGCAGGCGGGGCTGGTGCAGGTCAGCCGCAAACCCGGGCTGCGGCGCGATTTCTTCGTGGCAGATCCGAACCCCTGGGCGCTGTTGCGCGCGGGTCTCGCGGAACGGCACCGGCGCGAGATCGCGCCCCTCGTCGATCGGATGACGACGCTCGCCAATGCCGAGGACGACGCGCGGATGCAGGATCTGGCCGAGATGGCCGGGGCGGCCTCGCAGTGGTTTTCCAAGCTGATGCGCCGCGATCCGGCCGAGCTGATGCAGCTGATGGGCGCCGACCGGATCGAGAAGAAGGCGAAGAAAAAGCACAACCGCGAGAAGTGAGCCCCCTCAGCGCCGCTCGCGCAGCCGCTCGGCGCGGTCGGCAAAAGGGATCGGCGGCTCGGCCGGGCTGCGCTCCGGCCCCGGCAGACCGACCAGCAATTCGTCGATGAACAGCGACAGCAGCTGCGAGCGTCCCATCACCTCTGCCTTGCGATAGATCGCGGCCGTCTGCGCCTTCACCGTGCCTTCCGAAGTCTTGCGCAACCCGGCAATCTCGCACGTGGTGAAGCCCTTTATCACGAACAGCGCCACGTCGCGCTCGGCCGCGGTCAGGCCCCATTCGGTGAAACGCTCCTGCAGAAGCGCGCCGAAATCGCCCGCGACGCGGCGCAGCCGATCCTCCGCCAGATGCCGCGAACGCACCGCATCGGCCAGAAGCCAGGCCGCGAGGCCAAGCCCGCCCAGAAGCCCGCAGGCCGCGCCCAGTTCAAGCATTTCGCGCGCCGACCAGCTGATCGGGGTCGCGCGGAAATCAAAGAGCGACGACAGCATGTCGGTCAGAAAGACCGCGGCACAGACGAGCTGGAACAGAAACAGGGCCAAGGTCCAGACCCAGCGCAGCCGGACCCGCGCAGGCGGCCGGGCTCGGTCGAAATTCGCGCCGGGAGCGCCGCGCAGAGGGGGGATCACTCGCTTCCTCCCGGAGAGGCCGTTGCATCGCCCACGCCGACGCCCCCCACCGCGCCGGAAGAGATCCCGGCACCGACCGCGCTTGCCGTCCCGACATCGGTCGCGCCCGTCAGGCCACTGCCCGCCGTCGTGCTCCCGAGGGCCGTGGAGCGGTCCGACCCGGCGTAGCGGTTGTCGCTGTCATGTGCATCCGTGTAGTCGCGCAAGATCTCGCCCGTCTTCGGGTTCAGAACGATTTCCCGATGCACTGCGGGGGCTTGCGCCTCGATCTTCACGCGCCCAAGAAAGGTGCGACTGACGTTGATCTGCTTGAAGCCCTGCGCACGCAACTGCGCCACGACATCATCGGCCTCGACGGCCAGCGCGGGCAACGGCTTCAGCACCGGCAGCGGCGCCAGCAAGGCCGCGATCAGCATGAGGGATCGGACGTGTCCCATGGGTTCCTCCCGCCCCGATCGGGGCTCGGTCGACAGGGAGCCCGGACGGCCCCCTGTCCAGTTTGACAGGATCAATCGCAATTGCCACGATCGAAGAACGATTTGCAGCCGTCGCGGCCCCAGTCAGCGCCAGACCCGTTGGGATTGGCATGGGCTTCGACACCCGAGGTCGCCCCGGAGGTTGCATCCGTCGCGCTCATGTCCGTCGTGCTCATGTCCGTCGTGGTCATGTCGATTTGCCCCCCGCCGGTCATCGTCTGGATATCGCCCAGATCCGGATCGAAGACACCGCCCGGCATCGGATCGCCAGTGACGACATCGGGCGGGGTGGGATCATCGACGATCGGGCCATCGTTCGGGAAGTCGATCGGATCATCGATCGTGATGACACCGTCGTCGGGATAAGAGCCATCATCGGGGGGCGTATTGCCATCGTCGGTCGCGCCGCCATCGTCGGACGGGCCGCCATCGTCCGTCGCGCCGTCATCGGTGGAGCCGCCGTCGTCCGTCGGGCCGCCATCGTCGCCCGGGCCGTCATCGGTCGAGCCATCATCGCCAGTGCCACCGTCGTCCATACCACCGTCGGAGCCATCATCCGAGCCACCGTCGGAGCCGTCATCCGAACCACCGTCGGACCCGTCATCCGAGCCACCGTCGGACCCGTCATCCGAACCACCGTCGGAGCCGTCGTCCGAACCACCGTCGGAGCCGTCATCCGAGCCACCCTCGGAGCCGTCATCCGAACCACCGTCGGAGCCGTCGTCCGAACCACCGTCGGAGCCGTCATCCGAGCCACCCTCGGAGCCGTCATCCGAGCCACCCTCGGACCCGTCGCCCAAACCGTCAGAGCCGTCGCCGGACGCATCTCCGGCATCGGCAAGAAGCAACAGCCCTCCCCCGGCCTGCGCGAGCGTCGCACGGGCGGGTTCGGACCAGTTCGGCACGTCAAGCGCACGGGCCTCGGCCCGCGCCCCGAGCGCAACCAGCGCAAGGCCGATCGCAACGCTCGTCAGGTAGTCTCTGCGCATGAAACTCTCCGCTTCCTATGATTGGTTTACGCCCGAACTCCGACACATGCCGCCGGGCATGGTGCAGTGGGACCCAACCAAAGCAGGATAGCCATTTGCCTGCGGTTTAGCCCCCTAAACTTCGTGCGAAGCGGGGGCATAAACCGGAGTTTAGGCGGTCTCCCCGGGGATTCCGCGAAAGTGTGCCCCCAAGAGCGGGCAGATCGGCTCAGCGCCCGCCCTGCGCGACGCGCTTGGGGTTTTGCGCTTCGAGTGCGCGGATCTCGGTAAACCGGCTTGTCGGCTCGTCCATCAGATCCTCGATGAAGATCGACACCAGCTGGCTGCGCGTCGACACCCCGGCCTTGCGGTAGATCGAGGCCGTCTGCGCCTTCACCGTGCCTTCGGAGGTCGAGCGCAACCCGGCGATCTCGGCCAGCGTCAGCCCCTTGATCGCGAAAAGCGCCACCTCGCGCTCGGCCGCGGTCAGGCGCCATTCGGCAAAGCGCTCGGCCAGAAGCTCGGCAAAGGCGGTCGAAGCCCGACGCAGCTTCTCGGTCGCCACATGCGCTTCGTGGCGGGCCGACAAAAGTGCCTGCGCGCCGAAGCCAAGGCCCAGTACCAGCCCGAGCGCGGCAGAGATTTCGAGCGCCTCGCGCAGCTTCCAGTTGATCGGCGTGACTTCGATGCCCAGCACCGAAAACACGATGTCGGAGACGAAGAAGAGCGCCGCCACCGCCTGCACGAGGAAGAGCGGAACCAGCGCGACGCGCAGCGTCAGCCAACGCGGGCGAAACAGTCGGGAGGCGGATTGCGGCAGGTTCGGCGTGTCGGTCGGATCGGTCAGGGCCATGCGCGTCAATTCCCACCCGGCGCGGAATGCCCGGGGCCATCGCCGGGACCACCCGGACCTCCGGGGCCACCGCCCCGTCCACCGGGGCCATCGGGATGATCATGCCCAGCCGGGCCACCGGGATGATCGTGTCCTGCGGGTCCGCCCGGAGGCGGGGCACGATCCTGCCCGCCCGGAAAGCCCGGCCCCGGCCCGGCGGGGGGCGGCGGGTGATCGGGCGGGTTCGGCATGTCTGCGGGCGGGGTCGGATCGGTGAAATCGCGCAACACCTCGCCGTTGCGGGGGTCGATCACCACTTCGCGCGCGCCGGGCATGCCCTCGCCGACGATCCGGACCCGGTTCAGCCAGGTGGTCGAGACTTCGATCGAACTGTAGCCCTCGGCCTGCATCTGCGACACGATTTCGTCCTGCGTCTCGGCAAGGCTGGCCGAAGCGGAACAGACGACAGCCCCAAGCGCGAGCGGTGCAACACGGACAAGGCGGGGGAACGGGGATCGCATGATCTGTCTCCGGAAAAGGCGCCCCCGACCTTCCACACGCGGTCAGGGGCGCACACAGTACCGCCGTGACGCAGGCGCGCCGTCGGCGAAGCAGTACAACGGTCCGACAAGCTCGACAACGGGACAGATCGCATCGTGAGTGGCGGCTCGGTCCGGGCCCGTTTTCGACATCAGTCCAATGTGGCCATCCGGGCAGGGCGAGACGCCCGACACCGGAAGGCCTGCCACGCCTGGGGGACGTGACAAGAGCGATTTCGCGCCGAAAAGCCGGAAAAACAATTGAGCGAAAGACATAAACCGGGACGTTTGTGGACGAATTTTCGCGCCTAAACTTTGGTGTATGCGGGATTTAGGCCGCATTTCGCCCGAAATGCGAAGGCGGCACCGTGACCGGCGCCGCCCTGTTTTCGTCT
This sequence comes from Rhodobacter viridis, assembly GCF_003217355.1. GTDB lineage: Bacteria > Pseudomonadota > Alphaproteobacteria > Rhodobacterales > Rhodobacteraceae > Rhodobacter > Rhodobacter viridis. The sequence goes on along the minus strand of NZ_QJTK01000008.1, from coordinate 30,805 downwards.
TGCGTCACGACGCGCCGTTGCGGCGTCAGACCTTCATCGTCACGCCCAGGTGCTTGGCCACGGTGAAGATGTCCTTGTCGCCCCGGCCCGAGAGGTTGACCACGATGATGTGGTCCTTGGGAAGCGTCGGCGCGATCTTCATCACATGGGCGAGCGCATGGCTGCTTTCCAAGGCCGGAATGATGCCTTCGGTCCGGCAGCAGAACTGGAAGGCGTCGAGCGCCTCCATGTCGGTGATCGACACATATTCCGCGCGCTTGATGTCGTGCAGCCAGCTGTGCTCCGGCCCGATGCCCGGATAATCGAGCCCGGCCGAGATCGAGTGACCTTCGAGGATCTGCCCGTCTTCGTCCTGCAGCAGATAGGTCCGGTTGCCATGCAGCACGCCGGGACGCCCGCCAGTGAGCGAAGCGCAATGCTGCATCCGGTCGTCAACGCCAAGGCCCCCGGCCTCGACCCCGATGATGCGGACGGAGGGGTCGTCGAGGAACGGATGGAAGAGCCCCATCGCATTCGAGCCGCCGCCCACGGCCGCGATGATCGTGTCGGGCAGACGGCCCTCGCCTTCCTGCTCTTCCAGCTGCCAGCGGGTTTCCTTGCCGATGATCGACTGGAAATCGCGCACCATCGCCGGATAGGGCGCAGGCCCAGCGACGGTGCCGATGCAATAGAACGTGTCGCGGACATTGGTCACCCAGTCGCGCAGCGCGTCGTTCATCGCGTCCTTCAGCGTGCCCCTACCGCTCGTCACCGGCACCACTTCGGCGCCGAGCAACTTCATCCGGAACACGTTCGGCGCCTGCCGTTCAACGTCGGTGGCGCCCATGTAAACAATGCATTGCAGCCCGAACTTCGCGCAGACCGTGGCCGTGGCGACGCCGTGCTGACCCGCGCCCGTCTCGGCGATGATCCGGGTCTTGCCCATGCGCCGCGCCAGCAGGATCTGCCCCAGCACGTTGTTGATCTTGTGCGCACCGGTGTGGTTCAGCTCTTCGCGCTTGAGATAGACCTTCGCGCCCCCCAGCTCCTCGGTCATCCGCGGCGCGAAATACAGAGGCGAGGGACGGCCGACATAATGCTTCCAGAGCGCGTCCATCTCGGCCCAGAAACTCGGGTCGGTCTTGGCATGCTCATACTGCGCCTCGAGCTCGAGGATCAGCGGCATCAGCGTCTCGGACACGAAGCGCCCGCCGTGAATGCCGAACCGGCCGTTGTCATCCGGGGCCGTCATGAAACTGTTGAGCCGATCGTCCGCCATCGCCATCCCTTTTGTCCGTCGCGCGCCACCAGCAGATAGCGCGCCCCCCCCTCGGGGTAAAGTTCCTGTTTTTTCTTGGCACAAATACGCTCGGGGTGTGGGGGTGAAACCCCCACCCTACCCCTGCGCCGCCGCGACAAAGGCGGCAATCCGGGCCGCGTCCTTGACACCGGGCGCCGATTCCACCCCCGAGGACACATCGACCTGACGCGCCCCGGTCAGCCGCACCGCCTCGGCCACGTTTTCGGGCGTCAGCCCCCCGGCCAGCATCCAGGGCCGGCGCCATGGACGCCCGGCAATCAGCCGCCAGTCGAAGGCAAGCCCATTGCCACCCGGCAGCGCCGCGCCCTTCGGCGCCTTCGCATCGACCAGGATCTGATCCGCCACGGCTTCATAGTCCGCAATCGCCGCCAGATCCGCGGCCTCGGCCACGCCCACGGCCTTCATCACCGGCAGGCCGAAGCGGGCCTTCACCTCGGCCACGCGGTCCGGGCTTTCGCGCCCATGGAGTTGCAGCAGATCGAGCGGCACGGCGTCAGTGATCGCCTGCAGGGTCGCATCGTCGGCATCGACGACCAGCGCCACCTTGGCCAGGCCGACCGGCGCCAGCAGCGCCAATTCGCGGGCCTGAGCGATGTCCAGATGCCGGGGCGAGCGCGGAAAAAAGACAAGGCCGATGTAGCCCGCCCCCGCTTGCGCGGCAGCCTCCACATCGGCCGGGGTCTTCAGCCCGCAGATCTTGCAGCGCACCCCGCCGGGGCGGCCGCGATTGACGGCGACAGTGACCACGACGCCCTCAGGCGCGGGGCTTGTCGAGCAGCGCCAGGACCTCGTCCTTCGGGCCCTGCGTCTTTTCCTTCAGACGCCCCAGCTCGCGCTCCAGCGTCGCGGCCTGCTTGGTCGCCTTGCGGGCGGTCTTGCGGAAACGATGCTCGCGCAGATATTCCCACACGAAGCCCACCGCGAGCCCCAGCACCATGCCGCCGAAGAAGACGAAGAACAGCGGCACCTTCACGGCCAGATTGAAGCCGACGAAGGCCTCGACCTCGGCGGTGAGCAGGCTCAGCGTCACGACCTCGCGGTTGGACATCGCCAGCGTCACCAGAACGATGATCAGGCAGAGCAGGAACAGGTAGCGGATCGCGCGGAACATTGGGTCTTACTCCTCTACCCCGTTCAGCCGGTCACGCAGAAGCTTGCCGGTCTTGAAAAAGGGCACGTGTTTTTCATCCACCGCGACCGAAGTGCCGGTACGCGGGTTGCGCCCGGTTCTAGCGTCCCGTTTCTTCACCGAAAAGGCGCCAAAGCCGCGCAGCTCGACCCGATCACCGCGGGCCATCGCCTCGATGATCTCGTCGAAGATCGTGTTCACGATCTTCTCCACGTCGCGCTGAAACAGATGCGGATTCTCTTCGGCGATCTTGGCGATCAATTCAGAGCGGATCATGCGTCATCTCCCCCGTCATCCGGCTCGACCCGGACTGGTTCTTGCACCGACTATAGGGGCAAATCGCCACGACACAAACAGCAATGGCTTGGAAAGGCGGGAAATTATCGCGTGCCGTCGCGGTTTCGGGGCGGTTCTGCGGCGCTCGGACGCAGTCCCCCATCGGCTTACCCTGCGGAAAGACCCTTGCCCGCCCTGAAAACACCTCTGCGGCGAATCGCAAAACCGAAAAGGCCCCGCAAACGCGGGGCCTTTCGCATCCCTTGCGGGAGGAATTATTCGCGGCCCTTGAGGGCGGCGCCGAGGATATCGCCGAGCGACGCGCCCGAGTCGGACGAACCGTATTGTTCCACGGCTTCTTTCTCTTCGGCGATTTCGCGCGCCTTGATCGACACGCCCAGCTTGCGGGTCTTGCTGTCGATGTTGACGACGCGGACGTCGACGTGATCGCCAACCTGGAAGCGCTCGGGGCGCTGGTCGGCGCGGTCACGGGCCAGATCCGAACGGCGGATGAAGGACTTCATGCCATTGTATTCGACCTCGATGCCGCCGTCTTCGATCGCGGTGACGTTCACGGTGATGACCGAGCCACGTTTCACGCCATCAACCGCATCCGAGAAGGTGTCGGCATCGAGCGCCTTGATCGAGAGCGAGATGCGTTCCTTGTCGGTGTCGACTTCGGTGACCGCAGCGCGCACGACGTCGCCCTTGCGGTATTCCTGGATCGCTTCTTCGCCGCGCTTGTCCCACGACAGGTCGGACAGGTGCACCATGCCGTCGATGTCGTTTTCGAGGCCGATGAACAGACCGAATTCGGTGATGTTCTTGACTTCACCCTCGATCACGCTGCCGACCGGATGGGCATCCGCAAAGGCTTCCCACGGGTTGCGCAGGCACTGCTTGAGGCCGAGCGACACGCGGCGTTTCGCGGTGTCGATCTCGAGCACCATGACGTCGACTTCTTGCGAGGTCGAAACGATCTTGCCGGGGTGCACGTTCTTCTTGGTCCAGGACATTTCCGAGACGTGAACCAGACCCTCGACACCGGCTTCCAGCTCCACGAAGGCGCCGTAATCGGTGATGTTGGTGACGCGGCCCTTGTGCACCGACCCGAGCGAGAACTTGGTCTCGACCGAATCCCACGGGTCGTTCAGCAGTTGTTTCATGCCGAGCGAGATGCGGTGGGTGTCCTTGTTGATCTTGACGACCTGGACCTTGACGGTCTCGCCGATCGTGAGGATCTCCGACGGGTGGTTGACGCGGCGCCAGGCCATGTCGGTGACATGGAGCAGGCCGTCCACGCCGCCGAGGTCGACGAAGGCACCGTATTCGGTGATGTTCTTCACGACGCCGTCGACGATCTGACCTTCGGTCAGGTTGCCGATCACTTCGGCGCGCTGTTCGGCACGCGATTCTTCAAGGATGGCACGACGCGACACGACGATGTTGCCACGACGACGGTCCATCTTGAGGATCTGGAACGGCTGCTTGAGACCCATGAGCGGGCCAGCGTCGCGGACCGGACGGACGTCGACTTGCGAGCCCGGCAGGAAGGCCACGGCGCCGCCGAGGTCGACGGTGAAGCCGCCCTTGACGCGACCGAAGATGGCGCCATCGACGCGCTCTTCCGAGGCATAGGCTTTTTCGAGACGATCCCAGGCTTCTTCGCGACGGGCTTTCTCACGCGAGATGACGGCTTCGCCACGGGCGTTTTCGACGCGATCGAGGTAAACTTCGACCTCGTCGCCAACGGCGATCGAGGGAGCTTCACCGGGATTCGCGAATTCTTTCAGATCAACGCGGCCTTCCATCTTGTAGCCGACGTCGATGATGGCCTGGCCCGCCTCGATGGCGATGACCTTGCCCTTGACGACAGACCCTTCCTGGGGGGTGTCGATCTCGAAGCTTTCCTTCAGAAGGGCTTCGAATTCTTCCATGCTAGCTTTGGCGCACATGCGGTCTAGTTTCCTTTATGTGGGTTTTCTGGCCATGCGGTTGGCTCCGCCGGTCTTTCGTTGCGTATGTCGAAAGGGGCAGACCTGCGTCTGCCCCCTCTGGACGTGGCCCCTATAGGCGGGAATCGCCTGTGGGGCAAGGCTTTTCGGCCAAAGACCTCAGTCGATGCGGGTCACCAGCTCCGAAAGCGGCTTGCGCACCTTCTTCATGCCGGCGAGCCAGTCGCCCTCGTTGGCGCGGTAGCCCAGCGGCATCAGCGTGACCGAACGCAGGCCCTTGGCGCGCAGGCCGAGGATTTCGTCGACTTGCGCCGGATCGAAGCCTTCCATCGGGGTGGCGTCGACTTCCAGCTCGGCGGCCTGGGCCAGCGCGATGCCAAACGCGATATAGGCCTGGTGCGCGGCGTGGGCGGCGTTCACCTCCTCGCTGCGGGCGAGGTAGTTGGCTTTCAGATTGTCATAATAGGCGGCGAGCATTTCGCGCGGAATGCCGCGTTCCTTGACGTGCAGATCCACCACGGCGTCGATGCGCTCGGCGGTGTAATTGTCCCAGGCGGCAAAGACGATCAGATGCGAGCCGTCGGTGATCTGGGTCTGGCCCCAGGCGGCGGCCGAGATCTTGGCGCGCAGGTCCTTGTTGGTGATGACCAGAATCTCGAAGGGCTGCAGCCCCGAGGAGGTCGGCGCCATCTGCGCCGCGGTCACGATCTTTTCGACCTTGTCTTCGGACACGGTCTTGGCCGGGTCCATCTTCTTCGTCGCATAGCGCCAGTTCAGCGTATCGAGCAGCATCGGAGGTATCCTTTCGCGGTTGAGCGTATGGCCTCAAAATATGCGCACAGCCGATCGACGCAACGAAAGCTTCTGCGCGCGGATGCGCAGGTCTTCCCGCATCACTGCGCAGTCTTGTCGCAGGTCTGCTGCACCTCGGGCATGGCCTCGACCTCGATCCAGCCGCCTTGCGCGTAGCTCCAGATAAAGCTGCGCCGCCCCTCACAGGCGATGCCATGCGGCAGGGTTCCGGGGTGGTGCCCCAGCCACAGACGCAGGTTGCGCACCAGATCCGGTGCTTCGATCACCAGAAGACCCTGCGCCTCGCCGCGCTCGATCGCGGCGGCGCGGGTGACCGTCCCCTGCTCGGAAAGCGCGATCGGCAGCAGGATCATGCCCAGGACCACGCGGGTCGCAAAGGTCCGGGGGCGCGGCGCGAGGGCCAGACCCGCCGCGCCGATCAGCGCCGCAAGCAAGACCCAAAGCCGCCCGGCCACAGACTGCCAAAGCAGCGCCGGACCGATGACCGGCACGGAAAGGGCTGCAAATCCGAAGGCATAGCCCGGCTTCATGCCGACCTGCGCCCAGGCGATCATCGCCACCGCCGCCGCCAGCCCCGCCGACCAGAGCAGATAGCCTAGCAGTCTGCCGCCCCACAGCGCCCGACGATACCGCAGCGCAAGCCCCCAGAACCCCAGATCAAGGAGCAGCACCAGACCGGCGAGCAGCGCATAGGAAAGAGGAAAGATCATCGGCTCAGGCTAACCCCGCCCCTGCCGCCCGTCCAGCCCGGCTCAGCGCAGCCGCGCCGCCACCTCGGCACAGGCCGCGGCCACGGCTGCTTCGACGCTCAGCGTCGAGGTGTCGATCACCACCGCATCGGCCGCGGGTTTCAGCGGCGCATCGGCCCGGTTCATGTCGCGCTCGTCGCGCTCCTTCACCTCGGCCAGCACCTGCGCCGCGTCGCCGCCGACCTCGAGCCAGCGCCGATGCGCCCGCACCTCGGGGCTCGCGGTGACGAAAAGCTTCACCTCGGCCGCCGGGCAAATGACCGTTCCGATGTCGCGGCCATCCAGCACCGCGCCGCCCTCGCGCCGGGCAAATTCGCGCTGAAACTCCAGCAGAGCCTGCCGGACCTCGGGGATCACCGCGACTTTCGAGGCCGCCTGCCCCGCTTCGAGCGTGCGCAGATCGTCCCGCGCCAGATCCTCGGGCGAGAGGCTCCGCGCGGCCGCAACCGGATCGCCGCCCTTCACGCCGACGGCCCGGTAAAGCGCCCCGGTATCGAGATGCGCAAAGCCGAACCGCGCGGCCACGGCGCGGGAAATCGTGCCCTTGCCAGCGGCAGCAGGCCCATCGATTGCCACGGTGAACATCATCTTGCACCTCGCGCGGGGGGTCAGCGTTGCAGTTGCGTATTTGGACCAAGAAAAAACGGCGGGCTTTTTCTTGGCTTAAATACGCTCTTTCGTCCTCAGTCCCGGGTGATGGTGGCGCCAAGCTGGCGCATCAGATCTTCGAAAACCGGGAAAGAGGTGGCGATGGGCGAGCCGTCATCGACCGAGATCGGCTGTTGCGACACGAGGCCAAGGATCAGGAAGCTCATCGCGATGCGGTGGTCGATATGGGTGGCGACGGTGGCGCCGCCCGGCACCCCATCGGCGCCAAGCCCGTGCACGATCAGCGTGTCGTCATCTTCCTCGACGCGGACGCCGCAGGCTTCAAGGCCGCGCGCCATCGCGGCGATGCGGTCGCTTTCCTTGACGCGAAGCTCGTGCACGCCGCGCATCACGGTGGTGCCGGTGGCGCAGGCGGCCAAAGCGGCCAGCACCGGATATTCGTCGATCTGGGACGCCGCGCGTTCGGGCGGAACCTCGATGCCGGTCAGGGCCGAATGACGCACGCGCAGATCGGCGACGGGTTCGCCGCCCTCTTCGCGTTCGTTCAGGAATTCGATATCCGCGCCCATTTCGCGGAGCGTCAGGAACAGCCCGTTGCGGGTCGGGTTCTGGCTGACACCGGGCACAAGGATGTCCGAGCCCGGCACCAGCAGCGCCGCACAGACCGGAAAAGCCGCCGAGGACGGATCGCGCGGCACCGCCACCTTTTGCGCCTTCAGTTCCGGCTGGCCCGTCAGGGTGATCCGGTTACCCTCGGGCGTGGCTTCCACCGTCACTTCGGCGCCAAAGCCGCGCAGCATCCGCTCAGTATGATCCCGGGTGGGCGTCTTCTCGATCACCACGGTCTGGCCCGGCGCGTTGAGGCCCGCCAGCAGCACCGCCGATTTCACCTGCGCCGAGGCCATTGGCGTCGTGTAGGTCACCGGCACCGGCTCGGCCGCGCCGATCACCGTCATCGGCAGCCGCCCCCCGGCCCGGCCATAGGAGCGCGCCCCGAAAAGGGACAGCGGATCGGTCACCCGCCCCATCGGCCGCTTGCGCAGCGAGGCATCGCCGGTGAAGGTCGCGGTGATCGGGCTCGTCGCCATGCAGCCCATGATCAGCCGCACGCCGGTGCCCGAGTTGCCGCAATCGATCACATCGGCGGGTTCGGCGAAACCGCCGACGCCGACGCCCTCGACCGTCCATTCGCCCTCGTCGGTGCGGGTCACGGTCGCGCCAAAGGCCCGCATCGCCTTGGCGGTATCGAGCACGTCCTGCCCCTCGAGCAGCCCCGAGATCTGGGTTTGGCCCACCGACAGCGCGCCAAGGATCAGCGCGCGATGCGAGATCGACTTGTCGCCCGGCACCTCGGCCCGGCCCGAAAGCGGGCCGCCCTTGCGCGACGTCATGCGGATGGGGGAACCGTGACCGGACATGATAGCCTCCCTGAATGTCAGCGCCCTGTTAGCGCACCGCGGCCAAAGCGAAAAGCCCCGCGTTTCTTCTTGGCACAAATACGCCCTTGTGCCTTCAGGGTTTGCGGAAGGTGGCGTAATCGGGCACCCGCCCCTCGCGAAGGGCCTTTTGCTCGTAACGCGTCGACAGCCAGTCGTCCCAAGGCGTGCCGCTGTGCGAGAGCAGGGTGAAGCCCGCTTTCGGCGCCTCGATCAGCGCCTGCTCCATGTAATTCGGAATGTCGGTGGCGACGCGGAATTCGGCGCCCGGCGACAGGATGCGGTGCAGCGCCTGCAGATAGCCCGGCGTGACGAAGCGGCGACGATGATGGCGGCGCTTGTGCCAGGGGTCGGGGTAATTCAGGAAGGCCTTGGCGATGCAGCCGTCGGGCAGCACCTCCATCACCTCGCGCACATCGCCGGGCCAGATCGCGACATTCGAAACGCCCGCGGTGCGGATCTTGCCCAGCAGCATCGCGACGCCATTGATGAAGGGCTCGCAGCCAAGGATATTCACCCCCGGATTGCGGGCGGCCATATGCACCATATGCTCGCCACCACCAAAGCCGACCTCGAGCCACAGGGGCGCGTCATTGCCGAAGATCGTGCCGGGATCGATGATCTCGCGGCCCGGGTTTTCCTCTTTCGAGATGCCACCCGGCGTGAGTGAGCCCAGATCCTCGCTGATATAGGTCTTTTGCGAGGCCCGCATCGTCTTGCCCGAGCGGCGGCCATAGAAATTGCGCCACTCCGGTTGCGGGGCGGGCACGGTGGTCTCGGGGGTGTCGGGGCTCTCGGTCATGGGGCCGCGGATTAGGGCGCAAAGGGGCCCCCGGTCAAGGGGGGATGGGCTGCGATGATGTCGCCAAGGCGACCCGCCGGGGCTCTGACCGAGCCCCCTCCCTGCCTTGTGCTTTTCCTTGGCAAAATACGCCGGGGGGTGCGGGGGGCGGAGCCCCCCGCGGGTCGCCTCGGGCTTGCCCGAGGCGAAATACCCTGCAACGCATTGAAAAAGGGGGCCCGAAGGCCCCCTTCCCCGTGATCTTTCGAAACCGGTTCAGACCGCTTTCTTGATCGCTTCGACCAGATCGGTACGCTCCCACGAGAAGCCGCCATCGGCTTCCGGGGCGCGGCCGAAATGGCCATAGGCCGAGGTGCGCGCATAGATCGGGCGGTTCAGATCCAGCTGCGTGCGGATGCCGCGCGGCGTCAGATCCATGCATTCGGCCACGATGCGTTCGATTTCCGCATCCGGAACCTCGCCCGTGCCATAGGTGTCAGCATAGATCGACAGCGGTTTCGCCACGCCGATCGCATAGGACACCTGGATGAGGCAGCGCTTCGCGAGACCCGCAGCCACCACGTTCTTCGCCAGATAGCGCGCGGCATAAGCGGCCGAGCGGTCCACCTTGGTCGGGTCCTTGCCCGAGAACGCCCCGCCGCCGTGCGGCGCCGCGCCACCATAGGTGTCGACGATGATCTTGCGGCCGGTCAGACCCGCGTCCCCATCCGGGCCGCCAATGACGAACGTCCCCGTCGGGTTCACCCACCATTCGGTCTTTTCGTCGATCCAGCCCGCCGGCAGCACCGCGCGGATATGCGGTTCGACGATCGCGCGGATGTCATCCGAGGTCTGGCTTTCATACTTGTGCTGCGTCGAAAGCACGATCGAGGTGACGCCGACCGGCTTGCCATCCTCATAGCGCACCGAAAGCTGCGATTTCGCATCCGGGCCGAGCGTCGGCTCGGCGCCCGATTTGCGCACCTCGGCCAGACGGCGCAGGATCGCATGGGCATATTGGATCGGCGCGGGCATGAGTTCCGGCGTCTCGTCGGTCGCATAACCGAACATGATCCCCTGATCGCCAGCCCCGTCCTTGTCGACGCCTTGCGAGATATGCGCCGATTGCGGGTGCAGGTAGTTGGCGAAGTTCAGCGTCGCCCAGTGGAAGGCGTCCTGCTCGTAGCCGATATCCTTGACGCAATCGCGGACGATCCCGTCGATACGGCCCATGAACTCGGCCAGTTTGGCTTTGTCGGAAAGACCCACTTCCCCGCCGACGACCACTTGGTTCGTGGTGGCAAAGGTCTCGCAGGCGACGCGGGCATTCGGCTCTTCGGCAAGGAAGGCATCCAGAACGGCATCGGAGATGCGGTCGCAGACCTTGTCGGGGTGACCCTCCGAGACGGACTCGGAAGTGAAGACATAGTTAGAACGTGACATGGGGAAGTGCTCCATTGATGTGTTCCCACCCCGCCAGGAAGCCGTTGGAGTGGTGAGCGGACGCTAGCCCCCGATTCTATGGCGGTCAACGCGCGATTTGCGCCCAAGCCCCCAAACGAGGGCAACTGCGGCGATAAGACCTGCCAGAAGCGGTCCATCGCCCATGCGGGCGTAAAGCGGCGCGGCAAGCGATCCGGGAAGTCGCACGTCGATCACGCCCTGCTGGCCCATACCAAGACTTTCAAGCACTTGCCCATGCGCATCGACGAGCGCCGAAATCCCGGTATTGGCAGACCGGGCGAGCGGCAGGCCGAATTCGATGGCGCGGAACCGCGCCTGCACCAGATGCTGCACCGGGCCCGACATCTCGCCGAACCAGGCATCGTTGGTGATCTGCAGCAGCCAGTCGGGGCGACGATCGGCGTGCATGTCCTGCGGGAAAACCGCCTCGTAGCAAATGAGCGGCTGCACGAGACCCGCCGTGCCGAGATCCAGAAGCTTGCGCGTCTCGCCCGCGGAATAGCCATTGCCCTCGCGCGCGGCAAAGGCGGTGATGCCGAACCGCGCCAGCGCATCGCCAAAGGGGATGTATTCGCCAAAGGGCACCAGATGAACCTTGTCATAGACCGGGCCGATCTTGCCCCCGGCCCCGATCATCGCCAGCGAATTGAAATAGCGCGGGCCGTCCTCGCGCTGGATGCCGACGGCGACCGGCACGTCATGGGCCGCCTCGGCGATCATCGTCAGACCATCGCCGGGGCGGTCGAGCAGGAACGGCACCGCGGTTTCGGGCCAGAGGATCAGATCGGGCGCGGGCTTGCCCGGCGCAGGCGGCTGGGCGGTCAGATCGAGGTGGCGGAAGAAGAATTCCTCGGCATATTCGGGGCGCCATTTCAGATCCTGCGGTGCGTTCGGTTGCACGATACGCAGATTGACCGGCGTGGCCCGCGGCGGGACCGGCTCGGCCAGCCGCAGCGCGCCGCCGACCCAAAGGCTCGCGACGATCGCGACGGAAACGCCCGCCGCAGGCAGGCGCCATTTCGCCCGCGGCATCAGCCAGGGCAGCACGGCGAGAAACAGCGTCAGCGCACTCAGCCCCATCGCGCCGACGAAAGCCGCGCCCTGCGCCAGCGGCGTGTCGATCCAGATATGACCGAACAGAACCCAGGGCAGCCCGGTGAAGATGTAGCTGCGCAGAAGATCGGCGCCGAAAAGCCCCACCGCCACGCCCGCCGCGCGCGAGATCACGGCCCCGCCCAGACGCGCGCCAAGGCTCATGCCCAAGGCCCAGAAAAGCCCCATGCCCAAAGCCATGAAAACAAGCGCGAAAGGCGCCATCCAGCCGTAGACCTCGGGCTCGACAAAGAAGGGCTCGACGATCCAGAACATCGCAAGCGCCGCATAGCCGGTGCCCGCCGCCAGACCGACGCGGAAAGGCGAGGTCGCTTGACCCAGCACGATCAGAAGCGAGAGCGCGACCAGCGCCAACCACCACAGCCCGAACGGCGCCTGTCCCAGCGCCACCCCCACCCCCAGAAGCGCGGCCAGACCCCAGACAAGGAATTTGACCGCAGGATTGTAAAGCGGGGGCACGCGCATGAAGTTTCCGTTCTGTTTATTCGGCGGCGACGCCCGGCAGCCGCACCCGCAGCCGCTTGACCCGGCGCGGATCGGCATCGACGACCTCGAATTCGACGCCGTTTTCCGCCACGATCACCTCGCCCCGGGTGGGCACGCGGTCGATCTGCATGAAGACCAGACCGCCCAAAGTGTCAATCTCGGCGCCTTCCTCGGCATCGGCCAGTTTCACGCCGATCTCGGCCTCGAAATCGGTCAGCGGCGTGCGGGCCTGCACCAGCCATTGGCCGGGCTTTTCAAGCTTCCAGAGGCCGTCTTCTTCCTCGTCATGCTCGTCCTCGATCTCGCCGATCACCTGTTCGATCAGGTCTTCGAGCGTCACAAGGCCATCAACCCCGCCATATTCGTCGATCACCAGCGCCATATGGATGCGCTGCACCTGCATCTTCTGCAACAGCACGCCGATCGGCATCGAGGGCGGCACATAAAGCAGCGGGCGCAACAGTTTGCGCAGCGAGAACCGGCCCGCGGCAGAGCCGAACCCATGCGCCAGCGCCAGATCCTTGAGCAGGACCAGCCCCATCGGGCTGTCGAGCGTGTCCTTGAACACCGGCAGGCGGGAATAGCCCTGGGTGCGGAAGACCTCGACCAGCTCATCGCGGGTGGTGGTGACCGGAACGGCGACGATCTCGGCCTTCGGCACGGCGACATCGCCCACCCGCATCTTGCGCAGGTTGCCCAGCCCCGGCAGGCCCGCGGGGGCTGCGGCAGCGCCGGCGGATTGCGCCTCGGCGGGATCGGCCTCGCCCGGAGAAGCGCCGAGCGCGCCAAAAATGCGCCCGAAAAAGCCTCTAGGCTGAGGTTCGTTGCTACTCTCGCCGGCTTCGGGGTCCGAAGCGGGCGCGGCGGCGGCGGAATTGCTTCCGTCTGCGACTTGTCCCATCTGTCCTTTCCAAATGTACCCGTGCGGGGCTAGACCTCGTAGGGATTTGCGATCCCCAGAGCGGCCAAGATACGCACTTCAATGCTTTCCATCAACTGCGCGTCAGCGTCGCGCACATGGTCATAGCCCAGAAGATGCAAAACGCCATGTATCACCAGATGTGTGACATGATCGTGAATCGATTTGCCTGCGGTTTCAGCTTCGCGCGCACAGGTCTGGAAGGAAATCGCGATATCGCCGAGGGAATCGCGCTCGCCCGGCACGAAGGGCTCGGGGAAATAGGGTTCCTCGCCGTCGTCCTCGGCGGCCAGATCCTGCGCGGGCCAGCTGAGCACATTCGTCGGCGTGGGCTTGCCGCGGAAATCGGCGTTCAGTTCGGCGATGCGGGCATCGTCACAGCCCATCAGACTGATTTCCCAGTCTTTCGCCTCCATCTCCTGATCGGCGAGCACAGCCCGCGCCGCGCGTTCCGAAAGCCCGGCAAGGTCGATCCCCTGCCAGGCCGCTTCCTCGATCAGACAATCAACCAGCGGTTCCTTCATCCGCCCGTTCATAAGCCCCAATGATCCGCGCCACAAGCGGGTGACGCACCACATCCTCGGCGGTGAAATAGTTGAAGGAAATCCCCTTCACCCCGGCGAGGATGCGTTCCGCATCGGCCAGACCCGAGGCGGTGCCGCGCGGCAGGTCGACCTGCGTGCGATCGCCGGTGATGACCATCCGGCTCCCCTGCCCCAGACGCGTCAGGAACATCTTCATCTGCATCGTCGTGGCGTTCTGCGCCTCGTCCAGCACGACGAAGGCATTCGAGAGCGTCCGCCCGCGCATGAAGGCCAGGGGCGCGATCTCGATGCGCTTTTCCTCCATCAGCTTCGCCATCTGCTTGGCGGGCAGGAAATCGTTCAGTGCGTCGTACAGCGGCTGCATGTAGGGATCGACCTTGTCCTTCATGTCGCCGGGCAGAAAGCCCAGACGCTCGCCCGCCTCGACGGCCGGACGGCTCAGGATGATCTTGTCGACCAGCCCGCCGATCAGCATCGTCACGCCGACCGCGACCGCGAGATAGGTTTTCCCCGTGCCCGCCGGACCGATGCCGAAGGCCATCTCGTTTTCAAACAGCGCGCGCACATAGGCCTTTTGCGCATCCGTCCGCGGCTCGACCTGCTTCTTGCGGGTGCGGATTTCGTACTTGCCTGCCGCGAACATCTCCAGCTGTTCATCGACCGAGACCCCGTCGTGGCCCAGATCCGACATCCGGATCGCCGCGTCGATCTCGCCCGCGTCGATCGCCTTTCCCGCCTCGAGCCGCGCATAAAGCGCGTTCAGAACCGAGGCCGCCTGCCCCTGCGCCTCGGCCGTGCCCACCACCGCCAGCTGATTGCCGCGGCGGAGGATATGGACCGACAGCTTGTGCTCGATCTGGGCGAGGTTACGGTCGAATTCTCCGCAAAGATCGATCAGCAACCGGTTGTCGGGATACTCGAGAAGCGTCTCGTAAGCGTCCTGAGTGCGGGGCGGGGGTGTGATCGCGCTGAAGCCCAATAACGTCTCCCTTGGCTGGCGTGGTAAAGATATGGTGCACCCCACCCCCGGGCGACGCAAGCGCTGGTTTGCGCGAAACCACTGGTGCGCGAAAAAATTCATCTCAGCGACATGAAAGCGGCCGCGCAAGGCGTTGCGCGGCCGGATTGCCCGAATTTTGGGCGAATGCTGATTTCCCGATCAGAGGTAGTCAGGAACCGGCGAGCCTTCCTTGAACGGCCCGACGACGGTGTTCGGCGGCGCAGCGCCCGAGCAGATCGGCTTGCCGTAATCATCGACGCGCTCGGACATGTAGCCCTCGACGCCGTCATCGATGATCCAGTGATCGCAGCCCTCGGGGTCGACCCAGACACCGGCCTTGAGCGTGCTCAGATGGTGGGCGTTGATGCCGCGGTCGATCGACTTGTCGGGACCATAGCTATTGTCGCAGCCCGCCATCGCCAGCGCGGCCGCACCCAGAAGCAGGAGTTTCGTTGCGTTCATCGTCTCGCCCCTCACTTCACACAGATCACTTCGACGCGGCGGTTCTGCGCCATGCCCGCGGCGGTGGCGTTCGTCGCTTTCGGCATCCGCTCGCCATACCAGTTCACCGCCAGCACCGGCGCGCCGACCTGTTGCGCCACCCCGGCGACGGCCTCGGCGCGGCCTTTCGACAGGCGCATGTTGTATTCGTCCGAGGCGCGGCTGTCAGTGTGGCCGGTGATGATGAAGCTGCGCGCTTGCGCGGATTGGAAGAACTGCTGCAGATACCCGCGGCCCGAGGCGGTCAGTTTCGCGCTGTCGGTGGCAAAAAGCGTGTCGGTCTGCAGCACGCCACAGACGTTGCGGTGGCACACCGGGCGACCGTCGCGGGTCTTGCGCGCGTCCATGTAGCCCTCGGTGCCGTCATCCATCGCCCAGTGTTCGCAGCCATCCGGGTCAATCCAGATCGCCGGAATATAGGTTTCGGCCTTTTGCTGTGCGGCAACCGGGCCCATCGAAGCTGCCAGCGCAAGGGCCGCAGCCCCAAGGCCCGCCGCAACCGGTTTCAATCCTCGGGTCAATCTTGTCATCCCCACACAAGCCTCCTCGAATGGAACAACCCCGGCAAAACCGGCGTGTTAACGAATTTGGCTCACAGTAACAAAACCTTGAGACAAGGAAAGGGCTTTCGCCCCGTTATTGTGGCAGAAAAGGGAACAAACCGGTTGATAATTCGCAAGAATTGCTCCGCCCCGGTGTCATTTCCCCGAGGCCCGGAACAATCGGAAGGCGTTTTGGCCCTACCCCAACGGGTCAGAGCAATTCGCCCGCCAGCGAGTTCGGCGCCGAGGCGGTGATTCTCACCTGCGCAAGCGTACCCGGCCCGATCCCCTCGCCCTTCACGTGCACGGCATGCAAGTGATCGGACTTGCCGACCCATTGCCCGGGCAGACGGCCGGGTTTCTCGAACAGCACGCCGACGGTGCGACCGACCATCGAGAGCTGGGTGGCCTTCTGCTGCGCGGTGATCAGCGCCTGCAATTCCTGCAGCCGGGCATCGGCCACTTCGGACGCGACGCCCTCGCGACCGGCCGCAGGCGTGCCCGGACGCGGCGAATATTTGAACGAAAACGCCGCGCCAAAGCCCACGGCCCGGATCAGATCGAGGCTCGCCTGATGATCGGCATCGGTTTCACCGGGGAAACCGACGATGAAATCCGAAGAAATCAGGATGTCGGGCCGCGCGGCGCGGATGCGCTCGATCAGCCGCAGATAGTCCTCGGCGGTATGCTTGCGGTTCATCGCCTTCAGCACCGGATCGGCGCCCGATTGCACCGGCAGATGCAGATAGGGCATCAGCTTCGGCTCTTCGCCATGCGCGGCAATCAGGTCGTCGGCCATGTCGTTGGGGTGGCTCGTGGTGTAGCGGATGCGCTCGAGCCCGTCGATCCGGGCGAGGTCGCGCACCAGACGGCCAAGGCCCCAAGTGCCGCCCTGCCCGTCCCCGTGGTAGGCGTTCACATTCTGCCCGAGCAGCGTGATCTCCTTCACGCCTTTCGCAACCAGCTTTTCGGCTTCCGTCAGGATGCGCGCGACGGGGCGCGAGATTTCGGCGCCGCGCGTATAAGGCACGACGCAGAAGGCACAGAACTTGTCGCAGCCCTCCTGCACGGTCAGAAAGGCCGTGGGTCGCGCCTGCACCGGGCGCTCGGGCAGCTTGTCGAACTTGTCCTCGGCGGGGAATTCGGTATCGACCGGACGCTCGCCGCGCGCCACCGCCGCCACCATCTCGGGCAGGCGGTGGTAATTCTGCGAGCCGACGACCAGATCGACGAGCGGCATCCGCCGCATGATTTCCTCGCCCTCGGCCTGCGCGACGCAGCCCGCGACGCCAATGGTCAGACCGGGCTTCGCCTCCTTGAGGGGGCGCAGACGGCCAAGGTCGGAGTAGACCTTTTCGGCAGCCTTTTCGCGGATGTGGCAGGTGTTGAGCAGCACCATGTCCGCCTCGGCCGGATCATCGGTCAGGGTATAGCCCTGCACGCCCATCGCCTCGGCCATGCGCTCGCTGTCATAGACGTTCATCTGACAGCCATAGGTCTTGATATGCAGCTTTTTCGGCGCGTCGGACATGGGGGCCTCCCGGGGTTGGCGCCCGATACCGCAAACGCGCTGCGCAAGCAACCGCGCGAGAGGCTTGCATTCCCCAGCCCCTTCCGCGACGTTGCGCAAAAAGGGGCAGACAGGCATGGATTACGCTTCCCAGACCGCGTTCCTGAGCGTCGCGAAAAAGGTGCTGGCCAAGGCGCCGGTGGCGGTGATCCTGGTCGAGGATCTGACCGAGGTCGACAGTACGATCCGCCATCACCTGAAGCTCGGCTTTCGCACCGTTCTGGTCTGCGCCCCCCCGACGCTTGCGCTGCCCGAGGATCTTGCAGCGCAGATCCACCGCATTCCCTGGATCTCGAGCGGGCCCGAGGCCTTCCTTGAGGCCATGAACCCGCTGATCGCCGCCGCGCCCGCCGGGACCTGGATGTATTACGGTTTCAACGCGGAATATCTCTTCTATCCCTTCTGCGAGAGCCGCTCGGTGCGCGAGTTGCTGGCCTTCCACAGCGAAGAACGCCGCTTCGGGATGCTGAGCTACGTGATCGACCTTTACGCCGCAGATCTGGACAAGAACCCCGACGGTGTGAACCTCGCCGAGGCGATGCTTGACCGCGCGGGCTATTACGCGCTTGGTCGGCCCGATCCCGCGAACCGCAACCACCCGCGCGATCGGCAGCTGGATTTCTTCGGCGGGCTGCGCTGGCGCTTTGACGAGCACATCCCGGCGGCGCGGCGCAAGATCGACCGGATCGCCCTTTTTCGCACCGCGCCGGGTCTGGTGCTGCGGGCCGATCACACGCTCTCGGATGAGGAGCTGAACACCTATGCCTGTCCGTGGCACCACAATCTGACCGCGGCGATCGCCTCGTTCCGCGTCGCCAAGGCGCTCAAGCGCAACCCCGGCTCGACCTATGACATCTCGACCTTCCGCTGGCACAATTCGGTGCCCTTCGACTGGTCAAGCCGCCAGCTGCTGGATCTGGGCCTGATGGAACCGGGGCAGTGGTTCTGAAACGCCGCGCAGGGTGTGTATGGTTTGCCACTCAAACTTGCCGCAATGACAACGAAACGCCGCAAAATTGACACTTGCAGCTTCCGCAATGGCGATTCGGGACTTCCTCGAGCGGCATCCCCCGGTTTTGAAGCGGTTTTGGCAAGATTGCCCCCCTAATCCTCAGGGATTGAGGACCCGGCGGTTTCAGGGCAAAGCAAGGAAGCCAGAATTGCCAGCCGGATCATGACCTCAGCGCTTCCCCGCCTCACACTCAGGTTCGACCCCGCGCCCGGCGAAGCGCCGGCCTCATATCTGTCGCGCCTCGCCATGCGGAATGGCGCCAACCTGGAGAGCTTTGCCGTCCTGATCGGGATCGACCTTTCCGATCTGATCGACGGCGCGCCCCACGCGATCGAGGGGCTTGCGCAGATCGCGGACACGGATCCTCGCCCCCTCCGATCTGCCAGTTTTTCGCGCGTGAGCACCCGCAGCTTCGAGCGCAACGGCAATGTCTTTCCGCGCCAAGCCGTGCGCAGCCCCACCACGCGGATCTGCCCCGATTGCCTGCGTGAAGATGCCCGAGGTTCTGGCCTGCCGCATCAGATCGGCATGGCCTTTCGCTCGAATTGGCAGGTTCCCTTCCTCCGAGCCTGCCCCCGCCACAACCGCGCTCTTGTCGAGGTCTGGACCGACAGCGACCGGACCAAGCGCCACGATTTCGCAACGCGGATCGGCCTCTTCATGCCGCAGGTGATAACCGGCGCCCTGGACACGCCCTCCCTGCCAGTCTCGCCGTTCGAACAATGGCTCGTGCGGCGCCTTGATGGAGAAACCACCGGACTCTGGCTAGACAGGTTCGAGCTGACCGCCGCCGCGACCTTCACCGAGCTTCTCGGGCGCTCCCTTCTGCTGGAGAAATTCCCACGCTCGCTGAAGCTCAGTCCGGTGCGATGGCGCATGGCGGCCGATGTCGGCTTTTTCTCGGCCTCTCAGGGCGAGGCGCAGATCCGCGAGGCGCTCCTCCATCTTCAGGCACGCGACGGGTCGCCGAACGATGGCCTGCATGCGCGCCTCGGCCCCCTTTACGACCGTTTTTCGCGTGATCTCGAGGGCCCGGAATTCACCCCGTTTCGCACCCTCCTGCGCGAGCACATTCTTGCGACATGGCCGCTCGCCCCCGACGACGACGTGCTGGGCCACCGGGTCGAGAAGCGCCGCCTCCATTCCATCCGCTCGCTGTCGAACGCGACGGGCATGGGCACGGACCGTCTGCGCAAGGCCCT
The DNA here is from genome assembly GCF_003217355.1 of Rhodobacter viridis. Taxonomy (GTDB): domain Bacteria; phylum Pseudomonadota; class Alphaproteobacteria; order Rhodobacterales; family Rhodobacteraceae; genus Rhodobacter; species Rhodobacter viridis. The sequence continues at coordinate 11,403 of NZ_QJTK01000008.1, read as the reverse complement.
CGTCGATGCCGGACTGGTTCCTGAAACTTCGGCAAGGCGCGCAGCGTGGGACCTGTTCGACGCCGATGCCGCAGAGGCGCTGGTGCGCCCGATGCTCGAAGGCCTTGGCTGGACCGATGTGATCGAGCGCTTCAACTTCCCGCGCGACCAGCTTGAGATCATGGTCAAGGCGGGGTTCATCTGTCCGCTTCCGACCGGCGCGGACACCTATCCAAGCTTTCATCCCGCCGAAATCCAGAGCTTCCTTGATCGCCTCTTGCTCGGGGGTGTGGCGACATCTCAGGCCATGCACGACTTTCACGACATCCCCTCGGCCTGCCGTCGGCTCGTCTGTTCCGCAAGGGAAATCGTGGGGCTGATCTTCGACGGGAAGCTGAAAAAGATCAGTCGGCACACCGGACGCGAGGGCTATCTCGCGGTGCTCGTCAATGTCCGGGAAATTCGCCCGCTCCTGCTGCGAGCCAAGGCGACGGGTCTTACCGTGGAGCAGGCGGCGGAGCGCTTGGGCGTAACCCAGGTTCAGATGCGCGCGATGATCCGAGATGGCGTGATGAAGGCAGACTTCGCCCCGAACCCAGTGACCGCAAAGCCGCAATACTATGTGACCGAGGCGCATATAAGCGATTTTCGCACGGAGTTCATGACCTGCAAGGAACTCGCCGACTGGCTTCGCCTCGATCGGGACGCGACCAGGAAACAGCTGAAAGAGGTTGGAGTTCATCCGATCGGTCCGCCGGAGAAGCCCTACGGGTTCACCTACCGTCGATTGCGGATCCACGAGCGCTTCGTTCAAGCCCTGCAGCGCGGTGCGGGTCAGGCTGTCATCGACATGGACGCAGGCTCCTGAAGCATGCGTCAACTTTGTCATCCACCCTCGGGGAAGCGCGTGCGATCAGTGATCTGCTTGCCAAGATGCGCTGTCGCCTGCGGTCGGTCATGGCTCACGCGAGCATGACGCGCGGCGCCTTCGAAGAGGGCGGAAAGCGGACGGTGGCCGCGCCGTGCGGTTCCGCGATCGCGTCCCGAAAGCAGTCATTCGATGGAGGGGGTGGGCCTGCCGTCGAACGTTCTCCAGCCTGGCTCAGCCTTCGAATTCGGGATAAGGTCCGTTCAAAAAAAGAAAATCACGCAGCGCCTCGACGTACGCAAACAGCGCTTCGTCGTTTTCGAATTCGATGTCCGTTCTGCGCGCGTAATCGTCAGCGGTCAGAGACCGGTTTTCCAAGACATAATCGAAATTCCAACGCAGGTGCTCAGACCATTCGCTCGACCACCCGAGTTCTTCTTTCAATTTGTCCGGGCCATACACGTTCGCCCCGCAATAGAGGAACATGTCATCCAGCCAAGCCTGGGTCCGCAGGTCGAGAGATTTCATTGTCGCGCTTCCATCGGATACATCGTGACCAGCACAGGCTCGTCGCCAATCCCGGCCAATGCCGCCAAAAAAGTCATTCCGGAAATGGTCCGCGTTGGAAAAGAAAGTCGAACATCGCCCGAAGGTAGCCGTACATCTCTTCGTCATTGTCAAAATGGAACCCGATATCCTTTTCGTATTCGTCGGCAGTCAACGGCCTGTACCGCAAGACCGCCTCGAAGCGTTCCCGGAATCGGCGCGAGTCATCAGGGTCAATCTCAAGACCCGCCTTCAAGGCGTCGGGATCGTAGGTCTCCGGCCCACAAAGCAGGAACATAGTCCTTTTCCAACTGTCTAGGCTGACCATTTTCTACCTCGTGATCGGGTACATGGTGACGAGCGCAGGTTCACTGCCCTGCACATGGCGGAATACAGCCAGCAGGTTGCCACGATCGAAATCTGCGCTGATGGCGCCTCCGCCGGCAGTCCTGACTCCCTCTACGAGGCGCAGGTAGTCCGGGCCAAGCGCGTCCTCCAAAGGAAGAACGACGAGGAAGCTGCCGCGCTGATATGCCGGTTCGAATTGCGCAGCGTCTCGAGCCGCGCGATATTCGGGCGTTCGCCGCACGAAGCGCTCGGCGGCAACGAATGCCTCAGGCGACGTGATACGGCTGGCAATCGGTGGCGCGCGGTGCGGTCTCCCGGTCACGCCGTCTCTCGAAGTCCCGGTCATCGGATCTATGCCGAGCAACACGCGGTCGATCAGCATCTGTCGAGTGACCGCGCCTTCGTGACGCTGCGGGCCGTGTCCCTGCGTTGCCAACTCGGCAAATCTGCGCGCGACGAAGCTGTCGACCGTGGCGCTCCGCATGGCGATCATGCCGTCGATGCGCAGGGCAGCCGAGCGCAAGCCGACGATTGCTGCCCGCGGCGAGAGCCGTGCTACCCCTACCCCAAGCCGTGCGAGCGTCGTCGTAAGGGCCACGCCCCCGAGCGTTGTCGCTGCGTCCAGATAGGCGACGTCGCGATAGGCCTTGAGCAATGCGTCTTCCGAGGCGAGCCCGAGACGGAATTCGAGGTCGAGCAGACGCAGGTCCGCGTGTCTGGCGTCGAAATAGTCGACGAAGGCTTCGCTCAGTTGGCGGACGGTCTCGGCGTCGAGATCGGCGAGCGCTCGAATGGCGCTGGCCAGGCTTTCGCGCATGGCGAGGCGCTCGGCCTCCTCCTCAGGCGTGATCACACCGAACAGGCGCCGGTAACCAAGCCACGAAAAGCGGAACAGATTGTAGACCGAAATCGCACCGCCTGCTGCTGCATCTGCCGCTGCGTCGGTGAGCCCGTCGGCTTGCGCCTGGGCTATCCTCTCGCTGAGGTCTGGAGATGTCGGGAAATCTGTGAGCAGGATCGTTCCGTCGACGATCGCCGGTTCGGCGACGCATCGGCAGTTGTAGCCGTGACCGGGCGGACCATCGGGGAATTCGTCTTGCCAGGAATAGACCCTGTCATCGCGTTCGGCGTGCGCCGCGCGGACCTTCTCATCGTCCTGCGTCCGCCAGACAAAATGGGTCACGCCCAACCGTCGCTGGCGCCATTCGTTGATCTGGGTCAGAAATCGACGCGCGAGCCAATCGGAAAGTGTCGAAACATCGGCGTCAGCAACGCTCGGGTCAGTGGTTGCCATGATCGCTGAAGCCTGTTCCGAAAAGTCAGCCCGCTCGCGGGAAATCTCGGTCTCTACGTCTTCGACAGTCGGATCAGCGACGATGCCTGCACGCGCGAACGCTCCCGTCAAGGCGGACCAATTCTCTGCCGCAAGCTCGCGCAGCCGCTGTTCAAATGCATCCGTAACGGTACTGTCCAGTCGCGCGTGCTTTAGCTCCATCGCAAGTTCAATCGCACGAAGGCCGAGGACAATGGTCGCGTGGCCGCCGTGTCGTACGAACTGGTTGAAGCTGACAAATGAACTCATGGTTCCCCCTGCAGATGTCGGGGAACCTACCTCACTTTGGGCCTAGAAGCGTTAACGAACCGTTCGGTCCCAGAGAAGGTTGGATTTGGGTGGCGTTCGGTCGTGCTTGGCGGAGTGAGGTGCCCCTAGTTTATTGACACTGACCTGCCCCCAGCGATAGCCGGCTCGGGATTTTTCTGCACCACACCATAAACGGCCGCTTCGGGGCAACCGCACCGCCGCATGAAGCCCGTTTCGACCGACCGCAATGGGCCGAACTCGTCACTCGGACCGATCTCGCAAGGTCTCGGGAGTGAATACGCCCAAAATTTACAATTGGATACCTAGTATTTCTTCGAAGTTGCGCCCCATCCGCTGCTCCGCCAGAAGCACCACCATCGCCGCAGCACGCGCGTCTTCCGCGGCGTCGTGATGCGCGAAGTCGAGTCCGAGACGGTCCTTCAGATGCGCGAGGCCATGCCCCCCGTCGCCGCGGAATTCGGGCGAAGCGCAACGGGCGATCTTGACACTGTCTTGCCACAGCCATGAGGGAGCCCGCAGTCCTGCGAGTGCGAAGGCTCCCGCAATCGCGCGCGGATCGAAACCGCTGTGCTGAAAGATCACGTGACGGTTCAGCAGCGGCTCAAGCACTGCGATGACATCGAGAAACCTCGGCGCACCGCACACTTCTACCGGCCCGATCCCGTGCAGGCGCGTGTTGAAAGGGGAAAAGGGAACTTCCGGATCGATATAACTCGACCAGCTGTCGATCAGTCCGTCGTGGCGCACACAGGCAAGGCCGATCTGACAGATGCTCGCGCAATCTCCGTTTGCGGTTTCGACATCCAGCGCGAGAAAACGATACTCAGCGCCCGGAAGCGGCGGAATTTCGCGCGATGTCGCACGGGCAGGCGCGGCCTTGGCGTGAGATGTGGCGCAGCCCTCAAGCAACCGGGCACATATCCCGGGCAAAACCCCTGCCTCCAACCGTGAGCTGCATGCGTCTGCGCGCAGCAGACCATCACCGAGATAGGGGTGATACGGTTCGAATATGAGGTTGGGCGAAGCCGCGAACAAATCCACCTCCGCCCCCTCGGCCCACTGCGCGAGCGTCTTTTCAAGGGGCTGTGCATCGGTGCCGGAAGCGAGCTCAAGAAACCCGTCATGGCGATCAACCTGATACCCGACGCCTTGCAAAGCCAGCGCAAGCGTCGCGGTCTTCACGGTGCCGCACCCCGTCGCAAGAAACCAGTTTCCCGGCCCGATATTCACGATGGCGGATTGCGCAAAGCCGGCGGCATGGTAATGGCAGCGCGCCTCGGCGAGGAGGTCAACCGCGGTCCGATCCATGTAGACCGGGGTCTGATTACCCGCATAGATATCGCGCATCTTTTCGATCACCCGGTCGTGGATCAGCCCGGGCTCGCCCCCGAACCGGGGCGGCACTCCCCCCTTCGCGGGCTCGACCATGATGACCTTCGCGTCGGTGTCGATTTCTCGAACACTCCAGCGACGTCCCGAGAAGATCAGCATCATTCCGGGGGCAAGGATATTGTCGAGCGGGATTGTTCCGAGGTCGCGGCCCGCCGAAATCAGCCGGTATTCCTCGGGCGTCGGGAAAACGGCATAGAACCCATAGTGCTCGACCAGTTTTTCACCGCGCAGGCCGAGCAACAGGAGCCCGTTGGCGGCCTGTTCGATCAGCCCGGCCTCGGCGCGTCCGATCGCCCGCAATACGTCCGTGAAGAGCAGCGGAGAGACCTGACGGAAAGGACCTTCCCTGCACAGCAGCCGATACAGCTGTGAAGCCGAAGCGCCGCCCTGGCCCGCAATCACCGAGAGAACCTGATGCACAAGCGTCGATAGATGCAGCTGATCAGCGCGCGGAGGCTCGCACCAACCCTCAAGCAAAAGCTCGATCATCGCCACCGCTCGCACAAGGCCGAGACGAAGCCTGTCGACAAGCCCGCTTTGCGGCGTCAACCGCGTCTCGACAGAATACTGCCGCAAGATCGCTGGTTGGCCCGCGCGGCGACCCGAACGGCCAAGCCGCTGGCGCAAGGCGGCCACGCTGAACGGCGCGCCGATCTGCGCCACGCAGGTGACATCCCCGATGTCGATGCCCAGTTCGAGCGTCGATGTGCAGATCGCGGTTGTAGGTTGGGTCCGGTCCTTCAGCCGCTTTTCGACGAAATCGCGATGTTCGCGCGACAAGGAGGCATGGTGAGGATAGAATTCCTGCGGCAGGCGGGCCTCTTCGCAGCGCGCACGCAGCCGGTCGGCATAGATTTCAACGGACTGCCGCGCCCCGGCAAAGACCAGATTGTCACTTCCGCGCAGATGATCGAAGAGATGCGCGGCAATCGCATCGGTGGCCGAGGGGCCGCTTTCGTTATCCTCACCCGAGAGGTAACCGCGCAGTTGCAAGCGCAACTCTGCCTCGCCCCCCGACGCCTCGATCAGCGCGACCGTTTCGGGGGCGTCGGGGCGCAGATAGCGCCGTGCAAGGCCCATGTCGCCCAGCGTCGCCGAAAGGCCGATCCGCCGCAAGGAATGGCCCGTGGCCTGTTCCAGCCGGGTGAGAAGCGAGCGCACCTGCACGCCGCGCTCGCTGTCGAGGATGGAATGGAGTTCATCAAGCACCACGCTGCGCGTCGCGCCGAACAGGCGCGGGATTTCAAGCCCGCGCCGCACGAACAGCGCCTCGAGCGATTCCGGCGTGATCAAAAGGATGCCGCGCGGGGCCTTGAGGGCGCGCGCTTTCACCGAGGCCGCGACATCGCCATGCCACGGCACAACGGGCAAGCCGCTCTCGGCACAGATATCCTCAAGCCGTCGCGCCTGATCGGTGATCAAGGCCTTGAGCGGACCGATATAAAGCAGATCAAAGCCAGGCTCGGCGGCGGGTTCCTCCAGCACCTGCGAAATCAGCGGCAGGAAGGCCGCCTCGGTCTTGCCCCCTGCCGTGGCGGCGGCGAGGATCAAATCGCCTTGCCCGTCGCAAATCGCGCAAATCGCGCGGCTCTGAATGTCGCGCAACTCGCGCCACCCCTGCGCGCGGATCCATTTCTGAACCGGGCGGGCGAGTTTCTCGAAAGCGCCGCTCACGCCCTTCCCCTACAGCCGGAAACTGACAAGCTCGTCGTCACCTTGCGGCGGCGTTGCCCCGATCGTTTCGTCGACATCGCTCATGTCATCGCCCTGATCGGGGCGCACCTCGATGCCGGTGATCAGATCGGACCAGGCGACGCCGGGATTTTGTTGCAGCACGGCCAGAAGGTTGACGAAGGCGGTGACCGTGTTGCGCGGGGTGCGGAAATAAGCCTCGCCGATGCGTTCCGAACAATGCGCCATGAAGGCTTCAAGCGCGGCATCGGGAACCATGTCGTCTTCGTGCTGCATGACCGCGCGGATGTTGTGCAAGAGCACGAACAGATCCTCGGGCGTCAGGCTGGCAAGCCGCATCACTGGCCCGGACAGATCAACCAGCCCGTCGCGCGCGAAGCTGTTTTCCGCAAGCCGCGATTGCAGCGCCTCGTAGCTGTAAAGACCGCGCCGGGTGTTCATCAGGAATTCCGGTGTGCCCCCCATCAGGAACCCCAGATTTTCGGCGCTGCCTTGCAGCACATCATTGAGAATGCGCAGAATCTGCTCGTAATTCGCGTTACGGGCCTGCGCCGAGGTCAACTTGAACAAGTTCACCATCTCGTCGAGCCCGACGAGCAGCCCCTTGTAGCCCGCAGCGCGCACGAAGGCCGACATCAGCTTGAGATGATCATAAACGCTCGCATCGTCGACGATCGTGCGCACGCCGAGCGCCTTGCGCGCATCGGTGCGGGTGGAGAATTCTGCGCGGAGCCAACGCAGCGCCGCTGATTTCAACTCTTCATCGCCCGCCTCGTGCCCTTCCCAGTAGCGGCGGATAACCTCGGCAAAATCGAAACCGCCGGTCAACTCCTCGAAATGCGCCAGTCGCGAACGGATCACCATGGACGTCGGCGTATCGGTCTGTTCCGCCTCGCGTTGCGCTTGCGAGACGAAGCGTTCGACGACACTGGCCAGCGCCCCGCCATCCGACTTAGTGCGGGTCGAAAGATTGCGCGCCATCTCGGCGTAGAGCCCTCGGGCCTGCCCACCGGAGGCATGCAGACGTCGATCCGGGGCCAGATCGGCATACATCACCACGAGTCCCTTTTCCAACGCCACCAGCCGGATCAGGTTCATGAAGAACGTCTTGCCCGACCCGTATTCGCCGATCACGAAGCGGATTGCTGCACCGCCATCGGCGATGCGTTCGATATCCCGAACCAGTTCCTCGATTTCGCGCACACGGCCAACCTGAAGGTGCCGAAGCCCCTGCTTTGGGACGACACCAGCGCGCAGCGCCTGCACGATCGCATCCCGCTCACGGGGTTTAAGCGTCGACATTCTCTTCCTCCTTGGCAAATTGCCCCCGCACCGCAGCGGCAATCTGCGGCGACACGTCATATCCGTCGTAAGCGTCCAGAAGCGCCTCGCCGTGCGTCTCGAAAGCCCATTCGTTGATCGCCTCCAGCGCACCGGCGGGCATCAGCCCGTGCCGTTTGCAGGCGGCATCGAACGCCTCTTCGGTCAAATGGGTGCAGTTGATAATTTCGAGCACCAGCGCGGAAGCGGCCGGGTCCAGCCCCTTGATGACCGGATCTTTGCCGCCGGAAGCGGCAGACTCGGGCTGCGATGCCTCCTCCTGCTCCTCGCCAGGCGCGCCGAAAATCTCGCCCAAGACCGAGGAAACGCGGGCCGTATCCGAGCGGATCACCGCGATAAGCGCCGGATCGAGCGCGCGCCGGGGTGCCGATGCCTGATCCGGGATCGGCTCGCCCGGGGCTCCGGCGCTGGAGGGCCTGACCCGAACCGGGACATCATCGCCAGCATGGATATCGGAGTAGACAAGCCCCGGATCGAGGCCAAGCGTACGATAGAGCTTCTCGATCTGCGCGACTTCCTCTGGCTGAATCAAGCCATCGGCGTGGGCGGCGGCCACCAGCGCGGCACGCAGGGCGCTTTGCATGTCGGGGCCGGCCTCCTTGAGCTTGCGGCGCAAAAGCGCGATGTCGGGCGGCACGGCAAGGTGCCATTCCATGTTGGCTTTCAGCTGTAACCGCTCAGGTTCAGAGATTTGGTCTGCCCGCGCGATCCGCGCCAGAAGCGCCTGCCGCTCCGGTTCGGACACCACACCATCGGCCAGCGCGACCACGGCGCCAAGCGCCAGTTCGAGCAGCGCCAGCCGGTAGGCCGCAGACACATCCTCCAGATTCTCGACCGGTGCCTCGAGCGCAAAAATCACCAGCGGCTCGTCGATTTTCGGGGCGCGCAAGGCAAAGCGCGGATCGGGCGCAAGCCCGAAGCCGATGCGGGCCAGCGTGTCGGCAGCACCCGTCAGCTGAGCCTTGGTAAGTTTATCGGGCCGCTTGTCCTCGAGCCTGGCGATCATCTCCACTGCTGGAACAATCCCTCCCGCGGCCACGCGCTCCGATGCCCAGGCCCTCAGCGCTTCCAGCTGCTTCGAGGGGAACAGTTCACGCAATTCAGGTGGCAGCAAGGCATGGGCCTCAAGACTCCCACGACCTTCCGGGTTGCGCCCAAGATAGCGGCTGAACCTTTCAAGCGCTTCCGTAACCTCATCGGCGATTTCCTGGGCGATCTCGACTGGCTTCCGGACGCCCGAAATATCGGGCAAAGGCTTGCCGTCGAGCCTGGGCGATAGATCGGCATGAAACTCCTGCGACGCGGCCTGATACCGGGCGTCGAGGGTCTTGCGGGGCTTGGTGACCTTCAGGCCCTCGGGAAATCGCTCTTCGAAACGCAGCCGAAAAAGCGCGCGAAATTCCTCGGCGCAGCGTTTCGATGCGGTTCGCATCGGATGCTCGGGATGGCAGATCAGCCAGCTGAGCGTCCAATCCCAGCCAAGCGGTTCCCCCTGCGCAATTTTTGTTCCGATCGCGGCCTTCACGCCGAAAGGCAGTTCCCAGCCTTGAAAATCGAACACAGGCTCCGACGCGGCGGGATCACGAACCGCGATCTGCGCGATCTGAATGAACTCGCCCAAATAGAACTGGGCTGAACCGTCTCGCGCATAAATCGCGGCGAGGCGCCGAACCTCCTCGAGAATTTCAATCTTTTCCTCTTCGGGCGCCTGATCGATGAAGAAACGACGTTCCAGTCCGTAGAAATACAGGAACATGTAGCCCGGGTTATAGCTGGCATCCTGACGCCCATCCGCGAGCCAGTCGAGATAGGTGGCTCGACAAATCGGCGAGATCTCCGAATAGCTCGGCCAGTAGGGAATTGGGCGGCTTTCCTTGTCAGCTCCAACAGTGGCAACCGGAAGCGCAGGGTCAATGAACGGACGGCTCTTGGTGTAATATCCGTCACCGCCGAGGCGCAGCGGAGTGCCAAAATAGATCATTCCGCCGATGCTTCGTCCGGCCAGATCGACTTGTTCACCGCGTGGTACCCATCCCTGTCGCGCCTCCGCCGAGCGTGTGCAATTTTCCTGCGCGTCAACATGCTCATCTCCCCGAGGCTTCAACCGCTCCAGATTCCGCTCAACCTGAGCCTGCCTGAGCTCTTCGATCCTCTTGAGACGCGCACGGCGGGCTTCGGAGATTGGTTCGTCCTCGAAAATGGCAGGGCCTGCAGCGGCAACCGGTCGCGAACCCGTTTCGTCCGCACGCGCGCAACTGTCCTGCGCGGTCCAGCGGTCATCACCCCGCAAGTTTGGATATCCCAGATTTCGTTGTTTCTGTGCCTGTCGGAGCTCTTCGATCCGCTTGAGGCGCGCACGGCGAGCCTCGGAGATTGGCGCGTCTATCAAGGTCGTGGGTCCAATGACTTCGCCCGCGTTCGAAGCCTGATCGGTCTCGCGCCTCGCCTCCAGTTCCGCCTGACCTTGCATTTTCGGCGCCGTTGCGCCGACCACATGCCATTCGGAACGCGCATATGGTGCGCCCTCGCCATCTCGCTCGACTCGGCCCACCTGCATTTCGTCCCATTGAGGCTCCGCGGCCTGTGGCGAAGAATTTGCGAATCTTGTGACCGGAATCGGCGGCAGGATCCTAGGTCCAACCTGGGAGTTTTCCGCCAGAGGCTGGTATTGAGCGGCTTGCAAGTGTTCCCTCATGCGCCGCCGTTTGCGGCGCCGTCTCTCTTGCGCCGAAACCAGAAGCACTGGGGCTCCGAAGGCCAGCGCCATCTGCGCGCCGACGGGCCAATCTTGCAGCGCCAGCACGACCACGAACATGCAAACCACAAAATACAGTGCGAAAAAGAAGATGACCCGAAGGACAGTGACAAGGGCGGCGAGCATTGCGGATCTCAAATGTCTGCGGTGGATATCGCATCAGTCTGAGCGATCGCTGAAATTTAAGCAACAAGCCTAAGCGATCCGACAACACGGATTGGCTTCGAAACAGATCCGGGGAACCGTTTGGAGAACGTCGGGTCCACCTCCATCTTCTCGGTGATCGGCTCTCATCTACCAGCACGAAAATGCTCGAATCGTCGTCCGCCTGCTTGCTGTTCTTCAGCGCCGCATCGAACTTGTTGATGATCGTGGTGACCAGCCGCGCCTTGTTCCGAACGAGTTCCAACAGTGAGAGCCGCTCGTCGCCCGGATCGGCTTGAGGTCGCAGGATTTGAAAGTATCCTTGATCTGGTTGTCGAGATCATCGCGGTCCGTCACGATGAGGATCCGCGGGTTGCGGCTGTCGGGGCTGCGGGCATGGCAACCGCCACGGTGCAGCATGGTGTTCTCGCCGTCCGTCTTTTCGGTGATTATCAGACCTTGCGTTGTGAAAACACCTTCTCTCACCTCGCCCGATGCTGAACATGGCGGCGGGAGGCGGCGTTGTCACCTGTTTCGGCGCCGGGCGGGGGCGCCGCCGGGCAGGTTCCCGGCCAGAAGCCACTCACGACGGCTCTTTTCGCATCGCGGATGTCCCGGGCATGAATCGCGCCGCCACATTTTCGCATTGCCGGGATCGGAGCGGGGAAGGCGGTGCCCGGCATTGGACGCTGCCACCCCACAGCGAGATAAACGCCACGCAGTTCAGTTTTTCGC
>NZ_QJTK01000007.1 GCF_003217355.1 Rhodobacter viridis | reverse complement strand
AGCCGCTTGCCTTCCCGGCCCCAGAACGCATCCGGGTTCTCGATCGATTCCCGATACATCTCGAGGTATTTCGCACCGTTCGCATGCGCATCCTCGAAACCAGCGGGAACCTCCCGAAGTTCCGGCGCTGCCACCACCTGTTCCTGCTTACCCATCTGTCCCTCCCTCTCTGACGGTTCTCCGGGCCTTGAAAACCTGTCGTCACCCTAAGGCATCATTCCCCTAGGACATTGTAAAGGGTTTGTCACACCCAATGTAATTGTCCATTCCTACTAGGTGATTTTGTAAATTCATTCACAAGTCATCCCCACAATTCTGTAAATTCCGTGCGTTTCCCGTCCTGTTTGCGCGCCCCGCGCAAAAGCGATGGCGCGGGGCCAAAGCGGCAGGATCGGCAAAGCCCCGTGGCGGCGATGTGCCGCAGTGGACCTTGCGGCATCCGCACCCGACACAGGGCCCGAATCGCGGGGTCACGCAGCGTCAAGCTTGGCCAGCGCCGCTTCGGCATCGGGGCAATAGCACAGCATCGGCTCGGTCAAGCCCTGCGCCCGCATCGCCGCCTCGATCGCGGGGGAGGCGCGCAGCACCATCAGCCGCTCGCCCTTGCGCCCAAGCTTTTGCGCCAGCTGCAAGATCATCCGCGCCCCGGTGCTGTCGACGAAGCCGACCTCGGAGACATCGAGCAGGATCGCCCGCGGATGGCTGGCAATCCGGTCGAGCACCGAGCCGAGCCGCGCCACCGCGCCAAAGAAAACCGCGCCGCGCAGGTGATAGGTGACGACATCGCGCCGGGTGGTGTCGGCGTCGCGGGCATGGGTCGCCCCCTCGTCGAGTTCGGTCATCTCGGACATGTGGCGGATGAAGACGAGCCCCCCCAACGCGAAGCCGATCACGATGCCCTCGGCCAGATCGCGGAAGACGACGACAAGGAAGGTGACGATCAGCACCAGCGCATCGCCTTTGGACGAGCGGATCAGCGCCGCCATCTCGTGGCGCTCGATCATGTTCCAGGCGACGATGCCCAAAAGCCCGGCCAGGGCGGCGAGCGGGATATAGCCCGCCAAAGGCGCCGCGACGATCATGAAGCCAAGGATGAAGAGCGCATGGAACATCCCCGCAGCGGGGCCGTTCGCCCCGGCGCGGACGTTGGTTGCGGTGCGGGCGATCGTGCCGGTGACGCAAAAGCCGCCAAAAAGCGCCGCGCCCATGTTCGCCACGCCCTGCGCCACCAGTTCCATGTTCGAGCGGTGCTGGGTGCCCGACATGCCATCGGCGACCATTGCCGAGAGCAGCGACTCGATCGCGCCGAGCAGCGTGAAGCTGAAGGCCCAGGGCAACGCGGCTTGAACGCTGGCGAGCGACAAGTCCGGCAGCGCCGGGGCGGGCAGAAGCCGCGGCAGGCCGCCAAAGCGCGACTGGATCGTTTCGACCGGCAGATGCAAGAGCGTCGCGGCAAGGGTGATCGTGGCGATGCCCAGAAGCAGGCTCGGCAGGCGGGGGGCAAAGCGCTTGAGCGCCTCGATCACCGCGACCGTCGCCAGTGCCACGCCCACCGCGGTCGGGCTGAGGGTGTCGCGGGCGGCCCAAAGTGCCGCAAGTTTCGCCAAGATCGGCCCGGGCTCGCCATGCGCCAGGGTCAGCCCCGCCATATCCTTGATCTGGCTGGCAAAGATGATCACCCCGATGCCCGAGGTGAAACCCACCGTGACCGGATAGGGCATGTAGCGGATGGTGGAGCCCAGCCGCAACAGCCCCAGCGCCGCCAGCATCACCCCCGACAGGAAGGTTGCCAGCACCAGCCCCGAAACGCCGGTCGCCGTCACGCAGGCCAGCACCAGCACGATGAAGGCGCCCGCCGGACCGCCGATCTGGAACCGCGATCCGCCAAACGCCGAAATCAGGAACCCGCCGATGATGGCCGTGAACAGGCCCCGCTCGGGTCCCACCCCCGAGGCGATGGCGATCGCCATCGACAGCGGCAAAGCGACGATCGCCACCGTCAGCCCCGCCACCAGATCGGCGCGCAGCCGCCCCAGATCATAGCCCTCGGCAAAGGCTGTGGCGGACATCGGCAAAAGGGGCTCGGCCCCGACCTTTGCAGGCAGGCTCTCGTTGCGCATGGCGGCTTCTTCGTTATGGATGTGCAGGCAGCAAACAGCGCCGCGGCGGTCGCTGTCAAGCCCGATGCCCTCACCATTCGGAGAGAAAATGTCCGAAAAACCGAAAGATCCCGTGCAACCCGCCTCGGACGAGGCCCGCCAGATCGCGCGCGACCTGATCACCACGGCCCGGTTCTGCGCCTTGGGCGTGCTTGACCCCGAAACCGGCTTTCCCTTCGTCAGCCGCATCGCGCTTGGCGCCACGTCCGAGGGCGGTCTGTGCACGCTGATCTCGGGCCTTTCGGCGCATTCGCGCGCGCTGCGGGCAGATCCGCGGGTCTCGCTGCTGGTGGGGGAACCGGGGCAAAAGGGCGATCCGCTCGCCCATCCGCGCCTCACCTTGCTGGCCGAGGCGGAGCCCCTGCCCCGATCCGATGCGCTCTGTGATCGCTGGCTTGCCGATCACCCGAAGGCGAAGCTTTACATTGACCTGCCGGATTTCTTCTTCGTGGGTTTCCGGCTGCGCGCGGGATCGCTGAACGGCGGGTACGGTCGCGCCTTCCGGCTGGCGCCCGACGACCTCGGCTGACAAAGCAGCGGGAGCCCAAAGGCCCCCGCCGCCCGCTCAGTTCGGATTGTCGATGCGGATGCGCACGTTGACCTTGCCCTTGGCCGCCTCGGGCCAGGTCAGCGTCACCAGAGTCTTGCGCGCGCCCTGCTCGGTCAAGACATAGGGCATCGCATTGACCCGGTTGCCCGCCCCATTGGTGATCGCCCCCACCGAGACCACGCTTTCGACAGTCCGCGCCCAGGCCCCGAAGGGCAGATACTCCGAGGCATCGACGCTCCAGACCGTCTGCGCGCTTGCCTGACTGGCCTGAACCATCACCGGGTTCACCGTCATGTAGTTGATCGCATTGAAGATGTTGTTCTCGAACACGATGTTGCGCATGCGCGAATAGTCGAGATCGGCAAAGCTCGTGTCGACCTTTTCGATGCGGTCGATATTGCCGTTCAGCGACTTGAAGACGTTGTTCGAAACCGTCAGCCCCTGAATGTAATGGCCGCTGCCATAGGGCTTGATCGAGATCCAGGTCACCCAGGCCGCGACATCATCCATGATGCAGGTGTTGCCGGTCATCGTCAGGCCGCCAAAGGAATATTGCACGCCCAGATCCGGCTCGGGCGAATATTCATTCGTCCATTCGATGAAGTTGTTGTCGATGTAGTTCCCGGTGATCGTCGACTGCACGTTCGGCGTCGTGAACACCAGCCCCGGCACCCGCGGCCCGTTCACCTGCCCGTCGCCCTGAAACCAGTGGTTGCCCACCAGCACATGGCCGGTGCCATCCAGAACCATCGTCGTGCCGAACCGGACAAAGCGCGAGTCGCGGATCTTGGTATCGTTCGCATTGACGTTGAAACAGACCGAGGTGCGGTCGCCGACGTTCATGTCCATCTCGTTCGACAGGAAATCGCAGCGGTCGATACAAAGGTTCTGACACCCCCGCCCGATCGAGGTGATGGCCCGGTCCTTGGGCTTCACCATCCAGCAATCGCGCAGCCCGAAACTGTCGCCTTCGCGCGGCAGCAGGATGCCGCTGGCGTACCCACCAAGCTGGAAATCGATGTTCGACAGCGTGAAGCGGGCCAGCAAATCCATGCCCGAGAAGTCGAGCGCATATTTGTAGCGGGTGAAGGTGTAGCTGCGCGTTCCCGAGCCGCCGTAAAGCGGCTGCGACAGCGTCAGTTTCGCGGTGCCCACATCGACCGCCTGCACATAGACCTCGCGCCCGACGCCGGAGCCGCTCACCCGGGCACCGACCGGGATATTCGCGATGTTCACGACATTGCTCAGGATCGTGGATTGCGTCGTGGAATAGGTCGCGGTCGAGGTCACCTTGGTGTCCGCCCAGGCGGTGCCGTCGCTGATCGAGATCTGCCCGTTCGCCAGCACCCGCCGGTTCGACCAGCTCGCGGTATCGGGCACAGCCGCCTTGACATCGATCGGCGCGGTCAGATCGACACGCCGGCCGCGCAGGTCGAAGATGTTGTTGTCGGTATAGGACAACAGCGCCTGCAAGCCTTTCTTCAGCGCCAGTTCCTCGTCGCCAAAGGCCTGTGCATAGGTCGGAAAGTCGAAATTCTTCTGCAAGACCAGCCGCGCGGTCGTGGGCATGCTCAGGGTGCCGGCAAAGCGGATCGGGCTGTCGATCGACATCGAGGAGGCGATGCGATAGCTGCCCTCGGGCACCAGGATGGTGCGCCCGTCGGCCGCCACATCGGCCGCCAGAAAGGCCGCGCGGTCATCGGTCGTGCCATCGCCCTTGGCACCGAAATCGCGCACGTCGACGACATCCATCATCGTGCGCAGGAAGGCCTCGGTCACATCCTCGATGACGAAATCCTCGATCCGCACCACGCCGCCGGTCAGCCCGGTCAGATCAAGCCCGAAATGGCCGTAACTCGGCATCGCGCCCCAGACGAGATCGACCCCCGCGCGCGCGCCCGAGCCGACGATCGCCTGCACCGTCACCACCTTGCCATAGCTGGTCAGCGCCACCGAGGCGGCCTCTTCGGTCAGCCCCCCGACATGAGCGTTCGACGCGTTCATCGGATAGCCCGCGATCCGCACCGAACAGAAATTGCCCGAGATCGCCTTCACCTTGGCGGTGATCCGCAGATAGACGCCGGGGATGATCGGCGTATTGCCCATCCAGCGCAGCTTTTGTGTGGTCTGGGTCTTGGTCATCTCGAGACACGCGCCGAAATCGGCATCCGCCGGAACCAGCGCGGCATTCGAGGCCCCCGCATAGGTGGCCGAGCCCGCCGTGCCATTCTCGCTCGACCATTGGTTGAGCCCCAGTTCGAAAGCAGAGGGGGTCAGGTTCACCCCGTCGGTGATCGCGATATTCATCCGAGAATCCTTCTTGTTCCGGCCCGCCCCGAGGCGCGGCGCAAACGGAAACCGGGCGCAGCGCCAATGGCCCTGCGCGGCCGTCCCAGGCGCCGCAATCATCGGGAATGCACCGGGCCTCTTCGCCCCGGCTTGGCCAGAACTAGCCCGGAAGATTGAAGAAGGACTAACGACAGCGCGCGCTGCCCGGCCCCGGACAACGCGCGCGAAGGTCGTTTCAGCGGGGGCTTCAGCCCTTGACGAGCCCGCCCGCCAGCGCGGTTTCCATCAGCGCGATGGTTTCCTTCACGCCGTAAAGTGCGATGAAGCCGCCAAAGCGCGGGCCTTGCGATTGCCCCAGCAGCACCTCGTAAAGCGCGGTGAACCAGTCACGCAGCGGCTCGAACGCATGCGCGGTGCCGACGGCGAAGACGATCGTCTGCAGCCCCTCGGACGGGTCTTCGAACTGCTCGTGCAGATCACTCGCGGGCAGCGCCTTGAGCCGCGCCAGCAGATCGTCCATCGCTGCGCGCTCCTTGTCGCTCGGCAGCCGGAAGGTCCGGGTCGGCGCAACGAAATCGTGGAAATAGCGCACCGCAAAGCCCGCCGCCGCATCCAGATCGGGATGGGTTTCGGGCGTCGCTTCCGGCGCATAGCGCTTGATGAAGCCCCACAGCCCGGCCTTGTCGCTGGCCCCCGCCACGGAGGCGAGGTTCAGCAGCATCGCAAACGGCACGACAAGGTTCGACTCGGGCGGGTTGCCGCCGTGAATGTGCCAGACCGGGTTGTCGATCTGCTTCGCCACATCCTGCGTCGGATAGGCGCGCAGCTGCTGGTGATATTCGTCGACCGCCTTCGGGATCACGTCCCACCACAGCCGCTTCGCGGTCTTCGGCTTTTGATACATGAAATAGGACAGGCTTTCCGTCGCCGCATAGCTCAGCCATTCGTCGATCGTCAGGCCGTTGCCCTTCGATTTCGAGATCTTCTGCCCCTGATCGTCCAGGAAGAGCTCATAGGTGAAATGCTCGGGCTTCTTGCCGCCCAAGACCTCGCAGATGCCGTCATAGATCGGCGTGTTGGTCGAGTGGTCCTTGCCATACATCTCGAAATCGACATCGAGCGCCGCCCAGCGCATGCCGAAATCGGGCTTCCACTGCAGCTTCACATGACCGCCCGTCACCGGCAGCGTCCATTCCTTGCCGGTCTCGTCGTCGAAGGTGATCAGCCCGTTCTTCGCATCCACATTCTTCATCGGCACGTAAAGCACGCGGCCGGTTTCCGGGTGGATCGGCAGGAAGCAGGAATAGGTCTGCTGACGCTCTTCGCGCAGCGATTTCAGCATGATCGCCATGATCGCGTCATAGCGCTCGGCGCAGAGCCGCAGCATGTCGTCAAACTTGCCGGCCTTGTAATAGTCGGTGGCGCTCGCGAATTCATATTCGAACCCGAAGGTATCAAGGAACCGGCGCAGCATGGCGTTGTTGTGATTGCCGAAGCTGTCGAACTCGCCGAACGGGTCGGGCACCGCGGTCAGCGGCTTCTGGATGTTCGCGTAAAGCAGCTCCTGCTGCGGCACGTTTTCCGGCACCTTCCGCATCCCGTCCATGTCGTCCGAGAAGCACAGAAGCCGCGTCGGAATGTCCGAGATGATCTCGAAGGCGCGGCGGATCATCGTCGTGCGCGCGACCTCGCCGAAGGTGCCGATATGCGGCAGACCCGAGGGGCCATAGCCGGTCTCGAACAGCACATGTCCCTTCTTCGGCGGGGATTTTTCGTAACGTTTGAGCACCCGGCGCGCTTCCTCGAAAGGCCAGGCTTTGGAGTTCATCGCAGCGTCGCGCAGGGTGGTCATGTCAAATCCTCATCCGGGCGCCCCATGCGCCTCGCGCCTGACCTATTGAACGGGGCGTAAAACGTCAATAATTCTTGAGGCAGACCCAGAAAGGACAGACCCGTGACCGACACCCTTCCCTCGCTTTCGCCGCAGGATGCGCTTGTTGCCGTGATGGTCGCCGTCTCGGCCTCCGATGCCACGATCCGCACCGCCGAGCTCGTCGCCATCGAGCGGATGGTGAACCACATGCCGATCTTCGCCACCTATGACATCGACCGCATCCGGGTGGTGGCGCAGACCGTCTATTCGCTTTTTGAAGAAGAGGAAGGCCTTGCCGCCCTCTTTGGCCTCGTCCGCGAAGCCCTGCCCGAAAAGCTCTTCGAGACCGCCTATGCGCTGGCCTGCGATGTCGCGGCGGCGGACGGCGTCCTGCATCAGCCCGAGCTGCGCATGCTCGAGGAAATCCGCGACGAGCTGTCGATCGACCGGCTGCATGCGGTGGCGATCGAATGGGGCGCAAGGGTCCGTCACGTCAAACTGTGAGGCCCGGGCGGGGAAGGCACCGCCTTTCCCCCGCTTCCCCCCCGATGTCGGCCACGCTCCGAAAGACGCCGCAATGCCGATTGACACATTCCCTGCCCGCCCCCATCTTCAGGGAGCCTTGGTCCTGCGGCACTCGGTCGCGGGATAATAGGGAAGCCGGTGCAAATCCGGCGCTGCCCCCGCAACTGTCAGCGGCGAGCCTTCTGCAAGATCCACTGGCATAAGCCGGGAAGGGGCAGCAGGCGTTCAAGCCGCAAGCCAGGAGACCTGCCAGGCCAAAGACCATCCCGGGCGGCGGGCCCGGAGGCATGGACCCCGTGCAAACGGTCCGCGCCCCTCCGCCCTCGGCCGACACAGGACAGGCCAGGCCATGGAACCGAAAGACACGACGACGAACACCGCCTTCAAGGGCTTCACCAACACGAATTGCCCGTTCCTGCCCTGCCATCCGGGGGTGAAACGGGCCTTCAACTGCCTGTTTTGCTATTGCCCGCTCATCGCCTATGAATGCCCCGGACCGTATCAGACCTACACCGACCGCAACGGCCTGACGCGCAAGGATTGTTCCGCCTGCACGCTGCCGCATGACGGCCATGAGCAGTCGTGGAACTTCATCCAGAAATGGCTCGAATATCCGCAGCCGTGGTCCGGCAAGCCGCAGACCGACCCGCCGACCTTGCGCCCGCGCCCGCCGGGGGCGCAAGGTCAGCCGTAAGACCTGATCAGCCGTAAAGCGTCGCCCAGCGCGTGATCAGCTGGCTTTGCAGCACCTTCGAGCGCCCAACCCACCCGCGCGAGCCCTCGGCCTGCTCGGCGTCGCGCGACTGCGCCCGCCGCGCCAGATCGCCGGTGAAGATCGCGAAGGTCAGCTCGGTGCCATCGGGCGCGGTGATGTAGCCCGTCAGCGTCGAGACGAAATTCAGCGTCCCGGTCTTCGCATCGACCCGGATCTCCTGCCCCTTCACCTTGCCGCCCGCCTCGTCGCGCAGATTGAACGGCTTCATCAACCCGCGCAGACCGACCTTCGGCCCGAGCAGCGTCACCGCCTTCACCATCTCGACCGGGGCGATCCGGTCATCGCCACCCAGACCCGAGTGATCAACGAACCGCGCCCGCGTGCCGCCCAACCGGCCGCTCAGCCAATCGCTCATCGCTGCACCCGACGGCCCGCGGGCCGCATTCACGCCCCGCACCGTCGAGGCCGTCATCCCCACCGCTTCCGCAACGATGTTGGTCGAATATTTCAGCATCGAGCGCAGGATCACCGGCAGCGGGTCCGAGGCCTTGCTGGCCAGAACCTGCGCCCCCCCGGGCAGCCCCCGCACCGGCTCGGGCGCGGGCAAGTCAATCCCGCGCGCGCGCGCAAGCGACTGGAACACGTCGCCCGCATAGGCATCGGGCAGACGCACCGGCAACCAGCGGGCCCCCGCCTTGCCCAGCGCATTGGCCGCCACCGTCCAATGCTCCTTGCCGCCCGACTGACGATAGTCGAACAGCGGCGCCTGCCGCGCCACCGCCGCCACATCGGCCGTATAGACCTTGGGCACATAGCGTTCGGACCGCGCATCCATCGCCAGCGCATAGCCGCCCTTGGCGCGTTTCCATTCGAAATGCACGCGGTTGTAATTCAGGATCAGACCGGAAATCGACGGGTTGTAGCCCACATGCACCGGCTGATCGGCGGCGATTTCCTCGGCATAGGGCAGCGCGCCACCCCAGACGAGGAACCGCCCGCTGACCCCGGTCACGCCTTTGCGCGCCAGATCGGCCACCAGATCGGCCAGCCCGTCGGTATCCAGCGTCGGGTCCCCGCCGCCCGCCAGGATCAGATCGCCCTGCACCCGCCCGCCCGAGACCGGCCCCGTCGCCAGCACCCGGGTCTGAAAGCGGAACTGCGGCCCCAGCGTCTCCAGCGCATAAAGCGTGGTGATCGTCTTCGCGGTCGAGGCGGGCGCCATCGGCTTGCCGCCATCGCGCGCTTCCAGCACCAGCCCGGTGCGCGCATCGGCCACCACATAGCCGACATCGCCCCCCAACCGCGCCGCCGCGATCAGCTCCTCGCCCGACAGCATCCGCACCGCCGCGCCCTCGGCCCGCAACACGGTGGGCGCGGCCAGCATGGCCCCCGCCCCCAGCATCCCGCCCAAAACTCCGCGCCGCGTCACGTCCATTCCCGTCTCCCTTCCGCTGCGCCGCGCCAGCCGCCCTCCGCCCGGATCGAGGAGGAGGACAGGTCCGACATCGGCATCTGCACGAAACACCAGGCAGGCAAGTCCGCGCAAGCCAGATGCCGCGCCGCCTCTGCACGGATGCGTGCGCGCGCAAACATCTGTGCCGCCCGCGCCTGCCGCGTCACCATCCGGTGACCCGGCCGCGCCAGCACGCCGACGGGCACCAGCGACAGGATCGTGCGCCAGTCTTCCCAACGGTGGAACTGCGCCAGATTGTCGGCGCCCATCAGCCAGACGAACCGCACCCCCGGATAAAGCGCGCGCAGCCGCGCCAGCGTCTCGGCCGTGAAGCGCGTGCCCAGCTCGGCCTCGAGCCCGGTCACCTTGACCTTGGGATCGCGCATCACACGCCGGGCCTGCGCGATCCGGCGCGCCATCGGCGCCGGTCCCCGCGCCTTCAGCGGATTGCCCGGGCTCACGAGCCACCAGACCTGATCCAGACCAAAGCGGCGCATCGCCTCGCGCGTGATATGGGCATGCCCGGCATGGGCCGGGTCGAAAGACCCGCCCAGAAGGCCGATGCTCTGGCCGCGCGTGGCAATCGGAAAGCCCTGTCTCATGTCCCTGCCCTACCCGATCACTCCGGGCAGCGCCACCGGCTTGTGACGGCTCCGTGACGCTCAGGCCTGCGGGCGCGGCGCGAAGCGCAGGGGCGCAATCGTCCAGCGCCCGCGCCCCGCGCGTTTCGACTGGTAAAGCGCCGCATCGGCCTCGGCCATCAGCTCTTCGGCCAGGATCGGACGACATTCGAGCGCGATCGAAACCCCGATCGAGGCCGAGATCCGGCAGTCCACCCCGTCCAGGCTGACCGGCTCCTCGATCCGGGCAATCAGGCGCTCGGCCATCGACTCGATCATGCCGCGCTCGACCGGGCCGCGCAGCAGGATGATGAATTCGTCACCGCCAAGCCGCGCCACCAGATCCCCGCGCCGCACCTCGTCGCGCAGCACATGCGCCGCCCGCACCAGCATCGTGTCGCCCGCCGCATGGCCCAGCGTGTCATTGACCTGCTTGAAGTAATCGAGATCGAGATGCAGCAACGCAAAGTTCCGCCGCCCCCGCGCCGCCGACTTGATCGCATGGCTCATCGCCGCATCGAAAGCACGCCGGTTCGCCAGCCCGGTCAGCGGATCGAGCTGCGCCTCGGTCTCGGCCTCGGCCTTGGCCAGCTGCAACCGCCCGGTCAGCGCCGTCAACTCGCCCAGCACGGCGGCCTTCGCCTCGGCCAGAAACAGGAATTCCATCGCCAGATCCGAGGCCGCGAAATCCGCCTCGGTCAGACCGAAATAGCGCACGGCTTCGGACAGCTGGATGCCAAAGGACAGGTTCACCAGCACATCCGCCTGTTCCCCCGGCCCCAAAGGCACCGCAAGGCCGCGCAGGTTGAACATCGGATAGCGCACCAGCGTCAGCCCGAGCCGTCGGCCGGAAAAGGCCGCCTCGCGGCTCTGCTCGACCCCGCGCGCCCGGCGCAGGGTGAAATGGCGGGCGAAATCGCCTCCCGCCGCCCCCGGCCCGACGATCCGCGCCAGCGTCGGCCCCATGCCCCGGATACGCCCGCGCGCATCAAGCCACAGAAACATCGGCATCAGCCGCCCGAGCATCTCGGTGCTGAGCGCCAGCACCGGCTCGGAAAAGGGCATCGGCGGCTCCACAGGGTCAATCCGGCTCATTCCGCCTCTCCGAATTCCGGGGGGGCCAGATCGAACTGGCGCGCAACGTAATAGGTGGTGAAATGCAGCTCGACCTGCACCCGCTCCACCCCGCCGCGCGGTTCGAGCAGATCGATCAGCACCAGCGCGCCGTAATCATCCGCCATTGCCCGCATCAGCCCGGCCATCACCGCGCCCCAGCCCGGAAAGCGGCCCCGCACCAGCAGGGTGAACCGCCCCTGCGCCTCGGACTGCAGGGTCAGTTCGGGCAGTTCGAGATCGGGCAGCGCCATCTGGGCACGGCCCTGCAACTCGTCGAGAGAATAGAGAAATTCGAGATAATCCGGGCCACCGAATCGCAGCAGGCGACGCAGCGATTCGGTCTGCGCCACCTCGGCTCCGATGTCTTCGAGCAGCGTTTCCCGGGTCTTGCCGGTCAATCCCTCCGCCACGGCCAACAGCGTCTCGGTGGTCTCGTCCGCATAAGTCAGCATGGCCTCAAACCCTTCCGGGCCAAGGCGCAAACGGTCTGCCACTTCCCGCCAGACCATGCTGCCATGGTGCTTGCACAGGAAAGCCTGAATGGATTTATTGACGATACCGAGCATGGACCCTCCACGCACGAACCTTATCGCAACGGCTCTTAACAAACCCCCAATCTGGAACGACTTTAAGGTAGCAGGCCGATCTGCCAGCGGCCGAGCTTCAGCGTCTGCACGCTCACCGGGGCGGTGACGGGCGGCCCCGCGCGCAGCGCCGCGATCATCTCGGAAATCGACACCGGCCCGTCCGCGCTGATCAAGAGCCGCTCGCCCTTGGTCCATTCGGCAGGTTCGGATTTCCGAAACACCATCACGTCGTCGTCGCCGGAATACTTGTTCGCGTTCAGAAAGACCGCCTCCGGCCCGGGGGTTTCGGGCTGCAGATCGGCCAGAACCAGCGCACAGCTGTCGGGCTTGCCGCCCTGCTTGCCGCCGCATTGGGCAATCCCGCGCGGCTGCAGCTCTGCGACCAGAACCTCGGCCAGCCCGTCGGGCCAAGCCGCCCCCTCGGGCTTCAGCATCACCACCGCGCGCAGCATCGCCAGCATCTCGGGCCCGCCAAAGCTCGCATCCTCCAGCTGCCAGGCGCTTGTCGCCGCCGCCACCCGGTCCAGCTGCGCGGCCAGCGCCGAATCGTCCTGCGCCAGCGCCCGCAGCGCGATCAGCCCGCGCTGCCCCGCCGCGCCCCAGTCATGCGTCATCTCCCACAGCGGCAGCTGCGCCACCGTCGCCTTGCCCGCCTCGAACCGCGCGATCTGCGAGCGCACCGCAATCGCCTCGGGCGAGACGAGCGGGGTCAGCCACAGCCCTGCAAGCGCCAGGATCGCCAGCGCCATCGCCACATTCGCCTGCCGCAGCGTCTCGCGCCAGCGCCGCCCCATGCTCAGCGCCGCCAGATAGCTGATCCCATAACCCGCCATGATCCCCGCCAGCGCCGCGGCCGCCACCCGCTCCGGCGTCCAGCCATATTGCCCGACCCGCAGCGCCAGGGCCCAGATCGCCAGACCGACCAGCACCGGCACCAGCGCCATCAACCCCCGCGCCGAAACGGTCAGGATCAGCCCCTGCGCCGCTTCGACATCATCCTCGTCCGCCACGATCGAGATCAGCGCCACCGAGGCGATCGCCGTGGCGAGCAGCGCCGAGGCCGCCGACAATTCGCCAAACAGCGCCCCCAGCCCGCGCAGCGGCAGCGCCGCGACAAAGACCACGACGACGCCCAGCACCACGGGCGTCAGCAGCCGCAAAAGCCGCAACAGAAGATAGGGCGACACCGTGTCCGAAAGCTCGGTCACCACCGAGAAGCCCAGACCGAGCGTCGCCCCGGCGATCAGCCACAGCCCCAGCGCATTCGACAGCACGTCCTTCAGCACCGTCACGCCGACGAGCTGCAACAGCGCGCTGAGCAGCCACAGCACCAGCAGCGCCGTGCCGACAAAAAGCCAAGCCGAGACATAGCGCACGACGATGTTCCAGCTTTCGATGAAGAGCACGCGATAGTCGGTCAGCCCGGCGCGTCCGCCCAGCCCGAAGGCCACCGCAAAGGGCACCGGCATCACCGCCAGCACCGCCATCGCCAGCACCAGATGGTCGGTCGCAAGCATGTCTCGGCCGGTCGCAAAGTCGAGCCCCTTCAGCGCGACCAAGCCTGCCGCAACCGCCGCGATCGCCGCCGCGAAAGGGACCGACCGCCGCATGCCCAGATCCGGCGCCATCGCCAGCGCACCAAAGAAGAAACTGCCCGCCAGCACCAGCAACGGCAGGGCCGCCCGCCACGTCTCGAGCAGCGCGAACTGATCGAACAGCCCCCAGAAGGCAAACCCGCCCAGACTCCCGATCAGGATGAATTGCAACCGACTGCTCATCGCGCCCTCCGTTTTCGCCAGCTTAGCCACCGGCACCCGGATTGGCGAGAGCAGCTCAGCCGCCCGCCAGCCAATCCGCGAGGCCGTCGATCGTCGGCAAGACGACATCGGCGGCCGGGGCCAGGGTCTCGGCGACGGCCGGTCCGGTCAGCACCGCCACCGCCCGCATCCCCGCCGCCCGCGCCGCTGCCATGTCGTGCAGACTGTCGCCCACCATCGCAACCTGCGCGGGCAAAACCCCCACCGCCTGCGCAAAGGCCAGAAGCTGACCCGGCTCGGGCTTGCCGCCAAAACCGCTGTCATATCCGGCGATGAAGTCGAAAAAGCCGTGCACGCCCTCGCGCTCAAGTTGCGCCCGCGCCGAGGATTCGCTGTCATTCGTCGCCACGCCCAGACGCAATCCGGCCGCTTTCAGCCCGCCAAGACAGCAGGTCAGGTCGACCGCAGCCACCTGCGGTGCGCGGCATGCCGCCGCATCAAGATCGCGCACCAGCGCCGCGATCGAGCGCCCCGGCAGATGCGGCGCGATCAGCTCCGCCACCTCGGCCACGGTGCCCGCAATCACCGGGGAATGGCGCTCGAAGTGCCCGGCCGCAAGGTTATAGCCGATGGCCCGGGCCAGCCGTCCAGCCAGCTCGGCATCCCCCTCGGCCAGATCGAAGGTCACGTCGCGCGCCCAGGCCCCCCAGGTCGCGTCGAAATCAAAGAGCGTGCCGTCCTTGTCAAAGAGGATCGCCGCAATATCAGCCACTTGATCACCTCACGTCCAGTTGCGGCCAGCCTGGCCGTCCAGCACCGCTGCCGCCATCGGCAGCTCCTCGGGGCGGATGCCCAGGGCGGCCGCGCAGCTGCGCACCCAGTCGTCTTCGCGCAGCACATGCGCCAGCACGGCGCGCTGCATCGCGGGCTGCGCCGCCTCGGCGCGCACCTGATCCGCATTGGCCCCGCTGGCCCCCAGAAACGCCAGCCAGACCTCTTCTTCGCCCGCCATCCAGCCCAGCGCGCGGATCGCGAGAATTTGTGCGAAATCCCGCTCCAATCTGTTTCACTCCCGAAATTGAAAGAGTTTGTTAACCTTTGGGTAGCCATGATAAGGTCTATGGGCGGCAGGTTAAAGGAGCGGGACAGTTCATGGCAGGGAAAATCCTGATCGTGGACGATGTGGCCACGAATCGGATTGTACTGAAGGTGAAGCTCTCGGGCGCTCGGTACGAAACGGTTCAGGCTGGCACGGGGCAGGAAGCTCTGCGTCTGGTGACGCTGGAGCAGCCTGATCTTGTTCTGCTCGATGTGCAACTTCCTGACATCAGCGGCATCGAAGTCTGCCGTCGGCTCAAATCCAACCCTCTGACCCGGAACTTGCCGGTGATCATGGTCACGGCCTTCCCCTCGCCCGAAACCCGGCTCGAGGCGCTGCGGGCCGGGGCCGATGATTTCATCGTCAAACCGTTCGAGGAACTCACCCTTCTCGCCCGGCTGCGCTCGCTGATGCGGATGCGCGAAACCGACGAGGAATTGCGGCTGCGCGAAAGCACCTGCCACGAGCTTGGCTTCACCGAGCCGCCGATGCCGCTGGTCGAGCCGCCGGCGGTGATCTGCCTTGTCGCGCCCGATCGCGAAACCTGCGTCGGCTGGAAGAATGCGATGTCGCGCTTCCTGCCGCATGACACCCTGCATGTGCTCGACTACAACGAGGCCCTCAGCGCCGCGCTCGAGATGCCGCAGCCCGATGCCTATGTGATCTCGGCCGATCTTGCCCGCCCGGGCGAGGGGCTGCGCCTGATGTCGGAACTGCGCTCGCGGCCCGGCTCGCGCCATGCGGTGATCTGCATTGCGGTGCGCGAAGGCGCGCGCGAAACCTCGGCCGTGTCGCTTGATCTTGGGGCCTCAGACCTGACGCCGGTGAAGCTCGCCGATCCCGCCTTTGCGGAAGAGGCGGCGCTGCGGCTGCGCACCCATATCTCGCGCAAGCGTCGCCATGACCGCCAACGCGCCCGGGTGGCCGATGGCCTGCGCCTTGCCCTCGTCGATCCGCTGACCGGGCTTTACAACCGCCGCTATGCGATGCCCCATGTCGCGCGGCTGGCGGAACGCTCGCGCCACAGCGGGCGCAGTTTCGCGGTGATGGTGCTCGACATCGACCGCTTCAAATCGGTGAACGACACCTATGGCCATGCCGCGGGCGACCGCGTGCTGATCGAGGTGGCGCGCCGGCTGTCGATGAACCTGCGACAGGTCGATCTGGTCGCCCGCGTCGGCGGCGAAGAATTCCTGATCGCCATGCCCGAGACCACGATCGATGCCGCCCGCGCGACGGCAGAACGGCTGTGCCGGGTGATGGAGGAAACGACCTTCGACCTTGGCGAGGGGCATCTGTTGCGCATCACCGTCTCGATCGGGCTTGCGCTTGGCGGTGGCCATAGCGGCTCCGGCTCGGTGGATCAGGTGATCAATCAGGCCGACCATGCGCTGATGGCCTCGAAGGCCGAGGGGCGCAATCAGGTGAAGATCTTCAAGCTTCCCGCCGCCTGATCACCGACACCCCAAAACCAAAACCCCGGCGCGGCGGCCGGGGTTTCTCTTTTCAATCGTCATGATCGGGCGGCCCACCCGGCCCGCCGCCGCGCTCTTCGAGACGTTTCGAAAACCGCTCGACGCCATGGCGCAGCCGCTCGACGAACCGCTCGCGCTGCTTCGGCGTCATGGTCTGCAGCCGCTCCAGCATCAAGGTCTCGCCGATATCCATCCGCTTGAGCGTGCGCGCGCGCATGTCGGCCAGCACCGCCTTGACGCCCGCCGCATCGAAAGGATCGGCCTTCAGCGCCGCCTCGAGCCGCGAGAAATCCGATTGCACCGCCGCCTGCATCGCCTGGAAATTCGCCCCCCGCCCCTCGGCCGCCAGTCGCATCGCCTGCCGGTCCTCGCGGTTGAAGGCGCCGCCCAAGGGCCCGAAGGTCATCATCTCCGCGCCCCGATCCAGACCGGGGGGCGGCGGCTGCATCCGATGCGCGATCACCCCGCCGACGACGGTGCCAAGCACAAGGAAGTTCAGCGTGACCGAGCCGATGAAGGCGAATTTCATCCAGCCGCGCAGGCCTATTCGGGGCGCGGGCTCCACCGGCGGTGGCGTCGTCTCCATGCTCATCCTGCACACTCCCCTTGCATCATTGCGTCACCGCCAGCGCCAGCACATCGGCATCGGGCAGGTAGCTGTCGGCCTCGGCGGTGACGGCGCTGCCCAGCCCCACCGCCTGCACCAGCGTCGGCGCCCCGGCGAGCCCGATCCAGAGCCCGGCCACCATCGCCGTCGCCATGCCGCCCGCCATCCCGCCCAGCGCCGCCCAGCCGCCCACGGCCGCCACGAGCGTGGCCACCAGCCCCCGCCGCTTCGGCGCCTGCCGCAGCACGGGCGGCGCGGCGAACCGCGCCTGCTCGGCCAGACCCTGCGCCGCAAGCCGGGTCAGAAACGCCTCGGACGGCTCCGGAGCCGCAGCCCGCGCCGCGCGGAAGAACCGTTCCAGATCCAGATCGTCTTCCCGACCGTCAGTCATGGCCATACCCCAATTCCGCCCGACGCGGCGCAAGCAGCTGCGCCAGTGTCCGTTTTCCCCGCGCCGTCAGGCTTTCGACCGCCTCGACGCCAATCTCCATCGCCACCGCGATCTCGGGGTTTGTCAGCCCCTCGAGATGGCGGAGCACCACCGCCTGCCGCTGCCGCGCCGGAAGCTGCGCCAAGGCCAACTCCAGCGCCTGCGCACGGTCGGTCTCGATCATCACCTCCAGCGCCGAGGCCGCGCCATCGGGCAGCTCGGGCGCCTCATCGAGGCCAACACCGCGCCGCCGCCGTAGCCGGTCCGTCGCCAGATTGGTCACCACCCGGTAGAGCCAGGTCGAGACCTTGGCCTCGCCCGTGCGCCACTCGGGGGCGATCTTCCACAGCCGCAACAGCGCTTCCTGCGCCAGATCCTCGGCCTCGGCCCGGTCCCCCAGCATCCGCACCGCCAGCCGATAGGCCAGCGGGCCGAGCCGCTCCACCAGCGCACGCGCCGCCGTCCCGTCGCCGTTGCCATAAAGCACCAGCAGGGTCTCGTCGGACAATGCACGGGTCTCGTCGAATGCCATCTCCATCGGTCCCAAGGACTAACGCCAATCCCTCTTCACGGCAACCGCGGCCCCCCGGGAGCGGAGGGCCGCCGCTCTCGTCGCTCAGTTCTGCGCCGGAGGTTGCCCCGGGGCGAACATGCCCTGACCGCGCGGGCCGTGATCTTTCGGGCCATGATCGCCGTGGCGGTCGTGCATCCGTTCCATCATCTTCGCCCGCATCGCCTCGCGCGCCTGCGCCAGTTCGGCATCCGTCACCACGCCATCGTCATTCGCGTCGATCCGGTCAAAGAGCCGCGCCGGGCCGGGCGGCACCATCATCTCGGCCGCCGACAGCTTGCCGTCGCCATTGGCATCCTGCGCCGCGATCCGGTCCTTGACCCGTTCCTCGATGCGCGATTTTTCCATCGCCAGATCGGCCGCGATCATCTCGTCGGCGCTCAGCAACCCGTCGCCATCGGCGTCGATCCCCCTGACCCGCTCGGCCCGACCGGCCTGCACTTCGGCCATCGTCACCTTGCCGTCGCCGTCCTTGTCGAACGCCTTCAGATCGAATTGCGGCCAGGGCTGCCCCATCGGTCCCATCGGCCCCATGCCATCCGGCCCCATCATCGCGGGCCCACCGGCCGCCGGCGGTGCGGGCGGAGCTTCCTGCGCGCTTGCCGGCAGCGCCACGCTCAGCGCAACGCCCGACACCAGCGCCGCCATCATCGTCGTTTTCAGGATCGATTTCATCTTCGTCACTCCTTGTCGCGGCCCTGTTCCCGCCGCAGATGATACCCAAACGGGGCAGCACGGAAATTCCGTCGCGTCTCGCAAAGGCGTGATGACGCTGTGATCGGACCTGCCCCCTTTCCCCGACGCAAAGGCTGCGGTTAGACTGCGCAAAACCCAGACGCGAGGCCCGATGACCGCCGCCGATCCCCAGCCCGACAAATCCGCCCTGCGCGACGCCGCCACCGTGATCGTGCTGCGCCGCGACCTGCCCGCAGGCCCGTCGGTGCTGATGGGCATGCGCGGCGCCGGGGCGGCCTTCATGCCCTCGAAATACGTCTTTCCGGGCGGGGCGCTCGATGCCGCCGACGCCGCCGTGCCACTTGCCCGCCCCCTGCCCGCGCGCGAGGCCGCACGGCTTGCGCTCGATGCGCCCGAGGGGATCGCCCCGGCCCTTGCCGTCGCCGCGATCCGGGAACTGTGGGAAGAAACCGGCCTGATCCTCGGCACCGAAGCCGCGTGGCAGGGACCGGTGCCCGAAGATTGGCAGGGCTTCGCCGCCAGCGGGCATTGCCCCTCGGCCGCGGGGCTGCGCTTCGTCTTTCGGGCGATCACCCCGCCCGGCCGTCCGCGCCGCTTCGATGCGCGGTTCTTTCTGGTCGATGTCGGCGAAATCGCCTCGGACCCGGATGATTTTTCGCGCGCCTGCGATGAACTCAGCCACCTGCACTGGGTGCCGCTGACCGAGGCAAGGGCGCTCGCCCTGCCCTTCATCACCGAAGTCGTGCTGACCGAGGTGCAGGCGCTGCTCACCTACCCCCGGTCAGAAACCGCCTCGATCCCGTTCTTCGACAACCGCGGCCCGCGCGCGACCTTTGCCCGGCTCGGCTGATCTCAGCCGCCGATCCGTTTCAGATCGTAGCCATTGAAATCAAGCACTTCGCGCGCCGCTGCGATCAGATCGCCGCGCGCCTTGCCCGGCCGCACCAGCACCACCGCCCAATCGCCCGAGGGCGTGCCCAGCGCGGCAACCCGGTAATCCTGATCGACCCACAGCACCCAGATCGGCTCGCGCCCATAGCCCTTGTCCGGCGCGAACCGCCCGCCCGGGCCGGTCAGTGCCGCCTGCCCCTTCAGCACCGCAGGCACCGTTCCCGAGCAATCGACCCCCGAGAGCGCATAGCTCCCGCGCCCGTCCCAGCGCCAGCCTTGCGTCGCCCCGCCACAGCGCGGCGTCGCACTCATCGCCACCTGCCACTCGCCGCCGAACCGCGCCGGATCGAACAGCACCGCCGAGGTGATCATCGCTTTCGGATCGCGGATCGACCCCGCGGGCTCGGGCGCCTTTTGCCCGCAGGCGGCCAGAGCCAGAAGCCCGGCCAGAAACCCGGCACATATCACTCGACGCATTGGTTCACCTCTATTCCGCCCTCGGTCAGCACGGCGTTGCAGCCCAAAAGCGGCTTGGCCGGGGCACATGTCATGGAGCGCGCCAGACATTCCCCGTCACACTCCGTACGGCTGTGACAGGATTTGCCCGCATCCTTGGTGCGCGTGATGCAATATTCCATCTTGCCAAGCCGCGCCCATTGCCCGCCCTTGCCCTCGCAGGCGGCACGGGCCTCGGCCACGGCTTCCGGCCCGCCGCCCTGCAACTTGCCGCTCTCGCCGCCCGGCTTGCAGGCGACAAGGGCAAGCAAAAGCAGAACCGCCAGCGCCTCAGAACGGCATCGGATGGCCATGATGCACCCTCTCGATCGTACTCAGCAGCGTCTTGTCGAGCCCAAGCCCCGCCGCATCGAGCGACTTTTCCAACTGCGCGACCGAGGTCGCCCCGATGATCGGCACCACCGGGAAGGGCCGCTGCAGCACCCAGGCCACCGCCATCGTCACCGGATCGAGCCCCGCCTCGCGCGCAAGGCCCACATAAAGATCGGCGATCTCGAAGGCCCGCGGATTGGACCGCCCGCCCAACTCGCGATTGATCGACCGACGCGAGCCCTCGGGCACGGCCCCGCCCGAATATTTGCCGCTCAGCATCCCGGTCGCGAGCGGCGAATAGGCGAGCAGCGTGATCCCCTCATGCACGCCGACCTCGGCCAGATCGGTGTCGTACAGCCGGCACATCAGCGAATATTCGTTCTGCAGGCTCGCCACGCGCGGCCCATGCCCCGCCTCGGCAAGCCGCAGCGCCGTCATCACGCCCCAGGCGCTGTCATTCGACAGGCCGAAATGCCCGATCTTGCCCTCGCCGCGCAGCACGGCGAGCGTTTCGAGACAGGCGCAGAAATCTTCCTCGATCTTGGCCTTGCCCGGCTGTTTCGTCGCGTCGAACTTCCAGTTCTGCCGGAAATGGTAATCGCCGCGGTTCGGCCAGTGGAATTGATAAAGATCGATGTGATCGGTCTGCAGCCGCCGCAGCGAGCCCTCGACCGCCGTGCGGATCGTCGCGGGGGTGATCGGCCCGCCGTCGCGCACGGCCTTCATCGCGGTGCCCGCGATCTTCGAGGCCAGCACGACATCGTTCCGCCGTCCGGTCTTGACAAACCAGGTCCCGATGATCTCCTCGGTCCGGCCGACGGTTTCGGCGCTGATCGGGTTGACCGGGTAAATCTCTGCGGTGTCGATGAAATTCACCCCACGATCGAGCGCCAAATCGATCTGCGCATGGCCCTCGGCTTCCGTGTTCTGCGTGCCCCAGGTCATCGACCCCAGACACAGCTCGCTCACCATCACACCGGTGCGACCCAGTTCCACTTTCCGCATGTTGCCCCCTTGAGTTGGCGCTAACCCTGCCACAGCGCGGGGGAATTTGGAATCCCTCTCGACTGCGCTTCAGATCACTTCCGCCGGAACCAGCCCGCGCAAGGCATTGCCCAGAAAGAACCGCCCCTCGGTCAGATCGGACCAGCGCAGCACCGCTTCCCGCGCGCGGCCGGTGGCAATCAGCTTCGCCCGCAGCACGCCCGGCAACGCCCCGCAAGCCAACGGCGGCGTCCACAGAAGATTGTCGCGCCACAGAAAGACAGTGGTGATCGTGCCCTCGACCACCTCATTGCGTTCATTCAGAAAAATCGCCTCGTCCCAGCCCTGGGGCAACGCGGCCCGGGTCAGGTCATAGAGATGCCGCTCGGTCGATTTCACCTGCCGCCACGGATCGTCCGAGGCCACGCGCCCCTCGGCCAGCCCCACCCGCCACAAAGATTTCGCCTTCGGCAGCGGCGCCGTCGTCATCTCGGGCACGCCATCCAGCCCCACCGTCAGCCGCAGCCGCAGCGGGTCCGAGGCGCTGACAGTCTCGATCATCTGCTCGACCCGCCACAGGTCGCAATCGATGCCCAGCTTGCGACAGCCCGCCTCGAGCCGCGCCATGTGATGCAGGATCAGCGCCACCCCTTCGCGGGGCGCCCAGAGCATCGTCTCGATCAGCCGCACGCCTTCGGGGGCGCTGTCACGAAGGCCGCCTTGCTCAGTGCTTCCGCCCATTCCGACACCCCCTCGCTGTCATGCACCACCCCGCCGCCGACGTTCAGCACCGCCTCGCCCTGACGCAGGGTCAGGCTGCGTATGGCCACGTTGAACGCCATTCCGCCCGTCGGTGCAAGCCAGCCGATGGAACCACAATAAACGCCGCGTTGACCCGGTTCGAGTTCGTGAATGATCTGCATCGCGCGGATCTTCGGCGCGCCCGTGATCGAGCCGCAGGGGAAAAGCGCCTGACATATCTCTTCGAAATCAAACCCTTGCCGGACCTGCGCCGTCACGGTCGAGGTCATCTGATGCACCGTTGCATAGGTCTCGATGTCGTAAAGCGCGGGCACCTTGACCGATCCGACCTCGGAAATCCGGCTCAGATCGTTGCGCAGAAGATCGACGATCATCAGGTTTTCGGCGCGATTCTTCTCGGACGCCCGCAGCCACTCCGCCGCCTGCGCATCCGCCTCGGGCGTCGCCCCCCGCGCCACAGTGCCCTTCATCGGCCGCACCGTCGCCCGGCCCTCGGCATCAATGGCGAAGAACAATTCGGGCGAGCGCGACAGGATCGCGAAACCCTCGGCCTCGACCAACACCCCATGACCGACCGGTTGCGCCGCCTTCAGCCGGGCGTAAAGCGCGCGCGGATCGGCGTTGCAGCGGGCCCGCAGCGGAAAGGTCAGGTTGATCTGATAGACATCGCCCGCCGCGATATAGTCCTGCACGCGCGCAAAGGCCTGCAGATAGTCGGCCTGCGTGACGGCAGGGGAAAACTGCGGTGCCTCAGCCGCGGGCGGCACGTCGGGCAACGGCGCCTCGGGCGCGTCATAGACACCAAACAGCATCAGCGGCACATCGCGCGCCTCGGGCATAAGGGGCGCGAGTTTCGCCGAAAAGGCATATCCGAGCTCATAGCTCAGCAGCCCCGCAAGCCATTTACCCGCGGAACGCGCTTCGGCAATCGCGGCAAAGGCCGGGCCGATCTCGGCCATGCTATCGGCCCGGATCACCGAAACAGGCCGCGCAAATCGCGCGGCCCGACCCTCAGGACCGTGGTCAAATTCGAAACTCAGGCTGGCCACGTCTCCCTCGCGCTCGCTCCGCCCCAATAAAGCGGGGTTTTGCCGCGCGGCAATGCCTCAACCGACAGAAAAATGCCACGTACCGTCACCAAGCGCCGGGCTGGCCTTGTCCAGCGCCAGATCCGAGCGCGAAAAGACGATCGGCGTGCGCAGACCGGCGACGCCCTCGGGGGCGATCTTCATCCCCCGCGCCGCGATCTGCGGCTCGGCCAAAGCCTCGGCCACGTCATTGATCGGCCCGCCGGGAATGCCAGCGGCTTCCATCGCCGCGATCAGATCGGCTTTCGGCCGGGCCGAGGTGACCTCGGCGATGCGCGCGCAAAGTGCCTCGCGATGCGCCACGCGACCAGCATTGCTGGCATAGTCCGGGTTACTGGCTTCCTCGACCAGCCCCAGCATGGTGCAGAGCGCCTGAAACTGCCGATCATTGCCGCAGGCGATGATGAAATGCCCATCCGCGGCCGGAAACACCTGATACGGAACGATATTCGGATGCGCATTGCCCAGTCGATGCGGCACCATCCCGCCCAGAAGATGGTTCATCGCCTGATTGGCAAGCACCCCCACGCCGCAATCGAGCAGGCTCATGTCCACATGTTGCCCACGCCCCGAGCGCGCCCGCTCGGCCAAGGCCGCCTGCACCCCGATCACGCCATAAAGCCCGGTGAAGATGTCGATCCAGGCGACGCCGACCTTTTGCGGCTCGCCGCCCTTCGGCCCGGTCAGATCCATGATCCCGCACATGCCTTGCACCAGAAAATCATAGCCCGGTTGCGCCGCGCGCGGCCCGGTCTGCCCGAATCCGGTGACCGAGACATAGACCAGTCCGGGGTTCTCGACGGCAAGGCTCTCGTAATCGAGACCGAACTTCTTCAACCCGCCAAGCTTGAAGTTCTCGATCACCACATCGGCCTCGGCAATCAGCCGTTTCAGCCGCGCCAGATCGTCAATGTTCGAAAAGTCACATATGATCGAGGTTTTTCCCCGATTTGCGGCCTGAAAATAGGCCGCGACGGTTTCAAAAGTGCCATCGGGCCGCAGCCGCTCGATGAAGGGCGGACCCCAGCGACGGGTGTCGTCGCCCTCGGGGGCTTCCACTTTTACAACCTCGGCGCCCAGATCGGCCAGAACCTGGCCGATCCACGGACCGGCGAGTATCCGCGCCAGTTCCACCACCTTGAGCCCCTTGAGCGGCGCATCGGACATCGGACCCTCCCTTGCTGGGATCTTCCTAGCCCGAGGCGGCGGCCAAATCGACCGCCGTTTTCACCGCCGCATATGCCTTTTGCGCATGGATCTCAGGGGGTCATCTTGTGGCCAGACATGTCGGGCGCCTTGCCCGCCGTCGTCACCATGAATTCCACCGGCACCTTGCCCGCATGTTCGAAGACCAGCGTTCCGGGCACCAGCACCCCTTCCGCGATCGGTGCGGTCAGCCCCATGAACATCACATGCAGCCCGCCCGGCGCGAATTTCACCGTGGCCCCGGCGGGAACATCGACGCCCTCGACATGCACCATCCGGGTCACGCCGCTCGCATCGGTCTCGCTCGTGTGCAGCATCGCCGACGAGGCGAAATCGACCTCGACCGCGGTCAGCCGATCGGCGCTGTCGCCCGCGTTGACGATGGTGAAATAGCCCGCCGCCGCCTGCGCCCCCTGCATGACCGCCGGGATCGACGGGTGAATGATCGTCAGCGCCCCGGCATGCGCCTCGTGCGCCTGAACCGAGACCGGCGCCAGCGCCAGCACCAGCGCGCAAAGTTGCGCCGCAATTCCCTTGATCATCGTCTTCTCCCTTGATCGCGCCCGCGGGCGGTGCCGCAAAATGCCGCAGGCGGGCGCAAAGGGCAAGTCACCCCGCCAGCAAAGCGGCGTTGCCGCCCGCCGCGGTGGTGTCGACACAGAGATGCCGCTCATGCGCGACATGGGCCAGATCGGGCCGCGCGGTTATGAGCGGCACCAGCGGACCGGGCCGCGCCGCCAGCGCTTGAGCATAGGCACGGCCCATCTCGGCCTCGCCCCACCACAGCACAGCGGCCAGCGGCTCCGCCGTGCCCAGCGCCTTGGCCGCGACGGCCCCGGTCGCCTGCACCGCCTGCCCGCCCAACACCGCGACCGCCGCCGCCTGCGCCGCGGCCGCCTCAGGCCCCGGCCCGAGGCAAAGGACCGGCCCCCGCACATGCCGCGTCAGACGGTTCAGCTCGCCCGTCGGACCGGGCAGGAACAGCTCGCCCAGCAGCGTTTCGACCGCTTCGGGCAGCACGGGCGTCACCGCCTGCGTCCAAGCCCCGGTCGCCACGACCGGTTCCGGCGCATAGAAGCGGCCCAGATACAAAGGCCCGCCCGCCTTCGGCCCGGTGCCCGAAAGCCCCTCGCCGCCGAAAGGCTGGCTGCCCACCACCGCGCCAATCTGGTTGCGGTTCACATAGATATTGCCCGCCCGGATCGTCTCGGCCACGGTTTCGACACGGGCATCGATGCGCGAATGCAGACCGAAGGTCAGCCCGTAGCCGCGCGCATTGATCGCCGCGATCACTGCAGGCAGGTCATCGGCGGCGAAAGTTGCAAGATGCAAAACCGGACCGAAGATTTCGTGCGACAGATCGGCAATGCCGGTCACTTTCAAGAGCGCGGGGGCGACGAAATGCCCGCCCGCAGGCGCGGCGGTGCGATGCAGGATGCGCCCCGCATTTTGCGCCAGATAGGTCTCGATCCCGGCCTGCGCCTCGGCGTCGATCACCGGGCCGACATCGGTCGACAACCGCCAAGGATCGCCCAGAACCAGTTCGTCCATCGCGCCTTTCAGCATCGCGATCACATGGGGGGCGATGTCTTCCTGCACATACAGGCAGCGCAGCGCCGAGCAGCGTTGCCCGGCCGAACGGAAGGCCGAGGCGACGACATCGCGCACCGCCTGTTCGGGCAGCGCGGTGCTGTCGACGACCATCGCATTCAACCCGCCGGTTTCCGCAATCAGCGGCGTGCCCGGCGCCATATGCGCGGCCATCGCGCGGGCGATGATCTGCGCGGTCTCGGTCGAGCCGGTGAAAACGACGCCCTTGATGCGCGGATCGCGGGTCAGCGCGGCACCGACCGTGGGGCCATCACCCGGCAAAAGTTGCAGCGCCGTCGCCGGAACTCCGGCCTGATGCAGCAGCCGCACCGCCAGCGCGGCGATCACCGGGGTCTGTTCGGCGGGCTTCGCCAGCACCGCATTGCCCGCCATCAAAGCGGCCGCGATCTGGCCGGTAAAGATCGCGAGCGGGAAGTTCCACGGGCTGATCGCCACCACGGGGCCACGCGGGGCCCGCGTGTCGGACGTGCCCTCGGCCGCATAATAGCGCAGGAAATCAACGGCCTCGCGCAGTTCGGAAATCGCATCGCCGAGCGTCTTGCCCGCTTCGCGCGCCAGTGCGGCAAAGATCGGACCGAAGTTTTCTTCGTAGAGATCGGCGGCACGGCTCAGCACCGCCGCGCGCTCCGCCGCGGGGGCAGACCAGACCCGCGCCGCGTCAAGCGCCACCGCCACCGTTGCCGCATCCGCCTCGGTCACCCGCGCGACGACCGCGCCGGTGGCCGGGTTCACCACGTCCCGCGACCCGCCCGAGACCGGCCCCGCCACGATCGGCGCGGCGTCCGGCAGCGTCACGGTCCGCGCCGTCTCGATCCGCGCCAGAACCTCGGGGTCGCTCAGATCGAAGCCTTGCGAATTGACGCGATCCGACCCGAACAAAGCCGCAGGCGCCAGCAGCCCGCGCGGCGCCCGGGCCGTGGCCAGCGCCGCAAAAGGACAAGCGGCGACCTCACTCG
Source organism: Rhodobacter viridis (assembly GCF_003217355.1). Taxonomy (GTDB): domain Bacteria; phylum Pseudomonadota; class Alphaproteobacteria; order Rhodobacterales; family Rhodobacteraceae; genus Rhodobacter; species Rhodobacter viridis. The sequence continues at coordinate 159,899 of NZ_QJTK01000007.1, read as the reverse complement.
GCGGCACGCTTTCATTGACGATCTGGTTCACGAAAGACGAGTTCGCGCCGTTCTCCAAGAGCCGCCGCACCAGATAGGCGAGCAGGTCGCGATGCGCCCCCACCGGAGCGTAGATCCGGCAGCGCCCGCCGGTCTCGCGCAGCACGATATCATGCAGCCGCGCGCCCATCCCGTGCAGGCGCTGGAACTCGTAAGGCCGCCCCGCCGCCATCTCCAGCACCGCCGCCACCGTATGCGCATTATGCGTCGCAAATTGCGGATAGAGGCAATCGCTCAGCCCGAAGAGCTTCGCGGCAAGGCAGATATAGGCGACATCGGTGCCGGTTTTCGAGGTGAAGAGCGGAAAGCCCGGATGGCCCTCGACCTGCGCGCGCTTCATCTCGGAATCCCAATAGGCGCCCTTCACCAGACGGATGTTGATGCGCCGCCCGCTCGCCCGCGCCATCGCGGCGAGCGCGTCGATCGCCGCCCCCGCGCGCTTGCCATAGGCCTGCACGACGGCGCCAAAGCCCTGCCAACCCGCGGTCTCGGGATCGGCCATCACCGCTTCGATCACGCGCAGCGACAGCGCCAGACGGTCCTGTTCCTCGGCATCGATATGCAGCGCAATCCCCGCCGCCGCCGCCGCCCGCGCCAGATCACGCACGACCGGGACGAGTTCGGCCATCACCCGGGCCTCCTGCGCCACCTCGTAGCGGGGATGCAGCGCCGAAAGCTTGATCGAAATCCCCGGATTGGCCGCGATCGAGCCCTTGGTCGCCGCCTTGGCGATCGACGCGATCGCCTGCGCATAGGCGACACGATAGCGTTCGGCATCGGCGGTGGTCAGCGCCGCCTCGCCCAGCATGTCATAGCTGAAGGTATAGCCCTCGCTCTCGCGTTTTTCGGCGCGTTCAAGAGCCTTTTCAATGGTTTCGCCCAGAACGAATTGACGGCCCATCTCGCGCATCGCCTGCCCCACGGCGGCGCGGATCACCGGCTCGCCCAGCCGCCGCATGGCGCCGCGCAGCGTGCCCGCAAGGCCGCCCGCGCCATCATCGAGCACCTTGCCCGTCAGCATCAGCGCCCAGGTCGAGGCATTGACCAGCGACGAGGCCGCCGTGCCCAGATGCTTGCCCCAGTCCGACGGCGCGATCTTGTCCTCGATCAGCGCGTCGATCGTGGCGTTGTCGGGCACGCGCAGCATGGCCTCGGCCAGACACATCAGCGCCACGCCCTCGCGCGTCGAAAGCCCGTATTGCGCCAGGAAATGCTCCATCAGGCTCGGCTTCGCTTCGGCCCGGATCCGCGCGACCAGATCGGCGCCGCGCGCGGCGATCCGGTCAAGCTGCGCCTGCGGCAGCGCGGCCTGCGCGACGAGCGCCTCAAGAACCTCGGCCTCGGGGGCGAATTTGGCCTGCGGGCCAAGAGCGGAAAGGTCGGTCATGGTCGGGAACTCCTTGGGCGTTTCCCCGATCATATCATTGGGCCTCTGGACGATGTGACTATTGAAATCCATAATTGCAGTCCATCGGACCAAAGATAGGGCCAAAGACATGACCGACCCGCTTGACGCCACCGACCGGCGCATCCTGCACGAGCTTTGCGCCAATGCGCGGATTCCGGTCACGGAACTCGCCCGCAAGGTCGGGCTGTCGAAAACCCCAGTCGCGGCGCGCATCCGCGCGATGGAGGAGATGGGGCTGATCACCGGCTACCGGGCGATGCTCTCGCCAATCCAGCTCGGCCTGATCCATGTCACCTATGTCGAGGTGAAGCTGAGCGACACACGGCAGAAGGCGCTCGAGCAGTTCAACGCCGCCGTGCGCGAAATCCCCGAGGTCGAGGAATGCTACATGATCGCGGGCGGCTTCGATTACCTGCTGAAGGTGCGCAGCCACGACATCGCGGAATACCGCAAAATCATGGGGGAAAAGCTTTCGGCGCTGCCGCATGTGGCGGCAACCTCAAGCTATGTGGCGATGGAAGCGGTGGTCGAGCAGAACAGCCCGACGCTTTGAACTCAGACGATGCGCAGCCGCGGGGTGGCGCTTTCCGCAAGCACCCGGCCAATCGGCGCGGCATGATCGAAGCCGTGACGACGGAAGGTCGAGAGAACCGCCTCGACCGCGTCCGGCGCACAGGCGACGAGCAACCCGCCGGAGGTCTGTGGATCGGTCAGCAACCCGCGATCGAGATCCCCCAGATCGGCGGGCAGATCGATCCCAGCGCCATAGCTCGCCCAGTTGCGCCCCGAAGCCCCGGTCAGATGGCCCTCGGCCGCGGCCTCCATCACGCCCGGCAGTCGCGGCACCGAGGCCCAGGAAATCTCGATATCGCAGCCCGATCCGCGTGCCATTTCAAGACCATGACCGCCAAGACCAAAGCCCGTCACATCGGTCATCGCATGCACGGCCGCCATCTCGCCCAGATCGGCGCCGGGGGTGTTCAGCTGCGTGACCGAGGCGATCAGCTCGGCCTCGCCCGAGGGCGGCAGCTGGCCCTTTTTCAGCGCGCCCGACAGGATGCCGACGCCGAGCCGCTTGCCCAGCACCAGCACGTCACCCGGCCGCGCCCCGGCATTGGTCTTGACCCGATCGGGATGCACGAGGCCCAGCGCCACCAGCCCGTAGATCGGCTCGACGGAATCGATCGTATGCCCGCCCGCCACCGGAATGCCCGCGGCGGCGCAGACCTCGGCCCCGCCTTTCAGGATCGCGCCGATGGTGCGCTCGGACAGAACCTTGATCGGCATGCCGACGATGGCCAGCGCCAGAATCGGCCGCCCGCCCATGGCGTAAACGTCCGACAGCGCATTCGTCGCGGCGATGCGGCCGAAGTCGCGGGCATCATCGACGATCGGCATGAAGAAATCGGTCGTCGCCACCAGCGCCTGCGTGTCATTGAGCCGCCAGACCGCCGCGTCATCGGCGGTGGCAATGCCCACCATCAGCTCCTTCGGCACCAGCGGCACGGTGGTATCGGAGAGGATCCGCTCCAACACCCCGGGGGCGATCTTGCAGCCGCATCCGCCGCCATGCGAAAGCGAGGTCAGCCGGGGCTCGGGCTGCGGGGCGGTGTCGGTCATCGCGAACTCCTTGGTCGCAGAAATGGCGCGCTTTATAGGCTCATGCCGTCGCGGGGCCAAGCATGATTGCGCAAAACCTGTCGCAGGACCCCGTCGCAGCTTGGATTTTCCGCCAAAGCCGTGTATCCGGCGGCGCGGCCCCGGTGTGGGCAGAGTCGCGAGGCGCCCCTGCGGGGAAAGCCGTCAGGAGGACAGATGACCGGGAAGATCGTCGCATTCGTCGATGGCTCGATCTACGCCACGAGCGTGTGCGATCATGCGGCGTGGATTTCCAAGCGCACAGGCGCGCCGGTGCAGCTCGTCCATGTGCTGCGTCCCTCGCCCTCGGGCGCGACCACGCTGGACGATCCGGCGGAACCCGCGCCGCTGGGCGCGCGCAGCGGCGTGATGGAAGAACTCGCGGCGCTTGATGCGCAGCGCGCGCGGCTGATGGCGGCGCATGGGCGCGCGCTGATCGACGACGCCCGGGTGCTGCTCGAAAAAGCCGGTGTGGCGGAGATTTCCGCCGAATTGCGGCAGGGCGATCTGCTGGCGACAGTGCACGAGTTCGAGCCCGAAGCGCGGGTGATCCTGCTTGGCAAGCGCGGCGAGGAAGCCGATCAGGCGATGGATCATCTGGGCGCAAACCTTGAACGCATCGTGCGCTCCTGTTCGCGGCCGGTCTTCGTCGCCTCGCGCGCCTTCAAGCCGATCGAGCGGGTTCTGATCGCCTATGACGGTGGGGTCTCGGCGATGAAGGCGGTCGATCACATCTCGCGCAGCACGCTGTTCCCCGGGCTCTCGGTGCAGATCGCCGCGGTCGGTCAGGGGACGCCCGAGGTGAAGAAGGGCCTTGAGACCGCGCAATCGATGCTGGCGGCGGCAGGCATCTCGGCCGAGACCACGGTTCTGGCGGGCCAGCCCGAGGCGGCGCTGCGCAAGCTCGCCGAAGACGAGAAATTCGATCTGCTGGTGATGGGGGCCTATGGCCATTCGCGCATCCGCAGCCTGATCATCGGCTCGACCACAACGGCCACGATGCGCGCCTGCAAGGTGCCGGTGGTGCTGATCCGCTGATCCGCTGATCCGCCGAAGCGGCGGGGCTAACAGGCCCGCACCACCTCGCGCAGCTCGGGCGAGGCCACTTTTTCGGCACTGCAGCGGCACGCGGCAAGGTCCGCCACCCGCCGTTGCGGCGACGTCGCATCCGCCGGTCGCTCGGGCGGCATGACATCGGCGACGAACTGCGCGAGCTGCAGCACCTTCTCGGCCATCTCCCAATGCGCTTGCGCGGCTTCCTCGGGGTAAAGCAAGGCAACATTGCGCCGCGCCACAATCTCGCGGCACAGGTCGCGACTGGTGTCAAAGCCCGGCTGGCAATGGCAGCTTTGCCGGTGCAACGACAACAGCAGAGATCCCTCGACCATGCCCGGCGTCGCCCCCGCGCCGCAGCGCATCAGCCATGTCACCAGAATTTCCTCGGCCATGGCCATGATCCGGTCAAGGCGCGGCAAGGGTTCGCGCCCCACCAGCCCGGCCTCGAGCCGTGCGACAATCTCGGCAAAGGGTCCGGTCATCCGCAGGCCTCCGATGCAGAGGCAGACACAACCCCAGATTGCTTCTTCTGGAAGTGAAACGTCATCTCAGGCTCCTCCCCGGGCTGATCATGGTCGCGACATCGCAGATGGTGCGCGCAATTGGCCTTCGGTTTCTGTCGGCTTTCGGCCTTTCCGAACCGTTCTGGCCCGGCCTTTCGAAGTCCCTGGCCCCTGCCTCGACCGCGCTCAACACCGGGCGGGCGGATGCTCTCTTGTACCCCGGGCAAAAGTTAACTCGCCCCTAGGGTGAGTCAAGGTCACTCACCAACCCACCGATTGTCAAAGGAATTCGTTGCTGCGGCGCGGCACCGCAAAGCGCGTCGCAGCGTCGCACAAACGCTTGCACTTTGCCCGGCCGAGGTCTTTGATCGCGGCGGGACTGGCCCCGTGCCGCCCGCGAACACAAGGTGATACCATGCTGAAGAACATCGACCCGATCCTGACGGCGGACCTGCTTTACACGCTGCGCGCCATGGGCCACGGCGACGAGATCGTGATCGTCGACGCCAATTTCCCCGCCGAAAGCTGCGCGCAGGAGCTGATCCGCATGCCCGGCCTGAGCGCGACTCAGGTGATGGATGCGATCCTGTCGGTGATGCCGCTCGATGATTTCGTGCCGGAAGCCGCCTTCCACATGGAAGTGGTGGGCGATCCCACGGCCGAGCAGCCGATCTTCGCCGATTTCCGCGCCATTCTCGCCAAGCACGAAGGCCCGGCGGCGAAGCTGGGCCGGGTCGAGCGCTTCGATTTCTACGCCCGCTCGAAACAGGCCTTTGCGATCGTCGCGACGGGCGAGACCCGGCTTTACGGCTGCCTGATCCTGAAAAAGGGCGTGATCCGTCCGACCGCCTGAAAAGGAACCGCCCGCAAGGCGAGCTTGCGGGCGGTTACACTCCCACGGCGCCACGGGGGAGGAGATTGGGCGCCCGGGAATGGCTCAGGCAGGCAGCGACGCCTGCGCGATGGCATGGGCCCAGGACCTGCGCAGCTGCGCGCGATCGGCGGGTTTCAAGGCAGGCTCGAACGGCGGTTTCGGCGCGGCAAGCGGCAGAGCATGGCCAAGCGCCGCCATCGCCATCGCAGCCACGCCCATCGCGCCCACCTCTTCCAGCGCCGCGACCTGAACCGGGCGGCCGATCAGATCGGCCTGCAACTGCATCAGGAAGTCATTCCCCGAAGCCCCGCCATCGGCCGAAAGCGCGGCGAGCGGGTGGCCGATATCGGCCTGCATCGCCTCGAAGACATCCGCGATCTGCTGCGCGATGGCCTCAAAGGTCGCGCGCGCCAGATGCGCGGGTCCGGTCGCATGGCTCATGCCGGTCAGCGTGCCGCGCGCGGCGTCGTTCCAATGCGGGGCGCCAAGGCCTGCCAGCGCCGGAACAAAGGTCACACCGCCCGCATCGGGCACGCTTTGGGCAAAGACCGACAGCGCGCGGGCATCCTCGAAGCCGAGGATCTTCGCCATGAAGGCCGCCGCCTGCGCGGAAACGGTGATGTTGCCCTCCAGCGCGTAAGCCGTGCCGGTGCGATCGGTCCAGCCGATCGTGCCCGAGAGCCCGTGGCTTGACGTCACGCGCCCGGGTGTCAGCGTCATCAGCGACGAGCCGGTGCCATAGGTCGCCTTCACCGCGCCGGGGCTGCGCACGCCATGGCCGTAAAGCGCGGCATGGCTGTCGCCCATCATCGCCTGAATCGGGACGCCCGCAGGCAGCGCCGTCGCCCCTGCGGCGGTGACCCCGAACAGGCTGTCCGAGGGCAGCGGTTGCGGCAGGCAATCGACCCGCACGCCAAAGATCGCCGCCAGCTCCGGCGAGAAGCTCAGCGTGCGCGTGTCAAACAGCAGCGTGCGCGAGGCATTCGAGTGATCGGTCGCATGCGCGGCGCCCCCGGTCAGGTTCCACAAAAGCCAGGCATCGACCGTGCCCGCCCTGAGCCGTCCAGCGTCTTGCGCCGCAGCCACGGTCGGGATGTTGCGCAACGCCCAAGCCAGTTTCGTCGCCGGAAAGAGCGGGTTCAGTCCCAGCCCCGTCGCCGCCTCGACCGCCGGGCCGACGCCCGTCGCGGCGAGCGCCGCGCAATCGTCGGCCGTGCGACGGCATTGCCAGATCATCGCCGGGCAAAGCGGCTTGTGGGTCACCGCATCCCACAGCACCAGCGTCTCGCGCTGGTTCGCGATGGCGATGGCGTCGACCCCAAGACCCGGGGCAAGGCCCGCGACCGCCTCGGCAATCGCGCCCTGCACCGAGGCCCAAAGCGCCTCGGCCGATTGTTCCGCCCAGCCCGACTGCGGATAGCTGGTCGTCAGCGGGGCCGAGGCGCGGGCCAGCACCGCTCCATCCGGGCCGACGATCAGCACCTTGGTGTTCGTCGTGCCCTGATCGATGGCGAGAACCCGCGGCCCGTTCATTTTGTCACCCGCGCCAGAACCTTGCGCACGGCGGCCGAGATGCCCGCAACCGACAGGCCGTATTCCTCGAACAGCCATTCGGTCGAGCCGGTGACGACAAAACCCGGGAAGCCGAGCCGTTCGACCGGCACCGGGCATTCGCCCGCGGTGATTTCCGCCACCGCGCCGCCCAGCCCGCCGCGGACCGAGGCTTCCTCGACCGTGACGATGGCGCCGGTTTCGCGGGCCGCTGCCAGAATGGCATCGACATCGATGGGATTGATCGTGGCCATGTTTAGAACCCTTACCGAAAGGCCCTTGTCCGACAGCTTGTCCGCCGCTTCCGCCGCAAGATGCACTGTCGTGCCGCAGGCGATGACCGTCACATCCGAGCCCTTGCGCACCACCTCGGCCTTGCCGGGGGTGAAGGTGCGGCCCGGAATGTCGAGATCGGGCACCGGCATCCGCGACAGCCGCAGATAGACCGGGCCGTCATGCTCGGCCGCCCATTTCACCGCCTGCGCCGTTTCCCAGGCATCGGCGGGGGCAATGGTGGTGATGGTCGTCAGCACGCGAAGCCAGGCGAAATCCTCGATCGAATGGTGCGTCGCGCCCAATTCGCCGTAAGCCACGCCCGAGGATTGACCGACCAGCTTCACGTTGAAATTCGCGTAAGCCACATCGGCCTTGACCTGCTCGAGCGAGCGCCCGGTCAGGAAGCAAGAGGCGGCCGAGACGAAGGGGATACGCCCCCCGTTCGCCAGCCCTGCGGCGACGCCGACCATCAGCTGTTCGGCAATGCCGACGTTGATCAGCCGATCGGGGAATTTCTTCTGAAAGCCGTTCAGCTTCGACGAGCCGACCGAGTCGTTCACCACGGCGACGATGCGCTCATCCTCGGCCGCGAGGGCTTCGAGCGTTTCCACCCAGGCGTTGCGGCAGTCGGCCAGACCGGCCTTGACGGGTCCAACATGCGACATCACACCAACTCCTTCATCGCTTGCGCGAATTGCGCATCATCGGGCACGCCGTGGTGCCATTTCGCCTGATTTTCCATGAAGGACACACCTTTGCCCTTCACCGTATTGGCAATCACGCACAAGGGCTTGCCGCGGCCCTTGGGCGAGGCCGAGAGCACGTCGTAAAGCGCACCCAGATCATGACCATCGACCACCGCGACCTCGAAGCCGAAGGCGCGGTATTTGTCGTCCATCGGGTCCATGCCCGTGGTGTCCTCGGTCGATTGGCCCTGCTGCAGCCGGTTGCGGTCGATGATCAGCGTCAGGTTTTCCAGCTTGCGGAAGCCCGCGGTCATCGCCGCTTCCCAGTTCGAGCCTTCCTGCTGTTCGCCGTCACCGGTCAGAACGAAGGTGCGATAGTCCGCCCCGGTCAGCTGCCCCGCAATCGCGATGCCGGTGGCGACCGGAAAGCCGTGACCCAAGGGCCCGGTGTTCGTTTCGATCCCCGGCAGGTAGTTGCGGTTCGGGTGGCCGTTCAGCTTCGAGCGCGGCTGCATGTAGGTCTGCAGCCAGCCTTCCGGGAAGTAGCCCGCCGCGCAAAGCGCAGAGTAAAGCGCGCCCGTCGCATGGCCCTTCGACATGATGAAGCGGTCGCGTTCTGCCCATTCGGGGCGGGTCGCGTCATAGCGCATCACCCCGAAATAGAGCGTCGCCAGAATGTCGATGGCGGAAAAATCGCCACCCGGATGGCCAAGCTGTGCCTTGTGCACCATCGAAAACGCGGTCCGGCGCATCCAGAGCGCCTTTTCGCGAATGAGGGTCACGGTTTCGGTTTTCGGGGTCATGACGTCCTCTGTCAGAAACGGTGGGGAACGAAGAGCTGCGGCTCGGGCTCGCCCCCGTGGTGGTAGATCGGCCAGCCGAGGTAACGGACCACGGCCTCGTTCAGAACGTCCGCCACATGGCCGCGCACCATTGCAACGTGGTGTTCAAAGCCGTTGTGAGAGACGAATTTCATCAGCTTGCGCAGCTGCGGCACATGGGCGACGGCGATGCCGCCATCCATGCCGAAGGGATCGTCGGTGAACTCCCCCTGCCCCAGATAGCATTTCATCGTGCCGTTGCGGTCATCGGTCGAGAGCCGGAAATAGGTCATCGGACCGGCTTTCACCTTGCCCTTGACCGCGCCGAAGCATTTCGCCCGGCCGATGGTTTCACCCAGCACATCAAGCTCGCCGATTTCCGGCGTGTCGCCGATGAAGCTCTTCGGATAGTTGCCGCAATGGGTGCAGACGCATTTCTCCGGCTCGGTGCCGTAGTTGTTGTTCCAGTCAAGCAGCGCCGAAGGCTGACCCGAGGCGAGCGCCAGCGCATACATCGAGACCGCGCCGATCACGTCGACCTCGCAGGCCGAGGGCATCAGCTCTTCGCCCATCATCGACATGGTCACGCAGGTGGCGCAGCCGAAATTGTCCTGCAGCGAGCGCCAGCATTGAATGGCCGAGGCATCGCAGCCGTTTTCGGCGATCCAGCGGTTCACGGCGAGGGTCCATTTCGCCTGCTTCAGGATCTGGCCGGGCTGGATATGCGCCGGGATCTTGCCATAGGCTTTCAGCTTCATCAGCTTCGCCGCCAGATCCGGGTCGGCGTCGTCAATGGCGCCCGCCTGTTGCAGCAACTCCGACAGATCGGCCGTGACGACGGTCATGCCGCTCGCCTGCAAGAGCTTTTCGGAAAAGCGCATGGTCTGGAACGGGCTCGTCCGCGCGCCGATCGCGCCGATGCGGGCGTTTCTCAGCCCCCGCACGGTGCGGCAGATGCGGGCGAAGCGCTCAAGGTCAGCCCCGAACTCTTCGCCCCCGGTGTCGCATGTATGAGTGGTGGTTTCCGTGAATGCGACACCGTATTGCCAGAAGTTGTTCGCGACCGAGAACTTGCCGCAGAAGGCGTCTCGGCGCGAATGCACATCGACCTTGCCGATCTCGTCGTTCGACGCCTGCAGCAGGATCGGCACGTTCAGCTTCGTGCGGTTGACCAGTTCGGCCACCGCGATTTCATCGCCGAAGTTCGGCAGGCAGATCACCAGACCGTCTATCTCATCCCGGTGAGCCTTGAAATGCTTGGCATAAAGCTCGGCATCGGCAATCGACTGCACCGCGCCATTCGCCGTCGCCTCATAGGGCAGGATCACCGCATTGACGCCCAGACGGGCCAGCTGCGCCAGAACCTCGTCGCGCGCATCCTTGCAGGGCGCAGGGCTGAAAAAGGCGCGGCTGCCGATCACCACGCCCAGCGTGACCTTGCGGTGGATATGCTGGCTCATGTCTCTCCTCCCGACATTCGCTGCCCCGCTGCGGCCGTTTTGTGCGCATCGCGGGTTGCTTTCGATTACTTTCGATTTCTTCGTTTTACTACGAGTCGCCGCTTTTACGCAAGCGCCGGTATGCGCGAAGAGTGAACAAACTAACCCCCTGAGATTGCAGTGCATTCGCAGAAAATCACGCCGCAGCGCCGCGTCATGCGCAAACATTCATGGCGCAGAATGTGATTATTGCGAAAGCAAGCGAAATAATCGAAAGCGAAACGAAAATACTTGACGACAATCGAGAGCGAGGCGCAGGATCACAGCCGGGGAGTCGCCCCCGGTCGGGGGGCGCGCGACAACGGAGGATACCCATGAACGTGAAGAGACGCCTTCTGGTGTCGGCGATGGCCGTCGCCATGGCCGGTGTGATGCCGAGCTTTGCCGCCGCGGCGGACACCATCGCCATCATCACGCCGAGCCACGACAACCCCTTCTTCAAGGCGGAAGCCGACGGGGCCGCAGCGAAGGCCAAGGAACTGGGTTATGACACCATGGTTCTGGTGCATGACGACGACGCCAACAAGCAGTCGGAACTGTTTGACAGCGCCATCGCCGCGGGCGTGAAGGCCATCGTGCTCGACAACGCGGGCGCCGATGCGACCGTTGCCGCGGTGCAAAAAGCCAAGGATGCGGGGATCCCGTCGTTCCTGATCGACCGCGAAATCACCGCCTCGGGGATCGCGGTCAGCCAGATCGTGTCGAACAACTACCAGGGCGCGCAGCTGGGCGGTGAAGAATTCGTCAAGCTGATGGGCGAAAAGGGCGATTATGCCGAGCTTCTGGGCAAGGAATCCGACACCAACGCCGGGATCCGCTCGCAGGGCTATCACGACATCATCGACCAGTATCCGGACCTGAAACTGGTGGCGAGCCAGACTGCGAACTGGTCGCAGACCGAAGCCTACACCGTGATGGAATCGATGCTGCAGGCGCACCCGGAAATCAAGGGTGTGATCTCGGGCAACGACACGATGGCGATGGGCGCCTGGGCCGCGCTCGAAGCGGCTGGCCGGACCGATGTGGTCGTGGTGGGCTTCGACGGCTCGAACGACGTGCGCGACTCGATCAAGAAGGGCGGCATCAAGGCCACCGTCCTGCAACCGGCCTATGCACAAGCGCAGATGGCGGTCGAGCAAGCTGACAAATTCCTGAAAACCGGTTCGACCGGCGTCGAGGAAAAACAGCTGATGGATTGCGCGCTGATCAACGCCGACAACGCGGCGAAGCTTGAAACCTTCGCGCTGTCGAACTGATCGAAGAACGTCCCCGGCGCGCCGATATCCCTCGGCGCGCCGGATTCCAAAGGATCCACGGCCATGAAATCCCCCATTGTGACGGCCCTGTGCCTTGCGGTTGCGCTTGGCACCACGGGCTGCAAGATCGTGCCGAAAACGGCGGAAAACTCTGCCGCCCCCGCCGCTGATGCCAGCGGCGATGCGGCCCGCATCACCACGCTTCTGGCCGAGAGTTACGAGGCAAAGCTGTTGCCACTGATCGCGTCGCAGGCGCAGACGGCGAGCGCCCTGCGCGGCCAGATCGCGGCCGGGCTTGACGCCGCGGGCAAGGCCCATGGCGCGCGCGGCGCGGGCAATGGCTCGCCCTGGAACTTTGCGCTGAAGGATCAAGGCAAGGTCGTCAAGGCCGAGCTGACCACGCGCGCGCGGGTGCTCGAGCTTGACACCGATGGCGATGGCGGCGCCGATCTGACGCTGCAGCTCGGCCCGGTGATCAAGGGCAATGCGCTGCGCGATGTCGCGCCGAAGATCTACGATTTCACCGCCTTCCGCGACCAGATGGAGTTCGGCAAGCTGGGCCGTGCGCTGAACGACCGCGCCTCGGCCGGGCTGAGCGTCCCCACGGCGGACCCGACCGGCAAGATCGTCGCCTTTACCGGCGTCGTGTCCTTGCGTGCAGCCAGCGACAAGTGGCTTGTCACGCCGACCGCGATCGAGGTGCTGCCATGACCGAAAAACACCCGATCGGCCTGTCGATCCGGGGTGGCGTCAAGGTCTACCCCGGCACCCGCGCGCTCAAGGGCGTGGATTTCGACCTGCGCATGGGCGCGGTGAACGTGCTGGTGGGCGAAAACGGCGCTGGCAAATCGACGCTGATGAAGCTGATCGCCGGTGTCGAGGACATGACCGAAGGCACGATCACCATGGACGGGCGCGAGATGCGCTTTCGCACCAAGGCGGATGCCGTGGCCGCGGGCATCGGCATCGTGTTTCAGGAACTGAACCTGTTTCCGAACCTGAGCGTGGCGGAAAACATCTTCATCGGCCATGAAACCACCCGCGGCGGCATCGATATCGACATCGAGGCGCATCGCGAAGCCACGCGCCAGCTGATGGAACGGCTCGAACAGAACATCCATCCCGACACGCCGCTCGGCAACCTGCGCATCGGCCAACAGCAGATCGTCGAGATCGCCAAGGCGCTGGCGCAGAACGCCCGCATCCTCATTCTCGACGAACCCACCTCGGCGCTGTCGGCGGCCGAGGTCGAGGTGCTGTTCCGGGTCATCGACGAACTCACCGCGCAGGGCGTCGGCATCGTCTACATCTCCCACCGGCTCGAAGAGCTGATCCGGGTCGGCGATTACATCACCGTTCTGCGCGATGGCGTCATCACCGGCGCGCGCTCGATGGAGGGCGTGGACATTCCCTGGATCGTCAAGGCGATGATCGGGTCGAGCTCGAAGGAATACGGCCGCTCCGAAGTCGCGAATTTCGGCCCCGAGATCTTCCGTGCGGAAGACATCACCCTGCCCCGCGCGGGCGGCGGCTTCACCGTCGATCACGTCTCACTGTCGATCCGATCGGGCGAGATCGTCGGGCTTTACGGGCTGATGGGCGCGGGCCGGTCCGAGTTTCTGGAATGCGTGATGGCGCAGCACCCGCATTCGGGCGGCAAGTTCTGGGTCGAAGGCAAGCCCTTGACCGAACGCGACGTGCCCGGCCGGATCGCGCGCGGCATCGCGCTGATCCCGGAAGACCGCAAGCGCGACGGGCTCATCCAGATCATGTCGATCCGGGAAAATCTGACGCTGTCGTCGCTGCCGAGCTTCACCAAGCTCTTCCATCTGGATCTGAAGAAAGAAGCCAAGACCGCGGTCGAATTCATCAAGCGGCTGACGATCAAGGTGGCCAGCCCCGAAAACCCGGTCTCGTCGCTTTCGGGCGGCAACCAGCAGAAGGTGGTGATCGGCAAGGCGCTGATGACCGGGCCGAAGGTGCTGTTGATGGACGAGCCCTCGCGCGGCATCGACATCGGCGCCAAGGCCGAGGTCTTCCGCACCATGCGCCGTCTGGCCGCCGAGGGTCTGGGCATTCTTTTCGTGACCTCGGACCTCGATGAGGTCCTGGCGCTTTCCGACCGCATCATCGTCATGGCGCAGGGCCGCGTGACCGGTGAGTTCCCGTCCGGCACCGAAGCCGCGAAGGTGATCTCGGCCACCACCCCCAATGCGCAAAACTCGAAGGACATCGCAGCATGACCGCCGCTCCCGCCTCCACCCCCGCGCAGGGCTCGCCGCTGCTGCTGACGCTTCTGCAAGCCCGGACCTATCTGGCGCTGATCCTTGTTTTCGGCTTCTTCGCCTTCATGGCGCCGAACTTCCTGTCGGTCGCCAACAGCGTGATCGTGGCGAAACATGCCGCGCTGACGGCCTTTCTGGCGATCGGCATGACCTTTGTCATCATCACCGGCGGCATCGACCTGTCGGTGGGCTCGACCGTGGGCCTTTGCGCCATGGTCTCGGGCTGGCTGATCCTTTACGGCATCGATCTGGGCGCAATGGGCACGATGCAGTTCAACACGCTGGAAATCGCCCTGCTCGTCATGTGCGTCGGCGTCTTCGTCGGTTTCGTGAACGGGATATTGATCACGAAACTGAACGTCGCCCCCTTCATCGCCACGCTCGGCACGCTGTACATCGCCCGCGGCGCGGCGCTGCTGTCTTCGGGCGGCCGCACCTTCCCGAACCTGTCGGGCAATGCCGACTATGGCTCCGCGAGCTTCCCGGGGATCGGCGCAGGCACCTTCCTTGGCCTGCCGGTGCAGATCTGGATGCTGATCGCGGTGGGTCTGGTCGCGGCCTATATCGCCAAGCGCACGCCGCTCGGCCGTCACATCTATGCGGTCGGCGGCAACGAACGCGGGGCGGCGCTTTCGGGCGTGAAAGTCAATCGCGTCAAGCTTTTCGTCTACATGTTCTCGGGCTTTTGCGCGGCGATCGTCGGGCTGATCATCGCCTCGCAACTGCAGGCGGCGCACCCGGCGACCGGGGAAACGTTTGAGCTGAACGCGATCGCCGCGGCGGTTCTGGGTGGCACCTCGCTTTCGGGCGGGCGCGGCAAGATCGGCGGCACCATCGTCGGCGCCTTCGTGATCTCGATCCTCTCGGACGGCCTCGTGATGATGAGCGTGTCCTCGTTCTGGCAGACCGTGATCAAGGGGCTCGTCATCGTCGCCGCCGTGGTCATCGATCAGGCGCAAAGCAAGCTGCAGGCCCGCGTGGCGCTGCAACAGGAGGCGGCGCTCGGGCGTTAAGGCCGCGCCTCGACAAGGCACTGGGCCGTTGACCGGCCCAGCCCCCGCCCCTAAGGAAGTCAGAGACATTCCCTGACGTTCCCATGACCCGCAACCGATAGGCGAACCCCGTGTCCACGAAACCCGTTCCGATCCGTGACGACAGCAAGGCCGGTCTTTTGTCCGAACCGCGGCGGCGTCGCATCCTTGAATGGATCGAGGAAGAGGGCTCGGCGCGGGTGCGCGATCTGGCGGTGGCGTTTCAGGTCTCCGAGGCGACGATCCGGCAGGATCTGGAAAAGCTCGAAGCCGAGGGTTTCATCACCCGCGAACATGGCGGCGCGTTCCTGAACGCGCCCTCCTCGCGCGCCGAGGGGTTGGTGCTGCATCATCAGGACAACATGGACAAGAAGCGGCTGATCGGGGCGCTGGCGGCCTCGCTCGTCAGCGACGGCGAGACGATCATCCTCGATGCCGGGACGACGACGACCGAGGTGGCGACGCGGTTGGTGACGCGGCGCAATCTGACGGTGATCACCAATGCGCTCAATATCGCGATCATTCTGGGCTCGGTGCCCGGGTTTGCGGTGCACATGCCGGGCGGGCAGTTCAAGGCCCCCACGCTGTCGCTGTCGGGTGACAAGTCGGTCGATTACTTCCGCAACATCTTTGCCGGGAAGCTGTTTCTGGCGACGGCCGGGGTGGCGCTCGATGCCGGGCTGACCTATCCGAGCTTCGCCGATCTGCAGCTGAAGGAAGCGATGATCCGCGCGGCCTCGCGGGTCTATCTGGTCGCCGACAGCTCGAAGATCAACAAGAGCTCCTTCACCCGGCTCGGCTCGCTCGCGGTGATCCATTCCTTCATCACCGATGACGGGATTTCCGACAAGGATGCGAAGGAATTCGAAGCCCGCGGCATCGAATTGCTGATCGCGACCTGACAGGGTTCGGGCGGAAAAGGAAAGGCATCGCCTTTCCCCGCCCGCAGCGCCACCGAAGTCAGAAGACCGTTTCCCCAAGCACAACAGAGGCCGGCGCCCGCCATGGGCGGGGCGGGCGCTGGCCGAGTGCCTTTGGGCCCTCGGCGGTCACGGGACATCTGTTTCGCATGACCGAGGCGATGGCCTCGGTCAAATCCACCCTCAGCGCAGCGCGGCCTCGATATTGCCGCCGTCCACCGTCATCACATGCGCCGTCGTGCGCTCGGCCCGCGCCAGCGCCACGAAAGCCTCGGCCACATGCCGGGCCTCGACCTCGACCTTCAGCAGGTTGCCCGCCATATAGGTGCCCGCATCGATCCCCCGCGCCGAGGAGCGCGCCGCGATCATCTCGGGCGTCAGCAAACCGGACCGGATGCGGTCGGCGTTGATCCCGTTGACCCGGATCCCCTCCGGCCCCAGTTCCAGCGCCAGTTGCCGCAGCAAAAAGAAGCTCGTGGCCTTCGGCAGGCCGTAAGCCGCAAAGCCCTTGCCCGGGTTCACGGCCTGTTTCGACACGTTGAACAGGATCTGCCCCGGTTCGGCGCCGCGCGTGCCGCGCCCCGCCGCCTGCGCGCGGTAAAGCGCGATCGCGGCTTGCGAAAACGCCAGATGCGAGAAGAAGTTCAGCTCGAAACTGCCGCGCAGAACCTGTTCATCCAGCGTCGCGATATCGCCGGTGATCGCCGCCCCGGCGTTCGAGACAAGGATATCAAGCCCGCCAAACCGCGCCGCACAGGCCGCCACCGCCGCCGCCGCCGCGCCGGGCTGGGTGATGTCGCAGCCATGCCCCGCCGCATCGCGGCCAAGCCCGGCCACGGCCTTTTCCAGCACCTCGCCGGGACGATCAACGAGGAAAATCGAGGCGCCTTGCGCCGCGAAAGCCTCGGCCGTCGCCAGCCCGATTGCCCCCGCGCCTCCCGTCACCAGCACCACCCGGCCCTGCAACGCAGGCGCCTTAGCCGTGCCCAGCTTCGCCAGTTCCAGCGGCCAATATTCCATGTCGAAGAGGTCCGCGTCGGCGATCGAGCGGAAACCGCCCGCCGCCAGACCATCCGCCTTCACCCGGGCCGATTGATCGCCGATGTCGGCTGCAATCCGCGCGGCCTTGGCATCCGCGCCCGCGCCCACGGCCCCGATGCCCTCGAGCCAGATCAGCCCCGGCATCGGATTGAGCATCGCCACCGGCCCGCCAAAGCGGGCCTTGTTCGCCTCGAAATAGGCGCGGTAGCGGCTGACGTAGTCGGTCACCGCCGCGCGCATCGCCTCGGGCCTCTGCGCAGCCTGCCGCAGCACCAGAACCTCGCCCTTGGTGCGGATGACGTGATCGGGCGTCACCACCCCGGCCTTGGCAAGCGCCTCCAGATCGGGGCGGGACACAAAGGCCCGCGTCGCGTCATCGGCGCGCAGATCGAGGACCGGAAGCGCGGCCTCCTCGGGCAGCGCCGAGGCGAGCGCCCCGCGCAGAGCCGCCAGAACCGGGGCGACCTCCGCCACAGGCAGGGCGGCGGCGGGCAGCAAAGGTGCAGGGCGGCGGTCGGCCAGCCAGGCCTCGACCAGATTGGCGTGCGCGATCACCTTGAAATAGCTCGACTTCGCGTCCGGCCCCCAGGTGAAATGGCCGTGGTTCTTCAAAAGCAGCGCCTCGACGCCCGGGTGCGCCGCATAGGTCGCAAGCCCGGCCTTGGCCAGACCGAAGCCCGGCTTGACGAAGGGCACCAACGCCATCCGGTCGCCGAAAAGCTCGCGGATCGCCGCCTCGGCCTCGGGCAGGTTCGCCAGCACCAGAAACGGCGTCGCATGGGTATGATCGACGAATTTATGCGGCAGGAAGACATGCAGCAGCATCTCGACCGAGGGGTTCGGCGCCGCGGGATCAAGCAGATTGAGCCGTTGCAGCTTCACCAGCACATCATCGGGAACCGCGTCGAAATCCTTCAGCCGCAGCATCGGATCAAGCCGCACCGCAGGCATGCCCGCCGCGTCGATCGTCGCCAGATCATGGCCCGATCCCTTGACATGCAGCACCGAAACCGTCTCGCCGAACAGATCCACCGCCTCGGTCTTGACCGAGGTATTGCCGCCCCCGTGCAGCACCAGCTCCGGGTCCGACCCGATCAGCCGCGAGGTGTAGATCCGCTGCCCGAGGTCGCCCCCCGCTGCCGCAGCAGCCTCGTCACTCCAGAGATTGCGGATCATCGGGGTCTCCTTTTCCTCACGGGCGCTGGATTTCCTTACTTTTGTCACCTATTTTTGTCAAACGGCGAAACCCGGAGGGCAAGATGGCGGGCACGACACGGCGGCGATCTCTGGGGCGGTCTCTTGGCCGGATCAGCGGCGAAAATGCGGTGATCGAGGTGGCGTGGATGTATTACCACGACGGCCGCAACCAGCAGGACATTGCCGAGGCCTTGGGAATTTCGCGGGCGACGGTGGTGAACTACCTGCAGGAGGCGCGCGAAAGCGGGCTGATCCGGATCACCTTGGCCGCGCCCGCCTTTACAGCGCATCGGCTATCCCTTGAACTTTGCACGAAATTTGGCCTCGCCGAGGCCTATGTTGTCCCCGATGACGGGCTGCCCACGGACACCGCCTTTGCCCGCGTCGTGCGCGGGGCGGCGCTTTGGCTGCCCGACCTGCTCGCCCCCGGCGACCGGCTGGGCGTGGCATGGGGCCGCACCGTCTACGAACTGGCCGAGCGGGTCGAAAGCCGCGAGATCGAGGGTCTGACGGTGCTGCAGTTGGTGGGTTCGATGGCGACGCCCTATGGCTTCACCGCCGAGGCCTGCTCGACCCGGCTGGCGCAACGGCTCGGCGCGCGCTGTCTGAACCTGCATGCCCCCGCTGTGCTGAGCCGCGCGGCACTGGCCGAGGAATTGCGGGCCGAGCCGATCCTGCGCGCGCAACTCGAGGCGCTGCAGGGGGTGAACAAGCTTCTCTTTTCCGTCGGCACGGTGAGCGAGAACAGCCATGTCGTCAGCTCGGGTCTGGCCACGCCCGAGGAACTGGCCGCCCATGTCGCGCGCGGTGCGGCGGGGGTGATCTGCGGGCGGTTCGTCGATGCGATGGGGCGGCAGATGCCGGGCGAGACCGAGGCGCGGATGATCGGCATCGACCTGCCGCGACTGGTTGGGCTGGAGATGGGGCTCTTGGTGACGCCGGGGCTCGACAAGGTGGTGCCCAGCCTTGCGGCGATCCGGGGCGGCTATGTCACGCATCTGGCGACCTCGACCCGGGTGGCCGAGGCGCTTCTGGCGGCGGAGTAGGAGCGGGGGATGCCCTGACCGAGGCCATCGCCGAGGTCACGCGAGACAGAAGTCCGATGACCGCCGAGGGCCCCAAAGGCACTCGGCCAGCGCCCGCCCCGCCCCATGGCGGGCGCTTTCGCGCCGCCCGGGCCGGGCGCTGGCCTCTGTCATCGCGGGGTGCAGACGGCCCTGAAACGCAGGTTGCGAAACGGGCGGGGAAAGGCGGTGCCTTTCCTGATCCGCCCGAAACGGGCCTCACCTCAGCATCGCGGCTTTCAGATCGGGGAACATCGCCGCCATCGCGGCTTCGTTCGCCGGGCACAGGCCGCGCTCGGTCAAAAGCCCCGTCACCAGCTCGCAGGGCGTCACATCGAAGGCCGGGTTGCGCGCGGGCGTGCCGTCGGGCGAGATCTGCACGAGCTGAATCGTGCCATCCTTGCCGCGACCCTGCACCAGCGTCACCTCTTCCTGATTGCGCTCCTCGATCGGGATTTCCTTCACCCCGTCCTGCACCCGAAAATCGATCGTCGGCGAGGGCAGCGCGACGTAGAAGGGCACGCCATTCGCCTTGGCCGCCAAGGCTTTCAGATAGGTGCCGATCTTGTTGCAGACGTCGCCGCGCGCGGTGGTGCGGTCGGTGCCGACGATCACCATGTCGACCTCGCCGTGCTGCATCAGATGGCCGCCCGCATTGTCGACAACGAGCGCATGCGAAATGCCGTGGTGGTTCATCTCCCAGGCCGTCAGCTGCGCGCCCTGATTGCGCGGCCGGGTCTCGTCGACGAAGACATGCACAGGAATCCCCGCCTCATGCGCGTGGTAGATCGGCGAGGTGGCGGTGCCCCAATCGACCGTCGCCAGCCAGCCCGCATTGCAATGGGTCAGGATGTTCACCGTCTTGCCCGGCTTCTTCGCAGCGATCGCCTTGATGATCTCGAGCCCGTGCAGACCGATCTGGCGGTTGATCTCGACATCCTCGTCGCAGATCTCGGCGGCGCGTTTTGCGGCCACCGCGGCGCGCAGCTCCGGCGGGACCGCGCGCAGCACGCGCACCATTTCATCGAGCGCCCAACGCAGGTTGATCGCGGTCGGACGGGTCTCGTGCAGAACCTCCCAGGTCTCGGTCAGACCGGCGTCCGAGGGGTCTTCCTGCATCGCGACGGCCACGCCCCAGGCGGCAGCCGCCCCGATCAGCGGCGCCCCCCGGACCCACATGTCGCGGATCGCCACGACGAAATCGGCACGGCTTTGCAGATCGACGATGCGCAATTCATGCGGCAGCCAACGCTGGTCGATCACCTGCACGATGCCGCGCGCGTCCTGCCAGATCGTGCGATAGGGGGTTCCGTCGATCTTCACCGCATCCTCCTTTGCCCGCCCTGCGGGCCTGATTTGGCCGCAGGTGTTCCACCGGATGCGCCATAAGTCAAACGCTAATGACAATTGAAAAGGCGCGAGGGCACGTCTGCGACGAAGCGCCCCGCGCCCGCAGGGACCCGCCCCCGAAGGGGCGGGCCCGTCGATGCCAGGTCTCAGATGACGGTGAAATCGTCGGCAGTCAGGATCGAGCCCGCCACATAGGCGATCAGCACCCGCGCGCCCGCGCCATTGCCATCGGCGTCATAGTAAAGCCGCGTCGTGGCCGTGTCGAAAAGGATGCGATCATCGGCATCCATCGCCCGGCCGCCCTCGTTCGCGACAAAGGCCGAGGCCGCCAGATCCCCCCGCGTCAAGGCCGTGAAGATCGCATCATCCAGACGGAACGTGTCGTAACCGGTGTAGAAATCGGTCACCTGATCGACGTTGCCCGCGCCGATGGCGGTGTTGAAGACGATCACGTCATTGCCCCAGCCGGTGGTGATGACGTCGTTGCCAAGCCCCCCGGCCAGAATGTTGGTTGCGTCATTGCCGGTGATCACGTTGTTCAGCGCATTGCCGGTGGCGTTGATCTCGGTGTAGCCGGTCAGGGTCACCACCTCGACGAACCGGGCCCCGACATAGCCGTTCAGATTGATCGAGACCGAACTGACGACCGTGTCTCGCCCGCCCGCATCGGCGGTGCCGGTCAGCGTGACGGTCTCGTAGATCCGGTCGCCCAGGTCATCGACAAGATAGACGTCATTGCCCGCGCCGCCGAGCATCCGGTCGGCCCCAAGACCGCCATCCAGACTGTCATTGCCCGCCCCGCCCTGCAACGTGTCGGCGCCCGCCATGCCAAGCAGCGTATCAGCGCCGAGATCGCCCGACAGCACGTTCACCGCCGCATTGCCGGTGATCAGGTTCGCCAACGCGTTGCCGGTGCCCGCCCGGACCATGCCGTCAAGCTGAAGGCATTCCAGATTGAGGCCAAGCACATATCCCGAGATCTGCGAGATCACGGTTTCGCTGCCGCCGGTCGCGCCCTCGGTGATCAGATCATCGAGATTGTCGACGACATAGATATCGTCGCCCGTCCCGCCGCGCATCACATCGGCGCCGCCGCCGCCATCGATGCGGTTCGCGTCATCCGTGCCGATGATCGTATCGGCGCCGGCGCCGCCGATCACGTTCTCGATGCTGTCAAGAATGTCGAGGCCGATATAGGTGGGGTTCCGGGCAGATCCGGTGAGCAGGTTGACGGTGATGCCCGAGTCAGCGGTGACGGCGCTGTAATCGGCCGTATCGGAGCCCGCCCCGCCGTTCAGCTGGTCGGCGGCCGTGTCCATCGCCCCGGCTGCAAGCACGTCATCACCATTGCCGCCATTCATCGTGTCACGGCCCGCCGCGCCGTTCAGCGTGTCATTCCCCTCGAGCCCGGACAGGCTGTCATTGCCCGCAAGCCCGAGGATCTGATCGTTGTATTCGGAGCCGACCAAGGTATCGGCCCGGCTCGACCCGCGGATCACATTGTTGATGTCGAAATCGCCCCAGTCAATCAGCGTGCCGGGGGGATAGGTCGCCGGATCGGGCGGCCCCCAGGACTCGAAGTTGTTCGCCCAGGCGACACAGTCAGCCACCGACGAAAAATCGGGCAAGGCGACGCCATCGAGGTAGATGAAGATTTCATCGAACCCGACCATCACGCGGTTGTCGCCCTCGCCTTCGAAGACATGGCGGTTGATGGTGAGAAGATCGGTGAAGCTGCCGTCGTTGTAGGTCACGCGCCGCACGCCGACGATGTTCCACATGCCAAGCGTATCGGTCACCGCCCCGAGGGTGTCGAGCGTGTAGGAGATCATGCTGTCGGTGAATTGGTTCGGATCGGCATGGCCGTTGTCCTGCAGGGTGAACGCGTCGTGCCCATCCGGTGTCTGCAGGGAAAGCGTGGGCGTCTGCAGCGTGTTCACCTCGCTGTTCACCCAATCCTGCGGATCAAGGAACCGCCGCGTCAGAATGACGGAGTCGAAACGGTAAGAAAGCGTCATGGTGTCCTCCCATACCAGAACGGGACGATTTCCTCGCGCAAACGTGATCGGCGCCATGACCGGCGTCAACTTTGGTTTAAATAACGGGCAGTTTGCGAAAATGCCGCAGCCGCGGATGGGTCAGACGGGCAGTTTCGCGATCCAGTCGCGGATCAGCGCCACCGCCTCGGGCTCGTCAAGGAAGGGGATATGCGGGCGGCCCGGAACTTCGGCAAAGTCCATGTCGGGGCGGCGGCGGCGCATCTCGGCCACGGTTTCGGGGGACAAAAGGTCGGAATTCGCGCCCCGGATCAGCGCCACGGGCAGACCGGCGCAGGCGTCGAACAAGGGCCAGGTCTCGAAGACGCCACTGTCGAAGGCGTGGATGAAGGCGTCGCGCAATTCGGGGTCGTAATTGATCTTCACGCCTTGCGGGGTTTCGATGTTGTGCCGCTCGGTCTCTTCCAGCCAGCGGCTCATCGGCACGTTCTCATAGCCCACCATCGCGGCGGGCAGCTTTTCCACCAGATCGGCGAAGGTCTTTGCCAGCGGGTTCCGCCCCACGACGTCGAAGATCCGCACCAGCCCCTTGCGCTCGATCACCGGGCCGATGTCGTTCAGGCACAGACCGGTCAGCCGGTCTTTCGCCACCGCCGCCAGATACATGCCGATCATCCCGCCGCGCGAAGTGCCAAGGATCGCCGTCTTCTCGACACCCAGATGGTCGAGCAACTGCAGCGCATCGGCGGCCTCGCGCACCACCGTATAGGTGGCACCGCCGGTCCACTGGCTGTCGCCGCGGCCGCGGTAATCCATGCGGATCAGCCGACAGGGCGGCAGAAGCGGCGCCAGATAATCGAAGTCGCGGCCCGTGCGTGTGAGCCCCGCCAAGGCCAGCACCACCGGGCCCTGCCCCTCATCGGAAAAAGCGATCTTCGCGCCATCGTCTGCGGTGAAAAAATCCATGTCTTCCTCCCGAAGGTAGGGCCAAAAACAAAGGGCGCCCGCAGGCGCCCTTGAAACTCGATCTGTCGATCAGATGTTTTCCGGCTGCGGCATGCCCAGCACATGATAGCCGCAATCGACCATCACCACATCCCCCGTCGTGCAGGCGCCGTAGTCCGAGCACAGGAACACGGCCGAGCCCCCCACGGCTTCGAGCGTCGCGTTTTGCCGCATCGGGCTGTTCGCCTCGGTGTGGCGGAAGGTCTTGCGCGCGCCGCCAATGGCAGCCCCCGCCAGCGTCTTCATCGGCCCGGGCGAGATCGCATTGACGCGAATGCCCTGCGGCCCCAGATCGTTCGCCAGATAGCGCACCGCGGATTCCAGCGCCGCCTTGGCCACGCCCATCACGTTGTAGAACGGCGTCACCCGGTTCGAGCCGCCATAGGTCAGCGTGATCAGCGCGCCGCCGTTCGGCATCAGTTCCGACGCGCGCCGGGCGATGTCGATGAAGGAAAAGCACGAGATCGCCAGCGAGTTCTTGAAGTTCTCGCGCGTGGTGTGGATGAACCGCCCCGCCAGCTCGTTCTTGTCGGAATAGGCGATGGCATGGATCACGAAATCGATCGTGCCCCATTCGTCCTTCAGCCGCTGGAAGGCGGCATCGAGCGAGGCATCGTCGTTCACGTCGACATCGACGAGCAGCGTCGATCCGACCGAGGCCGCCAGCGGCTCGACGCGCTTGCCGAAGGCGTCGCCCTGATAGGAGAACGCCAGTTCCGCCCCTTCCGCCGCGAGCGCCGAGGCAATGCCCCAGGCGATCGAGCGTTCGTTGGCCACGCCCATGACAAGCCCACGCTTGCCCTTCATCAAATCAGCCATCAGACCTCAGCCCTTGTAAGCGCTCATCACCAGCGTGGCGTTGGTGCCGCCAAAGCCGAAGCTGTTCGACAGAACCGAGTCGAATTCGACGTTTTCGACAAGCTTGGTGGCGATTTCCTCGGGCTTGATCGCGGGATCAAGCTGGGTGACGTTCGCGGAAGCGGTGATGAATTTGCCCTGCATCATCAGAAGGCAATAGACCGCCTCATGCACGCCGGTCGCACCAAGGCTGTGGCCGGTCAGCGATTTCGTCGAGGAAATCGGCGGCACGTTGCCCTCGCCGAAGACGCGGCGGACGGCCTCGACCTCGGTCACGTCGCCCGCGGGGGTCGAGGTGCCATGCGCGTTGATATAGGTGATCTTGCGGCCTTCCGGCAGCGTGCCGAGCGCCAGACGCATCGACCGCTCGCCACCCTCGCCCGAGGGGGCCACCATGTCATAGCCGTCCGAGGTCGCGCCGTAGCCGGTCAGCTCGGCATAGATCTTGGCGCCGCGGGCTTTCGCATGTTCCAGCTCTTCCAGAACCAGCACGCCGCCGCCGCCGCCGATCACGAAGCCGTCGCGGGTGGCGTCGAACGCACGCGCCGCCGTGGTCGGCGTGTCGTTGTATTTCGACGACATCGCGCCCATCGCATCGAACAGGCACGACAGCGTCCAGTCGAGTTCCTCGCCGCCGCCGGCGAAGACGATGTCCTGCTTGCCCATCTGGATCAGTTCCGCCGCGTTGCCGATGCAATGCGCCGAGGTCGAGCAGGCCGAGGTGATCGAATAGTTCACGCCCTTGATCTTGAACGGCGTCGCCAGACAGGCCGAGTTCGTCGACGACATGCAGCGCGTCACCATGAACGGCCCCATGCGCTTCGGCGAGCCCTTCTGGATCACGGTCTGATGCGCTTCGAAGAAGTTCGAGGTCGACGGCCCGCCCGAGCCCATGATCAGCCCGGTGCGCGGGTTCGAGATGTCGCTTTCCTCAAGCCCCGAATCGCGGATCGCCTGTTCCATCGACAGGAAGTTGTAGGCGGCGCCGCGGCCCATGAAGCGCAGGTTGCGCTTGTCGATATGGTCTTCCAGCACGATCTGCGGCGCACCGTGGATCTGGCTGCGGAAGCCGCGCTCGGCATATTCCGGGGCGAAGACGATGCCCGACTTGCCGGCCCGCAGGCTGGCCGAAACCTCTTCGGCATTGTTGCCGATGGGGCTGACGATGCCCAGCCCGGTGATGACGACGCGCCGCATGGGGGCCTCCTGTCTTGCTTGGATCAGCTCTCGGAGAGAGCCACTTTCATGTCCTTGACCACATAGATCACTTCGCCATCGGCCTCGACGATGCCGTCGGCCACGCCCATGGTCAGACGACGCGTCTGCAGGGCCTTGGTGAAATCGACCTTGTAGGTCAGCATCTTGCGGTCGGGGCGGACCATCCCGGTCAGCTTCACTTCGCCCACGCCGAGCGCATAGCCGCGCCCCGGCCAGCCGCGCCAGCCCAGGTTGAAGCCGGTCAGCTGCCAGAGCCCGTCAAGGCCAAGGCAGCCCGGCATGATCGGGTTGCCCGGGAAGTGGCAGTCGAAGAACCACAGATCGGGCGTGATGTCGAATTCGGCCACAACATGGCCCTTGCCGTGCAGCCCGCCATCTTCCGAAATCTCGGTGATGCGGTCCATCATCAGCATCGGCGGCGCCGGAAGCTGGGCATTGCCCGGCCCGAACAGCTCGCCTCGCGCACATTTGAGCAGATCATCCTTGCCGAAGCTTGTCGGATAGAGTGACATCGGCGTTTCCCCCCAAGGTCTTGTCCCCCTTCCTCTAACACCCCCCCGCCCGGAGGTGCAAGGCCCGCCCCCGCCCCCGGGGGTGCGTCAGAATCCCGTTGAAATGACGCGCCAGTTCAACTTATAATAGTTACAGGGAGAAAAGGGTTTGCGACCATGAAGACGATGGCTCAGGAACGTGGACTTCGCTGGCTCGCTGCGGGCGGGCTGCGCCCGACCCGGCAGCGCATGTCGCTCGCCTCGCTTCTGGTTGGCGACGGGATGAACCGTCACGTCACCGCCGAGGGGCTTTATGCCTCTGCCCGTGACGCCGGGGAAAAGGTGTCGCTGGCCACCGTCTACAACACGCTGCGCGCGTTTTGCGAGGCGGGGATCATGCATGAGATCACCGTCGATGCGGGGCGCAGCTATTTCGACACCCGCATGGACGATCACCCGCATTTCTTCTGGGAAGGCGAGAACCGGATCTCCGACGCGCCGGTCGAGGAACTCGAACTCGTCCGCGTGCCGAAAGCCCCGGAAGGGACCGAGGTCAGCCGCGTCGATGTGGTGATCCGGCTGAAGAAGATCTGAAATAAAAGTTCCGCAAACAAAGCTATGAATGGTCTCAGTCCTTCAGTTTCTTATCTGAAATTTTGGCTAATCCCTCCGACAACTTTCCAACCAGATCGCCCAACGCAGCGATTGTGGTCTTCATATTTTTCTCTGACTCGTTTTTTGCAAAGGCAGAGTCGAGGTCATCCGGAAGCGCCAAAATTTGTGAAAGCTCCCTAAAATCGACACGCGCCCGAAGAAGATGAAGTTTGAGTCTCACTTCCCGGAGACGATGTCGCTTACGGTAGAGCAATGTCGCCTCATGAAAGAACGAACGGGCAAGGCTGATCATGACCGCAATGCCGCCAATAAACAATGCGCCGAGAACAAGCCGCTCCAAACCGACAAGAATCGCGGCTTGAACTGAAAGTGTTTTGAGAGTTTTAACATATTCGTCTTTAAGCTCGTGATGAGCAACACTGTAGAAATACGCTGCCACGCCGACAGCTGCGGCGATTAGCAAAACGCCTGCGGCGTTGCTCAACTTGGCTCGAATAGTGAGATGGTATTGCGCCTTTTCGACCGTGGCGTCAGCCATAGCCAACTTCCAAGCCTCTTCTTCGGTCAGCACACCGCGTGATCTCTCAGCAGACGCACCTGAACTTCGGCTATCTTCTTTCAGCCCGCTCAACAATGCGTCAAAAAGCTGTCGCCTCAGAACCACGCTGTGGTAAATCGCAGGGCTCGACTCTTCGAGTGACGCCCCCTTCCTCCGCTCACCGCAGAGAACTTTGTTCCGCATGCCAAAAGCTCGCAAAAATAGGTCACAAAACTCGACCTCGCACAAATACTAACAAAAATTTGAATTATTGCAATGGCAGTACACGCATGAGCGTTGCAAAACATAAAGGCACCCCGCGGGGTGCCTTTTCAGTCTCACCTTTCCGAAGGATCACTCCTTGGCGCGTTCCACATAGGAGGTGTCGGCGGTGTTGATGATGATCTTCGTGCCGACGCCGATATGCGGCGGCACCATCACGCGGATGCCACCCGTGCACATCGCGGGCTTGTAGGACGACGACGCCGTCTGCCCCTTCACCACCGGCTCGGTCTCTTCGACTTCGACGGTGACCTTTTGCGGCAGTTCGATCGACAGCGCCACGCCTTCGTGGGTCAGCATCCACACGCGGATGCCGTCGCGCAGGTGCACCTTTGCGTCGCCCACCACATCGGCCGAAACGGCGATCTGGTCGTAGGTTTCGGGGTTCATGAAGTGGAAGCCTTCGCCATCCTCATAGAGGAAGTCGAATTCGTTCTCGTCCACATGCGCCTTTTCCACGCTGTCCACGGTGCGCCAGCGTTCCGACACCTTCACGCCGTCCGAGATGCGGCGCATCTCGACTTGCGTCACCGAGTTGCCCTTGCCCGGGTGGATGTTTTCAGCGGTCAGCACGATGTAAAGCACGCCGTCCATGTCGACGACGTTGCCCTTGCGCAGCGAAGAGGCGATGACTTTGGCCATTTGGGTTTCCTTGAATGGGGTCTAAGACAGGCTCTGGCGCCCGGATGGCGAAGCGCCTAAACCATCGCGAGCCGTATTTCCAGCAAAAAGCCCCGAAAATGAGCCAAACGCCCTGGTGGAGCCCCTCCCGTCATGCCGACCGCCGCCCGGCGCTTCTGGCGCGTGCCCGCATTCAGGCCGCGCTGCGGCTCTGGCTGGCCGATCACGCCTTCCTCGAGGTCGATCCGGTGGCGCTGCAAGTCAGCCCCGGCAACGAGGCGCATCTGCATGGCTTCGCCACCACCGCCATCGGCAACGACGGCGCGGGCGTGCCGATGTATCTGCACACCTCGCCCGAATTCGCGATGAAGAAACTGCTCGCCGCGGGCGAAACCCGGATCGCCGCTTTTGCCCATGTCTGGCGCAATCGCGAGCGTGGGGCCCTGCATTCGCCCGAATTCACCATGCTCGAATGGTATCGCGTCGGCGAGGACTACACCGTGCTGATGCGCGATTGCACCGATTTCCTGCGCCTTGCCGCGACGGCGGCGGGCAGCACCGTGCTGCGCTACAAGGGCCATGAATGCGACCCCTTCGCCGAGCCCGAGCGGCTCTCGGTCGCCGAGGCGTTTCAGCGCCATGCGGGGATCGACCTTCTCGCCACCTGCAGCGCCGATGGCACGACCGACGCCGAGGGGCTGCGGGCGCAGGCCCGTGCCGCGGGGATCAAGGTCGGCGACGGCGACACTTGGTCGCTCATGCTCTCGAAGGTGCTCGTCGAAAAGGTCGAGCCGCATCTGGGCCACGGCCGGGCGACGATTCTGGATCGCTATCCGGTGGCCGAAGCCGCGCTCGCCCGCCCTGCCCCCGATGATGGCCGCGTTGCCGAACGGTTCGAGCTTTACGCCTGCGGTGTGGAGCTGGCGAATGGCTTTGGCGAGCTGACGAATGCCGCCGAGCAGCGGCTGCGCTTCGAGGCCGAGATGGAGGAGAAATCCCGCATCTATGGCGAGCGCTACCCGATCGACGAGGATTTTCTGGCGGCGCTGGCGCAGATGCCCGCGGCAAGCGGCATTGCGATGGGCTTTGACCGGCTCGTCATGCTCGCCACCTCGGCGCCGCGGATCGATGATGTGATCTGGACGCCGGTCAGCGATCAGATCGCGTAAAGCCGCAGGATTTCGAGCGGCACCTCCTCCAGCGTGCGCTGATGCGTGGCTTCGAGCCGAACCTCGGGGGCGCAGCCCTCGTCATGCGCCTGCAGGAACCGGCTGGCGCAGAGGCACCAGCGATCGCCGGGCTTCAGCCCGGGAAAATCGTGCTCGGGCCGCGGCGTCGAGAGATCATTGCCGACGTATCGCGACCAGGCGAGGAATTCCGCCGTCATCACCGCGCAGACCGAATGCAGCCCGCGATCTTCCCAGCAGGTGTTGCAATGGCCGTCGCGGAAAAAGCCGGTCTTGGGCTGCATCGAACAGGGTTCGAGCGGCCCGCCCAGCACATTGACCGAAGGTTCCATTTCCATGTGATCCCCCTCTCAGCCGCCAGCCTGCGCCAGCTGCCGGAACATCGCAAGGTTTTCGTCGGTCACCCCCGCGGCGGCAAAGCCCAGATCGACCGCAGCGACCGCAATGACCACTTTTCGGGCGGGGTTGATATAGATGAACTGCCCGTAGATTCCCTGCGCCATGTAGTCATTGCCGAACTGCGCATTGTCCTTCGGCACCCACCACTGAAAGCCGTAACCCGCCCCGTCGCGCGCCTGATGCGCGGTCGAGGCCGCGACCCAATCGGCGGGCACGATCTGCTGGCCGTTCCAGAAGCCCTGTTGCAGGAACATCTGCCCGATGCGGGCATAATCGCGGGTGCGCAGGTTGAGCCCGCCCAGCACGAAGCCCGTGCCCTCGCCATCGGTCAGCATCTCGGGGCTGGCCTCAAGCCCCATCGGCACGATGATCCGCTCGGCCATCAGATCGACCGGATCCCGCCCGGTCGCGCCCTTGATCACCATGCCCAGAACATGCGTGTCGACCGAGACGTAATGCATGTGGCTGCCCGGCGGCGTCGCCCGGGTCTTGAGCGAGGCGGCAAAGCCGTCCATCGAGCCACCGAGCGCCAGCACCCGACCCATCCGGTTGATGTCGCTGGAAAACTTCATGTAATCTTCGTCAAAGCCGACGCCCGAGGACATCGTGAGCACATCGCGGATCGTCGTGCCCTCATAGGCCGAGCCCTTGAGCGAAGGCACGAAATCGACCACCTGCGCGTCGAGATCGGGGAATTTTCCCTCGGCCACCAGCGTGCCGAAGAGCGCCGACAGCACCGATTTCGCCATCGACCAGCTGATCCGCAGATCCTCGGGCCCGGTGCCCTTGTAATAGTTCTCGTAGGTGATCTTGCCATCGCGCAGGATGACGAGCGCGGTCACCGCGCGGCGGGTGACCCAGGCCTCGGTTTCGGGCGGCAGGGTTTCGGGCGTGCCCATCGGCAGGGCCGAGACCGGCCCGGTGCCGCGATCGAGCACCCGGAAATGGAAAAGCCGGTCCATATGCGAGAAATTCTCGACGATCCGGCTCTCGTCGAACAGCGTCTGCACCGCCATCAAGCGGGTGATGTCGTCGCGCTTCACGAAGGCCGCAGCGCCCCCGAGCACGAGCAGAACCAGAAGAACGCGCAAAAAGATGCGCAGAAAACGCCGCATGTTTCCTCCCCCAAGCCGGATCGGCCCGCCCGGGACGCCTGATCGCCGGCCGGACCTGCAAAGGAAAGCACGCCGCCTGCCCCGGGGGCAAGCGGCGCCATGCAGCCTGCCGCTGCGTCAGTCCTCAGTAGATGTAGCGGATCTGATCCGACCAGTAGCGCTCCATCCGGCGCAGGGTGCGGTTCATCTCGTCCATCGCATCAAGGGTGATAACATTGCGCGCATCCATGCCCTTGGCATGGCGTTCGAACAGCGACGTCACCATGCCGCGCAGTTCGACCCCCTTCGGCGTCAGCTTCACCCGTACCGACCGACGGTCGATCTCGCAGCGCTGGTGATGCATGTAACCGCATTCGACCAGTTTCTTCAGGTTGTAGCTGACATTCGAGCCCTGATAATAACCGCGGGTCTTCAACTCGCCCGCCGTCACCTCGTTCTCGCCGATGTTGAACAGAAGCAGCGCCTGCACCGGGTTGATTTCCAGGATGCCCAAGCGCTCGAACTCGTCCTTGATCACGTCAAGCAGCAGACGATGCAGACGCTCGACCAAGGACAGACTGTCCAGATAGCAGGACATGATACCGGGTGAAGCGCCCTCTTCGCTTCCGGGCGCTCTCATCGGGGTTTGAAATGACATTCGGTTCTCCGCCAGTCTCGCTTCCTTGCGATCACTTTGGCGGCAAAACCCGAAAATACAGTTAAACCCGCAGGATGTTACGGAAATTCGTCACAAATCCCGCGGGAACCGTTTCGTCACGCCTTGTGCAGCTTGCCCTGCATGAAGGTCGAGATTTCCGCAAACAAACCAACATATTGCGGCGGGCACGGCTGCGCCCCCGAGAACCAGGGGTAAAGGTCCTGATCATTCTCTTCGAGCAGCGTGTCGAACAGATCGAGCGCAGCTGCGTCAAATTGTTCAAGCTTTGCATCGGCATAGGGGCCGAGAATCAGATCCATCTCGCGGATGCCCCGGCGCCAGCTGCGCATCTTCATCCGCTTGATCCGGGCTTCGTGCGTTTCGCTCATGATCCGACCTTCCTTTGCCGTCCGTGTGCCTGCCTTGCACCCGTCAAACCTGTCCGTCAACAGCGTTTTCCTTGATCGCCCGCAGCCCCCCGCGTAAGGAGGGGCGACCCACAGCAGGAGCCCGCCATGGCCTTTTTGTCCGATACGCTTGCGCGCGTGAAACCCTCGCCCACCATCGCGGTGACCAACAAGGCCCGCGAGCTGTCCGAGGCGGGCCGCGACGTGATCGGCCTTGGCGCGGGCGAGCCTGATTTCGACACCCCCGCCCATATCAAGGCGGCGGCGATTGCGGCGATCGAGGCGGGCAAGACGAAATACACCGCCGTCGATGGCATTCCCGAGTTGAAAAAGGCGATCTGCGCCAAGTTCGCGCGTGAAAACGGGCTGTCGTACAAGCCGAGCCAGATCACCGTCGCCTCGGGCGGCAAGCAGGTGCTGTTCAACGCGCTCGTCGCGACGCTGAACCCGGGCGACGAGGTGATCATCCCCGCGCCCTATTGGGTGAGCTATCCCGACATGGTGCTGCTTGCGGGCGGCACCCCGGTCTTTGTCGAGGGCAAGATGGAGGCGGGCTACAAGATCAACGCCGCCGATCTGGAAGCCGCGATCACGCCGCAGACGAAGTGGTTCATCTTCAACTCGCCCTCGAACCCTTCGGGCGCGGCCTATACCCGCGACGAGTTGAAGGCGCTGACCGAGGTGCTGCTGCGCCATCCGCAGGTCTGGGTGATGTCGGACGAC
The DNA here is from genome assembly GCF_003217355.1 of Rhodobacter viridis. Classification (GTDB taxonomy): domain Bacteria; phylum Pseudomonadota; class Alphaproteobacteria; order Rhodobacterales; family Rhodobacteraceae; genus Rhodobacter; species Rhodobacter viridis. The sequence goes on along the minus strand of NZ_QJTK01000007.1, from coordinate 127,311 downwards.
ATGTATGAACATCTGGTGTTCGGCGGGTTTGAATTCACCACCCCGGCGCAGGTCGAGCCCGGGCTTTACGACCGCACGCTGACCTGCAACGGCGTCTCGAAAGCCTATGCGATGACCGGCTGGCGGATCGGCTATGCGGGTGGCCCCGAGCATCTGATCAAGGCGATCGCCAAGGTGCAGTCGCAATCGACCTCGAACCCCTGCTCGATCTCGCAATATGCGGCCGTCGCCGCGCTGAACGGGCCGCAGGATTACATCACTGAGAGCCGTGTGGCATTCGAGCGTCGCCGCGATCTGGTGGTGGCCGCGCTGAATGAATGCCCCGGCATCACTTGTCCCACGCCCGAGGGCGCCTTCTACGTCTATCCCTCGATCGCGGGGCTGATCGGCAAGACCTCGGCCGCCGGGGTGACAATCGGCGACGACGAGACCTTTGCCACGGCGCTGCTTGAGGAAACCGGGGTGGCGGTCGTCTTCGGCGCGGCCTTCGGCCTTTCGCCGGCCTTCCGCATCAGCTACGCTACCTCTGACGCGGCGCTGAGCGACGCCTGCGCGCGGATCAAGTCCTTCTGCGAAGGGCTGAAATAAGGCCAAAACGGCCCGGGGAGTAGGCGATGGCCGGTGACCTGCCGGAGTATTATTTTCGCATCCGCGACAATGGCGCGGCGGTCTTTCGTGTCGATACCGAGAACCGGCAGCGCCGGATCGAGATGGACCAGATCGCCGTCGTCAACGTCAAGAACGGCGAGATCAAGGCGCAGGGCGACCGCAAGCTGACGCCGGGCGACCTGCGCGAGATCGAGGCCTGGATGGCGAAGCGCATCGCGCTTCTGGCCGCGCGCGACATCGACGACATCCTGCGCGCAGTCGATCATTTGAACCTGACGACGCACTGGGTGCAGTCGAAGGCCACGGATGCGCAGCTGGAAGAGGTCACCGATCCGCTGCTGCTGGCGATGCACGACCTGCGCTCGGTCCTTGTGCGCAAGAAGGCCGAACGGATGATGAAGGCCGGGCCCGAGGACGAGGCGTAATCAGGCGGCAGGGGAGTGTTCGGGGCGCAGCCAGGGGCCACGCCAGAACCGCACCATCAGCGTGACGCCGACGCAGGCGAGGCCGATCACAAGGCCGAGCCACAGCCCGATGCCGCCCAGATCGAAGCGGAAGGCGAGGATGTAGCTCGCGGGCACGCCGATCAGCCAATAGCTGATCGTGGCGATCACCATCGGCACGCGGGTGTCATGCACGCCGCGCAGCAAGCCCAGCGCCATCACCTGCGCCGCGTCAAAGAGCTGGAAGAGCCCCGCCACGGCCAGCAGTTGCGCGCCAAAGACCAGAATCTCGGCCGCCTCGGGTTTCGTGCGATCGAGGAAGAGCCCGATCAGCGTCTGCGGCAAGAGCAGAAAGGCCGCGATCGTCACCCCGGCAAAGACCGCCGACATCAGCACCGCCGCTTTCGCCCCTGCCCTGAGCCGCGCGGGCTCGCCCGCCCCGAAGGCATGGCCCGCCCGCACCGTCGCCGCATTCGACAACCCCATGTGGATCATGAAGGTGAGCGAAGCGAGTTCCAGCGCGATGCCATGCGCGGCAAGCTGCACCGTGCCGATCCAGCCCATCATCAAGGCTGAGGCCTGAAAGAGCCCGGCCTCGGAGAGATGCGTCAGCCCCGCGGGCAGGCCCAGCCGGACGACCGAGACCAGAGCCTCCCAATCCGGGCGCCAGAAGCGGGTGAAAAGGCCGATGGCGCGCAGTTTCGGGTGCCAGGCCGCATAGGCCGCGAGCAAGATCGCCGAGCTGATCTGCACCAGCACCGAAGACAGCGCCGAGCCGGCCACGCCCAGCTCGGGCGCGCCGAAATGGCCAAAGACAAAGGCCCAGTTGCCAAGGATGTTGACGCCGACGCCCAGCACGGTGACCCACATCACCACCTGCGCGCGCTCTTGTGCGCTCAGATAGGCGCGCAGCACGGCAACGACGAGCGCAGGCACCAGCCCGAAGGCGGCGACGCGCAGGAATTCGGCGGCAAGCTCGGCCAGATGCGGGTTCTGCCCGAGCGCGAGCAGGATCGGCCCGGCGGCGAACATCACCGGCATCGCGGCCAGCCCGTAGCCGATCGAGACCCACATCCCCATCCGCGTGTCGCGGCGCAGCTGCGTGACATTGCCCGCGCCAAGGGCCGCGGAAATCCGCCCCATCAGCGCATAGGAAAAGCCCGAGCCAAGGATGAAGAGGAAGAAGAAGAACGACGAGCCAAGCACGACAGCGGCCAGTTCAGGCACGCCATACCAGCCCAGCATGATCGTATCGGTGACATGAAGCGCCATCTGCGCGATGCTCGAACCCACCATCGGCAGGCCGAGAAACAGCGTGGCACGGATATTTTCGGCAAGGCCGGATTGCCCTGCGGGAGCGGTTTTGACTGTCTGGTTCATTGTTTGGACGCTAACCGAAGCCGCGCCCGCCGTCCATATGGCTCAGCCGCGACGACGGCCGGTGATCATCGGGGTCACCAGATCTTCGCGCTTCCAGATCTTGTAGAACCAGATCGCGCCGACATGCAGCGCCACCAGCGCCAGAATGACCGGGGCCAGCGATTTGTGGAGATCAAGCATCAGCTTGTTCACGTCTTCCGACACGAGGTCCGAAAACGGCCCGAAGACGAAATCATCGACGCTGGCGCTGAACAGACCCGTGACGACCTGCAGGCCCAGCACCCCGATCATGGCGACGACCGACCAGCCGCCGAGCGGGTTGTGGCCGGGCGTGTGGCTCGGCTTGCGGGCGGGCAGCGTCATCGCATAGCGCAGAACCGCCCCCGGCCCGGTGACGAAATTCGCAAACCGCGCCGTGCGGGTGCCGACAAAGCCCCACAGGAGGCGGATCAGCAAGAGCCCCCCCACCGCATAGCCGATCCAGAAATGCAGCGTCATGATGTCGGGGCCGAATTCCCCCAGCAGCCAGGCAGAGACGACGCACAGAAAAAGCGCCCAGTGGAACACCCGCACCAGCGGATCCCAGATCATCGGGCGGCTCGTCGCGGGGCTGTCGGTCATGTCGGTCATCGGGGAAAGCCTTCAACGGAAAGGGAAAAGGGCGAGGGTCTCCCCTCGCCCGGGCAGCTTATTCGTCTTCTTCGCGGTAGTCGTCGTGGCAGGCCTTGCAGGTGCCGCCCATCTTCTGCAGCGCCGCACCGAAGGCGGCCGCGTCACCGGCATTGGCCGCGGTGATCACTTCGGCACCCGCTTCATGCATGGCTTTGCCCTTGGCGCCGAAATCGTCCATGTTCGCCCAGATCGAGGCTTTCGCTTCGGTCTCGCCGGGGAAATCGGTGCTCGAGGTGCCCGGCGCGAACAGCGGACCGGCGTCGGTGGCAAGGATCTTCTCGAGGGTCGCGGCTTCGGCCTTGGCGGCTTCGGCGTCGAACGATTTGGCCACGCCCATCATCGCCTTCATCGATTTGCCGAGCGACTTGAAATAGGCCTCGCGGGCGTCAAGAACGTCCTTGGCATCCGAGGCATAGGCCACGGTGCCCAGCGCGAGGGCGGCCACCGGAAGAGCAAGAAGGATTTTGCGCATGCGTCATCTCCTGAAAGGTTTGGGGTCAGTGCGTCGAGCGCATTACACGCACGACAGACCCCGTTCCGTCTATGCGTGACGCAATAAATTGTCTGTGACGACGTCACAGGATGGTCTTATCTTCCGGGCTTGCGTGCGATGAAATCGATCAGCGCCGCGGGACCGCTGTGACCGGGGCCTTCGGACAGCACGGCATCGTAATCGCCCTGATGCCGGACCTCCCAGCCCGCGAAGGCCTCGCGCAGCAGATCAAGCGTCCAGAGCTGTTCCGCCACCTTCGGCCCGCCCGAGGCATTCGCCAACTGACGCACCGAAAAAGCGTGCAAAAACAAAAGCCCACCGGGTTTCAGCGCCTGTGCCATGCCGCGAAACATCGCCGCGCGCATCGCGGGCGGGGCGAACTGGATGAAGACGCCGAAGACCGCATCATAAGCCCCGATCGGCCAGATGAAGCGGCCCAGATCGGCGCGTTCGGTGGTGATGGTGACGCCCCGCATGGCCGCCAGCTTCTGTGCTTTCACAAGCGCGGGAGCCGAGCCATCCAGCGCATGCACGCACAGACCCTGTGCGGCGAGCCACACCGCATTGCGGCCCTCGCCCTCAGCCACCGAAAGCACATGCGCCCCCTGCGCCAGCCGCCAGGCCTGCGCCGCGACAAACCCCGCCGGCTCAGTGCCGTAGAAATACTCGTCCCCCGAAAACCGCTCGTCCCACATGATGATGCCCCCGTTGCCCCGGCGCAGGATGGGCCGGGGCCGGGGCTTCATGCAAGGGCCTTTACGCTTTCGTCCTTGATGCCGTCCCGCGCCGTTCGGGGTGTTGCGCGCTCGCAAGGATATGCGCCGCCCCATGCACGACATGGCTCGCATGACCGACGATCAGCGGATCGGGCGGGGTGACGATCGACATGTCCTTGTCGGGATAGTCGAGCGAGGACAGGAAATGCTTCATGCAGTTCAGCCGCGCCCGTTTCTTGTCGTTCGACTTGATGATCACCCAGGGCGCATCGGCGGTGTCGGTGTAAAAGAACATCGCCTCCTTCGCCTCGGTGTAATCGTCCCATTTATCAAGGCTGGCCATGTCGATGGGCGACAGCTTCCAGCGCTTGAGCGGATCGGTCGCGCGTTCGGTGAAGCGCCGCCGCTGCTCCTCGCGCGAGACCGAGAACCAGTATTTGTAAAGCCGGATCCCCGACCGCACGAGCATCCGCTCGAACTCGGGCGCCTGACGCATGAATTCGAGATATTCGCTGGGGGTGCAGAAGCCCATCACCCGCTCGACCCCGGCGCGGTTGTACCAGCTGCGGTCATAAAAGACCATTTCCCCGGCCGTCGGCAGCCAGCGCACATAGCGCTGGAAATACCACTGCCCGCGCTCCTCGTCCGAGGGCTTGTTCAGCGCCACCACCCGGGCAAAGCGCGGATTGAGATGTTCGGTATAGCGCTTGATCGTGCCGCCCTTGCCCGCGGCATCGCGGCCCTCGAACAGGATGACGAATTTCTCGCCCGTCTCCTGCGCCCAGCGCTGCACCTTGAGCAATTCGGCCTGCAACAGCGCCTTTTCCCGCTCGTAAGCGACACGGCCCAGACGATGCGGATAGGGATATTTGCCGCTCTCGAACGCCAGCCGGATCGCATTGGCATCAAGCGTGGGAAATTCCCGCGGCCCGCTCAGCGCCGCGCTTTCGCCCGCGGCAGGTTCGGGGGTGGACTCGGGCGTGACGGGATCAGGCGTCGCGACGGGCGTGACCTCGGTGAGTTGCGGGGAATCCGAAACGGCCTCGGCCGCCGCGACAGTGACGTGATCATCCATGCGCAACCCTCCCTGTTGTCGCAGACAAGGCTCCCACGAAAGGATGAATATCGCCTTGATACGTGTCAAGAAACCGTCATCCGGCGGTTGCATTTTCGCCTTCCCTCCGCCCCGTTCCCGGCGCAGTCTGAACCCGAACAGGAGGGACCGATGATCACACTTTATGGCATGTATCGCTCGCGCGCGACGCGCAACATCTGGGCCGCAACCGAACTGGGGCTCGACTGGCATCTGAAGCCGGTCATTCAGGCCTATCGGCTTGAGGCGCAGGGGATCGACCCCACCCATCCCGAGGCGCCCTTCAACACCCGCACGCCGGAGTTTCTGAAGCTCTCGCCCGCGGGTGCGATCCCGGTGATGGAGGATGCGGGGCTGGTGCTCTCGGAATCGCTCGCGATCAACCTTTACATGGCAAAGAAGGCGGGCGGGCCGCTCGCGCCGAAAGACCTGCGCGAAGAGGCGCAGATGCTGCAATGGGCGCTTTACGGCGCCACCGCGATCGAGAACCCGGCGCTCGACATTTCCTTCGCCTATGCCCGCGGCGAGGCCGCGACCGAGAATGGCGAGGCGAAGATCGCCGCCGCCTCGGCGCAGCTGCAACGCCCGTTCAAGGCGCTTGAAACGCATCTGGGCGCGCATAGCCACATGGTCGGCGGGCGCTTCACCGTGGCCGACATCAACATGGCGGAAATCGTGCGCTATGCGCAGGCCCACACCCGGCTGATGGCGCATTTCCCGCGGCTGAGCGGCTGGCTCGACCTGTGCCAAAGCCGCCCGGCCTTCCGCGACCTGATGGAGAAACGCGCGGCCGAACCGGCGTGAGCAAGCCCGCGCCTGCTTCTTCTTGGGGAAAATACGCCGGGGGTGCGGGGGCAGCGCCCCCGCCCACCCTTGACCCGCAGCCCCGTCTCGGTCAGATGAACCCATGGTTCCGCTCGACAAACTTGCCCAGATTACCGCCCGCTTCGACTTTCTCGAAGCGAAGCTGAACACTGCGCTCCCGCCTGCGGACATCGCCGCGCTCTCGCGCGAATACAGCGAGCTGCGCCCGGTCGTCACCGAAATCGCCGCCTATCGCAAATCGCTCGACGATCTGGCCGAGGCCGAGGGCTGGCTTGCCGATCCCGAAATGAAGGCGCTCGCCGAGGAAGAACTGCCCCGGCTGAAGGCGCGCATTCCCGAGATGGAACAGGCGCTGCGGCTCGCGCTTTTGCCGAAAGACGCGGCCGATGCCCGCCCGGCGATCCTCGAGATCCGCCCCGGCACCGGCGGCGAGGAGGCGGCGCTCTTCGCCCATGACCTGTGGCGGATGTATGAACGCCACGCGGAAAAGATGGGCTGGCGCTTTGAACGGCTCGAATTCACCCCGACCGAACTGGGCGGCGTCAAGGAAGCCATGGCCCGGATCGAGGGCGAAGGCGTCTTTGCCCGGCTGAAATACGAATCCGGCGTGCATCGCGTGCAGCGGGTGCCGGAAACCGAGGCGGGCGGGCGCATCCACACCTCGGCCGCGACGGTCGCCGTGCTGCCCGAGGCCGAAGAGGTCGACATCGACATTCCGGCCACCGACATCCGCATCGACACGATGCGCTCGTCGGGCGCGGGCGGGCAGCACGTCAACACCACCGACTCGGCGGTGCGGATCACCCACCTGCCCACCGGCATCATCGTGACCTCGTCGGAGAAGAGCCAGCACCAGAACCGCGCCAATGCGATGGCCGTGCTGCGCGCCCGGCTGTACGAGATCGAACGCGACCGGCTGGCGAACGAGCGGGCCGAGAACCGGCGTTCGCAGGTCGGCTCGGGCGATCGCTCGGAACGGATCCGGACCTACAATTTCCCGCAAGGGCGGATGACCGATCACCGCATCAACCTGACCCTTTACGCCCTGCCGCAGATCCTTGCGGGCGATCTGGGCGAGGTGATCGATGCGCTCGTCGCCCATGATCAGGCGGCCAAACTGGCGGAGATGGACGAATGAAGGCACAGATCGCCCTGATGCTGGGCACGCGCCAGCTCGAAGGCGCGGGGATCCGGGGGGCTGCCACCGATGCCCGCCGTCTGCTCGCCCATGTGATGGAGGTGCCGCCCGAGCGGCTTTACCTGTCGATCAACACCGAGCTGTCGGAAGACCGGCACAAGCAGTTTCTCAAATGCCTCGCCGCCCGCGAGGCGCGTCAGCCGGTGGCGCAGATCACCGGGCACCGGGCGTTCTGGAAACATGAATTCCGGGTGACGCGGGCGACGCTCGACCCCCGCCCCGAAACCGAACTTCTGGTCGAAGTCGCGCTTGAAACCCCGTTCGAGCGGGTTTTGGACCTTGGCACCGGCACCGGCTGCATTCTGCTCAGCCTCTTGGCCGAGCGGCCCGCGGCGCATGGCGTCGCCACCGACATTTCCGAAGCCGCGCTTGCCGTGGCGCAGGAAAATGCCGAACGCCTCAGCCTGCATGAGCGCGCCCATTTCGTGCAGGGCGACTGGTTTCACGGCGTCGAGGGGCGCTTCGATCTGATCGTGTCGAACCCGCCCTATATCACCGAGGCCGAAATGGCAGACCTCGCCCCCGATGTCCGCGACTGGGAACCCCATACGGCGCTGACGCCCGGCGGCGACGGGCTGGGCGCCTATCGCACCATCGCGTTCGGCGCCTTTGCCCGGCTCAAGCCCGGCGGCCGGATCGCGCTCGAGATCGGCCCGACCCAGGCGGCGGCGGTCTCGGCGATGCTTTCCGCGCAGGGGTTCGAGGCGGTCGAGGTGCGGCAGGATCTGGGACGGCGTGACCGGGTGGTGCTGGCGCACCGACCCTGAGCCGCGCGAAAGCGCGGTTTTCCGGTCGCAATCCACAGATTTTCACGATCTTTTCCCGCCTGCGCTCTGATTCCGACTTGCACGGCTGCGCCCGAAGTGTTTACTGCAAGCGCGTGCGGGGATGGCTCAAGCCCTCCCCCCGGTCAGCTTCCTTCCATGGGTCGGTTCCGGATGCAGGCGTTGCCTGCTGGCTCTGCCCCACGTCAGACGGGCGCCCAACTCCGGTCCGGCCCAGACCTATCACCCGCAAGGGTCCAACAGACGCAGGCTCATGAGATCCTCCAAGTCCCGTTCGCGCAACAAGTCGAACCGCCAGCGCAGCATCGGCAATATCATCAACCGGGTCTTCGACAGCTCCGGCCCCGAGGGCAAGGTGCGCGGGACGCCGCAGCAGATCATCGAGAAATATCTGGCTCTGGCGCGGGATGCGCAGCTGGGCAACGACCGCGTTGCCGAACAGAACTTCCTGCAGCATGCCGAGCATTACACCCGCATGCTGGGCGAAGCGCAGCGCGAACTCGCCCGCGAACAGGAAGAGCGCAACCGCAATTACCAGCAGAACGGCAGCCAGAACGGGCAGTCGAACGGCAATGGTCAGAACAGCGGGCAAAACGGCGGCCAGAACGGAAATGGCAACGGGAACGGCAATGGCTACCGCGAGCGCGCCGAGCGTGAACCGCGCGAGCCGCAGCCCGAAGCCGCCCGCTTTGAGGAAGCTCCGCAGCCCCGTTACGACGGCGCTCCGGTGATGATGCCCGATTTCTTCGCCACCGCCGAAGACGACGGCCCGGGCCTTGTCGAAACGCCCGAGATGCGCCAACCCGAGCCGCCGCGTGCGGAAAAACGGGCCCATGCGCCGCGCCCGGTCGACGTGGCGCCCTTCACCGCCGCCGAGCCCGAGGCCCCCGCGGCCGAGGCCGCTCCGGCCCCTGCCCCGACGAAAGCCGCCAAGGCCGCCGCCGCGGGCGATGGTGCGCCGAAGCCGCGCAGCCGCGCCCCGCGCAAGCCGCGCACGGAAAAGCCCAAGGCCGAGGCTCCGCCCGAAGGTTCCGCCGCAGAATGACAAAACCGCGCCTTCGGGCGCGGTTTTCATTTCAGCACCGCGGGCGCGGAGGATCAGCCCGCCGCCACCAGCCGGGCCAGATGGCAGAACTGCTCAAGGCTCACCCGCTCGGCCCGCTCGGTCGGCGGAATGCCCGCTTCCTCGAGCAGCGCCTCGATCCGCGGATGCACGCCTTTCAGGCTCGAACGCAGCATCTTGCGCCGCTGGTTGAACCCGGCCGCCACCACCCGCTCCAGCACCGCCGGATCGGCGGGATAGCGCGGCTCGGGCAAGGCGGTCAGATGCACGACGGCCGAATGCACCTTCGGCGCCGGGGTAAAGGCCTCGGGCGGCAGGACCATCACGATCTTCGCCTCGGCCCGCCACTGCGCCAGAAGCGCCAGTCGCCCGTAATGATCGGTGCCGGGCTTCGCCACGATCCGCTCGGCCACCTCTTTTTGAAACATCAGCGTCAGGCTCTGCCAGAACGGCGGCCAAACCGCGGGCGTCAGCCAGCGGATCAGAAGTTCGGTCCCGACATTATAGGGCAGGTTCGCCGCGATCCGGATGGGCGGGGTCAGATGCGCCAGCACATCGACGGCAAGCGCATCGCCGTTGATCACTTCAAGCCGCCCCGGATAATGCGCGCCAATCTCGGCCAGCGCCGGCAGACAGCGGCTGTCCTTCTCGACCGCGAGCACGCGACGCGCGCCCTCGGCCAGCAGGCCCCGCGTCAGCCCGCCCGGCCCCGGCCCGACTTCCAGCACGTCACAGCCGCGCAGATCCCCCGCCGCCCGCGCAATCTTCGCGGTCAGATTGAGGTCGAGCAGAAAATTCTGCCCCAAAGCCTTCTTCGCCACCAGCTCATGGGTCGCGATCACCTCGCGCAAGGGCGGCAGCCCGTCGATCGCAGCCAAAGCCCGTCCCCTTCCTTTTCATCTTGCCCAAAATACCTCGGGGGTCCGGGGGCAGAGCCCCCGGCGCGCCGTCACAGCCGCGCGGCCCCCATCTTCGCCGCCATCGTCAAGGCCGCGATCAGGCTTTGCGGACTGGCCTTGCCGGTTCCCGCAATGTCATAGGCCGTACCGTGGTCGGGCGAGGTCCGCACGAAGGGCAGCCCCAGCGTCACATTCACCCCGCCATCGAAATCGAGCGTCTTGATCGGGATCAGCGCCTGATCGTGATAGGCGCAGATCGCCGCATCATAGCGCGCCCGCGCCTGCGGGTGGAACATCGTGTCGGGCGGCAAGGGCCCGGTCACCGCCAGCCCCTCGGCGCGCAGACCTTCGACCACATCGGCGATCCAGTCGATTTCCTCGCGCCCCATCGCGCCGCCCTCGCCCGCGTGCGGATTGAGCCCCGCCACCGCAAGCCGCGGATTTTCAAGGCCGAAATCGCGCCGCAACCCCTCGGCGGTCAGTCGCACCGTCTCGCGCAGGAGCGCGGGGGTATAGGCGTCAAGCACCTCGCGCAGCGCGATGTGGATCGTCGCGGGCACGACGCGGCAGGGCGGCTCGACCCGCTCGGAGGCCAGCATCATCACCACCCGCGCGCCGCCCGCCAGATGCGCCAGATATTCGGTATGCCCCGGAAAGGCGAAGCCCGCCCCGTCCTTCAGCACCTTCTTGTTGATCGGCGCGGTGGTCAGCGCCAGCCCCTCACCGCGCGTCACCAGATCGACGCCACGCGCGATCACCTCGATCACCGAGGCCGCATTGGCCAGATCGGGTTGCCCGGGCACGGCCGCCGCCGGGAATTCATGCGGCAGCACGCAAAGCACCGATCCGGCATGGGTCATCGCCTGCTCGGGCGTTTCGATTTCGCGGATCGCCGTGCCACGCGGCAGATGCGCCGGATCGCCCAGAAAGACAAAGGGCAGCCGCGCCCCAAGCGCCTGCTGCGCCCGCACCGCCAATTCAGGCCCGACACCCGAGGGATCGCCACAGGTCAGGATCACCGGCCGGTCGAAGACCGCAACCTCGGTCGCGCGCAGGCTCATTTCCGCACGATCACCGCTTCGGCGCGCAGCTGCGCCAGCAGCCGATCGGCCATGTCCCCGACGCGCGCATTCAGCAGCTTGTCCCGCGTCGCCTCGCGCGAGGGGCCGGTTTCGCCCACCGCCGCATTGAGCGCGCGGCCGCGATCGCACAGCATCACCAGCAAATCATTGCCGCCGCGGGCGACCACCTGCATCTCGCCGATGTCCATGCGCGGCAGGATCCGCGCGATATCGGCCGGGACCTGCCCGGCACGGGCGCCATCGACCCGCTCCAGCCGGTCGGGCGGCAGCGTGCCCGCCACCGAATAAAGATCGTCACAGCGCTGCGCCTCGGCCTCGGCCTTGGCATGCCAAGCCGCCGCTTCGGGCGACCCCGAGGCGCCCAGAAGCAGCGTCGCATACCCCAGTGCCTGAGTCTGCGGCGTCAGCGGGCCGCCCTCGTCCAGACCGCGCATGAAGAAGACCGACACCGAATTCGGCGTCTGGATCGGCGCCGAAGCATGGCCCGGCGACATCGACATCACGGTCTCGCGCACTTCGGGCGGCAGCGCCGTCACCGGCATCCATTCGAGCCGCCCGCCCTTCGAGGCGGTCGGCGAGGAGGACAGCTCTTTCGCCATCGCGGCGAAATCGGCTTCGGTCTTCGCGGCAGCGGCCTTGCGCGCCTTGGCCATCGTCTCGGCATCGCGGCCGGGGAAATTGCGCACGACGATTTCCGACAGCAGCACTTTCGGCGGCTCGGGCTCGGTGCCCTGCGGCGGCGCGATCGCCAGCGCCCGGTCGATCTCGGCATCCGAGATCTGGATCCGACCGCCGCCGTAAGTCGCCTTCACCACCTCGCGCCAGATCATCCCGGAGGCGACGAAATCACGATAGGTCTGCCCCTCGACCCCGGCTTCGCCGAGCGCCTTGAGGAAATCTTCGGTGCTCAGATTGGCGCGGGCCGCGAATTCCGCCATCCCCTTCGTCACCGCATCGCGCGAGGGCGTGATGCCAAGCGTTTGCGCCTTCCAGCTTTGCAGCCGGTCGTTGATCAGCGCCTCCTCGGCCATCTTGCGCACATCGCCCTTGGCGCCCAGCAGTTCCATGAACCGGGCGCGCTGCGCGATCTCGTAGCCGGTGATCGCCAGACCGTTGACGGTGATCACAGGGGAAAAACCGCCCGCCGACTGCGCCTGAACCGGAGCCATGGGGCCGAGGGCCAGCCCGGCCATCAGAGCCCAGCCAAGAACCGAGGGAAAATGCCGCATCATTCGTTCCGTCATCCGTTCGTCGTTCCTTTGCGCGGGCCTGCGCCCGACCGGACCCGGTCTCAGCGTCGGCAGACCCGCTCGGCCCGGTTGCCACCCGATCCGGCGCCGAAGCCCGCAAGCGCGATCGACAAGCCGAAGTCGGTTTCGGGCTCCACACTAGTGGAGGACGTGAACCGGCGCGAGAGGGAAAGATCGACGGTGACGCATTCGTTTGAATATTGCAGACCCAGCGCCGCCTTGGCCGCGCGGTCGGCAATCAGGTCATAGCGGGTGTCGAAATTGGTCGACCAGCCACGGCGCAGCTGCCAGTCGGATTCGAAAAGCAGCTCCGACGTCTTCGGGATCGCATCGGTCTCCAGCATCCACAGATAGCCCGCCGCGACCTGCGCCCGATCACCCAGATAGGCCAGCCGCAGCTCGTCGCGATCGAAACTCAGGTCATTGGCGACCAATGCCCGGTTCGACAGCACAAGCCCGCCCGCGGTGGTCAGATGCGTGGCCACGAGCCAGTCCGAAGTGGTGCCAGAGAGCCCCGAGCCCTTGGCGAAATCTTCGATGTCATCGAGCCGGAACACCCGCCCCGCCGTCAGCCCGAGCGACCAGCCCGAGGCGTCATGCCGCGTCCAGCTCAGACCAAGGTTCGCCCGCGTGCCGCGCTCGCGCACGTCTCCGCCCGGATAGCGCGAGAAATCGAACAGGTTGCCCTCGTCGAATTCGGTCAGCAGGCTGTCCTCGTCGGGCAGGTATTTGCGGCTCTTGCCGCTCCAGATGATCTGCGCCACCGGCTCGATCACCTGCGCGGCGCGGCCTTCGCTTTTCACCCAGGGCCAGCGCAGTTCGACCCCCAGCGAGGGCAGCGCCCGCAGCGTCTCGCCCGCATAGTCCTGATCTTGCCGCACCGCGGTCGCATCGACGGCCAGTTCGCCCTCGAGTGCGGCCAGCACGCCGCCGCCCAGAAGCCAGTTGCGCCGCCAATCGGCCACGCCCGAGATCCGGGTCATGTCGCGCCCGTCGGCCGCATCATCCGCATCGGCGCCATCAAGCGACGAATTCGAGGCCCGCCAATGCGTATGCAGGCTGCCCTCGAAGCTCAGCTCGCCACCGATCAGACCGGGCCGGAACACCTTGGTCCAGCTCGCATCGGCCGATTGCATCGGCTCGGTCGTGTTGCTTTCGTCGTCGCGCAGCGAATGCGTGTTGCCGATCTTCGCGTCGATCAGCTCGTCGCGGCGCACCCGTTCGAGCGTCACGCCGGACCAGAGCCGGTCATCCTCGGTGATGTCGTAGTTCAGCAGGTAAGACGGGTCCGAGACCATCCGCAGCTGCACGCCCAGCGTGAAATCGGCGGGCAGCGCAAACGTGCCGGTGCCGAAGACATAGCCGCGGGTCTCGCCCTCGCGGATCGAGTCGCGGCTGAGCGCGCCCTCGACCTCGATCGTGCCCGCATCCAGCGCCTGCCGATAGCGCAGCCCCAGCGTGCGGGTGTAATTGGCCGAAAAATAGGGCGTCACCGTCAGATCGGCCGAGGGGCCGAAGGTCAGGAAATACGGCACCTTGAGCCCCGGCCCGAGCAGCGAAGTGGTGCGCAGCGACGGCCGCAGCACGCCCGACATCCGCTCCACCGTCGGATCGGGCATCCGCAGCCGCGGCAACCAGACCAGCGGCACGCCCATGGCCCGGAACTGCGCGCTTTCGAACAGCAGCTGGCGCGTGGTGGTGTCATGGGTGATGGTGCGGGCGCGGATCTCCCACAGCGGTTCGGGATCGGTGATGCAGACCTGGCAGGAGGAGGCCACGACCTCGTGCAGCACGGTGCGGGTGCCGTCCTGCCGCTCGATCCGGTTCGCGGCCAGTTGCAATTCGCGCGACAGCACCATCCGCGCGCCGGTCAGCACGCCGTTTTGCAGATCGCGGCTCAGTTCGGCGGCATCGGCCAGGATCACCGATCCGGTGGCGCCCGGCTCGACCATGCGGATCGGCCCGTCGATCGTCAGCCGGTCGGTCGCCTTGTCATAGACGATGCGCGCGGCAGTCAGCCGGTGTTCGTGCCAATAGACTTCGACATTGCCCTCGGCGATCAGCCGGTTCGAGCCGGTGACCTCGATCCGGTCGGCCAGAAGCGTCGCGGCATCGGAATAAAGCTGCGGCGCCGCCGGTTCGGGCGGGGCAGCGACGGTCTGACCCGCGGGGATCTGTGCCAGCGCGGGGCTTGCCAGAGTCAGCGCCAGCGCGGTGCCCAAGGCCCAGTGCCGCAAGCTGCGGTTGCGCATCATCCTTCCTCCTGCTGCAACACCAGCGTCAGCGCGAGCATCAGGGCCACGACCGGCGGCGCCCAGGCCGCCAGCGCGGCTGGGATCTGCCCGTTGTCACCCAGAACCTGCGCAATGTTGCGCAGGAAGAAGAGCGCAAGTCCAGCCAGAAGCGCCAGCATCACCCGCCCGCCGGTGCCGCCGAAGCGCGCGGGCCGCATGGTGAAACCCGCCGCCACCAGCACCATCGCGGCCAGCATCAGCGGTTGCGCCAGTTCGACCTGCAGCCAGACGATATGCCGCCGCGCCGAGAACCCCGCAGCTTCAAGCGCGGTGATGAACCCCGGCAATTCCCAGATCGGCATCGCCGAGGGCGCGCCGAAACTGTCGGCGATGCTTTCGGCCGTCAGCGTCGAGGGCAGCGAGATCGTCTGTGCCCGGGTCGCGTCGCGCTCGGGGTTGGTCGAGCGGCCCAGCGGCCAGTCCTTGGCATCCGACAGCACCCAGGACCCGGGCGTGAGCCAGGCCGAGGCCGCATCGATGCGCCGAACCGGACCGGCCTTCGCATCGAAGATCAGGAAGGTCACGTCATAAAGCGCGGTCGC
The DNA here is from genome assembly GCF_003217355.1 of Rhodobacter viridis. Classification (GTDB taxonomy): domain Bacteria; phylum Pseudomonadota; class Alphaproteobacteria; order Rhodobacterales; family Rhodobacteraceae; genus Rhodobacter; species Rhodobacter viridis. The sequence continues at coordinate 111,967 of NZ_QJTK01000007.1, read as the reverse complement.
CTCGCCATTGCCGCGCAGGGCGTGGATCACCGCCTGCCCGCCATCGGCCGTGCCTTGCCGCATCCAGAGCCCCTCGCGGCCGATCGCGACGGTCTGACGCCCCTCGGCGCGCAGCTGGCCCTCGATTTCATCGGCGCGCTTGCTGGTCGCCGAAACGATCGGATTGCCGACCGCAACCAGCAAGACACCGATCACGAGCGCCACCGTGACCGGCGCCATCAGCATCCCAAGTGCCGAGCGCCCGGCGGCCCGGATCACCACCAGCTCCGAGGACCGGGCAAGGCCCAGAAAGGCGACCACGGCCGACAGCATGACGACAAGCGGAAAGATCGTGTAGAGCGTCGAGGGCACGTAAAGCGCCGCCAGCCGCGCCGCATCGGTCAGCGCCCCCCGCGCCGCATCGAGATGGCGGATCTGCTCGACCATCTCGATCAGGAAGAGCACGCCCCAGAACGCCCCGGCAACGATCAGGAACGCCTGGCCGAAGCGCCGCGCGATATAAAGTGAAAGCGTCATGCCGCCCCCTCTGCCGCGGTGACGGCGGGGGATTTGCGCCGCCGTCCGGCCCAACTCAGCGCCGCGGCCACAAAGATCAGCCCGACCGCTGCCGGCATGTAAAGCAAGGCCCACAGCGCGGGATCGGCGCGCGTCATCGAGGTGGCGACGTTCGAGAGCGAATGCAGCCCGATCAGCGCGAGCACCGCCAGCACCATCTGCCGCCAGAGTCCGAGGCGCGAAAACCTGCCCAGCATCATCGCCGCAACCGCGAGCAGCGCCGAAACCGGCGCCATCAGCGGCTGCGCCAGCCGGTCGTTCAGCTCCAGATGCGCCACCGCCACCGTCGATCCGGTCGCGGCCAGCAACTCGGGCGGGGGCGCGATCAGATCGAGGCTCGACACCTCGTCCCAGTCGACCCGACCGCGCACCTTCGCCCCGATCGCCCCGCCCAGATCATAGGTGAAATCGGCAAACCGCGTCAGCGCCAGCGAGGTGTCGGACTTGCGCAGGGTCTGCGCGGTACCGTCGAACATCACCAGCTTCGGCCCGGCATCCGAGGGCACGATCAGCGCCTTTTCCGCGGTGTAGATCGTTTCGCTTGTGGAGGAGCGCGCATCGAAGAGGAAAATGTCCAGAAGCTCGCCCTGATCCGAGATCTCGCGGATGTAGACGGTGATGCCCTCGGTCGGCGATTGGAAACTGCCCTCGGTCAGGAAGCGCGCGGTGACATCTTGCGACACCTGCTCCTGCCGCTCGGCCAGCCTGGCGCGCGAGGCGGGCACGAGTTCATGCACCAGAACCAGCATCATCGCCGCCACGATCAGCCCGAAGATCGCCACCGGCCGCGCCAGCCGCCACGGGCTTGCGCCCGCCGCCTGCATCACCACGAGTTCGGATTCCCCCGAAAGCCGGTTGATCGCGTAAAGAACCGCCGCAAAAGCCGCCACCGGCAGCACCAGCGCAATCACGTTGGGCAGCGTCAGCGCGGTGAATTCGAGCACCACCCAGGCGGTCTGGCCGTCGCCGATCAGCTTGTCGAACAGAAGCACCGCCCGGTTCACCCAATAGACCGAGACCAGCACCAGCGCGAAGAATCCGAAGATCGCCATCAGCTGGGACAGGAGATATCGGTCCAGGCGTTTCAAATTCGGTGGTCTCCCGAGGCGTTCGCCCCTCTCTAGCGCGGGATCAAGGCCGGGAAAAGCCCGAAGCCCCGGGACAGTGCGGGTTCCTGCCCATTACCGGCGCGGCTATACAATCGCGGTTGCGCCGCTTAGGCTCGGCCCGAACCAACCACTCGCAGGGACTGCCATGATCCACCCCGTTGCCCTTCGTTTCACCGCCTCCGATGCCGAGGCTCTGGCCCCCCGCGAGGGCCGTCTGGCGCTGATCGTGCAGCCCGATGGCAAGCTGGGCCTGATGGGGCGCAAGCTTGACCGGCTGACGCGGGGCGCGGTGACGCGGGCGCTGGCCTCGGAAGGCTGGGGCAAGCTGGCGGTCGGTGATTCGCTCGACCTCGGCTTTCCGGGCGGGCTTGCCTGCGAGGCGCTGGCGCTGGTGAAACTCGCCCGTCGCGCCACCGTGGCCGAGGCGCGCAAGGCGGGCGCGACCGTCGCCAAGGGGCTGAACGAGAAAGGCGCGCTGGTGATCGCCGAGGCGCATCCGCGCGCGGCCGACATTTCCTTTGGCCTTGCGCTGCGGGCCTACCGCTTCGACTACCTCAGCGAGCCGAAGAAACCCTTCGGCCCGGTCGAGATGATGGTGGCCGCGCCCGAAACCGTCGCCGCAGAGGCCGCCCCCCATGCCGCGCTGGCCGAGGGCGTCTTCTTCACCCGCGATCTGGTGAACGAGCCTGCCAACATCCTGACCACCGACGATTTCGCCGCGCGGCTGGCCGCGATGCACGAGTTGGGCCTCGAGGTCGAGATCCTCGACGAGGACGAGCTGGAGAAACTCGGTTTCCGCGCGCTGCTTGCCGTGGGGCAAGGCTCGGAAAGCCCGTCGAAAGTGGTGGTGATGCGCTGGCAGGGCGGCGAACCCGATGCGGCGCCGCTGGCGCTCGTCGGCAAGGGCGTCTGCTTCGACACCGGCGGGATTTCGATCAAGCCCGCGGCGGGCATGGAAGAAATGACGATGGACATGGGCGGGGCCGCGGTCGTCGCGGGCGTCATGCGCACGCTGGCGCTGCGCAAGGCCCGTGCCAATGTCGTCGGGCTCGTCGGTCTCGTTGAAAACATGCCCGACGGCCGGGCCCAGCGTCCGGGCGACATCGTGAAAAGCCTCAAGGGCGACACGATCGAGGTGCTGAACACCGATGCCGAGGGCCGGATGGTTCTGGCCGATGTGCTCTGGTATGCGCAGGAGCGCTTTGCCCCCGCCGCCGTGATCGATCTGGCGACGCTGACCGGGGCGATCATCGTCGCGCTTGGCCATGAGCATGCGGGGATCTTCACCAATGACGACAAGCTCTCGGGCGATCTGCTGACCGCCGCCAAGGCCGAGGGCGAAGGCGCCTGGCCGATGCCGCTCACCCCCGCCTATGATCCGCTGATCAAATCGCGTCTGGCCGATATCAAGAACACCGGCGGGCGCTGGGGCGGCTCGATCACCGCGGCGGCGTTCCTCAAGCGCTTCATCAAGGCCGACATGCCCTGGTGCCACATCGATATCGCGGGCGTCGCCCTGCCGCCCGGCGAAACCGCGCTGGCGCCGAAAGGTGCGACCGGCTGGGGGGTGATGACGCTCGACCGGCTGATCCGCACCCGGTTCGAGGCCTGACGCCCATGCCCGCGCTGTTCTATCATGTCACCCAATCGCCGGTGGAGGGGGTGGTCCAAACGCTGCTCACCCGCGCGCTGGCGCAGGGCTGGCGGGTGGAATTGCGCGGGGTTTCCCTTGAGCGGATGGACTGGCTTGATCAGAAACTCTGGCTCGGCCCCGAGGAGGAGTTCCTGCCGCATGGCCTTGCGGGCGGGCCGCATGATGCGCTGCAACCTGTTCTGCTGACCACCTCGCCGCGCCCCGAGGGGCGGCAGGCGGTGATGACGCTCGATGGCGCCGAGGTCACGCCCACCGAGGTCGCCGCCGCCGAGCGGGTCTGGATCCTGTTTGATGGCCGCGACGAGACCGCGGTCGCGCGCGCCCGCGCGCAATGGAAGGCGCTGACCGGGGCGGGCACCTCGGCGCAATACTGGAGCGAGGAAAGCGGGCGCTGGCAGAAGAAGGCCGAAAAGTAGCCCTTCCGCGTTTCCCAAAACCCACTTTTTGCTTGCAGCTTTGGCGCGGGGCTTTATGGTCCTGACCCACCTCGGGGTGCTCCGTCAGGGGCTGAGATGCGTCATCGCAAACCCGTTGAACCTGAACCGGTTAAGACCGGCGGAGGGAAGGTATCCGGGTGCTCTCCCGGCCTGACCCCGCCCGTCAAGCCATTGGAGAGAAGAATGAAAACTGCTCTGATGCTGGCGGGTTGCGTGATTGCTGCAACCCCTGCTCTGGCCGAGGACAAACCCGTCCTCACCGTCTATGCGCCCGAATATTTCACCTCCGAATGGGGCCCCGGCCCCGCGATCGAAAAGGGCTTCGAGGCCGAGTGCGGCTGCGATCTGCGCTTTGTCGCGGGCGATGTGCTGCCGCGGCTGATGCTCGAAGGCGAGAAGACCGAGGCCGATGTGGCGATCGGGCTCAACACCGATGTCACCGCCCGCGCCCGCGCGACCGGGCTGTTCGCGCCGCATCACGAGGATCTGTCGCGGCTGACCCTGCCGATCACCTGGGCCGATGACACCTTCCTGCCCTTCGACTGGTCCGAGGTCGCCTTTGTCTATGACAAGACGAAGCTCGCCACTCCGCCGCACTCCTTTGCCGAACTGCTCGACGCGCCCGAGGGGGCGTTCAAGATCGCCATCGAAGATCCGCGCTCTTCGACCGCGGGTCTGGCGCTGCTGCTGTGGGTCAAGCACATCTATGGCGACAAGGCCGGCGAGACCTGGGCGAAGCTGTCCCCGAAGGTGCTGACCGTGACGCAGGACTGGTCCGAGGCTTACGGGCTGTTCACCGAGGGCGAGGCGGACATGGTGCTGAGCTTCACCACCTCGCCCGCCTATCACCGCATCGCCGAGAACGACGATACGAAAGCGGCGGCGATCTTCCCCGAGGGGCATTATTTCTACACCGAACTGGCGGGGCAGCTGAAGACCTCGGACCAGCCGGAACTGGCGCAGAAGTTCATGGATTACATCCTGTCCGATGCGTTCCAAGGCATGATCGCGACGGCGAACTGGTCCTTCCCGGTGATCGAGAAACCCGGCTTCCTGCCTGAGGGCTTCGCCACACTGCCCCGCCCCGCAACGACCTTCTTCTACACCGAGGCCGAGGCCGAAGCCCTGCGCGAGCCCGCGCTTGAAGAATGGCGCGCGAACTTCGGCAAATGATTCCGGCAGCATCGGCGGCGGTCCTTGTGGCCGCGCTGGTGCTGGCCCCCCTTGGCGCGGTGATGCTCCGCGCCGGGGGGATGTCGCATCTGGGCAGCAGCGATCTCGAAGCGCTGCGCTTCACGCTCTGGCAGGCCTCGCTTTCGGCGCTCTTCTCTTGCCTGCTTGCCATCCCCTTGGCCCGCGCACTGCACCGGCGCCGCTTTCCGGGCCGCAGCCTGTTCATCGCCGCCCTCGGGGCCCCGTTCCTGTTGCCGACGCTCGTCGCGGTGATGGGGCTTCTCGCCATCTTCGGCCGCCGTGGCCTCTTGAATGGCGCGCTCGATGCACTCGGCCTGCCCGGGGTCTCGATCTATGGCCCCTGGGGGGTGGTGCTTGGCCATCTGTTCCTGAACCTGCCCTTGGCCACGCGGATGGTGCTGCACGGCTGGCAGGCGATCCCGGCCGAGCGGGTGCGTCTGGCCCTGTCGCTTGGCCTTGGCCCGGCAGAAATCGCAAGGCATCTGGAGGCGCGGATGCTGCGCGCCGTCCTGCCCGGGGCGTTTCTGGCGATTTTCCTTGTGTGCCTGTCGTCCTTCGCCGTCGCGCTGACGCTGGGCGGCGGGCCGCGGGCCTCGACGATCGAGGTGGCGATCTACCAAGCGTTCCGGTTTGATGCCGATCTGGGCCGGGCGGCGGCGCTTTCGGCTTTGCAGGTGGTGCTGGCGCTGACGGCCCTTGGTATCGCCTCGCGGCTGACCCTGCCACCGGGCTTCGGCGCGGGGCTGGACCGGGCGCTGCCGGTGCCACTGGCGCCGAAGCTGCGGCATCGGCTGAGCGATGCGCTGATCCTGACCGCCGCTTCCGCCTTTCTGCTTTCCCCGCTGGCCGCCATCGCCTTGCGCGGCCTGCCTGCGCTGACGCATCTGCCCGGACAGGTCTGGCAGGCGGCCTTCACCTCGGTCTGGCTCGCCATCGGCGCCGCGGCGCTGACGATGGCGCTCGCCCTGCCGCTCGCTTTGGCCGCGCCGCGCCGGATCTGGGCCGAGCCCGCCGCGATGCTGCCGATGGCGGCCTCCTCGCTCGTGCTTGGCACCGGGCTGTTCCTGATCGCGCAGCCCTTCGTCGCGCCGACCGCGCTGGCGCTGCCGGTGACCCTGCTCACCAACGCCGCCCTCAGCCTGCCCTTTGCCGTCCGCCTGCTTCTGCCCGAGGTGCGCGCGCTGCAGGCCGATTACGACCGGCTGGCCGCGAGCCTGAACCTGCGCGGTCTGGCCCGGCTGCGATACCTGACCCTGCCCCGCCTTGCCCGCCCGACGGGCTTCGCCGCGGGCATTGCCGCCGCCTTTTCGATGGGCGATCTGGGCGCGATCACGCTGTTTTCCGATGGTCGCAGCCAAACCCTGCCGCTCGCGGTCTATCAACTGATGGGCAGCTACCGGATGGATCAGGCCGCGGGCGCCGCCTGCCTGTTGATGGCGCTGACTTTCGCCCTTTATGCCGCCTGTGATCGGATCGGAGCCCATGCTGACCCTCGATAAGATCCTGATCGATCAGGACGATTTCCGACTGAGTGCCGATTTCACGATCCCCGAAGGGGACCGGGTAGCGCTGCTTGGCCCTTCGGGCGCGGGAAAATCGACGCTGCTTGCGACGCTTTCGGGCTTTCTGGCGCCCAGTTCCGGGCGCATCCTCTGGCGCGGGGCCGACATCACCGATCTGCCACCGGGGGAACGGCCGCTCTCGATCCTGTTTCAGGATCAGAACCTGTTTCCGCATCTGAGCGTGGCGCAGAACCTTGGCCTTGGAATTTCGCCGAAGCTGCGGCTCACCCGTGCCGATCAAACGAAGATCGCGGCGGCGCTCGATCGTGTCGGACTGGCCGGGCTTGGCGATCGCCGCCCCGCGACGCTGTCGGGCGGGCAGCAAAGCCGGGTGGCGCTGGCGCGGTGTCTTCTGCGGGCACGGCCGCTTTTGCTGCTCGACGAGCCCTTCGCGGCGCTTGGCCCGGCGCTCAAATCCGACATGCTGGCGCTGGTGACCGAGATCGCCGCCGAACAGCGAGCCACCGTGCTGATGGTCAGCCACGATCCCGCCGATGCCATAGCCCTTTGCCCGCAGACCGTGCTGGTGGCCGAGGGCATCGCGCATCCGCCTGCCGCAACCGCGGGCCTTCTGGCCGATCCGCCGCCCGCCCTTGCCGCTTACTTGGGCAAGTGACGCAAAAAGCTACCCGATCACTGCAACTTGGGTTCTCATCCGCGTTTCGGGCCTGTATAGGAAGGGCGAAATTCGCGGCCTTGCCGCATCTGCCGGATGGAAGAACATGCTCACGAAATATGCCCTTCTTGCCCTTGCCGCGCTTTCGCTGACCGCCTGCGGCCCTTCGCCTGAAGAAGAAACCGCCGACGAGGCCGTGCCGGTGCCGCACATGACGCAGCCGGTGTTCCAGACTGGCGTGCTGGAAAACCGTTCGCCCGACACCTGCCACGCGGCGCAATATGCCTCGGCGCTGGGTCAGCCCTCGTCGGTGATCCCGACGCTCGGCATCGCCGATCCGGTCAACGTGATCGAATGGCGGGGCATCGAGCCGCAGGAATACAATTCGCACCGCGTGGTGTTCCGGCTCGACCAGCACGGCAACATCTTCAACATCGATTGCGGTTGAGCCGATGCGGGCCGCCCCCCTTGCCCGGCTTGCCGCCGGGTTGTCGGTGGTCAGCCTGACCTCGGGCTGCTTTCTGGTCGTCCCGGTGCCGCTTGGCCAGACCAAGGTTTCGCCCGCCGCGCCGGTCTCTTCGGCGCCCGATCGCTGCGGGGCGGCGGGGCTGCAGGGGCTGGTGGGCCAGAAGGAAAACGCGCTGAAAGCCATGACGCTGCCGAAGCCGACGCGGGTGGTGCACCCGGGCGAGGCGGTCACGATGGATTACAGCGAGACCCGGCTGAATGTGATGATCGACAGCAAGGGGCTGATTTCAAAGCTGCATTGCGGCTGAGATCGCCCGATCAAAGCAACCGAAGGGGGCCTTGGGCCCCCTTTGTCATTGCATCTTGAAGCGGCCGTGGCAGTCCTTGCAGGCGGCCAGAACCGGATCAAGCGTCCCGGCCAGCGCGCCCTGCTCCGCTCCGTCCAGATCCGCGACGGTCTTCACCAGTTTCGCGGTCTTTTGCCGGAATTCGGCCGGCGAGGCCCAGATCTCGGGCAGCGCCTGCGAGGCCGGATCGTCCGCTTTCGGACGAAAGGCCGTGGCCACCCCATCTGCGCCCTGTTGCAGCGCGGTGATCGCCGCGCTGACCTTGTCCGCATCAAAGGGTTGCGCCCCCGATGCGGTCTCGCCCAGCAGTTTCATCTGCGCCTTGAGCCCCTGCATCAGCTCAACCCGGGCCCTGACCTCCGGGTTGTTGATGGTTTCGGTGGCATAGACGATGCCACCGACAAGAGCCAAGGCGACAGTGAGGCCAATGTGAATGGCCACATACAGTCGTCTTTTGAAGTGCATGAAGTTCTCCCTCTTCATGCCGCTAACATGCGGGCGGGACGGGTGGCATGGCAAGCGCGAAGACGATCACGAAAACGAAAGCCCCGCCCGTTGCGGGGCGGGGCTGTCTTCGACGGAAGCCGCCCCGGCGGGCGAACTGGGTGGGGGCTGTTGACCGCCCCCCGGGGCTTTAGCGATTTCCGCTAAGGGCCAGACTGCGCAGCAATCGCGGCGCAATCGCGCAGCGCAAAGGGAATTTTCCGGGCCATTTTCGGGCATTTTTCAGGCAGGCTGAATCGCGCAAAAGCCCAGTCAAACAAGGACGGATTGATTTTTTCCGGCGGCAATGTCACGCTTTCTTCATGTCGATCCCGCCGCTCGTTCCCTTCCCCGGCCCTGCCCCTGCGCCCGCGCAGGTCGTCTTCGATCGGCGGGAACTTGGCGCCATTCTGGCGGTCTACGGACGCATGGTCGCGATGGCCGAGGCGCGGGATTACGCGATGAATTTCGGTCGCGACGCGGCGGTCTTTGCGATCTTACGCCGCACCATGGAGACCCCGATCTACCGCCTCGAAAAGCGGCCAGCGCTGCGCAACCGACAGGGGATCTATGCGCTGATCGGTCCGGAGGGGCAGATTTTGAAGCGCGGACAGGAGTTGGCGCCGGTGCTTCGGGTGATCGAGCGCAAGCTGATCCGCGCCGTCGACTAGGCGCGATTCGATTTTCCCCGTCAGACCGGACGCTTGCGCCCGAAATAGCGGCTGCCCTCGGCGCTCGCGATGCGGGCAAGGCAGGCCGCGATCGGCTCGCGGCTGACCTGCATCGCATGGCCGTTCGCGTGCAGTAGCGTGGTGTCATCGAGCGCGATCGCGACATGACCGGCCCAGAAGAACAGATCGCCCCGTTCGGTCGGCGCGTCTTCGGGCAGGAAATCGCCAAAGTCGGCGCGCTGCTGGTCACTGTCGGCCGGACAGGCGCGGCCCGCCAGCGCGAAGGCCAGCTGCACGAGGCCCGAACAATCGATGCCCGCGCCGGAATTGCCGCCCCACAGATAGGGCGTGCCCAAAAGCCGTTCCGCCACCGCGACGGGGTCGGGTTCCGGGTCCGAAAGCGGGCGCAGGTGGCTTGCGGGCACGAAGCCATCGGGGGTGCGGTCCAAAGCGCCCTCCTGCCCCAGCACCGCGACGCGGGCGCCAAGGCTGAGCGCGCCGACCTCGCCGCGCTTGATCGAGGCCTCGCGGTAAAGATGCGTGCCACGCGTGACGACGACATGGGTCGCGGGGACCGGCGCAGAAAGCGCGGCCTCGGGCACCCAGCCGCAGGCGCCATCGAAGGCGGCCTGCGCAAAGGCAAAACCGTCGCGGCGGTCGATCACCGTGACCGCGGCCCCATGCAGCCATTGCCGCTCTCGCGGGCCACCGGGGTCGAGCGCCAGATCAACCAGCATCGCGCCGATCCGGGCCGGTTCGCCCGCGGTGAAGGCGTCGGCCTCGATCTGACCGCGCAGGCTTTCATGCGCGACACGGCCCGAGAACGGCCACAGACGGCGGTCGGTCACAGCCCCAGCACCTCGGAGAGCGCGCCCAGAACGGCGCGGCCACCCTGCGCCAGCGCGCCCTTGGCCCGACCCGGCGCGGCGGTCGGTTGCCAGGCGTAAATGTCGAAATGCACGAACCGCTCGGTTTCGGTGACGAAGCGGCGCAGGAACAGCGCGGCGGTGATCGAGCCCGCCATGTTGCCCGCGGGGCAGTTGTCGAGATCGGCAAGGGACGGCTCGATCTGCGGCTCGTAGGGCGCCCAGAACGGCATCCGCCAGAGCGGATCGCCATTGCGGCTGCCCGAGGCCGTCAGCGCCGCCGCCAGATCGTCATCGTCGGTGTAGAAGGGCGGCAGATCGGCGCCGAGCGCCACCCGCGCCGAGCCCGTCAGCGTCGCCATGCACAGGATCAGATCGGGCGCTTCCTCGTCGGCCGCGGCCAGCGCATCGGCGAGGATCAGACGCCCCTCAGCGTCGGTATCGTTGACCTCGACCGTCAGCCCCTTGCGGCTCGTGTAGATGTCACCCGGCCGCATCGCATTGCCCGCCACCGCGTTTTCCACCGCGGGGATAAGGAGCCGCAGCTTCAGCGGCAGCTTCAGCGCCATGATCATATGCGCGAGGGCAAGCTGGTTCGCCGCTCCGCCCATGTCCTTTTTCATCAAGGCCATATAGGCGCCGGTTTTCAGGTTCAGCCCGCCGGTGTCGAAACAGACGCCCTTGCCGACAAGCGTCAGATCGGGGCCAGCGTCGCCCCAGCGCAGCTCGATCAGCCGCGGCGCCCGCACGCTCGCCCGGCCAACGGCATGGATCAGCGGATAGCCCTGCGTCAGCAGATCGTCGCCCGTGACCACGGCCACCTCGGCGCCGTGCAGCGCGGCAACCGCGCGGACGGCGGCTTCCAGCTCGTCGGGCCCCAGATCATTCGCGGGGGTGTTCACCAGATCGCGGGCCAGCGCCTCGGCCTCGGCCATGATTTCAAGCCGCGCCGCATCCAGCCCCGCAGGCGCCACCAGCCGCGCCTCGGGCACGGATTGCTTGCCATAACGGTCGTAGCGATAGCCCTCGAGCAGCCAACCCAGAGCCTCGACCTTTTGCGTCTCGGCGGGAAGCGGCGTCGCCAAAGCCCAGGCCCCGGCGGGCAGTTTCGCGCAGGCGGCCGCCAGCTGGAACCGCGCCCGCGCCCGTTTGCGCGCATCGCCATAGCCAAACAGCGCCGCGGCGATCGCCCCGGTCTCGTCGGGAAGCAGACACAGGCTGCCCAGCGCCCCGGTAAATCCCTGTGCGACGGCAAAAGCCCGCTGCGCCTCGGTCAGCGCGGCGGGCAGATCGGCGCCGGTTTCGATCACATAGAGCGGTCGCGCCTCGGCATCGGCGGGCGCAAAGCGCATCTCGGGACGGAAACGGAATGGATCGGACATACGGGGCCTCCTGCGTCTGATGCGCGCAGCCTAGCGCGCGGATCAGCGCCTGCAACCCCCGTTCGCCGGTCTCACACTTGCATGTCCTGATAATCCCAGACCGCGGTCAGCGAGCGTTCGGCCAACCGCACCAGCCGCGCCAGCACCGCCGCCTGACCGATCCGGTCGTCATTGCGCACGCAGGCCTGCAGGTCCAGCGCCACCCGCGACAACAGCATCATGCCCACCTGCCGCGACAGTCGAGCGATCTCGACCGATGCCCGGTCAAGCAGGTCAACCCTTTGATCCTTCGCGGCCAGTTGCACCGCAACCAGATGCACGGCCAGATCTTCCATCGCGGCGGCAATCAACCGTTCTGCCGCCAATTGCCCCAACTCGGCATACAGAACCACCAACCTGTCCGGATCGAGCCGCACCGGCTCGTCCATCCGCAATTTCTCGATCGCGCTCACCCCAGCCTCCGTCTTCGTCTTTCCCAGCCCCCACGGCCCTCGCCACCATGACCGGCAAGTTTCAAGAAAAGGTTGAGGCGCGGCGAAAAAGCCCTCGCATTCGAGCAACTTGACGCCTATCTCTCCGGGAACTTGCGACGGGGATGACAATGAAAGAGCACGTGCGGCCCTTGCCCTCCTATCTGACCAACCGCTACCACGGCTGGCGCGCCACCACCTACACGGAAAACCGACCCTGGTATCGGCGTCTGGCCGACGCCGGTCAGCATCCGCGGGCGATGGTGATTTCGTGCTGCGACAGCCGGGTGCATGTCACCTCGATCTTCGGCGCGGACGAGGGCGAATTCTTCATCCACCGCAACATCGCCAACCTTGTGCCGCCCTATAACCCGGACGGCGATCACCACGGCACCTCGGCCGCGATCGAATATGCGGTGCGCAATCTGAAGGTGGCGCATGTGATCGTGCTCGGTCATTCGCAATGCGGCGGCGTCGCGGGCTGCCATGCGATGTGCAGCGGCCATGCCCCCGAGCTGGAGGACAAGACCTCGTTCGTCGGCACCTGGCTTGATCTGCTGCGGCCGGGCTTCGAGCGGGTCAAGGACGCCCCGGAGGCCGAGCGGGTGACCGCGCTGGAGCGGGAATCGGTGGTGATCTCGCTTGAAAACCTGCTCACCTTCCCCTTCGTGCGCGCTGCGGTCGAGGCGGGCGACATGAGCCTGCACGGGCTTTGGAACGACATCGGCGAGGGGCTGCTGTGGCAGTTCAATCCGGACACGCGGATTTTCGAGCCAATCTGAATCAACCTTAATTCGATTCACCTTGTCTTAAGAACAATGCGCGACTCTCGGGGCATGACCCAGCACCGACTCGTCACCCTTCGCCTTCCAACGGACCTCATCGCCAGGATCGAGGCCGTAGCCCGTCTGCAGGAGGAAACCCCTGCGGACCTGATCCGACGCTCGCTGTCCGACGCGCTGCGCGAGGCGCCGAGCGTTATGCAAAAAACCGAGATGGCGGTGATCACCGCCGCCTTTGACAAATCCCAGGGCTGGCTTGATCTGCAAGCCCGCCTGCGCAAGGCCGGTTTCGTGCTTCGTCTCGAAGACGAACGGCTTGGCCTGCACGAATGGCCCTCGGACCGTTTCGTGCTCTGGATCGAAGAAATCGGCCATTCGCTGGCCGACCTGATGTTGCAATACCGCGCCCCCTTCCCCGGCGCGCTGTCCCGGCGGGCGGGCCTTGTCCCGCGCGAGAGCAGTGCGACCGGCAGAGGGCGACACTCGGGGCGGGCCGCCTGAAGGCGACCCCGCCGCACCGCCAGAACGGCGGCGTGATCCGGCCCCCTGCATGCGGGGCCACCCCTGACCGGCGGCAGAATGCCCCCGGTCAGGTATTTATTTTCTCCTGTCCGCGCAGCAGCGGGCAGAGAGGGTTTCGCGCTTTCAAATCAGCGGACGGATCGAAACGGAGCCGCCCGCCTCGGCGCGAACCGCGTCGGGGACGGAAAGCAGCAGGCGCAACGCACACGGTTGCGGCCCGGTACGTTCCGGCGCAGTCCGACTGAGCCGGCGGCGACGCGCGACATGAGTTCCTCGCCCGCCGCCCGGACGGCTCCTGCGCGCGATCCCCTGCCCCCGGTCATTTCCGGCGCTTGCGGATGCGCCAGAACACCCGCCCCACCGCCCCGGACCAAAGCGCGACCAGCAGCGCCATCTCCAGATTCGATGGCGCCCGGTCGCTCCATTGCAGGAGCGCATAGACCCCAACGCCGATCAGCAGCGCCTTGAGGATTTCCATCGCTCGCAGCTTACTGCAGCACCTGATCCGCAGGCCAGCGCATCGTCGTGTCGAGCGTGATCACCTGCTTCGCCCCGGCCGCCAGATCGAGATCCCAGGCCAGAACGCCGCGCTTGTCGTCGTAATCGGCCGTCGTCTCGGCGGGGGTGGCGGTATGGGTGATCTGCAGATCTTCCTGCTCGGCATAGGGCACGCGGTCGATCACCCGCAGGGACCACGCCTTGTCGGTCAGGTTTTCGATCGTGATTTGAGCGGTTTCGGTGCGCTCGTTCGACTTCGTGATCAGACCCCGGTCGCCCTCGTTCGCCTGCGGGATCACCCGCTTCAGCCGCAGCCCGTCGATCGCGCCATAGCCCAGATGCAGCTTGTCCCCCGCCGCGATCAGCGGCAGCTCGACCGCCCCCACCACCGCGCCATCGAGCCAGAGCACCGCCGGGCCGGGCAGGATCGGCTCGACCCCGGCAGTCTTGCCCTCGACGACGCGATAGGCGGTCTCGTCAAACATCGGCACGGCCTCGGCGCGGACGGTGACCGGCTCTTCGATGCGGTCGAGCTTCAGGCGCAGGTCTTCCACCCCGTCGCGGATATCGACGGCGGTCGGATAGCTGTAGATCACCGTCTCGCCCTGCATCTCCATCGTCATCCGGCTGGCGACCGGCGCGGGCGCGGCCTCCATCACCGGGGCGGCATAGCTGTCCATCGCCGCTTTCGGCGCCGCCATCCCCACCATCGGCGGCTCGGGCGGGCCGATGCGGCGCAGGTCCGACCACATCTCGGACGGGTCCGTGCGCTCGGACGGGCGCGCGGTCGACAACACCAGCTTCACGCCCCGCCAATCCTCGCCCGAGGCCTGATGCACCGAGACGAACCGATCGAGCGCCAGCTTGCCCGCGGCGCTGTCGAGCCGGGCATCATAGCTCGGCGACCAGCCCGCGGCCTCGACAAAGGTCGTCACCGTGACCGTCCCCGCGCCCGACACCGTCATCACCAGCGCGTCGCTGGCCTTCGCCGGGTGCTCCAGCGCCTCAAGCGCCTGTTTCGCACGCTCGACGGCTTCCTTTTGCGGCTTCAAGGCCGCGTCGGCCGCCCGCACTTCGGCCCGGGCCGCAACGCGCGCCTGTTCCGCGGCCAGCACCCCTTCGGCCACCGATTGCGCCAGCATCGCGATCTTTTCGGGGGGGGTGTTGGAGGTGTCCAGGCTGCGCAGAAACTCGGCCTGCGCCTCGGCAGCCGTCACCTTCGCCTTCAGCGTCGCCACCTTGTCCTTGGCCTCGGCCAGGGCTTTCGTCGCGGCCTCCAGATCGGCCCGCGCAGCCTTCACCTCGGGCGAGGCTTCACCGCGCGCGGCCGGTTCACGGTCCGCCATCAGCGTCACGGCGCCGATTTCCACCCCCTCGCCCGCGACGCGCAGGCTGGCGGCATCGGTGCCGTCGGGCAGGTTCGGCACCAGCACTTCGGTTGCCCCCGCGGGCACGGCGATCGTGCGGGTGACCTGCGCACCTTCGGGGAAAAGCGTGACTGCGGAAAGGGTTGCCGGAATTTCGGCGGGGGCGGCGAAAAGCGCTGCGGGGGCACAGGCAAGACAAAGGCTGGCGAAAAGGGGCAGACGGAGCATGGGTTCCTCCCGGGAAAACTGCGCTCAGCGTCCCTTGGGTTGCGCGCAAAAGCAAGAGGGCGCCCCAAGGGACGCCCTCACGTTTCAGCGGGTCAGCCGTGATCAGGCTTTCTTCAGGCAGCGTTGGCCCAGCACTTCGGCGATCTGCACCGCATTCAGCGCCGCGCCCTTGCGCAGGTTGTCCGAGACGCACCACAGGTTCAGGCCGTTCTCGATCGTGCTGTCCTGACGGATGCGCGAAATGTAGGTGGCATATTCGCCGACGCATTCGATCGGCGTGATGTAGCCACCGGCTTCGCGTTTATCCACGACCATGACGCCCGGCGCTTCGCGCAGGATCTCGGTCGCTTCTTCCCAGTCGAGGAAGTCTTCGAACTCGATGTTCACGGCTTCCGAATGGCCGACGAAGACCGGCACGCGCACGCAGGTCGCGGTGACCTTGATCGACGGATCGAGGATCTTCTTCGTCTCGGCCACCATCTTCCATTCTTCCTTGGTCTCGCCGGAATCAAGGAAAACGTCGATATGCGGGATCACGTTGAAGGCGATCTGCTTGGGATAGACCTTGGGGGCCACTTCCTGACCGGGGACATACATGCCCTTGGTCTGGTTCCACAGCTCGTCCATCGCTTCCTTGCCGGTGCCCGACACGGATTGATAGGTCGAGACCACGACGCGCTTGATCTTGGCGCGGTCGTGCAGCGGCTTCAGCGCCACCACCATCTGCGCGGTCGAGCAGTTCGGGTTCGCGATGATCATCTTGTTGGTGTAGCGCACGACATCGTGGGCGTTCACTTCCGGCACGACCAGCGGAATTTCCGGGTCGTAGCGATAGAGCGACGAGTTGTCGATCACGACGCAGCCCTGCGAGGCGGCTTTCGGCGCATAGACCTTCGTTGCGTCCGAGCCGATCGCGAAGAGCGCGATGTCCCAGCCGGTGAAGTCGAAGGTGTCCAGATCGAGGGTCTTCAAAGTTCGGTCGCCGAAGCTGACTTCCGTGCCAAGCGATTTGCGCGACGCCAGCGCCGCGATCTCGTCGACCGGGAACTCGCGCTCGGCGAGAATGTTCAGCATTTCCTTGCCAACGTTGCCCGTGGCACCGACGACGACGACTTTGTAGCCCATCCGGACCTCCTTCTCGAAAGAACGACCCCCGCTAGCGGAAACGCCGCGATTTGGAAAGGGATTCGGGAAAGTTTCGGAAAAGTGGTGCGCAAACACCCGCAAACGTCATGCGGGGCGGCTGCGCGCGAAGAGATAGATGCCCAAGCCCGCCAGAAGCGGCACGAGGAAGAACAGAAAAAGCGTGCGATAGGCCGCGACCGGATCGCCCGTGCTCGAGGCCGCCGCAAAGACCGGGCGCGACAGGAACAGCCCGATCCCCGCCCCGGCGATCGAAAAGAGGTTCAACAGCGTCACCCCCCGCCCCACCAGATGCGGCGGCAGGAAGGTCCGGCCATGCGACATCAGCGCGGGATAGGTGGCGCCAAAGAAGCCCACGGCCGCCAGAAGCAGCGTTCCCGTCCAAAGCCCGGCATCAGGATGCAGCGCCAGACCGCCAAGGCACAGGCACAGCCCGGCGTTGCCCAGCACCGCCACCCGTTTTGACGAGCCCGCCACCCGCTCGGCCGGGCCGCACAGGAAATTGCCGAGCACCATCATCGCCCCCATCACCAGCGTCACCCGGCCGATCAGCGCCGCATCGGCGCCCTGCATCGCACCGAGCCACGGCCCCGCCCAAAGCCCGCGAAACGCCGCCGGGGCGGCGTAGCTGGTGAAGATCAGCGGCAGGATCATCCAGAACCCGGGCAGCCGCAGGATGTCGAGCGCGCTTGCCTTTTGCCCCTGCCGCACGATCCGTTCGGGGTCGCGGGTGAAGATCAGCACACCCAGCGCCACCGCCAGCGTCAGCCCGGTCAGCCCCCAAAGCGTCGCCCGCCAGCCCAGATGCGCAATCGCCCAGGCGAGCGGCGCGGCCCCGGCAAGATTGCCAAGGCTGCCCACCCCCACCGCCAGCGCCGCGAGCGTGCCGAAACGGGACATGGGAAAGCTGCGCGCGAAGATGAAATAGGCCCCCATCAGCACCGGCGCGCAGCCGATGCCGATCAGCACCATGGCGAGATGAATGCCCCAGGGTCCGGTGGCGAGCGCAAAGGTGGCAGCCCCGCCCCCCCCGGCCAGCGCCAGCACCCAGCCCACGGTGCGGCGCGGCCCGATCCGGTCGAGCGCCTCGCCCACCGGGATCTGCATCAGCGCGAAGGCCAGATACCAAAGGCCAAGCGACACGGCCAGATCCTCGGCCGTCGCGCCCAGTTCCGTTTTCAGAACCGGCGTCAAGACCGCAAGGCAGGCCCGATAGAACTGGCTGAGCACATAGCCCGCCACGAGAAACGCAATCGACAGTCGCATGATCCCTCCCCGGAACCGGGCCAAGCTGCCTTGGGCGGGACGGCGATGCAAGGGGGCGCAAAAGAAATGGGGGGCGCAAAAGAAAAGGGGCGGCCGGAGCCGCCCCAGTCCTGGGAGGAAAGCTTTGGATCAGGCGTTCAGCGCCTCGGCGGCCGGAATGCTGTCGACCTGTTTCGCCGTGACCTTGCCCGGCGCGGCGATCTCGATCCGGCGGGGCTTCAGCGCCTCGGGCACTTCGCGCACCAGATCAAGGTTCAGCATGCCGTCGGCATGGGTGGCCCCGGTGACCTTCATGTGATCGGCCAGCGCAAACCGGCGCTCGAAGGCGCGGGTGGCGATGCCCCGGTGCAGATAGGTGCGGGAGGTGTCGGCCTCCTCGGCCTTGCGCCCGGTGACGATCAGCGCGCCCTCGCGCAGCTCGACCGTCAGTTCGTCCGAGGCGAAACCCGCCACCGCAATGGTGATGCGATAGGCGTTCTCGTCGGTCTTTTCGATGTTGTAGGGCGGATAGGTCGGCTGGGTCACGTCGGTGGCCAGCGCCCGATCCATCAGGTCGGCGACGCGGTCAAAGCCGATGGTGGCGCGATAAAGCGGCGAAAAATCAAAGGCACGCATGGTGTCATCCTCTCTTGAGCGATGTCGATCTGCCCGCCCCGAACGGGGCCGGGCCTTTGGAACCGGGGCCCGTCATGGCACCCCGATGGAAAAAATGTGGGAAGCGGTTTTGGCGCTTTCAAGGGGGCGCAGGCCCTCAGGGCCGGACGAATTTTGCCCCGCCGATGCGGCGCGTCTCGTTCACCGGGGCGGCGCTGTCGGGCAGGTCAAGTTCGGCCCGCACCGCCTCGACCCGCTCGACGAGCGTGCCAAGCGAGACCTTTTTGCCGCGCAGCTCGGCCTTGGCCGAGACGACCGAGACGATCCGCGGCTCGACCCCGCGCATCGCAAAGACCGGCGCGCCCGAGGATCCGAAATCGGCCGCGCAGTTCATCAGCACCACGTCGCTGTCGCGGGTCAGCACATTGCACATGCTTTGCAGCGCGGGGGCCTCGGAGCGGTCATGGGCATAGGAGACGACGCCGACCGTATCGCCCTCGGCGGGCGAGGTGTCGATCGCGAAGGGATGCACCTGCGGCAGCCGGATCGGCTGATCGAGCTGCACCAGCGCCAGATCGTAGCCGACGCGATCGAACTGCCGCGGACCAAGATATTGATAGGACGGATGCGCCACCGCACGCCGCGCATTGCGATAGGCGACCGCGCGGCCGTTGCGCAGCCCGGCCTGAAACTCGATCGCGCTGGCCTCGATCATCTTCTGCGTCTTCGGATCGTAAAGACAATGCGCCGCCGTCAGCACCAGATCGGGGGCGATCAGCGTGCCGGTGCAAAAGCTGCCATGACCCAGTTCCAGCCGCCCGACGGCCTCCCAGCCGCGGCTGTCATTGCCGGTGGCCAGAAGCTTCAGCCCGCTTTCGAACGCCGCCGCGGGGGGGGCGCAAAGCGCGATCAGGGCAAGGGCAAGGGCAAGGCGCAGGCGCATGGGTTACTCCGGTCGGGTCTCCCTGCCTAGACTGCGCCTTGGGCAAGATTATGGCAAGGACGCCAGCCGCGGCGGTTTCGGCCCGCCGGTGGCCCAGTCGAGAAGCTCGACCGTATGCACGACGGGCAGCCCGGTGCCCGAGCCGATCTGCATCATGCAGCCGATATTGCCGGTGGCAATCAGCTGCGGCGCGGTGGCCTCGAGCGTCGCGACCTTGCGGCGTTTCAGTTCGCCCGAGATCTCGGGTTGCAGCAGGTTGTAGGTGCCCGCCGAGCCGCAACACAGATGGCTGTCGGCCGGTTCGACCACGGTGAAGCCTGCGGCTTTCAGAAGATCCTTGGGCGCGGTCTTGATCTTCTGGCCATGCTGCAGGGAACAGGCGGCGTGATAGGCGACGCGCAGCGGTTTCGGCGCCGTCTCGGGCAGGCCGATCTCGGCCAGAAACTCGGTGATGTCGCGGGCAAGGCCTGCTACCTGCGCGGCCTCGGCCTGCAGCGGGGTCGCGGCGAAATAGCTGCCGTAATCCTTTACCGTCGTGCCGCAGCCCGAGGTGTTGATGATGATCGCATCGAGTTGCCCCGCCGCCAGATAGGCGCGGATGTTGGCTTCCGCTTGCCCATGCGCCTCGGCCTCTCGGCCCATATGGTGGACAAGCGCGCCGCAACACCCCAGATTTTGCGGAATGACCACTTCACAGCCGAGCCGCCGCAGCAGCCGGATCGTCGCGTCGTTGATGTCGGTATCGAGCGCCTTCTGCGCGCAGCCGGTCTGCAGGGCAACGCGGTAGCGCCGATGCCCCTCGGCCGGGAACACCTGCGGCTTCACATTGGGCGAGGGCTTCGGCAGGCTTTCGGGCGCCATCGCCAGCATCGCGCGCAGCCGCGCATCGGGGACAGCCTTGGCGAAAGGTTTCGCGAGCCGCGCCGCCGTCATCGCAAGGCGGAACCGGGTCGGATGCGGCACGGTGAAGGCCAGAAGCGCGCGCAACAGCCGGTCCATCAGCGGCCGCTTGTAGGTGCGGTCCACATGCGCCCGGGCGTGATCGATCAGATGCATGTAATCGACACCCGAGGGGCAGGTGGTCATGCAGGCGAGACAGCCCAGACAGCGGTCGATGTGCTTGGCGGTGCGGGCATCGGCGGGGCGGCCGGTTTCCAGCATCTCCTTGATCAGATAGATGCGCCCGCGCGGACTGTCGAGTTCGTCGCCCAGCACCTGATAGCTGGGGCAGGTGGCGGTGCAAAAGCCGCAATGCACGCAGCTGCGCAGGATCTGGTTGGCGCGGGCGATCGCGGGATCGGCCAGCTGCTCGGGCGTGAAATTCGTCTGCATCAGCCCATCTTTCCGGGGTTGAAAAGGCCTTTCGGATCAAAGCGCGCGCGCAGGCCACGGCTGAGCGCGGCAACCGGGGCGGCCTCGGGTTCGAAGGCCGCAAAGGCGCCGCGCAAGCAGGTGGCATGGCCCGCATAGGGCGCGGCAAGCCTGCGCGCGTCGGTGCCGGGGGCCACCAGCGCCCAGACCAGCCCGCCGCCCCAATCCAGCACCGCCTGCCCGCCCAGCCGCGCCGCGACCTGCGGCCCGTCCGAGGGCTTGACCGAGAACCGCCACAGATCGCCCGGCCGACCATGGAACGGCGTAACCTCGGCCAGATCGCGCCAGAGGCCCGCACCGTCTTCGCGCATAACCTTCGGCGCCCAGGCCGCCAGCACGTCGCACAGCCGCCCAGCGCGATAGGTCACGGATTGCTCCAGCCCCTCGATGCGGACAATCGCCCCCACCCCGGGCAGCCATCCGGCGCCCGAGACATCGAATTGCGACCCCAGCGCCGCCGCCAGAACCTTGGCAGCCTCGGTCAGCGGCACATCCATCACCAAGGTCGCCTGCGCGGGCGCGGCGGGCAGCAGTTTGAAAGCCACCTCGCTCAACACGCCCAGAGTGCCCCAGGACCCGGCCATCAGCTTCACCAGATCATAGCCGGTGACATTCTTCATCACCCGACCGCCGTTCTTCACCACGGCGCCGGTGCCATCGACAAAGCGCAGGCCAATCAGACTGTCGCGACAGGCCCCCGCCTGCACGCGGCGCGGCCCGGACACATTCGCCGCGACCACCCCGCCGATCGTGCTTTCGCCCGCAGCGCCCAGCACAGCCCCCCAGCGCGCGGGCTCGAAGGGCAGCCGCTGCCCCTCGGCGGCCACCGCCGCCTCGATCTCGGAGAGGGGCGTGCCCGCCCCGGCGATCAGCGTCAGCGCGCCCGGCTCGTAGAGCGAAATCCCCGAAATCGCCACCTGCAGCGGGTCACCGGCCAAAGCGCCGACCGGCCGCGTGCCGCCGCCGACGATCCGCAGCGGGCGCGTGGCCCCCCGCACCGCCTCGACCAGCGCCTTCTCGCTTTCAACCTTCATCGACCCTGCCTTTTTCTTGGTCCAAATACGCCCCGGCCGACCTCAGCCACGCCGCGACGCGCTGACATCCAGCGGAAACACCTTCGCCGCATTCAGCAGCCACTTCGGATCGAAGACATCCTTCACCCGCATCTGCGCCTCCAGATCCGCGGGGGCGAATTGCACGGTCATCAGATCGCGCTTTTCGATGCCCACGCCATGCTCGCCAGTCAGACAGCCGCCTACCTCGACGCAAAGCTTCAGGATCTCGGCCCCCATCCGCTCGCACAGCTCCTGCTGGCCGGGCACGTTGGCGTTGTAGATGATCAACGGGTGCATGTTGCCATCGCCCGCGTGAAAGACATTGCCGACCTCCAGCCCGAACTCGCGCGAGATCTCGCCGATCCGGCGCAGCACCATCGGCAGGGCGGAAACGGGGATCGTCCCGTCAAGGCACATGTAATCGCCCTTTTGCCCCATCGCGCCAAAGGCCGATTTGCGGCCCAGCCAGATCCGTTTCGCCTCCTCGGGCGATTGCGCCTCGCGGAACTCGACCGGGTCGTGGCCGGTGGCAATCTGCCGGATCAGGCCCAGCTGCTCGGCGATCTCGGCCGGGCTGCCCTCGCATTCGACGATCAGAAGCGCCTCGCAATCCGGGTAACCGGCATGGCAGAAGGCCTCGGTCGCCTCGATGCAGGGGCGGTCCATGAATTCGATCGCGACGGGCAGGATGCCCGCGCGGATGATGTCGGCGACGCAGGCGCCCGCGACCTCGTTTGACGAAAACCCGATCAGCACCGGGCGCGCACCCTCGGGCTGGCGCAGGATGCGCAGGGTCGCCTCGGTCACGACGCCCAACTGCCCTTCCGAACCGCAGACGACGCCGAGCAGATCAAGCCCGCCCGCGTCGCAACAAGGCCCGCCGATCTCGACCACCTCGCCCTGCATGGTGACCAGTGTCACCCCCAACAGGTTGTTCGTGGTGACGCCGTATTTGAGACAATGCGCGCCGCCCGAATTCATCCCGATATTGCCCGCGATCGCGCAGGCGAGCTGGCTCGACGGGTCGGGGGCGTAAAACCAGCCCTCGCCCTCGATCGCGCCGGTGACAGAGAGGTTCGTGCGCCCGGCCTCGACCCGGATGAAGCGGTTCGCGTAATCGACCTCCAGCACCCGGTTCATCCGCGCCAGCCCCAGCACGACGGCATCGGCCGAGGGCATCGAGCCCCCCGCAAGCGAGGTGCCCGCGCCGCGCGGCACCACCGGCACGCCCATCTGGTGGCACAGCCTCAGACAGGCCGCGACTTCGGCCGTGGTGCGCGGCAGCACAACCGCGAGGGGCGCGCAGCGATAGGCCGAGAGCGCATCGCATTCATAGGCCCGCGTCTCGGCCGGGTCGTCGATCACCGAATCGCGCGGCAGGAATGCCCGCAAGCGTTTGACGATCAAAGCCTTCTCGGCCAGCACCTTGGCGCTGGGAAGGGGCATCTGCATGGCGTTCTCCTCCGCTCCGGTCAAAAGTTATGACCAATTATGCGGATTCGCGCAACCAAAACGATGAGCGCCGCCGTTTCGGGCGGAACAGGAAAGGCACTGCCTTTCCCCGCCCGGCAGAGACCACCGCGTCACGGGACCAGCTGCCCGATGCGCGGCAGAGGCCGGCGCCCGACCCGGCGGGCGAGAAGCGCCCGCCATGGGCGGGGCGGGCGCTGGCCGAGTGCTTTGGGCACTCGGCGTCGACAGGGCACCTGTCTCGCATGGCCGCGTCAACAGCCGCGGCCAAAGCCCGCTCAGCGCAGGATCGGCGGCTTGTCCGGGTCCATGCCGGGGGCGGTCAGTTTCAACTCCTGCACCTCTTCCACCACGCGCTCGGGCAGATGCAGCACCAGACCCTTTTCGAGCAGCACCGCCGCCGCCGGATCGGCCGCGTCAAGGAAGGTCACATCAAGCTCCCCGGCCTCGAGGCCCGAAAACATCAGCGCCTCGCCCATCGCCTTCGCAATGCCGGGACGGGCGATCTCGGGGGCGCCGAAGAAGGCCAGCACATGACCGCGACGGCCTCCTTCCCAGAGCACAGACCCCAGCACCGCCTCGGTCGCAAGGCCCGCAAGCTGCTCGAATTTCGCCTCGAACGCCGGAAGCAGCAGCGCCAGAACCGCGGGCGAAAGCCCCGGCCCGGCAAACTCCAGCGGCCGCGCCGCACCGGCCTCGGGCACGTGGGTCAGCGTGTGCGTCAGCCACTCCAGCGCCTCGGGCGGCAACAGCATCGCGCTGTCGGCCACGCCAAGGTTCACGCCAAGCCCGACGCCCTCGCCCGCCAGAACCTGCGCAATCACCCGACCGGGCAGCGCCGCATAGGGCACCGGCTCTTCGGAAAACGAGGCCAGCCGCTCTTCGGTATCAAAGGCCAGCACGAAATCGCCCTCTTCGGTCTCGAAGACCTGCGGGACGATGTCGTCCTCCGCGTCGGGCTCGTTTTCCAGCAGCACGAACAACTCTGCATCGGCCAGCCGGTCGTACACCGCAAGCCGCAGCGCTTCGTTTTCGGGCTCGGCCTCCATCGCGGCATGGGCACGGTCATAGGCGGTCGGATCGGATGTCATCGCGGGCTTCCCTTCCTTCGGGCGCGCGCCGACAGGCCATCGGCGCCAGATTGCATCAGGCTTCCCGTAGTGCGCCCCGCCCCCGCGGGCAAGCGAAAGGCACCCCTGACGCGGGTTTTCCGCGCACCGCCTCATCGTTTCGTGATGCCGCTGCAATCGGCGGGGATTGTAGACGAATAAGCCTTTCGGACATATTCTCGCCCAAATGCGTCCTTAGGCATCGGGTGTCTTTTGGCGGTTTGTTAACCTCAACAGGGCACGATGCACCGACCGGGGCAAGAGGCGGCACAGCAGGCCGGGAAGCGATGCTCGAATTCGACAACGTCAGCAAGTCCTTCTGGACGGGCAAGCGGCGCAAGGTCATTCTCGACCAGGCGTCGTTCCGTGTCGAACTGGGCAATTCGCTCGGCATTCTGGCGCCGAACGGCACCGGCAAGACGACGATCATCAACATGATGGCGGGGCTCGAAAAACCCGACGAGGGCGAGATCCGCAAGACCTGTCGGGTGTCCTTTCCGCTGGGCTTCATGGGCGGCGTCGTCTCGAAGCACTCCGGGCGCGAGAACAGCCGGTTCATCGCGCGTCTTTACGGACTTGACCCGGATTATGTCGAAGCCTTCTGCCGCTGGCTCTGCGGGCTGGAGGAATATTTCGACATGCCGGTGGGCACTTACAGCCAGGGCATGCGCGCGCGGTTGACCTTTGCGCTGCTCTTGGCGCTCGAATTCGACATCTACCTCATCGACGAGGGCATGCCCTCGACCACCGATGTGGAGTTCAACCGCAAGGCGGGATCGATCCTGCGCGACCGGCTGAAGGAGGCGACGGTGATCGTCGTCTCGCATCAGGCGAAGACGCTGGAGAAATTCTGCCGCACCGCGGCCGTGCTGCGCGACGGGCAACTCTACATGTTCGACACTCTGGAAGAAGCGAAACGGATGTATGACTACCACTCCTAAGGCGACCCGGTATCGCATCCGCCGCGAAACCCCGATCCTCGCAGGCAAGCCCGGCCAAGGTGCCGATCTCGCCCCGGTCGAGGATCTGCTGCGCCGCCGTGCCGAGCGGATCGAGACCCAGACGGAGCCCGCGGCTGCGCCCGCGCGACCGCCGATGGCGGAAAGCGCCGTGACGCCGCCGCAGGCGGCAACCACCCCGCCCCCGCCGCGGCAGCAGCCCCGGCCCGAGCCGCTTTCGGGCGATGGCAGCGAGCTGTTTCAAACCGAGGAAGACGGCTTCGGCGACGCGCCCTTCCCGACGGCTGCGCCGCGCGCCGCGGCCCCGCAGGTGCTCGCCCCGTCCGAGATGACCACCGACGAGGAAATCGCCGTGATCCGCAGCGAGGGCCTGACCGGGCGGCAGCTGCGGCTGGCGCGGCGCACGGCGCAAAAGTACGGCATCGAAGCGACCTCGGATTTCGAGGCGGTGCTGCTGCTGCGCCGCCGCGGCATCGATCCGTTCGACCGCAATGCGCTGATGGCGCTCGAGCGCGCCGATGCCGCAAGCGTGGCCCAGGCGGCCTCGATCCCGACGCCCGGCGGGGTGCGGGGCGGTTCGGCCACCACGCAGGCGCTGGCGCGGATCGACGGCGCTGGCGCCGACACCCGCGTGCAGCTGCCGCAGACGATCACCCCGGCGCAGGTTCCCGCCCCGCCGCCCGGACCTTCGCCGCTTGATGAGGGCACGAGGGCGCGGGAAATCATCAAGATCCAGCGTGACATCGCCAAGCGCAGGCGGCGCCGGATCGCGCTGCTGACGGCGCGGCTGGCCTTCTTCGTCTTCCTGCCGACGCTGATCGCGGGCTGGTATTATTTCGTCGTCGCCACGCCGATGTATGCGACGAAGACCGAATTCGTGATCCAGAAGGCCGACAGCATGGGCGGCGGCGGCTCGGGTCTGGGCAGTCTCTTCTCGGGGACGCAGCTGGCCACGAACCAGGATTCGGTCACGGTGCAAAGCTTCCTGCAATCGCGCGACGCGATGATGCGGCTCGAAGCGGACAAGGGCTTCAAGGCGCATTTCTCGCAGCCCTGGATCGACCCGATCCAGCGGCTCGACCCCGGCGCCACGAACGAGGCCGCCTACAAGCTTTACAAGCGCAACGTGAAGATCGGCTACGACCCGTCCGAGGGGATCATCCGGATGGAGGTGATCGCCGCCGATCCGGCTGTCTCGAAGGCCTTTTCCGAGGCGCTGATCTCCTACGCCGAGGGGCAGGTGGACAAGCTGACCGGGCGGCTGCGCGAAGACCAGATGCGCGGCGCCCGCGAAAGCTATGACGATGCCGAGCAGAAGGTCTTTGCCGCGCAGGCCAAGGTTCTGGGCCTGCAGGAAAAGGTCGGCGTTCTCGATCCCGCCGCCGAGGGCGCGGGCAAGATGGCCCAGGTGAACGGCTTCGAGACCGAGTTGCAGAAGAAACGTCTGGAACTCGAGCAACTGCTGGACAACCCGAGCCCGTCGGCCGCCCGCGTGGCGGGGGTGAAGGGCGATATCGCGCGGCTCGAAAGCCTGATCGCGGATCTGCGGCGCAAACTCACCGAAAAATCCGGCAGCACGGAATCGCTGGCTTCGGTCACCGGGCAGCTGCGCATCGCCGAGGCGGAGCTGGAAACCCGGCAGGGGCTTCTGGCCGCGGCGGCGCAACAGATGGAAGTGGCGCGGATCGAGGCGAACAAGCAGGTGCGCTACCTCGAGATGGGGGTGCGGCCGGTGGCGCCGGACGAGCCCACCTACCCCCGCGCTTTTGAAGACACGCTGCTGGCGTTCCTCGTGTTTTCGGGTATCTACCTGATGCTGTCGCTGACGGCCTCGATCCTGCGCGAACAGGTCTCGAGCTGATCCCGGAGAAAAACATGAAAAACGTGAGCATCGGCCGCCTGACGGTCGGCAATGACCTGCCCCTGACGGTGATCGCCGGGCCCTGCCAGCTGGAAAGCGTGCCGCATGCGATGATGATCGCCGAGGTGATGGCCGAGGCCTGCGCGGCGGCGGGGGCGCAATTCGTCTTCAAGGGCAGTTTCGACAAGGCGAACCGCACCAGCCTGAAGGGCAAGCGCGGCGTCGGCCTCGATGCCGGTCTCGCGATCCTCGACACGGTGCGGGCGAAGCTTGGCTGCCCGGTGCTGACCGACATCCACGACCCCGAACAGGCGCGGATCGCGGCGCAGGTGGTCGACGTGATCCAGATCCCGGCGTTCCTGTGTCGGCAGACCGACCTCTTGATCGCGGCGGGCGAAACCGGCCGGGTGGTCAACATCAAGAAGGGCCAGTTCCTCGCCCCTTGGGACATGCCGAATGTCGCGGAAAAGGTCGCCTCGACCGGCAACGAGAAAATCCTGCTGACCGAGCGCGGCACCTCCTTTGGCTACAATGCGCTGGTGGCCGACATGCGCGGCCTGCCGGTGATGGCAAAGACCGGCTATCCGGTGATCATGGATGCGACGCATTCGGTGCAGCAGCCGGGCGGGCTTGGCGGCGCCTCGGGCGGGCAGCGCGAGATGGCGCCGGTGATGGCCCGCGCGGCGGTGAGCCTTGGCATCGCCGGGGTCTTCATCGAGACGCATGAAGCCCCCGATACCGCGCCGTCCGATGGTCCGAACATGATCCCGCTCGATCAGATGCCGAAGCTGATCAAGACGCTGATGGGTTTCGACCGGCTGGCCAAGGCCGATCCGATCCGGCTCTGAGCCGGTTCCGCTTCTTCTTGGAAAAATACGCGCGGGGGTGCGGGGGCGGCAGCCCCCGTCCCTCACCCTGCCCGCCGCGCGGCGACGGCCAGCCCCGCTGCGCGGCCCGATGACCAGGCCCACTGGAAGTTGTAGCCACCCAGCCAGCCCGTCACATCGACCGCCTCGCCGATGACGTAAAGCCCGGGCACATCCTTCGCCTCCATCGTGCGCGAGGACAGCGCCGCGGTCGAAATGCCCCCCGCCGTCACCTCGGCCTTGGCAAAACCCTCGGTCCCGGTCGGATGCAGGGTCAGATGCGTCAGATGCTCCGCCGCGCGCTCGAGATCGGCGTCCGAGCAATTGGCGAGTTCCTTTTGCAGACCGATCCGCGCCACCATCACCTCGGCCAGCCGGTTCGGCAGATGCTCGCTCAGCGCGGCCCGCAACCGCGCGCGCGGCATGCGCTGGCGCGCGGCACGCAGCAGATCGAACGCATTGGGCAGCAGGTTCAGCACCAGCGGCGCGCCCTCGTGCCAATAGGACGAGGCTTGCAGAATCGCCGGGCCCGACAGGCCGCGGTGGGTGAAGAGCGCCGCCTCGGTGAAAGACACCGTGCCGACGCGCGCCGTGACCGGCAGCGACAGGCCCGAGATGTCGCGAAAGGCCTGCGCCTCCTCGCCCAGGGTCAGCGGCACCAGCGCGGGCCGCGGCGTCACCACGGGCAGGCCGAAGCGTTCGGCGATCTGATAGGCGATGCCCGAGGCCCCCATCTTCGGAATCGACGGGCCGCCGGTGGCGATCACCAGTTGCGCGGCCTCAACCCCCGCGACGCGGAAGATCCCGTCGGCATGGGCAATCTCGCCGATCCGGGTCGAGAGCCGGATCTCGACGCCGCCCTTTTCGCATTCCTCGAGCAGCATCGCGAGGATCTGCCGCGCCGAGCCGTCGCAAAACAGCTGCCCCAGCGTCTTTTCATGCCAGGCGATGCCGTAGCGATCGACCAGCGCGAGGAAATCCCATTGCGTGTAGCGGGCCAGCGCCGATTTCGCGAAATGCGGGTTTTCCGACAGGAAACAGCCCGCCGTGGTCCCGGTATTGGTGAAGTTGCACCGCCCGCCGCCGGAAATCAGGATCTTCTTGCCCGCCGCCTCGGCATGGTCGAGCACAAGCACCCGCGCCCCCGCCTGACCCGCCGTCGCCGCAGCCATCAGCCCGGCAGCCCCGGCCCCGAGCACGATCACATCATAGGTCATGCAGCTCTCCCCCCGATGGGCGCAAGCCGCCCAGTCTTCGGCCCAGAAACCCAAAAGCCCCCGCTTGCGCGAGGGCTTTTTGAAAGTGGCGCGGTTGACGGGGCTCGAACCCGCGACCCCCGGCGTGACAGGCCGGTACTCTAACCAACTGAGCTACAACCGCGCATTTCTCCCGGGCCGTAGCCTCGGGCGTGGGAGGCTTCTACGCATCCCCGCCCCCCCCGTCAAGCGGGGAAACGCGAAAATTTCACGGCAGCAGCGCCGCGTATTCCGCCTGCTCGTCATCATCGAGCAAAGCCACCGCCGTGCGGCTGTCGGTCACCAGCTCGCGCAGCAGATGCGCCCTGAGCGCGGCATGCAGCGCGGTGACCTTGTCAACCCCGCCTGCAAGACCGATCACGCGACGGCCACGGAAATCGCTGGCCGCGGGCGAGAGCGTGCGGGCCGCAAGCGCACTGGGCAATTCGTGGCCCTCGTCATCGAAGAACCGGCCGAGAATCTCGCAAGTCGCGCCGCGGGCCATGATGTCCGACAGATCCGCATCGTCGATCATGCCGGATTGGTGCAGCTGGTTCTCGGAGGCGCCGCGACCGATGCCCACCACCCAGACCTCGGCCTGCTGCGCCATCTCGAGCACCTTGCGCACCATCGGCTGACGCAGCAGATCGGCCGCCTCCTCGGGCGTGGCGGCGTAAAGCGCGGTCGGGCAGGGAAAGGCCTGCGCCCCCAGACGCTGCGCGATCTGGTTCATCACCACATGCGGATAGGCGCTGTGGGCAAAGGTCAGCTCGCCCAGAAGCGAGACGAAGCGCAGGCCGGTCAGCCGCATCTCGGGCAGCTGCGCCACCATCGCGGCGATGGTGCGGCCATGCGACAGTCCGACGACGGCGGGCGCGTTGCGCGCCTGCAAGAGCCGCACCAGATGCCGGGCGGCCGCGGCGGCGATCACCGGCACCGGATCGACATCGCCCGGCGCCATCGGCGCGATGCTGACCGCCTCAAGCCCGAATTGCTCGCGCAGGCGGCGGCTCAGACGGCGGATCAGCCGCGCCCCCTCGGCGCTTTCGGGATGCGGCACGGCCTCGGTCGGCCCCTGAGCGAGCAGCGCCTGAACCCGTTCGGACGGCAGGCCGAGCCGCCAGCCGATCTCTTCGACCGAAAGCCCGCCGATGTCATGCAGCCAGCGGGCCCGCGATTCGGGCGTATCGGGATGGGGAAGCCTGTGCGGTGGTGCGGTCATGCGCCTGATCCTCCGACGCCGGCAGTGGCGACCGCGCGCAGCGGCTGCATTCCGGCAAGATAACGCGCCTCGAAACTGCGCAATGACAAGGGCCGCCCCAGCAGGAACCCCTGCATCGCCGGGCAGCCCTCTTCCTTCAGAACCCGGTATTGCGCCTCGGTCTCGACCCCCTCGGCGATGGCGCGCAGATCGAGCGCGCCAGCCATCGCGAGGATCGCGCGCACCAACGCGCGTGCGCGCGCCGGTTCGGGGCCGTCAAGACCGCGCACAAACGAGCGGTCGATCTTGATCTCGGCCACCGGCAGGCTTTGCAGCACACCGAGCGCCGATTGCCCGGTGCCGAAATCGTCGATCGCAATCTTGTAGCCCGCATCGCGCAGCCGTTCGAGGTTGCGCTGCTGGCGCGGTCCCGGCGCGGCAAGGCCGGTCTCGGTCAGCTCGATCGTCACCTGATCGGGGTCAAGACCCACGCGCATCAGCCGCTCGGCAAGATCGGCATGGCCCGGCTCGTCGAGCGTCGTCGCATTGATGTTCACCGCGAGCGGCAGGCAGATCCCTTGCGCGGCCCAGGTCCTCAGCATCTCGCCCGCAAGCCGCATCACCTCCAGATCGATCGCCGCGACCAGCCCGTCGATCTCGGCCACCGGGATGAATTCAGCGGGCGAGATCGGCCCCAGCTCGGCATCGGTCAGACGCAGCAACGCCTCGGCGCCGATCAGCCGGACCTCTTGTTCGATGGCGAATTTCGGCTGCAGATGCAGCTCGAAGCTGCGCTCTTCGAGCGCGCGATGCAGCGCCTGCGCCACCGCCGTGCGCCGCTCGAACTGCGCGCCAATCTCGGGCGAGAACACCGTCACGGTGTTGCGCCCGCGCGCTTTCGACTGATGCATCGCCATGTCGGCCGCGCGCAAAAGCGCCTCGGCAGAGCTGCCGGGCGCCAGAGTCAGCGCGACCCCGATCGAGACGGTCAGGAAGCATTGCCGCCGTTGCAGACGCATCGGCCGGGCGAAGGCGCGCACGATTTCCCAGCTGCGCGACTCGGCTGCAAGCGCATCGGCACCCGGCAGCAGAACGACGAAATCGCCCTCGCCGGTGCGGGCCAGGATCGCCCCCTCGGGCAGGCCCTGTTCCAGCCGCTTCGCCGCCGATTTGATCAGCTGATCCGCCGTCTCATGGCCCAGCGTGTCATTGATCAGGCGGAAATTGTCGAAGTCGATGCACAAGACCGCCATCGGCCGCCCCTCGCGGGCAAGCTCGGTCAGTTTCTCGCCCAGAAGCCGCATCATGAGATAGCGGTCGGGCAGGCCGGTCATCAGATCGTGGGTGGCGATGAACCGGGCATTCTCGATCGACTGTTCGAGTTGCTGGCGCAGCTCGTGCAGCCCGGTGATGTCCGACAATGACAGCAGCAACCGCCCGTCCCCGATCTGAGACGGCAAGGGCACCAGATCCACCTGCAGCACCCGCAGCCGCCCGCTCCGGCGCAGGCTGATCCGCACCGGCTGGCTCGCCTCGCCCTCCTCGATCGCCGAGAAGAGATCGGCGCGGCCTTCCTCGAGCGACAGAACATCCGCAAACGACCGCCCGGTGATCTCGGCCAGACCGATGCCGATCAGAGAGCAAGCCTCGGGGTTGGCGAAGCTCACACAATCATGCGCATCAAGCACGATCTTGCCATACGGCATCGCATCAAGGATCGTCGTCAGCCGGTCGCGTTCGCGTGCCAGCGCGCCCTCGAGCGTCGAGACCGCGGTCATGTCGAGATCGCAGCCCATCATGAAGCACATCTCGCCCGCGGCGTCCCAGCGCACGACGCGGCAGAAGGACAGGAAGGTGACCCAGTGCCCCGCCCGGTGCCGCGAGCGCGACAGATATTGCACGAGTTCGCCCCGGTTCAGCCGCGCCTTCATCTCGGGAGCCTCGAAGCCCGCGACATCCTCGGGGTGGCTCATCCGCGCCCAGTCGTCATGCGTGAAGGGCTCGAGATCAGTCGGCCCGTAGCCCAGCCGGTCCTTCCAGGACGCGGCCACACTCAGCGCGCCGCTGCGCAGATCGACATCCCAGCATGAGGTCGGCGTCATCCCCGCGCTTTCCAGCGTGCCGCGCACGACATGCAGCGCCGCGTCCAGACGGAACATCCGCCCGGGTACCGTGCGCGGCACAGGTTCGCCCACCTCCTCCGCCGATTGGAAGCAGGTCAGGATGTAATCCTCGCCCACGCCGCCCCAGCGCAGCCGGAACAGCGCGCCGCGCAGCGGCGAGCGGTTCGACACATCAAGACCCAGCTGCGAGACATCGGCGCCCGCGGTCAGGAACAGGCGCAGATCTGCGCGATCATCTGGGTGGAACAGCTCGGAGAAGGCTTCAAGATCAAGGGGCGTCTCGCCCACGCCCAGACCAAGCACAACCTGCGGCCCAACCGGACCGGCCTGAATGCGCCAATGCATCGCGGCGGCGCATTCGAGCGCCAGAACGCCCGATACCGGCTCGGAACGGGGGTTGCGAACGGCCAAATCTGTCTCCGGGTTCTCCCTATCGCCTGAAACGATAACACCAATTCCCGCAATGGGCGAGTAAGATAACTAAACTTTAACAATTCTTCCGGGCAGGTTTTTTCGACCAGAAGGATATGATCCGGCGTCAGGAAGCCTTCTGCGCGGCGGCGCTGCGATCGGCTTCGGTCAGGCAGATCACCTCGGCGCCAAGTCGGGCCGCAAGCGCCTTGCCGCGGCTTGCGCCCAGCACCATGCAGGCACTGGCAAGCGCATCGGCGCGGATGCAGCTGGCGGCCAGAACCGTGACCGAGGCCGGGCCGCCGATCAGCGGCGCGCCCCGGGCCGGGTCCATCGTATGGGCGAGACGGCGGTCACCGACGCGGACCCAATGCCGGTAATCGCCCGAGGTGGCGATGGCGATGTCGTTCAGCTCGAACATCGAATGGATGGCGCGATGACCGAAATCGGGCCGCTCCAGCGCAACGGCCCAGCCGCGGTCCCCCGGCGGCTTGCCGATGGCGCGCAGCTCGCCGTCGATCGAGGCCAGCGCACAGGTGATCCCCGCCGCCTGCGCCGCCGCGATCAGCCGGTCGCTGCCGTAACCCTTGGCGATGCCGCACAAATCAAGGCTCATCTCGGCGTGCTTGCGGGCGCGGCCCCGCGCCGGGTCCAGTTCCAGCGTCTCGAAACTCGGGCGGCGCGGTTTCGCCATCGCGGCGCGGATCGCGGCTTCATCGGCGGGCACCGGGCCAAAGCCCCAGGCACGGACGGCATCACCCATCGCGATCTCGAAGGCGCCGCCGCTTTCGCGGCCGATGAAAAGCGCCTCGGTCAGCACCTCCATCAGCGGCGCGGGAAGGTCGTGCCAGACCCCGAGCGGCGCCGCATTGAAGCGCATCAGGTCACTGTCGGGCCTCCAGGTCGACATCTGCGCGTCGATCCGGTCGACCTCGGCCTGACAGGCGGCGCGCAGGGCGGCGGTGTCGAAATCCGGGTCCGCATGCAGCGTCAGCGCCCAGCGCGTGCCCATCGTGGCCCCGTTCAACGCCTGACGGGCGGTCTCAGTAGACATCTTCGGCATAGCGTCCCTCGGCTTTCAGCGTGGCGGGCGTCTGCCCGATTGTGGCAAGGATCTCGGCCAGCGCGTCGCGGACCGAGGCGGCCATCTCGCGCCCGCCGCAGACCATGATCTGCGCCCCCGACCCGATCAGCCGCGCCAGTTCGGCCGCGTCAGCGCGCAGGGCATCCTGCACATAGGTTTTCTGACCGTGACGCGAATAGGCGGTCGTCAGTTTCGCAAGCTGCCCCTCGGCCTGCCAGTCGCGCAACTCGGCATCGTAAAGCAGGTCGCTTTGCGGCGCGCGGGCGCCAAAGTAGAGGTGCATCGGCCGGTGGCGACGGTTGGCGCGCAGGAAGCCCGCCAGCGGCCCGACGCCCGTACCCGCCCCGATCAGGATCACCGGCTTGCGGCCCTTGTGCGGCCGGAAGGCGGGGTTGAGGCGCACGAAGCCCTCGATCGTCTCGCCGGGACGCAGGTCGGTCAGCTGCCCCGAGCAGAGCCCGCCCGGATGACGGCGCACGCAGATTTCAAGGAAGCCGTCCTGCGCCGACGAAGCCAGCGAATAGAACCGCGGCAGGTCGGAGCCCTTCGGCAGCACGCCGATCAGATCGCCCGCTTCGAACCGCGCCAGCCCCTGCCCGGTCAGCCGCTGCCACAGCGTCGGCTGCGGCACCGCAAAGCGCAGGATCGAGGTCGGCGCCTGCACCTCGGCACCATAATCGCGCCGCGAGATCAGGGTGAGGGTACTGGTCTTCGGCCGCTCGGGCAGATGCGTCAGATCGAGCGGCAGGGTCAGGACGGCGCCCAGATCGCGGCTCCAGCGGGCGAAATCCTGCGGCGATTGCCGGTCGACCGTGGCCATCGGCAGCAGTTCTGCCCAGCCGATCTGCGCCGCCGCAGAACGCAGGCTTTCGGCAAAGGCGCAGAAATGCGGGAAGGAGCGGTCGCCAAAGCCGAGCACGGCCACGGGCGCAGTCGGGGCGGATTTCAGCGCCGCGATGCGCTCCAGCACGCCCTTGGCGGCGGTGGGCGCCTCGCCCTCGCCATAGGTGGCGGCGAGGATCAGGAAGCGGCGGGCATGGGCATACCGGGCGGGGTCGAAAGTGGCGAGCGGCCCGGTGTGCACCTTTTGCCCGGCGGCGGTCAGGCCATCGTGAAGCGTGCGGGCAAAGCCCCAGGTCGTGCCGCCCTCAGAGGCCACAAGCACCACGGTTTCCGCGGCATCGGCCCGGGCATTGCGGCGGATGCGACGGGTCGAGCGCAGACCGGCCAGCCATTGTTGCGCCCCGGTCAGGGCGAGCGCGGGCACCGAAAGCGCCATCAGGCCCAGAAGCAGACCCAGCACCGGCGCCCCCTGCCCCGTGTGCAGCATGATCATGATTTCCGTAGCCTTTTCGAAGAAGCCGGGGGTGGCAGAGGACAGCATCCCCCCGGTGCCCGGATCGATCAGGGCCACGCCGCCCGCGGTCGTCAGCTTGAACGTGTCGGTCGGATCGCCGCTTGAGGGCAGCGAAAGCTCCTTGAGCGCATCGGCGGGCGTATTCGCCAGCGCCGGGATCTGGTCATAGGCAAGCCGCGGCAGGTTTGCGGTGGCCAGCGCAGGCGCAGGCTCGGCCGCAACATCGGGCACCAGCGAGAACATCGAGGCGGTCATCCAGAGCGCGGTGACCGAGGACAGGATCAGCCCGCCCACCGCGAACCGCGACAGTTCCACATGCAGCCGCCCGGCAAAGGGGCCGCGGGTGCGGGCAAACCAGCGGTTCCAGCCGCCCATCCGCCGCGCCACCAGCCAGACCCCCGAGATCGACAGCGCCAGCATCAGCGCAGCGCCCGCCGCCGCGACCAGTCGCCCGGTGTCATCGGCGAACAACTCGCGGTGCAGATCGGTCAGGAAGCGCGATCCCGGCAGCGGATCGGGGCTGCCGATATCGGCGCCGGTCGCGGGGTCGATCACCGCCGCGCCGGGCCTGCCGCCCTCGAACCACCAGGCCACCACGCGCCCCGAAGGCGCGCGGCGGATCTGTTCGAGACCGGGATGGGCCGAGGCCACCCGTGCCGCCAGATCGGCGACCGTCAGCGTGCTTTCGGCCTGCGGCACCGCCAGCCGTTCCAGCGCCGGGTAAAGCGAAAGCGCCGCGCCGGTGAAAGCCAGCACGAGAACGAGAAGCGCCGCCAAAAGGCCGGGCCAACGGTGCAGATGTCGCAGCACGGGAGTGCCTCCTAGGATCGGGGTTACTTGGAGATGGTCAGGGTCTGGACGAAGTATTTCCCCGCCACCGGCTTGCCGAGATTGTCCGAAGTCAGCGGGATGGTGACGTCATTCGGCACGTCCGACATCTTCTCGACCGCGCTGTCGACGTGCAGGACATAGCCCTGGTCAAACAGCGTATCGGCCAGATCGAGCGTGATCGTCAGATCCCGGCCCGCGCCGACCGAGGCCCCGGTGATGCCATCGACCTGCGCGCTGTTGCCGCCGGTCGCGGCATACCAGCCGCCCAGATGCTGGTAGTATTTCGCCTTGCCGCCCGCCATCCAGAGGCTGCCGACATAGCCACCATTCGCATCGGTGACGTAATAGGCGAGATAGGCGCCATCGCCTCCGTAATTGCTCATCTGCGTGGTGAAGGTGACCGGAGTGGCCAGCGCCATCCCCGGAACGAGAGCGGTCGAAAACGCGAGCGCGGTCTGAAGCGGTTTCATGGCGTGGTCCTCAGTTCGATTGCACTTGCGGCTTCGCGCCCGGCGCGAAAAGACCGTTCGAGGGCGGGGCGACGGTGCCCGCGGCTTGCGGCGCGCTCGCGCAATTCGTCGCGCCGGCGGGGCAGTTCTGGCCGCCATGATCACCATCGTCATCACCGTGATGGCCATGTTTGCCGTGATGGCCGAACCAGCCGAAGAAGCCGTCGTCGTCGTCATCATCGTCGTGGTCATTGTCGGCCAGCTGCACCGGCTGGGCGCTCGGCGCCGCGGCTTCGGCCGGGGTCGCGACCTTGGAGGTGGCGAGGGCGGCCGCCGTGTTGCCCGCAAACAGCGGCGAGTCGATCGGTGCGGCGGACAGTGCCCCCACCACGGCCGAGGACAGAAGGGCCGCAAGGGCGATCAGCGGAAGGGAGGATTTCATTCGTGATTTCCTTTGGTTGCATCGGACATGAGGGCACCGGTCCCGGACTTCGGGTCCGGGGGAAGATGCGATTTGGGGAAAGTGGGCGGCGGCTCCGACCAAGGAAAAACCGCCGCCCTGCCGGGCGAGCCCGGATCAGTCGCCGTGATGGAAGAAGCCGCCTTCGTCGTCGTCGCCCTCGCCGCGGCGGTGATGGTCGTCGTCATCGCCGCCCCGGCGCAGGATCACCAGCGAGCCGGGATCAAGCCGCATCCGCACCCGCGCCCCGGCCGTATCGAGCGCATCGACTTCGTAACAGCCGTCGTCGATCTTGATGCGCCGCACTGTCAGGCCCTGCTTTTCGACCAGCGCCTGCACGGCTTCGCGCGGTTGCCAGTCGGCCATCGGCACGGTGCAGTCATTGTCGTGCGCGGCGGCGGCGGGGGCCTGTGCCAGCACCGCAAGCGCGGCCAGAGCAGACAGGAAGCGGGAAGCGGTCATGGGTTCCTCCATCAGGATGAGGCCCTTTTGCCCCCCGAATCTGACGACAACCTGAAGCTTTCGAAAAACCTGCTTCAGGTTCCCGTCAGCTTGGCACAGGATAGGGACAGGGTGAACAAGGAGCCCCCGCATGCGCATCCTCATCGTGGAAGACGACGCCGTTCTCGGGGCGGCTGTGCGCGATCAGGTGGCGGCCGACGGCCATTCCGTCGATTGGGTGATGCGGCTCGACCTGGCCACCGAGGCGCTGGCGGTTGCGGCTTTCGATCTGATCCTGCTGGACCTCATGCTGCCCGATGGCCGCGGCATTCCGTTTCTGAAAACCCTGCGCTCGCGCGGGGTTGCGACGCCGGTGATCATCCTGACGGCGCTCGATCAGGTCTCGGACCGGATCGACGGGCTGAATGCCGGGGCCGATGATTATCTGGTCAAGCCCTTCGATCTGGCGGAACTGACGGCGCGGATCGGCTCGGTCGCGCGGCGCTATGCGGGCAATCCGAACCCGGTGCTGAGCCTTGGCGAGCTGACGATCGACCTTGCCGCGCGCGAGATGCGGCGGGCGGGCAAGTCGGTGGCGCTGACGGCGCGGGAATGGGCGCTGTTCGAGCTGCTGCTGTCGCGCCCCGGGCAGATCTTCCCGAAGCGCGACCTTGAGGACCGGCTTTACAGCTTCGACGACGAGATCGGCTCGAACACTTTGGAAGTGCATATCTCGCGGCTGCGCAAGAAACTGGGCGCGCGCGTGATCGAGACCGAACGCGGCCTTGGCTACCGGCTGGTGCGGCCGTGAAAACCGCACGCCTTCGACCCGTCTCGTTGCAAAAGCGGCTGGCCATCGCGGTGGGGCTTCTGGTCACCGTGCTCTGGATCGCGGCGGCCAGCTTCACCGCCTATCGGCAGCGGCTGCAGATGGACATGATGTTCGATGCCTCGCTTGAGGAAACCGCGCATCGGGTGTTGCCGCTGGTGGTGTCCGACATCCTGAGCCGCGGCGATCTGGTCACCGGAACCCAGACCGTGCCCGCAGTGCGGCCGCATGACGATAGCTTCAGCTACATCGTGCGCGACGACAAGGGCTCGATCCTGATGATCTCGCACGGCGCAGATCCGGGGCTGTTTCCGGCCTGGGACGGGATCGGCTTTCGCACCACGCATGATCTGCGGGTTTACAATGACGACGCCCTGCAAGGCACGGTGCGGATCTCGGTGGCAGAGCCGATGGTGCACCGCAAGCGCATGGCTTTCGAGGTGCGGATGGGACTTCTGGCGCCGATCGCGCTGGTGCTGCCGCTGACACTTGCGGGGATCGCCGGGTTGATCCGCTACGGCTTTGCGCCGCTGCGCCAGTTCCGGCTGCGGCTTGCCCGGCGCGGGGCGGCCGATCTGACGCCCGTCGACGCGACCGACCTGCCCGCCGAGGTGCAGCCGCTCGCGGAAACCCTGAATGCGCTCCTGACCCGGCTCGATGCCGCCTTTCAGGCCGAGCGCAGTTTCGCCGCCAATGCCGCGCATGAGTTGCGCACGCCCTTAGCAGGCGCCATCGCGCAAGCGCAGCGGCTGCGGGCCGAAACCTCCGATCCTGCGGTGATCGCGCGGGCCAGTGACATCGAAACCGTGCTGAAGCGGCTCACCCGCTTGTCCGAGGGGCTGATGAGCCTTGCCCGGGCCGAGGGCGGGCGGCTGCGGCGCGAGGCGGTGCAGGATCTGCGCCCGGTGGTGCGGATCGTGGTCGAGGATGCGACGCGGCTTGCAGGCGGGGCACGGGTCACGCTCGATCTGCCCGAGATGCCGGTGCTCTCCGATCTCGACCCGGATCTGTTCGGGATTCTGGTGCGCAATCTGGTGTCGAACGCGCTGCGCCACGGCTGCGAAGGGGCCGAGGTGCGGCTGCGGCTCGAACCCGGTCTGCTGCGGGTCGAGAACGATTGCGATCCGGTCGAACCGGAGGTTCTGGCGCGGGTCGGCGCGCGCTTCGAACGCGCCCCGGGCGCCGTGCGTGGCGGCGCGGGGCTGGGGCTTGCCATCGTGCAGACGATCCTTGGCCGCGCCGGGGGCGAGCTGCGGCTGACCTCTCCCCTGCCCGGAACGACACGCGGTTTTGCCGCCGAAGCCCGCTTCGCCCCGCGCCAGCAGGCATGAAAAAGCCCCGGCCTCGCGACCGGGGCTTTCGGAATTTCCGGTGCCGGATCAGCCCTTGAGATCGAGGAAGAACTGATAGGCTTCCTTGGCGGTGTAGTTCTCGTGCACCACCTTGGCCACGGCCTGGATCATCGCCACCGGGGCCTCCGACTGGAAGATGTTCCGGCCCATGTCGACGCCCGCCGCGCCCTGATCGATCGCCTTCCAGGCCATGTCCAGCGCTTCGAGTTCCGGCAGTTTCTTGCCGCCCGCGATGACGAGCGGCACCGGGCAGCCCGCCGCGACCTTCTCGAAGCCCTCTTCGACGAAATAGGTCTTGACGTAATGCGCGCCAAGCTCGGCCGCGATCCGGGTCGCCAGACCGAAGTAGCGGGCATCGCGGGCCATGTCTTTGCCGACGCCGGTCACGGCGAGCGTCGGAATGCCGTAACGGGTGCCGGTGTCGATCAATTTCAAC
Source organism: Rhodobacter viridis (assembly GCF_003217355.1). GTDB lineage: Bacteria > Pseudomonadota > Alphaproteobacteria > Rhodobacterales > Rhodobacteraceae > Rhodobacter > Rhodobacter viridis. The sequence goes on along the minus strand of NZ_QJTK01000007.1, from coordinate 71,910 downwards.
ACGTTGGTGATCGATTTGTGCTCGTATTCCGAGCCGATATAGACCTGCGCCGCCATCGCGCAGACGCCGAGCCGGATCGCATCCTCGATCTCGACCGCGACGGTTTCATTCGACAGCTCGGTCAGGATCGAGTTACCGCCCGAGCAGCGCAGCGCGACGGGCTTGGTGTTCGACGGCGGCACGGTCGAGCGCAGCGCGCCGCGGGTGCACATCAGCACGTCGGCATGATCGGCCAGCGGCAGGATGTTCAGATCCATCCGCTCCAGCCCCGTTGCCGGGCCCTGGAAATAACCATGATCGAAGGCCAGCATCACGGTGCGCCCGGTCTTCGGGTTGAAGATGCGGCTCAGCCGGTTCTTCATCCCCCAGTCGTAATGGGCCGCGCCCTTGAGGAAGAAGCCCTGCAGATCGGCCGGTCGGTCGAGCCCGAAATCCTTGCCTTCCTTGATGTCGTCGAGATCGGCCATGGTCGTTCCTTTCATTTCAGGCCGGAGCCGAGCCCCGGCCCCGGAGGGGGCAAATCGGGGCCACACCCCGCCTGCAATCGGCGGCAAGATACCGTCACAAGGCCCGGCTGCCCAGCGAAGCCGCTGTCGCAGGGCCGACAAATTGCCGCACGTCCAAGCGCTTGGGCGAGAATCCGGGGGGACGTTTACGGTATGTTTCCGCCTCTGACCAATGATGATTCCAGCTCCGAAGGGGAATTGGAATCGATGACACATCCACTGAAATCCGTCTCCGGCAAATTGGGTCTGGCGGCGGGCCTTGCCATTTCACTGATCGTGCTGGGCTACACGGCCTATAGCGGCTGGAAGACCTCCACCCGGGTCGAGGCGCAGGTGATGGCAGAAGCAACGAGCCAAGCGAAATTCGCCGCCGGTGAAGTGGCCAAGCAGATGACCGAAGCAGTGGCGACGGCCGAAAGCCTGAACGGCATGATCACCGGCTACATGAAATCCGGCAAGGCCGAGACGGCGACGATCATCGCCATGCTCGAAAACGTGCCGATGCGCTACGACAACCTGTTTTCGTCGTGGATGTCGGCGATCCCGGGCGGGCCGACGAATGACTTCCTGCAAGGCACCGAGGGGCGCAATGCGGCGGGCGACTTTTCGCCCTACTGGACCAAGGACGGCAAGGGCGGGGTGACCTTCCAGACCTTCCCGATCGATCCGAAGGAAATGTGGTTCAACGTGCCGCTGAAGACCGGCAAGAGCCTGACGACAGAGCCTTATCTGACCCAGCAGGGCTATATCGTGACCTCGATCTCGGTGCCGATGCAGATCGATGGCAAGACCGTCGGGCTGATCGGCGTCGACATCACGCTGGCCGAAATGTCGAAGATGATGTCCGCAATGGAACCCTTCGAAGGCGGGCGGATGATGCTGGTCGATGCCTCGGGCAAATGGATCGCCACCCCCGATCCGGCGCAGTTCACCAAGCCCTATGAGGGGCTCGGCGCCGATCTGGTGAAATCCGCGCTCGCCGATGGCAAACCCCGGGTGATCGAGGGCTTTGCGGATGGCTCGCGGCGGCTCGTCTTTCCGTTCACCGCCAAGGGGATGAACGTCACCTGGGCGACGATTCTGGACGTTCCCGGCGCGGTCTTCACCACGCCGGTCCGCCATGAGGTGCTGTCGACCACGCTGGGCGGCATCCTGATGCTGGTGATGACACTCGGCGCGGTCTATGCCGCCTCCTCCGTCCTTGTGCGCAAGCCGCTGGCGCAGATGCTGGCCGCGGTGAACGGGCTTGCCGCGGGGCAATATGAGACCCCGGTGCCGGGCGCGGATCGCCGTGACGAGATCGGCGCGATGGCGGCCTCGGTCGAGATGCTGCGGCATTCGCTGGCCGACAAGAGCGATCTGGAAATCGAACAGGACCGCCTGCGCAAGGTCGCCGAGACCGAGCGGCTGCAGCGCGAGGCCGAAGCGGCGCGGATGCGCGACGAACGCGAAGCCGCCCGGCTGGCCGAGATCGAGCGCGAACGCCGCGAAGAACTGGCCGAGGAAGAATCACGTCAGGCCGACGAGGTCCGCCGCCACGCCCGCGCGGCCGAGCAGTCGCAGGTGGTGGAGAGCCTTGCCTCGGGTCTGCGCGATCTGGCGCGGGGCAACCTGTCGGTCGAAATCTCGACCAGCTTCCCGCCTGCCTATGAACAGCTGCGGCTCGACTTCAACGACACCGTGTCGCGTCTCTCCGATCTGATGGGCTCGATCGATGCGGCGACGCGCTCGATTTCCGGCGGCGTGGCCGAGATTACCGGGGCGACCACGGATCTGTCGCGGCAGGCCGAAACCGCGGCGGCGACGCTTGAGGAAACCGCAGCGGCGCTGAACGAGCTGACGGCCTCGGTGCAATCGGCGGCGCAAAGCGCGCGGCAGGTCGACAGCATCGTGCGCGGCGCGACCGAAAAGGCGCGGACCACGACTCAGGTGGTCGAGGAAACCGTGACCGCGATGGGCGAGATCCAGACCTCGTCGGAACAGATCTCGCGGATCATCAACGTGATCGACGACATCGCCTTCCAGACCAACCTTCTGGCGCTGAACGCGGGGGTCGAGGCCGCCCGGGCGGGCGAGGCGGGGCGCGGCTTTGCCGTCGTCGCCTCGGAAGTGCGGGCGCTGGCGCAACGCGCCTCGGAAGCGGCGCGGGAAATCGGCGCGCTGATCTCCAGCTCGGGCGAGCAGGTGACGGCGGGTGTGACCCTTGTCGGGCGCGCGGGCGAGGCGCTTCGGGTCATCGTCGAGGCGATCGAGACGATTTCGAGTCATGTCGGCGAGATTGCCTCCTCGGCCAATGAACAGGCCGCGGGCATCGGCGAGATCAACTCCGCGATGAACCAGCTTGACCGGACGCAGCAGCACAATGCCGCCGCCTACGAACAAACCGCCGCCGCCTGCCTGACGCTGAGCGGGCAGACCCGCGGTCTGGAAGAGCTGGTCAGCCAGTTCCGCATCAGTGACGAGGCCGGGCAGCGCAGCGCCGCCTGAGGACCTTGCCCCCGGCAGAGCGAGCCGAAAACCCGGACGCTCTGCCGCAGGGTGCATTGGACCTCTGGCATCCCCGGCGCTGGCATGGTTCAAATCCTCATGTCCATTGCATCTGAAATCGGCCTCTACCGCGAGGCGCTCGTGTTTCTCGGCACGGCCGGGGTGATCATTCCGCTGATGACCCGGTTCCGCATCAGCCCGGTCGTCGGCTTTCTGGTCGCCGGGCTGCTGCTGGGGCCAAATGCCATCGGCCGCTTTGCCGATCTGATCCCGCCGCTGGGCTGGATCACCATCAATTCGCAGGAGGCAGTCGACCAGCTCGCCGAACTGGGCGTCGCCTTCCTTCTGTTCACCATCGGGCTGGAGCTTTCGCTCGACCGGCTCTGGACGATGCGCCGCTCGGTCTTCGGCCTTGGCATGGCGCAGGTGGTGGTGACCACAGCCGCCATTGCCGGCACCGCCTTTGCCTTCGGCAACCCGATCGATGCGAGCCTCGTGATCGGCGCCTGCCTTGCGCTCTCTTCGACCGCCATCGTCGTGCAGCTTCTGGCCGAACAGCACCGGCTGGCCTCGGTCACCGGGCGCAACATCTTTGGCGTGCTGCTGGCGCAGGATCTGGCCGTCGTGCCGATCCTGTTCCTGATCGTCGTCTTTGGCGAGGCCGCAAAGGGCGGCACCGAGACGATCACGCTGGAGACCGTGCTGTCGGGGCTTGGCATCGCCGTCCTGCAGGCGATCGCCGCGGTGAGCCTGATCGTCGGCATCGGCCGGGTGATCCTGCGCCGCCTGTTCCGCTCGGTCGCGCGCACGCACAATCGCGAATTGTTCATGGCGGCGATCCTCTTCGTCGTCGTCGGCACCTCGCTGATCACCCGTTCGGCGGGTCTTTCGATGGCACTGGGCGCCTTCCTTGCCGGGCTGCTGCTGGCCGAAACCGAATTCCGCCGTCAGGTCGAGGTCGACATCGAGCCCTTCAAGGGCCTGCTGCTCGGGCTTTTCTTCATCTCGGTCGGCATGCGCATCGACCCGGCCGCGGTGGCGCAGCACCCGTTCATGCTGGCGATTTCGGTGATCGGCATGACCGGGCTGAAGGCCGCGGTGATCGGGCTTCTGGCGCGGCTGTTCGGGCTCGCCTGGCCCGTCGCGCTCGAGGCCAGCCTGCTGCTGGCGGGCGGGGGGGAATTCGCCTTCCTTGTCCTCAGCCTTGCCAGTTCCTCCGGTCTGACGACGCCCGAGGTCGAACAGTTCATGTTGCTCGTCGCCTCGGGCACGATGCTGGCGACGCCGATCCTCGCCCGGATGGGGCGCAGCCTTGGCCAGCGCAGCACCCGCGCCACCGCCCTGACCGACCTGCCCGCCGAAGCGGCCGAGAGTGCCAGCGGCCGACCGGTGGTGATCGGCGCCGGTCGGGTCGGGCGGCTCGTCTGCGACGTGCTCTCGACCGAGGGGCATGTGCCCCTCGTCATCGACCGCGATGCCGAGTTGGTGGCGCGCGGCCGCAACGAGGGTCGCGACATCGTCTTTGGCGATGCGCAGCGCCCCGGCATCTTGCGCAAATGCGGCATCGAAACGGCGCCGATCGCGGTCGTCACCCTGCATGACGCGACGGCGACCGAGCAGGTTGTGACGATGCTGCGCCGGCTGCGCCCGGATCTGCCGATCATCGCGCGGGCGCGCGACGCGGAACATGCGGTGCGGCTTTTCTCGATGGGCGCGACGCAGGTGATCCCCGAGGCGTTCGAGACCGGTCTCGACCTTGCGGGCGATGCGCTGCGCCGCCTTGGTGCGCCGTCTGATCGCACCGCCGCCCTGCTTGACGCCCGGCGCGAGGCGATGATGCGGCTCCTGCGCAGCGAACCTGCCCAGCGCTGAGCCGGGCAGGAAACGGGCCATCCCGCGGCTGCGCGCAAACGCACCCTTCCCAGAAAGGGGGCAAGGCCGCATCATCCGCAGGATGGATGAACCCCTTTCACAGACCTGGCACAGCAGCGGTCATTCGACCAATCTGGTGGGGCGGCCCTCGGCCTTCATGGCGAGCCCCGCCTTCAACGACGCGCCGGTCGGTCTGCATATCTGGGGCGTGCGGGAAATGAACCCCGCGCTGTTCACCATGCTCGATCAGGCCGAGACCCTGCCCGAGGCGGGCGAGGCCTTTCTGGCCTATATGGTCGCGATGTTCGGCATCGACCCCGAGCAGCGCGAGGCGGCGCCGGGAAGCCGCAAGCGCTATCGCTCGTCCTTCCTGCGGCTCATTCAGGGCTGGACCTTCGACAGCAACGGCCCCGAGGGCGCGGTGCTGAAAGGCTGGGTGGAAAGCCGCTTCGGCATCCTGCCCAGCTTTCACAAGGAGATCATCCCCGACATCCACGGCCCGATCTGGCAGGCCTATGTCGAGGAACGGATGCAGAGCCGCTTTCACGACAATGCCATCCTCGTACAGCTCGATATGCTGTTTGAGTTCTGCCAATGGGCGATTGGACGTTTCGCCTTTCCGGGGCAAAGCCACATCACGCTGTACCGCGGCATCAATGCCGTCGACCGGCACGGCATCCTTGACCAGCCAAGCAAGCGCGAGGCGGTGATCCGGCTCAACAACCTCGTGTCGTTTTCCTCGGACCGCGAGGTGGCCGATTGCTTTGGCGACCGCATCATCACGACGCGGGTGCCGCTGGCCAAGGTGCTGTTCTTCCCCGGCCTGCTGCCCTCGCATCTGCTACGGGGCGAGCGCGAGTTTCTGGTGCTGGGCGGGGCGTTTCGGGTGAGTATCGACGATGTGTAGGGGGATGCGATGAGCAGCGTGGAAGACAGGGCGATGGCGGCCTTTCTCGGCTTTGCGCTGGGGGATGCGCTGGGGGCGACGGTCGAATTCATGACCCCGCGCGAGATCGCCGAGAAACACGGCGTGCATCGCGACATCTGCGGCGGCGGCTGGCTGAAGCTGAAGCCGGGGGCGGTGACCGATGACACGCAGATGTCGCTGGCGCTTGGTCATTCGCTGATCCGCCGCAAGGGGTTTGACGCGCGCGATGTCTGTCTGGCCTTTGCGGGCTGGCTGAAATCGGGTCCGGCCGATGTCGGCAACACCTGTCGGCGCGGCATCCGGCGATTTTTGGAACAGGGCACGGTCGAGGGGCCGTATTTCGAGGATGACGCGGGCAATGGCGCGGCGATGCGGGTGCTGCCGGTGGCGCTGGCGACCCTTGGTCGGCCCGAACGCGCTGCCGCCTGGACGGTGGCGCAGGCCCATGCGACGCACAACCACCCGCTGTCGGATGCGGCCTGCATCACGCTTGTGCGGATGGTGCAGGGGCTGATCCTCGGCGACGGCACCGCCGTCATCGCCCGCGAGGCCGAGGCGCTGATCGCCGCGCATCGCGATTTCCGCTTCATCCCCTATCGCGGCCGGTCCTCGGCCTTCGTGGTCGAGACGATGCAGACGGTGCTGCATTATTACCTCTCGTCCGACAGTTTCGAGGAGGTGCTGGTCAGCACCGTCAATCAGGGCGGCGATGCCGACACGACCGGCGCCCTGGCCGGGATGCTGGCGGGCGCGACCTGGGGCACGGCGGCGATCCCGAAGCGCTGGCTCGAGGCGCTTGATCCCGCGGTGAGCGCGCAGATCCGCGATCAGGTGCCGAAGCTGCTGGCGCTTTCGGGCATCTGAGCGAGCTGCCGCGCCAGATCGGCCTTGCGGGCGAGAAGCGTCTCGGCCAGCGCCGCGCGGCCGCCGTGCCGGGCCACGACCGTACGGATCGCCGCCTCGGGCAGGCCGATCACCACCATCAGCGCCGCGCGCAGGGCGTCAGGCGGCATCGGCCCGAAGAGCGCGACCGCAAAGGGGTTGTCCGGGTCGGTGCGCAGCCGGTCCACCTCGGGCACGGTGGGGCCGAAGGCACGGCCCTTCGGGTCGCCCTGCGCGCGGAATTCGAGCGCGCCGCCGACATCGAGCGTCGTCACCACGCCCCCGATCACGCCCTGATTGTCGCCCTGAAACCCGGCAGCATCCCAGTTGGCGAGCCAGCAATGCACGCCGAACCAGTGCCGGGCCTCGGCCCGCTCGGCCTCGGTCAGTTGCGCGAGGCGGTTTTTTTCCAGATCGACGAAGACCGTCGCCACCTGATCGGGCGCGGCGCAAGGCAGGTAGGAGAGCACCGGCGCCCCGGCCAGACGATAGAGCGCCGCCGCCAGATATTCGTTCCGCGCCAGAGCCGGGCTTTCCAGCTCCTTGACGTAAGTGCGCCCGCCCGCCGCATCGGCCCAGATCCCCCCGGGGTTCGAGCCAAGCCGCCCGCCGACACGGGTGAGCGCGGCCAAATCGACCCGCGCCGGTTCGGTCCGCGGCACCGTGGCGCGGACAAGGGCAAGTTGCGAGGGCGTCTCGATCGCGCCCGGCCGGGCCGACCGCACGGCTTTCACCGCCGTCTTCGGATCGGCACCCAGTTCCACCATCAGCCGCGCCGCGATCATCCCCGCCCGGCCAAGCCCGCCCTTGCAATGCACGACCACATCCGCGCCCGCGCGCAGGGCGGCACGGATCACCCGCCCCTCGGCCTGCCAGCGGGTCTCGAAAGCCGGGGTCGGCACCGAATAATCGGCAATCGGCAGATGGTGCCACTCCATCCCATGCGCGCGGACCTGCGTGCCCAGATCGGGCACCTTGAGCATGCCCAACTCCTGCGTCTCGACAAGCGTCACGACATGGCTGGCGCCCCAAGTGGCGATGGCTTCCAGATCCAGCCCCAGATCGCGCGCCCAGGATCCCGACATCGCGGCGCGGTCATGCTTGCCGGGGCAGAAGGTGATGCCGATCCGGCCGAGGCCCGGCCCGGCCTGAACCTCGGCGATCTGCAACGGATGGGTAAGGCTGGTGCGGGCGGTGGCCATGATCCCTCGCGACGTGACAGGGGATCAGGATAGGCGGGCAGCCAAGGGCGCCCAAGGCCCGGAAAGTCGCAGGGCCGGGAAACCCCGGCCCTGCGCGAAACTTACATGCCAAGCAGATGCGGCAGGAAGAGGCTGATCGTGGGGACATAGGTCACCAGCACGAGGAAGACGAGCATCGTCAGCAGCCAGGGCCAGACCGCCACGGTCAGTTCGGTGATGCCCATTTTCGTGATGCCCGAGGCGACATACAGGTTCAGCCCCACCGGCGGGTGGCACATGCCGACTTCCATGTTCACCACGATCATGATGCCGAAATGCACCGGGTCGATGCCGAGCCGCACCGCGACCGGAAACAGGATCGGCGCCATGATCAGCACGATCGAGGAGGGCTCCATGAAGTTGCCCGCCGCGAGCAGAAGCACGTTCACGATGATCAGGAACATCCACCACGAGAGGCCCGCGTTGACCATCCACTCGCCCAGCGCCTGCGGGATGCCCTCATGCGCCATCAGGAAGCTGAACAGCACCGCGTTGGTGATGATGTAAAGCAGCATCGCCGACATGTTGGCGGACGAGAGCAACACCCGCGGCACGTCGCGCAGGGTCAGGTCCTTGTAGACGAAGACCGAGATCACGAAGGCATAGACGGCGCTCATCGCGGCGGCCTCGGTCGGCGTGAAGATGCCCGCATAGATCCCGCCGATGACGACAACGATCAGCATCAGACCCCAGAAGGCCTCGCGAAAGGCGGCGAAGCGCTGGCCGAGGCTCGCCTTTTCAAGCCGCGGATAGCCGAACTTGCGCGCCCGGTTCCAGGTGGTGAAGGCGAGGAAGCCGGCGAGCATCAGACCGGGCACGACGCCCGCCATGAAAAGCTGCCCCACCGAGGCCGAGGAGACGGCTTCGCCATTCGGCCCCGTCACCACCATCCCCGAGGTGGCAACGGCATACATCACCATCACGATCGAGGGCGGAATGAGGATGCCCAGCGCGCCCGAGGTGGTGATCACCCCCGCGCCGAATTGCTTCGGAAAGCCCTGATTGACCATCGCGGGCAGGATCACCGAGCCGATGGCGACGACGGTGGCGGGCGACGAGCCCGAGACAGCGGCGAAGAGCGCGCAGGCGATGACGCCCGCGAGCCCCAGCCCGCCGTGCCAGTGGCCCACCATCGCGGTGGCGAAGTTGATCATCCGCTTGGCGACCCCGCCATGGGTCAGGAAGTTCCCCGCAAGGATGAAGAACGGGATCGCCATGATCTCGAATTTCTCGATGCCGGTGAACAGCTTCAGCGCCACCGTGTCGATCGGCACCTCGGTCATGGTGAAGAGGAACGTCAGCACCGTCAGGCCAAGCGAGATCGAAATCGGCATGCCGGTGAGCATCAGGGCGATGAGCAGACCAAAGATGATAAGGGCGCTCATGTCAGTTGTCCTTCGGTTTTTCGACAAGGTCGCGCGGCGTCAGCGGCGAGTGCAGGATCACGTCACCCTCGGCGTCGATGCCCTCGTCCTCGGTGTCGACACCATCGACATGGCCATGGTCATGGTGCGGCAGCTCGCCGGTGCGGGCAAAGGAATACGCCACCTGCAGGAAGCGGAAGCACATCAGCGACGAGCCCATCGGGATCGCCAGATAGACGAGCCACATCGGCAGCTCGAGATCGGGCGAGGTCGAGGAGGCATTGTACATGTGATGCACGAAATTCGCGCCGAGCGTCGCGATGATGCCGGTGAAGAGCGCCCCTGCCCCAAGGCCGAGCAGGATGAAGAAACGGCGTTGCGGCGCGGCAAGGCGGTTGATCAGCACGTCGATGCCGACATGGATGCCGGTGCGCACGCCGTAAGCCGCGCCGAACTTCGCCATCCAGACGAAAAGGATGATGCACAGCTCCTGCGCCCAGACGAGGTTGATGCCGCGCAGCGTCATGTAAACGCTTTTCGTCGTGGCAGCGGCCCCGGCCATGCCGTGGCTGCGAAAGAAGCCAACGCCATCGGCGACGAAGCCAAGGGTGAAACGATGGGTGACCGAGACAAAGATCAGCACCGTCGCCGTCGCGATGAGCGCGGCGATCAGCACCTCTTCGGCCCGGTCGAGGATGCGCAGCATGGCGGCCCCCGTCTGGCAGGAAAGGAAAAAGGGCGGCCCCGATCGGAGCCGCCCGAGGGTCTTACTCGGCGGTGGCGGCTTTCACCGCGGCGATGGTCTCGGCGCCGATCCGGTCTGCCATCTCGTCGGCCACCGGGGCCAGAGCTTCCTCCCAGGCTGCGCGCTCTTCGGCGGTCAGCTCGTGGAACTCGGTCGTGCCCGCGGCCTTCATCGCGGCCAGAGCCTTTTCGTTTTCCTCGCGGGCGATGCCGTTCGCGTAATCGGTCGATTCCGCCATCGCCTTTTCAAGCCCCGTGCGCACATCGGCCGGCAGCCCGTCCCAGAACTGCTTGTTCACGATCACCGCATAGCCAAGGTATCCGTGGTTCGAGACGGTGGCGTGCTTCTGCACCTCGTTCATCTTCTGCGTGAACATGTTCGAGGGCGGGTTTTCGGTCCCGTCGACAACGCCCGTCTGCAGCGCCTGATAGACTTCGCTGAAAGCCATCACCTGCGGCACGGCGCCAAGCGCGTTCATCTCGGCCTCGAGCACTTTCGAGGACTGGATGCGCATCTTCAGACCCAGAAAATCATCGGGGGTGTTGAGCGGGCTGTTCGCCGACATGATCTTGAAACCGTTGTCCCAGAAGGCCAGCCCGGTGATGCCCTTGGCTTCCAGTTTCGACAGCAGCATCTTGCCCGCTTCGCCCTGGGTCACCTTGTGCAGCGCTTCGTAGTCCTTGAAGATGTAGGGCAGATCGAAGACCTCGAAATCCTGCACGCCAAGGGGCCCGAATTTCGCCAGCGACGGGGCGAGCATCTGCACGGCCCCGAGTTGCAGCGCTTCAAGTTCTTCCTTGTCCTTGTAGAGCTGGCTGTTGGGGTAAACCTCCACGTCCACCGCGCCGTTGGTGTATTTCTCGGCCAGTTCCTCGAACTTCGCGGCGCCCTTGCCCTTGGGCGTGTCGGGGGCGACGACATGGCTGAACTTGATCACGATCGGCTCGGCAAGGGCCGGGACGGACAGCGCAAGGCTGAGGGCGGTGGCGCCGACAAGGGCGCCAAGGATGCGACGGGTCAACATGTGATTCTCCTCCGGTTCCCGCTCTCCACGGCGGGCCGCGGCCTTCTTGCGCAAGATCCTTGCGCAACGCTATTGCGGCTTTCCGCAATCGGAAGACATGTTATGACCAAACCAAAGGGAGGGATGTGCCATTTCAAAGCGCTTGCACAGCGGTTCTGCCCCTGCGGGCGCCGAGGTCTGGACCGTTCCGGGCCTGCTTGGCGCGCGCAAGCCGGATGTGCTGGCGCTGATCCCGCTTGTTGCCATCGTCGCGCTGGTGATGCTGGTGGGGGCGCTTCTCTATGTCGTGGCGCAATCCGATGCCGCACGTGCCCGGGCGAAACTGGCCACCGATGCGCTTTGGGTCGAACAAACCCTGCGCTTTCAGATGTCGGTGGACGAGGATCTGCTGGTGCGGCTGGCGCTCGATGCCAGTGCCGGGACGCCGCAGGAGGCACTTTCCGCCCGCGCCCGGCTGCATCTGACCGCCAATCCCGAGACACTGGGCCTGCGTTGGTATGATGCGACGGGCCACCTAGTCGCCGCCGTGCCGGAGGGGGCGGGGCAGGCAGAGGAAGCCTTGGCGAAACAGGTGCTTGCCTCGGGTGCCCTGCCCACGCGGCCGGTCTATGGGCCAGTGCGCAACGGTCTGGTGACGATGGCCGAACGGGTCTCGTCTTCGGGCGGCGTGGTGGTCGCCACGGTGTCGCTGCCGATGATGCTCGAACGTCATCTGCCGTGGTGGATCGCCGAGCAATATGGGGTGCGGATCTCCGACACCTCGGGCGTTCTGGCCGAACGTGCCCGTCGCGCGGTGGCCGAAGCCGCGCCGCGCCACGGCATCAGCTTCGATCCGCCGCTCGCCGGAACGACGCTCGAAATCATGGCCTATGACGCACCCGATGCCTTTGGCAGCACGGCGCTGCTGGCGGCGATCGGGGCGCTCTCGGTCTTTGCGGTGCTGGCGCTTGCCGTGCTGCATCGCAACGCCGTCCGCCGCCGCAGCGCCGAAGAGCGTCTGCGCGCCGAGATGGCCTTTCGCCGCGCGATGGAGGAAAGCCTGACCGTGGGGATGCGGGCCAAGGATCTTTCGGGCCGCATCCTTTACGTGAATGGCGCCTTTTGCAAACTGGTGGGCCTGAGCGCCGAGGAGCTGGTCGGTCGCGCCCAGCCGATGCCCTATTGGGCGCCCGACATTCTGGAAGAAACCCTCGCCCGGCAGCGCCAGCTGATCGAAGGTCAGCCGGTGCCGCAGGCCTTCGAGACCCGGTTCCGCCGCTCGGATGGCTCGGAAATCGAGGTGCAGGTCTATGAGGCGCCGCTGATCGACGCGGGCGGCAAGCATCGCGGCTGGATGGGCTCGGTGATCGACATCACGCAGGCGAAACAGGCGGCACGGCTGGCCCGCGCGCAGGACGAAAGCCTCGCCCGCACCGGGCGGCTGGTGACCTTGGGCGAGATGGCCTCGACGCTGGCGCATGAACTCAATCAGCCGCTGGCCGCCATCGCCTCTTATGCCGCCGGGGGGCTGAACCTGTTCGATCAGCCCGAGCCAAACCTGGGGATGCTGCGGCAAGCCTTTGAGAAGATGGGCGCGCAGGCGCGGCGCGCCGGGCTGGTCATCCGCCGGGTGCAGGATTTCGTGAAGAAACGCACGCCGCAGCTCGCGCCCCTCGATCTCTCCGAGGTGCTGGCGGAGGCGCTGTCGATCACCGCCCCCGCCGCGCGCGAGCATCGGGTGAAACTGGCCTCGCTGATCGAAGGCCGCCTGCCCGAGGTGCAGGCCGACCGCATCCTGATCGAGCAGGTTCTGGTCAATCTGATCCGCAACGGCATCGAGGCGATGGCCGAAGGCCCCCGCACCGGCTACGACCTGACTGTGCGCGTCGCCCGCGCCGGGGCCAGCGTCACGATCGAGGTGATGGACCGCGGCCCGGGCATTTCCGACGCCGTGGCCGCGAGCCTGTTCGACCCCTTCACCTCGACCAAATCCGAGGGCATGGGGATGGGGCTGAACATCTGCCGCTCGATCCTCGAGCTGCATCACGGCAGCCTGTCGCACGGCCCCCGCGCGGGCGGCGGCACCATCTTCACCGTCACCCTGCCCGTCCCGCAGGAGGGGGCCCCGGCATGAGTTTCACCGTCCACATCGTCGATGACGAGGAAAGCCTGCGCGACAGTCTGGGGTTTCTCTTTGCCTCGCGCGGGATCGCGACCCGGACCTGGGCCTCGGGCGAGGATCTGCTGGCGGAATGGCCGCTGGCCGATTGCGGCTGTCTGATTCTCGATGTGCGGATGGAGGGGATGTCGGGGCCACAGCTTCTGGATGCGTTGCAGGCCCGCCCCGAAGGGCTGGTGCCGCCGGTGATCTTTCTGACTGGCCATGCCGATGTGCCGCTGGCCGTGCAGTCGCTGAAATCCGGGGCCTTCGATTTCGTCGAAAAACCCTTCAACGACAATCATATCGTCGATATCGCGCTGGCCGCGATCGCGGCGCATGAGGGCCGTCTGGCCGAGGCCCAGGCCCGCGAGGCTGTGGCGGCGCGGCGGGCGAGCCTTTCCGCGCGCGAGGCCGAGGTGATGGCGCTGATGCTGGAAGGGCTGATGAACAAGCAGATCGCCGACCGGCTCGGTATCGCCATGCGCACGGTCGAGGTGCATCGCTCGCGCGTGCTGGCCAAGATGGGGGCGCGCAACATCGCGGATCTGGCCCGGATGACCTGACTTGATTTCGGGCGAACGTGAACATAGTGTGAACACATGGTTCAACGCACCCTGCCCGAGAAACTGTCGATTCTGGCCGACGCCGCGAAATATGACGCCTCCTGCGCGTCGTCGGGCGGCGAACGGCGCGGCTCGCGCGATGGCAAGGGGATCGGCTCGACCACCGGCGCGGGCATCTGCCACGCCTGGGCGCCCGATGGCCGCTGCATCTCGCTGCTGAAAGTGCTGCTGACGAATTTCTGCATCTACGACTGCGCCTATTGCATCAACCGGGTCTCGAGCCGGGTCGAACGGGCGCGGTTCAGCGTCGAAGAGGTCGTCAGCCTGACGCTTGAATTCTACCGCCGCAACTATATCGAGGGGCTGTTCCTGTCCTCGGGCATCATCCGCTCGCCCGATGACACGATGTCGGAAATGGTCCGCGTCGCCCGCACCCTGCGCGAGCGCGAGCATTTCCGCGGCTATATCCATCTGAAGACCATCCCCGATGCCGCACCCGAGCTGATCGCCGAGGCGGGAAAATGGGCCGACCGGCTGTCGATCAATGTCGAACTGCCGACGGAAACCGCGCTGACGCAGCTCGCGCCGGAGAAATCGGTGCAGACGATCCACGGCGCGATGGCCGAGGTGAAGGCGCGCGGCGAGGCTGCGAAGGATCGCACCGCGCGCGGCACGCGGGCGCCGCGCTTTGCCCCCGCCGGGCAATCGACGCAGATGATCGTCGGCGCCGATCCCGCGACGGATGGCGAGATCCTGCGGAAATCCTCGCATCTTTACAATCGCTTCGCGCTGCGCCGGGTCTATTACTCGGCGTTCTCGCCGATCCCCGATGCGTCGCGGATGCTGCCCTTGATCCAGCCGCCTCTGGTGCGCGAACACCGGCTTTATCAGGCCGATTGGCTGATGCGGAACTACGGGTTTGATGCGACCGAGATTGCCCCGCCGACCGGCATGCTCGATCTGCAGATCGACCCGAAACTGGCCTGGGCCTTGGCGCATCGGGCGCTCTTTCCGGTCGATGTGAACCGCGCGCCCCGAGAGATGTTGTTGCGCATCCCCGGCATCGGGCCGCGCAGTGTCGAGCGCATCCTGAAGGCGCGGCGTCACCGCACCCTGCGCTACGAAGACCTGCTCGCCATCGGCTGCGTCCTGAAACATGCCGAGCCCTTCATCACCCTGCCCGGCTGGTCGCCCCGCGCCCTGCCCGATGACGCGAACCTGCGCGCGCGCTTCGCCCCGGCACCGGAACAGCTGAGCCTCTTTTGATGCAGATCACCCTGCCCCGCATCGGCACTGTGGCCGCCTGGCGGCAGCAGGTGCGCAAGCTCGCCGCCGCGGGTATCGATCCGCAGGCGGTGATCTGGTCGGTGGGCGCGGCCGCCCCCGATCTGTTCGCAACCGCAGCCCCGGCGCCCGGTGTCGCGACGCCGCTGATGCTTTCGCTCGAGGCGGTGGACGGAATCGAGATGGCGCTGTTGCATTCCGACCCCGAGCGGTTTTCGCGCGCCCATGCGCTGGTGCTGCGGCTGTCAAAGCGGGAGGTCCGCTGGGGAGACCGGTCGGACCCGCTGATGCGACGGCTTCTCGATCAGCAAAAGGCGGTCGGGCGCGAAATCCACAAGATGCATGGCTTCGTGCGCTTTCGCGAGGTGTCGCCCCCCGGGGCCAATCGGCGCGCCTTTGCCGCCTGGTTCGAGCCGGACCATCCCGTTCTTGAAGCCGCCGCGCCGTTTTTCGCGCGCCGGTTCGGCGACATGGACTGGCTCATCGCCACCCCCACGCTCACCGCGCGTTGCGAGGCGGGCGAGATGCGGATCGAGGAAACCGAGGCCCGCCAGCCGCCGCCGAAGGACGCGGCCGAGGAGCTGTGGCGAGTCTATTTCGCCTCGATCTTCAACCCGGCGCGGCTGATGGTGAAGGCGATGAAATCGCATATGCCACAGAAATACTGGAAGAACCTGCCCGAGGCGGATCTGATTCCCGATCTGATCCGCTCGGCCGAGACGCGGGTCCGGGCGATGCACGACCCAAGCGCCCCCGCGCCGGAAACGCTGCCCGGGGGGCGGATGCGCAAGAAGCTTCGATAGGGCGTGATTGGCCGAGGCCATTGCCTCGGTCATGCGCGACATCTGCCCCCTGACCGCCGGGGGCCCAAAGGCCCTCGGCCTTTCCTTTTCCGCCCGAACTGCCCTCACACGATCCGCACCGGCTGCCGCTTCGGTCCCCAGTCCCCGGGCGGGCCGTCGATCACCCCGGCGAAAGCCGCACCGCAGCTTTGGCAATGTCCGTCCGCGGTCAGATGCCAGTCCGAAAGCCGATACCAGTCCCGCCCGATCACCAGCGCACCGCAGCCCGCACAATAGCTCGATTGCGCCGGTTTCGCATGGACGTTGCCGACATAGACGTGATGCAGCCCCGCGGCCCTCGCCCTGTCACGCGCCCGAAACAACGTCTCGGGCGGGGTCGGCGGCAGATCGGGCATGCGGAAGGCCGGGTGGAAGGCGGAAAAATGCAGCGGCACGTCGGGGCCGAGCCGGTCGAGCACCCAGTCGGACAGCGACGCGATCTCGGCCTCGGAGTCATTCTGCCCGGGGATCAGCAGCGTCGTCAGCTCCACCCAGCAGCGGGTTTCCTTCACCGCATATTCGATCGTCTCCAGCACCGGGGCCAGATGCGCGCCGGTGAGCTTCCAGTAGAAGTCCTCCGAGAAGGCCTTCAGATCGATATTCGCCGCATCCATCCCGGCAAAGAACTCAGCCCGCGGTTCGGGGCAGATGTAGCCCGCCGTCACCGCGACCGTCTTCACGCCCTTCGCATGGGCGGCCTCGGCCACCTCCAGCGCATATTCGGCAAAGATCACCGGGTCGTTGTAGGTGAAGGCGATCGACGCCGCCCCGGCAGTGCGCGCGGCATTCGCGATGCTCTCGGCCGTCGCCACCTGCGACAGCCGCGCCGTCTCGCGGCTTTTCGAGATGTCGTGGTTTTGGCAAAACTTGCAGGCGAGGTTGCAGCCCGCCGTGCCGAACGACAGGACCGAGGTGCCGGGCAGGAAATGGTTGAGCGGCTTCTTTTCGATCGGATCGAGACAGAAGCCCGACGACCGGTCCCAGGTGTCGAGAACGATCTGGCCGCCCGCGCGCTTGCGCACGAAACACATCCCGCGCTGATCCGGCCCAAGGGCGCAAAAGCGTGGGCACAATTCGCAGATCAGCCGGTCCCGGTCGGGATCGGCGCGCCAATAGCGGGCGGTGGCGGCGGCGCGGCTCATGCCCCATCTGGCCAAATCCGCGCCCGCAAGTCAAACTTCGCGAAAAGGCGGAGGGGAAGATGACGAAGATCAGATCGCTGCGCTTTGCGGGCTCGTTCTTTCCGGCAGACCCTGACGCGCTCGCGGCCGCGGTGGATCAGGGGCTGGCCGCCTGTCCGCCGCTGACCGGGGCCCTGCCGCGCGCGGTGATTTCGGCCCATGCGGGCTATGCCTATTCCGGCCGCTTCACCGGGATGGCGCTTGCGGCGATGCCCGTGCGGCCCGAACTTGTGGTCGTGCTCTCGCCCTCGCACCGGCACGCCTTCGCGGGGGTGGCCTATCCGTCGGATGCGGCTTTCGACACCGGGCTCGGGCTGTTGCCGATCAATCGCGAGCGGCTGGAAAGGCTGGCCGCAGAAGGGCTTGCGCATGAGGACGACGCCGCGCACGACAGTGAACACGGGATCGAGACGCAGCTGCCCTTTCTGGCCCGCCGCTTTCCGGGCGTACCCATCGCGCCGCTGGTGATCGGCGCCGTCGCGACCGAGACTGTGGCGGTGATCCTTGATGCGCTGGCCGGGCCGGGGGTTCTGGTCGTGCTCTCCTCCGATCTCAGCCATTTCCTGACCGATCCCGAGGCGCGTACGAAAGACGCCAGCACCGCCGCGCTGATCGAGCGGGGCGAGGCGGGCGGGCTGACCGGCGCCCATGCCTGCGGGGCGAGAGCCGTCGCGGGCTGGCTGACCGCAGAGGCCGGGCAGGCCAGCCGGGCGCTGCGACTCGGCATGGGCAATTCGGGCGCAGTCAGCGGCGATCTTTCCCGCGTCGTCGGCTACGGCGCCTGGGCCTTTTACGGGCTCGACGACGACATCCTTGCCGCGCCGTACCGCGCGACGCTTCTGCGCAGCGCGCGGCAGGCGCTGGAAATCCGGCTGCGCAGCGGCAAGCCGCCCGCGATTGCGGCGGCCTCTTTCGCGCCCGCGCTGCAGGGGCTGGGCGCATCCTTCGTCACGCTGACGCAGGCGGGGCGGTTGCGCGGCTGCATCGGCTCGCTCCTCGCGCATCGGCCGCTGATGGAGGATGTGATCGAGAATGCGCAAAAGGCCGGGCTGAGTGACCCGCGTTTCGCCCCGGTCACGGCCGCGGACCTGCCCGGGCTGCAGATCAAGATCGCCGTGCTGACCCGCGCCGCGCCGCTGACCTTTGGCAGCGAGGCCGAGGCTTTGGCCGCGATCACCCCCGGCCGTGACGGGCTGATCTTCAGCAGTCGCGGCCAGCGCGGCACCTTTCTGCCGATGGTCTGGGACGCCCTGCCCGATCCGGGCGAGTTCCTGCGCGCGCTCAAGCGCAAGGCGGGCTTTGCCCCGGACTACTGGGCCGAGGATGTGCAGATCAGCCGTTACCGGGCGGAGTCGTTTCGCGAAGAGAAAGGGGCGTTCTGACCGCCCGTCATTTGCCGCGGATCAGATCCGAGAAGGGTTTCGTGCCGTCGTAACGCTGCCCGAGCGGGGTGACCAGCGCGGCGGCATCGCGCTCGGCCGCCGGGGCGGCAGAGATCACGCCCAGATCGGTCAGGTAATCGGGCAGACGGCCCGACAGCACCAGCCGCCGGTCGATCGGCAGATCGGGCTTCAGGCTGCGCGCGAGCTTCCACACCGTCGTCGTGCAATTCGAGGTCAGCGTGTTGTAAAACCGCGGCTCGGCCTCCAGCGACTGCGCCAGCTCGATGTAGGACAGGAACATCACCCGGATCTGCTCGGGCGTCAGATGCACCGGATAAAGCCGCACCTGTTCCTTGCGGTAAGTCGTGCGCAGCTTGACGATGTCGTCTTCGGTCGCGGCGATCAGCACCTGCTCGAACTGCCGGAAGAAGCCGCCGATCTCGTTGAATTCCTCGCCCTTTTCGCGGCGGATCTCGACCGAGAAGACGACATGCTGACCGCTGGAAAAGCCGAAGCTGACCAGCAGATGCGCGATATCGGGGCTCGACCAGATCGAGGTGAACATGTCGAGGCTGTCGAGCTGGCGCAGGTCATACTCTTCGGAAATCCAGCGCGGCGTGGCCTCGGTCTCGGAGGTCCAGGCGAAATCGCGGATGTTCGACAGGCTCACCCGCTCGCCCTCGACCCGCGCCGTCACACCGCGCGAGACGTCGATCGCCCAGTCGCGGTCCTGAAGCGGAACGATCGTGTGATACCAGCCGCCCACCGTCACCGCCGCGAGCGCCGCCAGCGTCATCGCAAGGCCCCGATGGTCGGTGACCCACAGGCCAAGCACGGCGAGCGTCACCACCGTCAGCAGCCCCAGCGCGATCAGACGCACAAGGCCCGAAAGCTGCAGCCAGACCGCCGTCGCCGTCCAGGCCGCGGCGGCAAGGATCAGCACGACCACGGCCAGATGGCCAAGGATGTGAACCACACGGATCATCTGTCCCTCCCTCGGGGTCGGGCGGGGAGGCCCCCGCCCCTCACTTGCACAACCGTCTCTTACACGCTCTTGCCCGAAGCTTCGGCCAGCAGGCGTTCGGTGCGGGCATCTTCCAGCTTGTTGTAGATCCGCTCGGCTTCTTCCTTGTCGCGCAGCGCCTTCGACAGCGCGGCGGTCGTGTAGACGAGCATCAGCGCCGACATCGCATAATATCCCTTGGCGGAAAAGCTCGCTTCCAGCGACCAGATGCCCCCCGCCATCATCACCGCGGCGATGGCGAACATGACATAGGTGAAAAGGTTCCAGGCGTTCGAGACTTTCGGGGCATAGCTGGTCATGATTGTGGTCCTGTGTTGAAATTCGGTGTCAGGGACAAGGGGTCAGAGCGCTTTTTCGCGCAGCCGGGCGAGCACCTGCGCGGCCTCGGGGCGAAGGGCGGCACCGCAGCCCGCGGCGGCCAGCCGGGACAGGGTGGTCTCGGTCGTGGTGCCGATGCAGAGTTCGGTCATCGCGATCTCGACCGCTTCGGCATGGTCTTGCCGCGATTGCAGCCGGGAGAGAGTCGCCTCGGCCTCGGCCAGCGAAGCGGTGACGCCATCGGGCAGCGTGCCGCGCAGCTTCTGGGTGCGCTCGGCCGCGTCGGCGATCTGCTTGCCCCGTTGCAGCGCTTTCAGCCGCTGCTCGGCAAGGCTGACGGTCTCGCGCAGACGGCGGGTCTCGGCGTCGTAATGGCTGATGGCGCGGGCGGTCGCGGCGGCCTCGGCCTCAAGCTCGGCAATCGCCTGCGCCGCCTCGGCCGCCAGATCCTCGCGCCCCTTCCCCAGCGCCGCAAGCGCCCGGGCTTCCAGATCGGCGATCTGCGCGGCGATCCGCGCCGCCGCCCCCTTCTCGCGCTCGCCATAGGCCATGACAACGGCCACGGCGCGTTTCGCCCCTTCAAGCCCGTCGGCCGCATCGCGCAGCTGCTGTCGCAGGATCGTCAGCGCATTCGCATCGCTGAACCCCTCGACCACATCGGCGCTGCGGGCCCGGATCAGGGTGGTGATCATCTTGAACATCTTCCGTCTCCTCGCTATGAACGTTGTTCATGAAGACTGTATGGCAGAGTCGTGAACGGCGTTCAAGATATTTCTGAACAATGTTCATATCAACAATCGGGTGCCGAATGGGAAACAATCGCGACGAGAAGAAAGCCGATCTGAAGGCCCGCCTGATCGCCGCCGCGCGGGCCGAGATCCTTGAGCATGGGCTGGCCGGGCTGAAGGCGCGGGCGGTGACGGCGCGGGCGGGCTGTGCGCTTGGCGCGCTTTACACCGCGGTCGAGGATCTCGACATGCTGGTGGTGCTGGTCAATTCGGCGACGTTGCAAGATCTGGGACGCGCGCTGACCGAGGCCGTGGCCGGGGCGTCCGGCCCGCAGGCTGCACTGCAGGCACTGGCGGCGCGCTACACCGATTTCGCGCTCGAGAACCGGCCGCTCTGGCTCTCGCTTTTCGAGCATCGCCTGCCCGAGGGGCGCGAATTTCCCGACTGGCACAAGCAGGAACACGCGGTCCTGCTCGAGGTGATCGTGCCGCATCTGGCGCAATTGCGCCCCGATCTCGGGAGCGAGGCGCTGTTGCTGCGCGCCCGCACCACCTTTGCCGCGGCGCATGGCGTGGTGCATCTGGCGCTTCAGGGCCGTTTCGTCGGCTTGCCGATGGCAAGCCTGCGCGCCGAGGTGGCGGCGCTGGTCGAAACGATGACCGCAGGCGCGATGCAGCTCGCGCGGGGCTGAGCCGGGGCTCAGACCCGTTGGCCGCAGACAGTCCGCGTCACGACTCAGCGAGCGTTTCGAGCGCCGCATCGGCGCCAGATGCGGCGGGTCCGGCCGCCTCCGCGGGCACGGCGGTGACGGCGGCACAGCACATCGGCCGAGACGTCAGGACCGCCGCCGGGTTGGCAAGCTGCCTGCGTTCGGCGGCGACTTCCCCGCGCAAGGTCGTTTCGAGATCGTTGATATCCGCGCGATCGCGCAGCGTCAGCGCAGCAAAGGCCGCATCGATCGCATCCAGATCCATGCGCCGACCCGCGGCGTCCATGCCTTCGGCCCCATGCGCGCGATAGACCATGATCGCCCCATGCAGGGCCTGGATCTGCACAGACCCCGCAACCGCCCGTGCGGCCACTGCGCCGCTCCAGAATGAAAATTCGGGCATGTCCCCTCCGATCAGAACAACCGGCGGAAGGATACGCTTTATCTTGAAATCCTCAAGGTTGCATTTTGACGCTCACTCTCGCGCCGCAGACTCACATGTTGACCGGCCGGATCTTCGGCGCGGCGTCGATCACCAACGGATCAAGGCCGGGCGTCTGCGCCGCGACATGGGACAACAGTGCCGCCCGCATCGGCGCGGACCAGTTTTCCGAAATATGCGCGGCAACCGGCGTCACGCGGTCGCCCGGCTGCACGGCGAAAAACGCGGCGATCTGGTTCGCCATCCTGATGATCTTGTCTTCGCTCATCACTCCCCCGTCTGCGTGTAAACCGTGGCCCCCTCGGGCCCTCGTGCAATCACCGTGATGCCCGCGGCCTGCGCCTCGGACACCGCCAAAGCCGTCGGCGCCGAGGGCGCGATCAGCACCCGCGCGCCGATCATCGCCGCCTTCTGCACCAGATCGACCGAGAGGCGCGAGGTCATCACCACCGCCCCCGCGCCGACATCAACCGCCGCTGCGGCCAAAGCCCCCGCCAGCTTGTCGAGCGCATTGTGCCGCCCGACATCCTCGCGCAGCGCCCAAAGCCGCGTGCCATCCCAAAACCCCGCCGCATGCGCCGCCCGGACCGCATCCTGCAGAACCTGCCCGGCCCGCAAGGCGTGCAGGGCCGCGTCGGCCAAGGCGGCGGGGGCGCCAAGCGCCAGCTTGGCGCCCCCGCCCCGGGGCGCCCGCGGCAGCGGGCGCAAAACAGCCGCAAGGCTGTCGATGCCGCACAGACCACAGCCGACCGGACCCGCCATCGCCCGACGCCGCGCGGCAAACCTCTGCCCCGCCGGGGCCGCCAGCCATCCCCGCACCTCGATCCCCTGCGGCTGGTGCACCACCTCAGCGCGCAACAGATCCGCGGGCGCGGCAATCATCCCTTCGGTCAGCGCAAAGCCCAGCAGGAAATCCTCGAGGTCCACGGGCGAGGCCATCATGACCGCCTGCGTCACCCCCTCAAAGACCAGCGCCACCGGCACTTCCTCGGCCAGAACCGCCCGGCCCCCGCCGGGCAGGCTGACCGTGACGGCCCCGGCGGGCAAGCTCATTCGGCCGCCTCGATCCGCCGCGCGGCCGCCGCCTGCGCCGCATAATCCTGCTGCCACTCGGACGGCCCGTTCGACGCCGCCACCTGCACCGCCGTCACCTTGTATTCCGGGCAGTTCGTCGCCCAGTCGGAATTGTCGGTGGTGACGACGTTCGCCTGAGTGTCGGGGTGGTGGAAGGTGGTGTAGACGACCCCGGGCGAGACCCGATCCGTCACCGTCGCCCGCAGCGTCGTTTCCCCGGCGCGCGAGGCGAGCCGCACCCAATCACCCTCGCGGATGCCCCGCGTCTCGGCGTCGGTCGGGTGGATTTCCAGCCGATCCTCGTCATGCCAGACCACGTTTTCCGTCCGCCGCGTCTGCGCGCCGACGTTGTATTGGCTCAGAATCCGCCCCGTCGTCAGCAGAAGCGGGAAGCGCGGCCCGGTCTTTTCGTCGGTCGGCAGGTAAGCCGTGCGGATGAACCGGCCGCGCCCTCGCACGAAACCGTCGACATGCATGATCGGCGAGCCTTCGGGCGCCTTGTCGTTGCACGGCCATTGCACCGAGCCCCGGGCGTCGAGCATGTCATAGGTGACAGAGGCAAAGCCCGGCGTCGTCGCGGCGATTTCCGCCATGATTTCCGACGGATGGCTGTAGTGCCAGCCCGCCCCCAGCGCATTCGCCAGAAGCTGCGTCACTTCCCAATCGGCAAAGCCCGCCTTCGGCGCCATCACCTTGCGCACCCGGTTGATGCGGCGTTCGGCGTTGGTGAAGGTGCCGTCCTTTTCAAGGAAGGTCGAGCCCGGCAGGAAGACATGGGCGTAATTCGCGGTCTCGTTCAGAAAAAGATCATGCACGATGACCAGATCCATCGCCGCGAGGCCCGCCGAGACATGCCGCGTATCGGGGTCCGATTGCAGGATGTCCTCGCCCTGAACATAAAGCGCTTTGAACCGGCCCTCGACCGCGGCATCGAGCATGTTCGGGATGCGCAGCCCCGGTTCCGAGGACAGGGTGACGCCCCAGGTCCGTTCGAACAGGCCCCGCGTCGCATCGTCGGACACATGCCGATAGCCCGGGAATTCATGCGGGAAGCTGCCCATGTCGCAGCTGCCCTGCACGTTGTTCTGGCCCCGCAGCGGGTTCACGCCAACGCCCGGACGCCCGATATTGCCGGTCATCATCGCGAGGTTCGCAATCGCGATGACGGTGGTCGAGCCCTGCGAATGTTCGGTCACGCCAAGGCCATAATAGATCGAGGCATTCGGCGCCGCCGCATAGGCCCGGGCCGCCGCGCGCAGGGTTTCGGCCGGAACGCCGGTCAGGCTTTCGACCGCCTCGGGGGCATAATCCGGATTCGCGACGAATTCGGCATAATCCGCCCATTCATCCCAGTCGCAGCGCCCTTCGATGAAGTGGCTGTCGTAAAGCTGCTCGGTCACGATCACATGCGCCATCGCGGTCATCACCGCGACGTTGGTGCCGGGCTTCAGTTGCAGATGCCAGGCCTCGCCGCGATGCGCGGTGTCGAGAAGGTCGATCCGGCGCGGATCGACGACGATCAGCTTCGCCCCGGCCCGGAGCCGCTTGCGCAGCCGCGAGGCGAAAACCGGATGCCCGTCGGTCGGGTTCGCGCCAATGACCAGCGCCAGATCGGTCTGTTCGACCGAGTCGAAATTCTGCGTCCCGGCCGAGGTGCCGAAGGTCTGTTTCAGCCCGTAGCCCGTGGGCGAATGGCAGACCCGCGCGCAGGTGTCGGTGTTGTTGGTGCCGAACACCGCGCGGGCGAGCTTTTGCACGAGGTACGTTTCCTCGTTCGTGCAGCGCGACGAGGTGATGACGCCCAAGGCATCCGCCCCATGCTCGGCCCGCAGCGCCCGCAGCCGGGTGGCGGTGAAATCGAGCGCCTCGGTCCAGTTCACCTCGCGCCACGGATCGCTGATCTTCTCGCGGATCATCGGCTTCAGGATCCGGTCCTTGTGCGTCGCATAGCCGTAAGCAAAGCGGCCCTTGACGCAGCTGTGGCCCCGGTTCGCCTCGCCGCCCTTCCAGGGCACCATGCGGACGAGCTGATCGCCCAGCATATGCGCCTCGAAGCTGCAGCCCACCCCGCAATAGGCGCAGGTGGTGACGACTTTCCGTTCCGGCGTGCCGATCTTTTCGACCGATTTTTCCACCAGCGTCGCGGTCGGGCAGGCCTGCACGCAGGCGCCACAGGAGACGCAATCCGAGGACAGGAAGTCGGGGGCTGCGGGCGAAATCCGGGCATCAAAGCCGCGCCCCATCACCGTCAACGCGAAGGTGCCCTGCACTTCCTCGCAGGCGCGCACACAGCGCATGCAGACGATACATTTCGCCGGATCGTAGCTGAAATAGGGGTTCGAAACGTCTTTCGGACTATAGCGCGGGTTCGGCCCCGTCGCATCACGCCGCGCAAAGTGAGTGTCCTTCGCTTCGTAGCGCACTTCGCGCAGACCCACTGCGCCCGCCATATCCTGCAACTCGCAATCGCCATTCGCCGCGCAGGTCAGGCAGTCGAGCGGGTGGTCCGAGATGTAAAGCTCCATCACGCCGCGGCGCAGTTTCTGTAGTTGCTGCGTCTGCGTATGCACCCGCATGCCGGGCGCAACCGGGGTGGTGCAAGAGGTCGGCGTGCCCTTCATCCCCTCGATTTCCACCATGCAGAGCCGACAGGAGCCGACCGGCTCCACACTGTCAGTGGCGCAGAGCTTGGGAATGGAAATCCCGGCCTCAGCCGCCGCGCGCATCACCGAGGTGCCCGCGGGCACAGTGATTTCAACGCCGTCGATGGTCAGGTGCACCGGCGCGCCGTCGCGTTTCGGCGTACCCATGTCCTTCGTCCAGTCGAGCGGGGGAATGATCAGGTCTTTCATTCGGCGGCCTCGCGCAGCGTGGGGAAGTCGGCAGGGAAATGGCGGATCGCGCTTTGCACCGGATAGGGGGTGAAGCCCCCCAAGGCGCAAAGCGAGCCGAGTTTCATCGTCTGGCACAGGTCATCAAGGAGCGGCATCGCCGAAGCATCGCCCGCGGCAATGCGGTCGATCACCTCGACCCCGCGGACCGCGCCGATGCGGCAGGGCGTGCAGGTGCCGCAGCTCTCAATCGCGCAGAACTCCATGGCAAACCGGGCGAGTTTCAGCATGTCGGCCGTCTCGTCATGCACGACAAGCCCCGCGTGCCCGACCAGCCCGCCCTGCCCCGCGAATTGCTCGTAGCAGAACGGCAGATGGTAGTCGGAAACCGGGTGATAGGCGCCCAAGGGCCCGCCCACCTGCACCGCCTTGACCGGGCGGCCGGTGGCGGTGCCGCCGCAGATGTCTTCGACCAGCTCGCCCAGCGTGATGCCGAAGCCGGTCTCGAACAGCCCGCCGCGTTTCACATTGCCGCCGATCTGCAACGGGATCGTGCCGCGCGAGCGGTCCATGCCGAAGCTTTCATAGGCCTTCGCCCCATGCGCCAGAATCCACGGCACGGCGGCGAGCGACAGCAGGTTGTTGACTACGGTCGGCTTGCCGAACAGCCCCTTCAGCGCCGGCAGCGGCGGTTTCGTGCGCACCGTGCCGCGCTTGCCTTCAAGCGAATTCAGAAGCGAGGTTTCCTCGCCACAGACATAGGCGCCCGCGCCGACGCGGACCTCCATCTCGAACCCGGCTTCCGCAAGGAACGGTTTCGCCATCGCGATGGCTTCGCGCATCACCGCGATCGCGTCGGGGTATTCCGAGCGGATGTAGACATAGCC
The DNA here is from genome assembly GCF_003217355.1 of Rhodobacter viridis. Lineage (GTDB taxonomy): Bacteria > Pseudomonadota > Alphaproteobacteria > Rhodobacterales > Rhodobacteraceae > Rhodobacter > Rhodobacter viridis. The sequence goes on along the minus strand of NZ_QJTK01000007.1, from coordinate 45,455 downwards.
GCGCGTGGCGCCGACCGCGTGACCGGCAATCGCCATGCCCTCGACCAGACAGAAGGGGTCGCCCTCGATCAGCATCCGGTCGGCAAAGGACCCGCTGTCCCCCTCGTCGACGTTGCAGACGATGTATTTCTGATCGGCCTGCGCCGCGGCGACGGTGCGCCATTTGATGCCGGTCGGAAAGCCCGCGCCACCGCGGCCGCGCAGGCCCGAGGCAAGGACTTCCTCGACCACCTCGGCCGGGGTCATCTTCAGCGCCTTGCGCAGCCCGGCCCAGCCTTCGGTCGCGGCGAATTGCGCCAGCGACAGCGGCTCGATCCGGCCGCAGCGGGCAAAGGTCAGCCGCGTCTGGCGCTTGAAGAACGGGATTTCCTCGACCAGACCCACGGCTTTCGGATGGCTTTCGGGTGCATCGAACAGGCCCGCCACATCGGCGGGCGTCATCGGGCCAAAGCCGATCCGGCCTTCGGGGGTTTCAAGTTCCAGAAGCGGCTCGAGCCAGATCATCCCGCGCGAGCCGTTGCGGGCGATCTCAAGCGTCACCCCACGCTTGTCCGCCTCAAGCTTCAGCACGGCCAGAACCGCTTCGGCGCCACAGGCTTTCGCGGCCGCATCACAGGGCAGCCAGATCTTCATGCGCCCACCTCCGCCACGATCCCGTCTACCGCGGCCGCATCGAGCCGCCCGATCAGCCGATCATTCACCATCGCCGCGGGCGCACAGGCGCAGAGGCCCAGACAATAGACGGCTTCGAGCGTCACCGCCGACGACGAGTCGCCCAGCCGCAGCCCCAGCGCGCTTTCCAACCGCGCCTGCACCGCGTCAGATCCCATCGCCTGACAGGCCTCGGCCCGGCAGAGCTTGATCACATGCCGCCCCGCGGGCGCCTTGCGGAAATCGTGGTAGAAGCCGACGACCCCCGCCACCTCGGCCCGCGTCAGCCCCAGATCGGCGGCAATCGGGGCGTAACTGTCATCGGGAATGAAGCCGAAAGCCTCCTGCACATCATGCAGGATCGGCAAAAGCGCCCCCTCCCGGCCGCGATGGGCCGCAAGAATGGCGCGCAGGCGCGCGGTGTCGGTCATGTCGTCCTCCCGCACCCAGCCTGCGACGAAGGGACACACAAGGCAATGCGGTTTCCGACAGGTGATGGCGGTTTTGCGAAGGATCAGCCCTGCCAGCGGCTCAGCGCGTCTTCGTCGGCGTCCTTGGCGGCGACCCAACTGTCACCGTCACGGCTCACTTCCTTCTTCCAGAATGGCGCGCGGGATTTCAGATAATCCATCAGGAATTCCGCCGCCTCGAAGGCCGCCACCCGGTGCCGCGCGGCGGTGGCGACCATCATGATCTGCGCGCCGACCGCAAGCCGCCCGTGCCGGTGAATGACCAGCGCATCGGCCAGATCCCAGCGCGCCCGCGCCTCCTCGACCATCGCGGCAATCGCGCTTTCGCACATGCCGGGGTAATGCTCGATCTCCAGCGCCTCAAGCGTTCCGGTATCGTCGCGCACAAGGCCCAGAAAGCCCACGACCGCGCCGACGTTTTCGCGGTTTTCGGAAAAGGCCGACATCTCGGCGCCAAAGTCGAAACCGGCGTCCTGCACCCGAACCGGCATCTCAGCCCCCTGTCATCGGCGGAAAGAACGCGACCTCGCGCACGCCTGCCAAGGGCGCATCGAACCCGGCCAGCTGCTGATCGAGCGCCACCCGCAGCGCCGAGGTATCGGCAAAGGCCGCCTCATAGCGCGGCTCGCGGGCGCGCAGTTCGGTCACGAGATCAAGGACGGTGGCGGCCGAGGTCTCGACCCGCTCGCGCGGCAGGCCGATGCGCTCGCGCACCCAGGCGAAATAGACGATGTCGAGCATGTGTCCCCCGGTGGTGGTTCGGGGTGACCCTAGCGAGGCCGGGGGGGAGAGGCAACGGGGGGGGCAGCGCCCGCCCGTGGGGGCGGGTCGGGCGCTGCCCGATGCAAAGCATCTGGCGAAACAAACTGCCCATGTGCGACCGGAGAAAAAATGCAGAAGCACGAGAACCTTCGAAAGGCTCTTATCGAGTAGGGACATAGAACTTATTTCGTGAGGTTGCCCCGGAATACGAGGCAGCATTCAGCGCAATTACCCGCTGCGCCGAAATAATGACCTTCCTTGCCTCAGTTCTTGAAAAACTTTGGGGATCATATCTATTCCTGACAAGTTCGGGCATGTTCTTGATTTGGGCAGCCAGCGCCGACCAATCATAACGAGGATCAGTACAAATAAATTTCTTCGCATCCGAAATCCTGTGCCCGATTTCCTCCCGCAACTGAGTTTCATTCAAATCTGAAACCACGACTGCCGCAGACTTAACACTAAGTTCCGCCGCCACAATAGCAGACTGGACCGCACCTTTTAGGCGAAAGTTTCCAATCGCCGCAGCAACCGCGGCCTCCATATATTGGCAAGACAGGCGAAACAAATCTCCAGCATAACCATCAGGCATGGAGAAATCGTCATAACATCCCAAGCTTGCGCCGATGTCAAAAACGTCGCAGACCTGAAACATGAATTCGTCGTGCTCTTCAGGGAAGCACTTCAACCTGGACCACTGCTCATCATTAATTTCGATACAATCTCGAACATCCAGCCTGCAAGTCCCATATGCTATCGGAAAAATTACAGGAAAGAAGCTGTCGAGATGGCAGGCAACGCCCGTAAATATGGCACCGGCACCTCGATCAGCTTGCCGAAGAATTTTAGAATATAGACTCTCCAAGTGAGATATAAGAGGGTGAGGCTTTTGCCATGGAGATATTACATATTGAACGCCAAAATCTTTACACACTTTAGGAATAACATGAGCGGAGCGTTCCCTCGGAAGAAGTCCAGCTTTGATGGCCGCTCGTTCGTGCTTTTCGAAAGACTTCAAAACCTCCTCGGGAGGGTACTCCGTCACCCCCACTCCTCCACAAACTCCCGCCACTCGCCCTTGCTCATGCCGGAGGTCTCCGCGGTCACCACTTCGCCCGCCAGACGGCGCTTGAGCACCTCTTTCGCCGTCGCGGACACACTCACCGCGCCCAGACGATAATCCTCGAAGGCCGCGTAGGCTTGCGGCACCCAGTCCTTCACGATGTCGCACATGATCTGGGCATAGATGCGGATCTCGTATTGCGCATGCACGTCGGCGCGCAGGCGCAGGAAGTGGAAGAGATTGTGCAGGTCGATCTTCCAGTACCATTGCGTGTAGACGTTCGCGGGCAGGTTCATCCGCGCCAGCTCCCGCGCCAGACCCAGCTTGCCCGCCTCGGCATCGGGCGTCAGCATGTCCTCGTAATGGTCATAGGCGCGCATCGCATCTTCGCGCAGAAGGTCGAGCACCCGGGCCGCCTCGGCGCCTTCCAGAACCTGACCGCGGCCCTGGTTGTTCACCGTCGATTGCGCCGCCAGATGCTCGGGCGCGGGGATGTAGAATTCGCGGTCCATCACCGAATAGCGCGCGGAATATTCGTTCACATTCGCGGTGCGGTGGCGGATCCACTGCCGGGCGACGAAGATCGGCAGCTTGACGTGGAACTTGACCTCGCACATCTCGAAGGGGGTCGAGTGCCAGTGCCGCATCAGATAGCGGATCAGGCCGCGGTCGTCGGAGACCGCCTTGGTGCCGCGGCCGTAGCTGACCCGCGCCGCCTGACAGATCGCGGCATCGTCGCCCATGTAGTCGATGACCCGGATCAGCCCGTGGTCGAGCACCGGATGGGCCTTGTAGAGCCGCGCCTCCATGCCCTCCGAGGTGGACCGCAGCGTGGTCTGGCTGCTGGCCCGCTGGGCGTCGATCTCGGCAAGCTGGTCTGGGGTAAGCGACATGGGGGGCCTCCGGGGCATAGAATCGGCGCGACTATATCTGGCAAAGACAGCCGCCGAAACCGCGAGATACGGTGGGGCGGGCGAAAGCACTGTCGCAGCCGGGGCACGCTTGGCCGAGGCGGGGGCGACGGGGCCGTTGCAAATTGACTTTTTTGCGATTTTTCGTCAACTTTGGGCCAACGAGCAGTCAACGAAAGACAAAATAATGATCAGACGGGTTTGGCCGCTTGCGGCACTCCTTGCGATTGGCGCGTGCAGCGGACCGGCCATCATCTCTTCGGGTGGGAACAACGGCGGCGGCGGCGGCGACACCTCAAGCATTCCGCCGGAGCTCGCCAAAAACCTGAAATCGGTCAGCTTTGACGGCGAAACGATGAAGGTGAACATCGAAGGCGGCGACGGACATCCGGCAGAGGTGACATATGAGCGCGACACCCGGCTCGATGTGCCCGGGTATTCCGCCTACAGGACGCAGGAAACGCCGCTCGATCGGCTTTATGTGGCGCTCGGTGCGATTTCCACGGATGGTTCGGTGCAGGCGGTGACCGTGGGCGATGGCGGGGTTTCGAACGTCTATTACGCGGGCGGCAGCTACGACCGTGCGGGCGGCTTCGATGCGCCGAAGACCAATAGCGCCGACGGAACGGTGCATTACGCGGGCAGCTATGCCGCGGTGACGAACGTGAACGCGCCGCGCGACGGCGGGCCGGATGACGTTGCGCTGCCGGTGTCCGGATCCGTGTCCGGCAGCGTCATCCCCGCGCAGCCAAGCAGGGTGACAGGGGATATCTTCCTCGACACCAACTTTACCGACAACACGGTGCGGGGATCGATCTCGAACCGCGAGCTTGTCGATACGCACACGGCACTGGTCGATGTGATTTTGGTCCCCACCTCGATCGACCCGACTGACGATCCCGATACGAGAGCCGGCACCTTCAGCGGCGCGGCGGAATATGCGGACCAAACCGTGATCGGCACATATGGCGGCATCTTCGGCGGCGAGGGGGCGAATTCGGTGGCGGGCGTCGTGCACCTGACCGAGTTCAACCCGAACTGGGAAAACGAGCAGGAACACGGCGTCTTCGTGCTGACGCAATGCGGCCCGAGCAACACGTTGCCGATCTGTGACAATGTGGCCCCCTGAGGCGCTGCGGCGGCTGGCGGCGGCTTTGGTGCTGGGCCTTGCGGCGGCGGCTCCGGCCCCCGCCGAGACCCCGCGCCGCATTCCGGTGGCCGAAGCAACCGCCGAGCAACTGGGCACGGCGGCGGTGCAGGCGGTGGCCTCGGGACGGGCGCCCGAGGCGGCGGCTCTGGCCGCCGAGCTTTTGCACCGCGATCCGAAGAACCCGCTTGGCCATTACATCTTCGCCCGGCTGTCGCTGGCCGAGGGCAACACCGCCACCGCCCGAAAGGCGGCGCGGCGCAGCTTTTTCACCGCGCAGTCGCCGCGCCAGCATTACGAGGCGGCCCGCGTCGCCGGGCAGGCGGCTCTGGCCGAAAAGCGCTTTGGCGCGGCGGCGTTCTGGGCGCGTCAGACGATCCAATATGCCCCCGACGACCGGGCGCGGGCCGTTGGCGTGCGGGATTTCCGCCGTCTCGGCGCGCTCAATCCGCTCGCCTTCAACCTGAAGCTGGGGGTGCGGCCCTCGAACAACGTCAATGGCGGCGCGGATGACCGCACCAACGTGATCGACGGCTATGACACGGTGGGCTGGCTCAGCGACGATGCGATGGCCTTGGGCGGGGTCGTGGGCACGGCCGATGCCAGTGCCAGCCTGCGGGTTGCGCAAGATGCGACATCGCAGACCCGCGTCGGGCTGAGCGGTTACACGCGGCTTGTCGATTTCTACGGCCGTCCGATGGTGACGCCGATTTATTGGGGCAGCGGCACGCCCCCTGCCCCGGTCGAGATCCGCAACTCCGACTATTCGACCGCCTCGCTGGCTGCCAATCTGCAGCACAGCCGCAACTTCGGCTCCGGGTTCGTCGTCACCGGGCAGCTCGAGGCCGGGCGTCTGTGGCAGGGCGGCCTGCCCGCCTATGACTGGCAGGGGCTGGATCTGGCGGGCAGCAAGACGCTGAGCCCGCAGCTGCAGCTGAATTTCGGCGCCGCCTACGAGCGCCGCGACTGGGTCGACATGGCACGGATCGACCGGCGGCAGGAGCTGGATTTCGGCCTGCGCGGGGCCACCGCCAAAGGCACCTGGGGCGTCGGTCTGTCGGCCAGCACCCTGCTCAGCCCCTCGTCGCAATCGCGCTACTGGTCGGTGGCGGGCAGCGCCAGCTTTCAGCCCAAGGCGCAGCTTGGCCCGCTGGCCTTGAACCTTGCGGCCGGGGTCTCGACCACGGTCTACCCCGATTACATGGTCCTCTTCATGCATCCCGAAGGCGGGCGGCAAGATGACGCGATCTTTGCCGAGCTGGGAATGACGGTGCCGAAACTCGGCATCGCGGCCTTCGCCCCCGAGGTGAAGCTGCAGGCGCTGAAGGTCGACAGCAACGTCTCGCGCTTCAGCCGGTCCGAGGTTGCGGTCGCGGTGGGCTGGCGCTCGACCTTCTGAGGCGCTTGTGCCCGCCGATGATTGCGCTATCGTTCGCGCGAAATACGGAGACCTCCCATGCAGATACGCTATCTTCACACCATGCTGCGCGTGCTCGATTTGCAGTGCACGATGGATTTCTTTGCGCTTCTGGGCCTGCGCGAAACCCGTCGGATCGAGAATGAACAGGGCCGCTTCACGCTCGTCTTCATGGCCGCGCCGGGGCAGGAAGACACCCCGGTCGAGCTGACCTTCAACTGGGATGGCGATGCCGCCCTGCCGTCGGACAGCCGCCATTTCGGCCATCTCGCCTATGGGGTCGAGAATATCTACGACCTCTGCGCGCATCTGCAGGCGAACGGCGTGACGATCAACCGCCCGCCGCGCGATGGCCGCATGGCCTTCGTGCGCAGCCCCGACAATGCCTCGGTGGAACTCCTGCAGATCGGAGAGGCCCTGCCGCCCGCCGAGCCGTGGATTTCTATGCCCAACATCGGGCATTGGTAAACCTGCGCGATTATCACCCAGCCGCGGGGCGTTTCGCTCTGCGGCAACTTCGGCTAGATCGGGACGGCGGGGCCAGACCCGCGCAAGACCGAGGATGCCATGCCCGCCGAAGACCCTGTCACCGCCGATCTGATCCGCCGTCTGGGCGCGACCGACGCCCCCCTGCCGCTGGTGCAGGCGCTCGCGCAGGAGTTTGCCACCGGGCGGTTTCCCGACCCGGAACTGGCGCTGAACGGGCTGCGCGCGGCGCTGGCGGCGGCTGCCGAAACCGCCGCGCTGGCGGGTGAAAACGAAACCCTGCGTCAGGTTGCGGCGCTGAACGCCGCCGGAGACCGTGCCGCGGCCGCCGCCCTTCTGGACGGCGCGACGGAGGAGCCGCTTTTGGCCGCCGCAGCGCGACAGGACCGGATCTGCAACGCCCCCGAACAGGCCGCCGCACGGCAGATCGAGCGGCTCAAGGCCGCCGCCCCCGCGGGCGGGGTGTTCCGGGCGACCGTCGATCTGCTTTATGAAAAGCTGGCAGCCGGGGAGAAGGCGGGCGATCCCTTCGACATGCTCTTGGCGCTGGAACTCGCCAAGGCGCTTTACAAGCGCGCCAAGGGCGGCGAACTCGGTCAGGCGCAGACGAGCCTTGGCAATTGCCATCAGATCATCGGCCAGTTCCGCCCCGGGCGCAAACACCTCGACCTTGCGGCCGAGCTCTTCACCGCCGCCGCCAAGGCCGTCGCGCGGACGAAACAGCCGGAAAACTGGGCCTTTTCGCAGCACAATCTGGGCGGCATCCACGAGCTGATCGGCCTGCGCCACCGCGATGCCGCGATGCTGAAAAAGGCGATCAAGGCCTATTCGGCGGTGCTTGAGGTGTTCAATTCCCAGGGCTCGCCGCTCGAATGGGCAAACAGCACCGCGGCACGGGCGAATGTGCGCGCGGCTTTGGGCCGGATGACGGGCGATGCCGCGCTGATCGAAACCGCAATCGCGGATCTGGACGCCGTTCTTGAAGCGCTGAAGCAGGAAGACCACCCGGCCGACTGGGCCTCGGCGGTGGCGACGCTGGCGCTCGCCCGGCGGCATCTGGCCGAGGTGACCGGCGATGCGACGCCGCTGAGGACCGCGATCGAGGAGTTCGAGGCCGCGGATGCGGTTCTGGCCGGGCTTGAGACCCCGGCCGAGCGGGCGCGGTTGCAGCACAATCTCGGCCTGACGGCGCTGGCGCTGGCCCGGGCGCTGCCCGCAAGCGACGGCGCCGCGCGGGCGCAACAGGCCTTCGAGACCGCGCTGGCCTGTGGTCGTCGCGATCACGCCGATTACCGCTGGGCGGAAAGCCTGACCGGCCTTGCGCGGGTGGCGCTGATCCGCGGCGATCAGGCCGAAGCGGACCGGCTTTTGGCCGAAGCCCGGGCAGTGCTGGCGCTTGATCCCGCCAGCGCGGCGCTGAAAGACTGCGAAGACCTGCGCGCCTGATCTGCGCCCCACCCCGCATTTCGCTTTATTGACGCAGCGGAAATTCACCTTTACTGCGGCGGCATGAAGACGATGGCAAGGATAGGGCTGCGCGGGCTCGCCTCTTGGGCGATGCTGGTGGTTTTGATCCTTGCCGCGGGTCTTCCGGCCTCGGTGATGCCGACGCGCGGGCTCAGCGGCGCGGCGGAACTGGTGCTGTGCTCGGGGCACGGGCCAGTCGTCATCGTGCTTGATGCCGCATCGGGCAAGCCTGTCGTGCCACTGCCCGAGGACCGCGATCCGCGCTGCAAATGGGGCGCGCTGCATGCCTTTGCCACCGATGCGGGCCGCCCCGAAGTCGCCCCCGCGCCAGTTGGCTCTCTGCTCGCTCCGAGCTTCGCCCCCCCGCCCACCGCCCTGCGCGATGGTCAGGTGACGGGCCTTCCGCCCGCAACCGGCCCCCCTGCGATTGCCGTGATCTGACCCGATCTCACGTCAATCAAAGGAAAAATCATGACCGTTTTCACGCCGGGGGCCACGCCCTCCGAGGCGCCGTCGCGCCTGAACAGCTTTTACTTCACCGCATGGCGCTGGCATTTCTATGCCGGGCTTTACGTCGTGCCCTTCCTGCTGATGCTTGCCGTCACCGGCGCGCTGATGGTGTGGTTCACCGCCATCGACTCGGAATATGGCGACCGGATCGCCGTCACCCCCACGGCACAGGCGCAAAGCGTCAGCGCGCAGATCGCCGCCGCCGAGGCGGCGCATCCGGGCAGCCATGCCGACAAATACATTGCGCCGCGCGATGCCGAGACCCCGGCGATCGTGCGGGTGCAGGAGGGCGAGACGGCGCGGATGCTGGCCGTCGATCCCTATTCCGCGGCCGTTCTGGCGGACCGGACCGAGACCGGCACCTGGAACGAATGGCTGACCAACCTGCATGGCGAATTGCTCTGGGGTGGCAATGGCGGCCCGGGCGATACGCTGGTGGAAATCGCCGCAAGCCTTGGGGTGATGATGCTGACGAGCGGGCTTTACCTCGCCTGGCCGCGGGGCGGCAAAAGCTGGCGCGCGGTGCTGGTGCCGGATCTGGCCGCAAAAGGCCGCAGCTTCTGGAAATCGCTGCACCTGAGTTCGGGCGTCTGGGCCGCGCTCTTCCTCGGCTTCTTCCTGCTCACCGGCATGAGCTGGACCGGCGTCTGGGGCGGCAAGATCGTGCAACCCTGGTCGAGCTTTCCGGCCGCGAAATGGGATGCGGTGCCGCTGTCCGATGCAACCCATGCCGCGATGAACCACACCGCGCAGGAAGAGGTGCCGTGGGTGCTGGAACTGACGCCGCTGCCCGCGTCGGGTTCGCAGGCGGGGGTGCAACTTCTGCCGATGGGCACGCCGGTCACCTTCGAGACGGTGATGGCGGGCGCCCGGGCGCTTGGCTTTGACGCGCGGGTGCAGGTCTCGGCGCCCGCCGACAAGACCGGGGTCTGGACGCTGTCGCGCGATTCCCAAAGCTATGACAGCCCGAACCCGACCACGGACCGCACCGTGCATATCGACCAATACACCGGCAGGATTCTGGCCGATGTGCGCTATGACGATTACCCGCTGATGGGCAAGATGATGGCGGTGGGGATCGCGCTGCACGAGGGGCAGCTGGGGTTGTGGAGCGTCGCGCTCAATCTGGCGATCTGCGCGACCTTGGCGCTGAGCACGATTGCGGGCGTGGTGCTGTGGTGGAAACGCCGCCCCACCGGCGCCGGTCGTCTGGCCGCCCCGCCGCGCGTGCCAGAGGCGCCGCTGTGGAAAGGCGGCCTTGTCGTCGCGGCCCTCGTGGCGCTCGCCTTCCCGCTGGGAGGGGCTGTCATCGTGGCGGTTCTGCTGCTCGACGCGCTGGTGCTGCGCCATGTCCCGGCGCTGAAACGGGTGCTCTCGTAACGAAAACGCCGCCCCGGATCACCGGGGCGGCGTTTTTCAAGTGTTTAACTGTGTTTACGCGTTGAACAGGAAGTGCAGCACGTCGCCGTCTTGCACTTCGTAGGTCTTGCCCTCGACGCGGAACTTGCCCGCCTCTTTCGCGCCGCTCTCGCCGCGATATTGGACGTAATCGTCGTAAGCCACGGTTTCCGAACGGATGAAGCCGCGCTCGAAATCGCCGTGGATCACGCCCGCGGCGGCGGGGGCCAGCGTGCCCTTGCGGATCGTCCAGGCGCGGGCCTCTTTCGGGCCGACGGTGAAATAGGTCTGCAGGCCGAGAAGGTCGTGACCGGCGCGGATCAGACGGTCCAGCCCCGCCTCGTGCAGGCCGAGTTCCTCGAGGAACATCGTCGCCTCGTCGGGGGCGAGCTGGGAAATCTCTTCCTCGATCTTCGCCGAAATCACCACCGCGGCAGCGCCGCTGGCCCGCGCCATCTCGGCGACGCGCTCGGATTGCGCATTGCCCTTGGCGGCGTTCTCTTCCTCGACGTTGCAGACGTAAAGCACGGGTTTTGCCGTCAGCAGTTGCAGCATCCCCCAGGCCTTGCGGTCATCGTCCGCGACCTTGACCGTGCGCGCCGGGCGGCCCGCCTCGAGCGCCTCTTTCGCGGCCAGCATCAGCCGCGCATCTTCCTTGGCCTGCTTGTCGCCCGCATTGATCTTGCGCGCGATGTTGTTCAGCCGCTTTTCCAGGCTTTCGAGATCGGCAATCATCAGCTCGGTCTCGATCGTCTCGGCATCGGCCAAGGGATCGACGCGGCCCTCGACATGGGTCACGTCGCCGTCTTCGAAACAGCGCAGCACATGGGCGATGGCGTCGGTCTCGCGGATGTTGGCCAGAAACTGGTTGCCGAGCCCCTCGCCCTTCGAGGCGCCCTTCACGAGGCCCGCGATATCGACAAAGGTCATCCGCGTCGGGATGATCTGTTTCGACCCGGCAATCTCGGCCAGCTTGTCAAGGCGCGGATCGGGCACGGCCACCTCGCCGACATTCGGCTCGATGGTGCAGAAGGGGAAGTTCGCCGCCTGCGCCGCGGCGGTTTTCGTCAGCGCGTTGAACAGCGTCGATTTGCCGACGTTCGGCAAGCCCACGATCCCCATGCGAAAGCCCATGTCACTCTCCTTGATGATTGCGCGCCTCTTACGCGGGGATGGGGCGCAAAGCAAGCCGCGGCCCTTTCGCCATTGATTTTCTGCGCTGCTTCCCGCAAACCCGCACGGACATTCGAAGGGGACCACCATGACTCGCATCGACGCCAAATTCGCCGCCCTGAAGGCCGAGGGCAAGAAAGCCTTCGTCGCCTATATCATGGCGGGGGACCCGGATCTGGCGACCTCGGCCGAGATCCTGAAAGGCATGCCCGCGGCGGGCGTCGACATCATCGAGCTGGGCCTGCCCTTCACCGATCCGATGGCCGATGGCACGACGATCCAGCTGGCGGGGCAACGCGCCCTCGATGGCGGGCAGACGCTGCAGAAGACCCTCGACATGGTGGCCGAGTTCCGCAAGACCGACGACACCACGCCGATCGTGATGATGGGCTACTACAACCCGATCTACAATCGCGGCGTCGCCCGGTTTCTGGCCGATGCGAAGGCCGCGGGCATCGACGGGCTGATCGTCGTCGATCTGCCGCCCGAGGAAGACGCCGAGCTGTGCCTTCCGGCGGCAGAGGCGGGGATCAACTTCATTCGCCTCGCGACGCCGACGACCGATGACAAGCGCCTGCCGAAGGTGCTGCAGAACACCTCTGGCTTCGTCTATTACGTCTCGGTGACCGGCATCACCGGCTCGCAGGCCGCGCAGGTGGCCGATGTCGCGCCGGAAGTGGCGCGGATCAAGGCGGCAACCGATCTGCCGCTGATCGTCGGGTTCGGCATCTCGACCCCCGAGGCGGCGCAGTCGATTGCCGCCGTCGCCGATGGCTGCGTCGTCGGCTCGGCCATCGTCAAGGAGATCGGCGCGGGAAAGAGCCCGGCCGAGGTTCTGGCCACCGTCGCGGCGCTGGCCGCGGGCGCGCATTCGGCCTGAGCGCCCATCCTGCCCGTGCGCCCATCCTGCCCGTGCGCCCATCCTGCCCGTGCGGAGGGGGGCGCTGCCCCCCGTCCTTCGGACTCCCCCCGAGATATTTGGGACAAGATGAAACAGGCGGCCTTTGGCGCGACCTGACCAGTTGCTTGCAATCCTCGCAAGAATTGGTAAGTTCACTTGACCAGTTGGGAGGAGGGACCCGTGACCGTCATCACCTGCATCGACGATCTGAAGGCGTTGCACCGGAAACGCACGCCGAAGATGTTCTACGATTACTGCGAAAGCGGCTCTTATACCGAGCAGACCTTCCGCGAGAACACCACGGATTTCGCGCAGATCCGGTTGCGGCAGAAGGTGGCGGTGGACATGTCCGGCCGTTCGACCGCGAGCACGATGGCGGGCCAGCCGGTCGCGATGCCGGTGGCTTTGGCGCCGGTCGGGCTTTTGGGCATGCAGCGGGCGGATGGCGAGATCAAGGCGGCGCGGGCAGCGGCGAAATTCGGCGTGCCCTTCACGCTGTCGACAATGTCGATCTGTTCGATCGAGGATGTGGCGGCCCAGTCCCCCGATCCGTTCTGGTTCCAGCTTTACGTGATGCGCGATGAAGACTTCGTCGATGCGATCATCGAGCGGGCGAAGAAGGCGCGCTGCTCGGCGCTGGTGCTGACGCTCGATCTGCAAATTCTGGGCCAGCGACACAAGGATCTGAAGAACGGCCTGACCGCGCCGCCGAAGCTGACGCCGGCGAACCTGATCGACATGGCGACGAAGCTGACCTGGGGCCGCGAGATGCTGGCCACGCCGCGCCGCTTCTTTGGCAATATCGTCGGCCATGCCAAGGGCGTCGGCGATGCGGCCTCGCTGATGAGCTGGACCTCGGAGCAGTTCGACCCCTGTCTCGACTGGACAAAGATTGCCCGGATCCGCGATCAATGGGGCGGCAAGTTCATCCTGAAAGGCATTCTGGATGCCGAGGACGCCCGCGCCGCCGCCGATTTCGGCGCCGATGCGATCATCGTGTCAAACCACGGCGGGCGGCAGCTGGATGGCGCGCTCAGTTCCATCCGCATGCTGCCCGAGATCGTGCAGGCGGTTGGGGACAAGACCGAGGTCTGGCTCGACAGCGGCATCCGCTCGGGTCAGGACATCCTGAAGGCGCTGGCGCTGGGGGCAACGGGCACGATGATCGGCCGCGCCTATGTGCATGGCCTCGGCGCGATGGGCGAGGCGGGGGTGACCAAGGCGCTTGAGGTGATGCGCAAGGAGCTGGACATCTCGATGGCGCTGTGTGGCGAGAAGCGGGTGCAGGATCTCGGCCGCGACAACCTGCTGGTGCCCGAGGGCTTCTTCACCACTTACCGCTGAGCAGGCGGGCCCGGGACACCCCGGGCCGTCATCCCCTCAGGCGCGCCTGATCCGCTTCAGCGCCCAGAGGCCGGGCAGGATCGAGGCCATCACCAGCGCCACCGCGACAAAGGCCGCGCGCAGACCAAAGGCCTGCGCCAAGGCGCCCATCACCACCGGGCCGATGAAAAAGCCGGTGAAGCCGATCATCCACGAGCGCGAGATCGCGAGCGCCCGCTCGGCCGGGGCCACCCGCTGCCCCAGAAGCGAATTGGCCGAGGGCACGACGACCGCGACGCCCATGCCGATCATGCCGATGCCCAGAACGGCGAGCGCCTGCACCGGGGCAACCGCGGTCACCAGCGCGCCAAGGCAGCCCAGCACGGCGGAAAGCGCCACAAGACGCGCCTCGCCCAGACGGGCGGCGAGCAGTTGCCCGCCAAACCGTCCCGCCGCCATCGTCAGACCCAGCATCGCCGGGCCGAAGGCGCCCTCGCCCGGAGCCCCGCCCAAATTGCGCTCGATATGCAGCGCCGACCAGGTCTCGGTCGCATTCTCGGCGACGAAAGCCGCGAACAGGATCGCCGCCGCCGCCAGCGCCGCCGCCCAGGGCGTGCGGGCGGCCGCTTTCGCCTCGGCCTCCTCGGCGGAGGCATGCGCCCGCCGCGCCTCGATCATCGCGGCGGCCATTGCGACCAGAACCAGCCCCAGCACCGGCTGCACCGCCTCGGGCGCAAAGCCCGCCCGCCGCGCCATTCCGGCAAGCAGGGCCGAGACCGCAAACCCCGCCGAGAAGAGCGCATGGTTCCAGTTCATCAGCGGCAGGCCGGTGTCATGTTCGAGTTCGGAGATCCGCACATTCGCGGCCAGATCGAGGCTCGACATCGCGACGCCCATGACGACGAGCGCCAGCGCCAGCGCCGGACCCGAATGGATCAGCAGCGGCATCAGCGCGGCAAAGGCCAGAAACGCCCCGGTCAGCGGCAGGATGCGCAGGCCAAGCCAGCGCCCGACCTGCGGCGCCAGCGCCATCGCGGCCATGCCCCCCACGGCGGAGCCGAGCAGCAGCACGCCGAACAGCCCGTCCTCGACCCCGGCCCGCGCCTTGAATTCCGGCATCTGCGCCGCGAAAGCGCCCCAGAATACCCCGAGGGCACAAAGCCCCAACCCCGTCGCGCGGCTCACCCGCGCCACTTGCAGCAATGCCATGCCTGCCCCCTTCAAAGCGCTTTGGAGACGCGTAACACAGCCTGCGACCCGCGCCCACTCCCCGGGGCGCGGACATCGGCACGGTTTCGCCGGGGCTGTTACCAAAGCGTGATGAAACCCTGCAAAACAAGGCGCGAATCTGGGCGCGAATCTGCTGGACAAGCGGGGGCTTCCCCTCTATCTCCCCCCCTTCATGGGCCCCACCCTTGGAGGGGGCCTCAATTTGCATTGGAGATACCAAATGGCGAAAGAGATCGAAACTCTCGTAGCCGAGGTGCGCACGGGGACGGGCAAGGGGGCCGCTCGCGCAGCACGTCGTGAGGGCAAGGTTCCCGGGATCGTTTATGGCGACGGCAAAGAGCCGCTGGCCATCAACCTCGACTACAACAAGCTGCTGACCCGCCTGCGCAAGGGCCGGTTCATGTCGACGCTGTTCAACCTGCACATCGACGGGCAGGACGACGTCCGCGTGATCTGCCGCGGCGTGCAGAAGGACGTGGTGAAGGATCTGCCGACCCACATCGACTTCTTGCGCACCCACCGCGCCTCGCGCATCAACCTGTTCATCCACGTGAACTTCGACAACGCCGAAGCCAGCCCTGGCCTGAAGCGTGGCGGCACCCTGACCATCGTGCGTCCGGAAGTCGAACTCGAAGTGCTCGCCGGGGACATTCCGGACCACATCACCGTCGACCTGACCGGCCGCAACATCGGTGACGTGATCCACATCAACGACATCCCGCTGCCGGAAGGCTGCAAGCCCACGATCGACCGCAACTTCGTCGTTGCCAACATCGCGGCGCCCTCGGGTCTCGTCTCGGCCGATCACGCCGAAGAGTAATCCTTTCCGCAAGGAAACGGGAAACGCCGGGCATCTGCCCGGCGTTTCACTTTAAGCCTCCGGCGGAGGTACTTATGGCAAGATGAAACACCCATTCATCTTGCCATAAATACCTCGGGGGTGCGGGGGCTGGCCCCCGCCCGCTCGGGCCGGGACGCGCCACAGGAGAGTCGCGATGCAGCTTTGGGTCGGCCTTGGCAATCCGGGGGCGAAATATGCCGCGAACCGGCACAACATCGGCTTCATGGCGGTCGATCGCATCGCCGCCGATCATGGCTTCGCGCCGTGGAAGAAGGCGTTTCAGGGCTTTGTTGCCGAGGGTCGGTTCGGCTCGACCCGGGTGATCCTCCTCAAACCCGAGACCTTCATGAACCTTTCGGGGCAATCGGTGCGGGCGGCGGCGGATTTCTACAAGGTCCCGGTCGAGGCGATCACCGTCTTTCACGATGAGCTGGACCTTGCCCCCGGCAAACTGCGGCTGAAGCAGGGCGGCGGTCATGCGGGCCACAACGGGCTGCGCTCGATCCATCAGCACATGGGCGAGGCCTATGCGCGGGTGCGCCTCGGCATCGGGCATCCGGGCGACAAGGACCGGGTGGCGGGCTATGTGCTGTCGGATTTCGCCAAGGCCGAGGCGGTCTGGCTGGACGATCTGATGCGCGGGATTTCCGACGGGGCGGCAGCGCTCGCGGCGGGCGACGGGGCGAAGTTCCTCAATGCCGTTGCGCTGCGCACGGCGCCGCCGCGGTCCTCGACCGGAACCAGACCGGCGGAAGCCCCGGCCCCAGCTTCGGCCCCAGCCCCGGCTCCCAGCGCGAAGACCACGCCCGAGCCCAAGGAAGACACCCGGTCCGCGCTGGAAAAGTTGGCGGACCGGTTCAAGCGCTGATCACGGCAGGCTCAGGCCGGGACTTTCGTCGTCAAGCATTTGCGCTTGTCCTTGAGCACGGGCACCGCATCGGCCGTCGTGCCGAGGTGGCAGGTGGTCGGGCACGGCCGGTTCGCCATCTCCAACTCCTGCGCGCAGCTCGCCTTGCGGATCGCCTCCATGCGGGCGAGATGCTTGGCAAAATGCGCCTCCAACCCGCCATCGAACTCGATTTCCCGGCGGATCAGATCCACCGCCACATCGAAGGGCAGCGTCGCGACATCGGGCATATGCGCCAGCGTGTCATTCGGATCGAGGTCGGCCCAATCGTCGAACATCGAGCCGATATCGCACAGCATCACCGCACCACGATCGGTCACCACAAGCTCGGGACGCTCGAAGCGGAAGCGATAGAGCACCGCCTTCGGGCCGGGGTTCACCGTGATCACCTGCGGCATCAGGCCCAGCACCTTGGCCGGCACCAGAAGCAGGCCCTTGCCCAGTTCCTTGGCCGCCAGATCGCTTTGCAGAAGCACGCATTGCTCGGGCGCGATGAAGCGGTTGCGGGTGTTGCCGAACAGACCTGCAGGCAGGCTGAGCGGCCAGAACCGATGCGGCATCGGATGGCGCAGCCGCGAGACCGGGAAGCGCTCGATCGTCATCACCGTGGCCAGGCCGCCGGCGAAGGTCCGCATCGCCTCGCCTTCGAGGATGCTCGACACACGACGCAACCCGCGCGAGGTCTGCAAGACGGTCTCGCCGTAGAACCCCTGCGCCAGATCGAGAAACTCGTCCGTGCGCCGCAGGTGTTGGCCCGTCGTGGCCATGCGATCGTCGAAATGGAACACGTCGGCGAACGTATCACGGAACATGGTCATCTTGCGCCCTCCATCTCTTCCCACCGACTAAAGTCTTGCACCGAGAGTCTTAAGGGGCAGTTGACAGGTCCTGAAAAAAGCAGAGTGAAATGCACATTTTCAACTTTTACTTGAATGACGCTGCGTCAAAAAAATGCGCCCCGCGGGGCGCATTTTGGAGATCGTCCATGGGCTCGCTTACTGGTCGAGGAAGCTGCGCAGCTTGCGCGAGCGGCTCGGATGTTTGAGCTTGCGCAAGGCCTTGGCCTCGATCTGACGGATCCGTTCGCGGGTCACGCTGAACTGCTGCCCCACCTCTTCGAGCGTGTGGTCGGTGTTCATGCCGATGCCGAAACGCATCCGCAGCACACGTTCCTCGCGCGGGGTGAGCGAGGCCAGAACCCGCGTCGTCGTTTCCTTGAGGTTTTCCTGAATCGCGCTGTCCAAGGGCAGGATCGCGTTCTTGTCCTCGATGAAATCGCCAAGCTGGCTGTCTTCCTCGTCGCCGATCGGCGTTTCGAGCGAGATCGGTTCCTTGGCGATCTTCATCACCTTGCGGACCTTCTCGAGCGGCATCTGCAGCTTTTCGGCCAGTTCTTCCGGGGTCGGTTCGCGGCCGATCTCGTGCAGCATCTGACGGCCGGTCCGCACCAGCTTGTTGATCGTCTCGATCATGTGCACCGGAATACGGATGGTGCGCGCCTGATCGGCGATCGAGCGGGTGATCGCCTGCCGGATCCACCAGGTCGCATAGGTCGAGAACTTGTAGCCGCGGCGGTATTCGAACTTGTCGACCGCCTTCATCAGGCCGATGTTGCCTTCCTGAATGAGGTCGAGGAATTGCAGCCCGCGGTTGGTGTATTTCTTGGCGATCGAGATCACGAGACGCAGGTTCGCCTCGACCATTTCCTTCTTCGCCTGCCGCGCCTCTTTCTCGCCCTTCTGCACCTGGTTCACGATGCGGCGGAATTCCGAGATGTCGACGCCGACATACTGCCCGACCTGCGCCATTTCCTGCCGCAGGTCTTCGAGCTTGTCGCGGCTCTTTTCAAACAGCGTCGACCAGGCCCGGGCGGGTTTCGACGCCATCCGGTCCATCCAGGTCGGATCGAGTTCGTAGCCGCGGTATTCGTCGATGAATTCGCGCCGGTTGATCCGGGCGGCATCGGCGAGCTTCACCATGCCAGAGTCGATCGACATGATCTTGCGGTTGATCCCGTAAAGCTGGTCGATCAGCGCTTCGATCCGGTTGTTGTGCAGATGCAGCTCGTTGACCAGCAGCACGATTTCCGAGCGCAGCTTCTGGTACGCGGCTTCCTCGGCCACCGTGAAGGTGCCGTCCTCGTTCAGCGTCGCCGACATCCGCAGATCCTGCATCTCGGCAAGTTTCGCATAGTCGCGCGCGATCAGGTCGAGCGTCTCGAGCACCTTGGGCTTGAGCGCGGCTTCCATCGCGGCGAGGCTCATGTTCGAGCTGTCGTCGTCCTCGTCTTCCTCGTCCATGCGCGAGATCGGGTTGCCGTCCGCGTCATATTCGGGCTCGTCCGAGGCCGGACGGCGCTGCGCCGGGGCGGCGCCTTCGGCGCCTTCCAGATCCAGCCCCTCGACCGGACCTTCGATCCCGTCCATGCCCTCGATGCCCTCGTCGCCATCGAGCGAGCGGCCGAAGGTCGCTTCAAGGTCGATCACGTCGCGCAGCAGGATCTCTTCGGACAGAAGTTCGTCGCGCCAGATCGTGATCGCCTGAAAGGTCAGCGGGCTTTCGCAAAGCCCCGCGATCATCGTGTTGCGGCCGGCTTCGATGCGCTTGGCGATGGCGATCTCGCCCTCGCGCGACAGCAGCTCGACCGAGCCCATCTCGCGCAGATACATCCGCACCGGGTCGTCGGTGCGATCAAGCGTCTCGCCCGCCGCGCCCGCCACCGCGATCTCGCGCGAGCCGGAGCCGGTCTCGACAACCTCGCCGCCTTCACTTTCCTCGACTTCCTCGCCCTCGACGACGTTGATGCCCATTTCGGAGAGCATCGACATCACGTCTTCGATCTGCTCGCCCGAGACCGTTTCAGGCGGCATCACCGCGTTGAGCTGATCGATGGTGATATAGCCGCGTTCCTTCGCCTCGGCGATCATCCGCTTGACGGCGGCCTGGCTCATGTCGAAGGAAGCGTCCTCGTCGGCGGCGGTGTCGGGCTTGGTGTCGTCGATGTCCTTGGCGGCCATGGGCGCTCCTCGTCGGGCTGCATCGGGGCTGCGCACGGGCTGGCGCACAGCGAGTCGAATCGGTTCTGGCCGTTTTATCGAATCACGGCAACGAATCACAGGGGCGAATCAGCTGAGAAAATTCTCATCCGCCGCCGTGCTTGTCGAGCAAAGACTGCAGGAAATCCGACATGGCGGCCCGGTCCTCGCCCAGGTCGCCCGTGTCTTCGAGTTTTGACTTTCCGGCACGATGAAAGGCTTTCGTCGCTTGGCTGATCCGCCATGTCACGCCCTCGTCGGCCAGGCCTTCGAGCGCTTCCACGGCTTCTTCGGTTTCTGCCCGCACCGCCCGCGCCGCCTGCAACTTGGCCAGTTCCTCTGCCAGACACATGCGGGCAAAGTCACCGTCGTCGCGGCGCAGCACCGGAGGGGCCGAGCGCACATGGGGATGCGACATCAGCGTTTCAAGCACCTCCGGGTTTTCCCGCGCCAAAGCTTCCGCGAGAGCCTCGGGAGGCTGGTGTGCCTGCATCAGCATCGTGTCGCGCAGCGTCGAGAAACCCGGCCCGGACAGGCGCAACCGCTCGATCTGGGTTTCGAATTCGGCCACCAGCGCGGGATGGGCGCACAGGATCGCCATGATCATCGTCTCGCGCAGCTGTTCAGCCACCGCCTCGCTGCCCGCCGAGGCCAGAAGCGAGGCCCTTGTGGCGGAAAGCGGCAGCGCGGGCGGCTTTGCGCCGCGCGGACCCGTGCCCGGGCTGCGGGGCCTGAAACTGTTCGGCCCCTCACTGCGCGGCCCCTCACTGCGCGGCCCATCACTGCGCGGCATCGTCCAGCGCGGCGCCTGCCCGCCACGCGACAGGCCGAACAGATCGTCACGCAGGCGCTTGATGTCTTCGCCGTAATGGGCGCGGATCGAGGGATCGGCGATCTTCTTCAGCGCCTCGCGCAGGGTCTTGTCGAGCGCGGCCTTGCGTTCGGGGCTGTCGAAGACCTTGCCCTCGGTCTCGCGGCTCCAAAGCAGATCGACCATCGGCTTGGCGCCCGCCAGAACCCGCTCCATCGCGTCGCGGCCCTCGGCCTTGATCAGCTCGTCCGGGTCCTGCCCGCCGGGCAGGATGGCAAAGCGCAGCGCCTTGCCCGCTTCCAGCAGCGGCAGGGCCAGATCGACGAGCCGCAGCCCGGCCCGCAGCCCGGCCGCGTCGCCATCGAGTGCGATGATCGGCTCGTCCGCGATGCGCCACATCAGTTTCAGCTGGTCTTCGGTGATCGCCGTGCCAAGGGGGGCGACGGCGCCGGTGAAGCCCGCCTCGACCAGCGCGATCACGTCGACATAGCCCTCGGCGACGATCAGCGGCTTGCCCTTGCCGCAAGCCTCGCGCGCGGGGCCAAGGTTGTAGAGATTGCGGCCCTTGTCGAAAAGCTCGGTCTCCGGGCCGTTGAGGTATTTCGCCCGGGCATTCGGGTCCATCGCCCGCCCGCCCAAGCTGATCGCCCGGCCGCGCGCGTCGCGAATGGGAAAGATGATCCGGCCGCGGAAGCGGTCATAGGGGGTGCCGCCATCCTCGGGCCGGATACACAGCCCCGCATCGACGATCAGATCGGGGGCAATGCCCCTGCCCGTCAGCGCCTGAAACAGCGCCTGTCGACTGTCGGGGGCGAAGCCGATCTCGAAGCGTTCAAGCGCCGCCGGGGCCAGCCGTCGCCGTGCCAGATAATCGCGCGCGCCCGCCCCCGCCTGCGTGCTCAGTTGCAGGCGGAACCATTTCACCGCCTCTTCCATCACCCGCACGAGTTCGGTGCGCCGGTCCGCCTTTTGCGCCGCCTGCGGATCGCGGGCGGGCATCACCATGCCCGCTTCGCGCGCCAGGATCTCGACCGCCTCCATGAAGCCGACGTTTTCCGTTTCCTTCACGAAGCCGACGGCATCGCCCTTGGCGTGACAGCCGAAGCAGTAATAGAAGCCCTTGCGGTCATCGACGTGAAACGAGGCCGACTTTTCGTGATGGAACGGACAGGGCGCCCAGAAGTCGCCCTTGGCGCGGTTCGACTTGCGCTGATCCCAGATCACCTTGCGCCCGACCACCTGCGACAGCGGCAGGCGGTTGCGCAACTCGTCAAGGAATCCGGGCGGAAGGGACATGGCACCTATATCGGGATTCGGAGCGTCAGTGTCGAGAGGCCCAAAGGCGAATCGATACGGCGTAAAGATTAACATCCCTCTAATCGTCGCCGAAAAACGAGAATTCATGTCACGCATTGTCTGGATCGCGGAAACCGCAGCGACAACCCCCGCCAAACCGTTGCCAATCCCTGCATAATCAACGGCCTGCGCCTTGCATGCGCCACATTTCCGCCCCGATCCGGCGAGATAAGGGGGATGGAACACTGTCTACCGGCGCGCGAGTCAGGGGTGGGTCGCACGCGGGATCGGAGAAGCGTGATGAAATTGAGCAGTCGAGACGGGAAGGATCGGAACAGCGGGTTGCTGCGCCGTTTGGTTCGCAACGAGGATGGCGCACTGATCATCCTGTCGTTGCAAATCTTCATCCTGATGCTCGTCTGCACCGGCGTCGCCATCGACCTCGTCCGGGTCGAGGAACGCCGCGCCGTGATCCAGAACACGCTCGACCGGGCCGCGCTGGCCGCGGCCTCGCTCTCGCAAGATCTCGACCCCACCTTCGTCGTGGACGATTACCTGAAGAAAGCCGGGCTCGATTATCTCGACATCGATCCCGTCGTCGAGGAAGGCAACTTCCACGAGTGGCGCCGGGTGACGATCGTCGCCAAGGACAAGATGCCGACGATCTTCAAGCCCTTCACCGGGATCGACTACCTGACGGCGAACGGCAACAGCCAGGCGCTCGAGGCGATCGGCAACGTCGAAATCTCGCTTGTGCTCGACGTCTCGGGCTCGATGAACGACACGGTCAGCTCCTCCACCCGGATCGCGTTGCTGAAGACGGCGGCGAAGAACTTCGTCACCAGCATGTTCGAGAAGGTCCAGCCCGCCAGCGCTCCCGCCGGCCGCCTCTCGATCTCGGTCGTACCCTACAACCAGCAAGTCATCCTGGGGGACAAGACCTCCCGGGCCTTCACGCTCAGCACCGACCACACCCAGAACACCTGCGCCGACCTGACCACGCTGCCGACCAACAGCCTTGCCGTCTCGCCGTCGACGACGCTGACGCGCACGATGTATGGCGACAGCTTCGACTACTGGGGCCAGAATGCGCTGGGTCAGGGGACGTGGAACCTGAACACCAACGTGACGAACCTCAACTGCGAGGAAAGGGCCGCCACCTCGGTTCTGGCCTTCGCCACGGACAAGACGACGATCATGAACAAGATCGAAGGTCTGACCGCCAAGGGGGACACGGCCATCGACATGGGCGCCCGCTGGGGTCTGGCGCTGCTCGATCCGGCCGCGCGTCCGGCGCTGAACACGCTGATCACCAATGGCGATGCCAGCAATGTCATCCGGGGCCGCCCGCTCGACTATGACGACGGCACCAAGGACATCGACGAGACCGCGCTGAAAGTGCTCGTGCTGATGACCGACGGTCAGAACACCCGGAGCTATTCGACCAAGGCCGACTACCGCACCGGCAACTCCGGCTTCATCTCGATGAAAAACGCCACCGCCTTTTCGACCGACTCGAACGGCTATCTGACCGGCGACTGGGACCAGCTTTACTACTACCTGCCCGCGAAGGGCTCGGCGCCCTACTTCCGGATGCGCGACAGCACCTGGCTGTCCAGCCTGCCCGCGGGAACGAAGTATCAAATCACCTGGCCGACGATCTGGAGCAAGAACCTGACGCTGCAATATGTGATCAAGGTGTTCCTGACGCCGCCGCTGAAAAGCTACAACGCCGCCAACACCAAGGAAGCGCTCTATGCGCAGATGGCGATCCAGTCCGAGTTCGCGCAGAAGGACAGCGATCTGTCGGCCCTGTGCACAACCGCCAAGAACAGCAGCCGCGGCGTCATCATCTTCACCGTTGCGGTCGATGCGCCGACGAACGGGGTCAACATCCTGCGCAACTGTGCGACCGCAGATACCTATGCCTATGACGTGGCCGGGGCGAACGTCTCCGACGCCTTCGCCTCGATCGCCGAGGCCATCAACGCCCTGCGTCTGACGAACTGAGGGGATCGGCATGCTCTCGCGCCTGCGCAGACGGCTGTGGCGACGCGCCCGCTCGGAAGAGGGGGCGGTCACCATCCCCGCGGTGATGTGGCTGCCGCTCTTCATCATGATCATGGTGGCCTCGGTCGACATGAGCGTGCTGATCATCAAGCAGACCTTGTTCGACCGCGGCGTCGACCTTTCGACCCGGATCCTGCGGCTCGGCATCGAACCCCTGCCCAGCCACGACGTGCTCAAGCGGTCGATCTGCAAGAACATCGCCTTCATCAGCAATTGCATGGACCGGCTGGCGGTCGAGGTATTCCCGATCGACACCACGACCTGGACCTCCACCAACAGCTCGGGTCTGGTGTGCACCGATTCCTCGAGTGCCGTGGCCCTGTCGCCGCAGATCCTGCGCGGCGGCACCAACCAGCTGATGATGCTGCGCGCCTGCCTGAAGATCGACACGATGATGCGGGCCGACCCCTTCGCGATGGCGCTGCGACGCGATGCTGGCGGACAGGTCGCGCTGGTCTCGATCACCGCCTTCGTCAACGAACCATAGTGTGCAGCGATGAAGATGCTCCGCAAATTCTGGCGCAATGAAACCGGCTCGATCCCGATCGAGGGGATCTATGCCTCGCTGCTGCTGCTGGGCTGGCTCGCCGTCGCCTTCCAGATCTCCGACGCCTTCCGCACGCGTCTGCTGGCGTCGCAGGCCAGCTATGCGGTGGGCGATCTGATCTCGCGAGAGCAGAACGCCATCGGCCCGACCTATGTCACCGGCCTGAAGAAGGTGTTCGACTTCATCACCCACGTGCCGAACAGCAATTACACCTGGATGCGGGTGACATTGGTCTCCTGCTCGGCGGTCTCGAACACCGACAATTGCGACGGCACGACCAAGATCTTCTCGCTGGTCAGCTCCTATTCGACGGCGGAATCGAACGGCATTCACAAGCACACCCAGGCCACGATCAACCTTGATGCCGACCGCATTCCGGTGATGGCGGCGGGCGACATGGCGGTGATCGTCGAGACCTCGATGCGCTATTACCCGATCTTCGGCATCGGCGACCGCGCCTTCCGCACCGGCGGCAGCACCGCCTTCACCACGATGGGGCTGAGCGAGAGGCTGCGCTTTTCGAACTTCGTCGTCACCCGTCCGCGCGGGCCGCGCACGGTCTGGGATGACGCGAAATAGGCTCAGGCGCCGACCGCCTTGCGCACCATGTCCCAATAGATCGTCTCGACGGTCTCGCGGCTCAGCCGCCCGCCTTCGCGGAACCAGGTGTTCACCCCGGTCAGCATCGCGATGATCGCCATCGTCGCCAGTTTCGTATCCGGCAGGGCAAAGACCCCCTCGGCCTGACCCGCCCGCAGGATCGTTTCCAGCTCGGTCTCATAGGCTTTGCGCAGCGCCTCGATCACCGCGAAGTTCTCGGGCGAGAGGTTGCGCAGTTCCATGTAGCTCAGGAACACCGCCTCGGCGCGGGGCAGGTTGTGGCGGATGTGAAAGCGCACGAAAGTTTCGAGCGTGGCAAGCGCCCCCGCCCCGCGCGGCTCTTCGGCCCAGGCGGCGAGCAGCTCGTCCATATGCGCCTTCAGCAGATCGAAGAGCAGCGCCTCCTTGTCGGGGGTGTACAGATAAAGCGCCCCCGCCTGCACACCCACCGCCGCCGCGATCTGCCGCATCGAGACGGCGGCAAAGCCGTGCCGCGCAAACAGACGGCTGGCCTCGGCGCGGATGCGCGGGCCGGTGATTTCGGAATGGGACCCTGTCTTGCGTGCCATCCGCGCAAGATATCTGAACGCGCGTTCAATATCAAACCGGCTCTGGCGGCGGGCGACGGGGCCCTTTATGCTGCGGCCAAGCCACCCGGAGCCCCCATGCTGCGCCCTGCCCTGCTATTGCCGCTTGCCCTTGCCGCCTGTTCGGCCGCCTCCGGCGCGGATTTCCCGAAGCTGATGCCGACCGACACCCTTCTGGTCGAGGAACCGCTCTCGCCCTCGCCCGCGCCGGGGCTTGAAGCGCGCGCCGATGCGCTGCGCGCCCGCGCCGCGGCGCTGCGATCCGCCACCCCGTAACGACACGCCGCGCGTTGCTTTGCGGCGCGCGAAAGGCTAACAGGGCGCATCTGATCGCCAACAGCATGAGGTTCCCATGACCGCCGCCGCCGCCCAACCGCTCCGTCTCGGCATTGCGGGGCTTGGCACCGTCGGCATTGGCGTGGTGAAAATCGTGCAGCGGCACGCCGATCTTCTGGCCGCCCGCACCGGGCGCCCGGTGGTGATCACCGCCGTCTCGGCGCGTGACCGCACGAAGAACCGCGATGCGGACCTGTCGAATTATGCCTGGGAGACCGACCCGGTGGCGCTGGCGCTGCGCGACGATGTCGACGTGCTCGTCGAGGTGATGGGCGGCCACGAAGGCCCGGCCAAGGACGCGACTGAAGCCGCGCTGAAGGCGGGCAAAGATGTCGTCACCGCGAACAAGGCGCTGCTGGCGCATCACGGTCAGGCCTTGGCGGAACTCGCCGAGGGGCTCGGCCGGGTGATCCGTTTCGAAGCCGCCGTGGCCGGAGGCATCCCGGTGATCAAGGCCCTGACCGAAGGGCTCGCGGGCAACCAGATCCGCCGCGTCATGGGCGTGATGAACGGCACCTGCAACTACATCCTGACCCGGATGGAAACCGCGGGCCTGCCCTATGACACGGTGTTCGAGGAAGCCCGGCAACTGGGCTATCTGGAGGCCGACCCGCAGCTTGACGTGGGCGGCATCGACGCGGGCCACAAGCTCTCGATCCTTGCCGCCATCGCCTTTGGCACCAAGGTCAGCTTCGCCAATGTCGTGCTGGAAGGGATCGGCTGCATCTCGATTGACGATATCCGTCGCGCCGGTGACATGGGCTACAAGATCAAGCTTCTGGGCGTGGCGCAGATGACCGGCCGCGGGCTCGAGCAACGCATGATGCCCTGCCTCGTGCCCTCGTCCTCGCCGCTTGGCCAATTGCAGGGCGGCACCAACATGGTGGTGATCGAGGGCGACTCGGTCGGCCAGATCGTGCTGCGCGGCGCGGGCGCGGGCGAAGGCCCGACGGCTTCGGCGGTGATGGGTGATGTGCTCGACATCGCGCGCGGGCTGCGCCTGCCGACCTTCGGGCAACCGGCCGCGAGCCTTGCCGATCCGATCCCCGCCGTCGTTTCGGCCCCCGCGCCCTATTACCTGCGCCTGCACCTGCTCGACAAACCCGGCGCGCTGGCCAAGGTCGCCGCCGTGCTGGGCGAGGCGGGCGTCTCGATCTCGCGCATGCGCCAATACGGCCACGAGGACACCTCGGCCCCGGTGCTGATCGTCACCCACAAGACCACCCGCGACGCGATCGACGTGGCCATCGCGGGTCTTCCCGCCACCGGCGTCGTGACGGGCGCCCCGGTGGCGCTCCGGATTGAGGAAGTCTGACCCAAGCCGCCCAAGTCCGGTGCATCTGCGCACCAACCCGGGCGGTGATCCGCTGCGGCTCTCGACAGATTGAACGCAGTTTCAGATCGTTAGCGCTGTCAGACTTGTCAAAACGGCGCGCCTCTGGCCTAGCTGGCGCAATCCAAACGCACAGGACATGCCATGACCACCCCCACCGATTTCAACGATCGCCTGCTGTCGCTCGGCCTTGCGCGCGTCTCGGAAGCCGCCGCCCATGCTTCGGCCCGGCTGATCGGGCACGGCGATGAAAAGGCCGCTGACCAGGCCGCCGTGAACGCGATGCGCGAGCAGCTCAACATCCTCGACATCCGCGGCGTCGTGGTGATCGGCGAGGGCGAGCGGGACGAGGCCCCGATGCTTTACATCGGCGAAGAAGTCGGCACCGGCGAAGGCCCGGCGGTGGATATCGCGCTTGATCCGCTTGAAGGCACGACGCTGACGGCGAAGGACATGCCGAACGCGCTGACCGTGATCGCGATGGCGCCGCGCGGCACGCTCCTGCACGCGCCCGACGTCTACATGGAAAAACTCGCCATCGGGCCGGGGTTCGAAAAGGACGTGGTCAGCCTCGACATGACGCCGTCGGAGCGCATCCATGCGCTGGCCAAGGCGAAGGGCTGCGAGGCCCATGACATCACCTGCTGCATCCTTGAGCGTCCGCGCCACGAGGACCTGATCGCCGAGGTCCGCGCGACCGGTGCCTCGATCCGGCTGATCACCGATGGCGACGTCGCGGGCATCATCCACTGTGCCGAACCCGACGTGACCGGCATCGACATCTACATGGGCTCGGGTGGCGCGCCGGAGGGCGTTCTGGCGGCCTCGGCGCTCAAATGCATGGGTGGTCAGATGTGGGGCAAGCTCTTGTTCCGCAACGATGACGAGCGCGGCCGGGCGAAAAAGGCCGGGATCACCGATCTCGACAAGATCTATGCGCGCGACGACATGGTCCGCGCCGACGTGATCTTTGCCGCGACCGGCGTGACGAACGGCTCGATCCTGCACGGGGTGAAGCGCAACCCGAAATTCATCGAGACCGAAACGATCCTGATGCGGTCGAAAACCGGTTCGGTGCGCCGGGTGATCTATCGCAACCCGATCCGCTGAGGCAAATCAACGGGGGGCTGCCGCCCCCCGCACCCCCTGCGCGTATTTTGCCAAGGAAAAGCAGGCGCGGTTCCCCGGAACGGCGCAGCACCGCCCGCCACTGGCGGGCGTTTCGTTTTTTCGCTAGACCCGAACCATGAACAGCTTTCTCGATGTCGATACGTCGCTGACCGGGCGGCGCTGGGTCGGCCCCAGCCTCGAGGCCGATCGTCTGGCCGAGGCGATGGCACAAGCGACCCGCCTGCCCTTGCCTTTGGCCCGCGTTCTGGTGGCGCGCGGCGTGACACCCGAGGAGGCGGCGGGGTTTCTGGAACCGACCCTGCGCGATCTGCTGCCCGATCCGCATCGGCTGAAGGACATGGAAAAGGCCGCCGTGCGGTTTTTGCGGGCGGTGAAGAGCCGCGAAAAGATCGCGATCTTTGCCGATTATGACGTCGATGGCGGCTCTTCGGCGGCGCTGCTGATCTGCTGGCTGCGCGCCTTCAACCATGTGCCCACGCTCTACATTCCCGACCGCATCGACGAGGGCTATGGTCCGAACGTCCCCGCGATGCAGGCGCTCGGGCGCGAGCACGGGCTGATCGTCTGCGTCGATTGCGGCACGCTCAGCCACGAGCCCGTCGCGGCCGCCGCGCCTGCCGATGTGGTCATTCTCGACCACCATCTGGGCGGCGAGACCCTGCCCCCCGCCACGGCCTGCGTGAACCCGAACCGGCAGGACGAGCCGGGCGATCTGGGTCATCTTTGTGCCGCCTCGGTGGTGTTCCTGATGCTCGTGGAGGCGAACCGGCAGCTGCGGGCCGAGGGCGTCAAGGGCCCCGATCTGATGGCCATGCTCGATCTCGTCGCGCTGGCCACCGTGGCCGATGTGGCGCCGCTCCTGGGCGTCAACCGGGCGCTGGTGCGGCAGGGCCTGAAGGTCATGGCCCGGCGCGAGCGGCCGGGGCTGATGGCGCTGTCCGACGTGGCGCGGCTCGACAAGGCGCCGACCGCCTATCATCTGGGCTTTCTGCTCGGGCCGCGGGTCAATGCGGGGGGCCGGATCGGCGCCGCCGATCTGGGGGCGCGGCTCTTGTCCACCGACAACCCGACCGAGGCCGCGGCTCTGGCCGAGCGGCTCGACCGGCTGAACACCGAGCGCCGCGAGATCGAGAACCGGGTCCGCGACGCCGCGCTGGCGCAGGCCGAGGCCCGGGGGCTTGATGGCCCGCTCGTCTGGGCCGCGGGCGAGGGCTGGCATCCGGGCGTCGTCGGCATCGTTGCCGCGCGGCTCAAGGAGGCGACGAACCGCCCCGCCGTGGTGATCGGGCTCGAGGGCGGCATCGGCAAGGGCTCGGCCCGCTCGGTCGCGGGCGTCGATCTGGGCGCGGCGGTGCAACGGGTCGCGGCCGAGGGATTGCTGATCAAGGGCGGCGGGCACCGGATGGCGGCAGGTCTGACCGTGGCCGAGGATCAGCTTGACGCTGCGATGGCCCGGCTCGCCGAGTTGCTCGCCCGGCAGGGCGCAGGCGCGGGCGGCCCGGCCGATCTGCGGCTCGACGGCCTTCTGATGCCCGGCGCGGCGACGCCCGCACTGATGGAGGATCTCGACCGCGCCGGTCCTTATGGTCAGGCGGCCCCCTCGCCGCGCTTTGCCTTTGCCGCGATGGCGATTCTGAACAGCCGCCGGATCGGTGAAAACCACCTGCGTCTGAGCTTCGGCGACGGGCTTGGCGCAAAGCTCGACGCGATTGCCTTTGGCGCCTTCGACGGCCCGCTTGGACCCGCGCTTTCGGCGGGCGGAGCGGGGCGGTTCCATCTGGCAGGCAAGCTCGAACTCGACAGCTGGGGCGGCCGATCCAAGGTGCAATTGCGCCTTGATGATGCCGCGCGCGCCTGACCCGCCCGCCCCAAGGCCCTGTTTTCCTGTTATTTTTAAGGTTTTCTCAGGGATCGCGAAGAAAGTTTGGAAAAACTGCAAAAACCCTCTTGCGAGTCACCTGCGCCTGGCCTAAACACCCCTCACGCCGCGCAGCACAGCTGACAAAGCGAAAAGGTGGTCCGTTCGTCTATCGGTTAGGACACCAGGTTTTCAACCTGGGAAGAGGGGTTCGACTCCCCTACGGACTGCCAAAATTCTCCACAAGATGTGACGAGACAGCCGCTTCAAGCGGCTTTTGGCTTTTGTGACGCTGCCCCCCCTTAACTGTCACGCACGGCCCGTCGGGCCAGAGCCGCGATCAGATCGGTGCGGGTGACGATGCCGGTGATCTCCTGCCCCTGCAGCACCGGAACCGCATCGATCCGGCCATCAGCCATCATCGGCAAGAGCGCCGCGATCGGCGTTTGCGGCGTCACGCGCGGGATCGCCACCGCCATGATATCCGCGGCAGAAACCTTGGGCGCCCCCTTCGGATCAAAAAGCCGCCGGGCCGCCGCTGCAAAGCCGCGATCAAGGCGCAGCGCATCCTCGCGCGCGCGCAAGATCAGATGGATCTGGAAGATCACCCCCAGAAACCGCCCCTCGGCCCCCACGACCGGCAGCGAGGTGAAACGATGACGCTGAAACAGCGCCGCCACCTCGGTCAGCGGCGTTTCGGGGCGCACGGTGATCAGATCGCGCGACATGATCTCGGCCGCGGTCATCGGCCCGGTGCGATGCGTCGCCGCCTGCAATTCCGCCGCGCCAACGAGCCGGGCCAGATCCTCGACCCCGAGGTTGAGCGATTGCCGGGTCCGGGTCAGGATCTCGGTCAGCTCGTCCTCGGTCAGGCCCAGCCGCTCAGGGGGCGCGGCATCGGCGGTGCGATGCGGGTTCGGGGCCTCGAACTGCCGGAACGGATAGTGCCGCCCGGTCAACCGCGCATAGCCCGCAGCGAGCGCCACCAGCGCCAGTGTGCCAAGCCCGACCGGCATCAGCACGAACCAGAAATCAAGCTGCGCCACCGCATCGGGACGCAGCGCCGTCATCATCGCCACCGCCCCCGCGGGTGGATGCACGGCGCGGGCCAGAATCATCACGACCACCGCCAGCCCCACCGCCCCCGCGACGCGCAGGCCGGGATCGATCGGCACATGCGTGGCGGCAACGCCGATCAGCGCCGCCAGCATGTTGCCGACCAGCGCCGACCAGGGCTGCGCCAGCGGACTGGAGGGAACCGCCAAAAGCAGCAGCGCCGTCGCCCCGAAGGGCGGCACCAGCAGATAGCCAAGCCGCAGCCCCTGCGGCGGAAGCAGCGGGAACAGGCTGAGCACCGCCAGCGCGGCAAAGACACCGAATCCGGCCCGCAGGGCCTCGCGCAGACCGGCGCACGGCACCGCTGGCCCAAGGGATCGCAGGATGCGCATCGGTTCCTCCCGTTTTCGGCAGCATTCCCTGTCCGCGTGCAGGGATCAAGCCCCGGGGCCGCCGTCGCGGGGTCAAACCGGCAAAGCTCGACAAGATATATCTTGACTATTTTAATCGGCATGAATATCCGACAAAATGAATAAGGATAGGACATGCCATGCTTGCCCCGCTTCTGATCATGTTGCGCGAAGGGCTCGAAGCCGCCCTTGTCGTCGTCATCATCGCCGCTTACCTGCGCCGGACCGGCCGGGGCGCCTGGATTGGCGCGATCTGGGTCGGTGTCCTGTTTGCCGTTGCGCTGTCGCTATTTGTCGGCGCGGGGTTGCAATTCCTGCACGCGGGCTTTCCGCAAAAGACCCAGGAGGGGTTCGAGGCTGCCGTCGCCCTGATCGCGGTCGGTGTCCTCGTCTGGATGGTGTTCTGGATGCGCGCCGCCGCGCGCTCGATCCGGGCGACGCTCGAACGGGGCATCGACGCCGCCTTCGACACCGCGCCCGGACAGGGCACGATCTGGGCGCTGATCGCGATGTCCTTCTTTGCCGTCGCCCGCGAGGGGCTCGAATCGGTCTTCTTCCTGCTCGCGATCTTCGAACAAAGCCCCGGCCCGGCCGCCCCCCTTGCGGCGCTGGCGGGCATCGCGATTTCGGTCGTGCTCGGCTTCGGGATCTATTCGGGCGGGATGCGGCTCGACCTGCGCCGGTTCTTCCGCGTCTCGGGGCTCTTCATCCTGTTCGTCGCCGCCGGGCTGCTCTCGGGCGCGCTGCGCAGCCTGCATGAGGCCGGGCTCTGGAACGCGCTGCAAATCCCCGCCTGGGATCTGAGCCATGTGCTGCCCAACGCCTCGATCCTTGGCACCGTGCTCTCGGCGCTCTTTGGCTATCACGACAGCCCGACGGTGGGCGAAGTGGGCCTCTGGGCCGCTTTCCTTGCCGTGACGCTGCCCTTGTTCCTGCGTCCCGCCCCTGCCCTTCTTCCGCAAAAGGCCTGATCCGATGAGCACCCCTGCGCAAGCGCCGTCCGGGCGCCTCATTCCGCTGCTTCTGGGCACGGGCGGCCTCTTGGTTCTGGGCGGCGTCGCGCTGTTCTGGCTGGCCTCGGCGCAAAACAAGCCCGAAACCGCGGGGGCGATCCCGGTGACCGTCACCGCCACCGCCTGCGAGCCGATGGCGCTCGAAGTGCCGGCGGGCCCCGCAAGTTTCCTGATCCGCAATGCCTCGGATCGGCCGGTGGAATGGGAAATCCTGAATGGCGTGATGGTGGTGGCCGAGCGCGAAAACATCGCGCCCGGGTTTTCCTCGGTGCTGAGCGAGCGGCTGAAACCGGGCGTCTATGACATCACCTGCGGGCTTCTGTCCAATCCGCGTGGCAAGCTGACAGTGCTGGCCACGGCCGAAAGCGCCGCCGAGACCGCCGCGCCGCCGCTGCGCGAGCTGATCGGGCCGCTGTCCGAGCGCAAGGTGCAGCTGATGAAGGCGGCGGGGAAATTCGCCCGCGCGGCGCAGGCGCTGCAACAGGCGATCGACGCGGGCGATCTGGCGGCGGCGAAGACCGCCTGGACGCAAGCGGCGGCGGATTGGGCAAGCCTTGGTACGGTGGCGCCGCAGGCGGCCGATCTGCAAAACCGCATCGCGCCGCAAGCGGCCTGGCTTGCCAAACGCGAGGCGGACCCGAGGTTCACCGGCCTGCACCGGCTTGAATACGGGCTCTTCGCCCAATCCTCGCTGGACGGCCTCGCCCCGGTCGCGGCGGCCCTGAGCAAGGATGCGGTGGAGTTTCAGGCCCGCGTCAAGGCCTTCGACGGCACGCCCGAGGGCATCGCCGCCGATGCCGCCCGCTATGCCCGCAGCCTCGCCGATGCGACCGCGGCCAACAGCCTGACCCCCTATGCGGGCGACGATCATCTGCTGCTGGCGGCCGGGCTCGAGACGCTCGAGCGTGCCCGCGCCGTGCTCGACCCGCTGCTGAGTGCCGCCGATCCGGCGCAGGCGGCCAAGGTCACGGTCAGCATTGAAACCGTTCATGCCGCGGTGACCGCGGTTCCGCTCGACCACAAGGCCACCGCCGCGGCGCTGACTGCCGCCGCCGATGCCCTGGCCGGGATCAATGCCACGCTTGGACTGGAGCCCTGAGATGAGCCATTCCCCCTCTCGCCGTGCCGTTCTGGGCGGGCTTGGCCTCGGCCTTGCCGCCTGCCCCTTCAGCCTTGGGCGCGCCCGGGCGGAAACCGCGCCGCAAGCCTCGGCGCTGACCGCCGCGCCGCAGGCGGGCACGACCTCGGCCGCCGACCGCATCGCGCCCTTCGGCCGGTTTCAGGCGGGCATCGTCACGCCGCGCCCGGCCTGGGGTCTGGTCGCGGCCTTCGACGTGATCGTCGACACCCCCGCCGATCTGGAGCGACTGTTTCGCCGCCTGACCGAGCGGATCGCCTTCCTCACGAGCGGCGGCAAGGTGCCCGAGCTTGACCCCGCCCTGCCGCCCGCCGACAGCGGCATCCTTGGCCCCGAGCTGCGCCCCGATGCGCTGACGGTGACACTGGCGCTTGGCGCCTCGCTGTTTGAGGCGCATCCGTGGCTTTCGGCGCTGCGCCCGGTGCAGCTGACCCGGATGACCGGCTTTCCGAACGACGCGCTGAACCCCGATCTGTGCCACGGCGACATCGCGATCCAGATCTGTGCGAACACGCAGGAAACCATCATCCATGCGCTGCGCGATCTGATCAAGAACCTGCCCGATCAGCTGGTGCTGCGCTGGAAGCAGGAGGGCAACGTGCCCGTGATTCCGCCGCAACCCGCGGGCGTCGTCGAAAGTGCGCGCAATTTCCTCGGCTTCCGCGATGGCTCGGCGAACCCCGACAGTGCCGACGGGGCGCTGCTGGACCGCGTGCTTTGGGTGCATGACGCCGCCGAGCCAACTTGGGCAAAGGACGGCAGCTATATGGCGGTGCGGCTCATCCGCAATTTCGTCGAACGCTGGGACCGCACACCGCTTGCGGAACAGGAACGCATCTTCGGCCGCACCCGCATCACCGGCGCCCCCCTCGACAAGCGCCACGGCACCGAGGCCGACGTGCCCGATTACGCCGCCGACGCCGAGGGCACGGCGACGCCGCTCGACAGCCATATCCGCCTCGCCAACCCGCGCGATGCGGAGGGCATCAAGCATCTGATGCTGCGCCGCCCGTTCAACTATTCGAACGGGGTGACGAAATCAGGCCAGCTTGATCAGGGGCTTCTGTTCATCGCCTGGCAGGCCAGCCTGACCGATGGCTTCATCGCCGCGCAGACGCGGCTGAATGGTGAACCCCTTGAAGAATATATCAAACCCGTGGGCGGAGGCTATTTCTTCGCCCTCCCGGGCTTTGGGCCCGGACCCGATGATTACCTCGGCCGTCAGCTGATCGACGCCATCGGCCACGCTCCGCAAAAGACCTGAGAAAGGACGACCCCGATGAAGATGCTGTCTCTTGCCGCCACGCTGGCCGCTCTCGCCACCCCCCTTGCCGCGGGCGAAGCGACGCTCGACCTTGTGGCGCCGATTGCCGATTACAAGCTTTACGTCTCGGAAAACACCGAACAGCTGGTGGCCGACACCTCGGCTTTCGTCGCCGCGGTGAAGGCGGGCGAGATCGACAAGGCGAAGGCGCTGTTTGCGCCCACCCGGCTTTCGTATGAAAAGATCGAACCGGTAGCCGAGCTTTTCGCCGATCTCGACGCGCCGATCGACGCCCGCGCCGATGATTACGAAAAGGCCGAAGCGGACCCGGCCTTCACCGGCTTTCACCGGCTCGAATATGCGCTCTGGGTCGAGGGCAAGACCGATCACGTCACCGCCGTCGCCGACAAGCTCGAAGCCGATGTGACCGAGCTTGCCAAGCGCATCGACAGCCTGACCTTCCCGCCCGCGGTGGTGGTGGGCGGCGCCTCGGTGCTGATGGACGAGGTCGCGGCGACGAAGATCTCGGGCGAGGAAGACCGCTATTCCCGCACCGACCTGTGGGATTTTCAGGGCAATTTCGACGGTGCCAAGAAGATTGTCGATCTCTTCGGCCCGATGGTCGAGGATCGCGATTTCGTCGCCTCGGTCGAGGGGAATTTCGGCAAGGTCTATGACACGCTTGGCAAATATCGCGAGGGCGACGGCTTCGCGAGCTACGAGAAACTGACCGACGAAGACCGCAAGCGGCTCTCGGCGCTGGTCAACACGCTGGCCGAAGACCTGTCCACCCTGCGCGCCCGGCTTGGCCTGAGCTGACGCGGCCCAACGAAAACGCCCCCCGATCCGGTCGGGGGGCGCCAGCTTGCGACGGCTTCATTCCGACGCAGGGCAAGCCTGTTCAGGGATTTGGAAACAGATCGGACTATAACGGGGCGACTCGACCCAACCGGGACGCCCCTGATGGCCAAAACAGCAACGGAACAGGTGGGCAGGAAAAGCCCCGGCACGAACCCCGTGCCGCTCAAGGCATGGCTCTGGCGGTCCTACGTCAAGGCGGCGCTGATCCCGCTTTTGCTGATCGAATTCGGCTTCGTCGCGATCTACTGGGGCACGAGCCAGGTGGTCTACGATCGCTCCGCCGCCGCCATCACCCGGATTTCGACCGATACCGTCCGCGACGCCGCCTCGCGCGAGGCGAATATCATCGCGCATCGGCTCGACGCGATCACGGCGATGACGCGCATCTATGCCGGAGAGGCCGGCCGCGCCCTGCAGACCCCGGCCCTCGTCTCCGAGGCCGAACAGGAAAATCACGCGCTCAGCCCCGACGGCGCCTTTCACACCCTGCGCGATACGGGCGGCTCGGCCGTCTTCTATTCCGGCATCGTGCCGGTGGGGGAGGCGGAAATGGACAAGGTCTGGCGCACGGTGCGGCTCGATCCGCTGATGCGCTCGATCAAGGACAGCGATCCGCTGATCGCGCAGCTCTATCTGAACACCTGGGACAGCCTGAACCGCATCTATCCCTGGTTCGACGTGCTCGAAATCTATCCGCCGAAGATGGATATCCCGAGCTACAATTTCTACTACGAGGCCGATGCCGCCCATGACCCCGAACGCAATCCGGTCTGGACCGACGCCTATGTCGATCCGGCGGGGGGCGGCTGGATGGTCTCCTCGATCGCGCCCGTCTACAGCCCGGCCCGCCTTGAAGGCGTGGTGGGCATCGATGTCACCATCGGCACCATCGTGCAGCGCGTGCTCGACATCCGCATTCCGGGCGACGGCTATGCCGTGCTCGTCGGTCGCGACGGCACCATTCTGGCGCTGCCCCCGAAGGGCGAGACCGATCTGGGCCTGAGCGAGTTGCTGGATCACAGCTACGAAGAGGCGATCCTCAAGGACACGTTCAAGCCCGCGGAATTCAACATCTTTCGCAAACCGATGCTGAGCGAGCTGGCCCGCGCGATGAAGATGCAGACCCATGGCGTGCGGCGTATCGATCTCGGTCGGCCGATGATCGCCTCCTGGGCGAAGGTGGCGGGACCGAACTGGTCGCTTGTCGTTCTGGCCAGCGAAGACAGCGTTCTGGCCGCCTCAAGCGATCTGCGCAGCCAGCTTGCCTTCGTTTCGAAAGGGATGCTCGGCATCCTGCTGGTCTTCTACGCAGGGTTCTTTGCCTTCCTGTGGCGCCGCTCCGCCACGATGAGCGACCGGGTGGCGCAGCCCCTGGGCGATCTCGAACATCGGATGGCGGTGATTTCGGATGGCGGCACCCTGCCCCCCGCCCCGCCCTATGCGATCGAGGAATTGCAGAAGGTGGGCGAGCATCTGGTGCGGATGGGCGACAAGATCGACGCGGCGAACCGGACGAAGGCGAATTTCCTCTCGGCGATGAGCCATGAGCTGCGCACCCCCCTGAACGCGATCATCGGTTACGCCGATCTGCTTGAGGGATCGGAGGGAATGCGGCTTGATGGCGAACGTCTGGCGCAGGTGCGCGGGATTTCGACGGCGGGCTGGGATCTGGTGCGGCTGGTCGATGTCGTGCTCGATCTGAGCCGGATCGAGCAGCAGGATCTGCGGCTGGCGGCCGAGCCGCTGGACCTTCCGGCCCTGCTCGCCGAGACGCTGGAGGCGCATCGCCCGGAAGCCGCCAAACGCGCCGTGACGCTTGATCTGCCGCCGCCCGCGCAGCCGCTGCCGGAGCTGCGGGGCGATGCCAAGATCCTGCGGCGGATCCTGGATGAGCTGGTCTCGAACGCGGTGAAATACAACCTGCCCGGCGGCACGGTGACGGTGCAGATCGACCCCGAGGATGACGGCCGCGTGCCGGTGCGGATCATCGATACCGGCGTCGGCATCGGCGCCGAGCACCGCGACGGCGTGTTCAAGGCCTTCCACCGGCTCGGTCACGAGAACAGCACGATCAGCGGCGCGGGCATCGGGCTTGCGATCGCGAAGCGCTTTGCAGATGTCGCGGACTGCGGCCTCGACTTCGACAGCGTCGAGGGTCAGGGCTGCACCTTCACCCTGCGCATCCCCTGCCGGCCCTGCGCCTGAAACGGCCCGGCGGTCAGCAGGGGCCAGGCCACGCGCAAGATGGGACACGCGTCATCCGCGGCGCGGCCGATCCCCTCGCCCCCAAGGCAAGCCGTCGCGGCCAAGCCGTCACGAAGCGGCTTGCCTCTCTTCCATGCCCGCCGCGAGCCAGCGCAGCAGCGCCTCGGGCGCGGCGTCGAGCCGCTGCGCAAGCCCGGAGCCGAAATCCGCGAAAGCGGCCGCATTCAACCCATTCAGCCCCACCAGCACCGGCACACCCTGCGCCAGCGCCTCGCCGATCAGCGCGCGAAAGCCGCGCCCCTCGGCCTCGTGCTTGCCGAACTTGTTCACGACCATCAGATCGGCCCCCGCCGCCAGCGCCGTCTCGGTGCGCGCCACGGCCTCTTCAAGCGCGGCGGGATCAAGACGGCAGCCGCGCGACCCCGTTCCCGGATCTTGCGAAATCCGCAGCACCGGACCGCCCGGCAAGACCGTCACATCCATGTCGCACCGCCCGGTGCGCGGATTGTCGGTATTCACCTGCACCGTGCCGATCACCCTCAGGCCGCGCCGCGTTGCGGTTTCGACAAACTCCGCCAGCAGCCGGTTCGTTTCGCCGCCCTCGGCCTGCAGATATGCCAGTCGCATCCTGTCTCTCCCCGTTCGCGGCCTCACGATACCCGGCGCGCGCGGCCGTATCGAGGGGTTTTCGTGCCAGCTGCCGCGAGGATCACGCCGCCGGCTCATCGCTCCGCATCGGTGTCGAGACCGGCCCGCGCAATTCCGCGGTCAGAAAGTCATGCAGCTGCCCGGTCAGATGGCCCTCGGCGCCGGGGCTGGCCAGCAGGCTCAGATCGAACATCGGCAGGCTTGGCATGCCATCGGCCTCGCTCAGCGCCACAAGGCCGGGGGGAATGCTGGCCTCGACCATCCCCACCACCGCGAGCCCGGCCTGCGCGACGGCGATCAGCCCGTGCAGGCTCTTGCTTGAACAGACGACGCGGTGGCGCCGATCCACCGCCTGCAACGCCTCGAGCGCATAGCGCCGCGCAATGTCGCCCGCCTCGAAAAGCGCCACCGGCAGGGGATCGCGCAGCCAGGCGGCCTGATCGGGCGCCGCGGCCCAGACGAACCGTTCCTGCCGCAAGATCGCAAAGGGCTGATGCGGATACCGGGTGACCAGCGCCAGATCGATCCGTCCGGTCTCCAGATGCCGCAAAAGCGCCGCGGAGGGCTCGCAAATCAGCTCGATCTCGACGAGCGGGTGATGCTGGGCAAACCGCGCCAGCACCGGCAACAGCAGATAGGCGGCGTAATCCTCGGGCACGCCGAGCCGCACCAGACCCGCCTCCTGCGGGCGGCGCAGGCTGGCGAGCGCCTCGTCCGACAGACGCAGCAGCCGACGCGCATGCAGCAGCAGCTCCTCGCCCGCCGGGTTCGGGCGCAGGGTCCGGCCGTCGCGGCGAAACAGCGGTCGCCCCACCTCGTCTTCAAGCCGCTGGATCTGCATGCTGACCGCCGACTGGCTGCGACCGACCCGCGCCGCGGCGGCCAGAACGCTGCCGCCATCGATCACGGCGACGAAGCTGCGCAGAAGGGCAAGATCGAGCGGTTCCGGCATATCAGATTTCCTGAGGATAGGTCTCAATACTATTCGTTTGATTGAATGTGGGCGCAAGCCCTAGATGAGGCGAAACGGAAAGAGGCCGCAGATGCGTTACGGAACAGGCATGGCACTGGTGATTGCGGCGGGCCTGCTGTGGTCGTTTCAGGCGCTGATCATTCGTCAGATCGACGCCCCGGGCCCCTGGCCGATCCTGTTCTGGCGCTCGGCGACGATGGTGGCGGTGGTGATCCTGTTCCTGCGGGCGCGCGGCACGGCGCTGATCCCCGCGCTGCGCCGGGGCGGCATGGCCGGGGTGATTGGCGGGCTTGGCCTTGTCGTGGCGATGGGCGGCGCGATTCTGGCGTTTCAATCGACCAGCATCGCGAATGCGGCTTTCCTGTTTGCCGCCTCGCCTTTCCTGACCGCGGTTCTGGGGCGGCTCGTCCTCCGGGAGGCGGTGGCGACCCGCACCTGGTCGGCGATCGGCGTCGCGCTGGTCGGCATCTTCATCATGGTGCAGGACGGGCTGGCCTCGGGGGCGATGATCGGCAACATCGCGGCGCTGCTGTCGGCTTTCGGCTTCGCGACCTTCACCGTCGCGCTGCGCTGGCGCCGGATCGAGGACAGCTTTCCCGCGACGGTGCTGGGCGGGATCTTTGCCAGCCTTGTCGCGGCGATGATGGCGGGCTTCACCGGACAGGAGTTGCTGCTGCCCGCGCCCGATCTGCTGTGGTGCGCGCTGATGGGCATGGGCACGCTCGCGGGCGGGATGATCCTTTACACGCTTGGCAGCCGGGTCGTGCCCTCGGCCGAACTCACACTTCTGTCGAATGTCGAGGTGATGCTGGCCCCGGTTTGGGTCTGGCTGGTGATGGGCGAGACGGCGCGCGCAGGCACCTTGCTTGGCGGGGCGATCTTGCTGACGGCGATCGTGCTGAATGCGGCGGCGGGGGTGCGTCAGCTCGCCCGGGCGTAAGCGCGACTGGCCTCCTGCCCCGACGGGGGCGGGACACGAGGCGCCGGGGGCGGGACACCGTCCGCCCCGATCACCAAGGTCACGAATGCAGGTTTCCAAACGCCGATCGACCCGGTAAGTTGCCGATCCGGCTGCAAGGCCGCTGGTGGCTGGCCAACAGGTGCGAACAGTGACCGGGCATCGCTCTCGCACCTGCCATCGCTTCTCATCCAGATCGTCTGACCGTGACCCCTGCTGCCCGTCTGCAAGCCATCCTTGAGCTCATGTCCGAAGTCGACAGCGTCGCGCGTCCTGCCGATGCCGTCGTGTCCGCCTGGTTTCGTGCCCGCCGCCAGATCGGCGAGGAAGACCGGGGCGAGATCATCGCCGCGCTGCATGCGCTCTTGCGCCATCAGGCCCGGCTGGGCTGGTGGCTTGATCGGCACGGGCGCAAGGACACCCACCGCAACCGGCTGCTGGCCTTTCTGACGCTGGTCGAGCGGCGCACGCCGGAGCAGATGAAGCGGCTGTTCAGCGGTGCGAAATATGCGCCCACGATCCTGACCGAGGCGGAACACACGCTGGTGGTCAAGCTGCATGGCGGCACGGTCGACAGCCCCGCCATGCCCGAGGATGTGCGGCTGGAATGCCCGGATTGGGCGGCCGAGGCGCTGCGGCGCCGCTTCGGCGCGGAATTCGCGACCGAGATGGCGGCGATGCTGACGGTGCCGCCGCTCGATCTGCGGGTGAACACGCTCAAATCCACGCGCGAGACGGCGCTGCGGGCGCTGCGCGAGATCGGTCTTCCGGCCGAGCCTTCGGCGGTGGCGCCCTCGGGCATTCGGGTCACCGCGCGGCTGTCGCTGGGACGGCTGCCGGGGCTGAAGGACGGCGCGATCGAGATTCAGGACGAGGGCTCGCAGCTTGTCGCGCTGCTGGTGGCGGCGCGGCCCGGCGATCGTGTCGTCGATTTCTGCGCCGGCGCAGGCGGCAAGACGCTGGCGATCGCGGCGCAGATGCAGAACAAGGGCCGGATCATCGCCTGCGACGTGAACGAGGGGCGGCTGAAACGCTGCGCCGAGCGCGCGCGCCGGGCCGGGCTGCAGAATGCCGAGACCCGGCTTCTGGCCAGCGAGACCGACCGCTGGGTGAAGCGTCACAAGGCCAGTTTCGACCGCGTGCTGGTCGATGCGCCGTGCAGCGGCACCGGCACCTGGCGGCGGAACCCCGATGCGCGCTGGCGCTCGCCGCAGGAGCAGGGCGTGGACAATCTTGCAGCGCTGCAGGGCCGGATTCTGGCCAGCGCGGCGCGGCTGGTGAAGCCCGGCGGGCGGCTCGTCTATGCGACCTGCTCGCTGCTTGCCGAGGAAAACGAGGATCGGGTGGCGGCCTTCCTTGCGGCGCATCCCGATTTTTCCGTCGTGCCGCTCGCCGAGGTGGCGCCGCAGCTGACCGGCTCGGCGCATCCCGACTATCTGTCGCTGACGCCTGCGCGCCACGACACGGACGGCTTCTTTGCCGCCGTGCTGCAACGCGCCGCAACCCCGGCCCCGTCCGGGGACGCGGCCTGATCCCGGCTCATTTCTTCGGCGTTTTCGGAAACGGCACGCCCTTGGTGGTGAAGGTCTTCGCCCCCGGCCCCGGCCGCGAGGAGCTGCGCTTCGGCGCCGCTTTGCCCGCCACGGTCTTGCCGGTTCCGGGCGGCTGATGCCCGGGCACCAGATGGTTCACCCCGGTGCCGATCAGATCGGCCCGACCCATGTCCTTCAGCGCCTC
Organism: Rhodobacter viridis; assembly: GCF_003217355.1. Taxonomy (GTDB): domain Bacteria; phylum Pseudomonadota; class Alphaproteobacteria; order Rhodobacterales; family Rhodobacteraceae; genus Rhodobacter; species Rhodobacter viridis. Next base: position 2,931 of record NZ_QJTK01000007.1, on the reverse strand, counting down.
GCGCAGAACCGGCCAGTTGTCCGGGTCGTGATAGCGCAGGAAGGCCTTGTGCAGCCGCCGCTGCCGTGCGCCCCGCACCGTGCCCACGGGCTCCGAGGCGCCGCGCCGCACGCCTTTCAGCGGGTTGATGCCGGTGTGATACATCGCCGTCGAGGTCGCCATCGGCGAGGGCAGGAAGGTCTGCACCTGATCGGCCCGATAGCGGTTCTTCTTCAGCCACAGCGCGAGGTTCAGCATGTCCTCGTCGGTGGTGCCGGGATGGGCGGCGATGAAATAGGGGATCAGGAAATACTTCTTGCCCGCCTGTTTCGCCGCGGCGTCGAACATTTCCTTGAACCGGTCATAGGTGCCGATGCCGGGCTTCATCATCACGTCAAGCGGCCCGCGCTCGGTATGCTCCGGCGCGATCTTGAGGTAACCGCCGACGTGATGGGTCACCAGTTCCTTGATGTATTCCGGGCTTTTCACCGCCAGATCGTAGCGCACGCCTGACGCCACCATCACCTTCTTGATCCCCTTCACCTCGCGGACCTTGCGATAAAGCCGGATCAGATCGTCATGCGAGGTGTCGAGGTTCGGGCAGATGTCCGGGAAGACGCAAGACGGCAGGCGGCAGGCCGCCTGAATCTTCGGGTCCTTGCAGGCCATCCGGTACATGTTCGCGGTCGGCCCGCCGATGTCGGAAATCACGCCCGCAAACCCCGGGGTCTTGTCGCGGATATGCTCGATTTCCCGCAGGATCGAGGCTTCCGAGCGGCTCTGGATCACCCGGCCTTCATGCTCGGTGATCGAGCAGAAGGTGCAACCGCCAAAGCAGCCGCGCATCACCGTGACCGAGGTCTTGATCATGTCCCAGGCCGGGATCTTCGCCTCGCCATAGGACGGGTGCGGCGCGCGGGCATAGGGCAGGTCATAGACCGCGTCCATCTCCTCGGAGGAGAGCGGAATCGGCGGCGCATTGAGCCACAGATCGCGGTCGCCGTGCCGTTGCACCAGCGGGCGGGCATTGCCCGGATTGGCCTCGCGGTGCAGCACGCGCGAGGCGCGCGCGTAGGCCTCTCGGTCGGTTTCGACCTGCTCGAAGGACGGCAGGCGGATCACCGTATTGCCCGCCGTGCGGCTTGCCCCCTCGTCGGCGCTGTCGAGATCGTCGGCGGGCAGTTCGGTGTAGCCTTCGGGCACCGGGCGGAACAGCGCGACACCCCGGATGTCGGCCAGATCGCGCGGGCTTTCCCCCGCGGCCAGCCGGTTCGCCACCTCGACCACGGCGCGCTCGGCATTGCCGTAAAGCAGCAGATCGGCCTTGGCATCGGCGAGGATCGAGCGGCGGACCTTGTCCGACCAGTAGTCGTAATGGGCGATGCGGCGCAGCGAGGCCTCGATCCCGCCCAGGATCAGCGGCACGTCCTTGTAGGCTTCGCGGCAGCGTTGCGCATAGACGATGGTGGAGCGGTCGGGCCGCTTGCCGCCCTCGCCGCCGGCGGTATAGGCGTCGTCGTGGCGCAGCTTGTGATCCGAGGTGTAGCGGTTCACCATCGAATCCATGTTGCCGCCGGTCACGCCGAAGAAGAGCCGCGGCTTGCCCAGCGCCCTGAACGGCTCGGCCGATTGCCAGTCGGGCTGCGACAGGATCCCGACACGGAAGCCCTGCGATTCAAGCAGGCGGCCGATGATCGCCATGCCGAAGCTCGGGTGATCGACATAGGCGTCGCCGGTGACCAGAATGATATCGCAGGCGTCCCAACCCAGAGCCGACATTTCGGCCCGGCTCATCGGCAGGAACGGCGCTGCGCCTGCGCCCGAAGAGCCTCGGCCCGGGCGCGGTGTGATGGAAGTATGAGAGATGGACATTGTGCAAGGTATAGGGCGCGATCGGGATCATTTCAACTCGGCTCGCTGCCGAGGGTGAACGCTTGCAGATGCGCAATAAGCCCGACACCGGCGGGCTTGCGATGCCAAGCGGCCTGCCGCGTCCAGCACCAGCTCGCTCTCGAGGTGGCCGAGAAAATCGCGAAACCGCGCCCCGGCGCGATCGGGGCCCAGATCGACCCATTTCTCGGCCCGATCGCCATTCGTCAGCACGGTGACCGAGCCCGGGCTTTCGGCGGTGTCGTGGTTTTCGGCGAAGGTCACCGCCTGCTCTGGCACCTCGGCCAGAAAGCTGGCGTCGAAGATCTGCCGCAGGTCGAAGTCATCGCCCGCCCGTGAAGCCTCGTGAAACTTCATGTGCAGCCCGACGTCAAACAGCGCCAGTTGCGTGTCGACCTTGTCGAGATAGTCCCGCAGCGCGCCCACATCGGGTTTCCAGTCCTCGGCGACCACGAAAAGCTCGGGGCTCACCGTCTCGCGCAGATGCCCGACCCCGTCACGAAAGAACCAGACGGGGATATTGTTCAGTCCCGGCATCTGGTGGATCGGGTTCAAGATGAATCTGTCAGGCTCTGATGTCCAGATCTTGCAGATGTATTCGTAAGGCGTGAGACCGCCGAGGGTCTTGAGCCTTCGTGCGAAGTTGTAGGCCGCCATGAAGTCCGCGAGGTGCGTTCGCAGCTGGTCATGGCTGTCGTAATGGAAGCGCTTGACGGTGGCCTCCTTGATCGTGCGGTTCATTCGTTCGACCTGACCATTGGTCCACGGGTGGTTGGGCTTGGTCAGCCTGTGCCGATCCCGTTTGCCTCGCAGAGTTGGAGGGGACCGTGGCCCCTGTGGGGCCACGCAAGCCCCGGAAACGGCGAAGCGCATCGGCCGGGAGTAGATGGTGTGAGGTGGTCCCCGTTTTCCGGACAGATTTGCGGCGTTGCTAAGCTTGCCCGTTGATCAAGCCGCCGCCTTCAGGTCTTGGCCCTGATGGGCCTCAACCGGTGTCCTTCCGCCAAGCGCCGAATGGGGGCGCTGCGTGTTGTAGAAGTCGATCCATTTGCCGATGCCTGC
>NZ_QJTK01000006.1 GCF_003217355.1 Rhodobacter viridis | reverse complement strand
TTTCTGACAGCCTCCGACAGCACCGCGCTGCAGGCGGATCAGATCACCGATTTCACCTCGGGCAGCGACCACATCGATCTGGCGGCGATCGATGCCGACACGACGCTTGCCGGGGATCAGGGCTTCGTCTTCATCGACGCCGCCGCGTTCACCGGACAGGCGGGGGAGCTGCGTCTGGAGCTGGCGGCGGATGGCTCGGCCGTGCTGTCGGGCGATGTCGACGGCGATGGGGTCGCGGACCTCGTCCTTCACTTTGCCACCGGCTCGGGGGCGCCCGTGCTGGCCGATCTGATGCTGTAAAGCCATCGCGGCGGGCATTCGCGCCGAAATGGCGTTGAACCCGCCCCAAGGGCGCCCTCCGCGCGTCGCGGGGGGCGTGATGTGCCACCGGGCTGCAGCATCTGTGACGCAAGACTGCGCCGTTTCAGACGAATCTGCTCCGAAAGCGCTGCGTTGCAGCTTTCACGCCTCGTGCTGTTCCTGCGCTGCAGCGGCGGGGCGATGCCTGCTTGGGCGCAGTGTTTGCCGGAATTTCGAGCCTGATCCCGACGTTTTCCTCCGAGTAGCTGCAATGGCGCAGCGAAAAATGCGCAATAACGCAGCGTAATTTCGAAAACCTGGGGATGTCGCGGAATTTCGATTGCCGGTGCGGCGGGACGCCGCATCCTCAGGGTAAATAAACCCTGACCGACGGTGCCATGACCCAGTTTCCTTCCGCCTTTGCCGATCTGCCGATGCCGGTGCTGGAACTTTCCGCACCCGGCACCGCGCTGGCGGCCAATCGGCCGGCCGCGGCATGGCTGGCCGAGCGGGGCATGGCGGCAGAGGCCCGGATTGCCGATCTGTTCACCGAGGTCAGCGCCGACCGGCTCGACGCGCTGCTTGCGGGGGCCGATTGGGAGCCGCGGGCCTTTCCGGTCTGGGTGCTGGGCAGCAAGGAGGGCGAGGAGCTTCCCGCCGTCCTGCACTGCGCGCGCCGGGCCGAGGGCGGGCTGTGGCTGTTCGTGATGCAGCTGGCCGAGGCGGTGCCCACGGTCTCGGCCGATCAGCTCGACCGCCTCGAGATCCTGGCGCAGATGATCGATGCGGCCCGCGACGCCTGCTGGTGCATCGATTTTCTCGACCCGGTCGATCTGCGCTGCTCCGAGGACGAGATCGTCGATCAGGTGTTTCGCAACCGCTCGCGCTGGCGGGCCTGCAACGATGCGATGGCGGCGCTTTATGCCGTGCCCGCGGATCAGGATTTCAACACCCAGCCGGTCAGCCGCTATTTCCCCGAAACCCCGGTCAACCGCGCGATGATCCGCGATCTGGTGCGCACGGGCTATCGGCTGGATGGCGCGCAGGCGATCGACCAGCGTCACGACGGCACGCCGATGCTGGTGGAAAACGATTTCCGCGCCCTGATCCGCGACGATCAGCTGATCCGGCTCTGGGGCACGACGCGCGACATCGGGCCGAGCCGCGAGCGCGAGCGCGCGATCAGTGCCGAGGCCGAGGTGATGCGCGACATTCTGGGCGCCGTGCCGGATCCGATTTTTGTTCTGTCCGAAACCGGGACGATTCTGGCGACGAATGCCGCCGCCGACCGCGCACTGGGTGGTCTGGTGCTGCTGGGCGAGCCCTTCGACAGCCTTGCCGCGACGCGTCACGCTTTTGAACGGCTGAGCAGTGCGGCGCTCGAGGACAGCGAAGAGGAAACCGAACTGGCGCTGCGCGAGCCCGATCAGCCGCGGGCGGCCTGGCTTTTCCGTGTCACGCTGATGCCGGAGGGGCCGCCGCGCTACGTGCTGCGCGGCCGTCGCAAGACCGCGCGTCGGCGCCTGTCCGGGGGGGATCTGGCATGAGGTTCTATCGCAGCGAGCCGCAGGCGGGTCTGGGGCGGCGTCGTCCGGGCTTCATGGATGATCCGGGGTTTCCGAGCTTTCTCAACGGCTTGACCGATGCTGCGGCGCTGGTCGAACTCGACGGCCGGATCCGGCTGGTGAATGCGCCGATGGAGCGGCTTTTGCGCGCCACTCGGGCCGATCTTCTGGGCGCCGATCTGGCGCGGCATCTGCGTGGCACCGGGCGGCTGGCGGCCGATCTGTCCGAGGGGCTGATCCGGCTGCGGCGGACCGAAGTCACGGGCACGCTGCCCTCGGGCCGGGCGGTCAGCGCGCAACTCTCGATCCTGCGGCAGGACGACGACCCCTATGCCGCGCTTCTGACGCTGCGCGAGCTTGGCGCGCATCCGGTGGCGAGCCCCGCGCGCGGGCAGTTCCGACTTGCGCGCGATCTGACCCCGCAGGCGCCCTTTGTCACCAGCCCGGCGCGCCACGCGCTGGCGCAGCAGCTGGAGGGCGCGCTGGCGCAGGGGCTGGCGGTGCATCTGCTGGGCGCAAGCGGCACCGGCAAGACCACGCTCTTGACCCGGCTTTTGGCCGGGCAGGGGGCGCCGGTGGTGACGATCGCCTGTGCCGCGCTCGATGCCGCGACCTTCGAGGCCGAGCTTTTCGGCACGGGCGTCGGCACGGGCACTGCCGATCCCGGCCGCATCGGCCGGATCGAGGCCGCGGCGGGCGGCACGCTCGTTCTCGAGGCGGTCGATCTGCTCAATCCCGCGCTCGCCGGGCGGCTGCTTGCGGCGCTGGATGCGGTGCTTGAGAGCGGTGGTACCCGGATCGTCTCGACCGCAACCCGCCCGCTCTGGCCGCTTTGCACCGCGGGCACGCTGCCCGAGGCGCTTTATTTCCGGCTGTGCGGCATGACTCTGACCCTGCCCCCCCTGCGCGATGAGCCCGCGTTTCTGGTGCCGTTGCTCGACGCCTGGCTCGCCGAGATCAACCGCGCCCGGCCGCGGCCACTTTCCCTTTCGGCGCGGTTCGTCAAGGCGCTGGCGGCCCGGGCACTGCCCGGCAACATCCGCGAAGTGATCGCGCTGTTGCGCCGCGCAGCACTTCTGGCCGAGACCACGGCCGAACCCGCGCATTTGCCCCCGGCGCAGGAGATGGCCGCCGCGGCGGCGGCACTGGCGCCCGAGCTGGCGGGGCTGCCGCTCAAGGATCTGGTCCGGGACTATGAAATCCGGACCATCGAAAATTCCGTGGCCGACCACGGAAGCAAGCGAAGCGCCGCAAAGGCGCTCGGCATCGATGTCGCGACCCTGATCCGCAAGATGAACAGGTCACGCGACACGCAACCAACAAGGAGTGAAACCCCATGACTCGGAGACGGACTGCGCGGGCCCTGACCGCGTTCGCGCTTGCCACCCTGCCGCTTGCGGCGACGGCGGGCGAGCTGAACATCCTCACCTGGGAAGGCTATGCCGACCCGTCCTTCATCAAACCCTTCGAGGAGGCCTCGGGCTGCACCGTCAGCGCCACCTATGTCGGTTCGAACGACGATTTCGCGGCCAAGCTTGCCGCGGGCGGCGGCGTCTATGACGTCATCACCCCCTCGCTCGACACGGTCGGCATGATGCGCCTCGCGGGCTTCGTCGATCCGATCGACACCGCGGCGGTGACTGGCAGCGACGGCGTCTATCCCGAATTCTCGAAACATCCCGAGATCGTGGTCGATGGCGAAACCTGGGCCGTGCCGCTGATCTGGGGCTCGGTCTCGGTGATCTATCGCCCCGACAAGGTCACCGGCACGCCGGATTCGATCGGCGTGCTGTTCGACCCGGCCTACAAGGGCAAGATCTCGCTCTGGGACGACAAATCGGCGATCTACTGGACGGCGCGCTATCTCGGCTTCCCGAACATCTTCGATCTGAACGACGAGCAGCTGGAGGCGGTCAAGGCCAAGCTGATCGAGCAAAAACCGCTGATCCGCAAATATTGGTCGAGCGCGGGCGAGTTGACGGATCTGATGGCGAACAACGAGGTCTGGGTCTCGAACGCCTGGACCGGGCTCACCAGCAAGGATGTGAACGCGCTCGGCAAGGGCTTCACCGTGGCCGAGTTCTCGCCGAAGGAAAAGGCCGAGGGCTGGATGGATTCGATGATGCTCGTCAAAGGCACGCCGAACCAGGAATGCGCGGTGAAGTTCATGTCCTACATGCAATCGCCGGAAGGCCAGTGCGGCATCGCCAAATCGACCGGCTATTTCCCGGTGAACCCGGGCGCCGTGTCGAGCTGCATGGACGCGGCGATGAAGGAAGAGCGCAAGGTCGACAACATCGACTTCGTCAAAAGCCTCGTGATGTGGCAGCAGCCGGTGCGGCTCGACAAATATCTCGAGGTCTGGAACGCGGTGAAGGCGGCGCCCTGAGCCGCACCCCCGCAGCGTCCTGAACGCCTGATCTGCGGCCCCGGCCAAGTCCCGGGGTCGCCCCCTTCCGCATCGCACAGGATTGGCCCATGTCCTCACGCCCGATCGTGACGCTCGACGGCGTCACCAAATCCTTCGGCAGTTTCAAGGCACTGCACGAAACCAGTTTTTCCATTGGCGAAGGTGAATTCGTCACGCTGCTCGGCCCCTCGGGCTGCGGCAAGACGACGACGCTGCGCCTGATCGGCGGGTTTGAATTGCCCACCACCGGCAAGATCGGCATTGCCGGGCAGGATGTGACGCACAATCCGCCCTATCGCCGCCCGGTGAACACGGTGTTTCAGGATTACGCGCTGTTTCCGCATATGACGGTGGCGGAGAACGTCGCCTATGGCCTCACCGTGCGCGGTTCGACCGTGGCGCGCTCCGACATCCCCCGGCAGGTGGGCGAGGTGCTCGAAATGGTCGGGCTGAGCCATATGGGCGGCAAGCGTCCCGGCGCGCTCTCGGGCGGGCAGAAACAGCGCGTGGCGATGGCGCGCGCGCTCATTCGCAAGCCGCGGGTGCTGCTGCTCGATGAACCGCTCTCGGCGCTCGATGTGAAACTGCGCGAGGTGATGCAGGTGGAGCTGAAACGGCTGCACCGCGAACTGGGCATCACTTTCCTCATGGTCACGCATGATCAGACCGAGGCTCTGGCGCTGTCGAACCGGATCGTGGTGATGGAGGCCGGGCGCATTCGCCAGATCGGCACGCCGAACGATCTTTATGACCGCCCGGCAACGCCCTATGTCGCCGATTTCATCGGCGCGACGAACCTGATCGAGGCGCGGTACGAAGGCCGCGAGGCCGGGTTCGAGGTGATCACCCTGCCGGGCGGTGCGAAGCTGCGCCGCAAGGCCTCGGGGAATGGTTTTCACCCGGGCAGCGAGGTTCTGATCGGCATCCGCCCCGAACATCTGAGCCCGGCGGTGGGCGACAATCTGGTGCAGGGCAGGGTGGTCGACACGCTCTTCCACGGCGACAGCATAAGGCTCGAATTCCTGCCCGATGGCGCGACGCAACCGGCCTTTGCGCAACTTGCCCGCGGCTCGTCGCTGTCGGCCGATGCGCTGATGCCGGGCCAGCCGATCCGCTTTGCCGTCGCGCCCGAGGATGTGATGCTGTTTCCCAAGGTGGCCGCATGAGACGCCCGTCCTCCTCGATGCTGATGACGGCGGGGCTCTTTTCGCTGCCGCTTGGCTGGGCGCTGTTGCTTCTGATCGTGCCCTATATCCTGATGATCGCCGTGGGCTTCTGGACCCGGCAATTCCCGCTTTTCGTGCCCGATTTTCAGTTCGGCAACTACCTGCAGCTGTTTTCGGACCCGCAATATACGACGGTGATCCTGCGCACGCTGAAGATCGCCGCGATGGTCACCGGCTGCGCGCTGATCCTGGGCTATCCGCTCGCCTATTTCCTCGTCTTCACCATCCGCTCCGACAAGCTGCGCAATCTGGTCTACATGGCGGTGATCGTGCCGCTTTGGGTCAGCTACCTGCTGCGCGCCTATACGTGGAAGATCATTCTGGGCACCGATGGGGCGCTCAATTCCGCGCTGATGTCGCTTGGGCTGATCGACGCGCCGCTTGATGCGTTCCTTTATAACCAGACGGCGATGGTGATCACGCTCACCTATATCTTCGTGCCCTTCATGGTGATGCCGATCTATGCGGTGCTGGAAAACATCCCCAAGGGGCTGATCGAGGCGTCGGAAGACCTTGGCATCGGGCCTTTGGGCACGTTCCGCCATGTGATCGCGCCCTTGTCGCTGGGCGGCGTGGTGGCCGGGGCGATGATGACCTTCTGCCTGAGCTTTGGCGATTTCGTCGCCCCGGTGCTGGTCGGCGGGCCGGACGGGACGATGGTGGCGAACCTGCTGCAAACGCAATTTGGCGCGGCGCTGAACTGGCCGCTCGGCTCGGCCCTCGCCACGCTCGTGCTGATCATGGTGCTGGCGATCCTTGCGGTCACCGGCTGGGCCGAACGCGCCTCGGCGCGCAATCTGCGATAGGGGGCGGCGATGAAACAACTTTTGTGGTGGCAAAAGGGGATGGTCGGTTTCGTTTTCGGGGTGCTGGCCTTCCTTTACCTGCCGATCGTCGTGCTGATCGTGTTTTCCTTCAACGACAGCAAGGTGACCTCCTTCCCGCTCGCGGGCTTCACCTGGCACTGGTATCAGGCGGTCTTCGCCAATGCGCAGATGCTGACGGCGCTGAAAAACAGCCTGATCGTGGCCGTCTGCGCCACCGGCCTGACGCTCACCATCGGCACGCTGGCGGCGCTGGTGCTCGACCGGCACGACTTCCCGGGCAAGGGGCTTTTCCGCAACGCAATCTTGCTGCCGCTCAGTCTGCCGGGCCTTGTGACCGGGATCGCGATGCTCAACTTCTACAAGCAGATCGGCATTCCCCAAAGCCTGACCGCCGTGGTGATCGGCCACGCGACAGCCCTTCTGGGAGTGGTGGTGAGCCAAGTGATGGCGCGGCTCGCGAAGACCGATCACCGGCTTCTGGAAGCCTCGGCCGATCTCGGCGCCGGGCCGGTCGAGACCTTCTTTCGCGTCACGCTGCCCTCGATCCGGCCGGCGATCCTTGGCGCGGGGCTGCTGAGCTTCACCCTCAGCTTCGACGAGATCCCGGTGACCTATTTCCTCACCGGGCGCGACATCACCCTGCCCATCTACATCTATTCCACGCTGCGCCGTGGCATCACCCCCGAGATCAACGCCATCGGCTCGATGATCGTTCTGGTCTCGCTTCTGCTCATCGTCCTCTCGGTCGGCCTGCTGCGCGACCGCAAATAACCACAGGGAGAGAAAAATGACCGATTATACCTTGGCCTATTGGCAGGACCTTGCCGAAAAGGTGAACCTGCGCACCCGCCACTTCATCGGCGGCGACCATGTGCCCTCGGCCGATGGCCGCACCTTCCAGACGATCAACCCGGCCAATGGCGCCGTGCTGGCCGAGGTCGCCCGCGGCGGTCAAACTGAGATCGACAAGGCCGTGTCCGTCGGCCGCAAGGTCTTCCGCTCGGGTGTCTGGTCGAAGATGGAGCCGCGCGCCCGCATGGCGGTGATGGAGAAATTCGCCGCGCTGATCGAGGCGCATGGCGAGGAATTCGCCGTGCTCGACAGCCTCGACATGGGCAAGCCGGTGATGGACATGATGAACATCGACGTGCCCTTCTCGGCCACGACGATCAAGTTCTTCGGGGAATCGATCGACAAGTTCCACGGACAGGTGACGGCCACGGCCACGAGCGCGCTGCATTACATCCTCAATCAGCCCTTGGGCGTCGTCGGCATCATCACGCCCTGGAACTATCCGCTGATGATGGCGGCGTGGAAGATCGGCCCCGCGCTCGCCACCGGCAACTCGGTGGTGCTGAAACCGGCCGAGCAATCGCCGCTCTCGGCCTGCCTTCTGGCCGAGTTGTTCATCGAGGCGGGTGGCCCGCCCGGCGTGCTGAACGTCGTGCAGGGTCTGGGCGAGGAAGTGGGCAAGGCGCTCGCGCTGCATATGGATGTCGACAAGATCGCCTTCACCGGCTCGACCGAGGTCGGCAAGCTTCTGATGATCTACGCCGGTCAGTCGAACATGAAGCGCGTCAGCACCGAATGCGGCGGCAAGACCCCGCAGATCATTCTGGGCGACTGGGACGATCTCGACACCGTCGCCACCTATGCGGTGAACGGCATCTACGGCAACCAGGGCGAGGTCTGCAACGCGGGCTCGCGCATCCTTGTGGCCAAGGAACTGCACGACGCCTTTGTCGAAAAGTTCATCGCCACCGCGAAACAGAACTTCGTCGTCGGCAACCCGCTCGATCCGTCGACGACGATGGGGCCGCTCGTCACCACCGAACAGCAGGCCCGCGTGCTGGGCTACATCCGCACCGGTTGCGCCGAGGGGGCGACGCTGGCGCTGGGCGGCAGCACGCCCGCGGCGCTCTCGAACGGCGCCTATGTCGAACCCACGCTCTTCACCGGGGTCAACAATTCGATGACCATCGCGCGCGAGGAAATCTTTGGCCCGGTCGGCACCATCATCCCGATCGACGGGCTCGAAGACGGGCTCGAGATCGCCAATGACTCGCCCTATGGGCTCGCCGCCTCGATCTGGACCCGCGACATCACCAAGGCGCATACCTTCGGGCGCGACATGGAAGCGGGCGTGTGCTGGGTGAACTGCTTCGATCATGGCGACATGACCTCGCTCTGGGGCGGCTTCAAGCAGACCGGCAACGGCCGCGACAAGTGCTTCGAGGCGCTGTCGCAATACACCCAGACGAAATCGGTCTGGGTGAACCTCGGCTGAGGCCATGCAACGCTGCTCGTCCCGCGCTGGCGGGGCGGGCGGCTTCCGGCCGGACGCCTCGATGGTTGCACCTTCAGGGTCTGGCCCCTACAACTCCCTCAAAGGGAGACGCCCATGAAGATCGCCACGTTCAACATCAACGGCATCAAGGCCCGGGCCGAGGCTTTGCCCGCGTGGCTCAAGACGGCCGAGCCCGACGTCGTCCTGCTGCAGGAAATCAAGTCGACCGACGAGGCCTTTCCGCATGAGGTGCTCGACGGCACCGGCTACAGCGTCCACACCCACGGGCAGAAGGGCTTCAACGGCGTCGCGATCCTCAGCCGCCTGCCGATCGAGGATATCATCCGCGGTCTGCCCGGCGACGACAGTGACGAGCAGGCCCGCTGGATCGAGGCGACGGTGATCGGCACCCGCGCGGTGCGGGTCTGCGGGCTTTACCTGCCGAACGGCAACCCGGCGCCCGGGCCGAAATACGACTACAAGCTGGCCTGGATGGCGCGGATGCAAGCCCGCGTCGAAACCCTGCTGAAGACCGAGGAACCTCTGGTTTTTGCGGGCGATTACAACGTGATCCCGAGCGATCTTGATGCGGCGAAACCCGAGATCTGGCGCGAGGATGCGCTGGCCCTGCCCGAAACCCGCGCGGCCTTCCGGCGGATCGTGAACCTTGGCCTCACCGATGCCTTCCGCGCCCGCGTCGCCGCGCCGGGGCAATATTCGTTCTGGGATTATCAGGCCGGGGCCTGGCAAAAGAACAACGGCATCCGCATCGACCACCTGCTGCTGTCGCCACAGGCGGCCGATCTGCTGCGCGACACCGGCATCGACAAGGACGTGCGCGCGGGCGAGAAGCCCTCGGATCACGTCCCGGTCTGGATCGATCTGGACGCCTGAGCCTCAGGGGCGGGGCGCGGTCACGTCGTGGCCATAGACCCAATCGAAGCGACCAAGGATCTTGCCGGGGGCAATCGCCGAGGCGGTGCGCAAGGCCAGATGCCCGATCACCCGCGCCGGACCGGACAGGTGATAGTTGCGGGCGTTTTCATTCGCCGCCTCGACGATCGCCTCGCAGCGCGCGCGGCGCGCGGATTGATAGGCGGCAAGCCCGGCGGCCTCATTCTCGGCCTCGGCAAGACAGGCCGCCAGCACCCAGGCATCTTCAAGCGCCATCACCGCACCCTGCGCCATGAAGGGCAGCGTCGGATGGGCGGCATCGCCAAGGATCGCCGCGCCGCGGCCTTGCCAGACCCGGGCCACGCGGTGGCGGAAAAGGCCCCAGAGCCAGGGCTCCTTCACCGCTTCCAGCCACTCCTGCACCTGCGGGCAGAACTCCTCGAAGGCGGCCAGAAGGCTCATCGGATCGTCGCGGTGGAACCAGCCCTCGGCGGTCCAGCGCTGGCGTTCTTCGACCGCCACGATGTTGCGCAAGCCCCGCCCGATCGGATAGCTGACCAGATGGCGCCCGTTGCCCATGAAGACCTGCGCCACCTTCGGCTCGGCGTCGTCGCAGGGGATCAGCGTGCGCCAGGCAACCTGATGGGTGAAGAAGGGCCGCCCCTCGCCGTTCAGCGCGCGCCGTACCCGCGATTGCAGGCCATCGGCGCCGATCAGCAGGCCGGTCTCGATTTCCTCGCCCTTCATCATCTTCAGCCGCGGCGGATGCATCCCGAGCGTGACCTCGGTCACGCGTTGCTGCAGCTTGATCTCGACCCCCGCCGCGCGCGCGCCCTCGGCCAGAAGCTCGATCAGCCGGGCGCGGTGCACCAGCCGGTATTCCTCGCCCGGACGCAGCTTCGCCAGATCGAGCCGGGTGACCCGCTTGCCGGTCTCGCCCTCGCGCAGCTCGATCGCCTCGGCCTTCGGCCCGGCCGCGGCGAGCGCATCGCCGAGACCCAGCGCATGCAGCACCCGCGCGCCATTGGGCGAGATCTGCAACCCGGCGCCCACTTCGCGGATCGCATCGGATTGCTCGAGCACCGTCACCTGCGCGCCCCGAAGCGCCAGCGCCCGGGCCACAGCCAGCCCGGCAACCCCCGCACCGAGCACCGTCACCTTCCGACCGATCAACACGACCAGACCCTTTCCGACCATTGGCCCCGTCCGACCCGGAGACCTCTTCCCAAATAAAAGCACCGGCCCCTATTGGTGCCGGTGTCCCATGTCCTTGCGCGAAATCAAACCCCTTGAGGTGGGGCGTCGCGTCGCACCCCCCTTGCGCTTGCGGCGCCGCAGAGGTCAGTCGTCGCGGTGCACGCGCTCGCGGCGCTCGTGTTTTTCCTGCGCTTCCAGCGTCATCGTCGCGATCGGGCGGGCGTCAAGCCGCTTGAGCGAGATCGGCTCGCCGGTCATCTCGCAATAGCCATATTCGCCATTCTCGATCCGCCGCAGCGCGGCATCGATCTTCGAAACCAGCTTGCGCTGCCGGTCGCGGGTGCGCAGCTCGAGCGCGCGGTCGGTTTCCTCGCTGGCGCGGTCTGCCAGATCGGGCACGTTGCGCGCCGATTCGGCGAGGCCTTCGAGCGTTTCGAGCGACTGTTCGAGCAGTTCGTTTTTCCAGGCCGTGAGCTTGCGGCGGAAATATTCGAGCTGCCTTTCGTTCATGAAAGGCTCGTCTTCGGCCGGGCGGTAATCGTCGGGAAGGAAGGTCTCGGCTTTCATCGCTTCACTCACTGTCGGGCCCTCGGTCGTGTCGGGGTAGCCCCCCCGGCACCGCTGCGCGCTCACTTACCCTAACCCGCATGGGTTGTCACGCCCCGCTTTGCGGCTGCGGCATCTTTCGTGCCAGTGGCTTGCACGATGCTTGCGACGATTTCGGGGCGCGGCTAGGGTTTCGACCAAGCCCGCAAGGAGATGCCCGTGCAGTTCACCTCGACCAAGGATTATGTCGCGCCGCCCGATCTGATCGTGGCGGTCAATGCCGCCGTGCGGCTCGAACGGCCGCTTCTGGTGAAGGGCGAGCCGGGCACCGGCAAGACCGAACTTGCGCGGCAGGTCTCGGCGGCGCTCGGGCTGCCGATGCTCGAATGGGCGGTAAAATCGACGACGAAGGCGCAGCAGGGGCTTTACGAATATGACGCGGTGAGCCGCTTGCGCGACAGCCAGCTGGGCGATGTGCGGGTGAACGAGGTCAGGAATTACATCCGCAAGGGCAAGCTCTGGCAGGCCTTCGAGGCGCCGGGCAAGGTGGTTCTGCTGATCGACGAGATCGACAAGGCCGATATCGAATTTCCGAACGACCTGCTGCAGGAACTCGACCGGATGGAGTTCCACGTCTACGAGACCGGCGAAATGATCCGCGCGAGCCATCGGCCGATCGTGATCATCACCTCGAACAACGAAAAGGAACTGCCCGACGCCTTCTTGCGCCGCTGCTTCTTCCATTACATCCGCTTCCCCGATGCCGAGACGCTGAAGGCGATCGTGCAGGTGCATTTTCCGGGCATCAAGGAGGCGCTGCTGGCCGCCGCCCTGACCCGGTTTTACGAGATTCGCGAGACGCCGGGTCTGAAGAAGAAGCCCTCGACCTCGGAAGTGCTCGACTGGCTGAAGCTGCTTCTGGCCGAGGATCTTTCGCCCGAGGATCTGAAGGCCGATCCCGCGAACCTGCTGCCGAAGCTTCACGGCGCGCTTCTGAAGAACGAGCAGGATGTGCATCTTTTCGAGCGGCTCGCCTTCATGGCCCGGCGGCAGACGCGCTGAGGCGCGTTTCGCCCGCTGTCGCGGGCGACCCGAAGGGGGCGCTGCCCCCTGTTCGGCCGGTTCCGGTCTTCCGATGCCGCAAAGCTGCGACCTGCCGTCGCAGCCGGGCTTTGCCTTCCGTCGTGGCTGCCCTAGAACAGGGTGCGGACAAGGGAGAGCGCGATGAGTGACGATGCACTGGTGATTTTCACGCCCTCGGGCAAACGCGGTCGGGTGGCGAAGGGCACGCCGGTTCTGGCGGCAGCCCGCGCCTTGGGCGTCGATCTCGATTCCGTCTGCGGCGGGCGCGGGATCTGCTCGAAATGCCAGATCGCGCCCGGCTATGGCGAGTTTCCCAAGCACGGCGTCACCGTCGGGGCCGATGCGCTGAGCCCGATCAACGCGGTCGAGGAGCGCTACGACCGCATCCGCGGCCTGAAGGAGGGCCGGCGTCTGGGCTGTCAGGCCTGTGTCATGGGCGATGTGGTGATCGACGTGCCCGCGGAAAGCCAGGTGCACAAGCAGGTGATCCGGAAATCCGCGACGGAGCGGGTGATGGAGATGGACCCCGCCACCCGCCCGCTTTACGTCGAAGTGGCCGAGCCCTCGATGCACGAGCCTTCGGGCGATCTGGAGCGGCTCGCGGCGGCCTTGGAAAGCCAGTGGCAGATCAAGGGCCTGCAGGCCGATCTTGCGGTGATGGCGCGCCTTCAGCCGGTGCTGCGCAAGGGCAATTGGCAGGTCACTGCCGCGGTGCAGGAAGCGGGCGACGGCACCGCCCCGCGGCTCGTTGCGCTTTTCCCCGGCTACCGCGAGGCGCCGCTTTACGGCCTTGCGATCGACCTTGGCTCGACCACGATCGCCGGGCATCTGGTGGCACTGGACGATGGTCGGGTGCTCGCCTCCTCGGGGCTGATGAACCCGCAGATCCGCTTTGGCGAAGATCTGATGAGCCGCGTCAGCTACGCGATGATGAACCCGGGCGGCGCGGCCGAGATGACCACCGCCGTGCGCGGCGCCCTTGCGACGCTGGCCGAGGCGCTGGCGACCGAGGCCGGGATCGACGCCGCCGCGGTGGTCGAGGCGGTGATCGTCTGCAACCCGGTGATGCACCATCTGCTGCTGGGCCTCGATCCGGTCGAACTGGGGCAGGCGCCCTTTGCGCTCGCCACCGGTCATGCGCTGAACCTCGCGGCCGCCGAGATCGGCCTGACGCCCATTGCGGCCGGCGCGCGCGCCTATCTCCTGCCGCTGATCGCGGGCCATGTCGGCGCCGATTGCGCCGCCGTCGCGCTGTCGGAAGCGCCCGAAACGCGCGAGGATCTGTCGCTCATCGTCGATGTCGGCACCAATGCCGAGATCCTTCTGGGCAACAGCACCCGGGTTCTCGCCTGTTCTTCGCCCACCGGCCCAGCCTTCGAGGGGGCGCAGATCTCTTCGGGCCAACGGGCCGCGCCGGGCGCGATCGAACGCATCGAGATCGACCCGGTGACCAAGGAGCCGCGCTTCCGCATCATCGGCAACGCGCATTGGTCGGACGATCCGGACTTCGGCACGCCGACGATCACCGGCATCTGCGGCTCGGGCATCATCGAGGCGGTGGCCGAGATGCGCCTTGCCGGGATCGTCGATCCCTCGGGGCTGATCGGTTCGGCCGAGCAGGTGGGCACCGCGCGCTGTGTGCCGATGGGGCGGACGCATGAATATGTGATCCATGACGCCAGCGCCGAGGGCGGGCCGCGCATCACCGTGACCCAGGGCGATATCCGGGCGATTCAGCTTGCGAAATCCGCGCTTTATGCGGGGGCGCGACTGCTGATGGACGAGATGGGGGTGGACAAGGTCGACCGCGTCGTGCTGGCCGGGGCCTTTGGCGCCCATATCAGCCCGAAACATGCGATGGTTCTGGGGATGATCCCGGATGTGCCGCTTGCGGCCGTCACCTCGGCCGGGAACGCGGCCGGGACCGGGGCGCGGATGGCGCTTTGCTCGGTCGCGGCGCGGCGGGGGATCGAGGCGCAGGTGCGGCGGATCATCAAGATCGAGACCGCGATCGAGCCGCGCTTCCAGGAGCATTTCGTCGCCGCCAATGCGATTCCGCATGCGACCGACCCGTTCCCGGAACTGACCGCGGTGGTCACGCTGCCCGAGGTCAACTTCAACGCGGGCGGCTCGGGCGATGGCGGCGGGCGTCGACGTCGGCGCGGCTAGATCGGCGCTTGACGACGGGGGTGGCATCGCTTATTTCACCCCCAACGCGGGTGTAGCTCAATGGTAGAGCCGCAGCTTCCCAAGCTGATGACGAGGGTTCGATTCCCTTCACCCGCTCCATCTGACCCTTGGGTCAAGTTTCTCCCGGTATCCTAGTGCGCAGCCCTTCAGGGCGACTGCCCCGACGTGTCTCGGGGCACACCAAGCCACGCCGCCGTCAGATCAGCGGCAGTGGCCGGACAGCCGCCTTACATCGAGAAGGAAATGCCGCAGCCGCAGCTTGCCGTCGCGTTCGGGTTTTGCACCACGAAGCGCGCGCCGATCAGTTCCTGTGTGTAGTCGATCACCGCATCTTGCAGGAACGGCAGCGAGACCGGGTCGATCAGCACCCGCTGACCCTCGCCCTCGATCACCAGATCGTCGGGGGCGGCTTCGGCCTCCAGCTTCAGATCATATTGAAAACCCGAGCAACCGCCGCCCTCGACCGCGACGCGCAGCGCCTTGGGGGTGGCTTCCTTCGCATTCAGTTTCGCCAGACGCTCGAACGCGCGGGGGGTGACTTTCGGCGGCAAAAGCATCGGGTTGGACCTGTTCTGTTGTTCCCTTTAGAGTATAGGTGGGGCCATGCCCTGCGACAAGGTGAGGTTCAAGATGCTGCAACCCTATGCCTGCAATCCCGATGCCAGCCGCGGGCGGCTGCATGCTGAAAGCTATTCCACCTTCCGCACGCCGTTTCAGCGCGACCGCGACCGGATCATCCATTCCTCGGCCTTCCGGCGGCTCAAGCACAAGACCCAGGTCTTTGTCGAACACGAGGGCGATTATTACCGCACCCGGCTGACGCATACGATCGAGGTGGCGCAGGTGGCGCGCACGATTGCGGGCGCGCTCGGTCTGAACACCGATCTGGCCGAGGCGGTGGCGCTGGCGCATGATCTGGGTCATCCGCCCTTTGGCCACACCGGCGAGGATGCGCTGGCGCTGTTGATGGAGCCTTACGGCGGCTTTGACCACAATGCGCAGGCGCTGCGGATCGTGACCCGGCTCGAACGCCATTACGCCGATTTCGACGGGCTCAACCTGACCTGGGAGACGCTCGAAGGCATCGCCAAGCACAACGGCCCGGTAGAGCAGCCCTGGTCCTATGCGCTGGCCGAGGTGAATGCGGCGTGGAACCTCGAACTGACGACGAATGCGAGCGCCGAGGCGCAGGTCGCGGCCGTGGCCGATGATTGCGCCTACAACCACCACGACCTGCACGACGGCCTGCGCGCCGGGCTGTTCACCGAGGCCGACCTTTGCGAATTGCCGGTGCTGGACGAGTGTTTCGCGACGGTGGACAAGCTTTACCCGGGGCTCGACCCGATGCGGCGGCGGCACGAGGCGCTGCGGCGGGTCTTTGGTGTCATGGTCGAAGACGTGATCGCGGTGGCGAAGAACCGGCTCGAAAGCCTGCGGCCGCGCCATGTCGACGAGATCCGTGCGATGCAGGGGCCGATCATCCGGTTCTCGAAGCCGCTTTATCAGAACATCAAGGCGATCAAGGGCTTTCTGTTCACCCGCATGTATCGCGCGCCGACCGTGGTGGTGGAACGCAAGCGGGTCACCGCAATGGTGAATGCGCTGTTTCCGCTCTTCCTTGAACGCCCCGAGCTTCTGCCCGAGGATTGGCAGGCCGATGTGGCGCGCGCGCGGGGCAAGGACAATTCGGAACTGGCGCGCACGGTGCTGGATTATGTGGCGGGCATGACCGACCGCTTTGCGATTCAGGAATACCACCGGCTGTTCGGCGAGGATTGAGCCGCCGATCCGGGCGATCTTTTCCCCGCCCTGATTCCGGCTTGCATCTTGCGGCTGCCCGTAATTGTATCCCATATGAATGCAGTCGCGCGGCTGCAGGTTTGATCGAAGCACTGAAATCAGGGATTAGTTTCTATGAACAGACTTTCGTTGGCCGAAGTCAACGCGCTGCGTCGGATCAATAAGAGCCTGTCCAGATATCCGAGCGACGATGACGAAAGATTTGTCGATGGTCTGATCTATCCGACCATCCGGCCCAATTTCCACATCACGCCGGGCGAAAAGGTCTTCACCGTCGGCTCCTGCTTCGCGCGCAACATGGAGAAGCAACTGGGGGAATACGACGTTCCAACCCTGCGCTATGTGCCGCCCGAGGGGGACAGTCTCAGCCAACGCGGCAGCACGGTCTTCAACGAATACAACCCCGGCACCATCGCCCGGCGGCTTTTGTCCGCGATCCATCACGATGCCGAATACGAGAAGGGCATCATAAAGGAAGGCACCGGATATTCCGATCTTTACATTACCGGTTCGCAGCCCTGCGCGCTGGAGGTCGTGCAGAAGCGCCGGGCGCTGATGGGGGACATCTACAAGGAATTGCCGGGCTGCGATCTGCTCATCATCACGCTCGGGTTGATCGAGGCCTGGTATGACCGGGAAACCGGCACTTATCTCAACCGGGCTCCGGCCTCGGGGGCGATGCGCGATCCCGAGGGTGTGGGGCAGCGATTCGAGATGCACGTTCTGAACGTGCAGGACTGCCTTGATCTGCTGGTGCCCGCCTTTGAAAGCGTTTTCGCGGCTGGGTTGAAGCGCATCATGCTGACGGTTTCGCCGGTTCCGCTGCAATTCAGTTTCGGCGGCGGCGATCCGGTCGTGGCCAATTCCTATTCCAAAGCGGTCCTGCGCTGCGTTGCGGAAAAGCTTGTCACCGATTTCGAGCGCGTCGACTATTTTCCGAGCTACGAAATGGTCACGACCTATGCGGGCAACCCGTTCATCACGGACAATGTACATGTGAAACCCGAGGTCGTCGCCCGGGTCACGCGCTACATGCTCGACTGCTACCAGAAGGCCTGAGGATCTGCCGGGCAGTCAGCGCCCGGCAAGACCTTACTGCATCATTTCCTTCGTCGCGCTGAGCTTCACGCCCTCATAATCCCGCACGACGCGGTCGATGTCCCATTGCAGCCGCGTCAGGAAGACGATGTCGCCATCGTGGTCCGTCGCGATGTGCTGCTTGTTCACGTTGACCAGCTTCTCGACCAGATCCTTCGGCCCCTGCACCCAGCGCGCCGAGGTGAATTGCGAGCTCTCAAACCGCACCGGAATGCCGTATTCGACCTCGATCCGGCTCGCCAGCACATCAAATTGCAGCGCGCCGACGACACCGACGATGAAGCCCGAGCCGATCATCGGTTTGAAGACCTTGGCAGCGCCTTCCTCGGCGAATTGCATCAGCGCCTTTTCGAGGTGCTTGCCCTTCATCGGATCGGTCGAGCGCACGGCTTGCAGCAGTTCCGGCGCGAAACTCGGAATGCCGGTGAAGCGCAGCTTTTCGCCCTCGGTCAGCGCATCGCCGATGCGCAATTGCCCGTGGTTCGGAATGCCGATGATGTCGCCCGCCCAGGCCTCCTCGGCCAGTTCGCGGTCGGCGGCAAGGAACAGCACGGGGTTCGTCACCGCCATCGGCTTGCCGGTGCGGACGTGCTGCAGCTTCATGCCCCGTTCGAAATGCCCGGAGGCCAGACGCACGAAAGCCACGCGGTCGCGGTGCTTCGGGTCCATGTTCGCCTGCACCTTGAAGACGAAGCCGGTCACCGGCTTTTCCGCCGAGTCGATCTGCCGTTCGGCCGCCTTTTGCGGCTGCGGCTCGGGGCCGTATTCGCCCATGCCGTCCATCAACTCCTTGACGCCAAACGAGTTGATCGCCGAGCCGAACCAGATCGGCGTCATGTGACCCTCAAGGAAGCTTTGCCGGTCGAAGGCGGGCAAGAGCTCGCGCGCCATCTCGATTTCCTCGCGCAGCTTCGCCAGCAGTTCGGCGGGCACATGGGTTGCCAGCTTCGGGTCGTCGAGCCCGTCGATCTTGATGCTTTCGGCAACGCGGTTGCGGTCGGCGCGGTCCATCAGCTCCAGCCGGTCGTGCAGGATGTCGTAGCAGCCGACGAACTCGCGCCCCATCCCGATCGGCCACGAAGCCGGGGCCACGTCGATCGCCAGGTTTTCCTGAATCTCGTCGATGATCTCGAAGGTGTCGCGGCTTTCGCGGTCCATCTTGTTGCAGAAGGTCAGGATCGGCAGGTCCCGCAACCGGCAGACCTCGAACAGCTTCCGCGTCTGGCTTTCGACGCCCTTCGCCCCGTCGATCACCATGATCGCGGCGTCGACCGCGGTCAGCGTGCGATAGGTGTCCTCGGAAAAGTCCGAGTGGCCGGGCGTGTCGACCAGATTGAAACGGTAATGGCGGAAATCGAAGCTCATCGCCGAGGCGGAGACCGAAATCCCGCGCTCCTGCTCCAGTTTCATGAAGTCCGAGCGCGTGCGCCGCGCTTCGCCCTTGGCCCGCACCTGACCGGCCATCTGGATCGCGCCCCCGAACAGCAGGAATTTTTCGGTGAGCGTCGTTTTCCCGGCGTCGGGGTGCGAGATGATCGCAAAGGTCCGGCGGCGGGCGATTTCGGGCGGGAGGGGGGCACGGTTGCTCATGCGCGGCCTTTACCGCAAGGCGGGATTGCGGGCAAGAAGGACAGGATTTTTCGCACCCGGCCTGCGGCAAATTGATCCGGATCATGGCGGCTTGCGTAGAATCGTTCCAATCTTTTGTGAACGTCGGGCGGGCTTCGTGGGGGAGCCTGTCTTCGGCGGACGGGGGTCGTTTACGCGCCCGACCCCGATCGGGACAGGAGGCTGCCATGGCAAGGGTCGATCCCGCTGCCGGGTCTTTGGATGTGCGCGAAACGGTTTTGTGCCCCTATTGCGGGGTGCCGCTTTTCACGGCCAAGGACCGCGCCGAGCATCTGGAACTGAAGCTCTGCCGCCACGAAGGGGAGGCGGCTTGGGATTGTGCCGATTGCACCGATCCGCATGCGCGCCCGCAAGGCCGCTGCGACTGCGGGCGGGCGGCGGAATAGAGGACCTCAGTCCTTTTTGCGAAACAGGGTCCCGCGGCCGACCTGATCGAGCATCTCGCGCCCGGCCTCGGTGCCGAAATGCGGCGTGTGGTGCAAATCGGGCAGCCGCGCCTTGATTTCGGTGCTCAACTCTTCGGGCATCAGGTTCAGCGTCGCGTCGCTCACCTGCAGGCTTTCGACCGGCACGCCCTCGGCATAGACGATCTCGTGGCGGTCGAAGACCAGCGCGAAATAGTCGACATAGCCGCCCTCGCGCCGCCAGACATGTTCGCCATCGACCAGATGCTTGGCCTGCACGAGGATTTCGGCCGTGTCGCCGAGCCGCTTTTCGCCGCGCCGATACAGGAACACACGGTGATGCGGCGCGACGACCAGATCGCTTTCGTTGCCCAAGGTGCCCGCCGAAATCACCACCGGGGCAAAGGACCCCAAGGCCCGCAGCGTCGCCCGCGCGACCAGCCGGACCGGTTGGGGGCCGCTGTCGCGCGTCAGCACGCGGTCGCCCGGCGCCAGCGTCTCGATCGGGCGCTGTGCGCCGCCCGCCATGGTGATCAGCGTGCCGGTGGTGAAGGCGATGCAGACAAGGTCCGACAGCCGCACATCGCCCGGGTCGTCGGTGGCTTCGAGCAGCGTGTAATCGACCCGCGGTGCGATCGGCGACAGCGGCAGGGCATAAAGCCCCTGCGTTTCTTCGTGCCGGATCAACAGGATATCGACCGTGTCGCCGTCGGGCGTGATGAAGACATGCCGTGCCATCAGCGCGATCCGGTCGCCCGCCGCGCCCACTTCCGAGCCCGCGCAGATGCTTTGCCCGGTCTCGGGGTCGGACGCGATCAGAAGCCGCAGCGCCCGTGCTTCGCGTTCCAATTGATAGATGTCGCCGGGCTGGCACAGCCCCGCCAGATCGAGACCGTCGCCCTGATTGGCGCCCGAAGTCACCCAGATCAGATCAGCCTCGTAGACGTGGACGACCTGAGGGGGCAGGGAACGCGAGGCAGTCATGGCGGGTCCGGGAAAGAAGGGTTGCGCGACTATCGCAGCATCTGTTGCAAAATCGGTTAATACCCGCGCTGCTGCGCGTCAACCCGCCGAGCAGGGACCGCCGCCGCTTACTCGGCCTGCCGGGCTGCGCGCCCGCCGCGGCGCTGGCTCAGCCGCGGCGCGCGGGCCGGCAATTCGGCCATCACCGCGCGGCGGTCCTCGGGCGTCATTCGCGACCAGCCGCCGATTTCCTCAAGCGTGCGCAGGCAACCGACGCAGATCCGCTCGGTCGGGTGGATCTGGCAGATCTTCACGCAGGGCGTTTCGATTTCCGCCCGTTTCCAGATGCCGTCGGTATTTTTCGGCGTGTTCTCAGCCATTCGCGCGCCCCAGATGCGCAAGGCGGTCCAACGCACCTTGCAGAATGAACCCGGCTGCGACGTGATCGACGAGTTCGGCACGGCGCTTGCGGGACAGATCGGCCTCCAGCATGGCGCGTTCGGCCGCCACCGTCGAGAGCCTCTCGTCCCAGAAGGTTATCGGCAGCGGCGTCAGTTTTTCAAGGTTGCGCGCGAAAGCCCGGGTCGATTGCGCGCGCGGGCCTTCGGAGCCGTCCATGTTGACGGGCAGGCCCAGCACCAGCCCGATGATCTGCCGCTCGGCAACGATCTTCAGCAATTCCGCCGCATCAAGGGTGAATTTCTCGCGCCGGATCGTGCGCAGGGGCGTCGCGATGCTGCGCAACGTGTCCGAGACCGAAACCCCGATCGTCTTCGTGCCGAGATCGAGCCCCGCCAGCGCGCCGACGCGCGGCATCAGAGCGGCAAAGTCGATGATGTCGGGGCAGATCACGGCGCCACCCCGGCGGATTTCGCGGCCGCGTCCAGTGTGGCCAGCCCGGCGGCGTCGCTGGCAAGGGCAGTCTGCCCCTTGGCGAGCATTTCCTTCGCCTGATCGGCCTTGCCGAGCGTGGCCAAAGCGCCCACCGCGCGCGCCCATTCCTCGGCCGAGCCGCCCTGCGTCGTCAGCCGATCGACAAGACGGCCCACCATCCCCTCGATCATCGCCTGACGGTCGCTGTCGGACATCTGCCCCGCGGCCTCGACCTGATCGGAGCTCGGCCCCGGCATCGCAGGAGCAGCCGCTTCGGGCGTACCGAGCGGCGTTGCCGCAGCGGCGTCGATCTTCGCCAGATCCTCGGCGCGGCCGGTGAATTTCGTCCGGGCTTCGGTCGCAATCACCTCGGCGCGGTCCTTTTCGCCCAGCACCCGCAGCGAGGAAATCAGCTTCGCCCAGTCGTCGGACGAGCCGCCCTCGTTCGCCAGCCGCGCGTTCAGGTTCTCGACCATGCCGCGGATCATCGCCATCCGGTCGGCCGGGGCCATGCCTTGCGCCGCCTGCATCTGCTCGGCCGAGGGGCCGTTCGGCACCGGCATCGGCGCGGTGTAATCCTGTTCGCCCGCAAGCCAGGCCAGCGCGTCGATGCCCTGCGCGATCTCGGGCACCCAGGGGTCATCCGGGCTCGACACCCGCAGCGCCGCATCCCAAAGCCGGAAGGCGCGGTCGGGGCGGTCGTTCTGCCCCATCATCATGCCGACATAAAACAGCGCCCGCGCGTCTTTCGGGTTCATCTCCAGCGCCTTGGCAAAGGCGGCCTCGGCCTCGGCGGTCACCAGACCCCCGGCCGCGACGGTCTGAAACTCGCCCAGACGGGTGTAATCCTCGGCCTCGGCTTTGTCGCCCTTGAGCGCGATCAGCCGCTTCTGCGCCTCCCAACCGGCATGGAAATTGCCAAGCGCCATTTCGTTTTGCGCCAGCAGCACAAGGCCTTGCGGATCGTTCGGCCGCTCCGACACCGCCTTGCGCAGCCGCTCCATCAGGGCGACGAATTTCGGATCGGGCTGCGGCACCGGGTTGCCCGCGGCCGCCGCCCTGGCTTCGGCATCCTTGCGGTCGGTCTCGGCCGCCTTTTCGGCGCTCGCCTGATCGGGACGGGCGCGATAAAGCGCATCCGCATCGGCAAGGCGCTTGGCCAGCGGCGCATCGGGCTGACCTGCCGCGCCAAGCTGGTCGTAAAGCACGAAGGCCCCCGCCAGCAGCGCCACCGTCAGCGCCGCCGCGGCCAGCGTTGCCCGCCGCGGTGCATCGCCCCCCGCCACCGCCGCCTGCAACGCCCGGTCCGCCTCG
The DNA here is from genome assembly GCF_003217355.1 of Rhodobacter viridis. GTDB lineage: Bacteria > Pseudomonadota > Alphaproteobacteria > Rhodobacterales > Rhodobacteraceae > Rhodobacter > Rhodobacter viridis. The sequence goes on along the minus strand of NZ_QJTK01000006.1, from coordinate 186,446 downwards.
AGCAGCCGACGCGAGATCTCGACCCGGGTGCGCGCGGCCTCGTCGGAGGTCAGTACGCCCCGGGCAAGGTCTTTCTCGATCTCGGCCAGTTGGGCGCGATAGACCTGCAGATCCTGCGCCTCGGCGGGCAGGGCTTGCCCGCGCGGGCGGATCAGCGTCAGGGCAAGGGCGAAGGCGATGGCGGCGACCAGCGTCGCGCAAACGATCCAGAACAGCATGGGGTCTCCTATCCTGCATCCCCCATAAGGCTTTTGGGCGTCTGCAGAAAGAGACAAGAGCGTGAAAAGACGCCTCACGCCTCTGTGTTGGGCATGTCGGTAACGATGTCGCTTTTTGCTGCCGATTGCCGCATGAGGGGGGCTTTCGGCGCGCGTCCCGGTTCATCTAAGGTGAGAAGAGCCAGACTCGGGGACGCTGCCTTTGGCACCCCCAACCCGAAGCGAGAGAGGGCCGATGAGACGCTATTCGATCTTCGCCGTGGCGCGCGAGGCGCTGCGCTACCACAGCGGTTGGGAAAAGGCCTGGGCCTCGCCCGAGCCGAAGAAACGCTACGACGTGATCGTGGTGGGGGCGGGCGGGCACGGCCTCGCCACGGCCTATTATCTGGGCAAGGTCCACGGCATCAAGAACGTGGCGATCATCGAAAAAGGGTGGCTTGGGGGTGGCAACACCGGGCGCAACACCACGATCATCCGCTCGAACTATCTGCAGGACCCCTCGGCCGCGATCTATGAAAAGGCGCGCTCGCTTTATGAGGGGCTGTCGCAGGATCTGAACTACAACGTCATGTTCTCGCCCCGCGGCCTCTTGATGCTGGCGCAGTCCGAGCATGAGATGCGCGGCTACAAGCGCACCGTCTATGCCAACAACCTGCAAAACGTCGAAACCCGCTGGATCGAGCCGAAGGAAGTCAAGAAGCTCGTTCCGATCCTGAACATCGCGGGCCCGCGCTATCCGGTGCTGGGCGCGCTGCTGCAGGAAAAGGGCGGCACCGCGCGGCATGACGCCGTGGCCTGGGGCTATGCGCGGGCCTGTTCCGACATGGGCATGGACCTTTTGCAGAACACCGAGGTCACCGGCGTGCGCACCGCGGGCGGCAAGGTCGTGGGCGTCGACACGACGCGCGGTTCGATCGATTGCGGCAAGCTCGCGATCGTCGTGGCGGGTCATTCCTCGGTTCTGGCGGGCATGGCGGGCTTCCGTCTGCCGATCGAATCGATGGCGCTGCAAGCCTGGGTGTCGGAACCGATCAAGCCGACGATCGACGTCGTCGTGATGGCGAACCTTGTGCACGGCTACATGTCGCAATCCGACAAGGGGGAGCTCGTGATCGGCGGCGGCACCGACGGGTTCAACAACTATTCGCAGCGCGGCTCCTGGCACCATGTCGAGGAAACCACCCGCGCGCTGATCGAGACCTTCCCGGTGATCTCGCGCCTGAAGATGCTGCGGCAATGGGGCGGCATCGTCGACATGACCGGCGACCGCTCGCCGATCCTGTCGAAAACCCCCGTGGACGGCATTTTCGTCAACTGCGGCTGGGGCACCGGCGGCTTCAAGGCGATCCCGGGCTCGGGCTTTGCGATGGCGGAACTGGTGGCCAAGGGCTACTCGCCGCTCGCCGCCGAATTCGGCATGCACCGCTTCAAGGAAGGCCAGTTCATCGACGAATCCGTCGCCGCCGGGGTGGCGCACTGATGACCGCGCCCACCTCTTCCCCGGCGCTGACGCTGGTCTTTCTGGACAAGGCCATGGTGCTGTCCAAACGCCCCTTTGCCGACTGGCGCGCGGTGCAGGACCATTACCCGGATTACAAGACGAACCTGACACCCGACCAACCGGTGCATCTGGCCGAGTATCTCGCCTGCGACTACCCCGACATGCCCGAAGCCACCGGTCGCGCCTGGTCCGAGGTCGTTGCCGCCTTCGTCGCTTCCGACGCCGAGGAAATCGCCCTGTCGCGCAACGGCACCTGGGTCTGCACATGCTGACCGCGCCCCTTTCATCTTGCCCGAAATACCTCGGGGGTCCGGGGCGCGCAGCCCCGGCGCCCGTCACAAAAAAGGCCTGCTGACATGCTGACACTGACCTGCCCCTGCTGCGGCGTCACCGTCGAGGAAACCGAACTGGCCCCCGGCGGCGAAGCGCATCTGAAGCGTTTCGGACCGGGCTCGACCGATGCCGAATTCGAAACCTACATGTTCGCCCGCAAGAACCCCAAGGGCGTGCATTTCGAGCGCTGGCGCCATGCCTATGGCTGCGGCAAGTGGTTCCTGGCCGCGCGCTGCACCGTCAGCTGGGAAGTCTTCGGCACCTATCCGGCGCAGACCACCGAACCGCCCGCAGAACTGATTGCCAAAATCAAAGAGAAACGTCCGGGCTGGGAGGGCTGGAAATGAGCCATCGTCTGTCTTCGGGTGGCCGTCTGATCGACCGCTCCAAACCGCTCGCCTTCAAGTTCAACCGCGCCAAGGCCAAGGGGTTTGCTGGTGACACGCTCGCCTCGGCGCTGCTCGGCTCGGGCCGCACGCTGCTCGGGCGCTCGTTCAAATACCACCGTCCGCGTGGTCTTGTGGCCTCGGGTGCGGAAGAGCCGAACGTGCTCGTCAACCTTGGCAAGGGCAACCGCCACGAGCCCGATCAGCGCGCCACCACCACGGAACTCTTCGAGGGCGCCTGGGCGACCTCGCAGAACCACTGGCCGACGCTTGGCTTCGATATCGGCGCGATCAACGATTTCGCCTACAAGCTGATGCCCGCGGGCTTCTACTACAAGACCTTCATGCATTCGCTCGAAGCCTGGCATTCGGTCTTCGAGCCGATCATCCGCCGCGCGGCGGGTCTGGGCAAGGCGCCGACCAAGGCCGACCCGGATCGTTACGAACAGGCCTATGCCTATTGCGACGTGCTCGTTGCGGGCGGTGGCGTGGCGGGTCTCGCCGCGGCGCTGAAGGCCGGGAAAGAGGGCAAGCGGGTGATCCTCGCCGAGCAGACCGCGCATTGGGGCGGCCGCGCTCCGGTCGATGGCGGCCTGATCGACGGCCTGTCGCCCGAGGCCTGGGTGAAGAACGCCCTCGAAACCCTTGAAGGCATGGAGAATGTGCGCCTGATGACCCGCACGATGGTCGCCGGGCTGCATGACCACGGCTATGCGATCCTTTATGAGCGCGTTGCCGATCACACCCCGGGCGATGGCCGTCCGCGCCATCGTCTGTGGCGCACCCGCGCCGGCATCACGCAGGTCGCGACCGGCGCGATCGAGCGTCCGCTGGCCTTTGCCGGCAACGACGTTCCGGGCGTCATGCTCGCCTCGGCGGTGCGCGACTACATCGTGAACTGGGCCGTCGCGCCCGGGCAGCGCATCCTTGTCGTGACGAACAATGACGACGCCTATCGCACCGCGCTTTCTGCGCTTGATGCCGGGCTGGAGGTCGCCGCCGTGGTCGACGCCCGTCCGGCGCCGATGGGGGCACTGGTCGATGCGGTGCGCGCGCGTGGCGTCAAGGTGCTGGAAGGCCGGGCGGTGGCCAAGGTCAAGGGGGCGAAGGCGGTGAAGGCGGTCGAGATCGCCAGCCATGCCACCGAAGGCGGCGCGGTCGAGGTGATCGATTGCGATTGCGTCGCGATGTCGGGCGGCTGGTCGCCGGTCGTGCACCTTTATTCCCATGCCGGGGGCAAGGTGAAATGGGACGAGGCGGCGGTGATGTTCCGCCCCGATGCCGCGAAACCGCCGACTGGCGACAAGGGCCAGCCGATCGCTGCCGCCGTGGGCGCCGCGAATGGTCACCTGACGCTTGACGCGATCTGCGCCGAGGCCGGGATGGTGGGCACGGTCGAAGCCGAAGCGCCGCTGATGCCGGTCTGGGTCATGCCCGCCAAGGCCTCGGAAGCGCTGAAGTTCAAGGCCTTCCTTGACTATCAGAACGACGTGAAAGTCTCGGACGTGCAGCTGGCGGCGCGCGAAGGCTATGCCTCGGTCGAACATACCAAGCGCTACACCACGCTCGGCATGGCCACCGATCAGGGGAAACTGAGCAACATCAACGGTCTGGCGATCCTGTCGGAAGCGCTGGGGCAGGCGATCCCGCAGACGGGCACGACGACCTTCCGTCCGCCCTACACGCCGATTTCCTTCGGTGCGATCACCGGCGAAGCCCGCGGCGAGATCTTCCAGCCGCTGCGCAAGACGCCGATGCACGCCTGGCACGAGGCCAAGGGCGCGCATTGGGAGCCGGTGGGCCTGTGGCGCCGTCCCTATACCTATCCGCGCAAGGGCGAAAAGCACCGCGAGTCGGTCAACCGCGAGATCACCAACACGCGCACCAATGTCGGGCTGCTGGATGCCTCGACGCTGGGCAAGATCGTGGTCAAGGGGCCGGATGCGGGGCGCTTCCTCGACATGATGTATACCAACCTCATGTCCACCCTGCCGGTCGGCAAGTGCCGCTATGGTCTGATGTGCTCGGACAACGGCTTCCTGATCGACGACGGCGTGGTCGTGCGTCTGGCCGAGGATACGTGGCTGTGCCACACCACCTCGGGCGGCGCGGACCGGATGCACGGTCACATGGAAGACTGGCTGCAATGCGAATGGTGGGATTGGAAGGTCTACACCGCCAACCTGACCGAGCAATATGCGCAGGTCGCGGTGGTCGGCCCGAAGGCGCGCAAGCTGCTCGAGAAGATGGGCGGCATGGATGTCTCGAAAGAGGCGCTGCCCTTCATGACCTTCAAGGATGGCGAGCTGGGCGGTTTCCCGGTCCGCGTCTACCGGATCTCCTTCTCGGGCGAGCTGTCCTATGAAATCGCGGTTCCCGCGAACATGGGTCTGGCGTTCTGGGAAGCGGTGAACAAGGCGGGCGAGGAATTCGGCGCCATGCCCTACGGCACCGAAGCGCTGCACGTGATGCGGGCCGAAAAGGGCTTCATCATGATCGGCGACGAAACCGATGGCACCGTCATTCCGCAAGACCTCGGCCTGGGCTGGGCGATCTCGAAGAAGAAGGCGGATTACCTTGGCAAGCGCGCGCAGGAACGCGTGCACATGACCGACCCGGACCGCTGGACGCTGGTCGGCCTTGAAACCCTTGACGGCTCGGTTCTGCCCGATGGCGTCTATGCGGTGGACGAGGGCGTGAACGAGAACGGCCAGCGCAAGGTGCAGGGCCGCGTGACCTCGACCTATTACTCGCCGACGCTGAAGAAGGGCATCGCCATGGGTCTGGTCCGCAAGGGGCCGTCGCGCATGGGCGAAGTGCTCGAATTCCCGGCCGATGCGGGCAAGGTCATTCAGGCGCGGATCGTCGATCCGGTGTTCTACGACAAGGCAGGGGAGAAAGCCGATGTCTGAGGCGGTTTCTGCACTCAAGGGCGAAAGCCATGTCGGTTTCGCCACGGTGACCGAGGCGGGCGTGACCGGCATGATCACCCTGCGCGCCGATCTGGCGGCGACGGCCACGCGGATCGCGCTGGCGGGGCAGGGGCTGAAGCTGCCCGGCGCCCGCGAGATCGTGGCGGGCGACAAGGGCCGGTTCACCGGCTGGATGAGCCCGGACGAGCTTCTGGTGATCTGCGCTTACGAAGACGCGCCCGCGGTGGCGGCGGGTCTGGCGAAGTCGCTGCATCTTGAACATGCGCTGGTGACCAACGTCTCCGACGCGCGGGCGCGCTTCACGATTTCGGGGGCGAAGGCGGATCAGGTTCTGACCAAGCTCTGCCCGGTCGATTTCGCCACCCTGAAAGCGGGCGAGATGCGCCGCACCCGCGCCGCGCAGGTCGCCGCGGCGATCTGGCGCTCGGGCCCCGAGGAGTTGAGCCTCGTCTGCTTCCGCTCGGTCGCGGGCTATGTGATGGGGATCCTCGAGGTCTCCTCGCGGCAGGGCGGCGAGCTGTTCTGAGACAGGGGGGCTCTGCCCCCCTTCTTCCCTCTGCGACATTGCGTGGCAGGCCGGTTTGACCGGGTTCTGTTTTGTTTTTCGCGCAAGGCTGTCATCTTTGATCCGATGTTCCCAGGAGTCATTGGATGCGCAGTCTTCTTTCCGCTGGTCTTGTTCTGGTTCTGGCCGTCTCTCCTGCGTTTGCGCGCGAAAAGTCGCCCTTCCCCAAGGGGACGCAAGTCATGCTGTGCCGTTTCCCCGTGATCGACGTTCACAAGGTGATCCCGGAGGGGGTTTTCGTCGGCGTGTTCCCCTCGGGCGAGGTGCAGGTGGTGGATCCCATCAGCATGGATTTTGTCCACGCGCCGGTTCCTGCGGTGGTCGATACCGACAATGCCGTCCGCACCACCTGGAAATGGTCGCTCGGCACGGTGGGGGCCACGGCCGGGGGCGATGATTATGCGCCCGACATGGATTTCAAGCTCACGATGAAGAAGGCCGACCGCTCGGCGCGGATCGTGATCTATCCCGCGGGCTATCGCGACGAGCAGGCCGACGGCAGCTGCAGCGCGTGGCAGACACCCTGAGCCACGATCCGGCGTTGCCTTGTGCCCCGCTTTGCGCGATGAAGGCGCAAAGCGGGAGATCAGCATGGACTATTCGAAATCCGGGGGCGCGCGGCCTGACAAGAACAATCCGCGCCATTCCGAACACAATGCCAAGGGCTCGGCGAAGAACCCCTATGGCAAGGGCGCGGCCAAGGATGATCTGATTGCGCGGATGAAGGCGGCCGCCGAGGCGCGCAAGGATGCTGCCAAGAAGCCGTGATGTGCACCTCGGGCAGGGGGGCTGTGCGGGAAAATCTGCCGCCAACCCTTGACCTTGGGGCTTTCAGTGCTTCAATTGGTCGCAACAGAACCCGAGTAAAAGGATCGCTCAAATGGCTTTCGAACTTCCCGCCCTTCCTTACGCGCATGACGCCCTTGCCGCGCTCGGCATGTCGAAAGAGACGCTCGAGTATCACCACGACCTGCACCACAAGGCCTATGTCGACAACGGCAACAAGCTGATCGCGGGCACCGAGTGGGAAGCGAAATCGGTCGAAGAGATCATCAAGGGCACCTATTGCGCCGGCGCCGTGGCGCAGTCGGGGATCTTCAACAACGCCTCGCAGCACTGGAACCATGTGCAGTTCTGGGAAATGATGGGGCCGGGCGAAGACAAGAAGATGCCGGGCGATCTGGAAAAGGCGCTGGTCGAGGCGTTTGGTTCGGTCGCGAAGTTCAAGGACGATTTCGCCGCTGCGGGCGCCGGTCAGTTCGGCTCGGGCTGGGCCTGGCTTGTCAAGGACACCGACGGCGCGCTGAAGATCACCAAGACGGAAAACGGCGTGAACCCGCTCTGCTTCGGGCAGACCGCGCTTCTGGGCTGCGACGTCTGGGAGCACAGCTATTACATCGACTTCCGCAACAAGCGCCCGGCTTATCTGACGAACTTCCTCGACAAGCTGGTGAACTGGGAAAACGTCGCCTCGCGTCTGTGAGGCTGATGGACGGATGTAAAGAAACCGGCCCCCGCGGGGGCCGGTTTTGTTTTGACCGCCGGATTTCGGGCGGATCAGGAAAGGCACTGCCTTTCCCCGCCCGGTGCGATCCCGGCGCGGCACGACCGTTTCGGCCCGCGCGACAGAGGCCTGCGTCCCGCCCCGGCGGCGCGGATGCGCCCGCCGATGGCGGGGCGGGCGCAGGCCGAGGGCCTTTGGGCCCTCGGCGGTCATGGGGCAAATGCCACGCGTGGCCTCGGCGATGGCCTCGGCCAAGTCGACCTGCGCCTCAGAGCTTCTCGAACCGGCAGGTGAAGTGCCGCATCAGCTTCGGCTCCTTGACGATTCTGTAGCCGCGCAGATCGTCCTTCGTCGCCGCCAGCTCCTCGAACGCCTCGACGATGTAATCGGCATGGCTTTGCGTATAGGTCCGGCGCGGGAAGGCGAGCCGCACCAGATCCATCGCGGCCGGTTTCTCGGACCCGTCCGGCTGACGGCCGAACATCGCCGTGCCGATCTCGCACGACCGCACGCCTGCGATTTCATACAGCGCGACCGCCAAAGCCTGCCCCGGATACTCCAGCGGCGGAATGTGCGACAGCCACGCCCGCGCGTCGATGAAGACCGCATGCCCGCCCGCGGGTTTCACCACCGGCACGCCCATCGCATCGAGCCGCTCGACGATATATTGATGCGTGCGGATGCGATAGCGCAGGTAATCCTCGTCGACGATCTCGACCAGACCCTGCGCCAGCGCGTCCAGATCCCGGCCCGCAAGCCCGCCATAGGTCGGGAAGCCCTCGGTCCGGATCAGGTGGCCCCGCGCTTCCTCGGCCAGATCGTCATCGTTCAGCGCGAGCCAGCCGCCGATATTGCCGAACGCATCCTTCTTCGCCGACATCGTCATGCCGTCGGCGACCGAGAAGCAATCGCGCACGATCTCGGGGATGCTCCGATCCGCCTGACCCTCCTCGCGGGTCTTGATGAACCAGGCATTCTCGGCAAAGCGGCAACCGTCGATGAGGAAGGGCTTGCCAAACCGATGCGCCAGATCGGCGACGGCACGGATATTGGCCAAACTGACCGGCTGGCCGCCGCCCGCGTTGTTGGTGATGGTGATCATCACCAAAGGCACGCTTTCATGGTGCTCGGTCAGATAGGCCTCGAGCCGGGCCAGATCCATGTTGCCCTTGAACGGATGCAGGCTTTGCGGATCCTTGCCTTCGGCAATCACCAGATCATCGCCAATGGCGCCCGAGGCCTCGATATTGCCGCGGGTGGTGTCGAAATGCGTGTTCGAGGGGATGCGCTTGCCCTTGCCCCCGAAGATCGAGAACAGGATCGCCTCGGCGGCGCGTCCCTGATGCGTCGGGATGATGTGCTTGAACGGCATCAGATTTTGCACGGCGGCTTCAAAGCGGAAGAAGCTGGGCGAACCGGCATAGCTTTCGTCGCCCTTCATCACCGCCGCCCATTGCAGCGACGACATCGCGCCGGTGCCGCTGTCGGTCAAAAGGTCGATCAGCACGTCATCCGAGTGCAGGCCGAAGAGGTTGTACCCGGCTTCGCGCGCCAGCCGCTCGCGCTCGGGGCGCGAGGTGAGGCGGATCGGTTCGACGGATTTGATGCGGAAGGGTTCGATGATGGTTTTCATCACGGGGCTCCTGACAATGACCCCATGAAACCGTGGCAACCGTCGCACGATGGGGCCCAGCGTCGCGGTTGCCCGGAGATCCGGACCGCGCTCGACGCCCAAAGAGGTTGCAAGGCCGAATTTCGCAGCTTGCGTCGTTTCCGTCAAGTCAGGCGGTGGGATCAGGATTGACGGGCGCGGCGGGGCGGGGTTCTGTGGCCGCCTTGGCTGACGGGAGACGGCAATGAAGGACGCCACGAAGGGCTTTTTCGCGATGGTGGCGACCTGCTGTGTCTGGGGGCTGTCGGGGATCTATTACAAGGCGCTCTCCGAGGTGCCGCCCTTGGAGGTGCTCGCCCATCGCACGCTCTGGTCAGTGGTCTTCCTGGGCGCGGTCGTCGCGGTGCAGGGGCAGTGGGCGGTGCTGGCGCGCGCCCTCTCGGGGTCAAACCTGCGGATCGTGGCCGCCGCCGCCGTGGTGATTTCGCTCAATTGGTTCGGCTTCATCTGGTCGGTGCAGAACGGCCGCGCGGTCGAGGCCTCGCTTGGCTATTACATCTTCCCGCTCGTCGCCGTGGCCCTTGGCATGGTGTTTTACGGCGAACGGATGCGGCGCGCGCAGGCCGTGGCCATCGCGATTGCCGCGGCGGCGGTGGGCTATTTGACCTGGGCCTTGGGCGCCGCGCCCTGGATCGCGCTGATGCTGGCGGGCACCTTCGGGCTTTACGGCCTGCTGAAGAAGAAGCTTTCGGTGCCCTCGGTCGTCTCGGTCCTGGCCGAGGTGGTGCTTCTGGCGCCGCTCGCAGCGCTGGTGCTGGCGGCGGCGCATTTCGGCTGGTTCGGCCGCGCCCCCGGCTCGGGGCATTTCGGCAATGACCTCGGCCATTCGCTGATGCTCGCCTTTTCCGGGGTGATGACGGGCGGGCCGCTGATGCTGTTTTCCTATGCCGCGCAGCGGGTGCGGATGGCGACGATCGGGCTTGTGCAATATCTCAACCCGACGCTGCAATTCATGGTCGCTGTCGCGGTCTTCGCCGAGCCCTTCACCCGCGCCCATGGCATCGCCTTCGCGATGATCTGGGGGGCGCTGGCGCTTTACTCGGCCGCCGCGCTCCGGACGAAAGGCTGAAGGGGGCGCCGCCCCCTCTGGCTTCGCCAATCACCCCCGGGCGTATTTCGGCCAGGAGAATTGCGGGTTTCTTCTTGGCTCAAATACGCCGGGGGGAGTCCCGCAGGGACGGGGGGCAGCGCCCCCTCTTGCTCCCGTTGCGTTTTCAGCCAAGGGCGGTTTCAAGCGCGGCTTCGAGGTCTGCCACCGTCGCCACGGTCATCACGCCGTCCAGCAGGCTTGCGCCCGCGAAGCCCTCGGCCACGACATGGGCATTCAGCGCCAGAAGCGGGTCCCAATAGCCCTCGGTGTTCAGAAGCAGGATCGGCTTCGCATGCAGGCCGAGCTGGCGCCAGGTCAGCACCTCGTAGAACTCGTCAAGGCTGCCCGCGCCGCCCGGCAGCACGACGATCGCATCCGAGTTCATGAACATCACCTTCTTGCGCTCGTGCATGTTCTCTGTAACGACGAAGGTGGTCAGATCGCGCTTGCCGACTTCAAGCTTGAAGAGATGCTCGGGGATCACTCCGAAGGTTTCGGCCCCCGCCGCCTGTGCCGCGCGGGCGACCTCGCCCATCAGCCCCACATCCCCCGCGCCGTAAACCAGCCGCCAGCCGCGCGCGGCGAGCATTTCGCCGGTCGCCCGGGCGTCCTTTGCATAGGCGGGGCGGAGGCCGGGACGTGAGCCGCAGAAGACGCAGACCGAGGGGGCGGGTTTGGCGGACATGGCGTTGCTTTCGTGCTGGAAATCGCGGGCGAGGTGTTGCTTTTGGCAGGGATACCGGGTCAGATGGTCGCAAGCAAGCGGCGGACAACGCCGGGGCCGCAGGTTCTCAGGGGCTGGGGCCGCAGGGAGGAAGGACAGCATGGCCGAGGGCAACAGGACGCTGGGCGTTGTGGTGGGCGGCGGGGCCGCAGGGATCGTGGTCGCCGCTGTCGCAACCTTCTGGTCTCTGGGGCAGGACGCTCCCCAGCCTGCGGCGGTGCAAAAGCCCGAACCGGCGGCCACTCCGGTCGCTGCGGTGCCGGCGCCCGACCCCGCGCCGGTGATCGAGCCCGCCAGGACGGCGCCGCCCGCTCCGGCGCCCGCTCTGGCCCCCGTCGCCGCTGCGCCGGTGACGCCTGCCCCTGCTGCGCCTGCCGCGGCCCCCGTCGCCCGCTTTGACACCTTGCGCGTCACTCCCGCCGGGGCGCTGACGCTGGCGGGCGATGTCGCCCCCGGCGCCAAGGTCGAGTTGCTGCTCGATGGCAAGGTCATCGACACCGTCACCGCCAACGATCAGGGCGCCTTCGCCTCGGTCACCTCGGCCGAGCCCTCGGCCGCGCCGCGCGCCTTGCGGCTGCGGGTGACCGGGACCGATGGCGTGGCGAAAATGTCGGAAGAAAGCCTGACCGTCGCGCCGAGCCCCTTGGCCGTGGCCGAGGCTGCGACCGCCAAAGGCGCCGCCCCCGCGACTGTCGCGGCAGAGGTCGACGCGGCGCAGGTTCTGGCGGAAAAGCCGCTTCTCACCGATGCGACCGGCACGCCGCGCGTGCTCGCGGGCGTCTCGGCGACGCTTGTGATCGACACGCTCGCGCTGGCCCCTGATGGCAAGATCACCATCTCGGGCCGCGGCGCACCGAAGGGGGCGCTTCTGCGCGCCTATGTCGACAATGCCGAGGTCGGGCTGGTGCAGGGCGGCGCCGAGGGCGGCTTCACCATGCAGCTGCCCGCCGCGAAGCCCGGGCCGCACAGCCTGCGCGTCGATGCGCTCGATGCCGCGGGCAAGGTGCTTTCCCGCGCCGAGCAGGGCTTCGAAGGCATCGCCCCGCCGCCTGCGCCCGCGGCCGCACCGGTGTCCGACAGTGCCGCCGCCGCGCCCGCCCGCAGCCGCATCATCACCATCGCGAGCGGCAACACGCTTTGGGCGATCGCGCGCGAAACCTATGGCGATCCTTATCTTTACGTGCAGATCTTCGAGGCGAACCGCGACCAGATCCGTGATCCCAACCGGATCTATCCCGGTCAGGTCTTCGCCCTGCCGAACTGATCCCGCGTCAGGTCAAATGCGCGCGGGGGCTGGACAATCGCGTCCGACCCCCTAGGTTGCCCGCACGGCCGGGCTGTTGACCCGGCATTCCGGACACTCGAGACTTGGAAGGAGGGGCAGATGGCGCCCTCTCAGATCACGCAGGCGGGCAAGCCCGATTCCTCCGAACGCGCGCGCGGAATGCGCACGATCAAGGCGGTGGCGCCCTATCTGTGGCCCGAGGGCCTGCCCTGGGTGAAACGGCGCGTCGTGCTGGCGATGGCCTTCCTTGTCGCGGCCAAGGTGATCTCGGTCTTGACGCCGTTCCTCTACAAGGCGGCGGTGGACAGCCTTGCGGGACAGTCGCGCGACGAGACCTGGCTTCTGGGCCTTGGCGCGGTGGCGCTGACGGTGGCTTACGGCATGGCGCGGCTGATGTCGGTGGCCTTTGGCGAGCTGCGCGATGCGGTCTTCGTGCGCGTGGCGCAACGCGCGCTGCGGGCGCTCGCGCTCGAAACCTTCCAGCACATCCATGCGCTGTCTTTGCGCTATCACATCACCCGCAAGACCGGGGGGCTCTCGCGCATCGTCGAGCGCGGCGTGAAGGGCGTCGATTTCCTGCTGCGCTTCATGCTCTTTTCGGTCGGACCGCTGATCCTTGAGCTGACGCTCGTCACGCTGATCTTCGCCTTCCTCTTTGACTGGCGCTATGCGCTCGTCGTCGTCGGCACGATCTGGACCTATGTCACCTATACCTTCCGCGTCACCGAATGGCGCGTCGCGATCCGCAAGAAGATGAACGACGCCGACACGGCGGCGAACCAGAAGGCGATCGACAGCCTGCTGAACTTCGAGACGGTGAAATATTTCAGCGCCGAGAAGCGCGAGGCGGCGCGGTATGATGCCTCGATGGCGCGGTATGAAACGGCGGCGGTGAAGACCGGGCAAAGCCTTGCCGCGCTGAACGCGGGGCAGACGCTGATCATCACCGCGGGGCTGGTGGCCGTGATGGTGATGGCCGCTTTGGAAGTGCAGTCGGGCAAGCTGACGGTGGGCGATTTCGTCATGGTGCAGGCCTACATGATCCAGATCACCATGCCGCTCTCGTTCCTGGGCACGGTCTACCGCGAGATCCGGCAGGCGCTTGTGGACATGGGCGAGATGTTCGACCTGCTGCACCAACCGGCCGAGATCACCGACAAGCCGGGGGCGAAGCCGCTGGCGGTTTCGGGTGGCGCGATTGCCTTCAAGGGGGTGAATTTCGCCTATTCGCCGGAGCGGCCGATCCTGAAGGGCATCGATCTGACGGTGGCGGCGGGGCAGAAGGTGGCGCTGGTCGGCCCGTCCGGCTCGGGCAAATCCACGATCGGGCGGCTGATGTTCCGTTTTTACGAAGTCACCGGCGGCGCGATCACCATCGACGGGCAGGATGTCCGCGACGTGACGCAGGAAAGCCTGCATGCCGCGATCGGCGTCGTGCCGCAGGACACGGTGCTTTTCAACGACACGATCCGCTACAACGTCGCTTATGGCCGGGCCAATGCCACGCAAGACGAGATCGAGGCGGCGGCGCGGGCGGCGAAGATCCATGACTTCGTGATGTCCCTGCCCGAGGGCTACGACACTCAGGTGGGCGAGCGCGGGCTGAAGCTCTCGGGCGGCGAAAAGCAGCGCGTCGGCATTGCCCGGACGCTGCTGAAGAACCCGCCGATCCTGCTTCTGGACGAGGCGACCTCGGCGCTGGATACCCAGACCGAGCGCGACATTCAGGAAAGTCTCGATGCGATGGGGCGGGGCCGCACGGTGATCGTGATTGCGCACCGGCTCTCGACGATTGCCGATGCCGACCGGATCGTGGTGCTTGAAGCGGGCGAGATCGTCGAGGAAGGCACGCACGAGGCGCTTCTGGGCCGCTCGGGCCGCTATGCCGCCATGTGGGCCGCGCAATCGGCCGAGGAAGCGGCGGCCGCGGCCGAGTAGGGGGGCGCCGCTCCCCTCTGCTTCGCATTCACCCCCGGCGTATTTCCACCAGGAAAAGGCGCCGGGTTTTTTCTTGGCTGAAATACGCCGGGGGGAGTCCCGCAGGGACGGGGGGCCGCGCCCCCTTTTTCGTGACTGCGGCAATGGTTTCCCGGCCTTGGCAATGGGGCGCCCTTGCGTATAGATAGGCCAAAGACGAGGAGCCCGCGCGTGGATCACACCGACAGTTTCATCGACGAAGTCACCGAGGAAGTCCGCCGCGACCGGCTGTTTGCGGCCTTCCGCAAATATGGCTGGATCGGCGTCGTGGCGATCCTCGGCCTTGTGGGGGGCTCGGCCTATGTCGAGTGGGACAAGGCGCAGGCGCGCGCCCGGGCCGAGGCCTTCGGCGATGGCGTGCTGAGCGCGCTCGAAGCGGAAAACCCGGCCGAGGCCGTGGCGGCGCTGCCCGCCGAAGGGCCGCAGGTCGGGCTGGTCAAACTGCTTACGGCGGCGCAGGCGGCCGAGGATGGCAAGACCGAGGCGGCGCTGGTCGATCTGCGGGCGATTGCGGGCGATGCGACGCTGCCCGACAGCCTGCGTCAACTGGCCCGGCTCAAGGCGGTTCTCGTCGCCGGCAAGGCGATGACCCCCGAGGAGCGCAAGGCCGAGCTTGAGGCGCTGTCGCAGCCCGGTGCGCCGTTCCGGCTGATGGCGATGGAGCAGCAGGCGCTCGATGCGCTGGCGGGCGGGGACAAGCCGGGCGCCATTGCCAAGGCGCGCGAGATTCTCGCTGAAGACGGCGTGACCTCGGGCTTGCAACAGCGCGCGACAGAGTTGATTGTGGCGCTGGGCGGCGATCCGGCCGCGCAGTAAGGCGCCGCGGGCGAGATGCCCGTGCACGGAAACGACAACAAGGCAGGGAGTTTGCGGTGAAGCTGAGGTCGTCGATCGCCGTTCTGGGCGTCGCCATGGTGCTGGCTGCCTGCGAAAAGGAAGTGCATCTCGAAGGCGAGCGGATTGATCCGCGCGCGGTGCTGGACGGGGCCACCGTGCCCGGTCCGGTGGTGAACGAGAGCAAGCCGGTGAGCCTGCCGCGGATCGTGGCCAATGCCGACTGGCCGCAGCGCGCGGGCGGGGCGAGTCACAGCCTGATCAACGCCAGCCTTGGCGCCGGGCAGACGCTGGTCTGGTCGGCACCGGTCGGCGAGGGCCAATCCTACCGCTATCGAATCGCGGCCGCGCCGGTGGCGGCGGGCGGGCGGATCTTCACGCTCGACAGCCGCGCGCGGCTGACCGCGACGGGCACGACTGGCGCGACACTCTGGGCGACCGATGTCGCCAAGCCCGGCGATCGCGATGATGACGCGACCGGCGCGGGCCTTGCGGTCGAGGGCGGCCGGGTCTTTGTCACCACCGGCTTTGCCGAGCTGGTGGCGGTCGAGGCCGCCTCGGGCAAGGTGATCTGGCGGCAGGATTTCGACGCCGGGGTCGGCGGCGCGCCGACGGTGGCCGATGGCGTCGTCTATGCGCTGGCGCGCGACGGCTCGGCCTGGGCGATTGACGCGCAGGATGGCAAGGTCGTCTGGCAGGTGGCGGGCACGCCTGCGGTGGCCGGGATGTCGGGCGTTTCCGCCCCGGCGATCGCGGGTCCATTCGTGATCTTCCCCTTTGCCTCCGGGCAGATGCTGGCGGTCGACCGCAAGACCGGTCTGGCCGCGTGGCAGGCGCAGGTGGCGGGCGGCCGTCCGGGGCGCGGCTATGCGATCGTCTCGGATCTGACCGGCGATCCGGTCGTGATCGGTGGTACGGTCTATGCCGGCTCCTCGGCGGGCAAGCTCGGCGCCTTCGACGCGACCACCGGCGAGACCCGCTGGATGGCCGACGAGGGCGCGGTGAGCCCGGTGCAGGTGGCGGGCAATGCGATCTTCCTGATTTCCGATCAGGCGCAGCTGGTACGTCTCGATGCGGCGACGGGGGCCACGGTCTGGACGCAGGACCTGCCCTATTACGTCAAGGACAAGATCAAGAAGCAGCAGGAAATCCACGTCAACCTTGGCCCGGTTCTGGCGGGCAACAAGCTCTTCGTGGTTTCCTCGGACGGGCTCCTGCGCAGCTTCGATCCGGCCTCGGGCGCGCTTCTCGGGCAGGCCGATCTGCCGGGCGGCGCGGCGACGGATGCCATCGTTGCCGGGCAGACGCTTTACGTCGTTTCGCGAAAGGGTCAGCTTCTCGCTTTCCGTTGACCGAAAAGCGGTGTAAGGGGGCGGCTTCGCGGGCGGCCAATGGCCGCGTCAGGAGCATGCCATGAGTTTCACCCTTGCCATCGTGGGCCGCCCGAATGTGGGCAAATCGACGCTGTTCAACCGGCTCGTCGGCAAGCGGCTGGCCTTGGTGGACGACACCCCCGGCGTGACCCGCGACCTGCGCGAGGGCGACGCGCGTCTGGGCGATCTGCGCTTTGTCGTGATCGACTCGGCCGGTCTGGAACTGGCCGAGGATGACAGCCTGCAGGGCCGGATGCGCCGTCTGACCGAACGCGCGGTCGAAGAGGCGGATGTCTGCCTGTTCCTGATCGATGCGCGGGTGGGCGTGACCCCCGCCGACGAGATTTTCGCCGATATCCTGCGCAAGAAGAATGCGCATGTGATCCTCGCCGCCAACAAGGCCGAGGGCAATGCGGGTGCCGCGGGCGCGCTTGAAGCCTGGAACCTTGGTCTCGGCGAGCCGATCGCGCTTTCGGCCGAGCATGGGCAGGGGCTTGATGATCTTTACGACGCGCTGCAGCCGCTGGCCGATGGCTTTGCGGCGAAGAACGTCGCGCAGATGCCCGAGGTCGATGTCGATCTGCCCGAGGATCTGGAAGACGAAGACGCGCCGATCCGCATGCCGACCGAGGCGCGGCCTCTGCAGCTGGCCGTCATCGGTCGCCCGAATGCCGGGAAATCGACGCTGATCAACAAGATCCTTGGCGAGGACCGGCTGCTGACCGGCCCCGAGGCGGGGATTACCCGCGATGCGATTTCGGTCTCGAAGACCTTCATGGGCACGCCGATGCGGATCTGGGACACGGCGGGCATGCGCAAGAAGGCGCGGGTGTCGGACAAGCTCGAGAAGCTCTCGGTGGCCGATGGCTTGCGCGCGGTGCGCTTTGCCGAGGTCGTCGTCGTGCTGCTTGACGTGAACATTCCCTTCGAGGTGCAGGATCTGCGGATCGCCGATTTCGCCGAGACCGAGGGGCGGGCCGTCGTCGTCGCGGCGAACAAATGGGATCTCGAGGAAGAGAAGACCGAGAAGCTGAAGGAGCTGCGCGAGAATTTCGAGCGCCTGCTGCCGCAGCTGCGCGGCGCGCCGCTGGTGACGGTCTCGGCCAAGACCGGCAAGGGGCTTGACCGTCTGCACAATGCGATCATGAAGGCCTACGAGGTCTGGAACCGCCGGATTTCGACGGCGAAGCTGAACAACTGGCTCGGCGCGATGACCGAGGCGCACCCGCCGCCCGCGCCGGGCGGGCGCCGGATCAAGCTGCGCTACATCACCCAGGCGAAGACCCGTCCGCCGGGCTTTGTCATCAAGGCGACCCATACCGATCAGATCCCGGAAAGCTACAGCCGCTATCTGGTGAACGGGCTGCGCGCCGATTTCGACATGCCGGGCACGCCGATCCGGATCTACTTCCGCGACCAGGGCGGGGCGAACCCCTACAAGGAACGCAAGAAGTCGATCCCGTCGCGGCTGACGAAACACGTCGATGCGAAGAAACACGCGGCGCGCAAGGACAAGGGCCTGCCCTCGAAACCGAAGGGCTGAGGTCGTCCCGGCTTGGCCGGGACGACCCGACGGGGGGCTGCGCCCCGCGCTTTGCGTATTTTGCCAAGGAAAAGCGGTGTGATGCGCTTTTCCCGTCATCTTGCTTCAAATATCCCGGGGAGCCGAGGCATCGCCTCCGCGGGGCGGAGCCCCAATGATGCCTGACGGCAACCGATGCGTGCGCGTCCCCGAAATTCCTTGACAGCCCCGGTGCCGCCCCGCATAAGCGCGACACCCGGCGGTGAGTCTGCTCTCCGCCGGGGTATCATTTGCAACAACACCCGATGGGGTGCGCTGTCCGAGGCGGGGAAACCCGGCAACACCGATACGGGGCGAAAGCCTCCGGGGGCCACAGGGCGCGGATGAAAAAGGGAAGAACGCATGTTTGCGGTCCTCAAGACTGGCGGCAAGCAATACAAGGTTCAGGCGGGCGACGTGCTGCGCGTGGAACTGATTGCCGCCGTGGCTGGTGAAAAAATCCAGTTCAACGAGATCCTGATGGTTGGCGGCGATGCCGTGACCGTGGGCGCCCCCACCGTGGCCGGTGCCGCCGTGGTCGCCGAGGTGATCGACACCATCAAGGCCGACAAGGTCATCACCTTCCACAAGCGCCGCCGGAAGCATTCGTCGCAGCGCACCCGTGGCCACCGTCAGCAACTGACGCTGGTGCGCGTGACCGAGGTTCTCGCCTCGGGCGCCGAGAAATCGGGCGTGAAGGAAGCCGTGGGCACCGCTGAAGCCCGTCGTGCCGCTCATGGCGCTGCGGCTCCGGCCGAAGCCCCCGCGAAACCGAAGCGCGCCAAAGCCGCCGCTGCAGCTCAGGAGTAATCCCCCATGGCACACAAGAAAGCTGGCGGTTCTTCCCGTAACGGCCGCGACTCTGCTGGTCGTCGCCTTGGCGTGAAACTCTACGGTGGCCAGGCGGCCATTCCGGGCAACATCATCATCCGTCAGCGCGGCACCACCTGGTGGCCGGGCGAAGGCGTCATGATGGGCCGTGACCACACGCTCTTTGCCGTCGTCGAAGGCAAGGTGACCTACAAGAAGGGCCTCAAGGGCCGCACTTTCGTTTCGGTTCTCCCGGTCGCGGAGGCCGCCGAGTAAGCCGAACCGGAACCCGGATCAGTTTGGGGGGATCGGCCACAGGGCCGGTCCCCCTTTCCGTTTCGAGTGTCGCCGCCGGGCGGTCGCCGCGGGGAGGGCGGTGGGCCAATCGGTCGCAGTTCAAAAAGGCCGACGGGACGCCCAAATCCTGTCACATGGCTGTCGAGTTTTACGGTTAAAGGGCCAAAACGGCCGGCGTTTGAGGAGAACGCGATGTTTCAGACGACCATATACAACCAGCCGGTGATCGAGGCCGAGCGGTTCATCCTGCGCCCCTTGCGTCGTTCCGATGCCGGGCTGATTTCCATGTATACCGCCGACAAGCGCCTGGCCGAAGGCACCCGCGCGATTCCGCATCCGCTTCCGCCCGGCACGACCGAGAATTTCATCGAACGGTCGATGGCTGACACCCGCACCGAAGATGTCTGGGCGCTGGACGGCTCGGCCCATGGTTTGGCCGAGGTGCTGGGCCTTGTCTCGCTCACCCGCCACGAGGGCGCGCAATCCGAGGTCGGCTTCTGGGTCGGCTCGGGGTTCTGGAACACCGGCTTCGCCTCGGAGGCGGTGGCGGCGCTGATCGCGGCCAATCCGCATCGCGCCCGCACGCTGATCGCCGAAGTGTTCCAGGACAGCCCCGGCTCGGCCCGTGTCCTGACCCACAACGGCTTTGCCTATCTGGGCGATGCCGAGGCCTGGTCGCTGGCCCGCGGCGCGCGTGTGCCAACTTGGACCTACGTCAAGAAACTCGGGTGAGCCTGCCCGCGCATCTGACAACGGACCGGCTCGTCCTGCGCCCGCTTGCGGCGGAAGACGAGGCCGCCTGTGTCGCAGCGCTGGCCGAGTTCGAGGTGGTGCGCTGGCTTGCGCCCGTGCCCTGGCCCTATCGGGCCGGGGATTTCCGGATCTTTCTGGCCGATCCCGTCCCGGCCGCCCGTTGGGCGATCACCCGCGAGGGCGTTTTCCTTGGCATGATCGGGCTTGATCAGCAGTTCGGCTATTGGCTCGCGCGTCCGGCCTGGGGGCAGGGGCTTGCTTGCGAGGCCGCGCGGGCGGTTCTGTCGGCCCATTTTGCCGATCCGGCCGCCGAACCGGTCCGCGCGGGCTATTTCGAGGGCAACGCCCGCTCGGCCCGAGTGCTGGCAAAGCTCGGGTTTCAGGATCTCGGCAAGGGGCCTGTGCATTCGCTGGCGCTGGATGCGGTGCTGCCGCATGTCGAGCTTGAGTTGAGCGCCGCCGCCTTTCACGCCGCCTGCGCGGGCTGAGAGGGCGGACGGGAGGGCGCTGCCCTCCCGCACCCTCCCGGGATATTTGCAGCAAGATAAAAAGCATGTCCCTTTATCTTGCTGCAAATATCCCGGGGGTTTGGGGGCAGAGCCCCCATGCTTCGCTTGCAGATTTGCGCGCGCGCGCGTAATCAGACGCCTTGCGAAAGGGGCGACTGCGATGAAATTTCTCGACCTTGCGAAAGTCTATATCCGCTCGGGCGGCGGCGGCGGCGGTTGCGTCAGCTTCCGGCGCGAGAAATTTGTCGAATTCGGCGGCCCGGATGGCGGCGACGGCGGCAAGGGCGGATCGGTCTTTGCCGAGGCGGTCGAGGGGCTCAATACGCTCATCGATTTCCGCTATCAGCAGCATTTCTTCGCCCAGTCCGGCCAGCACGGCATGGGCAGCCAATGCACCGGCCGCGATGGCGACGACATCGTGCTCAAGGTCCCCGTCGGCACCGAGATCATCGACGAGGACGAGGAAACCGTGATCGCCGATCTGACCGTGCCGGGGCAGCGTGTTTTGCTGGCCAAGGGTGGCAATGGCGGTTGGGGCAACCAGCGCTTCAAGACCGCGACGAACCGTGCGCCCGCCCATGCCAACCCGGGGCAGGAGGGGGTCGAGCGCACGCTCTGGTTGCGGCTCAAGCTGATTGCCGACGCCGGGCTTCTGGGCCTGCCCAATGCGGGCAAGTCGACCTTCCTTGCCGCCGTCTCGAACGCGCGGCCGAAGATCGCCGATTACCCCTTCACCACGCTCGTCCCGAACCTCGGCGTCGTCGG
The DNA here is from genome assembly GCF_003217355.1 of Rhodobacter viridis. Taxonomy (GTDB): domain Bacteria; phylum Pseudomonadota; class Alphaproteobacteria; order Rhodobacterales; family Rhodobacteraceae; genus Rhodobacter; species Rhodobacter viridis. Next base: position 165,356 of record NZ_QJTK01000006.1, on the reverse strand, counting down.
CATCGACGGCAAGGAATTCGTCATGGCCGACATTCCGGGCCTGATCGAGGGCGCCTCGGAAGGCCGCGGTCTGGGCGATCAGTTCCTCGGCCATGTCGAGCGTTGCTCGGTGCTGTTGCATCTGGTCGATGGCACGTCGAGCACGATCACGAAGGATTTCCGCACCATCATCGGCGAGCTGGAGGCCTATTCCGAGGAGTTGTTCGAGAAGCCGCGGATCACCGTGCTGAACAAGGCCGATGCGCTGGACAGCAAGACCCTGTCGAGCCGCAAGCGCGCTTTGGAAAAGGCCTCCGACGGGCCGGTTCTGGTGATGTCGGGCGTCTCGAAAAAGGGCGTGACCGAGGTTCTGCGCGCGCTCTGGGCGCAGATCGAGGAAGACCGCAAGGGCACGGAAGAGGTGAAGCCATGGCAGCCGTGACGACCCCGCAGGTCTTGAAGGCGCAAAGGCTGGTGGTGAAGATCGGCTCGGCGCTGCTTGTCGGCGCGGAAGGGCTGAAGACCGACTGGCTGACCGCGCTCGCGCTCGATGTGGTCGCGGCGAAGCAACGCGGCGCCGATGTGGTGCTGGTGTCGTCGGGCTCGATCGCGCTCGGGCGGCGCGTTCTGGGGCTGCCGCTCGGGCCCTTGCCGCTGGAACAGTCGCAGGCCGCCGCTGCGGTGGGGCAGATCCGTCTGGCCCGCGCCTATGAGGAAATCTTGGCGCCGCATGGCGTGACCACCGCGCAGGTTCTGGTGACGCTCGAAGATACCGACGACCGCCGCCGCTATCTGAATTCGCGCGCGACGATGGAGACGCTGCTCTCGATGGGCGTCGTGCCGATCGTGAACGAGAATGACACCGTGGCGACCGACGAGATCCGCTTTGGCGACAACGACCGGCTGGCGGCGCAGATCGCCGTCACCGTGGGCGCCGATCAGTTGATCCTTTTGTCGGACGTGGACGGCTTCTACTCCGCCAATCCGAAGGAAGACCCGAGCGCCGTGCGCTTTGAAGTGGTCGAGCATATCACCCCCGAGATCGAGGCGATGGCGGGCGATCCGATTTCCGGCCTCTCGAAAGGGGGCATGAAGACGAAGCTTCTGGCCGCCAAGACCGCCGTTGCGGGGGGCTGCGCCATGGCGATCATGGAGGGCTCGGTCACCCGTCCGCTGACCGCTTTGGCCGAAGGTGCGAACTGCACCTGGTTCCTGCCCGAGGGCGACCCGCAGGCGGCGCGCAAGCGCTGGATCGCGGCGATGAAACCGCGTGGCGAGGTGATCGTCGACGCCGGCGCCGTGGGCGCGCTGGCGCAGGGCAAATCGCTTCTGCCCGCCGGGGTGACCAAGGTCACCGGCCGCTTTGGTCGCGGCGAGCCCGTGACCATCGCCGGGCCGGATGGCGCGGCGCTTGGCAAGGGGCTGGTGCGCTACACCGCCGAGGAGGCCCGCACCATCGCCGGGCACCGCTCGGGCGAGATCGAAGCGCTGCTGGGCTATCCGGGCCGCGCCGCGCTCGTGCATCGCGACGACATGGTGATCGGCTGAAGCCGGGCAGGGAGGGGGCGCTGCCCCCTCGGGCTTCGCCCTCACCCCCGAGGTATTTCCGGCAAGATGAAAGGGCACGCGAAAAGGGCGCCCGATCCGAGCGCCCTTTGCTTTCATCTTGCCACAAATATCTCACGGGGGTGCGGGGGGGTGAAACCCCCGCTGCCGTCTTGCTCAGCCCGCGATGCGGTCCAGAATTCGTGCCCAGCTGCGGATGCCCTTGTGGAAGCTTTCGAGGTCATATTTCTCGTTCGGGCTGTGGATCTGATCGTCGTCCTTGCCAAAGCCGATCAGCATCGCATCCATGCCGAGGATGTCCTTGAAATAGCCCGCAATCGGGATCGAGCCACCGCAGCCGACAAAGGCCGCCGGGCAATTCCATTCCTCGGTCAGCGCGGCGCGGGCCGCTTCGAACGCCGGGTCGGTGATTTCCATCACCGAAGCGGGCGAGCCGTTCGGCGCCTTCCAGTCGAGCGTGACATCGGGGGGCAGCTGTGCCTCGATCCAGGATTTGAACGCGGCGAGGATCTTCTCGGGGTCCTGTTGCGAGACCAGACGGAAGCTGACCTTGGCCGAGGCCTCGGCGGGCAGCACGGTCTTGAAGCCCGCGCCGGTATAGCCGCCCCAGATGCCGTTGATTTCGGCGGTCGGGCGCGACCAGATCTGTTCAAGCGGCGTGCGGTCCTGCTCGCCCGCGGGGGTGGTCAGGCCGACCCCGCCCAGGAAAGCCGCGTGATCGAAGCCGAGCCCCTGCCACTGCGCCCGGACGTCCTCCGGAAGCTCCGCTACATCGTCATAAAAGCCCGGCACGGTGACGCGCCCCTGATCGTCATGCAGCTGCCCGAGGATGCGCGTGAGCACCCGGATCGGGTTGATCGCGGCGCCGCCGAAGCTGCCCGAATGCAGGTCCTTGTCGGCCGCCTTCAGGGTGAATTCGATCTTCGCCAAACCGCGCAGCATCGTCACCACTGCGGGCACCTTGTCGGCGAAAAGCCCGGTGTCGCAGATGAGCGCGAGCGAGGCTTCGCCCAGCTCCTCGGCATTGTCGCGCATGAACGGGATGAGCGAGGGCGAACCCGATTCTTCCTCGCCCTCGAAGAAGATCGTGAGGTTGCCGGGCAGGGTGCCATGCACCTCTTTCCAGGCGCGGCAGGCCTCGAGGAAGGTCATCAGCTGGCCCTTGTCATCCGCCGCGCCGCGGCCGCGGATCACCACGCCTTTCGCCGTTTCCTCAAGCGCCGGATCGAAGGGGTCACGATCCCAAAGCTCAATCGGATCAACGGGCTGGACGTCGTAATGGCCGTAGAAAAGGATATGCCGCCCGGGGCCTGCGTGCCGCGCCACCACCATCGGATGGCCGGGGGTCGGGCGCGCCGAGGCGGTGAAGCCAAGCGATTTCAACTCCTGCACCAGCCAGGCGGCGGCGCGGGCGCAATCGCCCTCAAAGGCGGGGTCGGTCGAGATCGAAGCTATGCGCAGCAGGTCAAGCAGCCTTTCGCAGGCGTCGGGCAGAGTGTCGTCGATACGGGCAAGAACGGCGTCGAGTGTCATTATCAGGGGCCTCCATTCGGCCAAAAGCCTAACAGTCACGGGGGGCGATGGCCAGAGCGGCAGGCGGGGCCGGGAGGCCCCCGTTTTCGGCCCCCGCCGCGCAAGAAAATGATGCACCGGGATGCGACAATTTAGAACTCCCATTTTTTGGGCGATGCGCGTAAACCTGTGCGCGCCGGACAGGGCCGATGAGCCGACCCGGCGATCCACAACCAAGTGCTAAAAGCCAGGGGTGACAGACATGGACTACAATCTCGCGCTCGACAAAGCGATCCAGAAGCTTCACGACGAGGGACGTTACCGCACGTTCATCGACATCGAACGCGAGAAGGGCGCCTTCCCCAAGGCGCAGTGGAACCGCCCCGATGGCGGCAAGCAAGACATCACCGTGTGGTGCGGCAACGACTATCTCGGCATGGGTCAACACCCCGCCGTTCTGGCTGCCATGCATGAAGCGCTGGAAGCTGTTGGGGCCGGTTCGGGCGGCACTCGCAACATCTCGGGCACCACGGCCTATCACCGCCGTCTGGAAGCCGAGATCGCCGATCTGCACGGCAAGGAAGCCGCGCTCGTCTTCTCGTCGGCCTATATCGCCAACGATGCCACGCTGAGCACCCTGCGCGTGCTTTTCCCCGGCCTGATCATCTATTCCGACAGCCTGAACCACGCCTCGATGATCGAGGGGATCAAGCGCAATGCCGGGCCGAAACGGATCTTCCGTCACAATGACGTCGCCCACCTGCGCGAACTCATTGCCGCCGACGATCCGGCCGCGCCGAAACTGATCGCCTTCGAATCGGTTTACTCGATGGATGGCGACTTCGGCCCGATCAAGGAAATCTGCGACATCGCGGACGAGTTCGGCGCGCTGACCTATATCGACGAAGTGCACGCCGTCGGCATGTATGGCCCCCGCGGTGCGGGCGTGGCCGAGCGGGACGGTCTGATGCACCGCATCGACATCTTCAACGGCACGCTGGCCAAGGCTTACGGCGTCTTCGGCGGCTACATCGCCGCTTCGGCGCGGATGGTCGACGCCGTGCGCTCCTATGCGCCGGGCTTCATCTTCTCGACCTCGCTGCCGCCGGCCATCGCTGCGGGCGCGCAGGCCTCGATCGCCTTCCTGAAAACCGCCGAAGGGCAGAAGCTGCGCGACGCGCAACAGCTGCACGCCAAGGTTCTCAAGATGCGCCTGAAAGCGCTCGGCATGCCGATCATCGACCATGGCAGCCACATCGTTCCGGTGGTCATCGGCGACCCCGTCCACACCAAGGCGGTGTCGGACATGCTGCTCAGCGATTACGGCGTTTACGTGCAGCCGATCAACTTCCCGACGGTGCCGCGCGGGACCGAGCGTCTGCGCTTCACGCCCTCGCCGGTGCATGATCTGAAGCAGATCGAAGGGCTCGTTCATGCCATGGATCTGCTCTGGGCCCGGTGTGCGCTGAATCGCGCCGAGGCCTCTGCCTGAGCCATTCTGCGGATGCACCGCCCTCGGCTTTATGCTAGGGATTCGTCAAGAATTCGGGACCGACAGGTTCGAATCGGACAAACCACACCGAGGGCGGGACAGGCAGATGATCAGGTGGAAGGTCAAACCTTCGACGCAGGTTGAGGCCGCGCAAAAAGGCTTCGACGACTTCGACATGAAGCTTGGCGACATGCTTCGCGGCGAACGTGCGACCCTGTCGAAATCGCTTCTTGATGTGCAGCGCGAGCTGCGCATCAAGGCGGTCTATATCGCCGCCATCGAGAATTGCGACCCGACCGCTTTCGAAAGCCCCTCCTTCATTGCGGGCTTCGTGCGGTCTTATGCGCGCTATCTGGGGCTTGACCCGGATTGGGCCTTCGAGCGCTTCTGCAAGGAGTCGGGCTTCACCCCCACGCATGGTCTGGCTGCTGCCGCGTCCGGCCCCAAGGCGCCGCGCCGCGCCGCCGATCTGGCCTCGTCGCTGGCCAATCCCAATGCCTCCTTCATCCCGAAACAGGCGCCGATCTGGACCAAGATCGATCCGCGTGCCGTGGGCTCGCTCGCCGTCGTCGTGATGGTCGCGGGCGGCATCGGCTATGGTGCCTGGTCGGTGCTGCAGGAAGTGCAGCGCGTGCAACTGACGCCGGTCGATCAGGCCCCGGGCGTCGTGGCCGAGATCGACCCGCTGCAATCGGTGACCCCGGTGCAGACCGCCGAGGCCTCCGACCTGCCGCCGAGCGCTGCGACCGAGGAAGCCTTCGACCGTCTTTACCGTCCCGCCGCGCTGGAAACCCCGGTGCTGATCGCGCGGGATGGCCCGATCGCCGCGATCGACCCGCGCGAGGCGGGCGTCCTGCCCGGTCAGGCGCAGGCGATGACCGAAACCGCGCCGCAGACGCCGATGATGCTGGCCGATGCCGGGACCACGGTTGCCGAACCCGGTCAGGTGCCGGTCGTGCATGCCCTTGGCGCCGAAGCCCCCGAGGTCGAGGTTCTGGCCGTGCGTCCGTCCTGGGTGCGGATCACCGCCTCGGATGGTTCGGTGATCTTCGAGAAGGTGATGGATGCGGGCGAGCGCTTCGCCGTGCCGAAGCTGGAAGAGCCGCCGAAGCTGCGCACCGGGGAATCGGGCGCGATCTATTTCGCCGTCAATGGCGTCGCGCATGGGCCTGCGGGCTCGAAGGGCGCAGTGTCGAAAAACGTCGAGCTGTCGGCGCAATCGCTGGGCACCGCCTATGCCGTCGCCGACATGTCGGCCGATGGCGATCTGGCGAAGATGGTGGCCGTGGCCGATGCCTCTTCGGTCGTGCCCCCGACCGAGACGCCCGAGCAGTAACAGTCTTTCGAACGCGACAAAGCGGCCGTTGCCCTCGGGCGACGGCTGTCCTATTTCTGGAGCAGCAATCCGGAGGCCTTCCCATGTCGCTCAATCCCCATCGTCCGTGGCGGAACATCACCCGCCGTCCCTCGCGCAAGATCTGGGTCGGCAAGGTGCCGGTGGGCGGCGATGCGCCGATCTCGGTGCAGACGATGACCAACACCATCACCTCGGACGTCAAGGCGACGCTGGGTCAGGTGCTGCGCGCCGCCGATGTCGGCGCCGATATCGTCCGCGTCTCGGTGCCCGATGAAGATGCGACCCGCGCGCTGAAGGAAATCTGCGCCGAAAGCCCGGTGCCGATCGTCGCCGACATCCATTTCCACTACAAGCGCGCCATCGAGGCGGCCGAGGCGGGCGCGGCCTGTCTGCGCATCAACCCCGGCAACATCGGCGACGAAAGCCGCGTGCGCGAGGTGATCAAGGCGGCCAAGGACCACGGCTGCTCGATGCGGATCGGGGTCAATGCGGGCTCGCTGGAAAAGCACCTGCTCGACAAATATGGCGAGCCCTGCCCGGAGGCGATGCTGGAAAGCGGCATGGATCACATCAAGATCCTGCAAGACAACGACTTCCACGAATTCAAGATTTCGGTGAAGGCGTCGGACGTCTTCCTGGCCGCCGCCGCCTATACCGCGCTGGCCGAGGCCACCGATGCGCCGATCCATCTGGGCATCACCGAAGCCGGCGGTCTGATGGCGGGCACGGTGAAATCGGCGGTCGGCCTTGGCAACCTGCTCTGGGCGGGGATCGGGGACACGATCCGCGTCAGCCTCTCGGCCGATCCGGTCGAAGAGGTGAAGGTCGGCTATGAAATCCTGAAATCGCTCGGCCTGCGCACCCGTGGCGTGCAGATCATCTCCTGCCCCAGCTGCGCGCGGCAAGGCTTTGACGTGATCAAGACGGTGGACGCGCTGGAGCGTCGGCTCGAGCACATCAAGACCCCGATGAGCCTGTCGATCATCGGCTGCGTGGTGAACGGCCCGGGCGAGGCGCTGATGACCGATATCGGCTTCACCGGCGGCGGCGCGGGCTCGGGCATGGTCTATCTGGCGGGCAAGCAAAGCCACCGGCTGTCGAACGATCAGATGATCGACGAGATCGTGCGCATGGTCGAAGATCGCGCGGCGCAGATCGCGGCCGAGGAGCAGGCGGCGGAGTAATCCCCGCCTGACGGGATTTCACGGCGCGTCCCGAAAGGGGCGCGCCGTTGCGTTTCAGACCAGCGCGCCGTCGACCAGACGGGTCTTGCCGCCCAGATAGGGGTGCAGCACGGCGGGCAGGGTGACCGAGCCATCGGCTTCCTGACCGTTCTCCAGCACCGCGATCAGGCAGCGCCCGACCGCCAGACCCGAGCCGTTCAGCGTCGCGACGAATTCGGGCTTGCCGCCCGCGGCGGGCTTGTAGCGCCCGTTCATCCGCCGCGCCTGGAATTGCCCGCAGGTCGAGACCGAGGAGATTTCGCGGAAGGTGTTCTGCCCCGGCAGCCACACTTCAAGGTCGTAGGTCTTTTGCGAGCCAAAGCCCATGTCGCCGGTGCACAGCACGATGCGGCGATAGGGCAGGCCGAGCGATTCCAGCACCGCCTCGGCGCAGCCGGTCATGCGTTCATGTTCCGCAATCGCGTCTTCCGGGCGGCAGATCGTCACCATCTCGACCTTTTCGAACTGGTGCTGGCGCAGCATCCCGGCCGTGTCCTTGCCGGCCGAGCCCGCTTCCGAGCGGAAGCAGTTCGTATGCGCGGTCATCCGGCAGGGCAGGGCGGCCTCGTCCCAGATCTCGCCCGCGACGAAATTGGTCAGCGTCACCTCGGCGGTCGGGATCATCCACCAGCCGTTCGTGGTCTCGTAGCTGTCTTCGGCGAATTTCGGCAGCTGCCCGGTGCCGAGCATGGTTTCGGCGCGCACCAGAACCGGGGTGATCGCCTCGGTCAGGTCGTGCTTGTCGACATGCAGATCGATCATGAACTGCGCCAGCGCCCGGTGCACGCGGGCGACGCCACCGCGCAGCACGACGAACCGCGCGCCCGAAAGCTTCGCCGCCGTCTCGAAGTCCATCGCTTTGCCGACGGCGGAAAGCTGATAATGTTCAACGGGTTTGAAGGCGAAGCTCGGGATATCGCCCCAGCGCTTCACCTCGACGTTGCCCGCCTCGTCTTCGCCTTGCGGCACTTCGGCAAGCGGATTGTTCGGGATCCACATCAGCTTGTCGCGCAGATCGGCGTCGAGCTTGCCCGCCTCGGCCTGCATCGCCGCGACTTCGGATTTCTTTTCCGCCACGAGGGCGCGCAGGCGTTCGAATTCGGGCTCGTCGCCCTTGGCCTTGGCGGCACCGACTTCCTTCGCGGCGGCATTCTGCGCCGCCTGCGCGGTCTCGGCCGCAAGGATCGCCGCGCGGCGCCGCTCGTCGAGCGAGAGCACCTCGGCCGACAGCGGAGCCAGCCCGCGGCGGGCCAGATCGGCATCGAATTGAGCGGGGTTTTCGCGGATCGCGCGGATGTCGTGCATGGGGCTCACCTGTCGCAAGGGGTTGCCTCCGCGTTTAGCACAATTGCGACCCGAGAAAAGCCCCGGCGCGACCTCTGTTTCGGGCGAAAAGGGAAAGGCATTGCCTTTCCCCGCCCGCAAGCTCCCGGTTGCGGCAAGGCCGTTTCAACCCATGCGACAGAGGGCAGCGCCCAGCCCCGGCGGGCGAGAAGCGCCCGCCATGGGCGGGGCGGGCGCTGCCCGAGGGCCTTTGGACCCTCGGGGTCCATGGGGCCAATGTCCGGCATGGCCAAGGCGATGGCCTTGGCCAAAGTGATTTACGGTTTGACATATTCAAAACGCGGAATGTAAAAGGGATCAACCGATCGCCAAAAGGGAGATGCCGCAATGAAAGCTATCGTCTGGGTTCTGGCGCTTTGCGCGCTGGGGCTGCCGCGACTGGCCCTTGCCGAGGGTCCCTTCAAGGTGGCGCCGACCGAGGTCACCGACTGGAAGACCGTCTATGGCCAGATCGAGGCGAAGGACATGATCCCGGCGCGGGCGCGGCTTGGGGGCACGCTGGTGTCGCTCGAGGTCTCCGAGGGCGATATGGTCACGGCGGGGCAGGAGCTCGGCAAGGTCGTCGATGCGAAGATCGCCTTTCAGATCAACGCCATCGATGCGCAGATCGCGGCGCTGGACAGCCAGCTTTCGAATGCGAGAAGCGATCTGAACCGGGCCGAGGCGCTGCGGGCGCGCGGGGTGATGACGGCGCAGGCCTATGATGCGCTGAAAACGCAGGTCAGCGTGCTGGAGCAGCAGATCGAGGCGCAAAAGGCCTCGCGGCAGGTGACGGAGCAGGCCGCGACCGAGGGGGCGGTGCTGGCACCGATCGCGGGTCGTGTGCTCGATGTGCCGGTGGCGCGCGGCGCCGTGGTGATGGCGGGCGAGACCGTGGCAACGGTGGGCGGTGGCGGGGTGTTCCTGCGCCTCTCGGTCCCGGAACGTTTCGCGGCGACGCTGCACGCAGGCGACGCCATCGCGATCGAGGCGGCGAGCGGCGCGATCCGCGGCAAGCTTGCCAAGGTCTATCCGCTGATCGAGGGTGGGCGTGTCAATGCCGATGTGGAAGTGCCTGATCTGAAGTCGGATTTCGTGGGCGAGCGGGTTCTGGTCAAGCTGCCGCTGGCACATCGGCAGGCCTTCCTTGTGCCGGCTAGCTTGTTGTATACGCGCTCGGGGCTCGATTTCCTGCGCGTGCAGGCGGGCGAAACCGTGACTGAGCTCACGGTGGTGCCCGGCCCGAAGCAAAGCATCGACGGGGTCGAGATGGTCGAGATCGTCTCGGGGCTCTCGGGCGGCGAAGAGGTGGTCGGCGATGAGTGACCCGCATCAGGACGATCTGCCCACGGCGGGCCTCGGCCTTGCCGGGCGTCTGACCAAGAGCTTCATCGGCTCGGCGCTGACCCCCTTGTTCGTCATGGCGGCGCTCGCCGTCGGGCTGGTGGCGCTCGGCGCACTTCCGCGCGAGGAAGAGCCGCAGATTTCCGTGCCGATGGTCGATATCCACCTGCAGGCGCCCGGCCTGAAGGCGGAAGACGCAATGAAGCTCGTCACCGAGCCGATGGAGACGATCATCACCTCGATCAACGAGGTGGAGCATGTCTACAGCCAGACGAATGACGACAGTTCGCTGGTGATGGCGCGGTTCATCGTCGGCACCTCGTCGGATGCGGCGATCCTGCGGGTGCATGAGAAGGTCAAGGCGAACCTCGACCGTATCCCCAAGGGCATCGCCGAGCCGATCATCGTCGGGCGGGGCATCGATGATGTCGCGATCATGTCGCTGACGCTCTCGGCCAAGCCCGGGAGCCAGATCGGCGCGGGCGATCTGACCCGGATCGCGCGGGAATTGCAGGCCGAGGTGACGAAGATCGAAAACGTCGGTCTGACCTATATCGTCGGCGAGGCGCATGAGGAAATCCGCATCTCGCCCGATCCGGAGCGGTTGGCGCTTTACGGGATCACGCTGCAGCAGCTCTCGAACAAGGTCGAGCAGGCGAACCGCAGCTTCAACACCGGCAAGTTGCGCGATGGCGGCCAGCAGATCGACCTTGTCGCGGGCAAGACGCTGACCGCACCGGCCGAGATCGCGGGGCTTTTGCTGACCGCGCGCGATGGGCGGCCGGTCTATGTCGCCGATGTGGCGGATGTCTCCTATGTGCCCGATACCTCCGAGCAGATCGTCGCGAATGTCACCCGCGACGGCGACACGCTCAATCGCACCCCCGCGGTGACGCTGGCGATTGCCAAGCGCGCCGGGGCGAATGCGGTGATCGTCGGCGAAAAGATCCACGCGCGGCTTGCCGAGCTGCAGACCAGCCTGATCCCCGACAGCGTGCAGGTGCAGTTCACCCGCGACTATGGCGAGACGGCGAATGAAAAGGCCAATGAACTGCTCTTCCACCTTGGCCTTGCGACGATCTCGATCATCGCGCTGGTGTTCTTTGCGATCGGCTGGCGCGAAAGCATCGTCGTCGCCATCGTCATTCCGGTGACGATCCTGCTGACACTTTTCGCCGCCAATGCGATGGGCTTCACGCTGAACCGGGTCAGCCTGTTCGCGCTGATCTTCTCGATCGGCATCCTGGTCGATGACGCCATCGTGGTGATCGAGAATATCGCGCGGCATTGGGCGATGCCGGGGCCGGGGTCGCGCGTCAGAAAGGCGATCGAGGCGGTGGCGGAGGTCGGCAACCCGACCATCGTCGCCACGCTGACGGTGGTCGCGGCGCTTCTGCCGATGCTGGCCGTCGCCGGGCTGATGGGGCCTTACATGTCGCCCATCCCCTCGGTCGCCTCGGCGGCGATGGTGTTTTCCTTCTTCGTGGCGGTGATCATCACGCCCTGGCTGATGGTGAAGATCGCGGGCCGTGCCGACATGTCGGCGCACGAAGGCGGCGCCCATGCCCACGGCGGCAAGCTCGGCGCGCTCTATGCCCGCGTCGCGCGGCCGATGCTGGCGACGAAACGCTCGGCCTGGATGTTCTTTCTGGCGACGATCGTGCTGTCCTTCGGCTCGCTCGTTCTGCTTTACACCAAGGATGTCACGGTCAAGCTGCTGCCCTTCGACAACAAATCCGAACTGAGCGTGGTGATCGACCTGCCCGAAGGGTCGTCGGTCGAGGCCACCGATGCCGTCGCGCAGCAGGTGGCGGCGGCGGTGACGCGGCTGCCCGAGGTGATCTCGGTGCAGACCCATGCGGGCACGGCCTCGCCCTTCAACTTCAACGGGCTCGTGCGCCATTACTATCTGCGCGGCCGCCCGTGGGAGGGCGACGTTCAGATCAACCTTGCGGGCAAGGATGCGCGCGACCGCACCAGCCACGAGATCGCGCTCGAGGTCCGTCAGATCGTGACGAAGCTGGCGATGCCCGCGGGCACGGTGCTGAAGACGGTGGAGCCGCCGCCCGGGCCGCCCGTCATCGCGACGCTTCTGGCCGAGGTCTACGGCCCGGATGCCGAAACCCGGCGCGCGGCGGCGGGGCAGATCGAGCAGGCCTTCCGCTCGGTGCCCTTCATCGTCGATGTCGATACGAGCTTCGGCCAGCAGGCGCGGCGGCTGCGCGCGACGATCGACCCGGACAATCTCGAATTCTACTCGGTCGAGGAAAGCGATGTCTTCGACACGCTCGGGCTGCTGAACGGGCAGACCACGGTCGGCTATTCGCATCGCGGGCAAGAGCGGATGCCGCTGCCGATCGTGATGGAGCGGGCGAAGGGCGAAAAGGTGATGGATGCGGCGACGCTCTCCACCCCCATTCCCGCCAACGTTCTGCCCGGTGCGCGCGGCGTGGTCGAACTCGGCGATGTCGTGACGGTGAAACCCGAACTGACCAGCTTCCCGATCTTCCGCCACAACGGCCGCGCGGCCGAGATGGTGACGGCGGAACTGGCGGGCAGCTTCGAGGCGCCGCTTTACGGCATGCTCGCCGTCGATGACGCGATCGAGAAAATGGACTGGGCGCCCGGGCTGAAGCCCGAGATCAGCCTGCACGGCCAGCCTGAGGACGAAAGCCATGTGACGCTTCTGTGGGACGGCGAATGGGAGGTGACCTGGGTGACCTTCCGCGACATGGGCGGCGCCTTCGGCATCGCGCTTGTCGGGATCTACATCCTTGTCGTGGCGCAGTTCGGCTCGTTCCGGCTGCCGCTCGTCGTGCTGACGCCGGTGCCGCTGACCTTCCTTGGCATCATGCTCGGTCACATGATGTTTTCGGCGCCCTTCTCGGCCACCTCGATGATCGGCTTCATCGCGCTTGCGGGCATCATCGTGCGCAACTCGATCCTGCTCGTCGATTTCATCCGCCACGCGGATCGCACGGGCAAGACCGAGATCGAGATCCTGATCGAGGCGGGCTCGATCCGCTTCAAGCCGATCCTGCTCACCGCGGTGGCGGCGATGATCGGGGCGGCGGTGATCCTGTTTGATCCGATCTTTCAGGGCCTCGCCATTTCGCTGCTGTTCGGGCTTCTCAGCTCGACCCTGCTCACCGTGCTGGTGATCCCGGCGATCTATCGCATCTTCAAGACCTGAGGGGATTTCAGCGCCCCAAAAGACGCCCCCGGAGACGGGGGCGTCTTGCTTTCCTGACTGCGACACTCAGAATTCGACTTCAAAAGACATGTGGCAGAATGTCGCATACGATTTTTGCGCCGACTCTCGCGCAAAGGCGTAACGTGTAGGTGTCGCACGCAGGCGACGTCATGATGGAGGCTTGATGGATATGAAGAATCTCAATCCGGTTTCTGTCTCGACGTTGATGCTCAAGGCCGCTGCCCTGCGCTGAAGAGGCTGATGCCTGACCGGTTTGCACAAGCTTCGTGGTTCGAAAAGACGGCGCGTCAAGCAACGCGGGCGAGTGTGTCCGCAGACGTGAGGGAGTCGATTCGGCCCGGCCGCAGACACGGTACAAGCCCGGCATAGCCGCCTGCGAGATCGACTGAAGTCAGTCACCCGGATGAGTCCGACACAGGGGGCCGGTCCCGGCGACGGGATCGGCCTTTGACGTTTCCTCCCTTGAGCCTGCCGGTCCGTGCACCGCGCGCCCGGCAGCGCGTTGATGCGATACGTCCTGACGGGCTGCTGCCCGGGTTTTGCCCCGTTCAGGGGTCGGTGCCCGACGCATTGCGGCAAGACTGCCTTTGAAATCCGGTGAATGCCGTGTCTTGCTGGTTGGCATAGGATGCAAGGAGGTTGCGATGAATGACATTTTTGAAACGGCTGCCGACGATCACATCCTCGGCAGCTACGGCGGCGCTGTCATCATGGGCGCCGGCGACGACGGGCTCCGCGGCTTGGTTACGGCTTTGACCGTCTCGATGGCGGCGATGGCGTGATCGAGAGGAACGCGTCCTGCGGCAGTTTCGGCGTCGGGACGCGGCAATGACACGCTCTTCGTCGGTTTCTGCGCCCCGACGCGCGATTGCTGGTGGGCGGTACGGGCGCCAATACCGTCTCGCGCTCGGTCGAGGATGGCGCTGCGCTGGTGGCCGCCACCGTCGCAGTCTCGATTTCGAGGCCGGGCTCGATCGGCTCTTCTGCAACTTCACCTCGATCGTCTCGGTGCGGGCGCAGGAGACCGGCTTTTCCATCGCGCTCTCGACCGGCGCGACGGTCTTCCGGTGGGGCGCGAACCTTTACGAGGGGCAGGTCGCGGTCGGCCCGGAGGTGGAGGGCAAAGACAAGATCGCGGGCATGGCGATGACGCGCACCGACACGCTCCGGGGCCGCTTCGTCGTGCCGATCGGCTGATCGGTCGCGCGGCCTCGGCCGGGGTCAGTCCTGCGAGCAGAACTGTTCGTAGACCGTCTGCACCACGCGGGCCGCGCGTGGGTCGGCAAGCGAATAGAAGATCGTCTTGCCCTCGCGTCGGCTTTGCACCAGCCCCTCCAGACGCAGCCGCGCCAGTTGCTGGCTGACTGCCGCCTGCCGCGTTTCGAGCCGGGTTTCCAGCTCGGTCACCGATTTCTCGCCCGAGGCGAGATAGCACATGATCATCAGACGCCCCTCATGGGCGAGCGCCTTCAGCAGGTTGGCAGCGGCCCGCGCCCGGGTCGCCATCTCCTCGGCGTCAAGCGCAGCACAGCGCTCGTCGGTTTCGGCGGCGGTCTCGGGGGCAAAATCTTCGTGCGGGTCTTGGGCAGTATCCATCGCCAAGGCGGCTTCCTCGTCGTCGCGGGTCGGGTGCATCTGACTGCAATAACACGGCTGCGTTGCCGAAGCGAGAGCCGCTCGCCCAAGTGTCCAGAGGTGCGCGCCGCTTTGCTCAGGCTTCGAGAGGATCGCGCCCGGGGCCGCGCGGCGCGCGCAGGCGGCGCAGCCAGAGACCCGCTTCGCGCAGCGCCACGAACAGGATGAAGCCGACCGCGACCGCGTCGAAACCGGGGAAATCCATCTGATCTCTGCCTTTCTGTAGGTTGCCTTCAGCGATGCGGCACGAATGTGGCGCAAGCGGGGCAGGGATGCGGAAAAACCGCGTCAGCCCGGGCCCGCTCCGGGAGAGGGACGCAGAGGGGCTTGACCAGAGTGGCCGAGGCTTGCTTTCTGGGCGCAAGCCGCCCTCGCGGGTGCCTGCCAGACGAGGGCCCATGCTGCACGCCTACAAACCTTTGCCGCGCGGGCTTGCGCGTCTCGGCCAGCAAAGCCCGACCGAGGTCGGCGTCGATCTCGAGCAGGCGTTCTGGATCGATCTTTATCGCCCCCTCGACAGTCAGGTTTCGGCGGTTTCGGCACTTGGCGTTGAGGTGCCGACGCTTGCCGACATGGAAGAGATCGAGATCTCGAACCGGCTTTACCGCGAGGAGGGGGTGGATGTGATGACCGTGGTGCTGCCCGGTCACACGCCCTCGGGCGAGCATATCTCGGGGCCGGTCAGCTTCATCCTGTCGGGGGTGCGGCTCGTCACCGTGCGCCACCACGCGCCGCGCAGCTTCGTCACCTTTCCCGAACGGGCCGAACGCACGACGGCCGGATGTCGGACGCCGGAGCGGATCTTTCTGGGCCTGATCGAGGAGATCGTGGCCCGGCAGGCCGATCTGCTCGAAGGCTCGGGGCGGGTGCTCGATCAGGTCTCGGCGCGGGTCCTGGGCGAGGCGCGTCCGGCGGAGCTGAAGGCGGCTCTCGGTGATGTCGGCAAACAGGGGGAATTGCTCGGCCATATCCGGCTGGCGCTTCTGACGCTCGAACGGGCGCTGTCCTTTTACGACCAGACGCTGGCCGCGCATCCGCAAGGCGCCGAGCTGCGCCCGATCGCCAAGGCGCTGATGCGCGACATCACCGCGCTTGCCGTGCATAACGACTATCTGTCGTCGCGGGTGTCGCTGACGGTCGATGCGACGCTCGGCATGATCAACCTCGCGCAGAACAATACCGTGCGGATACTGTCGGTGGTGACGGCGCTGTTCCTGCCGCCGACGCTGATCGCCTCGGCCTATGGGATGAACTTCGCCAACATGCCGGAGCTGAGCCAGCCCTGGGGCTACCCGTTCGCGCTGGTGTTGATGGTGGCTTCGGCGCTGGTGTCCTGGGCCTTCTTCAAATGGAAGGACTGGCTCTAGGGATTGCGCCCTCGCTGGCTCGGGCGCCCGGGAACGGGGGGCTGCCGCCCCCCGACCCCCGCTTTCGGGGGACGATGTCCCCCGTGCCCCCTTGCGTATTTTCACCAAGAAAACGCCGAGCGTGTTTTTCCTTGGGTCAAATACGCCCTTTGCGCGGGCGGTGGCGGGGCTCAGCGTTCGAGGGTCATGCGGCGGTCGTCGAACTGCACCTTGCCGAAGCGGGTGAGGTAGCTCATGCCCAGAAGCGAGGTGTCGAGATCGCCCCGGTTCACCACGGCCGCGACGTTGCTGTCGGTGAAGGGGCCGACCGTCAGGCTGTCAAGCCGCACCGGCGCGGTGGCCACTTCGCCATTCGCGGTGAAGGCGCGGCCGATATAGGCGAGGTTGCCGGTGTCGATCCCCGCCCGTGCCGCATCGGCGCGGGTCAGCACGATCTGCGAGGCGCCAGTGTCGATGACGAAGTCGATCTCGGCGCCGTTCACCCTGGCTTTCATGTAGTAATGCCCGTCCGCCTGCACCGGCAGCTCGATCCGGCCCGATTGCGTCACGCTCTGGCTTGGCAGGATCGCGGCGCGCACATCGGGCCAGATCCCGGCCACGGCGGCGATGCCGAGAAAGATCAGCGCCCAGATCATCAGCTGTTGCAGCGCCTGACCGGGACGGCGGCGCAGCGCGGCGATCAGATAGCCGCCGATCGCGAGCAGCAGCAAAAGGTAATAGATCACGCGGGGGATATCAGCTTCCATGACGCCTCCTGCGCCTGATGTAGGCACTCGGAGCGGTCCTGTCACCCCGTCACGGTGCCGCGATGATCCCCGCCCCGCGCAGCCCGTCGAGGATGAACTGCACCGCCAGCGCGGCGAGCAGCATCCCCAGAAGCCGCGTCACCACCATCGTGCCGGTCCGCCCCAGCGCGCGCTCGAGCGGCGTTGCGAGCAGGAACAGCACGAAAACGCAGGCCAGAACCAGCGCCATCACCGCCATCACCGCGGCCAGATGCAGCCCGCCGCTGCCCGATCCCGCCAGAAGGATCATCGTCGCCATCGCCCCCGGACCGGCCAAGAGCGGCGTGCCGAGCGGGAAGACGGACGGATCGGGGGCATGCGGCTCGGCCGACTGCCCCTCGCGGCGCTGGGTGCGGCGCTCGAAGAGCATGTCGAGCGCGGTCAGGAACAGAAGCACCCCGCCCGCGATGCGGAAGGCGGGCATCGAAATGCCGATCCCCTTCAGCAGCGCATCGCCAAAAAGCCCGAAAGCCGTCAGCAGCACCGCCGCCACGACAAGCGCGCGCAAGCCGATGGTGCGGCGCATGCTGGCGCTCATTCCCTGCGTCAGGGCAAGGAAAAGCGGCACGAGGCCGATCGGATCGACGACGACGAAAAGGGTGACGAAGGCGGTGACGAATTCAGGCGTGTTCATGGCGGCGACCCTATCCGGTTGCGCGGCCCTGCGCCAGTGGCGCTCAGATCGGCGCGTCATCCTCGGGGTCGGGCGGCATCACGGCGCGGATCTTGGCGGCGAGCGTGCGCGCCCCCGATCCGATCCGGGTGTCCACATGCGCCTCGGCCAGCCGCAGCAGATGGCGCAGCGCCGCCATCTCGTCATGGGTCAGCACAAGGGGCGGCAGGGCCACCGGGCGGCGCAGGATGTAGCCGACGCCGCGTTCCCCCTCGATCGGCACGCCGTAATCGACGAGCGTGGCCATGTCGCGCCAGATCGTGCGCTCGGAGACCCCGAGTCGCGCCGCAACGTCCCGCGCCCGGATCAACTCGCCGTCGCGCAGCAGCATCAGAATCTTTTCGAACCTTTCGTTGCGCGTCATCGGCCGCCCTCCCATCCCCTTGTCGCACATCCGGGGGCAACTGACAAATAACTGTCAGTAATCCCGCCGCGCGACGGGGGCTGCGGCGGGATTGAACCTTGTCAGCAGGCCCCCGCGCGCCGAAACTTGGGAAAACACACTGAAGGAGACTTCCGATGCATATGATGAGCCCCCTGCAACTGATCGTCATCGCCGTCGTGGTGCTGGTTCTGTTCGGCCGTGGCAAGGTCGCGGGCCTGATGGGCGAGGTGGGCAAGGGCATCACCTCGTTCAAGAAGGGCATGGCCGAAGGCGCCAGCGCCGAAGAAACCAAGGACGCTGCGCCCTCGGACAAGGACAAGGTCTGAACCGGCCTTGGCCGCAGCGAGCGGAGTAGGTAATCATGTTCGACATCGGCTGGAGTGAGCTTCTGCTCATTGGCATTGTTGCGCTCATCGTCGTCGGTCCGAAAGATCTGCCCGTGATGTTTCGCACCCTTGGCCGCCTGACGGCCAAGGCCAAGGCGATGGGGCGCGAGTTTTCGCGCGCGATGGAAGATGCGGCCCGCGACAGCGGGCTCGACAGCGCGGCGCGCGGGCTGAACGATCTCAAGGACGTCGCCACCTCGAAGAACCCGGGGATGGCGGCGCTGGAACGCGCCACCGAGCGGTTCGAGAAATGGGATCCGAAGATTCCGACCCCCGCGAAGGCGGCGACCTTCGTGCAGGACCCGGATCTGACCGCGGCGCTTGACGCGGCCGAACTGGCCGAAGAGCCTGATCCGACGCCGAAATCCGCAACCCCCGCCAAGGGCAACGCATGACTTCCGAGCATATCGAAGACACGTCCGCGCCGCTGATCGAGCATCTGGCAGAGCTGCGCACGCGCATCCTTTATGCGCTGGCCGCTTTTGTCATCTCGGTCGGCCTGTGCTATTTCATCTGGCACCCGATCTTCAACCTGCTGACCCATCCGATCTGCTCGGCGCTCGCCGAGCGCGGTCAGGTCTGCCAGCTGCAGCTGATCAAGATGCAGGAAGGCTTCTTCGTCGCGCTCAACATCGCGATGCTGGGCGGCTTCGTGCTGGCCTTCCCGATGATCGCCTTCCAGCTTTGGCGCTTCATCGCGCCGGGGCTCTATCGCAACGAGAAACGCGCCTTCCTGCCGTTCCTCATCGCCTCGCCGGTGATGTTCCTGTTCGGCTGCGCCTTTGCCTATTTCCTGATCCTGCCGATGGCCTTCGACTTCTTCCTGAGCTTTCAGGTGAGCGATGTCTCGATCGCCGCCGATCAGGTCGAGGGGCAGAGAGCCAACGAGATGGCGGCGATCGGCTTTGCCGGCTCGATGGAAGAATACCTGAAGCTGACGACGAAGTTCCTGATCGCCTTCGGGCTCTGCTTCCAGATGCCGGTGGCGCTGACGCTGATGGGGCGGGCAGGGCTGATCTCGGCCAAGGGCCTTGCTTCGGTGCGCAAATATGCGGTTGTGGCGATGCTGACGCTGGCCGCGACGGTGACACCGCCCGATGTGGCCTCGCAGGTGATCCTGTTCATCGCGATCTATCCGCTGTTCGAGGTCTCGATCTGGATCATAAGGCGCATGGAAAAGACCCGCGAAGCCAAGATGCGTGCCGAAGGCACCTGGGTCGACGAGGAAGACGACGAATGACCGATCCGATGACGCGGATTGCCGAGGCGCTCGAGCGCCTCGCCCCCGCGCCCGCACCTGCCCCCGCGTTTGCGGGGGCGGATGCGTTTATGTGGCACGCGGCGCCGGACCGGCTGGTGCCGGTCGCGCAGGTCTCGCGCGTCGATCTGGGGCTGTTGCGCGGCATCGACCGGGCACGCGATACGCTCCTTGCGAACACGGTCCAATTCGCCCGCGGCCATGCGGCGAACAATGCGCTCTTGTGGGGCGCGCGCGGCATGGGGAAAAGCTCGCTCGTCAAGGCGGTCCATGCCGAGGTGCTGCGGCAGGGGCTGAGCCTGAAGCTGGTGGAGCTTTCGCGCGAGGATCTGCCCTCGGTCGGGCGGCTTTTGAACCTGCTGCGGGTGGCTGCGGATCAGCGCTTCGTGCTGTTCTGCGATGACCTCAGCTTCAGCCACGACGATCAGCATTACAAGTCGCTGAAGGCGGTGCTGGATGGCGGGATCGAGGGGCGCCCGGCGCATGTGATCTTCTACGCCACCTCGAACCGGCGCCATCTGATGCCGCGCGACATGATCGAGAACGAACGCTCCACCGCGATCAATCCTTCGGAAGCGGTCGAGGAAAAGGTCTCGCTCTCGGATCGTTTCGGGCTCTGGCTGGGCTTCCATCCCTGCGATCAGGACGAATATTTCGCGATGATCGAGGGCTATGTGGCGGCCTATGGTCTGAGCATCGAGCCCGAACTGCTGCGCGCCGAGGCGGTGGAATGGTATCGCACCCGGGGCTCGCGCTCGGGGCGCGTCGCTTGGCAGTTCTTCACCGATCTGGCGGGCCGCCACGGGTTGGCGGTGTAAAGAGGGGCTCCGCCCCGCCGAGGCGATGCCTCGGCCCCCCGGGATATTTGTGGCAAGATAAATGAAAAAGGCGTCCGAGACCGGGCGCCTTTTCCGTTTTGCTTTATCTTGCCCGAAATATCCCGGGGGGTCCGGGGGGCAGAGCCCCCCGGCCTTGGCTACATCAGAAGCAGCACGATGATCTGCGGCGCCAGGATCCGCATGCACATCACCAGCGGATAGACCGAGGCATAGCCGACCGAGGCCGCGGCCGAGTTTGACATGCCATTGGCAAAGGCGAGCGCCGGCGGGTCGGTCATCGAGCCCGCTAGCACGCCCGAGAGGCTGAGGTAGTTCACCCGATAGACCACGCGCGCGACGAAGCCGACGATCATCAGCGGCACCAGCGTGATGACGATGCCATACATCATCCATTGCAGCCCCGGCCCGTGGATCAGTGTGTCGACGAACTGACCGCCCGCCTTCAGCCCGACCGCCGAGAGGAAGAGCACGATGCCCAGTTCGCGCAGCGCATGGTTCGCCACCGGCGGCATGAAGAAGACGAAGGGGCCAAGGAAGCCGATCCGCGACAGCAGGATCGCCGCGACCAGCGGCCCGCCCGCCAGACCCAGTTTCAGGGGCGCCGGAAGGCCCGGGAAGGCGATCGGGATCGAGCCGAGCAGCACGCCCAGAAAGATGCCGAAGAACACACCCGAGAACTGCACGAGCTCAAGGCTTTTCACCTGATCGCCAAAGAGCGGCTTCACCGCCTCGATATCGCCCGGGGCGCCGACGACGGTCAGGATGTCGCCGAATTGCACCGCCAGATCGGGTTCCACCGGCAGCTGCGTGCCCGCCCGCGTCACCCGCGAGATCGAGACCGAGCGCTCTTCCAGCCCCAGATCGCGGATGTGCTTGCCCAGAGCCTTCTGCGAGGTCACCGCCACCCGCTGCCAGCTCAGCTGCGTGCCCTTGGTCGAGGTGATCGAGACATCGACCTCTTCGCCCAGGATCAGCACCATCGCATGCAGCTTCTCGGCCGGACCGACAAGGTGCAGCACGTCGCCCATGTGCAGCGCCATCGAGCGCAGCGGGTGCATCAGCGTGTCCCCGCGCTTCAGCCGCGACACCACCACGCCCTGATCGTAAAGATCGGGCACTTCGCCCAGCTCCAGCCCTTCAAGGTTCGCGTTGCGCACGACCACGTTGATCGCGGGCAATTCCTTCGAGCCACGCGACCGCGAGGCCTCGAATTCCGCCTCTTCCTGCTCGATGCGCACGCGCAGCACCTGCCGCACCGCGATCATCGTCAGCAGGATGCCAAGGATGCCGAACGGATAGGCGACGGCATAGCCGAGCGAGGCTTCCGAGATCACCTCGGAGGGCACGCCCGAGTCCTTGAGCACCTGCGTCGCCGCGCCCAGACCCGGGGTGTTGGTGACCGCGCCCGACATCAGCCCGACCAGCGCCGGAACCGGGATCCCGGCGATGAAATGCAGCGCGACGGTCGTCAGCACGCCCAGAATGACGATCGAGGCGGCGATGATGTTGAACTGCAACCCGGCCTTCTGCAGCGTGGCAAAGAAGCCCGGCCCGACCTGGATGCCGATCGTGAAGACAAAGATGATGAGGCCGAATTCACGCACGAATTCAAGCATTTCCGGCGCAAGGTGCAGACCCGCGACCGAGGTCCAGTGACCGACGAACAGCCCCGCGAACAGCACCCCCCCGATGCCGAGCCCGATGCCGCGCCAGTTCAGTCCCCCCAGTAACAGACCCAGTGCCCCGGCCAGTGCCAGCGCCGATGCCGCCAGCCCGACCGGCGATATCGTGTTCAGAAATTCCAAAAGAGCCATGGCCACCCCCCTCCTGCAAGGGTGTCCTCCCCCCTCGGCAAAACTGCGCTTCCCGGCCGGAGAGGTCAAGTTATTGTTACCGGATGGAAAAAGGGGGCAAAAGCCCCCTTTTTGCGTCATCCGTCATGTCTTGGCCGCGGGTGTCGCGATCATTCCAGATAGGGCATCGGGTCGACCGAGTCGGAGCCCTTGCGGATCTCGAAATGCAGGAAGCCCTGATCGCCGGAATGGACCTTGGCGATGGTCTGGCCGCGGCTGACCTTGGCGCCCTTGGCGACGGTGATGCCTTCGATATTGGCATAGACCGTCAGGAGCCCGCCGTCGTGACGCATGACCAGGATCTGCACATGCTCGGTGTCCTGGGTGATCGCGGCCACCGTGCCCGCATCGGCGGCTTTCACCGCGGTGCCGGGGGCGGCCTTGATGTCGACGCCATCGTTCTTGCCCTTGGCATAGGGGCGCACGATCGCGCCCGAGACCGGCATGACGAATTTCGAACTGCTCGAGGCGGCCGTGCGCGAGGCGCCAAGATTGGGCGCGGCCGAGGTGTCGACAGGGGCCGAGGCTTTCGGCGGCACCTCTTTCGGCAAGGGCTTCGCGGCCGAGGGCGGCTCGGGCGTGGGCGAGCCTTGGCCCGGCTCGGTCAGCGTCGCGGTGGCGGGCGGCGGGGCCGCGCCGGTGGCGGGCGGGATCATCAGCATCTGGCCTTCGCGCACGCTCAGATCGGCGGGCAGGCCGTTCCATTCCGCCACGGACTTGGCCGAGACATTGTAATAGCGCGCGATCGAATAGGCGGTCTCGCCACGGGCGACGCGGTGGCGCACCGGCTCGGCGCCGCTCGCGCCCGGAGTTGCAGGCTTTGCCGCGGGCGCGACACTCGGCGTCGCCGGGCGCGGCGCAGCCGCCGTGGGAGCGGCGACCGGGGCCGGATGGCTGACCGCGGCACGGTCGATGGCGCTCGAGGCGAGCGAGGTGATGTCGATCCGCTCGCTGCCCGTCGTCGCACCGCCGGCGCCGATCACGCCGCCTGCCGGTTCACTCACGCGTTGCGGCAGGGCCAGAACCTCGCCCTTGCCCAGCGGCGTGGTCGGCTCAAGCGCGTTGTAGCGGGCCAGTTCCGAGGCATCGAGGCCAAGCCGCGAGGCGACCGAGCCGATCGTGTCGCCCTGCCGCGCCACCGCGACCTGATAATTCGGATAGGAGATCACGCCGCGCGCATCGGGGGCAGGGCGTTCAGCCGTCGCCTGGCGCACGGCATCGGTGGTGTCGAAACCGGTCTTTCCGAAATGGCGCAGGTCGGCATCGAACTTGCCGTCCTCGCCGCAGCCAGCCAGAGCGGCCAGCGCGACGCCGGTCATCAGCACGCGGGTCAGGCGGAAAAGGGGGGCTTGCATCGCTCGTCCTCGTTCGGTCTTTTTGGCTCGTTCAGTCTTTTGGTCGTCGCGTCGTCGTCTTGCAGCCTCGTCGTCGGTCAGCCTGTCGGGGCTCAGTCGGACGCCATGCCCTCCACCAGCGGCACGAAGCGCACCGGCCGAAGTTCCTCGTAATCGAAGCCGGTTTCGAGCCGCGTCACCCGGATCAGGCTTTGCACCGTGTCGGACTGTCCGACCGGAAGCACCATGATACCGCCGATCTTCAGTTGCGACAACAGGGGGCCCGGCGGGTCTTCGGCCGCAGCCGTGACCAGAATCCGGTCAAACGGCGCCTGATCGGGCAATCCGCGTGACCCGTCCGTGGCAAGGGCCACGATATTGGGCAGATGCAGCGCCTCGAACAGCGCCTGCGCCTCGCGCACGAGGCGACGGTGGCGATCGACCGTATAGACCCGGCGGCACAGCAGCGACAGCACCGCGGCCTGATAGCCCGAGCCGGTGCCGATTTCGAGCACCCGGTCCCGCGGCCCGACCGCAAGCGCCTGCGTCATCAGGCCGACGACCGAGGGTTGCGAAATCGTCTGCCCGCAGGCGATCGGCAGCGGCATGTCCTCATAGGCGCGTTCGGCAAAGATGCCGCGCACGAAGGCGCCGCGGTCGATCCGTTCCATGGCGGACAGGATCCGGGCATCGGTGACGCCCTTCGAGCGCAGCGCGTAAAGGAACTGCATCTTGATCTGCGCGGCCTCGTCTTCGGTCATGCGAGCCGCGCCTCGAGATCGCCCAGCACGTCATGGGCGGTCAGATCGGCGCGCATCGGCGTGACGGCGATGTAACCCTCGAGGTTGACCATCGCATCGGTGCCGGGCGCGGTGGCGCCATGCTGCGGGCCGCCCTTGATCCAGAGAAACCGCCGGCCATTCGGCGAGACCGCGGGCTCGACGGTGAAGAAACTGTCGGTGCGGTAGCCTTGCGCCGCGACCTTGGTCCCCTTCACCGCAGCGGCCAGAACCGGCGGGAAGTTGACGTTGTAGAAGACACGATAGGCACCGTCGTCCCAGATGCCGTTGTCCCAGAGCTTGCGCACCAGAGCGGGGCCATGCACGCGGGCCGCCTCGAAAGGATCAAGGCCGGGGCCGATGCAGGCCGGGCCGAGGAACTGGCTCAGCGCGATCGCCGGAATGCCCTGCAGCGCGGCTTCCATCGCGCCGCCCAGCGTGCCCGAGTAAAGCGCATTCTCGGCCGAATTGTTGCCGCGGTTGACGCCCGAGAGCACCAGATCCGGCCGCCCGTCGGTCAGCACGTCGTAAAGCCCCGCCAGCACGCAATCGGCCGGGCTGCCCTCGGCCGCATAGCGGCGCGGGCCGAGCTTCGCGATCGACATCGGCCGGTTGTAGCTGATCGCATGACCGACGCCCGATTGCTCGAAGGCGGGGGCGACGATCCAGACTTCGCCCTCGGGGCCGGCCAGATCGGCCGCAATGGCCTCGAGCACCTCGAGCCCCGGCGCGTTGATGCCGTCGTCATTGGTGATCAGAATGCGCATGGTCCCTCGTACCCCCGTTTCGTTCTGATTAGCCGCTGCGCCGCACGGGAACAAGCAAGGTGCTGCAGTTGGCGCGAAGGTGTGCCCTTGCGGACCCGGTTGCGGCGAAAACGAGCGGGGAAGGGGGCGCTGCACCCTCTTGGCCTTCGGCCAATTCACCCCCGGGATATTTGGGGCAAGATAAAACCATGCCCCTTTATCTTGCCGCAAATATCTCGGGGGGAGCGAAGCGGGGGGCAGAGCCCCCCTTTCCGTCAGATCTCGGCCAGAAGGCGTTTCGCTTCGACGCGGCAATCGATCAGCGGCGCGCGGTCTTCCGAGGGGAAGAAGCGTGCCCGCACGGCCGTGGCCATCGGCTGCGGCGCCAGAATCCGCACCTTCGGGCCGATCTTCGCGGATTCGGCGGCATAGCTGCGCGCCAGCGCGATCTGCGCCGCTTTCGTCGCGCCATAGGAGCCGAAATAGGGCTGGCCCGCGCGGTTATCCTCGAAGAAGACCGCGGTGCCCTCGCCTTCGCGCAGCAGCGGGTCGATCAGCGGGATCAGCGTCGCGGTGCCGGTCAGGTTCGTCGCCACCGATTTCTCCATGTCCTTCGCATCGGAATGCGCGGCAGGCGAGAGCGGCGCGGCATGGACCGCGGTGTGGATCCACAGTTGCAGCCCGCCCCAGCGGCCCAGGATGCCGTTGGCGAGGGTCTCCATTTCCTCGGGCTTGGTGATGTCGAGCGGCGCGAGCGTCGCCGAGCCGCCCTTGGCCTGAATGACGTCATCAAGCGCCTCGAGCCCGCCCACGGTGCGCGCCACCGCCATCACGTGCCAGCCCTGTTCCGCCAGTTCCTCGGCGATGGCAAAGCCGAGCCCGCGCGAGGCGCCGGTCACAAGGGCGAGTTTCTTGAAGGCGGTTCCGGTCATGGCGCAACTCCTGAGCGTTTCGCGCGGGTTTTAGGCGCCGTCAGGCTGCGGCGCAAGGGGCGCATTGGCGCGGGTCGGCCGCAGCGCTGCGCCCGATCGCCGCTTTTTGCGCCCCTTTGCGCAGGGCGCGGGCATCTCGGTAACGCGACATTTGCCCTGAGGTGCGACCATCACGACAAATCGCTCGGCTTCGGGTTGCGCCCGGCGCGGTTTGGCGGTTCTTTAGGGCGCAGCCCCAAGCAAGGTTCCGGAATGACCGATCTGACGCCCGAAACCGACCCGACCCCCGGCCTCTTCGGGCAGCTGGCCGATCTGGGCCGCATCCTGCGCACGGTGCGCAGCGGGCGGCGCATCGTCTGGCTGGTGGGGGGGCTTGTCGCGGTCATCGCGGTGACGGCGGCGGCGCAGATCCTGCTCAACGCCTGGAATCAGCCCTTTTACGACGCGCTGACGCGCAAGGATTTTCCGGCCTTCGTGGTGCAGCTCGGGGTCTTTGCGCTGCTCGCCGGGGGGCTTCTGGCGCTGAACGTCGGGCAGCTCTGGCTGGATCAGACGCTGAAGCTGACGCTGCGGCGGGGCATCTTTACCGCGCTCTTGCACGACTGGATGCGGCCCGGTCAGGCGCTGCGGCTGTCGCGGGCGGGCCGGATCGGCGAGAACCCGGATCAGCGCTTGCAGGCCGATATCGACGGGCTGGCCGATCTTTCCGTTGCGCTTGGCGTCGGGCTCTTTCAGGCGGGGCTGCTGCTTTTGTCCTTCGTCGGCGTGCTGTGGCACCATTCCGACGGGCTGTCGCTGACCGCCTTCGGTCGCTCAGTCGAAATTCCGGGCTTCATGGTCTGGTGCGCGCTTGTCTATGCTGGCATCGCCTCGCTGATGAGTTGGCGCGTCGGCCGCCCCCTTGTCGCGATGAGCGCCGAAAAGGCCGCGCGGGAGGCCGACTTCCGCTTCGAGCTCGTCCGTGTCAGCGAAGCCGCCGAGGCGATCACGCTCGAACGCGGCGAGCGGGTCGAAGCGCGGCGGATCAAGGCGGCCTTCGGGCGGCTGGTCGAGGTGATCCACGGCGTGATCCGTGCGACGGTGGGGCTGACCTGGGTCACCGCGGGCTCGGGCTGGTTCAACACGGTGGCGCCGATCCTTGCGGCTGCGCCGTTCTATTTCAGCTCCGACATGACGATCGGCGAGCTGATGCTGGTCGTCGGCGCATTCAACCAGGTGCAGGGCGCTTTGCGCTTTTTCATCAACAACTTCGCGGGCATTGCCACCTGGCGGGCGACGCTGCATCGGGTGATGACCTTCCACCGCGCCCTGCACGATCTGGCGCGCGAGGCCTGCGACGGCACGCCCGACCGCATTCGCCGCGAACCGGCCGAGAGCGGGGTCGAGATCGAGGGGCTGTCGATCGTCACCCCCTATGTCTCGGTCACGCTCGCCGAAGACCCGATCCGGCTGGCGCCGGGGGATCGGCTGCTGCTCAAGGGCTCGTCGGGCTCGGGCAAGACGATCCTGTTCCGCACGCTGGCGGGGCTTTGGGATCGTGGCACCGGCCGGATCGCGATGCCGCTGGCCGGCGCCGTGATGTATATGCCGACGCGCGCTTATGTGCCGCCGGGGCGGCTGATCGACGTGCTGGGCTATCCGCATTCGGCGGCGCATTTCCCCCGTCCCGAGGTCGAGGCGGCGCTGCAGACGGTGGGGCTTGGCCATTTGATGGCGAGCCTTGATGCCGAGGAACATTGGGAAAAGCTGCTCTCGGAAAGCGAAAAGCACTGCGTGAGTTTTGCGCGGGTGATCCTGAACCGGCCGCAATGGCTGGTGATGGACGACACGCTGCCGCAGCTGGACCCCGAGGCCCGGGCGCGGATCGTGACGCTGCTCAAGGGGCCGCTGGCGCATCTGGGCCTGATCGACATCGGCAACGGTGGCACGCCGCATGGGGTCTTTACCCGCACGGTCGAGATTTTTGCCGGTGAGGGTGTCGCTTCAGCCGAGGTGCGGGCTTGAGAACCCAAGTTGGCGCAGCCCAGTCTGCACCTCGGGCGCGGACATGAAGAGCCGCCACAAAAGCCCGGTGCGGGCGTTCTCGGTCATGCCGACGATCGGGCCTTGATCGATGGCAAGGTGGCTTTTTGCGACCCAGCCCCGTGTGTCGTCAAAGGCATCGAGCATGCCATAAGGCCCCCACAATTCGGGCCGCGCCTCCATCGCCCGGGCAGCCGAAAGGCTCGCGCGCGGCAGATAGGGCAGCGCCGAAAGCGCCGCGGTGGGGGCGATCACGCCCTTGTCGTTCGCGGGCGAGAAGGCATTGTAGCCATCCGGTCCGTCGCAGGCGGTCAGCCCCCAGAAGGTCCCGTAACCCGCGAATTTGCCAGGGTTTTCCAGACAATGCGCGTGGTTGATCCGGGTCTGGGCGCGGTTTTGCGCGAAATAGTCGATGCCGTCCTCCACCAGCCCGCGCGGATCGAGGCCGAGGAAGGAATAGTGGCTGAAGAACAAGGGCCCGCCCTGCGCCGGTCCAAGCGGCAGGCGGATGCGGTGGTAATGGTTGCCGTTGCGAAATCCGGGGCTGTGCTTCCAGCTGTCCGTGTAGGCGGCCGGGTCGATCGGATGGGTGGGCGAGCCCGCGCCAAGCACGAAGGCAATGAGCCCCTCGTGCCAGCCCATCAGGGCCAGTTTTCCAAAGCCGTGATTGGGGCTCCAGTGCCAGTGCAGCCGGTCGGGGGTCGGGCAGAAGCCCACCCAATCCACCGCCCACCAGAGCGCCTGAATCCGCGCGGCCAAGGCGGGGGCAAAGGGCGCAAGCCATTGCCGCACCGTCAAAAGCCCCATCATCAGGAAGGCGGTCTCGACGATGTCGCCGCCGTCGTCATGGGGGGAAAAGGCGATGGTGGCGCCGGTTGCGCCCTGCATCCAATGCGGGAAGGCGCCGCGATGGCGGGGCGCGGCTTCCAGATGGGCGACGATCCGGTCGATCTGCGCCAGCACCGCGTCGCGGGGGGCAAAGCCGCGCTCGGCGCCCACGATCAGCGCCATCAGGCCAAAGCCGGTGCCGCCGGTGGTGACGGTGTCGAGCCATGTCTCGTCGCCGTAGCGCTCGCGGGCCATGCCGCTGACCGGATGGCCAAACTCGGTGAAATAGCGCAGCGTCTCGGACTGAATGCGGTCGAGCAGCGCCGCCGTCCTCATTTCGCCCACCGGATTGAAATCTCTTGCGTTTCAAGCGCATGCGGGCCGAGGCTGAGGCGGAATTCGCCGCCCTCCCAGTCGCGGCGCATCTGCGCCAGATCGGGGCCGCGGTCGTAGTCCAGATCCGCGGTGGTCAGGCGGAAGCTTGCCGTGCCGGTCTCGCCCGGCGCCAGCGTGAGACGCGCGAAGCCCTTGAGCTCGCGGATCGGTCGCGAGATTTCGGCGACCGGATCGCGCAGGTAAAGCTGCACGGTTTCGGTGCCTGCCCGGGCCCCGGTGTTTGTCACCTCGATGGTCACTTCCAGCACTGCGTCGGCGCCTTGCAGCTCGGTCGCGCTGGGCTGTGGTTTGCCATAGGCGAAGCTGGTGTAGCTAAGCCCGAAGCCCGCCGGGTAAAGCGGCAGATGCGGGCCTTCAAGGATGCAGGCGGTGGTGAATTTGCGGAAGACATGCCGCCCGGTCGCGTCGGTCTCGTCATCGCCAAAGACATCGACGCCGATCGCCTCGCGCGGGCGGCCCGACGGCAGGTCTTCGATCCGCAAGGGCAGTTGCCCGACGTGACGGGGCAGCGAAATCGAGAGCCGTCCTTCGGGGGAACGGTCGCCGAACAGAACCTCGGCGATGGCCGGGCCACCCTCGGCACCCGGATGGCCGGTCCAGATCAGCGCATCGGAAAGCGCGGCTTCCTCGGTCAGGGCAAGCGGACGGCCAGAAATCACCAGCAGGATCAACGGGATGCCGCGGGCTTTCGCGATTTCGGCCATTTCGCGGACAAGTCGCGGCTGCGCGCCCGGAAGCGTGATGTCCATCCGGGTCGAGCTTTCGCCGGAGTGTTCTTTGGCCTCGCCAAGCGCCAGCACGATCGCATCGGTTTGGCTCGCCACCGCGCGCGCCTCGGCCAGCATCTCGTCGAGCGACCGGCTTTCCGGCGGGACCGAGGGCATGGCACGGTTGTGCACATTCAGCCGCGCCGCCAGCGCCGGGTCTTCGACGATCGAGCAGCCCTTGGCGATCAGAACCTTGGTGCCGGGGCCTGCGACGGCGGCCAGCCCCTCGGCAATGGTCACGCTGTCCATCGGGTTCACATCGATCGCCCAGCTGCCCTGCATGTCGATCCGATCCTCGGCCAGCGGGCCGATCAGGGCAAGCGTGGCCCCGCGGGCCAGCGGCAGAACCCCGGTGTTCTTCAACAGAACCAAGGACTTCGCGGCGGCCTCGCGGACCAGCGCGATGTGATCGGGGGCGCGGACCACTTTCGCCCGCAGATCCTCGTCCAGCCCGAGGAAGGGATCGGCGAACAGGCCGAGCCTTTCCTTCGCCCGCAGCACCTCGCGGCAGCGGGCGGTGATTTCGTCTTCGGTCACCGGACCCCAGCGCCGGGCGTCGGGGGCGGTCTTGCCCTCCTCGACCAGAGGGGCGAGGTGATGCAGGAAGGCGCCCGACACCAGATCGACGGCGACGCCCGCCTTGAAGGCGAGATAGGCGGCCGCGCGCGCATCGGCGGCAATGCCGTGGTTGATCAGTTCGGGGTCGATGGCGGTGAAATCGGTGACGATCATGCCGTCAAAGCCGAAGCGGTCGCGCAGGATGTCTTGCAAAAGCACCCGATGCGCGGTGGCGGGAATGTCGTTCAGCGCCGAGAACGCGACCATCACCGCGCCGGCCCCGGCAGCGACGCCCGCCTCGAACGGCGCCATGATCCGCATCAGCGTCGAGGCGCTCGCCTCCACCGCCGCATAATCGCGCCCGCCGATGGAGAGCCCGTAGCCCGCGAAATGCTTCAGGGTGGCCATCATCCGGTCGGGCCGGGCCATGTCGCCATCGGCGCCCTGATAGCCCGTCACGATCGCCCGCGCGATGGCGGCGCACAGATGCGGCAGCTCGCCATGACCCTCGGCAATCCGGCCCCAGCGCGCGTCGTAGCTGATATCGAGCATCGGCGCCCAGGTGAGGGAAACCCCATCCGTCCGCGCTTCGCGTGCGGTCATCTCGGCGATGCGGGTGATCAGGTCGAGATCCCAGGAGCACGACAGCGCCAGCGGGATCGGCCCGCAGGTGATATAGCGTTGCAGGCAGTCGCGGGCGAAGAAAAGCGGAATGCCATGCGGGCTTTCCTCAAGCGCCATGCGCTGCAGCACCCGGCGCTCGGCGATATTGGCGCCCGCAGAGGTGCCGCACAGATGGCCGCGCCGGATCAGCGTTTCGGTATCGGCGCCCTCGGCCGCGCCGGTCGTGGGCAGGCCCGCCGCATGGGGAAAGTTGAGCTGTCCGATCTTGTCGGCCAAACTCATCCGGCCCAGAAGATCGTCCAGAAAACCCTTGTCTTCCGAAGACTTGCGCATGGTCCGACCCCCCGGTTGTGTGGGCTCAGATTACTCCCGAAGGGGCGTAGCGCAAGCGGAAAGGCTCAGGCGCGGGCGGGCAGGCGTTCGCGGGCGGTGCGGGCCGAAACCTCTTGCAGCCCATGCACCAGCGAGATGCCCATGATGCCGTGATAGAGGATCGAGCCGCCCAGAATATGCAGGATGTAGATCCAGCCCTCGGCAAAGCCGCCGATCACCAGTACCACGAGCGAGGCCAGCGCCGAGACCAGAAGCGCCGTCAGCATGGCCCGACCGTTCGGACCGCGACGCCGCGCGGTGATGGCCCGGCGTTCCAGTTCGGCCGCGCCAAAGAGCAGGCCAAGCGACAGGATCATGTAAAGGGCGATGACGTAGAACATCGGGGGGCCTTTCGGGGTGGTGGCATCAGGCTAGCAGAACCGCGGGGCACTCGCAACGCGGCGGGTTAGCCGCGCAGCACCACGCCCACGGCTTTCGCATCGGGGTAGACATCGGGTTTCTTCGAGGAAATCGCGGCATGGGCGACGCCTTCGAGCCCGTGCACGAAGGCATGAATGCGCGAGACGAGTTCTTCCTGCGTGTCGATCCGGCTGCCGTTGAAGGAGCGGATGAATTCGGCCACGCGGTCGTAATCGAAGAAGCGCCCGGCCTGCCAGTCGGTGCCGGTCACGGTGATCTCGGCCGAGACGAGAACGCGCTGCATGCGCGCGCGCTCGAAGTCGTGG
Organism: Rhodobacter viridis; assembly: GCF_003217355.1. Taxonomy (GTDB): domain Bacteria; phylum Pseudomonadota; class Alphaproteobacteria; order Rhodobacterales; family Rhodobacteraceae; genus Rhodobacter; species Rhodobacter viridis. Next base: position 133,121 of record NZ_QJTK01000006.1, on the reverse strand, counting down.
ATGCCCAGAAACATCGTGATTTCAAGCTCTTCGAGGCGGATGATCAGATCAGCCATGCACATATCCCTCTTTCACCAAAAACGCCACGTCGCGCGGCAGCTGCCACAGCGTCTGGCCGCCATCGACCGCGATCACCTCGCCGGTCATCCCCTTGGCATCCCAGAAGTAAAGCGCGGTGCGCACCAGATCAGCCGGTTGAACCTGAATGCCCAAGGGGTTGATGCGGCTTGATTTCTCGAAATTCTCCGGGGTCTGCTTGCCGGAAATCAGCGTGATCGCCGGGGCGATGCCATTGACCCGCGGGCAGCCGCCAAAGCGCATCGCCAGCATCTCTGTCGCGGCATGCAGCGCCGCTTTCGAGAGCGTGTAGGAGAAGAAATCCGGGTTCAGCGCCAGCACCTTGTTGTCGAGCATGTTCAGGATCAGCGCATCTTCTCCGCCCATGTCCTGCGCCGCCATCCGCGCGGCGAGCGCCAAGGGCGCCTTCAGGTTCACCGCGAAATGCGCATCCATCTTCGCATCGCTCAGGCTGAAGATGTCGTCGTTCATGAAGTTCGAGGCGTTGTTCAAGAGCACATGCACCCGGCCCAGAAAACCCTCGGCCACGTCGAAGACCCGCTGCACCGCGGCTGCGTCGGACAGGTCGCCCTGCACCAGACGGCAGATCTCGCCCGTGCGGTTCAACTCACCCGCCAGCGCCTCGGCCTCGGTCGACGAGCTGTTGTAATGCAGCACCACGCGAAAGCCGCGGGCGGCGAACCCCCGTGCCATCTCGGCGCCGATCCGCTTCGCGCCGCCGGTGATCAGAATGCCGGGCATGGGGTCTCCTTTCGTGTCTTCGGCCTATCTAGGGCGAGGGGGCGAAAAGAAAAAGGCCCCGAGGTTTCCCCCGGGGCCGATCGGTTGCAGGCGGGCTCAGATCTTGCCGTTGCGCTGCTGGATCATCATGAAGGTGTCGTAGTTGTATTCCGCGACCTGCGTCCACAGGTAGTGGTCGGCGCGGAAGGCCACCATCGAGTCGTAGATCTTCTTGAAGGCCGGGTTGGTCGCGGTCATTTCCGCATAGACCTCTTGCGAGGCGTTGAAGCAGGCCTCGAGGATCTCCTGGCTGAACGGACGCAGCTGCGCGCCATTGGCCACGAGCGATTTCAGCGCCGCCGGGTTCTTCGAGTCATACTTCTGCAGCATGTCGGCGTCTTCGGCCTGGCAGCAGGTGCGCAAGAGCGCCTGATAGGCCTTCGGCAGGCCTTCGTAAGCGGCCTTGTTGAACATGAAGTGGACGGTCAGGCCACCTTCCCACCAGCCGGGATAGTAGTAGTAGGGCGCGACTTTGTAGAAGCCGAGCTTCTCGTCGTCATAGGGGCCGACCCATTCCGCGGCGTCGATCGTGCCCTTTTCGAGCGACGGATAGATGTCGCCGCCGGCCACCTGCTGCGGCACGAGGCCGAGCTTTTCCATGACCTTGCCGGCAAAGCCGCCGATCCGCATCTTCAGGCCCGAAAGGTCGGCCACGGTGTTGATTTCCTTGCGGAACCAGCCGCCCATCTGGGCGCCGGTATTGCCGCCGGGGAAGCCGACGAGGCCCTTGGTGCCGAGGAATTCGTTGTAAAGGTCGATGCCGCCGCCGTGGTATTGCCAGGCGTTCATGCCGCGCGCCGAGAGCCCGAACGGCACGGCCGCGCCAAGCGCCCAGGCCGGGTCCTTGCCCCAGTAGTAATAGCCGACGGTGTGGCAGGCTTCGACCGTGCCCGCGGCGGTGGCGTCAGCGGCCTGCAGGCCGGGGACGATCTCGGCGGCCGCGAAGACCTGGATCTGGAAATTGCCATCCGAGGCTTCCGACACCATCTTCGACAGCACTTCCGCGCCGCCATAGATCGTGTCGAGCGATTTCGGGAAGGACGAGGTCAGGCGCCACGTCACTTTCGGGGTCGATTGCGCCAGAGCCGGCGTGGCGAGTGTCGCGGCAGCCGCGCCGCCGACCGCGGCCTTGGTCAGAAATGAACGACGATCCATTGGGTTCTCCTCCCGTTTGTTTCCGTCTGGTTCTGCTTGCCGCCCGTCTTCGTCCGGGCGGTCCGGGGCTCAAACTGGCATCGCGGCGCAACTCTGTCCAGACGTCGCGCAGCAAAATTGCGCAAATCGGTCCGAAAACATGACCAGATGAACGGAGACTCGCGTCAGAGTGGAAGGATCTGCGCCGAACTGCCGCATCTGCAGGCAGTGCAGGGCAGCGTTTCGCTCAGCGCATGTCGGGCAGCTGGATTCGCGCGACCTGTTCGGCGATCGGATCGACCGAGAGCGGATGCGTCTCGCCCGAGTGATCCTCGGGATCGCCGATCGGTTGCCAGCGCCCGGCCTTGAAGATTTCCAGCGCCGAGAATTTCGCCTTGTAGCCCATCTTGCGCGAGCCGGGGACCCAGTAGCCCAGATAGACGTAAGGAAGGCCCGCCCGGCGCGCGATGGCGACATGATCGAGGATCAGATGCGTGCCAAGGCTCATGTCGATCTGGTCGGGGTCGTAAAAGCTGTAGACCATGCTCACGCCGTCATCGAGCACATCGGTCAGGCAGACGGCGGTCAGCGGGCGGGGGCCGGTCTCGACCCGGCCATCGCGGTATTCGATCACGCGGGTCTTCACCGGCGTTTCCTCGATCATCGCGGCGAATTCGAAGATATCCATGTCGGCCATGCCGCCATCGGCATGCCGCGCATCCAGATAGCGGCGGAAGAGGGCGAATTGTTCCTCGGTGGCCCAGGGGCTGGTCGCGGTGCGCTTGAGATGCGCATTCCGGTTGAGCACCTTGCGCTGGGTCCGCGTCGGCTCGAAATCCGCGACGCGGATTCGCGCCGACAGGCAGGCCGAGCAATCGGCGCAGGACGGCCGGTAGAGCACGTTCTGCGAGCGACGAAAGCCCTGCCGCGACAGCGCGTTGTTCAATTTCTCCGCGCCTTCGCCTTGCAGCGCGGTGAAAAGCTTGCGTTCCGACCTCCCCTCCAGATAGGGGCAGGGCTGCGGGGCCGTCACATAAAATTGCGGTGCAAGCGGAAGCGAATGGCGCATGAGGTCCGGGGGCTGACGCGTCGAAGGTGATCGAGGCCCCTCTAAGCTATCAAAGCGTGGGCCGCGCGCCAAGGATTTCCTTCGAAAGCGCGGCAACGACCCCGCCCGGTCGGGCAGGGCCTGCTGTCAGAGCGGCGGGCCGGGGCGGCCCTGCCGGAGGCGGCGTCAGGCCTTGCGCGCGTCGGCATCGGTGGTGGGCACCGGGGCAGCGGCGGCGCGGGCGCGTTCTTCCATGTATTGGTCGAACTCGGCCTTGTCGCGGGCTTCACGCAGCCGGATCAGGAAGGATTCGAACTCTTCCTGTTCGCGTTCGAGGCGGGCCAGCATGTCCGAGCGATAGGCGTCGAAGGCGGCATTGCCGGTCGGGCGCATCGCGTGGAAGGCATAGCCGCGGCCAAAGCGCGGGCCGAACCCGGCGCGGGTGCGGCAGCGGGCCGAGCGGAAGCGGCCGGTCATCAGGATGAAGCCCAAGACCAGAAGGCCGAGCGGGCCTGCGAAGATGAAGGAGCCGATCATCACGACGATCCAGCTCATCGGGCCGCGGTCATCGAGCCAGTTCAGCGTGCGGGTGATCGTGCCGGGGTTGTCGGGGGCGGCGGCGGTATAGGTCATGGGTCCCTCCGGGGTTGGATGTGAATGCGTTTCACATTACGGAAGATGGGAAGACGCCCGCGCGCTTCAAGAGCCGATGTAAATCTTTTTTACATTCGGACAGGGCTGCGGCAACAAGGGTGTTGGGCGAGATGGCCGTCTCGTTTAGGTTGCGGGCCATCTCGGGGGCTGGTTGTGCACGGTCTGGCTGGAGTAACGAGTGTCCAGAGATCCGCGCCGCCGCGGCAGACCGGCGGCGCGGAGCCTTGACGCCGGGGAGTTGACGGCGGGGCAGGTGGTTTCGCCGCGGCCTTCGGCCCCGGCGACCGGGCGGGTGGCTCCGCCCCCCGCACCCCCCGGGCGTATTTTGCCAAGGAAAAGCGCAAGCCTTCTCGCCCCATTGACCGGCGCTGAGCGCTGGTTAGTCTGGCGCCATGAGCCTTGCATCCCGCCTGACCCGCACGCCCATTCCCTTTGATCCCGCCCGCGGCGCCGATGTCGTCGACCGTTATGGCGATTTCGGCCCCGAGATCCGGGCGCTGATCGCCGGAACCGCGGGCTGTTCGCCCTTTCTTGCGGGGCTTCTGGAGCGCGAGGCGGAATGGGCGCGCGCGGCGCTCTCGGGCCCGATCGAGGCCGCTTTCGCGGCGGAAATCGCCCGGCTGCAGCAGGTCGAGCTGGACGCGCTGGGCGCCGAGTTGCGCCGGGCGAAGCGGCGACTCGCGCTTTTGATCGCGCTCGCGGATCTGGGCGGGGTCTGGTCGCTCGAGCGGGTGACGCAGGCGCTGACGACGCTCGCCGATACGGCGGTCGATCTGGCGCTGCGCCGCCTTGTCGCCGACGAGATCCGCCGCGGCAAGCTGCCGGGCAAGGGGCCAGACGATGCCGCCCACGCCGGGGGCATGGTGGCTTTGGCGATGGGCAAGATGGGGGCGTTCGAGCTCAACTATTCCTCGGACATCGACCTGATCTGCCTGTTTGACGAGACGCAATTCGCCCCCGATGACCGGATGGACGCCCGCGCCGCCTTTATCCGCGTCACGCGGAAGATGTCGGCGCTGATCAATGACATCACCTCCGAAGGCTATGTGTTCCGCACCGATCTGCGGCTGCGCCCCGATGCCTCGGTGACGCCGGTCTGCATCTCGATGGGGGCGGCCGAGCTTTACTACGAATCCGAGGGCCGGACCTGGGAGCGGGCGGCCTATATCAAGGCGCGGGCTTGCGGCGGCGACATCGCGGCGGGCGAGAAGTTCCTGCGCGCGCTGACGCCCTTCGTCTGGCGCAAGCATCTGGATTTCGCGGCGATTCAGGATGCGCATGACATGCGGCTGCGGATTCGCGCCCACAAGGGGCTTGGCGGCGCGATCGAGGTGTCCGGGCATAACATGAAGCTCGGGCAGGGCGGCATCCGCGAGATCGAATTCTTCACCCAGACCCGGCAGTTGATCGCGGGCGGGCGCGACGCCGATCTGCGCGACCGCACCACCGTCGGGGGCCTCGCAAAACTCGCCGTCAAGGGCTGGGTGCCGCCCGATGTGGCGCGCGAGCTGACCGATCACTACCGCGAGCACCGCGAGATCGAGCATCGCATCCAGATGGTGAACGATGCGCAGACGCAGCTGATGCCGACCTCGCCCGAGGGGATCGCGCGCATCGCGCGGATGATGGGCGAAGGCGATACCGAGGCCTGGACCGCGCGGCTGAAGGCGCGGCTGATCCGGGTCGAGGCGCTGACGGGCGCGTTCTTTGCGCCGTCGGAGGTGGTGGCGCGGCCCACGCTCAGTCCCGAGGCCGAGGCGATCGTCGAGAGCTGGCAGCTGTATCCGGCGCTGCGCTCCGAACGGGCGCAGGCGATTTTCCGACGCATCGAGCCCGAGATCCTGAAGCGGATGGACCGCGCGGCCAGCCCCGAGGAGGCGCTGCGCCAGTTCGACGGCTTTCTGGCGCGTCTGCCCGCGGGGGTGCAGCTGTTCTCGCTCTTCGAGGCCAATCCCTCGCTGATCGATCTGATCGTCGATATCTGCGCCACTGCGCCGGGCCTCGCCGCGCATCTGAGCCGCAATCCGGGCGTCTTCGATGCGGTGATCGGCGGCAGTTTCTTTGCCGCCTGGCCGGGCGCCGAGGCTTTGGCCGAGACTTTCCGCACGACCTTGGCGGCGGTGCCGGACTACGAGAAAAAGCTTGATGCGGCAAGGCGTTGGGCGAAGGAGTTCCGCTTCCGCGTCGGTGTGCATCACCTGCGCGGGCTGGTCGACGCAGCCGAGGCGGCGAAATGCTATGCCGATATCGCGGGCACGGCCGTGTCGGGTCTCTGGCCCGAGGTGGTGGCGGAATTCGCCCGCAAGCATGGCCAGCCGCCCGGGCGCGGCGCGGTCGTGCTGGGCATGGGCTCGCTTGGGGCCGAGCGGCTCAATGCGGCCTCGGATCTTGATCTGATCATGATCTATGACGCGCAGGGCGCGGAAAGCTCGGAAGGGCCGAAGCCCTTGGCGACGCGGCAATATTTCGCCCGGCTGACGCAGGCCTTCATCACCGCGCTGACCGCGCCGATGCCCGAGGGGCGGCTTTACGAGGTCGACATGCGGCTGCGCCCCTCGGGGCGCGGCGGGCCGGTGGCGGTCTCGCTCGAAAGTTTCCGCGACTATCAGAGGACCGAGGCCTGGACCTGGGAGCATCTGGCGCTGACGCGGGCGCGGGTGCTGGCGGGCGATGCGAGCCTTGGCGCCGATGTTGAGGCGGTGCGGCTGGCGGTTCTGGCCGAAAAGGGCTGCGATCCCAAGGTGATGCCGGATCTGGCCGAGATGCGGGCGCGGATCTTTGCCGCCAAGGCCCCCGATGGCGCCTGGGAGGCGAAGATCGGCCCCGGCCGCTTGCAGGATATTGAGTTGCTGGCGCAAAGCTTCGCGCTGCGCGCCGCCGAGCCCGCCCGCAAGGTCGAGGCGCAGCTGCGCATCGGTCCACGGCATGGCTTCGTCACCAAGGAGGAGGGCGAGAGGCTCGCCTCGGCCTATCGGCTGTTGTGGCGCTTGCAGGCGGGGGGGCGGCTTTTGACCGACAAGCCGCTCGATCTGGAGACGGTGGGCGAGGGCGGTCGGGCGTTTTTGTTGCGCGAAGCCGGGGAAGACAGCCTTGCGACCCTTGCCGAACGGCTCGAGCGCACCACATCCGAAGTGGCTGCGCTCGTCGAGAAGGCGCTCACCTGACATGGGAAGACGTGTGATGGATCTGAAACTGGCCGACCCCAAGGGCCTTATTCGCGAAAGCTACCGCATCGAGGGGATCGGCGGCATCGAATGCCGCTCGATCTTTCTGGACTGGGCGCTGAGCCTGGCGCCGAGCACGGATCAGACCGAGGCGATGCGCACGGTGCTGTCGAGCTATGGCGGGGATGCCAGCCATCCGATGTCGGAAGTGCTGGCCGAAGGTCTGGCAAGCGCCGAAGCGCCGCCCGCCCGACGCGGTGGCCGGGCGGGTCGGGTTTCCGTCTGATCAGCCGAGCGTCGCGCGTGACAGCGCGGCCGCATCGGCGGCCAGCGCTTCGATCGCGCTCCAGTTGCCCGCGCTCATCATGCCCTGCGGCGCGACCCAGGAGCCGCCGACGCACATGACGTTCGGCAGGGTCAGGTAATCGCGCGCATTCTTCAGGCTCACCCCGCCGGTCGGGCAGAACGAGACTTTCGGCAGCGGCCCGGCAAGGGCTTTGAGCGCAGCCGCCCCGCCCGAGGTCTCGGCGGGGAAAAATTTCAGCATGTCGAAACCGAGTTCCAGCGCCCGCATCACTTCCGAGGCGGTGACCGCGCCGGGCAGAAGCGGCAGGCCCTCGTCTTCGCAGGCTTTCACCAGGCTTTCGGTCAGCCCCGGGGCGACGCCGAATTGCGCGCCTGCGGCCTTCGCGGCTTTCACATCGGCTGGCGTCAACAGCGTGCCTGCGCCCACGACCCCGCCTTCGACATCGACCATGGCGCGGATCGCGTCGAGCGCACAGGCGCTGCGCAGCGTCACTTCCAGCGCTTTCAGCCCGCCCGCCACCAGCGCCTTGGCCAGCGGCTGGGCATGGGCCACGTCCTGCACCACGATCACGGGCACGATAGGGGCAAGCGCGCAGATTTCGCGCGCTTTCGCGGATTGGGCGGTGGGGGTCATGAGGGGCCTCCTGAGGCGATTGAATTTGGCTAAGTGCGTATTTTCGCCAAGAAAAAGCTGCGGTCTTTTTCTTGGTCCAAATACGCTTCTGCCGTCACACTATCACGGACGCGCCGGAGGTGGCAGGGCCGGTGTTGCGGCGGAACGTCTCGAAGAGTTCACGGCCAAGACCCGTGCGATTGGCGCTCAGATCCGGCGTGGCCGGAGCGCGGGTCTCGAAGCCTTCGGTCAGGCAGGTGAGCGTGCCGGTGTCGGCATCGAGCCGGATCAGATCGCCGTCGAGGAGCCGCGCCAAAGGTCCGCCACAGGCGGCTTCGGGGCTGACATGGATCGCGGCGGGCACCTTGCCGGAGGCGCCCGACATCCGTCCATCGGTGACCAGGGCGACGCGCAGGCCGCGGTCTTGCAGCACCGACAGGGTGGGCGTCAGCGAATGCAGTTCCGGCATCCCGTTCGCCTGCGGCCCCTGAAAGCGCACGACGACGACGGTATCACGGGTGAATTCGCCGCGTTTGAAGGCGTCCTTCACCGCGTCCTGACTTTCGAAGACGCGGGCCGGAGCCTCGATCACATGGCGGTCGGGGGCCACGGCCGAGACCTTGATCACGCCGCGACCGAGATTTCCCGCGAGGTGCTTCAGCCCGCCCGTCGCCGCGAAGGGGGTGGCGGCGGGGCGCAGGATGCGGTCGTTGAGGCTGTCTTCCGGGCCTTCGACCCAGGTCAGGCGGCCCTCGATCAGTTTTGCGTCCTGAGTGTAGCGCGCCAGGCCGGGCCCGGCGACGGTGTTCACATCGGCGTGCAGTAGCCCCGCGCGCAAAAGGTGGCGGATCAGGAATTGCAGACCGCCCGCGGCGTGGAAGGCGTTCACGTCGGCCAGCCCGTTCGGATAGACCTTGGCCATCAGCGGCACGGTGGCAGAAATGTCGTCGAAATCCTCGAGATCGAGCTCGATCCCCGCCGCGCGCGCCATCGCGGGCAGGTGCAGCACGAGGTTCGTCGAGCCGCCCGTGGCCATCAGCCCGACAAGGCCGTTGACGAAGGCGCGCTCGTCCAGGAGATGCCCGACCGGCAGTGCGTTTTCCCCCAGCGCGGTGATCGCCGCTACCCGATGCGCGCCCGCCACCGTCAGCGCATCGCGCAGGGGGGTGTGCGGGTTGACGAAGCTTGCGCCCGGCAGATGCAGGCCCATCACCTCCATCAGCATCTGGTTCGTGTTCGCGGTGCCGTAAAAGGTGCAGGTGCCCGGCCCGTGATAGGAGGCCATCTCGGCCGCCATCAGCTTGTCGCGGCCGACTTCGCCGGTGGCAAATTGTTGCCGTACCTTGGCTTTTTCATCATTCGGCAGCCCCGCCGTCATCGGCCCCGCGGGCAGGAAGATCGCGGGCAGATGGCCGAAGGTCGCCGCCGCCATCACGAGGCCCGGCACGATCTTGTCGCAGACACCAAGGAAGATTGCCGCGTCGAAAGTGTCGTGGCTCAGCGCCACCCCGGCCGCCAGCGCAATGACATCGCGCGAGAAAAGCGACAGTTCCATCCCGGCGCGGCCCTGCGTGACGCCATCGCACATCGCAGGCACACCGCCCGCGACCTGCGCGGTGGCCCCGATCGCGCGCAGCGCGGCCTTGATCTGCGCGGGGTAATCGGCATAGGGCGCATGCGCCGAAAGCATGTCGTTATAAGCGGTGACGATGCCGATATTCGGGCCCCGCCCCTCGGCCAAAGGCGCCTTGTCCGGCCCCATCGCCGCATAGGCATGGGCCTGATTGCCGCAAGCCAGATGCGCCCGCGCCGGGCCCTGCGCCATCGCCGCCGCGATCCGCGCCAGATAGTCGCCCCGCCGCGCGGCCGAGCGGGCGCGGATGCGGTCGGTCACCCGGGCAATCGTGGCATTCAGCGGTGCGGCAGTCTCGGTCATGGTCGGATCCAGCTTTGGCGGAGGCTCGGGATGCCTTGGTATAAGAAGTTAGCGCTAACAAATCAATCCTGCTTTCCTGTCTTGCGCAAGGACGGGGGAAGGTCCAGCCGATTTCGCGGAAAATCCTTCCGGTGTGATGTGCGCAAGGCAGAGCCGGGCTTTGCGCGGCGCGAAAGTCGGGATAGAGGGGGCGCAACACCCTTTAGCCCCGAGGCCCGCCATGACCGAAGAAGAAGCGCCGAAGTCCCGTCCCGTCGTGCGGCTGCGCCCCAAGGCCGAGGCCCGCGCGATCCGGCACGGCTTTCCCTGGGTCTATGCCGACGAGCTGGTGACCGACCGGCGCACGCAGGGGCTGACCCCCGGCGTGATCGCGACGCTGGAAGATGCCGAACGCCGGGTGCTGGGCACGGTCACGGTGAACCCGAAATCGAAGATCATCGCGCGGATGCTGGATCGCGACGCCGAGGCCGCGATCGATCGCGACTGGATTGCGGCGCGGCTCGCCCGCGCTTTGGATCTGCGCGCGCGGCTCTTCGCCCAGCCCTTCTATCGCCTTGTTCATGCCGAGGCCGACGGCCTGCCCGGCGTCATCATCGACCGCTTTGGCGATGTCGCCGTGGTGCAGCCGAACGCCGCCTGGGCCGAGGCGCTGATCGACGATCTTTGCGCGGCGCTCGTCGCGGTGACCGGGGTCAAGACGGTGATCAAGAACGGCTCGGGCCGCTCGCGCGGGCTTGAAGGGCTGCCCGAGGAAACCGTGGTCCTGTGCGGCGCCATCGACGGGCCGGTGCCGGTCGAAATGAACGGCGCGACCTACATGGCCGATGTGCTGGGCGGGCAGAAGACCGGGCTTTTCTTTGACCAGCGTCCGAACCATGAATTTGCCGCGCGGCTGGCGCGGGGGGCGCGGGTGCTGGACGTCTTCAGCCATGTCGGCGGTTTCGCGCTGGCCTGTCTGGCCGGTGGGGCCGAAAGCGCCTTGGCCGTTGATGCCTCGGCTGCGGCTTTGGAACTTGCGAGGAAGGGCGCCGAGGCGATGGGGCAGGGCGCCCGCTTCGCCACCCGTCAGGGCGACGCCTTTGCGACGCTTGAGGCGCTCGCGACCGAGGGCGCGCAATTCGAGGTGGTGATCTGCGATCCGCCCGCCTTCGCGCCGAACAAGCAATCGCTCGAGGCCGGGCTGCGCGCTTACGAACGCATCGCGCGGCTTGCGGCCCCGCTGGTGGCGCCGGGCGGTTACATTGTTCTTTGCTCGTGCTCGCATGCCGCCGATCTGGTCGCCTTCCGCAATGCCTCGGCGCGCGGTCTTGGCCGTGGCGGGCGCCGGGCGCAGCTGCTGCACACCGGCTTTGCCGGGCCGGACCATCCGATGCTGCCGCAACTGGCCGAATCGGCCTATCTGAAATCGCTGGTCTTCCGGCTCGACTGATGCGGGCGGCACCGGGGAAAGTCCTGCTCGACGCCTGCGTGCTTTACCCGACGGTCCTGCGCGAGATCCTGACCCTCTGCGCGGCCGAGGGGCTCTACCAGCCCCTCTGGTCCGAGCGCATTTTGGAAGAATGGGCGCGGGCGGCGGCGCGGCTCTCTGCGGGCGACGAGGCCTATGCGCGGGGCGAGATTGCGACCCTCAAGGCCCGCTTTCCACGGGCATGTGTTGCCCCCCGTCCGGGCCTCGAATCGCGGCTGCATCTGCCCGATGAAAACGACATCCATGTGCTGGCTGCCGCCATATCTGGCGGGGCCGAGGCCATCGTGACGCAAAACCGGGCCGATTTCCCCCGCGGCGTGCTGGCGGGCGAGGGGCTTGCGCGCCTTGATGCCGATGCCTTCCTTTGGGCGCTGGCCGCCGATCACCCGACGCAAGTCGCGGCCGTGGTCGAGCGTGTCCGCGCCAAGGCCGAGGCGCTTTCGGGTCAGCCCTGGCCCCTGCGCGCGCTTTTGAAAAAGGCGAAGCTCTTTCGCCTGGCCCGTGCGCTCGAAACCGCCTGAGACGCGCCGCCTTCGCGCCAAACCGCTTTGAGATCGCCCGACACCGGGCTAGACTTGTGGCGTGCGCCAAGGTAGAAAACAGCCGTGTTACCGCTAACATGTGCAACGCAGGACGGCGCCATCGCAGGGAAGGGGCCAGTCATGCCAAGAATCGGAGCCAGCCCCATGGTGTCGCGCGTCATTCCGGTGGACCTTTTTGACCTCGTGATCTTCGGAGCCACGGGCGATCTTGCGCAGCGCAAGATCCTGCCCGGGCTTTACCGCCGCTTTCACGCAGGCCAGATGCCCGAGGGCGCGCGGATCATCGGCGCCGCCCGCTCCGAGATGGATGCCGAGGGCTTCCGGGTGCAGGTGACGAAGGCGATCGCCGACTTCGTCGATCCGGCGAAGCATGACGACGACACGATCGCGGCCTTTCTGCAAAGCCTTGATTACGTCTCGGTCGATGCGACGGGCGAGGGCGGCTGGGATGCGCTCAAAGCCAAGGTCGATCCGGCCCGGATCAACGCCTTTTACTTCTCGGTCGCGCCGGTGCTGTTCGGGCCTTTGGCGGATCGGCTGAAATCGCATGGCATCGCGGGCAAGGATTCGCGCATCGTCGTCGAGAAACCCTTCGGCCGCGATCTGGCCTCGGCGCGGGCGCTGAACGCCACCTTGGCCGCGCATTTCGAGGAAAGCCAGATCTACCGGATCGACCATTATCTGGGCAAGGAGACGGTGCAGAACCTGATGGCGGTGCGCTTTGCCAACATCCTCTTCGAGCCCTTGTGGAACGCGCAATACATTGATCATGTTCAGATCACCGTCGCCGAAACCGTCGGTGTCGGCGGGCGCGGCAGCTATTACGACAAGTCGGGCGCGATGCGGGACATGGTGCAAAACCACCTGATGCAACTGCTGTGCCTGATTGCGATGGAGCCGCCCTATCACTTCGACCCTGATGCGGTGCGCGATGAAAAGGTGAAGGTTATCCGCGCCTTGCAGCCCATTCCTGCGGCCGACATCGTGCGCGGCCAGTATCTGGGGGTGAAGGCCTCGGCGGGGCGGGCCGAGCAGCCGGGCTATCTGGCCGACAGCGAAAACCCCGATAGCCGCACCGAAAGCTATATCGCGCTGAAGGTGCAGGTGGCGAACTGGCGCTGGCAGGGCACGCCGTTTTACCTGCGCACCGGCAAGCGGCTGCGGGGCCGGGCCAGTGAAATCGCCATCACCTTCAAGGCGCCGCCGCATTCGATCTTCGATCAGGAGGAGGCGTCGTGGCGCGAAAACGTGCTTGTCATCCGGCTGCAACCTGACGAGGGCATGAACCTGAAGGTGATGATCAAGGAACCGGGTCCGGGGGGGATGCGTCTGGTGCAGGTGCCGCTCGACATGTCTTTTGCCGAGGCTCTGGGCGAGGATGGCGCCGACATTCCCGACGCTTACGAACGGCTGATCATGGATGTGATCCGCGGCAACCAGACCCTGTTCATGCGCGGCGACGAGGTCGAGGCCGCCTGGGCCTGGACCGATCCGATCATTGCGGGCTGGGAAGCCCGGGGCGACCGGCCGCGGCCCTATGACGCCGGGTCTTCGGGCCCGGAAGATGCGCTGATGCTGATGCACCGCGACGGTCGTCGCTGGCGGGAGATCCGTGAATGAACCTGATCGAATATCCGGACCGCGAATTGATGATGCTGGCCTTGGCCGACAAGGTGGCGAGCCAGCTGCGCCGCGCCCTCGAGGTCGAGGAGCGGGTGACGCTTTGTGTGCCCGGCGGCACGACGCCCGGTCCGGTGTTCGATATCCTCTCGGGCCTTGATCTCGACTGGGCGCGGGTCTGGGTGCTTTTGAATGACGAGCGCTGGGTTGATGAGACGAACCCGCGTTCGAACACCGCCCTTTTGCGCAATCGGCTTCTGCGGGGCGCGGCGGCGCTCGCCCATCTGGTGCCGCTTTACGCCCCGTCCGAGACGCCCGAAGAACGGCTTGACGAATTGTCCGAGGGCGTCCGCGCGGCGCTGCCGCTCACCGTGCTGATGCTCGGCATGGGCGCCGACATGCACACGGCCTCGCTTTTCCCCGGCGCCGATCATCTGGCCGAGGCGCTTGCTCATGATGCCCCTCCGGTGATGGCACTGCGCTCTGACGCTGCGGGCGAGCCGCGGATCACGCTGACGGCACCGGTGCTGCGCTCTGCCATGCATTGCCATCTTCTGATCACCGGTGCAGAAAAGCGCGCAGCACTCGAGCGTGCCGCGAGCCTTCCCGAAACCGAGGCCCCGGTGCGGATCGTCCTTTCCAACGCCACCATCCATTGGGCTCCCTGATGAACCGTTTCGATGACCTTCTTGCCCATGCCGCGACCGTCAAGGACCGGCATATCCTCGATCTTTTCGCTGCCGACCCCGCCCGCGCCGAAGCTTTCAGCGCCGAATTCGGGTCGTGGTTCTTTGATTTCTCGAAAACGAACATCGACGCCGCGGGGCTGAAGCTGTTGGTCGATCTGGCCGAAAAAACCGGAGTCGCTGCCCGGCGCGACGCGATGTTCGCGGGCGAAAAGATCAACGAGACCGAGGGCCGCGCGGTGCTGCACGCCGCCTGGCGCAACATCTACGACCCCTATTCCGTGGACGGCGAGGACGTGATGCCCGCGCTGCGCGACACCATCGGTCGGATGCAGAACTTCGCCGACGCCGTGCGCGAGGGTCGCTTCACCGGGCAGGGGGGCCGCATCACCGATGTGGTCAATATCGGCATCGGTGGGTCCGACCTTGGCCCGGTGATGGCCTCGATTGCCTGCACCTCCTTCGCCGACGGGCCGCGGCTGCATTTCATCTCGAATGTCGATGGCGCGCATGCGCATGACGTGCTCTCGGGTCTGAACCCGGAAACGACGCTGGTGATCGTGGCGTCAAAAACCTTCACCACGATCGAGACGATGACGAATGCCGAAACCGCCCGCGCCTGGATGGCGGCGAAGGTCGCCAACCCCGCGGCGCAATTCGCGGCAATCTCGACCGCGACCGACAAGACCGCCGCTTTCGGCATCCCGGCCGAGCGCGTCTTCGGCTTCGAGGATTGGGTCGGCGGGCGCTATTCGGTCTGGTCGCCGATCGGGCTGAGCCTGATGATCGGCATCGGCCCGGGCTATTTCGCCGAGTTCCACGCTGGCGCCGCCGCGATGGACCGCCATTTCCGCGAAGCGCCGCTGGCGCAGAACTTGCCGGTGCTTCTGGCGCTGGTGGGCCTCTGGCACAATCAGGTGCTTGGCCACGCCACCCGCGCCGTGCTGCCCTATGAACAGCGTTTGGCCCGGCTGCCCGCCTATCTGCAGCAGTTGGAGATGGAGAGCAACGGCAAGCGCGTCTCGATGGACGGCGCCGATCTGCCTTATCACTCCGGCCCCGTGGTCTGGGGCGAGCCGGGCACGAACGGCCAGCACGCGTTTTACCAGCTGATCCACCAGGGCACCCGGGTCGTGCCCTGCGAATTCATCCTCGCCGCGCGGGGGCGGGAACCCTATCTGGAACACCAGCACCTGCTGCTGGTGGCGAACTGCCTCGCGCAATCCGAGGCGCTGCTGCGCGGCCGCTCGCTTGCAGAAGCGACCGCCCTCATGGCGAAAAAGGGCCTGACCGGCGCGGAGTTGGAGCGTCAGGCCCGCCACCGCGTCTTCCCGGGCAACCGCCCCTCGACGACGCTGCTGATCGAGATCCTGACCCCCTTCACGCTGGGCGGTATCGTCGCACTTTACGAGCATCGGGTGTTTGTCGAGGGGGTGATCCTCGGCATCAACAGCTTCGATCAATGGGGGGTGGAACTCGGCAAGGAACTCGCGCTGGCGCTGGCCCCGGTGCTGGAAGGCACGTCAGAAGGCGCGGGCAAGGATGGCTCGACCCTCGGGCTTGCAGCGCGCATCCGCGCCGCGCGGGCCTGACCGGGCAGGGGGGCGCGGCCCCCCGTCCCTGCGGGACTCCCCCGGGATATTTGCGGCAAGATAAAGAAACATGGGCTGCTTTTATCTTGCTCCAAATATCTCGGGGGGCCGAGGCATCGCCTCGGCGGGGCGGAGCCCCCGGCGGGTCGCCCCGGCGCCAGCCGGGGCGAAATTTCTTACCGAGTTTCCTTCGGGCGCAGGATCAACCAGATCAGCGCCGCGCCGGCGAGCGTCAGGAAGGGCAGCATGGCCAGGTTCACCGCCTGCCAGCCCGCCACCGCATCGCCCGAGGCGCAGTTCATCAGCCCGCCCGAGCTGAGAGAGGCCAGAAACACCCCGCCGAAGACGACGAAATCGTTCATCCCCTGCACCGTGCCGCGCTCCTCGGGGCGATGCGCGGAGGCCAGCATCGCGGTCGAGCCGATGAAGCCGAAATTCCAGCCGAGCCCCAGAAGCATCAACGCGATGAAGAATTGCTCGAGGTTGACCCCGGTCAGCGCCACCGCGCCGGAGGCGGCAAGGATGAAAAGGCCGATGCCCACGATCACCTCGCGCCCGAAGCGGGCGATCAGATGGCCGGTGAAGAACGAGGGCAGATACATTGCCAGCACATGCGCCGAGACGATATCGGCGGCATTCGTCGTGGTGTGACCGCAGCCGACCACCGCCAGCGGCGTCGAGGTCATCACGAGGTTCATCAGCGCATAGGAGACCATGCCGCAGACCATCGCGACCACGATCACCGGATCGCGCAGCAATTGCGCCCGCGTCCGCCCGGCCGCTTGTCCCTTGGCCCGTCGTCCGGGTGCGGGGATGCGCAGGAAGGCAAAAAGGAGCGGCCCCGCCAGATTGATCGCGATGATCGCAAGGTAAGTGGCCTGAAACGGCACCACCAGCGCCTGTGCGGTCAGTTTCACCAGCTGCGGCCCCAGCACCGCGGCGGCCAAGCCCCCGGCCAGAACCCAGGAAATCGCTTTGCTCTGATGCTCGGGCGCGATGCCGTCGGTCGCGGCGAAGCGGTAAAATCCCTGCGCGGACATGTAGATGCCCGCCAGCATCGAGCCGAGGCAGAAGAGCGCGAAAGAGCCGACGGCCAGCGCATGGGCGGAAATCGCGGCGCCAATGCCCCCCGCCGCCGTCGCCAGAATGAACCCGGCCCGGCGCCCGTGGACCGCCATGAAAGACGACATCGGTTGCGCTGTCAGCACGGACCCCAGCACGATCAGCGAGAGCGGCAGCGTCGCCAGACAGGGATTGGAGGCGAGCGACTTGCCCGCCAGCCCGCCCACGGTGAAGATCATCGACATCTGCGCGCCCAGAAACGCCTGGGCCGCGACCAGCACGATCAGGTTGCGAAGCGGAAGCGGCGGGGCGGGCAGGGCGGTCTCGGTCATGTCCAAGGCCTAGCGCGCCCCGATCAGGCTGGCAAGCATTCGGGGCTGGCGCGGGGCGCGAAAACCGGGCAGGCTGCCGGGATGGTCGGACGCATCATAGACACCGAAGACGATGTGGCAGAGGGCGCGGCATGGCTTGTCGCGGCCGAGCCGCGCTTTGCCGAAGCCCTTTCGCTCACCGGCCCCTGGCCGCTGCGCCGTCGCGAGGACGGGTTCGAGGCTTTGCGCGATGCGATCCTCGGTCAGCAGGTCTCCACCGCCGCCGCGCGCTCGATCCGGGGCAAGCTCGTCGAGGCGGGCTTCGGTGCCGCCCCCGCTCTGGCCGAGGCCAGCGAAGACGATCTGCGCGCCTGCGGGCTTTCTCGGCAGAAGGTGCGCTATCTGCAGGCGCTGGCCCGCTCGGGCGTCGATTTCCCCGCCCTGCGCCATCTGCCCGACGCGCAGGTGATCGAGACGCTTCTGCCGCTGCCCGGCATCGGCCGCTGGACGGTCGAGATGTATCTGATGTTCGCGCTTGGCCGCGCCGATGTCTTTGCCGTCGACGATCTGGCCTTGGCCGAGGCGGCGCGGATGCTGTTTGGCCTGCCCGAACGGCCGAAGCCGCGGGCCTTTGGCACGCTCTCTGCGCCTTGGTCGCCCTGGCGGGCGGTTGCCGCGCGCGGGCTTTGGGCCTATTACGCGGCGATGAAGGATCGCGAAGGAGTGGCGCCATGACACGGATCAACAAGGTGGGGCGGGTCGAGGCCCGCTCGGGCAAGGCAACTTCGGCGGTGATCTTCCTGCACGGCTATGGCGCGGATGGCGACGATCTGCTGGGTCTGGCCGAGCCGCTGGCGCCGCATCTGCCGAACACGCTGTTCCTGTCGCCCGATGCGCCCGAGGACTGCGTGACCAATCCCTTTGGTCGGCAATGGTTCCCGATCCCGTGGCTCGATGGCTCCGCCCCCGAAGACGCCGCTGCGGGGCTCGCGCGCTCGTCCGAGGATCTGAATGCCTTCCTTGATCAGGTCATCGCGGCCGAGGGGCTGGCGGCGTCGCAGATCGCTTTGGTCGGCTTTTCGCAGGGCACGATGATGTCGCTGCAGGTCGCGCCGCGGCGCAAGCAGGCTTTGGCCGGGGTTGTCGGCTTTTCCGGGCGGCTTTTGCGCGCCGATCTGCTCGCGGCCGAGGCGGTGACGAAGCCGCCGATGCTGCTTTTGCACGGCGACGTCGATCAGATCGTGCCCTTCGGCGATCTGAAACAGGCGGCCGATGCGCTGACGGCCGCGGGCTTTGACGTGCGCACCCATGTCATGCGCGGCACCGGGCATGGAATCTCGCCCGACGGGCTGGGTCAGGCGCTTGCCTTCCTCAAGGCGCATCTGCCCGCCTGAGTCGCCTCCCATCTGCCCGATTTCCGGGCAACCCGTCACATCGCCGTTGCAAAGGCATGCAATGCCTGTGCGCACGGGCAGGTTGCGCAGATCGCGGGCCTTGTCCTGTGCGAGACGCGAGATATAGTAGAGCTGTGGCAGAGGCGGGGGGCTTCTCCGCCGCGCTGCCCGCTCTGAGCAAGGCGGGGAAAGACGATGTGCGGATCGGATCGAGGGGGCGAGAGGCGACGACCGGGCAGTGACCGGCGCAACCGGGTGTCTGCCGACGGTGGCTTTGCCTGCCCGCCGCAGTCCGGCATCGACGGTTCCGTGACGGCCGCCCCTTCTTCTTCGACCCTGCGAAAGCGCGTGTATCCCACGCGCTTTTTTCTTTGCCTGCAAGGCCTTGCCGAAAGGAGATCGGCATGAACGTGGCAATCGGAAATCTGCGCACGCTGGTGCTGAATGCCGACATGCAGCCCCTCTCTTGGGCGCCTCTGTCCGCCTGGAGTTGGCAACAGGGGCTGGTGGCGGTGCTGCAGGAGCGCGTCATTCAGGTGAAGACCTACGAGGGGCTGCGGGTCTCCTCGGCCAACCAGAGCTTCGAGATCCCGGCGGTGGTGGCGCTCAAGACCTATCGGCGGCGCAAGAAGGTGCCCTACACCCGGTTCAACGTGTTTCTGCGCGACGAATTTCGCTGCCAGTATTGCGGGCGGCGGTTCCCGGTGTCGGAGCTGACCTTCGACCATGTGATCCCGCGCGCGCGTCTCGGCGGCAGCCGCTGGACGAATATCGTCACCGCCTGCGGTCCGGACAATCTGCGCAAGGGTTGCCGGACCCCGAAAGAGGCCGGGATGCGGCTTCTGCGCGCGCCCTTCGAGCCCAGCCCGCGCCAGCTTGACGACATTGCACGGCGACTGCCGATGGCCAAGGACGGCCTGCATCAGACCTGGCTCGACTTCCTGTACTGGGACAGCGAGCTGGAAGAATGAGCCTACCCGCTCAGGTCACGTCGGCGCAGGCGAGCCGGTCGAGCAGCGCCGCCACATCTTTCGCCGGAACCGGCTTGCTGAACAGATAGCCCTGCGCCTCGGTGCAGCCCTCGCGGTCGAGCGCGTCAAGCTGCGCCTCGGTCTCCACCCCCTCGGCGGTCGAGACCATGCCAAGGCTCAGGCACATCCCGGTCACCGCCCGCACGATCGCCGCACTTTGGCGCGAGTGCCCCAGCCCCGCGGTGAAGGCGCGGTCGATCTTCACCTTGTCGAAGGGGAAGCGTTGCAGATTGCGCAGCGAGGAATAGCCCGCGCCGAAATCGTCCATCGCGATGCGCAGCCCCAGTGCCTTGAGCCGTTCGAGCGTGGCGAGCGTCGCCCGCGTCTCCTTCATCATCACCGTCTCGGTGATTTCCAGTTCCAGCCGGTCCGCCGCGAGCCCGGTGCGGGCGAGCGACGCCGTGATCGCCTCGGCCAGACCGATATGGGCGAGTTGCACCGGCGAAAGGTTGACTGCCACCCGGAGGTTTTCAGGCCAGGTCATCGCCGCCGCGCAGGCCTCGGACAGCACCCATTCGCCGATCGGCACGATCAGCCCCATCTCTTCGGCCAGCGGAATGAAGGTCTCGGGCGAGACCGAGCCGCGGTCGGGATGGTTCCAACGCAAGAGCGCCTCGAGACAGGAAACCCGGCGCGTCTTCATGTCGATGATCGGCTGGAAGAACAGCTCGAAATCGCGCGCGGCCCAGGCCCGGCGCAGATCGCTTTCGAGCGCGCGGCGCTGGCGCATCCGTGAGTCGCTTTCGGGCTCGAAGAAGCGCAGACAGCCCGAGCCGTCGGCCTTCGCCCGGTAAAGCGCCACATCGGCGGCCTTCACCAGCGCCTTGGCACTGAGCCCGTCCGAAGGCGCCATGGCGATGCCGACGCTGGCGCCGATGCTGATCGGACGGCTGTCGATCTCGAAACCGGTCTCGACCGTGCCGATCAGCCGTTCGGCCAGCGCCACGGCGACGCGCGGATCATCGGTCTCGGTCAGCAGCACGGCGAATTCGTCGCCACCCAACCGCGCCAGCGTGTCGGCCTCGCTCACCTCGGTGCGCAGCCGCTCTGCCACCGCAGAGAGCAGCGCATCGCCCGCCGGATGGCCAAGCGTGTCGTTCACCTCCTTGAAGCGGTCGAGATCGATCAGCAGCACGGCACAGCCGCGGCTGCGCCGCACCCGAGCGAGCGCGGTCTCGAGCCGCTCAAGGAACACCGCCCGGTTCGGCAGACCCGTCAGCCCGTCGTGATGGGCCAGATAGGCGATGCGCTCATGCGCCTCGAACCGGTCGGTGACGTCAAAGGCGATGCCGCTGATCCGCTGCGCCACACCGGCCGCATCGCGGTCGACCCGGCCAAAGGTCTCGATCCAGCGCAGGCCGCCGTCTTGCCGCTCGACGCGATACTGGATGTTGTAATCCGCCGCCCCGGGGGCCAGCGCCGCCGTCGCCGCAGCAAGCGCCATCGGGCGGTCGTCGGGGTGCAGGCAGGACAGCCATTCGTCGATCGTGATCGACGCTTTCGCGGGGTCGAGCCCGTGCTGGCGCAGGAAAAGTTCGGAGCATTCCGAGCTGTCCTCGATGCAATTCCACTGCCAGGGGGCGGCGTTCGCGGCGTCGAGCGCAAAGCGCAGCTTTTCCTCGCTTTGGCGCAGGGCTTCGAAAATCTTCACGCTCTGGCTGATGTCGCGCAGAATCGTCGAAATGCCCACGATCTGGCCCGCCGGATCGCGGATCGGCGAGAGCGTGATCGAAACGTCGAGCACGCGCCCGTCGCGGGTGCGCAGCTTGGTCCGGAAATTCTCGATCGCTTCGCCCTGGCTCAGCCGGGCAATCAACTCGGCGCTGTGGCTCACGGCGTCGGCGCAGATCTCGCTGAGCTGTCGGCCGAGCATCTCGGTGGGCGCATAGCCGAGCATCGCTGTCGCGGCCGGGTTCCAGGTGGTCAGGGTTCCGTCGAGCCGATGCGTCAGGATCGCATCGTTCGAAAATTCGATCACCGCCGCATTGAGCTGCGCAATGCCGTCGGCACGTCGCGTTTCGGCCAGGGCAACCGCTTGTGCACGCACGAACATTTCCGCCAACAATACGATGAAGGCAGAGGCGGCCATATAGATGAGCTGCGCAAGGTCATGGCCCGTACCGGCCTGCGGCACGAACAGGAAATGGATCTGCAACGCGGTGAGGGCGACGACGATCAGGCCGATCTCGACACGCAAAAGCGCCGCTGTCAGCGTCACCGTGGGCATCAGCGGCAGATAATTGAGTTCGGCTCCAAGCGCCTCCAGCCCTTCGCGCAGCGCGCTGCCCGCCGCGATCAGCCCGAGCCCGGCCAGCAACTGAACCCAGAGCGAGGCCCGTGCACGCCACGTCATCGCGCGCTGCCAGGACCCGTAAATCACTTTCGGCAACGCGGCCCGATGGTCCGCGGTCTCTGCAGACAAAGGCATGAGCGGTGCGGTCATGGTGTCTCCAACGCGCGCAACGCATTGCTGATCACCGCCCCGGCGCGGAAGCGGTCTGCGAAGGATACAGGGATTTTCCCAAATTCAAAGCGTCGCTGTGTCGCCGGGGCGGGGATCAGGCCCCCGCCTCCCACAGGACACGTCCGCCACAGATCGTCAGCGCGATGCCAAGATCGGGAATCGCCTCGGGCGCGCAGGCCTCGATATCTCCGCCGAGCATCACCAGATCGGCCGCCATGCCGGGTTTGAGCGTGCCGGTGACATGGTCGCGATGCGCGGCCCAGGCGCCCCCCGCCGTATAGGCGCGCAGGGTTTCCATCAGGCTCAGGCATTCGTCGGGGCAGCCCTCGAACGGGGTCCGCGTCACCCCGGCATGGATGCCGCGCAGGACCGAGACATCGGTCACCGGCCAGTCGCTCGAATAGGCGACATGCGCGCCGCCCTCGGTCGCGAGCGTCTTCCACAGATAGGCGTCACGCCAGCGCGCGCGACCGATCCGGGTCAGCGTCGGTTCGAGCGGAAACTCCATCGCGCCGGGCGGGTGGGGCGGCTGCAGGCTGGCGGTGATGCCGAGCGCGCCAAGGCGGGGAATGTCGGCGCGGTCGATCAGCTCGATATGTTCGATGCGGTGGCGGGCGTCGCGGGCGCCATTGGCCGTCCGGGCCGCCTCGATCCCGTCGATCGTCGTGCGCACGGCGCCGTCGCCGATCGCATGGACGGCGATCTGCAACCCGCGCCGGTCGATCTCGGTCGCGATGGCCTTGAAGGTCTCGGGCTCGAACAGCGGGAAGGAGCGGTGCCCGGGCTGGTCGATGTAGTCGTTGATCATGTAGGCGGTGCGGCTGTCGACGACGCCATCCATGAACATCTTGACGAAGCCCGAGCTGATCCAGGCGCTGTCGAAATCGCGCATCATCGCCGAGGCGCGTTCGAGCGCCTCCAGCCCCATATGCGGCTTGAAGTGGAAGGGCACCTTGACGCGCAGCAACAGCGTGCCCTCGGCCTGCATTTCGGACAGGAGTTCCAGCGTGTAGCGGTTGCCGTCCATGTTCACGAGGCTCGTCACCCCGTGTTTCGCGCAATGCTGCATCCCGGCAAGGATCATCGCCTTGTCAGCGGCGCGTTCCGCGGCCGTGGGCGGGGTCGCGGGTTCTTCGCCGGTGGCGATGCCAAGGTTGATCCGCGCCTCGCCGCCCAAGGCGATGATCGGCCCGAAAGCCTCGAATTCGCGCAACTCGCCCGTGGCAAGGCCGGTTTCGTCCAGAACGACCTCGTGCCCGTGCGGCATGGGGGCGCCCTGCATCAGGCCGGTGGCTTGCAGCGCCGCCGTGTTCGCCCAGACCGTGTGGTGATCATGCGACATCATCGCGATCGGGCGGTCGGCGATGATCGCATCCAGATCGTGACGGCTGATCGGATGGCCGAGCATGCCGTAATCCGCGCCCTGCGCCATCAGAAGCGGCCGGTCGGGATGGGTGGCGGCAAAGGCGCGGAAGGCGGCCGTGATCTCTTCGATGCCGTGCAGGTGATCGAGATGCAGATGCGCCAGTTCCGCCCCGCCAAGGCCCAGATGGACGTGGCCCTCAAAGAAGCCGGGCAGGACGGTGCGGCCCCCGGCATCGATCACCCGGGTTGCGGGCGTGGCCAGCGCCATCACCTCGGCCGTGGTGCCAAGGGCAAGGATGGCCTCGCCCGACAGCGCAATGGCTTCGGCATGGGGGCGGACGTCATCCATCGTCAGGATGCGGGCGTTCGTCAGGATCAGATCGGCGGTCGGCATGGCAGGCGCTCGGGCATGAGGAAAGGGCCACGCCCCGGGCGTCGGGGCGTGGTCGGGCAAGCGGTGTCAGAGGCTTACTTCTGCAATTCGGTCCAGATCGCGTTCTGATAGTCGAGCGCCTTGCCGGTGCAGATCGTCACGAACTGCCCCTTGTCGGCAAATTCGGCGGGCGTGATCAATTCCGGCGCGGTCTTCATGTCTTCGGGCAGGAAGGCTTCCGAGCCCGCGATCCCGTTCGCATAGCGCGCAAAGGCCGAGAGCATCGCCGCGTTTTCCGGCTGCATGATGAAGTCCATGAACAGATAGGCGTTGTCGACGTTCTTCGCGTCCTTCAGCAGCACGACGTTGTCCATCCAAAGGCCATAGCCTTCCTTCGGATAGCCGTAGGCCACATCCTTGTTGCCCAGACGCGCCCGCATCGCCGAGCCGTTCCAGTCCACCGTCGCCGCGTAATCGTTGTTCGTCATCTTCTCGACGGTCGAATAATCCATCGAGAGCCATTTCGGTTTCGCCGCCAGAAGATCGTCGCGCACCTTCTTCATGATCGCCGGATCATCCGAGCAGACCGTGCCGCCCTCGTACATCGTGGCGAGCGCCATCACGTCGCCCATCTCGGGGATGACGTTGATCTTGCCCTCAAGCTCGGGCGGCGGGTTCATGAAGATGGCCGAGGTGTTGATGTCGCCGCCGTAAACCTTGGTGTTGACCGACATCCCGGTCGAGCCCCATTGCCACGGGATCGACCATTCCCGGCCCTTGTCCCAGGCGACATCCATCCATTGCGGGTCAATGTTCTTGTGGTTGGGCAGGCGGGCCAGGTCGAGTTTCTGGATCAGGCCCTTTTCGGCATAGATGCCGACGAAGCCCGCCGAGGGCACGACAAGGTCAAAGCCCGAGGCCCCCGCCTCGACCTTGGCGAGCGCGGTGTCGTTGCTGTCGAAATCGGTGATCGTGACCTTGACCTTGTAGGTCTCTTCGAACTTCTTGATCAGATCGGGGCTGGTGTAGTTGCCCCAGTTATAGAGGAACAGCTCCCCTTCGGCGGCGGCAAGCGTCGCAGAGCACAGAAGCATCGCAGAGGCGGCAAGCAGTTTTTTCATTGTGTCTCTCCCGGTTGGTTCGTTCATTCGTCTCAGCTCTTGCGGCGGCTGAGCAGGAAAAAGCCCGACAGCAGCACCAGCGTCAGCCCCAGAAGGGCAGCCGAGAGCGCGTTGATGTCGGGGGTCATGGCGCGGCGCAGCTGGCCGAGCATGTAGGTGGGCAGGGTGTCCTGCCCGGGGGATTTGATGAATTCGGTGATGACGACATCATCGAGCGAGGTGACGAAGGCGAGCATCCAGCCCGCCAGAATGCCGGGGGCAAGCTGGGGCAGGGTGACGAAGCGAAAGCTCTGCCACGGGCTCGCGTAAAGATCGGCCGCGGCGGTTTCCAAGGTCAGATCCATCCCCTCGAGCCGCGCGCGGATCGGCAGATAGGCGAAGGGGATGCAAAAGGCGGTGTGGGCGACGACCAGATAGCCGAGCCCCGCATAGCCCGTCGCGGCCTTGATCGCGGCGACGACGATCAGAAGGGCGACGGCGGTGACGATCTCGGGCACCATCAGCGGCTGGTTGATCGCGGCATAGATCGCGGTGATGCCGAAGAAGGCCGGGCGGCGGGTGGTGCCAAGCGCGGCCAAGGTCGCAAGCCCGGTCGAGAGGATCGCGGCCAGCGTGGCGACGATCAGCGAATTGGCCGCCGCATTCATCACCGCGTCGTTGTTCCACGCCTTCACATACCAGTCAAAGGTGAAGCCGTCCCAGGTCGCGACCGAGGGCGCGGCGTTGAAGGAATAGATCACCAGCGTCAGGATCGGCGCATAAAGCCCGGCAAAGACGAAAAGCGCGGTCGGGCCGACGCCCGGCAGGTCGGCGACATGAAAGGCCCGAGGCTTAGCCATCGCGTTTCTCCCCGTTGATCGCGCGGACATAGACCAGCAGCGCCGCCATCACGATCACCAGAAGCACGATCGAAATCGCCGCGCCGAGCGGCCAGTTCCGGCCCTGACCGAACTGCAGCTCGATGAAATTGCCCAGCATCATCAGCTTGCCGCCGCCCAGAATCCGCGGTGTCACATAGGCGCCAAGGCAGGGCACGAAGACCAGGATCGAGCCCGCGACGATGCCCGGCCGTGCGATCGGCAGCACCACCCGCATCAGCACCTGCCAGCGCGAGGCGTAAAGATCGTAAGCCGCTTCCAGAAGCCGCAGATCGAAGCGTTCAAGCGAGGCATAAAGCGGCAGCACCATCAGCGGGAGATAGACATAGACCATGCCGATGAGCAGCGCCCCCTCGGTATAGGTCATCTGCAGGGGGGCGGAGATCACGCCCAGATGCAGCAGGATCGTGTTCAAAAGCCCCTCGTTGCGGATGATCTGGTTGATCGCGAAGGTGCGAATCAGAAGATTCGTCCAGAACGGCAAGGTGATCAGAAACAGCCAGAAGGCGCGTTGGTTTGCGGGCCTTGTGGCGATGAACCAGGCGGTCGGAAAGCCCGCGAAGAAAGACAGGATCGTCGTCACCAGCGACAGGCTGACCGAGCGCCAGAAGATCGTCAGATGCGCCTCGGCCAGATGCAGGCTGTCGTCGAAGATGTCACGCTCGACCACCACCTTTTGCCAGCCATCAAGCGAGAAGCTCCAGACGACGTTGCCGTAATCGCCGGGTGTCAGAAAGGAATAGATCAGGACCAGAACCAGCGGCCCGATCGCCGCCGCCATCAGCACGACGAGCGCCGGGATGACCAGCAGCCAGGCGTTCCGGGTTGTCTTGGCGCGCTGCGCCTGTTCGGCGGCGCTCATCTCAATCCCTCAACATCTGCGCGGCGCCCGGCATCGGCAGCACGCCGACCCGGTCGCCGATGGACAGACCGATATCGCCGCTCGCCGGGCTTTGCAGCCGCGCCGTCAGCGCCGTGCCATCGACGAGCGCCATGTGGCAATGCGTGTCGGTGCCAAAATAGACCAGATCGCGGACGGTGGCCGCAATCGCCCCCGCGGTGGCGGGCGCCACCAGCCGCAGCTGCTCGGGCCGGATCGCCACGGTGACGGGGCCGTGCAGCACGCCCTCGACCGGGATCAGATCGCCCGTCGTCAGCCGCGCGCCGCCGGTTTCGCCCACCGCATCCAGAAAATTCGTCTCGCCGATGAAGGCGGCCACGAAGCGGTTGATCGGATGGGTGTAAATCTCCTTCGGCGTGCCGACCTGTTGCACCTTGCCCGCGCTCATCACCGCGATGCGGTCCGACATCGTCAGGGCTTCTTCCTGATCATGCGTCACGAAGATGAAGGTGATCCCGGTTTCATGCTGCAACCGCTTGAGTTCGATCTGCATTTCCTTGCGCAGCTTCAGATCGAGCGCGGAAAGCGGTTCGTCGAGCAGCAGCACTTTCGGATGCGGGGCCAGCGCGCGGGCCAGCGCCACGCGCTGTTGCTGCCCGCCCGAAAGCTGGGTGATCTTGCGCCCGGCCATTGCTTCAAGCCGCACAAGGGCGAGCATCTTCGCCACCGTCTCGTCGATCTCGGCGCGCGGCTTGCCCTGCATTTTCAAGGCAAAGCCGACATTTTCCGCGACGGTCAGATGCGGAAACAGCGCATAGCTTTGAAACACCGTGTTGATCGGGCGGCGGTTCGGCGGCAGCACGGTCACATCCTGACCATCGAGCAGGATCGTCCCGGCGCTGGGCATCTCGAACCCGGCAAAAAGCCGCAAGAGCGTGGTCTTGCCACAGCCCGAGGGGCCGAGAAGCGTGAAGAACTCGCCCTGCTGGATGTCGAGAGACACCGTATCAAGCGCGCGCACGGCGAAATCGCCCGTGCCGAATGCCTTCACCAGATTGCGTGCCGAGATGACGGGAGCTGCCACGCCAGATCCTTTCGGATTTGATCATATTGAGTCGAGTGTTGTGGCGATCCGCCGCGCTGGCAAGGGTTTCTTTTGGTGGACGCGAAATCATTGATCGAATGCACATAAAATCAGCAGCTTGGCGCGGCGGGTGGTTTCGGTCGCTCTCGTCAGGGTTGCGCGGCCTGCTCGAAGCCGAATCGATCCGCGCGATGCGAGGGGCAGGGGCGGGCGCTCAGACAGCGGATTGACGCCGGAAAATAATTTGATCATATTTTCGCAAGGGGCGATCCCGCCCATGCTGCGCCGATCCCGGCGCGACGTGCCGCGCGGCGGCACCCAGACCGGAAAGGACAGCCGATGTTCGAAAACCACCTTCCCACCGCCGAGTTGCAGGCGCTCGACGCCGCCCACCACATGCACCCGTTCACCGATGGCGACGGGCTGGCGAAGAAGGGCGCGCGGATCATGACCAAGGCCAAGGGCGTCTGGGTCACCGACAGCGAGGGTCAGGAGATCCTTGACGGCATGGCCGGGCTCTGGTGCGTCAACGTCGGCTATGGCCGCGAGGAACTGGTCGAGGCGGCGGCGAAGCAGATGCGTCAGCTGCCCTTCTACAACACCTTCTTCCAGACCTCGCATGTCCCGGCGATCCAGTTGGCGAAACGTCTGGCCGAACTGGCCCCGGGCGATCTGAACCATGTCTTCTTCAACGGCTCGGGCTCGGATTCGAACGACACCAACATCCGCATGGTGCGCCGCTACTGGCAGGCGCTCGAAAAGCCCGAGAAGAATGTGATCATTTCGCGCTGGAACGGCTATCACGGCTCGACCATGGGCGCGGCGAGCCTTGGCGGGATGAAGGGCATGCACGCGCAGGGCGGGCTGCCGATTCCGGGCATCGTGCATATCGACCAGCCCGACTGGTGGTCCGAGGGCGGCGATCAGAGCCCCGAGGAGTTCGGTCTGGCCCGCGCCCGTCAGCTTGAGGAAAAGATCCTCGAAATCGGCGCGGAAAACGTCGCGGCCTTCATCGGCGAGCCGGTGCAGGGTGCGGGCGGCGTGATCATTCCGCCCGCGACCTACTGGCCGGAGATCCAGCGCATCTGCCAGAAATACGATATCCTGCTGATCGCCGACGAGGTCATCACCGGCTTTGGCCGCACCGGAAACTGGTTCGGTTGCCAGACCTTCGGGATCACCCCCGACATCATGACCGTCGCCAAGGGCATGACCTCGGGCTACATCCCGATGGGCGCCTCGATCGTCTCGGACAAGGTCGCGAAGGTGATCAACGGTTCGGATGAATTCGCGCATGGCTACACCTATTCGGGCCATCCGGTCGCCGCGGCCGTGGCGCTGGAAAACCTGCGTCTGCTCGACGAGGAGGGGATCGTCGCCCGCGTGGCCGCTGAAACCGCGCCGTATCTGAAGGCGAAATGGGAAAGCCTGACAGCGCATCCGCTGGTGGGCGAGGCGAAGATCGTCGGCATGATGGGCTCGATCGCGCTGACGCCGAACAAGGCGACGCGGGCGAAGTTTGCTGCGAAATCGGGGACGGTGGGCTACATTTGCCGCGAGCGCTGCTTTGCCAACAACCTTGTCATGCGCCATGTCGGCGATCGCATGATCATCTCGCCGCCGCTGGTGATCACGCCTGCCGAGATCGACATCCTGATCGAGCGCGCGTTGAAATCGCTCGATGAAACGCTGGTTCGGATCAATGCCGAAGGGCTGAACCAAAGCGCCTGAGCCCCCGGGCGCTGGTCGGGTCGGGGCCTGTTTCGGCCCTGGCTCGACCTCTCAACCGGGGTCGGCCGCAGCCAGAAGCTCGCGGACGTTTTCCATCCCCTGCAGGATGTCGAGCCGGATCGCCTCCGCCACGCCCTCGGGGTCATGCGCCCGCATCGCCGAAAGCGCCGCCTGATGCATGTCGGGCAGGTTCGAGGTGCCAAAGCGCCCGCACATCACCCGCAAAGCGGGCGCCGAGCGCAGCCACAAAGCCTCCACCACCGGCAGGATCACCTCGGTTCCCGCCAGCGCGTAAAGCGTCATGTGAAAGCGGTGGTTCTGCACCATGTATTGATGCGTGTTGCCCTGCGCGATGGCCGCGGTATGGGCGGCGTCGATCGTCTCGAGCGCGTCGATATCGGCATCGCTGGCCCGCAGCGCGCCTTGCCGCGCCAGCTCGGGTTCGAGCGCATTGCGCGCAAAGATCAGCTCGTCGACCTGCGCCACGCTCAGCACCGGCACGGTGACGCGGCGGTTGTCGTGAAACTGCAACGCCCCTTCCGAGGTCAGCCGCCGGATCGCCTCGCGCACCGGGGTCACGCCCGCATCAAGACGCGAGACCAGCCCCTGAATCGTGACCGGATGGCCCGGCGCCAGATCGCCCGACAGGATCAGATCGCGGATGCCGCGATAGACGCTCAGATGCGCGGGTTCTTTCGGGGCAAGACTGTCCACAGCGATCCTTTCGGGGGTCGGGATCGGGTCAGGATAGCCGGTTTTCCGCAATCGCGAAAGATGATCAAATTCCGGGGGCGCCCAGCCCCGCGAAGGTCGCAAGCCCGCAGGCCGTGGCCCCCGCAAGCGTCGCCAGCACGACCGAGTGGCGGGCAAACCAGACCAGCAGCACGGCGGCAGTGCCAAGCACAAGGGGCAGGGGGGCGGTGCCCGGGCTTTGCAGCATCGGCAGCACCGAAGCGGTGAAAAGCGTCGCAATCGCCGCCGGGCCGGTGGCGGCAAAGAAGCGCCGCAGCCGCCCGTCGGGGGCGCCCTTGCCGAGCGGCAGTTTCGTCGGCACGACGCGGAAGGCCCAGGTGGCAAGCCCGGTCAGCGCGGCCAGGGCAAGAAGTTCGGCTCTCATGCGCGGCCTTTCTGCAAGGTTCCGGTGGCGGCGCCCGCCGCGATCCCGGCGAGGATGCCAAGGGTGGGGCTGAGCACGAGGCTGCCCAGAACCGTCGCGCCGATCGCCACCACGACGGGGCCAAGCTGGCGCCGGTCGAGGATCGACAGCAGCAGCGCGAGGAACAGCGCGGGCAGCATGAATCCAAGCCCCGCATCAAGCGCCGGAAAGGCTTTCAGCGCCTCGCCCCCGGTTGCGGCGCCAAGCGCGGTTCCGGCGATCCACGCGAGATAGGCGCCAAGGCCGAGCCCGCCGATGAAGCCCTCGGAAAAGCCTTGCCCGCGGGCCAGCGCGCCGAGGCTTGCGCCGAAGACCTCGTCGGTCAGACACCAGCCCCAGGCCCAGGAAAACCGGGTGCTGGCGGCCTTGCCCGCCTTTTCCAAAAGCGCCGGGCCATACATCACATGGCGCAGGTTCATCGCGGCGAGCGTCGCGGCCGAGACGAGGACGGGGGCGCCGCTCGTCACCAGCGCCAGCGCCAGAAACTGCGCCGCGCCCGCGAAGATCACCACCGAGAACATCACCGCCTCGGCGGGGCTCAACCCCGCGCGAATGGCCGCGACGCCAAACGAGAAAGCGATGGGAAAATAGCCCAGGATCAAGGGGATGGCGGCCAGAATTCCGTCACGAAAACGGGGGGTGTCGGTCATGCGCTCCTCGCGGCGTGGCCTTCTCGATCCGGCCGGGACGCCTGCGGTATAAGGAACGGCGGGTCGCAAATCAATCGCATCTGCTCAGGATTTGGGCAAAGGCGGAGGATCGCGTGTTCGTGGGCAAGCGTGAAGGGGCGAGGGCTTGCGCGGCGGGCCGATTGCGGCCCAAGAGGGGCAAAGCCTTGAAAGGACGTGCGATGATCCTGCGTGACAAGCCAAGCCCCCTTGATCTTGCCTTTGCGCTCAAGGGCTCGATCGTGCCCGCGGTGGTGCGGCCGGTGGCGGTCGTGGCGGTGGTGGCGACGGCCCTGACCGGGCTTGGTCTGCGCTTCGAGGTGTTGCCGGTGGTCGATCCGGTGGCGGTGACGGTCTTCGGTCTCGCGCTGTCGCTGTTTCTGGGCTTTCGCAACAATGCCGCTTACGAACGCTGGTGGGAGGCGCGCAGGCTTTGGGGGGGCTTGCTCGCCGATCTGCGGATGCTCGCGCGCGAGGCCGAGGTGTTCATCGCCGATCCCGTCCTGCGCGCCGAGGTGCTGCGCGATGCCCTGGCCTTTGCGCATTTGCACCGGGCGCGGCTGCGCGGGGTTCCGGGGGATGCGGAGTGTCTGCGGCGCGCGCCCGATCTGAGGGACACGCCGAACCCGCCCTGCGCGGCGCTCGACCGGCTGACGGCGCGGATCGCTTCGGCGCATCGCGACGGGCGCATCGACGGGTTCGGGGCGCGGGCGCTGACCGGGCGGTTGGCGGCGATCACGCTGGCGCAGGCGGGCAATGAGCGCATCGCGGGCACACCCTTGCCCTTCGTCTATTCGCTGCTGATCTACCGCACGATCTACATCTATTGCCTGCTCTTGCCCGTTGCGCTTTTTGCGGCCGCGGGCTGGCTCACGCCGGTGATCGTGGCGATCGTCGCCTATGTGTTTCTGGGTCTGGCCGAGGTCTCCGAGGAGATGTCGCATCCCTTTGGCACGGCGCCGAATGCGCTGCCGTTGGATGCGATCTGCCGCGCGATGGAGATCAGCCTCGCGCCGCATCTGGGCGAAGAGGCGCCAGAGCCGCTGGCGCCGGTCGAGTATCTGCTGAGCTGACTGGGTTCGGGCGGAACAGGAAAGGCACTGCCTTTCCCCGCCCGCCGTGCGACCCCGTTGCACGACCGCATCCCCAAGCGCGACAGAGGCCTGCGCTCCGCCCCGGCGGCGCGAATGCGCCCGCCATGGGCGGGGCGGGCGCAGGCCGAGGGCCTTTGGGCCCCCGGCGATCACGGGGCTGATGTCGTGCGTGGCCTCGGCGATGGCCTCGGCCATGGCGGGGCGGTCTAAACCCGCGCCAGCTCCGCCGCCAGATCGCCATAGCCGGTGAAGCGCCGCTCATAAGCCAGCCCGAGCTTCGCCGCGCTCTCTGCGGCCTTGGCATCCAGCGCCGCATCCTCGGTCTGCGCCAGATAGACCAGCTTTTCGTAATTGCCGAACATCATCGGAATGAGGCTCGGATGCCGGTCAAACCCCATCGGGCGCCAGACGAAGGCGTCGAACTGCCGGACCAGAAAATCGGTCAGGTAAAAGGCGGTGATTTCGCTTTCGGCATGGGCGGCAAAGGTCTCGTTGCCCTCGAAGAAGGCGTAGCAATGCGGACCGGGCACCAGCGCGACGCCGAGCCGCGCGCAGGCCTCGGCCAGCTGCCCGCCGGTGCCGCAATCAGCATAGACGACATAGATCCCATCATAGGCGGGCTTGTGCTTTTCCACCGCCTCGATCACCGCGGCGGTGATCTTCTCGGGCCACAGATGCAGCTTCGCGGGCAGACAGGTCAGGTCGAGATGATCCCAAGCGTTCGCGGTCTTCAGCGCCAGGATCTCATGCGCCAGCGCACCGCAGGCGATCAGCAGCACACGGCCGCGCCCCTCGGGGGCAAGCCCCGCCTCGGTCAGCCCGTCGTCGGAAATCATTCCACCCGCGCCAGAACCCGCATCAGGCCCGCGCCGATCAGCGCGCCGAGACCGAGCGCCGCCATCGGCAACCCGGCCTGCGCGGCCAGAAAGATCGTCAGACCCGCGGCCGCGATCACGGCACAGATCAGCACCAGAAAATGGGGAAGGGGCATCTGCTGCATCGGTCATTCTCCATATCCTTCATATGGGGGGCACGTCGCAAAAGAAAAGGCCCCGAACCAAGGTCGGGGCCCTTCGAATTCGTCGCCAAGACGCTCAGGCGCCCATCTGCCCAGCCTCAGGCGCCCATCTGCCCAGCCTCAGGCGCCCATCTGGTTGTGCTTGCGCGCCACCATCGCCTTGGCCATCTCCACCGTCACGGCGGCGTCGCGGCAATAGGCATCGGCGCCGATGGCCTTGCCGAATTCCTCGTTCAGCGGCGCCCCGCCGACGAGAACGATATAGTTGTCGCGGATGCCCTTTTCCTTCATCGTGTCGATCACGACTTTCATGTAGGGCATCGTGGTCGTCAGCAGCGCCGACATGCCAAGGATGTCAGCCCCTTCGCGGTCCAGCGCTTCCAGATAGTTTTCCACCGGGTTGTTGATCCCGATATCGACCACCTCAAACCCTGCGCCTTCCATCATCATCGCCACAAGGTTCTTGCCGATGTCGTGGATATCGCCCTTGACGGTGCCGATCACCATCTTGCCCATGCGCGGCGCGCCGGTTTCCGCCAGCAGCGGTTTCAGGATGGCCATGCCGCCCTTCATCGCATTGGCGGCCAGAAGCACTTCCGGCACGAAAAGGATGCCGTCGCGGAAGTCGTTGCCGACCACGGTCATGCCGGCAACGAGCGCCTTGGTCAGGACGTCATAGGGCGTCCAGCCGCGCGCGATCAGGATGTTGACCGCCTCTTCGATCTCTTCCTTGAGGCCGTCGTAGAGGTCGTCGTGCATCTGCTGCACAAGCTCTTCGTCGTCGAGTTCCGAAAGGATGATGTCGTCTTCATCGGCCATGGCTGTCTCCTGAGCGTGCTTGACTTTGTGATGCGAAAAAAAGGCTTCGAGTACTTGCCGTTTTGCGACATGCGCCGGTCCGTCCCCGACGCAAGTTGGTTACGGGCAAAATTGGCCCCGGGCGAATCTCTTGCGAAATGTTCTCATTTCGTTCTAATTTTCGCCCATGATGCACGCTTTGCCCTTGCCCCTCGACCTGCCGCCCGCCGATCCGCGCCAGCGTTTGCGCGCGCGGGGCGCGGCTGCGAATCCGGTCGGGCGGTTCGAACCCTATGCAAGGATTGTCGACTCCGACGGCTGGGATCTGGTCGAGGACGAGAAACTTCTGCGCACCGAAGTGAGCGTGGAGCGGCCGAAGTCGGTGATCACGAAGAACCAGAGCCCCGACGTGCCCTTTGATCGGTCGGTGAACCCCTATCGCGGCTGCGAGCACGGCTGCATCTACTGCTTCGCCCGCCCGACGCACGGGTTCCTCGGCCTGTCGGCCGGGCTCGATTTCGAGACCCGGCTGATCGCAAAACCCGAGGCGCCGGACCTGCTGGCCCGCGAACTCTCGAAACGCGGCTATCAGGTGGCGCCGATCGCGCTTGGCACAGCCACCGACCCCTATCAGCCGATCGAGGCGGACTGGGGTCTGACCCGCGGGCTGTTGCAGGTGCTGAGCGATTTCAACCATCCGCTGCTGCTCACCACCCGCGGCGCCGGGGTGCTGCGCGATCTCGACCTGCTCGGCTCGATGGCCAAGCGCAATCTCGTGCATCTGGCAGTGTCGCTGACGACACTCGACGAGGATCTGGCGCGCAAGCTCGAACCGCGGGCGCCGACGCCGCAGACCCGGCTGCGGATCATCCGCGAGGCCGCGCGGGCGGGCATCCCCGTGCGCGTCATGGCCGCGCCGATCATTCCCGGCCTGACCGATCATGCGCTTGAGGCGATCCTGACCGAGGCGCGGCGCGCAGGCGCCAAGGCGGCCGAGATGATCCCGCTGCGCCTGCCCAACGAGGTTGCGCCGTTGTTCGCCGATTGGCTGGCGCGGCATTATCCCTTGCGGGCGGAAAAGGTGCTGAACGCCATCGCCGCCTTCCGCGGTGGCAAGCTGAATGACCCGCGCTTCACCACGCGGATGGAGGGCGAGGGGACCGAGGCCGAGCTGCTCGCCCGCCGCTTCGAGGTCTCCTGCCGCCGCCTCAGCCTCGCTGTGGGGCTGCTGCCGCTCGATTGCACGCGTTTTGCCGTGCCCCCCCGCGCGGGTGAGCAGCTCGAACTGTTCTGACACCTGCGCCTCCGGCAGCGGGGGATGCGTATTTCGTCCAAGAAGAAACCCATCGGCTTCTTCTTGGCAAAAATACGCTCTTTCAAAGAGTTGGATCAGCCGCGACGGCGGCCGCGACGCTCGCGACCGGCGCCATCGTCATCGCCGGTGCCATCCGAGGCCGAAGAGAAAGCCCCGAGTTTCGCGGTGATTTCCTCAAGGCTCGGGCGCGGCCCGCGCGGGCGGGTGGACAGCGCCTCGTGCATCGCCTTCAGATGCACTGGCATCGTGCCGCAGCAGCCGCCGATGATCGTTGCACCGGCGTCGCGGGCGAGGCAGGCGTAATCGCCCATCAGCTCCGGCGTGCCGTCGTAATGGATGTGGCCATCGTGGTATTTCGGGATCCCGGCATTGCCCTTGGCGATCAGCGGGCGCTCGGTCCCGGTGGCGACAAAGCCCATCAGCGTGCGCATCAGATCGGCCGCGCCGACGCCGCAGTTGGCGCCGAAGGCGAGCGGCGGGTTCGGCAGTTTTTCCACCAGCGCCGACATCTGCGCCGAGGTGACGCCCATCATCGTGCGCCCGGCGGTGTCGAAGCTCATCGTGCCGCACCAGTCCATGCCCGCAAGGCGGGCAGCTTCGGCGGCGGCCTTGTATTCTTCGGGCGCCGAGATCGTCTCGACCCAGAGCACATCGGCGCCGCCTTCCTTCAGGCCCTCGGCCTGTTCGTGGAAGATCTCGACCGCCAGCTCATGCGTCAGCGTGCCCATCGGCGCGAAGATCTCGCCCGTCGGCCCGACCGAGCCGCAGACGGCGACCGGACGGCCCGCCTTGTCGGCGACATTGCGGCCGATCTCGGCGGCGATGCGGTTGAGCTCGCGCACGCGGCCCTGCGCATTGTGCAGCTTCAGCCGCGCGGCGTTGCCGCCAAACGAGTTCGTCAGGAACAGGTCCGAGCCCGCCTCGACCGCAAACCCGTAAAGCTTCGCGATCCGGTCCGGATGCTCGACATTCCACATTTCCGGCGGCTCGCCCGAGCTGAGCCCCATGTTGAAGAGGTTCGTCCCCGTGGCCCCGTCAGCAAGCAGCCAGTCGCGGGATTTCAGCAGGCGGGAAAGCGTGTTGGTCATGGGGCCTCTCCTGAACCAAGGTCGGCTTCTCCCTGCCATGGGGCGGGGGAAAGTGCAATTTCCTTTCGTTCAAGATGATCTTGAGGCGAAGACGAGGTTGGGCTGCAATTCCGCGGCGGTCTCGGGCGCGATCTCTGTCGCGATGGCCGGGTCGGGCAGGGGGGCCGGGCGGTGGATGGCGCGGGCGATCTCGGCCGCGGTGAGCATCAGTGCCGCAGGGCTGCGCGCGGCGATGTAGCGGGGCGACAGCTGCGGGCCGAAGCCCATCTTGAACTGGCGCAGACCGGCCGCGCCCTTGCCCTTTTCCGCGCGCCGCCACAGAGCCGCCGCCGGTCCCGTACTGTCCTCCGACCGCGGCGGCAGCGCGGCAAGCGAGAGCCGCTTTGCCCCGGCCTTCGCCGCTTCGGTGATTGCGGTGGCGATCAGCGCCTGCATCGTGCCATCGGGCGCATCGGGGGCCGGGCGCATCAGATCGAGCCCCCATTCCGTCGCAGTGGCATGGAAACTGGCAAAGCCGACCAGACGCCCCTCGGCGTCACGGGCCAGCAGAACCTGCTGCGCCGAGACGTAATCTTCGGCGAAGCGCCCCATCGAAAAACCGCGCTCGCCGCCATGCGCCGCGGCCCAAGCGCAGGCGAGGTCGGTCATTTCGGCCAGCGGCAGCACGCCCAGCGCCCGCGTCACCCGCAGCCCGGATTTCTCGGCCTTGCGCAGCTTGCGCCGCAGCCCGGCGCGGGCGGGGGTGGTCAGATCGAAGCGGGCGGGATCGAGCCAGACCTCGGTCGCCACGGGGGCGACGACCCAGCCCTCGGCCCGGACCTGCGCCGCGACGCGGGGGGAAATCTTGTAAAGACAGGCGCTGCGACCCTCGGCCCGGGCCGAACTTTGCAGCCGTTCGAGCAGCACCGGCACGGGGGCGGTGCCGAAGGGATCCAGCAGCGCCACCAGCGCCCGGCCTGCACGCCCGACCATCCAGCCGCCGTGGCCGCAATCGGTGGGCAGGAGCCCATGCTCGCCCTGCCGCAGCAGGCCAAGCTCTGCCTGCGGGGCGGAAAGGGCGCTGCGCAGCAGCGCGCAGGGCGCCTCGGTCGCGCTCAGCACGGTGCTTTTGCGCAGCACATGCGCCGGGCGCAGCATCACCAGCAACACCGCGACCAGCGCGGGCAGGCCGTAATATACGATCCGCCAGGCAAGGATCGCCGCGATCAGTTCGGGTTGCGAGGTGGCGGGCAGAAGCGAGACGAGGGTGATCTCGAACGGGCCGACGCCGCCCGGGGTGTTCGATACGAGCCCCGCCCCTTGGGCCAGCAGGAACGCCGGGTAAAGCGCAAAAAACGCAAGGGTTTCGAAGCCGGGCAGCAAGGCCCAGAGCGCTGCGGCGGCAAAGGCGGTGTCGAGCGCGGCAAGGCCGAGGATGCGCGCCATCACGGCGAGTGGCGGCAGGCGCAGGGTGAAGCGGCCAAGCCGCAGCCCCTCGGGCAGGACCAGCGTCATCAGCGCCAGCCCGCCGCCCATGACGAGACCGAGGATCGCCAGCCCCTGCACGGCCATCACCGGCAGATGCGGATGGTTGATCGGTGCCACCAGCAGCACCGCCGCGGTCAGCACCGACCAGCCCGCCAGGAAGGTGGCGGCGACGGTCGCGGTGATCTTGCTCGCCTGCGCCAGCGAGGTGTCGGGCAGCATCCGCCAGCGCACCAGCGCCCCGGACACAAGACCGAATCCGACCGTCTGGCCGATCGCGATCGCGGTCCAGCCGCCGCGGCGGGCATGGGCGGGGGCGGTGCCGGTGGCGAGCGCCCGGTGGATCAGCGCATCATATTGCGCGAGCGCCGCGAAAGAGGCGACGGTGGCCGCGATCGCCAGCGCCCAGGAGAGGCCATCCACCTGCGCCAGCGCGGCGAGAATCGCCTCGGTGTCGAGATGGGTGAGCTTGTCGCGCAGCACCCAGAGGAAAAGCACGAGCAGGCCGATGCCCAAAAGCTGTTTGCGCGCCGCGGCGCCAAGCTCAATCCCCTCGGGCAGCAGGAGGCCCCGCACCTCAAGCCGTGCTGCAAAGGTCTTTCTGCTTTGATCGGACATGCTGCCCCCCCCTCGACTGTCGCGAGCGGCAGGATGCGAAAGAAGCGTTAGCAAGCGGTGAAAGGTCGCAGCCTTCCGGCAAATGTGGTTGCCGTTTCTTAACCGTGTTCTGCCAAGGCGAGGGGCGGGGGCGTCACAGTGGCGCGCAAAAACGAAAGCACCGCGCCTTCGGGGAAGGGCGGTGCCACAGACTCCGAAGGCGCCTTGCGGCGCCACCGGCGGTCTTTCGGATCGATCACTCGGCGCTTGCGAGCTGTTTCATCGCTTCGCGCAGGGCCTTTTGCAGGGCCTCGCGGATCGCGGCCTCGTCAGCCTTGCCAGCCAGATCGGCGACAAGCTTGCGCACCACATCGTCTTTCCCGGCCTCTTCGAAATCGGCGGCCAGAACTTCGGCGACATAGGCCTCGAGCGCGTCGCCGGTCTTGCCGAGCAGCCCTGCCGCCCATTGCGCCGCGATCTTCACCGACCGGGCCTCGGCCTTGAAGCGCAGATCGGCGTCATGCGCGAATTTGGCTTCGTAGGCATGTTCGCGGTCGTCGAAAGTGGTCATGATTTCCCCCCTTAGTCAGGCTCTTCACCCAAGATATGGGTTCAACCGCGCCCCGCTGCAAGAAGTAATCCGCCCCGCGCGCGCCGATTGCGCAACCATTGCGCGCGCGGAATGGCACGCGCGACCGGCTTTGCCTTGCGGGACGGGCGCTCTTGCGCTAATGGGCGCGAAGGCAGTGACCGTGTGCCCCGCACGGCCACCCGTTCGATATTGGAGAGCCCATGGCACCGCGTCGCAAGAAAATCTACGAAGGCAAGGCGAAGATCCTTTACGAAGGCCCGGAGCCGGGAACGCTGGTGCAGTATTTCAAGGACGATGCGACCGCCTTCAACGCGCAGAAAAAGGCGACGATCGAGGGCAAGGGCGTGCTCAACAACCGCCTGTCGGAATTCTTCATGACCGGGCTGACGAATGTGGGGATTCCGAACCACTTCATCCGCCGCCTGAACATGCGCGAGCAGCTGATCCGCCAGGTCGAGATCGTGCCGCTCGAAGTCATCGTGCGCAACTTCGCCGCCGGGTCGATCTCGAAACGTCTGGGCATCGAGGAAGGCACCGCGCTGCCGCGTCCGATCGTCGAATACAGCTACAAGAACGATGCGCTGGGTGACCCGCTCGTTCCCGAGGAATACATCGTCGCCTTCGGCTGGGCGAACCAGCAGGATCTGGACGATATCGTCAGCCTCGCGCTGCGGGTGAACGACTTCCTGTCGGGCGTGTTCTTTGGCGTCGGCATCAAGCTGGTCGACTTCAAGATCGAGATCGGCCGGATCTGGGATGGCGATTACATGCGCCTGATCGTTGCGGATGAAATCAGCCCCGACAGCTGCCGGCTGTGGGATGTGAAGACGGGCCAGAAGCTCGACAAGGACGTGTTCCGCCGCGATCTGGGCTCGCTGACCGACGCCTATACCGAAGTGGCGCGGCGTCTGGGCGTGATGCCCGCCAATGCAACGCCGATGAAGCCGACGCTGATCAACTGATCCCGCCGCGCGCGGGGCGAAAGGGGCGGTCCCGCGGGGCCGCCCTTTGCGTTCACAGCACGAAATCGGCCGCGGTCAGGGTCACGAGACCATTGAGCCGGATCACCGCTTCCGCCGCGGTGTCGGCGTCGGTGTCGAGGTAGACGAGCGTGAAATCATTCGCCGTTCCCGCAGCATCGACATGTTCGAACCGGATCTCGCCCTTGCCGGTCGTGCCGAAGGCGGCCGCGCCGATGAAGGTGAAGGCGTTTTCGCCCGACAGGACGGTCGAGGCGTCGATCGCGTGCAGATCGATGCGGTCGACGCCATGGGTGAAATCGGTGATCCGGTCGGCTGTGGTTGCCTCCACGCCTGTTTCACCCGTCGCTGTGAAGATGAAACGGTCGATCCCGGCGCCGCCGCGCATTACGTCGCGACCAAGTCCCCCGTTCAGGGCATCGCTTCCCGCCCCCCCGTCGAGACTGTCGTTGCCGATCTCGCCCTTAATCACATCGTTGCCGAGCCCTCCCACAAGATTGTCGGTACCCGTCCCACCCGACAATGTGTCGTTTCCGTTCCAGCCAAGTATCGTATCGTTGCCTGCGAGACCTGCCAGAGTATTGCCTGCGCCAGATCCGATAATTTTATCCGCGTAAGACGTGCCGCGGGCGTTTTCTATTCCGCTGAGTTCATCGGTAAATAGTTCGTACCCCTCGATCCATGCCATCCCTGCGTGGTTTGTTTCGGCATTCTGTGCCCAAGTATATGGATCGGAATCGACGATAACATATGTTCCGGGCGCAAGAATTTCGTCGCTCGGATACGCATTCCAATAAGCATTGGGTACTCCGTACATTCCCGGTGTCCCTGCTGTACTCCAAGGGCCGTGACTGTCACCAGTCGAAGTGTCTCGGAGGGCAATCGTCCCAGTCGTCAGTGTGCCGTGCATGTTGTTCCAGTGATAAGTCCATATTCTTTCGATCATCACCGTGTTTTCGAAGACAACAGTCGTAGCGCGTGATGGATGATTGTAAACCCCGTAGATATTTCCGTTGTAGAACAATAGACTCAAGGATGACCAATGCAGGCACGAATGCGCGTCTATTCCATCTATATTGGTTTCTCCCAAATTCAGGGAGATGCCCTGAGATGTTGAAAGGTCGCTGTAATCTGCCCAATCTGCAGCGGTGCTGCCAAGGAGGGAACTCGATGAGTCAGTCTTAAAATGCATGTCCAGATTGGATATTTGAGGCATGGCAACGAAACTCCAAGGTTGTTTGATGTCTTGAATTCATGAACTTTGTCAAAGTTACCTCAGGCCGCAAACCTGTCAAGAATTGCGATTCGACGCTTTTCAGGTCTGGGAACCTTCGAACGAATTATTCACAATCTGGCCCGGGATTTCACCCGTTGTCGGAGGCCTGACGGCCCCCGACAAGGTCTGGTCAAAGCACGAAATCGGCCGCGGTCAGGGTGACGAGTCCGTTCAGCCGGATCACCGCTTCCGCCGCGGTGTCGGCGTCGGTGTCGAGGTAGACGAGCGTGAAATCACTCGCCGTTCCCGCAGCATCGACATGCTCGAACCGGATCTCGCCCTTGCCGGTCGTGCCGAAGGCGGCCGCGCCGATGAAGGTGAAGGCGTCTTCGCCCGACAGGACGGTCGAGGCGTCGATCGCGTGCAGATCGATGCGGTCGACGCCATGGGTGAAATCGGTGATCCGGTCGGCGCTTGTCGCGCTGGTGCCGGTCTGGCCCGTCGTGGTGAAGACGAAGCGGTCGGCGCCGGTGCCGCCCGTCATCAGGTCGCGCCCGGCCCCGCCGATGATCCGGTCGCTGCCCGCGCCGCCGATCAACGTGTCGGCGCCGCCCATGCCGTTCATGACGTCGTTGCCGTTCATGCCGTTCGCCTTGTCGGCGCCGCGGCTCAAGGTGAAGTAATCGTTGCCCGAGAAGGCCTGAGCAAAGATCGCGGCATCATCCGCGGTCGAAACGGTGGCCATGGCGTTGTAAAGCGCGACGGCCGACACGTTGATGTAGTAGAAATACGATTGAACGCCCGTGCTGCCGAGATTGATGAAGCTCGTCACCGTGCCGCCCGTCGGGACATCGGCATTGGAAAACGAGATCCCCTCGCCGCAAAGCGCGAGGCCGCCGATGTCCGTTTCGAGAATGACGGCCGAGTCGACGCCTTCCGAGATGTCATAGGCCACCCCGCCGATGATGCCGACCTGCGCAAGCAGCTGGACCGCCTGATCGGGGGTGACGTCATAGAGCTGCGCATAGCTGACGGATGCGAAAATTTCATGCAGGTTGATCGAGGTCAGATCATCTGCGACGTTCAAGACGAAATCGGCCATTGTGTCGTTCCACGGGATGAATGAATGCGCGTGGCTTACCACTTTTGGCCAGCGGCGAGAAGGCGACATCTCGTGCGCGCGCGCAAGCGACGCGTTGCCTCCATCCGCGCTTGCTCCGTTGCGGGGCTTGGGCTATCAGGGCCGCAAAGGACGGGTGCGACCACCTGTCGAGACGCAGCCCCGAGCGAGGAGATCCCGAATGAAAGCCCGTGTGCATGTGATGCTGAAGGATGGGGTGCTCGATCCGCAGGGCGAGGCGGTGCGTCACGCGCTCGGCCATCTGGGCTTCACCGGCGTCGAGGCGGTGCGGCAGGGCAAGGTGATCGAGCTGGATCTGGCCGCCACCGACAAGGCCGGGGCCGAAGCCGAGGTCAAGGCGATGTGCGAGAAGCTGCTCGCCAATACCGTGATCGAGAAATACACCGTCGAGATCTGCTGAGAGCGCCGGGGGCGCTGCCCCCGGACCCCCGGCGTAGTTGAGCCAAGAAGAAGCAGGAGCCCTTTCGCGATGAAAGCCGCCGTCATCACCTTTCCGGGGTCGAACTGCGACCGTGACCTTGCCGATGCTTTCGCGAAAGCGGGCGCCGATGTGGTCCGGGTCTGGCACAAGGACACCGAAATTCCGGCGGGCACCGATGTGATCGGCGTGCCGGGGGGCTTTTCCTTCGGCGATTATCTGCGCTGCGGCGCCATCGCCTCGCGTTCGCCCATCGGGCAGGCGGTGGTCGATTTCGCCGGCAAGGGCGGCCATGTCATCGGCATCTGCAACGGCTTTCAGGTGCTGACCGAAATGGGCCTGCTGCCGGGGGCGCTGATGCGCAATGCCTCGCTCAAGTTCCGCTGCCGTCCGCAGCGGCTCAAGGTGGCGACGACCGACAGCCCCTTCACCCGTCTTTATGCGGCGGGCACCGAGGTGACCTATCCGATCGCGCATCATGACGGCAATTATGTCATCGACGCCGAGGGGCTGAAGCAGCTCGAGGGCGAAGATCGCGTCGCCTTCCGCTACATCGACAACCCGAACGGCTCGACCGCCGATATTGCGGGCGTGCTGAGCGCGAACCGCCGCGTTCTGGGTCTGATGCCGCATCCCGAGCGTGTCGTCGAAGACGCGCAGGGCGGCACCGACGGGGCGGCGCTTTTCCGCACGCTGACCGACATGCTCGCGGTGGTGTGACCGCCGCGCCTTGTTGGGGGCGGCGGCTTCGCCTAAGCTGAGCCCATGACAGCCCTTGCTTCGCGCCCCGATCTGCTTGCCGCTTCCGAGGCCCGCCGTCGCTTTCGCCGGATGGCCTATCGCGCCCTTGCAGGGTTGATGCTGCTTGCCACGGTGCTGGGCGTCTGGTTCACCAACACCTGGCTGACCGAGCGCTTCACCGAGACGACGCGGATGCGCACCGAGCTGCGGCTGGCGCTTTATTCCGGCAACATCCTGTCGGAACTGCAGCGCACCTCGGTCGTGCCGCTGCTTCTGGCGCGTGATCCAGAACTGACGAAGGCGCTTGGCTCGGGCGATTTCTCGACCACCTCGGGGCTGCTCATCGCGGCGCGCGAAGAGGTCGGCGTCGCCTCGATCCGGCTGCTCGACCTGCAGGGCCGCGTGGTGGGGGCGACGGACCGCAACGTGCTCGGCACCGTTTTCGCCAATGCCGCCTTTTTCGTCGATGCGCAGCGTACCCGCGAGACCGTGTTCTCGGCCGTCGAGGGGATCACCGGCGCCACCGAATTCGTCTATTCGCGCGCGGTTCTGGCCGATGGGAAACTCGTCGGCGTGATCGTCGTCGGCGCGGATCTGGCGCGCTATGAACGCGCCTGGGCGGGAATTTCCGATGCGGTCGCGGTGCTTGACAGCGCGGGCAAGATCGTTCTGGCGACGGAACCGCGCTGGCGCGGGCTGACGATGGAAGAGGCGCTGGCGGCTCGTTCTGCTCCCTCGGCGATCGAGCGGGCGCTGCAGGCGACGGCCGACTGGGCGAATGATCCGCCCGACGCCTGGGTGCTCGGCCAAGCCGTGATGCGGACCGAGGCGCGGGTGCCGTTTCGCGGCTGGCGCATGGTCGCCTATACGCCCTATTCCTCGGTGCGCGACCGGGTGAATGCGGTGATCGCGCTCGAAATCATGGGCTTCGCGATCCTTCTGGCGCTGGGGTTCTATCTGATTTCCCGCCGCGCCAAGGTGC
Source organism: Rhodobacter viridis (assembly GCF_003217355.1). Taxonomy (GTDB): domain Bacteria; phylum Pseudomonadota; class Alphaproteobacteria; order Rhodobacterales; family Rhodobacteraceae; genus Rhodobacter; species Rhodobacter viridis. Next base: position 88,577 of record NZ_QJTK01000006.1, on the reverse strand, counting down.
AATCCGCTGTCTACCGGCGCGAGTCGGCCGAATTGCGGGCGCTGAACGCGCGGCTCTCGCGCGAGATTGCCGAACGCGAACGGGTGCAAAAAGACCTGTCCTTGGCGGAACAGACGCTCGAGCAAAGCTCGAAACTCGCCGTGCTGGGCGAGATGTCGGCCGCCGTCAGTCACGAACTCAATCAGCCTCTGGCCGCGATGAAGACCTATCTGGCCGGGGCGAAGCTTCTGTTGCAGCGCGAGCGCGTGCCCGAGGCGCTTTCGTCCTTCCAGCGCATCGACGATCTGATCGAGCGGATGGGGGCGATTACCCGGCAACTGAAATCCTATGCCCGCAAGGGCGGCGATGCGGTCGAGCCGGTCGATCTGCGCGCGGCGCTCTCATCGGCGCTGGCGATGATGGAGCCGCAGCTGAAGGCGCGCACGGTGAAGATCGTGCGCAACCTGCCGCGCGGGCCGGTGATGGTGCAGGCCGACCGCATTCGTCTGGAGCAGGTCTTCATCAACCTTTTCCGCAATGCGCTTGATGCGACCAAGGGCTTGCGGGCGCCGCGGATCGAGATCACGCTGGTCTCGGCGGACGAGATGGCGGTGCTCACGCTCTCGGACAACGGGCCGGGCATCACCGATCTGGAAAAGCTCTTCGAGCCGTTCTGGACGACGAAGAAACCCGGCGAGGGAACGGGGCTCGGCCTTGCGATTTCCTCGTCGATCATCGGCGATTTCGGGGGCCGGCTGACCGCGCGCAATGGCGAGGCGGGTGGCGCGGTCTTCGAGGTGCAGCTGCCGCGGCTGACGGCAAGCAGACAGACGCCCGGAACTGGGCGCAGAGGGACGGAGTAGACCATGGCACGGATGATGAAAGTGGCGATCGTCGATGACGAGGAAGACATTCGTCAATCGATCGGACAGTGGCTGGCGCTTTCGGGCTTCGACACCGAGACCTTCTGCTCGGCCGAGGAGGCGCTGAAGGTGATCGGCACTGACTGGCCGGGCGTGGTGATTTCCGACATCCGCATGCCGGGGATGGACGGGATGACGTTTCTCAAACGCCTGATGGGGCTCGACAGCGGGTTGCCGGTGATCATGATCACCGGGCATGGCGACGTGCCGATGGCGGTCGAGGCGATGCGGCTCGGCGCCATGGATTTCATGGAAAAGCCGTTCAACCCGGACCGGATGACGGAACTGGCCAAACGTGCCACGCAGGCGCGACGGATGACGCTTGATGCCCGGGCTTTGCGCCGCGATCTGGCCGAGGGCTCGGCCGTGGTGGGCAAGCTGATCGGGGTCTCGGCGGCGATGGAGCGGCTGCGTGAAGACGTGCTCGACATCGCGCAATCGGACGGGCACGTGCTGATCGATGGCGAAACCGGCACCGGCAAGACGCTGGTGGCGCATGCGCTGCATGCAGCTGGCACGCGGGCGGGGAAGAAATTCGTCACCATCAGTTGCGCGGCCTATACCGAGGAAGCCTTGGCCGAGAAGCTCTTCGGCCCGGTGGCTGAAGGGCTGCCGCTGGTCGAGGAAGCCCGCGGTGGCACGCTGGTGCTCGAGGATATCGAGGCGCTCTCGACCGGGTTGCAGGCGCGTCTTCTGACGGTCTTGAACGAGCAGGGCACGCCCGCCGAGACCCGCGTCGTGGCGATCTGCAATGCGCATGGCGAGGGGCGCACGCTGGAAGACGTGCTGCGCCCCGATCTGTTCTTCCGCCTCGCCGCGCACAAGCTGACGCTGCCGCCCTTGCGCGCGCGCGGCGAGGATGTGCTGACGCTCTTCACCCGGATGACCGAGGCGTTTGCCGATGATTACGGCTGCGAGCCGCCCGAGGTCAGCGCGCAGGAAGCGGCGCAACTCCTTCAGGCGCCTTGGCCCGGCAACGTGCGCCAGTTGATCAACGTCGCCGAACGCGCGGTGCTGCAGGCGCGGCGCGGTTCGGGCTCGATCGCGTCCTTGCTGATGGCGGAGACCGACGAGGCGGGCACGGCGATGACGACCGAGGGCAAGCCGCTGAAGGAATATGTCGAAAGCTTCGAGAAGATGCTGATCGACAACACGATGCGCCGCCACAAGGGCTCGATCTCAGCGGTAATGGAAGAGCTGTGCCTGCCGCGCCGCACGCTCAACGAAAAGATGGCGAAATACGGCCTGAGCCGCGGCGATTACACCTGAAGGGCGCAGGGGCGCCGCCCCCTCTTTTGGCTGCGCCAAAATTCACCCCCGGCGTATTTGTACCAAGAAGATGCATCGGTTTCTTCTTGGCGCAAATACGCCGGGGGAGGCCGCTTGCGGCCGGGGGCGGAGCCCCCGCGCGCGGGTCCGATTTAGCGTTAACCGTTTCTTGACGAAAAACCGATTGTGTTTGTGTCATTTGCGTTGATATTGTCGCAGTGTCGGCAGGACTCTCATCCTGCTCACGGAATTCGCTGATTTCCGGGTCTGAGCCTTCGCGAGCGCGAGGCGGGCCTTGGATCATCCGATTGGTCGCAAGACCGCACTCTTGCCCCCGGGGCTTTGCTGTCAGGGGGGTTGCAAATCGGCGCGGGGCGGCAAGCCCGGCGCTTGGGAAGAACCGCGATGGGTTGCACGGCAACGGGATGGGTGATGACGGGCGGGCCGCTGACGGCCGCCGCCGCCCATGACTGTGTGTGCACCCGAGCCTCAACGACAAACCATGCCCCGCCCGCCTTGTCCGCAAGGCCAAGGTGCGACGCGGCGTGCGGAAACAGGATTAATGGCAAAGAAGATGCTTATCGATGCCACCCACGCGGAAGAGACCCGCGTCGTGGTGGTGGACGGAAACAAGGTCGACGAGTTTGACTTTGAAACAGTAAACAAGCGGCAGCTCGCCGGGAACATCTATCTGGCGAAAGTGACACGGGTGGAGCCTTCGCTTCAGGCCGCCTTCGTCGATTACGGCGGAAACCGCCACGGCTTCCTTGCCTTCGCCGAGATCCATCCCGATTACTACCAGATCCCGGTCGCCGACCGTCAGGCGCTTCTGGAAGAAGAACGCCTGGCCGCCGAGGCCGAAGAGGCCGAGGAAAACCGATCGCGTTCGCGCCGCTCGCGCTCGCGCTCCGGCTCTTCCCGCTCGGGTGGTCAGCAGGCCCGGGCCGAGAAGGCCGCGGGCACCGACGCCGTCGTGCGCTCGGAAGACATTCCGGGCATGGCGGTGATCGACGAAGCCGCGCCGGGTGAAGAGGCCGAGACGCTTGAAGGCGCGGTCCTTGAGGTCGAGGCCGTCGAGATCGTCGAAGCGGTGATCGAGGAGAGCGTCGCCGTCGAAGAGATCGAGGATGCGGCGGACGCCGAGATCGAAGCCGTCGAGGAGGGCGAAGACGCCCCGCGCGAGGCCGAAGAAGATCACGAGCATGACCACGATCACCACGTCCACCCGGTCGATGACGAGATCGAGTCGGTGGCCGAAGAGGACGTGGCCGAGGAAATCCATGCGCCGCGCCGTCCGCGCGCGCGTCGCTACAAGATCCAGGAAGTCATCAAGGTCCGCCAGATCATGCTGGTGCAGGTGGTGAAGGAAGAGCGCGGCAACAAGGGCGCGGCGCTGACCACTTACCTGTCGCTTGCCGGTCGCTACTGCGTGCTGATGCCGAACACCGCCCGCGGCGGTGGCATTTCGCGCAAGATCACCAACGCCGCCGATCGCAAGAAGCTGAAGGAAATCGCGTCCGAGATGGAGGTGCCGCAAGGCGCCGGGCTGATCATCCGCACCGCGGGCAGCCAGCGCACCCGCACCGAGATCCGCCGCGACTATGAATATCTGATGCGGCTGTGGGAACAGATCCGCGAGCTGACGCTGAAATCGATCGCCCCCGCCCCGATTTACGAGGAAGGCGATCTGATCAAGCGCTCGATCCGCGATCTTTACTCGAAAGACATCGACGAGGTTCTGGTCGAGGGCGAGCGCGGCTACCGCGTCGCCAAGGACTTCATGAAGATGATCATGCCGTCCCACGCCAAGAACGTGAAGCATTACAACGAGCAGCTGCCGCTGTTCGCGCGCTTCCAGGTCGAGAGCTATCTCGCCTCGATGTTCAACCCGGTGGTGCAGCTGAAATCGGGCGGTTACATCGTCATCGGCGTGACCGAGGCGCTCGTCGCCATCGACGTCAACTCGGGCCGCGCCACTAAGGAAGGCTCGATCGAGGAAACCGCGCTCAAGACCAACCTTGAAGCCGCCGAGGAAATCAGCCGTCAGCTGCGCCTGCGCGACCTGGCCGGTCTGATCGTCATCGACTTCATCGACATGGAAGAGCGCAAGAACAACGCCGCCGTCGAGAAGCGTCTGAAAGAGAAGCTCAAAACCGACCGCGCGCGGATTCAGGTCGGCCGGATCTCGGGCTTTGGGCTGATGGAGATGTCGCGTCAGCGGCTGCGTCCGGGGATGCTGGAAAGCACCACGCAGCCCTGCCCGCATTGCCACGGCACCGGGCTGATCCGCTCGGATGACAGCCTGGCGCTGCAGGTGCTGCGCGCGATCGAGGAAGAGGGCACGCGCAAGCGGAGCCGCGAGGTGCTGGTGAAGTGCCCCGTCGCGGTCGCCAACTATCTGATGAACGCCAAGCGCGAACATATCGCCTCGATCGAGGCGCGCTACGGCATGGCGGTGCGGATCGAAGCCGATCCGAGCCTTGTCAGCCCGGATTTCTCGATCGAGAAGTTCAAGACCGCGACCCGGATCGTGCCGGAGGTGCAATCCGCCGTCGTCCACGCCAGCGCCGAGCTGATGGCGGAGATCGACGAGGAAGAGATCGCCGAGGACGACGAGGACGAGGTCGAAGAGGCGGAAGCCGCGGTGGCTGCGGCGGCTTCGGGTGAGCCGGGCGAAGGGTCGCCGAAGAAGAAGAAGCGTCGTCGGCGTCGGCGGAAGAAATCGGGGGCTCCGGGCACCGGCGCCGAGGCTTCGGCCGAGGGCGACGAGTCCGATGATGGCGAGGACGATGGTGAGGACGAAGGCGACGACACCTCGGACGAGGATGCCGCCGAAGACGCCGCCCGCGCCGCTGCGGCTGCGGAACTGGCCGATGTGAGCCTGCCCACGGTCGAGGCCGAGGCGGAAGCTGCTGCGACCGTCGCCGAAGAGCCCGCTGCTGCGGAAGCTGCGCCCGAAGAAGCGGCCCCGAAGACGAGCCGCTCGCGGTCGTCGCGGTCGCGGTCGAGCAAGGCGAAGAAGGAGGCCGAGGCCACCGAGGGCGCCGAGCCTGCGGAAGCGCCGGTGAAGAAGCCTCGCACCCGCACGACCTCGAAGGCGAAGAAGGAAGCGGAAGCGGCCGTCGCCGCGGCGGCTGCGGCCGAAGCGGAAGCGCCTGTTGCGGCTCCTGAAGTGGTCGAAGCTCCGGCCCCGGTCGAAGCGGTGATCGACGCCGCCCCGGGTGTCGAAGCGGCACCCGAGCCGGTGGCGGAGCCTGTGTCCGCGCCGGTCGTGGAAGTCGCGCCCGAGCCCGTGGTCGAAGCGGCCCCGGAGGTTGCGGCTGAGCCCGAGGCCGAGACCGAGCCGACGGAGCCCGAAGATCCGAAGCCGAAGAAACGTGGCTGGTGGTCGCTCGGCTAAGCCAAGCAGGGAATGAAACGAAACGCCGGGCCTTGGCCCGGCGTTTTGCATTCAGGGGTCAGGTTTCGGGATCGGGGCGGTCCGGGCCGCGGGCGACGCGATAGACCAGCACGCCTGCCACATCTTCGGCCGAGACGAGCCGATGCCCGCTTTGGGAACAGAAATGCGGCACGTCGATCCAGCTTGCGCGATCAGTCGCCTGCATCTCCACCACCGCCCCCTCGGGCAGGGCGCGCAGGGCTTTCGCCAGCCGCAGCACCGGCAGCGGGCACAGAAGACCGCGCAGATCGAGCGAAAGGGCAGGGGGCATCGTCATGCCTTCGGCCTAGCGCGGCCCCGCCGGCCTGTCCACGTCAATGTGACCCGTGCCCCGGTGACGCCGGGCCGCAGCCCTGCTAGAAAACGTCCATGACGCCGACTGATCTTCTTTTCGACGCGGGCTTCCTGACCGCAGCCGCCACCGCCTTCGTGGCGGGTTTGCTGTCGTTCCTCAGCCCCTGCGTGCTGCCGATCGTGCCGCCCTATCTTGCCTATATGGGCGGGGTGACGGTGAGCGAAATGGGCGGTGGGCAATCCGCCGCGCGCGGCCGGGTGCTCTTGGCGGCGCTGTTTTTCGTGCTTGGCCTCTCCACCGTCTTTCTGATGATGGGGCTCGGCGCCTCTGCGCTGGGTCATGCGCTTGGCGCCTGGAAGGACACGCTGGCGAAAATCTCCGCCATCGTCGTGATGATCTTTGGCGCGCATTTCATCGGCGTCTATCGAATCGGCTTTCTCGACCGCGAGATGCGCTTTGACACCGGCGATCAGGGCGGCTCGGCGCTTGGCGCCTATCTGCTTGGCCTCGCCTTCGCCTTCGGCTGGACCCCCTGCCTTGGCCCGGTGCTGGGCACGATCGCCTCGATGGCGATGGCCGAGGGCACGATCGGTCGCGGCATGGGGCTGCTCTCCGCCTATGCGGCGGGGCTTGGTCTGCCCTTCCTCGCCGTCGCCGCCTTCTTCCCGAGCCTTGGCGGTGCGCTGGCCTTCATGCGCCGCAACATGGGCCGGATCGAGAAAATCTCGGGCCTGCTGTTGTGGACCATCGGCCTGATGATGCTGACCGGGCAGCTGTCGGATCTGTCGTTCTGGCTCTTGGACACCTTCCCGTCGCTGGCGGAACTCGGCTGATCCCGCAACAGTTTCATGGTATACAGGAACTTGCTTTGACCCGCTGCACGCCCCGCGGTATAGGGGCGGCAACGGGCCACATGGCCTTAGGGGGTGCTCCTTGATCCGCTTCTTCCTGTCTACGCTCGGGGGTATCTTCTCCTGGATCGTCACTGCGCTGGCCTTCGTGGCGCTGACGATCGGCGGCATCTTCTACATGTATTCGCGCAACCTGCCGAGCCACGAGCAGCTGGCGCAATATACGCCGAAGACGATCAGCCGGATTTACTCGGGCGAGGGCCGCCTGATCGACGAATTCGCGCAGGAACGCCGGATTTTCGTTCCGATTCAGGACATTCCCGATATCGTCAAGGAAGCTTTCGTTTCCGCCGAGGACCAGAACTTCTACATCCACAAGGGCTATGACGCGCAGGGCATGCTCTCGGCCGCCTTCGCCGCGATCAAGTCCGGTGGCAAGGACATGCGCGGCGCCTCGACGATTACCCAGCAGGTGATGAAGAACTTCCTGCTCGACGGTTCGCGCTCGGCCGAGCGCAAGATCAAGGAACTGATCCTGGCGTCGCGCGTCGAACAGGCGCTGTCGAAGGATCGCATCCTTGAGCTTTACCTCAACGAGATCTTCCTCGGGCAGAACTCCTATGGCGTGGCCGCGGCGGCCCAGACCTATTTCAACAAGCCGCTGACCGATCTGACGATTTCCGAAGCCGCCTATCTGGCGGCGCTGCCGAAGAAACCGGCGGAACTGCATCCGGTGCGCAACTACGAAGAGGCGCGGCTGCGGCGCAACTACGTGCTGCGGCGCCTCTATGAAGACGGTCACATCACGAAAGAGCAGATGGAGACCGAGCAGGCGACCGAGTTGCGCTCGGTGCAGCGGGGCGATTACGAGACCTTCCGGCAGGCGCTGCCGCCGCGTGACTATTTCACCGACGAGATCCGCCGCCAGCTCTCGAAGAGCTTCGGGCAGGACGAGTTCTTCGGCGGCGGTCTGACGATCCGCGCCACGGTCGATCCGAAGCTGCAGCGGCAGGCGGCGAAGGCGCTGCAGGATGCGCTGGAGAAATACGACCGCGGGCAGGGCGTTTGGCGCGGCACGGGGGTGACGATTGCGGCCGACAAGCTCGGCGACGAAGCCAGCTGGCGTGCGGCGCTGGCCGAAGTGCCGACCGACAAGGCCCCGCGCGATGTCGAGGGTTGGCATGCGGCGGTGGTGCTGGAGCTGACCGACAAGGAGGCGCGGATCGGCATCGAGGGGATCGAGGAAGATGCCGACGGCCACTGGATTCCGGCAGCCGACGTGACCTGGGCGCGCAAGCGCCGGGCCGACGGCGATCTGGGACCGCGGGCGAAACGCGCCTCGGATCTGGTCGCGGTGGGCGATGTGGTGCTGGTGCGCGCCGTGACCAAGGACGAGGACGGCAGCTTCCTGCGCTGGTCTCTGCGGCAGGTGCCGATCGTCGGGGGCGCCTTTGTCGCGATGGACGTGCACACCGGTCGCGTGCTGGCGATGCAGGGTGGCTTCTCGTATCAATCCTCGGTCTTCAACCGCGCGACGCAGGCGATGCGCCAGCCCGGCTCGAACTTCAAACCCTTCGTCTATGCGGCGGCACTGGACAGCGGCTTCTCGCCCGAGACGATCGTGGTCGACGCGCCGATCGAGGTGAACACGCCGCAGGGCCTGTGGAAACCGAAGAACGCCTCGAACAAATACTACGGGCCGACGCCGCTTCGCACCGGGCTCGAGCAGTCGCGCAACCTGATGACGGTGCGGATCGCGCAGGAAGTCGGCATGGATGTCGTCGCGGGCTATGCGGAGCGGTTTGGCGTCTACGATCCGATGGGGCAGTTCCTTGCGAATGCGCTCGGCTCGCAGGAAACCACGATGTACAAGCTGATCTCGGCCTATGCGATGTTCGCCAATGGCGGGCAGCGGGTCGAGCCGACGCTGGTCGACCGGGTGCAGGACCGCTGGGGCCGCACGATCTATCGCCATGACGCGACGACGACCTGCCCGGATTGCGGCGATCCGAACCTGTCGGCTGGCCTTGGCCCGCGGGTGCGCTCGGACCGCGAGCAGGTGATCAATGCGGTCACCGCCTATCAGATGATCTCGCTGATGGAGGGCGCGGTGAAACGCGGCACGGGCACGGGCGTGCATCTTCCGGTGCCGGTGGCGGGCAAGACCGGGACGACGAACGACGCGAAGGACGTGTGGTTCACCGGCTTCACCTCGAACATCGTGGCGTCTTGCTACATGGGCTACGACCAGCCGCGCACGCTGGGGCCGGGCGCCTATGGCGGCACGCTCTGTGTGCCGGTGTTCAATGAATTCATGCAGGAAGCCGTCAAGGACTATGGCGGTTCCGCCTTCAAGGTGCCGCCGGGCGGCTACTGGCAGAACTACAACCGCTTCACCGGCGAGAAGCTGCCCGACGGTGTGAGCGGGGATTTCGTGCAGGCGGAATACATGCGCGAAGGTCAGGAAATGCGCTCGCTCGGCCAGATCGTCGATGGTGGCTTCGCGATGGGCGAGAACCTGCCGCTGTTTGCGCAGGGCGAGACTGACAACGACACGACGGCGGTGACGACCTCGACCGGCGAGCAAAAGGTGATCCCGAAGAAGGCGACGTTCGGCTCGCTGTCGGCTGGCGGTCTTTACTGAAGAAGGCGATTTCGCCGCGGCTGTGCCGCGACGACCCGGGCGGGGGCTTTGCCCCCGCACCCCCAGCGTAGTTGCGCCAAGAAGAAGCCAAGCCGCCGAGGTTTCAGAACGCGGGCAGCGCGCCGATCGAGACGAAGCCGCGCAGCACCGCATCCACCGCGACGGCGGCCAGAACCATGCCCATCACCCGGCTGATCACCGCCTCGCCGGTCGTGCCGAGCACCCGGTGCAGCGGCGCCGCAGCAAGCAGGATGGCGGCCGTGCAGGCCAGAACCACGCCCATCAGCGCCGTCGTCATCGCCTGATGTGCCAGCGAAAACCGGTCGTTGTCGGTCAGGATCACCACCGTCAGCATCGCCCCCGGCGAGGCGATCGAGGGGATCGCCACCGGAAAGACCGCGGTCCGACGCACCCGCTCGGCCTCGGCGATCTCCTCCTCGGGTTTCGAATGGCCGAAGATCATCGTCAGCGCGAAGAGGAAAAGCACGATCCCGCCCGCGATCTGGAACGAGGGTAGCGCAAGGCCAAGCGCCTCCAGCACCACCTGCCCGAGCCCGATGAAGAGCGCGAGCACCCTGAACGAGATCAGCACCGCCCGCAGCGCCACCGCGCGTTTCTGGGCCGCCGTCAGTCCGGTGGTGACGGCCAAAAACACCGGCAAGGTGCCGATCGGGTCGATGACCACCCAAAGCGTGACGAATTCCTGCAAGATCTGAGCGGGTGACAGCACGGGCTCTCCTTTTATCCTGAAATCATGATGGGTTCAGTCAGGTTATACGGTTCCGTCCCGCGCGTCACCGCATCGCCGGTCACAAAGCCGCCAGAACACGAAAAAGGGGCCCGAAGGCCCCAGGTTTCGCGACGATGCGAAGGGAGGTCAGTGTCCGTAGACCGCGTGATGCGCCAGATGGTCGGCATCTTTCGGCGAGATCCCCAGATCGCGGCACAGCCGCGGGCTCAGATGGGCGATCTCGTTGCGGGTCCGGCGATAGCGCGCATGACGTTCGGCGGAGGCGATCAGGCGGGAGAGGAGGCGTTTCATTTTCAGGCTCGTCTTGGGAAGGTGGTCATTTTTCTTGACCAGAAGATGCGCTTGTTGGGCGCTCACATCAACCGCCGATCCGGCAATGCCGCGATGCGGCGCGTGCAACGGTTGTCTGACCCGCATCTCCGCCATGCAAAAGGGGCAGCCCTGCGGCTGCCCCTTTGCGGTTCCAGCGATCTCTCGCTCAGATCAGCTTGCCCATCGCCACGGCGGTGTCCGACATGCGGTTCGAGAAGCCCCATTCGTTGTCGTACCAGGTCAGGATGCGGACCATCGTGCCGTCCATGACCTTGGTCTGATCCATGTGGAAGATCGAGGAATGGGGGTCGTGGTTGAAGTCCGACGAGACGTTCGGCGCATCGGTGAAGCCGAGCACGCCTTTCAGCGGGCCATTGGCAGCGGCGCGGATCGCCTCGTTCACTTCGGCGACGGTGGTGGCGCGCTTGGCTTCGAACACGAGATCAACGACCGAGACGTTCGGCGTCGGCACGCGGATCGCGACGCCGTCGAGCTTGCCCTTCAGTTCCGGCAGCACGAGGCCGACGGCCTTGGCGGCGCCGGTCGAGGTCGGGATCATCGACAGCGCAGCGGCGCGGGCGCGATACAGGTCCTTGTGCATCGTGTCGAGCGTCGGCTGGTCACCGGTGTAGCTGTGGATCGTGGTCATGAAGCCCTTTTCGATGCCGATCGCATCGTTGAGGACTTTCGCCACCGGCGACAGGCAGTTCGTGGTGCAGGACGCGTTCGAGACGATGATGTCGTCTTTCGTCAGCGAGCCGTGGTTCACGCCGTAGACGATCGTCTTGTCGGCATTGTCGCCCGGGGCCGAGATCAGAACGCGCTTCGAGCCGTTCTGCAGGTGGGCGGCGCATTTTTCCTTCGAGGTGAAGATGCCGGTGCATTCCATCGCGACATCGACATTGCCCCAAGGCAGTTCAGCCGGGTTGCGGATCGCGGTGACCTTGATCGGGCCACGGCCGACATCGATCCAGTCTTCGCCGGTGGTCACGGTCGCCGGGAAACGGCCATGCACGCTATCGAACCGCAGCAGGTGGGCGTTGGTTTCCACCGGGCCGAGATCGTTGATCGCCACGACTTCAATATCGGTCCGCCCCGATTCGATGATCGCGCGCAGCACGTTGCGCCCGATGCGTCCGAATCCGTTGATCGCCACCTTCACCGCCATCTCAGCCTCCTTTGGCTCGGTCCTCAAGTCGCCGCTACCTTGGTCAAGATGCAGGAAAGGTCAACAGAAGAAACCAATTCCGACACAATTTCGACCGCGGCGAGGGCCCCGGCGACGCTGTTCGCGCTCGCGCAAGCGCTAACGCCAGAAGGCGATCCAGTCGATCAGCAGGAAGGTCTTGCGGGCGAGGAACAGGAGGCCGTCGCCGTGCCGGAAAACCGCGTCGATCAGGACGGCGAGAAGGACAAGCAGGGCCAGCCGGATCGCGATGGTATTGGTCATGCTCTGCCCTCAGCCGCAGGCGGCCGGTCATGCCCCGCCGTGGCGGCCAGAATAGACGAGGCCACGGCCGGGGTGAAGCCCGGCCGGGCGCCAGAAAGGGTCACTCGGTCTCTTCGGCGACGAGGAAGATCTCGCCGCGCGATTCGAGGTCGCGGATCGCGGTGACGATCTCGTTCATCGCCTCTTCGACGTCCTTTTCCTTGACCTTGCCAAGGTTCTTCATCTCGTCGCGCAGGTTCTGCGCCATCCGTTGCGACATGTTCGCGAGGATGAATTCGGCCGATTTCGCATTGTCGCCCTTGGACCCGGCAAGGGCCAGGATGAGCCGGGTCTGATCGACGGCCCGCAGGATCTTCGGGATGTCGCGCGGTTCGATGCGCGCGTAGATGTTGGTGAAGGTGAAGATCGCCTTGCGCACCTGTTCGGCGAATTCCTTGTCGTCCTCCTCGAGGCCCTTGAGCACGGAATCGCGGGTGACGGCGGGCGAGAAGTTGAGGATCGCGCCAACGCGTTCGACCGGGCCGGTATCGAAGGCCTTGACCGGAGCGGCATCGAGCTGATCGGCAAGCGCTGCCCCGATACGCTGCACGGTTTCGGGCGCGACATTGCCGGTCAGCGAGACGGCATAGGTCAGACGCCGGGCGCGGTCCGAGGGCATCTTGCCCAGAAGCTCCGCCGATTTCGACACCGAGAGTTTCGAGAGCATCACCGCCCCCACCTCGATGCTTTCTTCCATCAGCACCGGCAGCAGCAGGTCGGCCGAAAGGCCGGTGACCCTTTCCCACGGATCGGCCCGCGAGGTCCCCGAGGCCATGCGCCGGATCCGCGTCGCGGCCGAGGCCGACAGCTGCCCGTCGAGCAGTTTCAGCGCGCCATCCAGCCCGCCCGGGAAGGCAAGGCCGACCGCTTCCAGCTCGGCGCAGAATTCCTCCACCACCTCATGCAGGGTTTCGCGGTCGATCAGCCGCATCTGCGCGATCGATTCGGCCAGCTGGGTCTGCTGATCGTCGGAAAGCTCCATCAAGGGCAACTTCTGCCCCTCGGCAGAGAGCAGGCGCACGATGATGGCCGCCTTTTGCCGACGGGAGAGCACCGGCCGGGAGTGCCCCGGTCTGGCCAGTTGCCCAAGCGGCGATCTGGGGGTGATGGCGTTCACGCAACTCTCCGTCCGTATCTTTTCGGAGACTGTCGCATGCAGCGGTTAAACCGCGGTTATCAGGACCCGGGCAGGCGCAAAAAACCTGCCCGGGTCAATATCTTCCACGCCGTTTCTCAGGCGCCGAAAACGCAGCTTTTCGGTGTTGCGCCTCGGCGCTTACGCGCCAAAGACGCGGGCAAAAATCGTGTCGACGTGCTTGGTGTGATAGCCGAGATCGAATTTTTCCTCGATCTCGGCGGGGGACAGCGCGGCGGTCACTTCCGGGTCGGCCAGAAGCTCGGTCTTGAAATCGGCGCCCTGTTCCCAGACCTTCATCGCGTTCCTTTGCACCAGACGATAGCTGTCTTCGCGCGACACACCGGCCTGCGTCAGCGCCAAAAGCACCCGCTGGCTCATCACCAGACCTTTGAACTTGTTCATGTTCTTGAGCATGTTGTCCGGGTAGATCACGAGGTTCTCGATCACGCCCGCCAGCCGGTTCAGCGCGAAATCAAGCGTGATCGTCGCATCCGGGCCGATCCCGCGCTCGACCGAGCTGTGCGAGATGTCGCGCTCATGCCAGAGCGCCACGTTCTCCATCGCCGGCACGACGCACATCCGCACAAGGCGGGCCAGACCGGTCAGGTTCTCGGTCAGTACCGGGTTGCGCTTGTGCGGCATCGCCGAGGAGCCTTTCTGGCCCTTCGAGAAAAACTCCTCCGCTTCAAGAACTTCGGTGCGCTGCATGTGGCGGATTTCAATCGCGCAGTTCTCGATCGACGAGGCGATCACGCCCAGCGTCGCAAAGAACATCGCATGGCGGTCGCGCGGAATGACCTGCGTCGAGATCGGTTCCGGGATCAGGCCGAGCGCGGCGCAAACATGTTCCTCGACCCGCGGATCGATGTTGGCGAAGGTGCCGACCGCGCCCGAGATCGCGCCGGTGGCGACTTCGGCGCGCGCATTGACGAGACGGGCGCGGTTGCGGTCCATCTCGGCGTAGAAGCGCGCGAAGGTCAGGCCCATCGTGGTGGGCTCGGCGTGGATGCCGTGCGAGCGCCCGATGCGGACCGTGTCCTTGTGCTCATAGGCGCGCTTCTTCAGCGCCGCCAGCACGCGGTCCATGTCCTTCAGCAGAATGTCGCAAGCCCGCACCAGCTGGATGTTCAGCGTGGTATCAAGCACGTCCGACGAGGTCATGCCCTGATGGACAAAGCGCGCATCGTCCGAGCCGATATGCTCGGCCAGATGCGTGAGGAACGCGATCACGTCATGCTTCGTCACCGCTTCGATCTCGTCGATGCGGGCGACGTCGAATTCGACATCCTTGGCGCGCCAGACCGCCTCGGCATTGGCCTTCGGGATCACGCCAAGCGCGGCCTGAGCGTCGCAGGCATGGGCCTCGATCTCGTACCAGATCTTGAACTTGGTGGCGGGTTCCCAGATGTCGACCATCTCTTTGCGGGCATAGCGCGGGATCATGGGCAGGCCTCTTGCTTGTGACGGGGTTGCGGGGTGCATAGACTGAGACCCTGTTTGGGGCAAGGCAAAGGGCGGGTCAGGATGCCGCAATTGAACGATTTCACCGGTGTCTGGGCGCTTTCGCGCACCATCACGCAGGCAGACGGGCCCGAAGGCCGCTTCACCGGGCAGGCGGTCTTCACCCCTGAGGGCGCCGGGCTGCGCTATCACGAGGCGGGGCAACTGGTGCTGGACGGCGAGACGGCGATGCAGGCCGAACGCGATTACCTGTGGTCGGCGGAGGGCGATCAGATCGTCGTGCGGTTTGACGACGGCCGCGACTTTCACCGCTTCACCCCGGCGGCGCCCGCCGCCGCGCATTGGTGCGACCCCGATGATTACCGCGTCACCTATGACTTTTCGCACTGGCCGGACTGGTCGTCGGAATGGCGGGTCACCGGGCCGCGCAAGGATTACGTAATGATCTCGCGCTACTCTCGCGCCTGAGGGGCAACCCTCCTTTGCCGCCCGGCGAAGTCCCCCCGGAGTCCTCCGGCCCGAAGCTGACGGGGTTTGCGTCTTCTCCGGCTTCGGGATCAAACCTCCGGGGGGAGGTGGCGCGGCGCCGATTTTGCCGTGAGCCGATTTTGTCGCGAGCCGATTTTGCCGCGATCTGGGCCTTGCACGCGCGCAGGCGCGAAATCCCGCGTTGCAAAGCTTGTAACCCGCCTTAAAACCTGCAAATCAGGGACAGAATAGGCAGGAGACGGAATGCGGGGGAGGCGCCATGACGAAGCGTGAGGCCACGGGGCCGGGCCCGGGGCGGCTGCGTCATCTGGGGCCGCTGATCATCGGCTTTTCGCTCCTAGGGCTGGGGCTTTTTGCGCTTCATCATCTGCTCAAACCCGTCAATTTCGCCGATGTCATCGCGCAGATGCGCGCGACGCCAAATGAAACGCTGGCGATAGCCCTTGGCGCCACCGCGCTCGGTTATGGCGCGCTGATCGGTTACGACTTCTGGGCGCTGCAATATCTGGAAAAGAAACTGCCTCTGCGCGTCGTCGCCTTGGGCGGGTTCCTTGGCTATGCCTTTGGCAATACGATCGGAATTTCGGTCCTGTCGGGCGGCGCCGTGCGCTACCGGATCTATTCCGCCTTCGGGCTGAACGCTTTCGAGGTGGCGGCGCTCGCCTCCTATATCGCGCTCGCCATGGGCACGGGGCTGTCGCTCGTCGGCGTCTTCGCACTGGCGCTGCACCCTTCGGCGCTGACCGGCCTCTTGCCGCTTTCGGAAACCACCGTCCGCGCGCTGGCGCTGACCGGGGGCCTTGGCACGCTCGGCCTGCTTTACGCGCTTGGCATCTCGGGCCGCGTGCTGCGCGTCGGCCGGTTCGAGATCGCCATGCCGCGCCCGCGCATCCTGACCGGGCAGATGGTGATCGCGCTTTTCGACAGTTCAATGGCGGCGCTGACGCTTTACGTCCTGCTGCCCCCCGGCGCGCCCGATTTCGTCACCTTCCTTGCGATCTACGCCACCGCCACGATGATCGGTGTGATCACGCACGTTCCGGGCGGCGTCGGCGTCTTTGAAACCGTCGTCATCGCCGCCATGCCGAAGGGCACCGCGGTGGGCGAGGTCGCCGCGGCGCTTTTGATGTTCCGCATGACCTATTACCTGCTGCCCTTCGGCCTTGCCTTCGTGATCGTGTCGCTGAACGAGGCGCGGCTCGCAGGGGGGTGGGCGCGCAGGCTTTTTGGCGACATCTCGGAGCCGATGCGGCCCGCCTTCAAGGCCATTGCCGGGATGGTGCCGTGGCTTTCGGGCGCCTGGGCCTTCGGCTTTGGCGCTTACCTGATGGCGGTCTCGATCCTGCCCACGGTGACGCCGCTGCATGATCCCGATGATCTGGTCGGGCTGATCCTGCTCGAGGGCGGCTCGCTCGTGTCCGCCGTGATGGGGGTCATTCTGGTGATCCTGTCGCATGGGCTCATCCGGCGGGTGAACGGCGCCTTCTGGCTGACGCTGCTGACGCTTGGCGGCGGCATCGTCGCGGTGATGCTGCGCAGCTTCGACACCGAAAGCGCGGCGCTGCTGGCGCTCGGGGCGCTTGCACTCTGGCCGTTCCGGCGCGAATTCTACCGCCAAGCCAAGATCACCGAAGGCGTGCTTGGCCCGGCCTGGATCGGCCTTGTCACCATCGTCATCGCGGCGGTGGGGCTGTTCTTCGTCTTCATCCATGCCGCGACACCCTATTCGCACATGTTCTGGTTCGACTTCGCGCAAGACGCCAGCGCGCCGCGCTCGCTGCGGGCGGGGGTGACCGGCTCGGCCGTGCTGGTGATCTTCACCATCTTCCTCGCGCTCAAACCCTCGTCGAAACAGCGCCCGCAGACGATGGCGCAGGCGCTGCGGCTCGCCTCGGAAATCGTCGCGAGCCAATCCGACCCGCAGGCCTGTCTGGCGCTCTCGGGCGACAAGGAATTCCGCTTTGCCGACAGCGGCACCGCCTTCCTGATGTTTTCGCGCCGCCGCAAGTCCTGGGTCTGCATGGGCGATCCGGTGGGCGACATGCGCTATTTCGACGACCTTGGCTGGGGCTTTGTCGAGGCGGCGCAACAGGCCTCGTGCCGCCCGGTGTTCTACGAACTCTCCGAGCGTCACGTCCCCTTCATGATCGAGATGGGCCTTGCCGCGCACAAGATGGGCGAAGAGGCGGTGGTGAACCTGACCAAGGCTTCGCTGTCGGGCACCCGTCTGGCAGGGCTGCGCACCGCCTACGAACAGGCCCGGCGCGAGGGGCTGAGCTTCGAAGTGCTGTCCCCGCCGCATGCGCCCGAGCTGATCGCGGCGCTGAAACCGATCTCGGAAAGCTTCCTCAAGCATCGGATCGGCCACGAAAAACGCTTCTCGGTCGGGCGGTTCGACGCGGCCTATCTGAACCGCTTCCCCTTGGCCCTGCTGCGGCGTCGGGGCGAGCCGGTGGCCTTTGCCGCGATGCTGGCACCGGGGGCGGGCAAGCGCGTCGCCATCGACGTGATGCGCTACCGCCCCGAGGATGCGCCCGCGCTGATCGGCTTCCTGTTCTTCGCGCTGATCGATCACTACAAGACCGCTGGCGCGGCGGAGCTGAGCCTTGGCCTTGCGCCGCTCTCGGGTCTGGGCACCCGGCGCACCGCGCGGCTGTGGGATCGCTTCGGGCCGCTGATGTTCCGCCACGGCGGCGCCTTCCACAGCTTCGACGACCTGCGCGCCTACAAGGCGCAATTCGGGCCGGAATGGCGGCCGCGGTATATTGCTCTACCGGTCGGCGTCTCGCCGATGGCGGCGATGGCCGATGTGGCTGGGCTCATCGCGGCCGGTCGGGGCGGCCTCTTGCGGCGCAAGTCCGGCTGATCAGTCGTCGTAGCCCTGCATCAGCCGAAACCGCAGCCAGGCATTGTCCGAGGCGATCATGCCCGGGATCAGCAGCGCATCCAGCGCCCACCACAGCGCGACGAAGGCGAGCGGCAGATAGCCCACCAGAACGATGGTCAGCGCCGAGCCGATGCCGAAGAGAAGCAGCATCAGCAAGCCCGAGACCCAGCGCCCCAGATAAAAGCGGTGCACGCCGAAAAAGCCGAGGAAGAACCACAGCAGATAGGCGACAAGGGCCGAGCGGCTGTCATTCGCCACGCGTTGTTCGATGTAAAGCGACCGGGTGTCGTTCATGTTAACCTCCGTAACATGGACGAGATATGGGGGCAGGGGGGGGCGCAATCAAGGGCCCGGGCAGAGCCGGGGCTCAGCGGGCGTAGACGGCGGTCCAGAAGGTGGTCTTGCCATCCGCCGCGGTGGCGGTGCCGATGCCGAAATCCTGCAGATAGGGGATGGTGATGTTCGCCCGGTGCTTGGGCGAGGCATTCCATTGCGCCAGCGTCCCGTTCAGCTCAAACCGACCGGCGGCGATGTTTTCGGCAATCGTTTGCGGGCGATAGCCCATCTGGCGGGCGCGGGCCATCGGCCCGGTGGTGCTGGTGCCGCGGTGGGTCATCGTGCCAAGGCTGGCCATCTCGCAGGCATGGGCGGCGGCGACGCGGTCAAGCACCGGGTTCGCGCGCAGGGGAGCGAGACCCGATTGCGCCCGCGCGGCATTCGTCGCGGCCAAGCCCGCGGCGGCCATCGCGGCGCTGGTCGCGGGGCAGCTGGCCCGGCCCGAGGCCGCGACGGCAATATCGCCATGTCCATCGGTCCAGACCACCCGACCGGGCAGGCGCGGCCCCGGGGTGGAGACGATCTCTTGCGGCGGCAGGGTGGAGGCGGCACCGCAGGCACCAAGGCACAGCAGGGCAAGAAGCGCGGCGGGGCGGGACAGCATCGTGACCTCCAGTCTGGAACGGCACGAACGTAAACCAATCTGCGGGTGGACCAAAACGGGTTTTCGTCAAAAGAAGAGGCGAATGCGATACAAACGACATGGCCGCGCCGCTTGGGGCGGAAAACCGCCGGACAGGCGGTTCAGAGCCGCTCGACCACCCCGAACCACCCCTTGCCGCGCCAGGTCTCAAAGCCCTCGGTGCGGTGAAAGCCCATCAGCCCGGCGCCGCGGGCGCACCAGCCCTTGGCCTGATCGGGGGGCAGTGCAACCTGAGTGATACGCTCCGCCCCGGGGCCGCGCGCCGCCAGAACCCGGCCCCGCGCATCGACCAGATAGCCGCGCATCTCGCCATCCTCGGCGCAAAAGCGCAGGCTTTTCAGCACCGCCTCGGCCTGCGGCGCCCAGTCGAACTGCGTCACCAGAAGGCCGATGACCTGACCGTTCCGCGCCCCGCCCGTCCGCACCGGCGTCGCCCAGGCCATCGTCGCCTTGCCACCCAGATGCGCCGAGATCTCGACATCGCCCGCGACGAAGCCATCCCCGTCCCGCACTGCCATCGCATCGGAAAACCACGCCGCTCCAGAGACTTGCGCCCCCGTCACCGGAAAACGGCCCGGCCGTCCGTTCGCCAGAACGCGGCCGTCGAGCCCGACCAGCCAGATGTCCGAATAGACCGTATAGGCATCCAGGATCACGCCCAGCCGCTGCCCCGCGCGGCGCAGCGTGTCGCGGTCCTGATGTTGCGCGGCGGTGACCAGATCGGCATCGGTCGCCCACCAGCGCACGTCGCAGGAGCGCTCGTAAAGATTGCGGTCGATCAGATCGACGGCGGTGAAGGCGCAATCGACAAGCCGCGTGCCGGTCGCCGCGATCGAGAGGTCCGAGACCATCTGTTCGAGCCCCGAGAGCCGCGCCTTCAGCGTCTCGCCAAGCTGGTTCGCAATCTCGCCGATCTGCCCCGAAACCTTGCGCACCTCCTCGGCCACCAGCGCGAAGCCCGCGCCCTGCTGACCGACCCGCGCCGCCTCGATCCGGGCGTTCAGGCCCAACACGTTCATCTGCTTGGTGATTTGCGCGATCCGATCGACGGTGATCCCGGTGATTTCGGAGGCATCCCGGGTCTCGGAGGCGATGGAAGCAAGGGTCGGTGCAGCGGTCATCCGGATACTCGAAAGGAAAAAAGTTGCGTCGCAGAGAGGCGTCGCGATCTTGATCCCGGATGACTCCTTACGACCCTCTGAACGGGGTTTGCCAAAGCGCCGCAGAACGCAAAAAGGCGGCCGAAGGGCCGCCTTTCGCATCATCTTGCCCGCAAAACGGGCGGTTTGAAAATCAGGCCTTCGCCAGATTGCGCAGCACGTAATGCAGCACGCCGCCGTTCTTGAGGTATTCGATCTCGACCTCGGTATCGATCCGGCTCTTGATCATGATCTTGGTCAGCGTGCCGTCCTTGCGCAGGATCGTGCAGGGCACGAGCGAGAGCGGCTTGATGTCGCCTTCAAGGCCTTCGATCGTCACGACCTCGTCGCCGGTCAGGCCAAGCGACTTGCGGTTCTGCCCGTCGGTGAACTCGAAGGGAATGACGCCCATGCCGATCAGGTTCGAGCGGTGGATGCGCTCGAAGCTTTCGGCGACCACGGCCTTGACGCCCAGAAGGTTGGTGCCCTTGGCCGCCCAGTCGCGGCTGGAGCCCGCGCCGTATTCGATGCCGCCGAAGATCACCAGCGGGATATGCGCCGCCTGATATTCCATCGAGGCGTCGTAGATCGAGGTTTGCGCCCCGTCCGGCCCCTTGGTGTAGCCGCCTTCGACGCCGTCGAGCATCTCGTTCTTGATGCGGATGTTGGCGAAGGTGCCGCGCATCATCACTTCATGGTTGCCGCGGCGCGAGCCGTAGCTGTTGAAGTCCTTCGCCTCGACGCCGCGCTCGGTCAGGTATTTGCCTGCGGGCGTCGAGGGTTTGAACGAGCCCGCCGGGCTGATGTGGTCGGTGGTGATCATGTCGCCCAGAACCGCCAGCACATGCGCGCCGACGACGTTCGAGATCACGCCCGGTTCCTTGGCCATGCCGCGGAAATAGGGCGGGTTCTGGATGTAGGTCGACTGCGCCGGCCAGTCATAGGTCTCGCCGGTGGTGGTCTTCACGCCCTGCCAGTTCGCATCGCCTTTGAACACATCGGCGTATTTCGCGATGAAGGCTTCGCGGGTGACGCATTTCTCGACCAGTTCGGCGATTTCCGCATCGGTCGGCCAGATGTCTTTCAGGAACACCGGCTTGCCCTCGGGCGTCGTCGCAATGGCTTCGGTCGTCAGGTCGATGTTCATGTCGCCCGCGATCGCGTAAGCCACGACGAGCGGCGGCGAGGCAAGGAAGTTCGCGCGCACATCGGGCGAGATCCGGCCTTCGAAGTTGCGGTTGCCCGAGAGGACGGCGGCGGCGACGAGGTCATTCTCGTTGATGGCTTTCGAGATTTCCGGCGTGCCCAAGGGCCCCGAGTTGCCGATGCAGGTGGTGCAGCCAAAGCCGACGATGTTGAAGCCCATGGCGTCAAGATCGTCCTGCAGGTTCGCGGCTTTCAGATATTCTTCAACGACTTGCGACCCGGGGGCGAGCGAGGTCTTGACCCAGGGTTTCGCCTTCAGCCCCAGCGCGCGGGCCTTGCGAGCCACGAGGCCCGCACCGATCAGCACATAGGGGTTTGAGGTGTTGGTGCAAGACGTGATCGAGGCGATCACCACCGAGCCGTCGCCGACCTTGTAATCCTTGCCATCGACCGAGACGGTCTTCACCGCAGTATCGGCCGCGCCTTTGGCGGTGCGGTAATCGGCGACGACCTTGGCGAAGGAGGATTTCGCATCGGTCAGCGGCAGGTAATCCTGCGGCCGTTTCGGGCCCGAGATCGCCGGAACGATGGTCGACATGTCGAGTTCGAGCGTCGAGGAATAGATCGGAGCGTAATCCGCGCCGCGCCAGAAACCGTTTTCCTTGGCATAGGCTTCGACCAGTGCGATGCGCTCTTCGGTGCGGCCGGTCTGGCGCAGGTAGCGCAGGGTTTCATCGTCGATCGGGAAGAAGCCACAGGTGGCGCCATATTCCGGGGCCATGTTGGCGATGGTCGAACGCTGCGCCAGCGGCAGCTTGTCGAGGCCTTCGCCCCAGAATTCGACGAATTTGCCGACGACGCCGTGTTTGCGCAGCATCTGCACGACCTTGAGCACGAGGTCGGTGCCGGTGCAGCCTTCACGCAGCGCGCCGGTCAGCTTGAAGCCGACGACTTCCGGGATCAGCATCGAAACGGGCTGGCCCAGCATCGCGGCCTCGGCCTCGATCCCGCCAACGCCCCAGCCCAGCACGGCCATGCCGTTCACCATCGTGGTGTGGCTGTCGGTGCCCACAAGCGTATCGGGGTAGGCGACCAGATCGCCGTTCTGATCGGTGTCGGTCCAGACGGTCTGGGCGAGGTATTCGACGTTCACCTGATGGCAGATGCCGGTGCCGGGCGGCACGACGCGGAAGTTCTCGAACGCGCCCTGACCCCATTTCAGGAACTGGTAGCGCTCCATGTTGCGCTCGTATTCCAGCTCGACGTTGCGTTGGAACGCGCGCGGCGAGCCGAATTCGTCGATCATCACCGAGTGGTCGATGACCAGATCGACCGGAACCAGCGGGTTGATCCTTTTCGCATCGCCGCCAAGCGCCTTGATGCCGTCGCGCATCGCGGCCAGGTCAACGACCGCCGGAACGCCGGTGAAATCCTGCATCAGCACGCGGGCCGGGCGGTAAGCGATTTCGCGCGGGTTCTTGCCGCCGAGTTTCGCCCAGTCGCCGAAGGCCTTGATGTCCTCGACCGAGACCGAGAAGCCGCCGTCTTCAAAGCGCAGCAGGTTTTCCAGCACCACCTTGAGCGAGGCGGGCAGCTTGGAGAAATCACCAAGCCCCGCGGCCTGCGCCGCCGGGATCGAGTAATAGCCGTAGCTTTGCGCGCCGACAGTGAGCTGGCGGCGGGTCTTGGCGGTATCCTTGCCGGTGACGACGGTCATCTGGGTGGGCCTCCCATGGCTGAAAGAATGCGTTACCGCGTGTTTGCCCGATGCGGCGGAGTCGTTCAAGGGGGGGATCGCAAAAATTGTATACCATTGCACACCGATTTCGGTCCAAAGGCCGCGGCGGGGCGTCGCAATGCAACCTTTAGGCACATCGCAAAACCTTGATTGGCTCTGCTTGCCGCCTCGGTTTAGGAGGAGGGCTGAGTTTACAGCGAGGCATCATGGCACGCGCGACCTTTAGCGCCGCGATCGAAGGGATGATCCTGTCGGGCCTTCTTGCCGTTGCTCCCGTGGTTGCATGGGCGCAGGCGGGCCCGTCTGATTCCTTTGGCGGGGGCATGATTGACGGGGGCATGGTCAGCGGAGGTGCCACCTTCGCGGCTGGTCCGGTGTCTTCGCCGGCCGATGCGGATCTGCGTCTGGCCGACAGCGAAAGCGTGTCGCCCGCGCCCGGTTCGCTTCCCGGCGCGTCTTTGGTCGAAAGTCTGAACCGGGCACTCGAACGCGCGATCGGGCAAAAGGCGGTGGGCAAACCGCAGGCGAACACGCTGATCGCGCCCTCGGCCCCGCCTGCACCCTCGCCGGTGGTGGTGGAGCTTTTCACCTCGCAGGGCTGTTCCGCCTGTCCGCCCGCCGATGCGGCGCTGGCCAAGGTCGCGGCGCGCCCCGATGTGCTCGCGCTCTCGCTGCATGTCGATTACTGGGATTACCTTGGCTGGGAAGATCCCTTCGCCCAGCCCGCCTTTACCGCGCGGCAAAAGGCCTATGCCCGCGCCGCGCATCTGCGCACGCTTTACACGCCGCAGGTGATCGTGGCGGGCACGCAGTCGCTGGTCTCGCCCGCCGATCCGGAACTGGATGCGACCATCGCCGCCGCGGCCGCCGCGCCGCCGACAGTGGCGATGATCGTCAGCCGTGGCGCCGAGCCCGGCCAATATGCGATCGACCTTTCTGCGCCACGCCCGCTCAAGCAGGGCACCGTGGTGCAGATCGTGCGTTACGTGCCGCAAGCCCGGGTCGAGATCCTGCGCGGCGAAAACGCCGGTCAGGTGCTCGATTTCGCCAATGTGGTGACGGCGTGGCACGCGGTCGCCGAATGGGACGGCAAGGCCCCGGTGCGTCTGAATGCGAAGATCGAGGGCGAGGAACCGGCGGCGGTGATCGTGCAGACCGCGCTGCCCGGCAAGACCGTGCCGCTGCCCGGTCCGATCGTCGCCGCGGGCTGGCTGCGCTGAGGCGCGCCGCCTAGCGGTTTTTCCAGCGCCGGTGAATCCAGAACCATTGCTCGGGATGGGCGCGCACCCGCGCCTCCAGCCGGTCGTTGAACGCCTGACACATCGCTTCGGGCGTGCCCTGCGGGATCGGCTCTTCCACCTCGATCGCGAAGCTCAGCCCGTCCGGCTGACGGGTGGCAAAGATCGGCAGCAGCGGCACCTCATAGCGCAGCGCGATGTCCGCCGCCGAAAGCGCGGTGCGCGCGGTGCGGCCGAAAAAGGTCAGATCCGTGCCCGCGCCCAGATATTGGTCGATGGCCAGCCCGATCATCCCGCCCTCGCGCACGAAGCGCATCATCTGGGTCATGCCGCGCTTGGAGCGCGCAAAGAGCGGTTTCGCCACCCCCTCGATCGCGTCGACGTAGCGGGTGTTGAAATCGCGGTTCCGCATCGGCCGGTAGAGCCCGCCGATGTTGTAGCCCCGCCCCGACAGACCGCCACGCACGGCGTCGTAATTGCCGAAATGCCCGGTCACCAGAACCGCGCCCTTGCCCTCGGCGTGCAGCTGTTCGAGCAGCGCTGCCCCCGGCCCCTGCAGCGGCAGATCCCGGCAGCGCGCGACGAATTCCGGCCCCGAGAAGATCTCGGCCAGCGTCCGGCCGATATTGTCGGGCACGGCGCGTACCAGCCGCTCGACCTCGGCCTCGGGCAGATCGGGCAGGACAAGGGCGAGATTGTCCCGGATCCGGCGCCGCCACCCCGCAAGGGGCGCCACCACGCGGCTGAAGAACCGCCCCGACAGCTCCACGCGCGAGCCGTAGGGCAGCAGGCGCAGCCCTGCCATCAGCGCCGTGAAGGTGCCGGCGGTCAGCCGGTCTGTCAGCGAGGGCGCAGGAAAACGGTCGGTCTCAGCCATCTCGGTCACTCGTTGCTGCCAGCGCGCCGGGCCTCGGCCCGTTCGCGCGACCAGACATAGACACCGGCTGCCGCGATCACAACCGCCCCCAGAACCGTATAGCGATCAGGAAGTTGTGCGAAGAACGCCCAGCCCCAGAGGCTGGAAAAGATCAGATCGGCGTAGCCGAAAGGTGCGATCGTTCCGGCCTCGGCCTTGCGAAAGGCGACGATGATCGCCGCTTGCCCCGTCGCGCCAAGCGCGCCCACGGCCAGAAACAGCGGCAGGTCGATCGGCGCCACTTCCTGCCAGAAGAACGGCAGCAAAAGCGACGAAAGTCCGGTGCCGACCATCGCCGACCACAGGATCGAGGTGGCGGTGGAGTCAAACCGCACCACGCGGGTCAACAACGCGCCGCCCGCATAGGTGAAACAGGCGAGCAGAGCGAGGATGGCCGCCGGAT
The DNA here is from genome assembly GCF_003217355.1 of Rhodobacter viridis. GTDB lineage: Bacteria > Pseudomonadota > Alphaproteobacteria > Rhodobacterales > Rhodobacteraceae > Rhodobacter > Rhodobacter viridis. The sequence continues at coordinate 63,091 of NZ_QJTK01000006.1, read as the reverse complement.
GCATCACGCCCGCGCCCGGGCGCAGCACGATCAGCGCGCCCACGAAAGCCACGACGATGCCGATGATCCGCCCCGCGCCCAGCCGCTCGCCCAGAAACAGCGCCGCGCCAAGGGTGATCAGAACCGGCGAGAGCGCCCCAAGCGCCGCCGCATCGGCCAGCCCGACGTAACGGATCGCCAGAAAGAACAGCGCAACGGTGCCCATCTGGAAGCAGCCGCGCAGGAATTGCAGCCCCGGCTGGCGCGAGCGCACCAGCGCCACGACGCGGCCGCGATACAGCACCGAAACCAGCGCCAGATTGACCGCGAACCGCGCCCAGATCACCATCGCGGGCGGATAGTCCTGCGCCAGTTTCTTTGCCGCCACATCCATCAGCCCAAACAGCATCAGCGCGATCAGGAAAAACCCGATGCCACGCCCGGTGGCCTGCGCCTCCGGGGTCGTCTGAACCAAGGAGGGGGCCGTTTCCGGCCCCCCCGTATTCTCTGCCACACTGGGGCGATGCTGGCTCACAGCAGGCTCTTGACCTTGGCCGCAATCGCTTCGGCCGTGATGCCGAATTCGGCGTAAAGCCGTTCCGCCGGAGCCGAGGCGCCAAAGCCCTCCATGCCGACGAAGCCCGCCTTGCGCTCCATCCCGCGCTCGCCGAGCAGCCAGCGGTCCCAGGGCTGACGGATCGCGGCTTCCACCGCGACGCGCACCGCGCCCGGCGGCAGGATGCGCTTGCGGTAGGAGTCGTCCTGCGCCGCGAAAAGCTCCATGCAGGGCATCGAGACGACGCGGGTGCCGATCGCTTCCGCTTGCAAGAGCTCACGCGCCTTCAGCGCGATTTCGACTTCCGAACCGGTCGCCATCAGGATCGCCTGACGCTTGCCTTCGGCTTCGGCGATGACATAGGCGCCCTTGGCGGTCAGGTTGGCCGGGCTGTGCTTGGTGCGCAGCGTCGGCAGGTTCTGACGGGACAGCGCCAGCACCGAGGGCGTGCGTTCCGACGACAGCGCCAGTTCCCAGGCCTCGGCGGTCTCGATGATGTCGGCCGGGCGGAAGGTCCAGGTGTTCGGCGTCGCGCGGCAGATCGCCAGATGCTCGACCGGCTGGTGCGTCGGGCCGTCTTCGCCCAGACCGATGGAATCATGGGTCATCACGTAGACGGTGGGCACGCCCATCAGCGACGACAGACGCATCGCGCCGCGCGCATAGTCGGTGAAGCAGAAGAAGGTGCCGCCATAGGGACGCACGCCACCGTGCAGATACATGCCGTTCATCGCCGCCGCCATCGCATGTTCGCGAATGCCGTAGCGCATGTAGCGGCCCTTGGGATTGTCGGGCATGAAATCCTCGATATCCGAGGTTTTCGTCAGGTTCGAGCCGGTCAGGTCGGCCGAGCCGCCGATGGTTTCGGGCACGACCGGGTTGATCGCGGCCAGAACCATTTCGCTGGCCTTGCGGGTGGCGACTTTCGGCGCGGCTTCCGACTGCGCCTTTTTGAAGGCGCGCACGGCGGCGGCCAGTTTCGGCGCGACGCCACGGGCCATCTGACGCTCGAATTCGGCACGACGCCCGGCCGGGAGCGCGGCGAGACGGGCTTCCCATTCGGCACGCTCGGCAGCCCCGCGCGACCCGATCGCTTCCCACTCCGCCTTGATGTCGGCCGGGATCACGAAGGGACCATGCGCCCAACCGTAAGCCTCGCGGGTCAGCTTGATCTCGGCATCGCCGAGCGGCGCACCGTGCACGGAATAGCTGTCGGCCTTGTTCGGGCTGCCAAAGCCGATCAGCGTCTTGCAGTCGATCAGCACCGGACGTTTCGATTTCTGCGCCGCGCTCAGCGCGCGGTCGATGTCTTCCGGATCATGGCCGTCACAGCTCAGCACCTTCCAGCCCGAGGCGGCAAAGCGCGCCTTCTGGTCGGTGATGTCCGACACCGTCACCCGGCCGTCGATGGTGATGTTGTTGTTGTCCCAAAGCACGATCAGGTTATCGAGTTCCTGCTTGCCGGCAAGACCGATCGCTTCCTGCGAGATGCCTTCCATCAGGCAGCCGTCGCCCGCGATCACATAGATCTTATGGTTCACGAGCTTCTTGCCGAACCGCGCCGCCATCGATTTTTCCGCGATCGCCATGCCGACGGCGGTCGAGATCCCCTGACCGAGCGGCCCGGTGGTGGTTTCGACGCCTTCGAGGTGCCCATATTCCGGGTGACCCGCCATCCGCGCGCCCCACTGACGGAAGTTCTTCACTTCCTCGAGCGTCGATTGTTCGTAGCCGGTCAGGTGCAGCAGCGCGTAAAGCAGCATCGAGCCGTGGCCGGCCGACAGCACGAACCGGTCGCGATCTGCCCAGTTCGGCGCTTTCGCGTCGAATTTCAGGTGGTTGCGGAACAGTACGGTGGCGACGTCGGCCATGCCCATCGGCATCCCGGGGTGGCCCGAATTCGCCGCCTGCACGGCATCGATCGCCAGCACGCGGATCGCGGTGGCAAGCTTCCAGTGATCGGGGTTCTTGGCCCGCAGAGCGGCGATATCCATGGGGTGCATCCTTTGTTGCGCCGAAATCTTCGGACCCCGTGATATCAGGGATCGGAGCAGATTCAAGCTTGCGCCCCAAGTGCTTGATGCAAAAAGGTGGGAGGAGCCGCGCCATGCCGCTAGAATGGGGCGTGAACCCGTGCGGATGCGATTCGCCACGGGGTGTCGTCATACCCTTGCCCGCACGGGCCGCGTTGACGACAGCGACCGGATGCACGAGACGAACGACAAGACCGAAGACCAAGGGCAGTTAGCGAGGGGTGGGATGACCGAACTGGCCGAATATGAGCGCCGCATCGCCTATGCGCTTGAACGCATCGGGCGGGGCGTCGAGACGCTGTCCGATCTGCGGGCAGCGGCGGCGCAGTCCATGGCGATGGCCGAACCGGAACCGGCCCCCGAGCCGGAGCCGCTGCCGGACCCCGAGCCTCCGACTCCCGTCGACACCGGGCCGTCGGAAGAGGTGCTGGCGCTGCAGGCCGAGCTGGACGCCGAGCGGGCGGCGAGCGCGCAGCTGACCGAACGGGTCCGCGCGATCCGCGAAAAGCAAGAAACGACGCTTGCCGCGCTGGAAAAGCGGCTCAGCCAGGCGACGCGGGCGCTGGAGGCGGTGCAGGTCGAGGCAAACCGGCTGAAGCGCGCCAACAACGATTTGATCGAGGTGAACCGGCAGCTGATCGACGGGGCGGGGCGGATCGATCCGGCTCTGGTCAACCTGTCGATGCAGGCCGAGCTTGAAGCCTTGCGCGCGGCCCGGGCCTGGGAGGCCTCGGAGCTGTCGGATATCGTCACCGGGCTGGCCCCGATCGTGGCGGCGCATGTGAAGGGACAACCGGCGGGGGGCTCTGACAATGGCTGAGTTGCGCATCACCATCGGCGGGCGCGATTTCGACGTGGCCTGCCAGCAGGGCGAGGAACAATATCTGAAAGCCGCGGCCGCGATGCTTGACAACGAGGCGCAGTCGCTCTCGCAGCAGCTGGGCCGCATTCCCGAGGCGCGGATGCTGCTCATGGCCGGTCTGATGCTGGCCGACAAGGCGGCCGGGGCCGAGGACAATGTCCGCGTGCTCAGCGCCCGGGTCGAAGAGCTGGAGAGGCAGCTGGCGGTGGCGAAATCCAACCCGGTGAAGATCGAAGTGCCGGTGGTGCCGCCTGCGGTGACCGAAACGCTGGCCGAGATCGCCGCCCGGGCCGAAGCGCTGGCCGATCGGGTCGAAGAAGCCGTCCTCAACTGAGACGCGGCTTGAGCGCATGAAAAAAGGGTGTGACGGGCCGACCGTCACACCCTTTGTCATGTCTGGGATCGCGCGCTCAGGCGAAGCGCCACAGGAACACGCCCGACCAGAGCACGGCCAGAATCGCCGTCGTCAGCAGATGCGAGGGCGGCGTGTCGCGAAACCGCGCGGCAAAGCCGGTCCAGCGCGCCAGAAGCGTCGCGGCGGGGCGGATCGGGGAAAAGGCGCGGGGGGCAGTTGTGGCAGCGGTCATCGGGGCGGCTCCTGTCCTGAGGGATCGGGGGAGATTGCCCTTATAATCTACCGCCTAAGTCGAGTATTTCAAGGAAATAGGCATGCTCTTTTTTGTCGTGACTTGGGGGAAATCTTCTCCGCCGACGCAGGTGCAACCGCGCGCCGGATCTCAGGATCGGCGCGCAATCCTCTGATGAATTTGGAAAAATCAGCTTTCGATCAGCTTTGCGGCGGGGTTCCCGGCGCGCAGCATGTCGGCGAGCGTCAGCGACTCGATCAGCACCAGATAGGACCAGAAGACCTCGGCAAAGACCTTGCGGATTCGGCATTCCGCCTCGTCCTCGCAATCGTCGCAGGGCTGATAGGCGGTGCGCGACAGACACGGCAAAGGCGCGATCGGCCCGTCGATCCGGCGCAGCAGATCCGACAGCGAGATCTCCTGCGGGGCTTTCAGCAGCGTATAGCCGCCCGAGCGCCCGCGGATCGACGCGACAACCCCGGCCTTGCGCAGATCGAGCAGGATATGCTCCAGAAACCGCTTCGGCGTGCCCGAACGGGTGGCGATCTCTTCGATCGTCAGCGCCTGCGGGCTTTCGCGTCCGGCCTCGTCGGCCAGTTCCAGAAGCGCCTTGAGCGCGTATTTCATCTTCTGCGTGATCATGGCCCAGCCTTACGGGCGACAGCCCTGTTTATCAACGTCGATCTTGTCGGGTTTTCGGGCAATTTGCGTTTGCGCGACGAAAAAATGTCCTGCGGTCGCGTGCGGCCGTGATCGACGCCGCCTCTGCGTCGTTTCGACGCTTTCGAGCGTTGCCAAACCGACCGATTGCGCCTAGCTCGGGTTGGCACTCTGTGGACGACATCGCGACATGACACTTTCGGCTTTCACCCTTGCCGTGCTGGCGCTGCTGCTGGCCCCGGGGCCGACGAACACGCTGATGGCGGTTGCCGGGGCAACGCACGGGCTCGGACGCGTGCTGCGGCTGCTGCCGGTCGAGCTGGCCGCCTATCTGCTGACGGTGGTGCCGCTGGCGCTTCTGGGCGCAGGGCTGATGAGCCACGCCCCGCGGGCGGCGCTTGCGCTCAAGCTGGTCGCGGCGCTTTGGGTGATGGTGCTGGCGGTGCGGCTCTGGCGCTCGGGCGCTTCGGGGGCGGACGGCTTTCAGATCGGCGCCGGGCGGATCTTCGTCACCACGCTTCTCAACCCCAAGGCGCTGATCTTCGGTCTGGTCCTGCTGCCCGCGCCCGTGCTCAGCGACTTCGCGGCCCGGCTGTCGGTCTTCATCGCGCTGGTGCTGGCCGCGGCGCTTGTCTGGGGCGGCTTTGGCGCGCTCAGCCACGATCCGGGCCGCGCGGGGGGCGCACAGCTTGGACGGGCGCGCCGACTGGCGTCGGGCTGGCTCGCGCTTGTGTCGGTCTCGCTTTTCTGGGGCGTTTTGCGCAGCTGACCGGGGCGCATTAATCGCATCGCAAAGCTTGGCGGTTACTCCTCGACGGCACTGCGACAGGAGGCCCGATGCGCTTATCCCCATTCCCCGATCGGTGGCACCCGCTGCGGAGCATTTGCCGATGACCCGGCTGATGGCGCTTTGGTCGAGCGTGGCGGCAAAGATCCTTGGCCTCGTGCTGGCGCTTGTCGCCATGACGGCGGTTGCGGTGGGGATCAGTCTTTCGGTTTTTCGCGACACCGATGCGACTCTGCGCGAGTTGGTGGGGCAGGATGTGCCTGCGCTGCGCCAGTCGATGGCGCTCTCGGCGGCAAGCGGCGCCTTGGGGCCGCAGATGGTGGCCCTGCTCTCGGCCGAAGCCCCCGCGGATCTCGACACTGCCCGCAAGGCGATGCAGGCGACGCTTGGCGCTCTTGAGGCTGCCGTGCAGGCGCAAGGGGCCGCGGCGCCCGCAGCCCTGCGCAGCGCCGCGACGCAAATTTCCCCTCAGGCGGACGATCTGGTGGACGCGCGGGCGCAAAGCCTCGCCGCCGCCGCCGCGACCGAGCGCGCGGTGGAAGACCTCTTCGATCTCGACCGCCGCATGTCCGAGGCGCTGCGCCAGACCGGCCCGCAGGGGCAACGCGACCTGACCGGGGCAGGGGCTGCCGCCACGGCCGAGCTGAAGGCGACGCTCGACACGCTTCTGGCGCAGGATATGGCCCGGCTTGGCGCGGCGCTCGCGCTGCGGGTCGAGGTGGCGCAGCTGCGCGGGGCGGTTCTGGCGATGACGCCGGGGCTGGATGCCGCCGGGCGGACGATCGTGCGCGACAGCGCCGCTGCCGCCGCGACCCGGATGCGCGAGAAGCTCCCCGCGCTCGCGGACGAAACCCCGCTTGCCCCGCTGCGCCCCGATCTTGCGCGGCTCGCGGATCTGGCGGGCGCGCTTGCGACGCCCGACGGCTTTGCCGATCCGCGCCTGCCGCCGCAGATCCGCGGCCTTGGCGCGCGCATCGATTCCCGGCTTGGCGGGGCGGTCGATGACCTGTCCGCGACCCTCGCGCAGGATGTGATCGCGGCCGACACGGCCAATGCCGCAACGATCGACCGGCTGATCCGCCGCGACGTCACCCCGAGGATCGAGGCCGCGCGGATCGAGGCCCGCGCCCGCGATCTGATCGCCACCGCGCTTGCCCTTGCACTCAGCCGCACACCCGAAAGCCATGCCCGCGAAACCGCCGCGCTCGAGACGGCGCGGACGACCCTCGCGGCGCAGATGGCGCAGGTGCCGCCCGATCTGGCGCCCTTGCTCACGGATCTGCTGGCCCGCACCGCCCCCGAAAGCCCGCTTCTGACGGCGCATGGTGCCGATATCGCGGCCCGCGCGCTGGCCGCGACCCGGTTTGAGGCCGTCAGGGCGACGATGGCTCGGATCTCCACCGAGGAGGCGCGGCTCGCCGAGAGCATTCTGGCGCGTGTGGAGGCTGGCAGCAGCAAGGGGCACCACCACACGACCGCTGCGCAGGCGACGATCCTTGGCGTGGCTGCGCTGGCGGCGGGGCTTGGTCTTGCCGTGACGGCCCTGGCCTGGCGCGGCATCGTCCGACCGCTGCGACAGGCGACCCGGGCGACGGCGCGGCTCGCGGCGGGTGACACCGACGCGGTCGTGGGGCTGCGCGCGGGGCCGGGCGAGATCGGCGGTCTGATTGGCGCGCTCACCGTGTTTCGCGATGCGATGCACGACCGCAACCGGCGCGCGGCCGAGGATCACGCCCGCGCCGAAGCGCTGATTGCAGCCGAACGGGCGGCGCGGCAGGCCGAACAGGCCGCGGCCGCGGCCGACCGCGCCCGCGCGCAGCAAGACCTTGCCCGCGAGGAGGTCGAGCGCGCCGAACGACGGCAGCAGCGCGAAGGGGCCGAGGCCGAGCGGGCGGCCCAGCTGGAGGAGCAACAGCAGGTCGTGGCGCAGCTTGCGCGCGCGCTTGGCGCGATGTCGGCGGGCGATCTGACGGCGCGGATCGAGACCGCCTTTCCGCCCGCCTACGAGGGGTTGCGCGCCGATTTCAATCAGGCCGTCGCGCGGATGGCCGATCTGCTGGGCGAGATCATCCGGTCGAGCGGCGCGGTGCAAGCCGAGGCGCATCAGCTTGGCGCGGCCTCGGGCGAGCTTGGTCGTCGCACCGAAACGCAGGCGGCCTCGCTGGAAGAGACGGCCGCGGCGATGAACCAGATGGCGGCCTCGGTCGCGCAGGCGGTGGCGGGGGCGCGCGAAGCGGCCCGGGCCGTGGGCGAGACCCGCAGCACCACCGCCAGCGGCCGCGATGTGGTGCGCCGGACGTTGCAGGCGATGAACGACATTGCGCAAAGCTCGGAACAGATTTCCCGCATCACCTCGGTGATCGACGATATCGCCTTCCAGACCAACCTTCTGGCCCTGAACGCGGGCGTCGAGGCGGCGCGGGCGGGCGAAAGCGGGCGCGGCTTCGCCGTCGTCGCCTCGGAGGTGCGGGCGTTGGCGCAGCGCTCGTCCGACGCCGCACGTGAGATCGCGACGCTGATCGACACCTCGGTGCGGCAGGTGGGCGAGGGGGTCGAGCTTGCCTCCGGCTCGGAAGCCGCCCTTGGCCGGATCGAGGATCTGGTCACCCGCCTTGATCAGCTTCTGGCCGCGATCGAGACCGGCGCGGGCGAGCAATCGGCGGGCATTTCGGAAATCACCGCGGCAATGAACCAGCTCGATCAGCTGACCCAGCACAATGCCGCGATGTTCGAGGAAAACGCCGCCGCGACACAGGGTCTTCTGGACGAGGCGCAGACCCTGCGGGCGCTGACCGCGGTGTTCCAGATCGGCGCCGCCGACGCAGCCCTGCGGCGGGCCGGGTGATGCGCATATTTCAATCTGAATATCAAGGTATTGCCTTGCAGATCATGGTTCCGCTCATAGCTGATATGCGGCGCCGACTCGGCGGTTGCCGCAGCCCTTCGGGGCTGTTAGGGCGAGGCAAGTTGCAAGGAAGGGGACCGTGATGGGGACCGGGGATGATCCGGTGGTGGTGCGCCACCGCGAGCTTGAACGCTATGCCACAGTGGCGCTGAAGGCGGGCAGGATCATGATGGAAAGCGGCGCCTCGGTCAGCGTCGTGCACCGCGGCATCACGATGATCGCGCGCGGCTTCGGGGTCGAGACGATCGGGTTGCGCTCGGGCTATACCTCGATCGCGATGACGGTGCATGCGGCGGATCAGACGATCACGCGGATGCTGCAGGTCGGGCGGCTGGGGGTGAACCACCGGCTCGATCTGGCGGTGCGTGAACTTTGTGCGCGCGCCGAAAAGGGCGGCATGACCGTCGAGGCGATCGAGAGCGAACTGGCGCGTCTCGTGCGCGAGACGCCGCGCCATTCGCCCTGGTTCACCGCCATTGCCGTCGGGCTGGCCTGCACCTCCTTCGGTCGGCTGCTGGGCATCGACTGGCTTGCCTTCGGTCCGGTCTGGATCGCGGGCGCCATCGGCCAGTATATCCGCCACCATCTGCTGCATCGCGGCGTGAACATCTTCATCGTCGCGGGGGCGATTGCCTTCCTGTCGGCGACGCTCGGCGGGCTTGGCGCGATGGCGGTGCAAAGCGGCACCGTGCAGCTGGCGATGATGGCCTCGATCCTGCTTCTGGTGCCGGGCGTGCCCTCGACCAACGCGCAGACCGACATCATGGACGGCTATCCGACCATGGGCAGCGCGCGGGCGGTCTGGGTGCTGATGATCATGCTGTTTGCCGCCACCGGCATCTGGTTCGCCGAGGAACTTCTGGGAATGAGGGGCTGATCATGTGGGACTTCCTGCCGCATTTTCTGCATCAGGCGCTGTTTGGCGCCGCCGCCGCCGCGGGCTTCGGCGTTCTGTTCAACTTCGGCCTGCGGGCGCTGCCCTGGTGTGCGGCGGCGGGCGCGCTGGCGCTGATGGTCCGCACCGGCGGGCAGGAACTGGCCTGGAGCCTCGAGGGCGCGACCTTCGCCGCGGCCATCGTCACCTCCTGCGCGGTCTCGGCGTTGCGCGGCCAGCTTGGACCGGCCTGCAATGCGGTGGCGCTGGCGGGCTGCATCCCGATGGTGCCGGGCGCCTTCTTCGGTCAGGCGCTGCTGGGCTTCTTCGCGCTCACCGCGCCGCACCCGGTCGATGCGGTCGAGATCTTCGTCAGCGCGGCCGAGCACATCATCCGCGTGATCTTCACCCTCGCGGCGATGGGGGCGGGGCTGGCCATCCCCGCGCAACTGCTGAAAAATCAGGATTTCTGAGGCCGGGGGCGGTTACTTTTCGCCCTCGCACATCAGGCGGCCGGGATCGTCTTCGGCGATGTCCGGCAGGACCTTGTGCGTTTCGCCGGGCAGGGGGTCTTGCTTGCGCGCGCCCCGCACCGAGGCGCCGAACTTGCGGTCGATCGCCGCGCGCGGCTCTGCAAACACATAGGTTTCGCTGAAGGCGCTGGTGCCGATTTCGGTCTCCAGCCGCAGCGCCGCAATCGCGAGGCCAAGATAGGTGCCGCGCAGGGGGACGTCGATCTGCTGCACCACGCCGGTCTTTCGGGATCGCACCGGCTGATCGGGCGGGGGATTGCCGGGCGGCCAGAGGATCTCGCCCCCCCCGCCGGAGAGGCTGCGCAGCCCGTCGGGATCTGTCGCCGTGACCGGGAAGGCGGCCCACAGGCTCTGAACGAACGCCTGATGATCCGGGGTGAAACTGCACGCCTCGATCCCCGCCAGATCATCGTCGAGCTCCGGCAGCACCGGCGCGGCCTCGGGATCGAGCGCACCGGGATCAAAGCGCAAAAGCGCCCCCTCCGCCGTCGCCACCACCAGCCGCCCGCGCTTGTCCATCGCCAGAAATTCGGCGTCGCGATCCTGAAACCGGGGCGGGCAGACGATGTCTTGCCCCTGTTCCACCACGGCAAGCCCGACGCCGGGATAAAGCACCTCGTAGCGCAGATAATCGCAGCGCTCGCCCGCGACATCGCGGGTCTCGGCGCGGCGGGTGATGACGCAATCGCCCGCAAACAGCGTCTCGCCCTTGGCCGAGGTCATGCTGCAGGCGCCCTCATGCACCTTGACGCCCTCGGCCTCGCCCGCGGTCGCGGCGCAGGGCAGGGCGGCAAGGCTCAGAAGCAGACCCGCGGCGGCCGGCATGGAGGATCGGTGAAACCACGTCATCGCGCAAACCCCGAGTGAGCGACATCGGTTGCGACTATCGCGGCCGAAGGTGAAGGCGATCCTAAAGCACAGGCGGATTTCTGCGCCTCTCGTCGCTTTCGCGCGGAAATGCACGGAAAACTGTCCGGGGGCATTTACATTTCGCGACAAACGAATACCCATTTGAAACATACCTTTCGGATATCGCTTCGATGAAACTTCTGCGCGCCTTGACAGCACGACCCCGCGGCCCGCTTGCGGAATGGGGCGGCACTGCTGCCGCCTTAGCCGCGGCTTTTGGCGCTCGCCTCGCGCTCGAGGGCAGCCTGCCGCCGGGCTATCCGTTCCTCACCTTCTTCCCGATGGTCTTTCTGGTCGGCTTCTTCCTGTCGACGCGGGCGGGCGTGGTCCTCGCGCTCTTCTCGGGGCTTGCCGCCTGGCTCTTCTTCATCGCGCCGGGCGGTGCCGGACTGCTGGACGGCCCCGATCTGGTCGCGATGGGCTTTTACGGCTTCATCGTCGCGACCGAGCTTTTGCTGATCCATCTGATGCGGATGGCGCTGCGCAAGCTCGATCTGGAACGCGCCGCGACGGCTCGGCAGGCCGAACAGCACCGGCTGATGTTTCACGAGTTGCAGCACCGCGTGTCGAACAATCTGCAGGTGATCGGCTCGATCCTGCGGATGGAGCAGCGCAAGATGCGCGACCCCGAGGGGCGGCGCGCGCTGCAAGCGGCGGCCGCGCGGTTGAGCGTGATCGCCTCGGTGCAGCGGCAACTGCACGATCCGGCGCGGCAGGTGACCGAGATCGGCGCACTGATGCAGGCGACGCTGCCCGAAGTCGTCGCGGCGGCGAACCTGCAGGAGCGGGTGCGGCTCGCCTTCGATCTGGCGCCGCTGCCGGTGTCGGCCGATTGCGCGGGGCCGGTAGCGCTGATCGCGGTCGAGATGGTGTCGAATGCGCTCGAACATGGGCTGCCCGAGGCCGGGCAGATCACCATCACCCTGCGCACGCGGCTCGAAGGCGACCGGGCCGAGGTGGAGATCAACGACGATGGGCGCGGTCTGCCTGCGGCGTTCGATGCGACGCAGGCGCAGAGTCTGGGGTTGCGGCTGGCACAACAGTTCTGCGCACAACTGAATGGAACGCTTGATTTTTCTGCCCGTCCGGGGGGCGGAACACAGGTCTTGCTGCGCTTCCCGCTTGGCCTTTCCGCCATGTAAAAACGCCTCTCCGGGGACCGGAGAGGCGTTCTTCGCGAAGCTCCGATCCGATGTCAGACGGGCGGCTGGCCGCGCAGGGCACGCGCGATCATCGCCACGACGAAAAGAATCAGGAACAGCACGAAGAGCAGTTGCGCGATCGAGGCCGAGGCCCCCGCGATCCCGCCAAACCCAAGCGCACCGGCGATCAGCGCCAGCACCATGAACGTCAGGGCCCAACCCAGCATGATATCTCTCCCGTGAAGTGGTGGTTGCCGCGGCGCCGTGCCCTGACGCCTGTATCAGATCAACGCGCGCGCGGCGTTCGGGTTCCCGATCACGTCTCGGCGCGGCGATGGCGTTCCTCGCCCGCCTCGAGCGCGGCCGGGGTGAAGCTCAGCCGCAGCACGTAAAGCCCCGCTTCGGGGCCGCGGGTGAAGCTGCCGTCAAGCTGGCTCGCAAAGGCCGCGAGCAGCTTTTCCCCGAACCCGTCCTCGATCGGCAGCATCGGACCAAGATCGGTCACCGTGCCGTCCGAAGGCGGGGCGAGCGTGTTCGTCACCCGCAGCGCCGCCAGACCTTCGGCGGTGCGGGTGAAGCTGACGCCGACCGAGGCGATGCCGCGCGGCCCGCGCCAGGCGTGCTTGAGCGCGTTGTCGAGCCCCTCGGCCAGAAACAGCGCCACCGCCACCGCCTGATCGGGGACCAGCCGGATCTCGTCCACCCGCAGATCGAGATCGAAGCGCCGCTCGGGCGTCGCGCCGATCTTCAGGATATGCGCCGCGATCCGCGGCAAGAGTTCATCGGCGCGGATGTCGGTCTGCCCCGAGGTCAGGTAAAGCTCGCGGTGGATCGTGGCGAGGCTCAGCACCCGTTCCTGCACGTTGCGCATCGCCGCGCGGGCCTCGTCGGTCTTGGCGCGGCGCAGCTGCATGTTCAGGATCGAGGCGATCAGTTGCAGGTTGTTCTTCACCCGGTGATGCACCTCGCGCAGCAGCACCTCTTTCTGGTGAATGACGTTTTCCAGATCCGCCTCGTCTTGCACGACGGCCCGGGTCATCCGCTCGTAAGCCTCGGCCACGTCGCGCAATTCGGTCGCGGCGCCACGCAGGCGCAGCGGCGGCAGGCGCCGCTCGCCCTCGGCAAAGGCGGTGATCGAGCTGCGCAGCGCGCGGATCTGGTGCAGCACCTGACTGTGCGCGGCGATCCAGGCGACGGCAAGGCTCGCCGCCCACATCAGCGCCGGAAAGGCGAAGGGCGGCCAGCCCGACAGAAGCCCCGCCTCATCCAGCACATCGGCAGGCCAGGAGGCCAGAAGGTAAAGCTCACCCTCCCAGAGCGGCACGACGGCAAAGGCGCGCTCGTGGCCATCGGGCGCGGTGTCGAGGAAGCTTTCGCCGCGCTCGCCCGCCAGATCCTTCAGCGCATGATGCGCGGGGATCGTCCGGGCCGCATCATCAAGTCCGTTCGTCGCGGTCAGTACCGTTCCGCTGCGGTCAAAGGTGACGATGGCGAGCGGTTGCCCCACGCTGCCAGCCTGTCCAAGGCCGCGGTCCTGAAACTCGGATTGCGGCATCGAGACCGAGGAAAAACCGATCAACTGCCCCGCGGCATCGGTGACGGGCAGCGACAGGTTCAGGATCGAGGTGCCCGACAGCGGCCCCTCGCGGTTCACGGTCAGCTTCGGGCGCGGGTTTTCGCGCAGATCGGAGAGCCAGCCGCTGTTGCGCACATCATAAGGCGCCCCGGTCGAGGCGCAGCTGATATGGCCGTCCACCGGCACGAACCCGAGGAAGGAATAGTCCTGTTCGGCCTCTTCGGCGACTTGGCGCAGATAGGTCGAGCAGGCGGCCGGATCATCGGAAAGTTGCGGCAGGCTGGCCGCCAGCGCCATCGCCGTGCCGCGCGCCTGCATCAGCAGATCGACCTGCGGCGCGGCGGCCATCAGCGTTTCGCCCAGGATCGCCGCGCGCAGCCGGTTTTCGGCGGCGCGCTCGGTGGCCAGGGTCTGCGCATAGCTGAGCACGGCGAGCGGTGTCAGCACCGCCCCCATGATCACCGTCAGCCGCAGTCCCAGACCGCCCGTGCCGAACCGCCACCGGATCATGCCGCTTGTGGCCCCATCCCCGGTGCGGCCGCCCCGCTCGACGAGGACGGGATCAGCACCGTCTCGCCCTCGGCCAGACCCAGCAATTCGCACAGCCGCGCCCGCGCCCGGTTGGCCCGGCTTTTCGCCGTGCCGGTGGCCACGCCCATCATCTGCGCGGCCTCCTCGTAGGAATAGCCGTTCGCGCCGACGAGGATCAGCACCTCGCGATGTTCGGGCGAAAGCTGATCGAAGGCGCGGGTGAAATCGGCCATCGCAAGGCGCCCGTCATGCGCGGGCTGGGTGACCAGTTGCGCCGCATGCAGGCCATCGGGGTCCGCGACCTCGCGCCGGGTCTTGCGCCGCGCCGAATAAAAGGTGTTGCGCAGGATGGTGAACAGCCAGGCGCGCAGGTCGGTGCCAAGCAGGAACTTGTCGAAGTTGCCCCAGGCTTTCAGGATCGCTTCCTGCACCAGATCGTCGGCCTCGGTGACGTTGCGGGTCAGCGAAATCGCAAAGGCCCGCAGCGCCGGGATATGGGTGGCCAGTTCATCCCGCGGATCGGGCCCGGTCATCTGGTCCCCCCGCGCGCTTTCAGTTGCGCCAGCAAATCCTTGAAACGATCCGGAATTTCCGGGTCGAGCGAGGCCTCGAAGACGCGCTTCAAATTCTCGTCGATGTCGCGGCGCAGCCCTTCGGCCGTCGCATCGCGCCCCTTTTGCGTGCTCTTGTCCTCTGCCATGATCTTTCTCGCCGCTCGCGCCAGTATTCACGGAACCAAACGCGGGGGAACAGCGTTGGTTCCACGAAAAACGCGTTTTTGGGAGAAAACGATGACGAGCACCGCCCCCCTCGACCTGTCGCAGGCGATTGCCGCCGAACTGCCCTATCTGCGCCGTTACGCCCGCGCGCTGACCGGCAGCCAGCACAGCGGCGACGCCTATGCGGTGGCGACGCTCGAAAGCCTGCTGGTCGATCCGGCGGTGATCGAGGCTGCCGCGCGGCCGAAGGTGGGGCTGTTTCACGCCTTCCATCTGGTCTGGGCCAGCGCCGGGGCGCCGACCTCGGTCGAAGACGAGGGCCTTGCCGCGCGGGCACAGGCGCTGATGGCCGATCTGACGCCGAACTCGCGCGAGGCGCTGTTGCTGCACACGATCGAGGGGTTCGAGGCCGCCGAAATCGGCGCGATCATGCAGGTCGAGCCCGAGGAAGTGGGCCATCTGATCGCCGCCGCGAACCGCGAGATGGCGGCGGCCGTGTCGGGCCGGGTGATGGTGATCGAGGACGAGGCGATCATCGCGATGGATCTGGCCGATATCGTCGCGGGCATCGGCCACACCGTCACCGGCATCGCGCGCACCCGGGCCGAGGCGGTGACGCTGGCCGCGAAATCCCGCCCCGACCTGATCCTTTCGGACATTCAGCTGGCCGACCTGTCCTCGGGCATCGATGCGGTCAATGACATCCTGAAGGAAATCGGCCCGCTGCCGGTGATCTTCATCACCGCCTTCCCCGAGCGCCTGCTGACCGGCGAAAAGCCCGAACCCGCCTTCCTGATCACCAAACCCTTTTCGGAGGAACAGGTCCGCTCGGCGGTCAGCCAGGCGATGTTCTTTGCTTCGACCGAGACGCTCGTGGGCTGAACCCGGCCTTTGAACCCGACCTGAAAGCCCGCCGAAATCCGGCGGGTTTTTGTTTTTCGCCAAGGGCTTGCAAAAAATTGCGGAACCGGATTTGGCGGGCTGCGTTCTTCTTTTACCGACGCCGAAGCATCGGCATTCATGCGAAAGGAAGACTGAACATGATCCGCAACCTTCTTGCCGCCACCACCGCGCTCTTTCTGGGCACCGCTGTCCTTGCCGCGACCCCGGTGCAGGAGATCGACGTGCAGGCCGATCTGACCGCGATCGCGAACCCGAAGGCGGCGCTGTACTGGGGGCATCTCGGCGATGACCTGAAGGCCGCGATCGCGCAGCGTCTCGCTGCGCAGCTGGCCGAAGAGGGCGCCAAGGTGACCGTCGACATCGACGAATTGTCGATCGCGAACACTTTCGAGGAGATCACCGACGTGGCCGAAGCCCGGCTGTCGGGCAAGGTGCATATCACCAGCCCGTCCGACAATTCGAAATTCGACAGCTACGATCTGACGGTCGATGCGCGCGCGGTGAATGCGATCGACGCCGAGGGCAAGCTGAAGAAGGGCGCCTTCACCGACTCGAAGGCCTATTACACCGCGATGGTGAACACCTTCGCCGATCAGGTCGCCGCGCGGCTGGACTGAGACCCGATCCGAGCTTGCAAGACAAAGGGGCACCCGAGGGTGCCCCTTCGCCGTCACGGCGCAGTCGTCGCAACGCTCACAGGCGGATATGCCCCACCGCCTTCTGCGCTGCCTCGTCAAGGGCATCCGCATAGCCCGCATCGGCATAGCGGATCACCCCAAGGGCCGTATCGTTCGTCAGCGCCAGGCGCAGCCGGGTTTCAGCCGCGGCACTGCCCTCGGCCACGATCGTCACCCCGGCCGAGGTCATGTAGCCCGCATAGCCGCCGCCGCCCGAATGCACGGTGACAAGATCGGCGCCCGAGGCGCAGAGCGTCATCGCATCCAGAAGCGGCCAGTCGGCAATCGCATCCGAGCCGTCGCGCATCTTTTCCGTCATGATGTTCGGATGCGCCATGCCGCCCGCGTCCAGATGATCGCGCGAAAAGGCGACAGGCCCGGCCAGCTCGCCCGAGGCCACCATCCGGTTCACCGCCACCGCCAGATCGGTGCGCTCGCCATGGCCAAGCCAGGCGATCCGCGCGGGCAGTCCCTCGAAGGGGACATTCTCGCGCGCAAGGCGGATCCAGTTCGTGACGATCTGATTGTCGGGGAACATCTTCAGCACCAGATCGTCGATGCGGCGGATGTCTTCGGGGTCACCCGAGAGCGCCATCCAGCGGAACGGGCCGATGGCGCGGCAGAAGAGCGGCCGCAGATAGGCCTCGGTGAAGATCGGAATGTCGAAGGCGTTTTCCACCCCGCCCTGTTTCGCTTGCGTGCGGATCAGGTTGCCGTTGTCGAAAACCTCGGCGCCGCGGCTTTGGAATTCAAGCATGGCAGAGACGTGGGCCGCGATGCTGGCCCGGCCCGCCTCGATCAGCTCCTCGGGGTTCTGCTCGCGCAGGCGGCGCACGCGGGGCAGGTCGTACCCCGCGGGCACGTAGCCGTAGACAAGATCATGCGCCGAGGTTTGGTCGGTGACGATATCGGGGGTGATGCCGCGCGCCGCAATCTCGGGGTAGATCTCTGCCGCGTTGCCGATGAGGGCAACCGAAGTCGCCCGCCCCTCGGCCCGCGCGGCGTCGATCATCGCCAAAGCACTGTCCAGATCGGGGGCGATGGCATCGAGAAACCCGATCTCTTGCCGCATCTTCGCGCGGGCTTCATCGACATCGACGCAGAGGATCGCCGCCCCGGCCATCCGCCCCGCCAAGGGCTGTGCGCCACCCATCCCGCCAAGACCGGCGGTCAGGATGAACCGGCCTGCCAGCGAGCTGTTGAACCGCCGCTCGGCGATGCGCATGAAGATTTCATAGGTGCCCTGAATGACGCCCTGCGAGCCGATATATTGCCACGCGCCCGCGGTCAGCCCGCCCCAGCAAATCAGCCCCTTGCGTTCCAGATCATAGAACACCTCGGCCTTCGCCCATTGGCCGACGATGTTGCAATTCGCCATGATCACCATCGGCGCGCCGGCATGGGTCTTCAAGATCCCCACCGGCTTGCCGGATTGGATGATCAGGGTCTCATCTTCCTCGATCTCGGTCAGGCTTTTCACGATCGCCGCATGGGCGGGCCAGTTCCGCGCGGCCTTGCCCAAGGCCGCGTAAACGATCAGCTTTTCGGGCGCCTCACCAACGGACAGCACGTTTTCGAGAAGCCGCAGCAGCCCCTCGGCCCGCCAGTTTTTCGCGCGCAGATCCGGCCCCGAGGGGATCGGGAAATCCGGGTGACGGGGGTTATCTTTAGGCATCTTTCCCCTCCAGCGCGTATTTTGCCAGTTCAATCCCCATCGCCTTTTCGCAAGGCGGATAGACGGCGGGGTCAAGGACCCCCGCGCCCAAGGGGATCAGGGTTTTCGGCACATGCAGGATGTGAATCCGCATGCCTTCCTGCAGTTGCCCGACCGACAGCGGCTCGGCCTCGGGCGAAAGCGTGGTGATCACATCGGGGAAGGAGGCGATCCGATTGCCGCCCGCATCGTCAATGGCCATGTATTCGTTCATCACATGCAGCGTGATGGCCCTGTCGCCCGTGCCCACGGTGACGGTGCCGATATCGAAGGCCTCTTTCGTGTAGGTGACCGCCTTGCGGGTGATCACGCCTTCCGCAATCAGCACGCCGCCGGTCTTTTGCTGAATGATATCAAGGACCGCCCCCGGACCCTTCGGCTCGGCAGCCAAGATCGCATGGCCGAGATCGAGCGCCATCGAAATCCCCCCCAGCGCCGCATGGCGCGCCACATAGGAGGCGCGCAAAGGATTGCGGGCCGAGGCGATGAAGCCCCCCGACATGTCCGACGCCGTGCGCAAAATGGGCGAGACCTTGGCCGTCGCGCCGCGCGTGACAAGCTCGATATACCGCCCCTCGTCACGGTTGCCGCCGACCGCGGTCTGAATCATCTGCTCGGGGCTGCCCGCCATCCCGATCGAGCCCATGTCGCCGGTCGGATGGGCGCGAATGTCGCCCACCGCGTCGATCACCTTGCAGCCCAGAACGGCCGCCGGAAGCCAGCCGTTCAGCGTCGAGGACTTGCCGTTTTGCCCGACCATCAACCCGGCGACCGGAGTGCCCAAAGCCTCGTTCAAAAGCTGCACCGCCTTGACGTAATCAATGCCGCGCATCTCCCAGTTCGTGGTCGAGGCCGGGGCGCCGATCGCGGCTGCCGTTGCCACGAAATCGTCGGGCGAGAGTTCATCGATCGAGACCAGTTCCGGCTTGCCCACGCCCACGGCGGCGCGGCCCAGCATCCGGCCGTGGTCGGCCCAGCCGCCACCGCCCGCCGCATAGACCGATCCGCCGCGCACGGCGGGCTCGATATCGGCTTCGGTCAGGATGCGTTTCATCTGTCTTCTCCTTGGGTTGCCGCGTCGAAGGCAAGCACGGCCTCGGCCATCACTTCCGCCCCGAGCGCAATGTCGTCGGTTTCCGCCCATTCCTCGGGGCAGTGCGAGCGTCCCTCCTTGCAGGGGACAAAGATCATCGCGGCAGGGGCAATGCGCGCCATGAAAGCCGCATCATGCCCCGCGCCCGAGGCCATGCGGATGTGGCTGGCGCCGCAGGTCTCGGCCGCCGCTTCCAGCCGCGCGATCAGGCCCTCGTGCATCGGCGTCGGCAGGTTGTCCGACAGGATGCGGCTTTGCGCGCTGATCCCCTGCGGCAGGGTCTTGAGCGCGCCGCGCAGCCACTCCAGAAAGCCCTCCATCTGCGCGCGTTCGACCGCGCGGGCGTCGATCAGCAGCCGCGCGCCGCCGGGCACCACATTCGCCGCGCCGGGGGTGATCGAGAATTCGCCCACCGTCGCGGTGAAATGCGCGCCCTTTTCGGCCTCGGCCCGGGCCTTCGCCTCGATCGCCGTCACCAGCTGCGCGGCCCCGACCAAGGCATCGGCGCGCAGATACATCGGCGCGGTGCCCGCGTGATCGGGTCTGCCGGTCAAGATCACCTCGATCCGGGTGATGCCCGCAATCGCGGTGACCAGACCCAGATCGGTTCGGGTGCTTTCCAGCACCGGGCCCTGCTCGATGTGCAACTCGAAAAACGCTTTGATGTCAGTGCGCTGCGCGGAGATCTTCGCGTCACCGCCAACGTCGGTCAGCGCCTGTTCCAGCGTCCGCCCCTGATGCGTCAGCGCCAGCCATTCGGGCGGGCGAACCCCCGCCATCGCCCGCGAGCCGATGCAGGAGACGCCAAAGACCGACACCTCCTCGGCCAGAAAATCCGCCACGCACAGATCGTGACGCAGGCTCAGCCCGCGTTCGGAAAGCATCCGCGCGACTTCCAGCGCGACGATCACCCCGGCCACGCCGTCAAACCGCCCACCGTCCGGCACGGTGTCGGAATGACTGCCCAAAAGGATCGTGCCGCAATCGCCCGAGCCCTTGCGCATGCCCAGCAGGTTGCCGCCCGCATCGGTGGTCACGCTCAGCCCGGCCTCGGCAAAGCGGTTGGCCAGCCACGCCCGGCCCTCGTCAAACCGGGGCGAGAACGCCCGCCGCGTCCAGGGCTGGCCCGGATCGGTGATCGCCGCGAGCGCCGTGATATCGGCGCCGATGCGATCGGCACTGACGCGCAGGTTTCTCATCCGTGCACCGCGCGACGAAGACCAAGCGGGCGGGCCGGGCGCACGAACCGCCCGGTGCCCGGGGCGGCGACGGTGTTCCCGTCAAACACCTGCTGCCCGCGCAGCCATGTCCCCGAAACCGTCCACGGCAGTTCGATCCCGTCATAGGGCGACCAGCCCGCGACGGAATGGCGGCTGGCCTTGGCGTCATAGCGCTTCGCCACGGGTTCCAGAACGGTCAGATCGGCGTCACGCCCCAGCGCAATGCCCCCCTTGGCCGGATCGAGCCGGAAATGCCGCGCCGGGTTTTCTGCCAGAAGCCGCGCGGCCCAAGTGAGCGGCACCCCCCGCGCCAGCGCGCCTTTGACGAACAAGGGCACCATCACCTCCAGCCCCGGCACGCCCGAGGCGTTCTTCAGCATCTCGGGGTTGGTCTTGCGATCCTCGGACCAGCTGACGTGATCGGTCGAGACCATCGACACATTCCCCGCCGCCACATGCCGCCACAGCGTTTCGACCTCGGCGCGCGGGCGGATCGGCGGGTTGATCTTCGCCTTGCCGCCCAGCCGGGCGACATCGTTTTCCTCGTCCAAGGTCAGATAATGGATGCAGGCCTCGATCGTCGCGGGGTGGCCTTCGTCGCGGTAGCGCTTGGCGATCTCGTAGCCGCGGCCGAGCGAGCAATGCACGACATGGGCCGGGCAGCCGGTCGCGGCGCCGGTCTCGTAGATCTGCAGCAGTGCCAGAATTTCCGTCATCGGCGGGCGCGACATCCCATGCGCGCGCCAATCGGTGATGCCCGACGCCTCGACCGCCGCGATCGCGTCGCGCACGAAGGCGTCGTCTTCGTTATGCACGCCCGCCGCCAGACCGGTCTTGGCCACCTCGGCAAAACAAGCCATCAGGAGCGCGGGCGGGATGCGCGGAAAGCGTTTCGGATCGGTGCCGAAGGTCGAGAATTTGAAGCCGCAGACCCCGGCCTCGGCCTGTTCGGCGATGCGGGCGGGGCCTTCGAGCGGGTCGATGGTGCCATAAAGCGCAACATCGACACGGGCCTGCGCCTCGGCCTCGGCGGCCTTGATCTCGACCGCCTTGGCCGAACAGACCAGATTGCCCTCGTCATAGGGCATGTCGACGATGGTGGTGACACCCCCCGCAGCCGCGGCGGCGGTCGAGGCGGCAAAGCCCTCGGCGCCCTTTTGCGACAGCGAATGCACCTGCGCATCGACGGCACCGGGCAGGATCAGCGCCGCGCCAAGATCGTGACGGTCGCGGGCCGCGGGGGCCGTGCCTTCGCCGATCAGCGCCACGCGGCCTTCACGCACGGCTACGAAACCGCCCTCGACCTCGCGGTCGCACAGGATCACCCGCCCTTTGAGGACAAGATCGAAATCGGACATGGTCTCTCCTTACTGCGGCCGGATCAGGCCCGCGCGATGCGCAGACCAGCTCTCAAGCCTTTGGAATGCTTCATAGATCAGGATGGCGAGGAGGCCGGTGATCAGCCCACCCTGCACCACGAAGGCGGGATTGGCGGAGAGAAGCCCCGCGATGATCACCTCGCCCAGCGTTTTCGCCGCAACGGTTGACCCGATGGTGGCGGTGGCCAGCGAGATGACGGCGGTCAGCCGCACCCCCGCCAGAATGACCGGCAGCGCCAGCGGCAGTTCCACCTGCCAGAGCCGTTGCCGCCGTGTCAGCCCCATGCCGCGCGCGGCCTCCAGCACCGAGGGCGGCAGGGTCGACAGCGCCGTCAGCGTGTTTTCAAAGACCGGCAAGAGGCCGTAGAGGAACAGCGCCACCAGCGTCGGCCCGGCGCCAAAGCCCATCGCGGGCACGGCGAGCGCCAGCACCGCGACCGGCGGAAAGGTCTGCCCGACCGAGGTGATCGTGCGCGCAAGCGGCAGGAATTCCCGCCCGGCAGGCCGCGTCACCAGCACGCCGCCCGCGACGGCGACAAGGGTCGAGGCGGTGACGGCGATGCCCACAAGGGCGAGGTGGGAGAGCGTCAGACGCAGCAGGCTCGTTTGCAGATAGATCGGCGGGGCGTTGTTGTGGGTCAGCGGCCGGAACACCTCGGTGAAGCTTTCCGGGGTGAAGAGCAAAGCCGCCAAAAGCGCTGCGGCGAGCGTCAGGAACAGCTTGGCGATCATCGGCTGGCCCCCTCGGCCCGGGCTTGCAGGGCGGCCAGAGTGACGATGCCGCCCCCCGACACGGGCAGTGCCGCGCGGCCTTCCCAGAGGCACAGGGCAAGGGCCTCGCGCAGGCTGGTGTCTGGATTGATGGGCGTGCCCGGGGCCTCGCCCGGTTCGCGCAGGGCGTCGACCGTGCTGAGCGACAAAAGCCGGAACGGGCGCTCAGCGGCGCCCACCAGCGCCTCGACAAAGGGGGTGGCGGGGGCGGTCAGGATCTCGGACGGGGGGGCGAATTGCAGAAGCCGCCCCTTGTCCATCACCGCGATGCGGTCGCCAAGCTGGATCGCCTCCTCCATGTCATGGGTGACGATGACGAGGGTGGTGCCAAGCTGGCGCTGGATCGCGCGCAGATCGTCTTGCGCCTTCGCCCGGATCACCGGGTCGAGCGCGCCGAAGGGCTCGTCCATCAAAAGTAGCTCGGGGCGCGCGGCCAAGGCGCGGGCGACGCCCACCCGCTGTTGCTGCCCGCCCGAAAGCGCATGGGGCAGGCGGTCGCGATAGACGGCGGGGTCAAGGTCGAAAAGCTGCATCAGCTCGTCGATGCGGGCGGAAATCTCGGCCTCGCGCCAGCCAAGGAGCCGCGGCACGATCGCGATATTCTCGCCGACGGTGCGGTGGGGAAAAAGCCCATGCCCTTGAATCGCATAGCCGATCCGGCGGCGCAGCAGATGCGGCTCGATCTTCGCGGCGTCGGTATCCCCGATCCAGACCCGGCCCTTCGTGGGCTCGACCAGCCGGTTGATCATCCGCAGAAGCGTCGTCTTGCCCGACCCGGAGGTGCCCACCAGCGCCGCGATCTGCCCGGTTTCGACGGTCAGGCTGACATCCTCGACGACGGCGCGGCCGGAATAGAGCTTGCTCAGATGGTCGAGGCGGATCATGGCGTGCTCCGGTGTTTTTGCCGCGACAGGGTCTCGATCACAAGGTCAAGGCCGATGCCCGCGACGAGGGCAAGGAAGATGGTGGGCAGCGCGCCCAAAAGGATCAGGTCCATCGCGGTCTGATTGAGGCCCTGAAAGACGAAGCTGCCAAAACCGCCGCCACCAATCAGCCCGGCGATGACGGCAAGGCCGATGTTCTGCACCAGCACGATGCGCACCGCGGCCAGCACCACGGGCAGGGCCAGCGGCAACTCGACCTGGCGCAGCACCTGCGCGGGCGTCATGCCGATGCCAAGCGCCGCATCGCGCACCGCGGGCGAGACCGAGGAAAGCCCGACCCAGGTGTTCGAAACGACGGGCAGGAGCGCGTAAAGGAAGAGCGCCATCAGCGCCGGGAACGGGCCGATGCCCGCAACGCCGAGATCCGCGGCGCCCGGCACATGCGCGGCCACCCAGCCGAAGATCGGGATCATGATCCCGAACAGCGCCAGCGAAGGAATGGTTTGCAGCATGTTCAAAAGCGTCAGCACCGGCTTGCGCAGCGGCCTTGCCATGAAGATCGCAATGCCGAGCGGCAGGCCGACGATGAAGGCAAGCCCGAGCGAGCCGAAGGCCAGAAGCAGATGCTGCCAGAGCGAGCGCGAGAACATCTCGGCGCGGGCGGCATATTCGATCATCACCGAGGTGCGGTCGAGCCAGCCCGAGGCAAGCACTCCGGTCCCCGCCGCGACCGCGCCCGCAAGGATCGCCGCGCGGGTTCTGATCCCCGGGCGCAGCCGGGCGAGCGCATCGGTCGCCATCAGCGCAAAGGCCAGAAATTGCAGCCAGAACCCCGCCGCGGGCGAGACGCGGGCCATGCGGTTGCCCTCGGGCATCAGGCCGCGGGCGGCCAGACCAAGGGCGAAAAGGCTCAGCCCAAGGCCGAGCACCGCCAAGCCAAGCCGCAGGCCCAGCCCGCGGCCTGCCGCAAGACCCAAGGCAAGGATCGCCGCCATGCCGAGCGCAACCGCCCATCCGGCAGGGCCGGGCAGCGCCGCAATCAGATCGACGCCTTGCCCCGCGACGATGCGGTTCGGCTTGAACTGCACCAGCGGCAGCCAAAGACCGATCGCCCCGGTCGCCGCGAACAGCAGGCCGGTGGGCGAGAGGGCCGAGAGGGGGGGCAGGGCGAAACGCATCTGTCACCTCGGTCGGATGGAAGACTTGCGGCGGTGCGCGCAACGCGCGAATGGGGCGCGCACCGCCGAGGGTGAAAGGGGAGGCGTGAGGGTGCCCCCCCTTTCGGGTGTTACTTCAGGAAGCCCTTGGTGGTCAGATAGTCCTTGGCCACGGCATCGGCGGGCTCACCACCGACCTGAATGCGGCCGTTCAGCTCTTGCAGGGTCTTCAGATCGAGCGAGGCGAAGATCGGCGCCAGAACTTCGGCGATCTTCGGATTGGCCTTCAGCACCTCTTCGCGCACCAAGGGCGCGGGTTGATAGACCGGCTGCACCGACTTGTCGTCTTCCATCACGGTGAGGCCGACCGAGGCGATGGCGCCATCGGTGCCATAGACCATCGCGGTGTTCACGCCCGAGGTCTGCGCGGCGGCGGCGGCGATGGTGGCCGCTGTATCGCCGCCCGAAAGCTGCACGATCTGGTCCGGCGACAGGGTGAAACCATAGGTGGTCTGGAAGGCGGGCAGCGCGGCGGGGGCGGTGACGAATTCGGTCGAGGCCGCGAGCTTGATCGTGCCGCCACCCGCGATGAACTTGCCCAGATCCGACATGGTTTTCAGATTGTTCGGTTCCGCCACATCCGAGCGCACGGCGATGGCCCAGGTGTTGTTCGCGGGCGCGGCGGGCAGCCAGACGATCTTGTTCGCCGCCAGATCAAGCTCCGCGGCCCGGGCGGCGCCCTTGGCGGCATCCTTCCAGACCGGGCTGTCGGCCTCGTTGAAGAAGAAGGCGGCGTTGCCGGTATATTCCGGGTAGATGTCGATCTGCCCCGAGGTGATCGCATCGCGCAGGATCGGCGTACCGCCCAGCTGCACCTTGTTGGCCACGTCAAGCCCGGCGTTTTCGAGTGCGATATAGATCATGTTGCCCAGCAGCCCGCCCTCGGTGTCGATCTTCGAGGACACGGTGATCGGCTGGGCAAGGGCCGCGCCCGCCATCAGGCTCAGTGCCGCGGCGGCGGCAAGGGATTTCGTCGGGGTCATCTCAGGTCTCCTGTTGGATGGGGGCAGTGGCTGGTTCGTCCAGCTTATGAAATAGGCGTGCCGGGTCCAGTGCCCGCGCATCGAGGCTGGCGCGCAGGGCGGTGAGCCGTGCTGTCAGCGGAATGTCGCCCACAAAGGGCGGCACATGGGCGCGCACCCGCGCCGTCAGATCGGCGGCCGGGCCCCTGGGCGCGATCCCGCGCAGCGCCACCGCCTGCACCGACAAAAGCGCCGAAATCGTCAGGAGCCAGCCCAGAGCCTCGGCCTGTTCGCTGATCCGCTCGGCCGTCAGCGGCAGAAGCAGGGCCTCGTCTTCCAGCCCCGCGGCCAGCGTCAGCGCATGCGGCGCGACCGGGGCCGCGCTCGTGGCGATGCGGGCCGATTGCTCCATCGCGAGCTTCATCAAGGGGCCGTAGCCCGTCGCGACGACGCCCTCGGGCACCAGATTGACCGGCAGCCCCGGCAGCTGGCCATTCGTCAGCATCAGGCATTTGTTGAACAGATTGCGCCCCAGCATGGCGAGCGCGGATTGCAGCGCACCAAGCCGCAGCGACAGCTGCGCGTGATGGCTGGCGCCCGAGGTCACGACGCGGCCATCGGGCAGCACGGTCGGGTTGTCGTCGACCTGACCGCTGGCCAGATGCAACGTATCCAGCGCCTCCTCGGCCGCGGTCAGGCACGGCGCCAGCACCTGCACCATGAACCGCGCCGAGAGCGCATCCTGCACCGAGCCGCGCGCGGGCCAGTCGGTCTGATCGGCGGTTGCGACGATCAGCGCCCGGGCGACCGCGGCTTCCTTCGGCATCAGGCTGGTTTCGGCCGCCTGCCAGACCGCGCGATCGAGCCCCCAGGCGAGCGCCATCACCGGCGCTTGCGCGAGCGTCTGATGAATGCGGGCATTGGCGTCGAAAACCGCGGCCAGCGCCGCGGACAGGCTGAAACTGTTCGAGGCGACCGCCGCCAGACCCTCGCGCGGGCGCATCTGATAGGGCGTGATCCCGACCGCGGCAAAGGCGGTGGCGGCGGGCATTTCCTGCCCATGCCAGAGCACGGTGCCGACGCCGGTCATCGCGGTGGCCAGTTGCCCGAGTTGCCCCAGATCGCCACAGCCGACGCTGCCGCGCCGGGTCATCCGGGGCAGGATGTCGTGATCAATCATCTTCGCCAGACAGTCGGCAAAGCCCTCCGAGACGCCAGAGCGCCCGGTGGAGAGGGTGTTCAGCCGCAGCACCAGCGCCAGCCGCGCGATGCCGGCCGCGACCGGCTCGCCCACCGCGACCTCGTGGGCGAGGCCAAGGCTATGGTTGAACGCATCCATCGCCGTGCCTGCGTGGCACTGATGCTTCAGCGCGCCGACGCCGGTGGTCATGCCATAGATCGGCTGACCGGCCGCGGCGGCCGCTTCGAGCGCCGCGCGGCCCTTGCGCAGCGCAAGGCGCGCGGTTTCGGTCAGTTCTGCCCGCACCGGCCCGTGCAGCGCCGCGGCCAAGCTGGCCAGCGGCAGCGGCTTGCCGTCGAAACGGATCGGGGCAGGGGCATCGGTCATGCGGGGCGAGTCTCCGGGCACATGGTGTGACGATAGGCAATTGCATCGCTATCGGACATATGTTTTTTTCTGGACAGCCGATGCGGGACAACTGGTGAAAAAATGCGCAGTTCAAGTCTGATCCTGGCCGAGGCGGCGCTGCGTCTGGGCTCGGTGCGGCTGGCGGCGCGGGAAACGCGGCAGCCGTCCTCGACCTGTTCGCTGGCGCTGCGGCGGCTCGAAGAAGAGCTGTCGGTGACGCTTGCGCGGCGCAACACCGATGGGCTGGCGCTGACGCTCGAGGGGCGGCGGGCGCTGCCGGGGCTCGCGCGTCTGGCGGCGGGGCTGCGCGCGCTGCAGGGCTGCGGGCCGGGCGCCGTGCCGGAGCGCCCCTTGACGCTGGAGACGCTCTTTCGTGTGGCCGAGGCGCTGCGGCAGGGCTCGATCCGCACCGCCGCGCGGCAGCTCGGGATCGGTCAGCCGCAGCTCTCGCGTCAGCTTGCCCTGGTGGAAAGCGTTCTGGGTCAAGGCCTTGCAACGCGCAGTGATGCGGGGCTCGCGACCAGCCCCGAGGGCCATCGGTTCGAGGCGCAGGTCGCCGCGCTGGAAGCCGACTGGCGCGCGCTCTGTGATCCGGGGCAGGGCGCGGCGCCGGTGCGGGCGCGTCATCCGGTCAGCATCGGCACCGTTCTTCCCGCCACGCCCGAGGGGGATCTGGCGCGGATGCTGGGCGGGCTGATCCGCCGTCTGACCGAGAGCCATGCGCTGAATTTCACCCTTGTCGCGACGCTGGCCGAGGATCTGCTGAACGGGCTCGACACCGGGCGGTTCGACTGCGTCTTTCTCGATGCGCGGCTGCGCGACCGCTATTACAGCCAGATCGAGCTGCGTCGCTCGCAGGTGGCGCTGTGCGGTCTGCCTGCGGGACTGGTGCGCGCGGGGGCGATGATCGAGCCCGCGGTGCTGCGGAAACTGCTCGAAACGCATCCGCTGGTGCTGCAGTCGCGCCGCAGCGGGCTGCGCCAGCGCGCCGAGGCGTTTTTCGATGCGCATCTGGGGCCCGACTGGCGCGGTGCGGCGCGGGTGCTGGAGATCGACGCGCTGCCGATCATCGTCAATGTGCTGGCCGGGGGCGGCTTTGTCAGCGTGCTGCCCGAGCATGTCGGAGGTTCGAATTTTGTCGGACGGCATGTGATCTTGCCCGATGCCTATGACCAGCGGCTGATGCTCACCTGGCGCCACTCGGGCCGTGCGCGTCGGATTGCAGACCTGATCGCCCAGGATCTGGCCGAGAATTAGGGGGCGGTTCGGGCGCAGGCCGAGGGCCTTTGGGCCCTCGCCGGTCACGGGGCAAATGCTGCGTGTGACCTCGGCAATGGCCTCGGTCAATCCAGCCTTACGCCTCGATCGCCTCCAGCCACCCGGCCGCGACCTGACGGCGATGCGCGGTCAGCGCATTGCGCATCAGCATCGCCACCGTCACCGGCCCGACCCCGCCCGGAACCGGGGTGATCCAGCCTGCCACCTCGCGCACGGCCTCGGTATCCACATCGCCGAGGATCCGCACCTTGCCCGCCGCATCGGTGACCTGATTGATCCCGATGTCGATCACCGCCGCGCCGGGCTTGATCATCTCCGGCCCGATCAGATGCGCCTTGCCGACCGCCACGATCACCACATCGGCGCGGCGCGAATGCATCGCGACCGAGCGCGTCATGTGGTGGCACACCGTCACCGTCGCGCCCTCGGCCATCAGCATGAAGGCGACCGGCTTGCCGACGATCTCCGAATGGCCGATCATCACCACCTCAAGCCCGGGCATGGAAAGCCCGGTCGCGCGCACCATCTCCACCGCCGCCGCCGCCGTGCAGGGCGCCAGCGCGATGTCATTGTAAACGATATTGCCGATCGAGGCCGGGTTCATCCCCTCGACATCCTTCAGCGGATGGATCGCCGATTGCAGCGAGCGCACATGGATATGCGCCGGCACCGGGCGTTGCAGGATGATGCCCAGAACCGACGGGTCGTCGTTCAGCGCCGCGATCTTGCGCTTGCAATCCTCCTGCGTCGCTTCTGCGGGCCAGACCACCTGCTCGAAGGGCAGACCGGCTTCGGCGGCGGCGCGGGCCTGATTGCGGACATAGACCTCGATTTCCGGCGACGGCCCGATCGAGATCGACACAAGCCGCCCGACCGGATGGGTCTTGGCCGCCGCGTCAAGCTCGGCGCGGATCTCGGCCAGCAGACGGTGCTGCACCGCCTTGCCATCGATGATCCGGTGATCGCGTCTGTCGGCCATGGCGTTTCCTTTCGCGCTGAGCGGGCTTGGCCGCACCATGGCACGGCCCGGCCGCCCGCCGCGCATCGGCGCCGACGCATCGTTTCAGAAAAACGTCAGACGCCCGGGCCTTCGACGCGCAGGCTGGAGCGGCCGCCGCCTTCCTTGCGCACGGCGATGCGGGTGGCGATGCGGGCCTGCATCGCCTCGACATGGCTGATCACGCCGACCTGCCGCCCCTGCGATTGCAGCGTCTCCAGCGCATCGATCGCCAGATCGAGACTGCCCGCATCAAGCGCCCCGAACCCCTCGTCGATGAACAAGGTGCCCGCAAAGGTGCCCTTGCCGCCCATCTGCGACAGCGCGAGCGCAAGGGCGAGCGAGACCAGAAACCGCTCGCCCCCCGACAGGCTGCGCGTCGCGCGCGGGGCATCGCCCATGTCGCGATCCTCGACCTGAAGCGCCAGTTCGGCCGCGCGGCGCAGCCGGTAGCGCGGGTTCAGATCGGCCAGATGGCGGTTGGCATGATCGACCAGCACATCGAGCGTGATCGCCTGCGCGATGCGCGCAAACCGATCGCCCGAACGCGCGCCGATGGCCTTGTTCACCGCCTCCCAGACCTCAAGTTCCGCCCGCGCGACCTCGGTCTCGGTCGCCAGATCGGCGAGCGCCGCCCGCGTCTGCGCATCGCGGGCCAGATCGGCTTGCAGATGCCCGATCTCCTGCGCCCGGGTCTCGATCTCGCTTTCAAGCGCTGCAAGCTGCGTTGCGAGCGCCTCGGGGCTGTCTTCGGGAAGTCCTTCCGCCTCAAGCGCTTGCAGGTCGGTCTTGCGGGCTAATAGCGCCGAGCGCGCGGCCGTGACCGCATCTTCAAGCGCGCGCAATTCGGCCCGCAGCACCTCGGCCGTCTCGGGAGGCAGGGCGATCAGCGCGGCCAAGTCTGCCTCGGTCATCTCGGCGGCGCTCAGGGCAGCGGCAAGCGCGGCTTCGGCCGCGGTCTGCGCCTGCGCGGCCTCGGTCGCGGTGCGGGCGGTCTCCGCCCCCCGAGCGTCGGCGGCGGCAAGGGTGGCCTGCGCCGTCGCCAGCGCCGCGGCGGCGGTCCGGTGCGCCTCTTGCGCCGCCAACCGGCTTTCATTGAAACGGCTGCGATGCGCGGCGGTGGGCTCGCCATCCAGAAGCGGTGCCCGTGCGGCGCTGAGCCTGTCCAAAGCCTCGGCCCGGTCGCGTGCCGCCTGATCCGCGGCCTTGGCCTGCGCGGCCGCCGTTTCGGCCCCGCTGTGCGCGGCGGCCAGTTGCGGCGCCAACGCGGTCAAGGCCTCGGTCGCGGCTTGCAGCGCGGCGCGCGCCGTGCCCACGGCCGAGACCTGTTGGCTCAGCCGGTCCACAAGCCCCGGAGCGGCAAGGTCATGTTCCCCCGCCGCCGCGAGCATTGGCGCCAGCGTCGCGGCCAGCCGGTCGCGCTGCGCCGTGGCCTCGGCCCCGCGTTCCTCGGTGCGGGCAATCTCCTTCGCGATCTCGGTGGCCGCCGCAGCCAGCCGCTCGCGCGTGGCGCGATGCGCGGCGAGGGCGCGGCGCAGGCTGTCGCGGGTGCGGCTGATCTCGGTCAGGCGGGCGCGCAGCGCGGCGATCTGCGCCATCGCCGCGGTTTCGGCCGTTTGCAGGGCGCGGATCTGGTCTTGCGCGGCGCTCAGCGCGGCGGAGTCTGGCGTGTCGGGCAGCGCCGGGCAGAGCGGTTGGGTCGCCAGCCGGGCCTGCCCCTCGGCCCAAAGCGTGCGTGCGGCGGTGGCACGGGTTTTTGCGCGGCCCTGATCTTCGGTCGCCTGTCTGGCGCGGGCCTCTGCCGTGGCGCGGGCGCCCTGCGCGGTTGTCAGCGCGTCCCGCGCGGTCTGCGCCGCGGCGCGGGCGGCGGCCTGATCAGCGCGCAGCCGTTCGGCCAGATGCGCAAGCCCCGCCTCGGCCGGGGTCGGATGCTCGAGCGCGCCGCAAACGGGGCAGGGGCTGCCGTCAGCGAGCTGCGCGCGCAGGCTGCGCGCGGCGTCGGACAGCGCAAGATCGGCCTGTTCCAGCGGTGCCGTCAGCGCGGCGATCTGCACCTCTGCCCGCTCAAGCGCCTGTTTTGCCGCGCTTTCCTGCGCTGTTGCCTGCGTTTCCTGATCCCGGGCGGCTTGAAGCGCGGTGTCGGCGGCGGTCTGCGATGCCGCGGCCTCGGCCGCCTCGCGCAGCGCCCGCGCCAACTCGGCCAGATCGGTTTCGATCCGCGCAAGGTCGCGGACCCGGGCGGGCGGATGCGCGGCCTCAAGCGGCGCGAGCTCCGCCTGCGCTGCCTCGGCCGCCTGCGCCAAGGTCGTCTCGGCGGCTTGATCCGCAGCTTCGGCCTTGGCCGCCGCGTCGGCTTCCTGCGCAAGCGCCTGCGCCCGTTCGCGGATCGAGACCAGCGCTTTTGCAGCCGTCCGCGCGGCGTCGGAGGCCGCCCGGTGCGCGTCCAGATCGCGGCGGAGCGGCCCCCAAGCGTCCGCCAGAGGCACGACGGCGGCCAGCCCCGCAAGCGTCGTTTCGGCCGCGGCCTCGGCCGTCCGCGCGCGGGTCTCGGCGGCGACAAGATCGGCGTGCTGCCGGGCGGCGGTCTCTGCCGCGTGCCGGGCGGTGGCGGCCTGCGCCTGCGCGCTGTCCGCCTCGGTCGCGGCGGTCGCAATCTGCGTGTCCAGATCGGCGGCGCGGGTCCAGATCGGGCCGAAGGCCTTGAACGCCTCCTCGCGCTCGGCGTCGGCAGCAGCGGCCTGCTCGGCCAGCTGGGCCTGTGTGTCGAGCGCTTGCGCGGCGTCGCTGCGCGCCGAAACGGCCGCCTCGGCCGCGGTCCGGGCGCTATTCAGACGGGTCCGCGCCTCCGTCGCCGCCTGCCACGGCAGGCGCAGCGGCGCGGCCCGGTCGAGCCGGTCAAGCTCTGCGCGGGCGGCGCCTGCCTCGGCCTGCCGGGCCTCGGCGTCCCTCAGGGCGATGGCGGCGCTCTGCACCTGCGCCGCGGCCTCGGCATGGCGGCGGTGGCGGGCCAAAGCCTCGGTCAGACGGTTGCGTTCGGCCGCAGACGTCGCATTCGCTTCGCTCTTCGCGGCGATCTCGGCCACGAGGGCCGCGCGGGCGTCGTCGGTCAGCAACCGATGTTCGGCGGCGCGGGCCAGAAGCTGCGCATGGGCGCCCCGCGCAGCCTCGGTGCGCTCGTAAACCCGGATCGAGACAGCGCGGTAAAGCCCTGTTCCGGTGACCTTTTCCAGCAGGTTCGCGCGCTCGCCGGTATCGGCGCGCAGGAAGGCGTCGAAATCCCCCTGCGCCAGCAGGACGGTGCGGCGGAACTCTTCATAGGAGAGGCCCGTCAGCGCCTCGACCTGTTCGGTCACCGCCTGTGTCTGCGCGGCCAGCACCTGGCCATCTTCGGCGCGCGCAAGGCTGCGGGCGACCGATTGCAGCTTGCCCTCGACCCGGTCGCGGGCGCGTCTGGCCTGCCAGCGCGCGATATATTCGGCGCCGTCGCGGGCGGCAAAGCGCACCTCGGCCCAGCCCGTCGCCGCGCCGCGCCGCAAGATCGCGCGGCTGTCCGAGGCGCTGATCTCCTCGCCCGCCGCATCGGGCACCTTGTCGCTGCGCGCGCCCGCGGCCAGCCGCGGCGCATCGCCGTAAAGCGCCAGACACATCGCGTCGAGGATCGAGGATTTGCCCGCCCCGGTCTCGCCGGTGATGGCGAAAAGCCCGGCGCCCGCCAGCGGCGCGGTGGTGAAATCGATGCGGAAGGGCGCGGCGAGGCTGGCGATATTCTGCCCGGAAATCGAGAGGATACGCATGGCTCAGACCTCGGAAAGCGCGTCGCGGAAGGCGCTGAAATGGCGCGGTTCGGGATCGGTGCCGTGCAGATCGCGGAAGGCGGCGGCAAAGAGCGCCTCGGGGCTGGTCTGGGTCAGCCCCTGTGGCGGGGCCGCGCTGGGGGCGGCAGTCTCGGGGCGGGTGATCGTCAGCCCGGCGAGCCGCACCGGCAGGGGCTCAAGGGCCGCATCCAGCGCCGCGGTGATCTCGGTCACCGGGCGGTCGGCGGCAAGGGCGAGGTAGAGGAAAGGGCCTTCGGCGCGGGGCGTGTCGGCACGGGGCAGGGCTTCGAGCGCGGCAAGGATCGCGGGCAGGGGGGCGGTGCCCTGCGCGGGCAGGCGCAGCACCGGCACCGGGCGCGGCAGCGGGATGTGCCGGGGGGCGGCGTCCGTGGCCAGATCGAGCAGTGTCACGCCGTGGTCGTAGCCGATCTCGCTGGCGGACAGCGGGAAAGGCGAGCCGGAATAGCGCACCCGCCCGCCATCCAGCGATTGCGGCTTGTGCAGGTGACCGAGCGCGACATAGCCAAGCGCGGCCGGAAAGACATCGGGGGGCACGGCATGATCGCCGCCGATCAGGATGCGCCGCTCGGCCCCCGCGCTTTCAAGCCCGCCCGCGCAGGTCAGATGCGCCATCGCGACGAGCGGCACCGCGCCCGCAAGCGCCTGAGCCCGCGTCACCGTCTCGCTCAGCAGCGCGCGCAGGGCGGCGGTGACCGCGCCCTCGGTTCCGTCCTCGGCGCCCAGACGCAGGCCCGGCAGATCGGCCTGCCGCAGGAAGGGCAGCGCCAGAACCTGTGCCCGCACCTGTCCAAAGCCATCGCGCAGCGGGATCAGATGGCGGGCCAGATCCACGCCCTCGGCGCCACGCGCCAGCGTGCCGAGCACATGCACGCCCAGTTCGCGCAGCACCGCCTCGGGCGCTTCAAGCCGTTGCGCCGGGTCGTGATTGCCCGCCGTCAGCACGATCTGCAGCGCCGGATTGGCGCGCAGATAGCCCGCAAGCGCCGCATAAAGCAGCCGCTGCGCCTCGCCCGAGGGGTTCAGCCCGTCAAAGACATCGCCCGAGACAAGCAGCGCATCCACATGTTCGGCCACAAGAATTTCGCCCAGATGGGCGAGGAAGGCACGGTGCTCGGCCTCGCGCGACCAGCCGTTCAGGGTCTGTCCGATATGCCAGTCGGCGGTGTGCAAGAGGCGCATCAAAGGGCTTTCGTCAGGAGCTTTCGGCCGGGGGGCGGCACCATCGGCCCAGATTAGCGCGGGCCGCTGCCCGGGGCCACCCGAAAGCCGCTTTCGGCGCGGTTTCGACCCGCCCGTCCGGAGGCTTCAAAATGCTTAAAATATGGTAAATTTGCCGCGATCACCCGGAAAATGCCCTTTGTCCGAAGCGCCCCCTCTTTGAAGCTTGCTTGCAAGGCACGGCGGAAGATTATCCTCCGCGTTGAGCGAATTTACGCGGGTTCATCTCGCGCGGGTCGTCGGAATTGACCGGCAGGCGCGGAAACCGGGGGTTTGCGACGGGGCGGGAGCTGGCCTGTCGCCTTGTGGTTTTCATGCTCTTTTCTCGAGGACCTGTCATGGCCCAGCCGTCTTTTCTTGCGCGTTCCACGTCCGCAAAGGGACGTTTTTCCCGCGCGCCGCGCCCTGCCGTGCTGTTGCAGACCACGGCGCTGGTGCTGGTGATCGGTCTTGCGGCGGCGCCGGGGCAGGCCGATCCGGTCTGGGTGGGCGGAACCAGCGCCGACTGGAGCGATGATGCGAACTGGGCAGCGCCGGGCAGTGCGGCGCCTGCAAATGGCGATGCGGTGCAGATCGACCCCGCCTTGCCGGGTGACAATGATCCGACGCTTGCGACCCCCTCTGCCCAGACGGCAAGCGTCGATGTGACTGCCAATGCCAGACTGACGGTGGCGGGCACGGGGGTGTTGAACTCCGACGGCGCGGTGACGATCCATGCCGATGGCGCGATCGCCGTGCAGGCCGGGGGCCAGATCGACGCCGACAGCGTCGCGGTCGGGACGAATGGCACGCTGACGACGGCGGGAACCGTGACGGTCGGCGCCGGCAATGCGCTCACCTCGGCGGGCAGCGTGACCAACAACGGCACCGTCCACGGCGATGTTGCGGTGACGGGGGGCATTTTCGACAACAACGATACCATCACCGGCGATACCAGTGTTTCCGGCGGGACGCTGACGAACGACGGCACGATCGATGGCACGGCGGGGGTCTCGGGCGGACGGATCGTCAACCGCGGCACGATCAGCACCGGCGCGGATGTGTCGGGCGGGCGGCTGAGGAACCAGGACACGATCAGCGGCGGCGCGCAGGTCTCGGGGGGCGATCTGGTCAACAACGACTCGATCAGCGGCGATGTGACGGTTTCGGGCACCGGCGCCTTCGTGCAAGGCGCCACCGGCACATTGAGCGGCGATGTGGCGATCACCGTCGCGGGGGCCTCTGTGACGAACGCCGGGTCGATGGGCAATGTCGACAGCGCTGGCGCTTTCATCAACCGCGGCACCGGCAGCGCCGGTGTGGTGACGAACACCGGAACCGGGTCGAACGCGGGCACGCTCGCCGCGCTGACGAACGCGGGCGGCAGCTTCACCAACAGCAATCAGATCACCGGCGATCTGCAGGTCGATGACGGCGTGGTGACGAACCTTGGCTCGGTCGGCGGCACGGTCGCGGTCGGGGCTCTGGGCGAGCTGCGCAATGGCAGCGCACTTGGAGACCTGTCGAGCGACGGCCGCTTCGTCAACCTTTCGAGCGGCGCGGCGGGCACGCTGACCAGCTCGGGCAGTGGCACGAACTTCGGCACGCTCGCCGCGCTGACGACCGAGGGGGGCAGCTTCACCAACAGCAATCAGATCACCGGCGCTCTGCAGGTCGATGACGGCGTGGTGACGAACCTTGGCACCGTCGGCGGTGCGGTCGCGGTCGCGACCCGTGGCACGTTGCGCAATGACGGCACCCTCGGCGATGTCGCGGTCGACGGTGATTTCTCCAACACCGCGAATGGGATCGCCGAGGATGTGACCGTCTCCGCCACCGGCACCGGCGCGAACGCCGGCACGATGGCCTCGCTGACGACCCAGGGCGGCAGCTTCACCAACAGCAACGAGATCACCGGCACGGTGACCGTCGCGGCGGGCAGCGTCGCCAATACCGGCGCCATCGGCGGCGGGGTCGATCTGCTCACCGGCCGCTTCGATCAGGGCGCGGGCGGGAACGTCACCGGTGTTGTCGATATCTCGACCGGGGCCAGCGCCAGCAATGCGGGCGTGATGGGCGACGTGACGAACGCCGGGACCTTCACCAACACGCAAGACGGCATCGCCGGGGGGGTGACCTCGTCGGGCATCGGCACGAATGCGGGCCGGCTTGCGGGGCTCGTCACGACCGGGGGCCGCTTCGTCAACAGTGGCGCGATCACCGGCGATGCCGATGTGCAGGACGGTCGTCTGCGCAGCAGCGGCAGCATCGGTGGCGCGCTGTCGGTCGACGGGGGCACCGTCGATCTGCTGCGGACGGGCGTCGTGACCGGGCTGACGACGATCGGCGCGGCCGGGACCGTTGCGGCTTCGGGCACGCTGGGCGCGGTCGAGAATGACGGCGATCTGCAGATCCTGTCCTTCGGATCGGCCGGCACGGTCACGAACCGCGCGGATCTTGCCGTCGCTGCGGGCGGCAGCATCGACACGCTGACGAACAGCGGCACGGCCGAGAACAGCGGCCAGATCGACAGCGTCACCAACACGGGCAGCTTCTCGAACCTTGCGACCGCGGGCGACGTGACGAACAGCGGCACCTTCGTGAACAACGCCGGAGCCTCGGCCGGGGCGGTGACGAACACCGGCGGTCCTGCGGCCAGCGGGTCGAATGCGGGCACGATCGCCGGGCTGACGAACGCGGATGGCAGCTTCGGCAATATCGGCACGATCAGCGGTGATGTCGCCGTCACGGCGGGCACGGTGCGCAACTCCGGCGCGGTTGGCGGCGCGCTGAGCGTCACCGGGGGCAGCTTCACCCAGAGCGGCGCGGGACAGGTCGCGGGGCTGAGCACGGTCGGTGACGCGGGCAGGCTGACGAACGCGGGCACGCTCGCCGACCTGACCACCTCGGGCCATTTCGAGAACCGCGCGGGCGGCACCGCCGGGGCGGTGACGAATTCGGGCACCGGCGCGAATGCGGGCGCGATCGCCGCACTGACGAACACCGATGGCAGCTTCGACAACCGCGGGCGGATCGCGACCAATGTCGTTGTCGATGGTGGCGCCGTGACGAGTTCGGGCCGGGTCGGCGGTACGTTGACGGTGAACGGCGGCAGCTTCACCCAGACGACAGGGGGCCGCGTCGTCGGAGCGAGCACGGTCAAGGCGGCGGGCACGCTGACGAACGCGGGCACTCTGGCCGATGTGACGAACCGCGGCCAGTTCGACAACCTGATCGGCGGCACGGCCGCGGCGGTGACGAATGCGGGCACGGGCACGAATGCGGGCACGATCGCCACGCTGAGGAATACCGACGGCACCTTTGACAGCAGCGGCACCATCTCGGGCCGCGTCGCGGTCGATGGCGGCACGGTGACGAACACCGGCACGGTGCAGGGCGCGGCGACGGTGGCCGATACAGGCTCGCTGACGAACGGAGGAACGCTTGACCAGGTGACCACCTCTGGCCGCTTCGACAACCTGGCGGGCGGGACCGCCGGGGCGGTGACGAATGCGGGCACGGGCACGAATGCGGGGATCATCGCCACGCTGACGAATACCGATGGCAGCTTCGCGAACAGCGGCACCATCTCGGGCCGCGTCGCGGTCTCGGGCGGGATTTTCGAGCAGACCGGAGATGGCGCGGTCGCGGGCACGGTCGAGATCGGGCCTGATGGCACTGTTCGCAACAGCGGCACGCTGCATCGGGTGACCAACAACGGCACCTTCAACACCCTGGCAACCGGCAGCGCCGGGGCGGTGACGAACTTTGCCACCGGCTCGAACGCGGGCACGCTTGCCTCGCTTGTGACCTCTGGCGGCGTCTTCGCCAACACCGGAGCGATCCTGCACGCTGTCACCGTGACCGCAGGCACGCTGACGAACGGTGGCGTGATCTCGGGCGATGTGACGGTCTCGGGCGGCAGCCTCGCGCAGCTGGCGGGGGGGGCGGCCGAAGGGCGGATGCAGATCGGCGCCGCCGGGACGGTGAACAATGCGGGCACGATCGGCGAGGTCACCAATGATGGCACGCTCGACAATGCCGCGGGTGGCGAAACCGGCGCGGTCGGCAATGCGGGCCATCTGATCAACGGCGTCGGGGCGACGACGGGAACGGTGACGAACACCGGCAGGGTCGAGAACCACGGCACGCTTGATGCGCTGGTCAACAGCGGCGACGGCAGGGTGACCAACGCCGGCGCCATCACGGGCGATGCGCAGATCGACGGCGGCACGCTGACCAGCCGCGGCACCGCGCGGATCGGTGGTGCGCTGAGCATCGCCGAGGGTGCGACGGCCGCGGTTGACACCGGTCGGATGACGGTCGGGGGCGCGACGACGCTTGCGGGTCGGCTGAACATCGCGGACAGCGCGGCGATGTTTGCCGAAGGCGGCATCACCAGCACCGCGAGCGGCGTGATCGCGCTCTCGGGCGATCTGACGCTTGGCACGGCGGGCGATCCGGGCACGCTCGAGAATGGCGGCGCGCTGGTCTTCCGCGACAGCGGCGCGGTCGTGACCGGCACTGTCACTGGCGGCACGATCTACGGGCTTGATGGCGCGACGATCAACGGCACGGTGACCGGCGCCGATCGCATCACCCTGCTCGACGCCGATCGAAACGCCCTGCTCGACGCCGAAATCGTCCCCGGCGCGCGAAGCGCCGCCGCGGCGCCCGCGATGCAGACCTTCACCGTCGGCAGCCTTGCGGGCGATGCCACGGACCTTTCCTTCGACGTCGATTTCTCGACCGAGGCAGGGGCGATCGACCAGATCGCGGTTGCGGGCAACATCTCGGGCAGCTTCGCGCTGCACTTCTCCGACATCGACACCGATGAGCCGCTTCTGCCCGACGGGCCGCTCACCTTCCTGACCGGCACGATCGACCGCGGAACCACCTTCACCTACGACTTCTCCGAACTCAGGAATTCTACGCCTTTCGACTTTTCCGTCGTGTCGAACGGCTCGGGTGGGTTCGCCCTGAAAACCGAGATCGACAAGGACATCGTCGCGATCGCGGGCAGCGTTGCGCTGTCGCAAAGCCTGATCGGGGCGCTGGTGAACCGGCCGACAAGCCCCTTCACCGTCGGCCGCGCCGTCGCCGAGGAGCGCAACTGCGCGCCGGGCGGCTGGGGTCGGGTCACGGGCGGTCGTGTCAATGCCTCGGGGCGCAGCATTTTCGACGACGGCATCGGCGTCGGCTCCAATGTCTCGGCCAGCTATTCGGGGATGCAGTTCGGTGGCGATCTGTCGTGCTTCAACAATGCGATCCTGGGCTGGGACATGGCCTTTGGCGGCTTTGGCGGGTTCAACCGTGGCTCGGGCCGGATCTCGACCGCCGAGGCGGCGAACTCCTCGGCCGTCAGCACCGCCTCCGACACCGATTTCGATCAGGCCTATGGCGGGTTCTACATCACGGCGGCGCGCGACAAATGGGTGGCGGATCTGCAACTGCGCCGCGAACGCACCGGCTTCACCATCAACAACGCCCATATCGGCGGCAACAACTCTCTGACAAATCGGGGCTTCGACATCAATGCCACGACGCTTTCGGGCTCGATCTCGGCCAGCTTCCCGCTCAAGGATACCGGCTGGAACCTCGTGCCGACCGGCGGGTTCATGATTTCGCGCTCGGGGTCGGACACGCTGCTCTTCGACAAGGTGACAGACGGCAAGCAGGCTTCGCTCGACATCGCCGATCATACGGCAAAACTCGGGTTCCTCGGACTCTCGGCCTCGAAAGTGAAGATCGCGGAAAGTGGAGACCGCGCGACCAGCTACTTCGTCA
Source organism: Rhodobacter viridis (assembly GCF_003217355.1). Lineage (GTDB taxonomy): Bacteria > Pseudomonadota > Alphaproteobacteria > Rhodobacterales > Rhodobacteraceae > Rhodobacter > Rhodobacter viridis. The sequence continues at coordinate 22,935 of NZ_QJTK01000006.1, read as the reverse complement.
CCGGCACCTACTACCACGATTTCGCCGATCCGCTGAACAGCTACTATACGGATGCGACCATCGACGTCGACCACGGTCTGCTGCAATCGCAGACGCTTGGCTCGTTTGGCGAGGTCAGCGTCGGGATGAGCTATCTCAAGGTCCTGTCGGAGAACAACCACGGCCTGCCGGCCAAGCAGTTCAACGCCTCGATCCGGCTCGACGGGCGCTTCAGTTCGACCATGGACAGCACCGCCATCACCGCGCAGGCGCGCTGGCAGTTCTGACACGAGCGGCGATGGCGGCGCTTGACCGATGATCGGGTGGTCTTCACTGTCGCACCGCTGCAACGGGTGGGCCCCCTGCGGGGCTCTTCCTTCGGGAGAGCGGCACAATGTCATTGTTCAGCAAGGTGGCCTGGAAAGAGGGCCTGTTTCTGCAGCCCCAGCACCTGCAACAATCCGATCGCTCCCTTGAACATCTGATCGATGCCCGGTTGCGCCGCCTTGTGCCATACCCCGGGGGCTTTTGCCGCAGCCGGTGATCTGCCCCGAGGAGGCGGCGGGCCAGATCGTCTGGCTGACCGCGCCCGAGGCCGCACCGAACGGCCGCGACATTGGCCCCGAGGACGAGGGCGGCGCGACGCTATCGGCTGACCTCGGAGACGGTGGCCGACAATGCCGCCGGCGCGCGGATCGAGCCGCTGGTGGAAACCGCCGTGCCGCGGCTCGAACTCGCGATCCGGCGCACGCCGCGGCCGGGCCATCAATGCCTGCGCATCGCCCGCATCCACGAGATGCGCGACGGGGTGATCGCGCTCGATGACACGCTGCCGCCGCCCGCGCTGGTTCTGGGCACGCATCCGGTTCTGGGCGGCTACCTCAGCCGCGTGCCGGGCTGCGTCGAGGCGAAGCGCGAAACGCTTGCCCGCTATGCCGCCGATCCCTCCTCGGGCGGGGGGATGCAGGCGGCGGATTATCTGATGCTGATGACGCTCAACCGCGAGGTCACCGTGCTGCGCCATCTCTCGGGGCTCGATTGCGTGCATCCCGAGGAGCTCTGCCGCCGTCTGGTCGGGCTGGCCGGGGAACTCGCCAGTTTCGACACCGGCGGGCGGCTCGCGGCGAAATATCCGCCCTATGACCCTGCCGAGGCGAAGGACAGCTTCACCCCCGTGGTGATGGACATCCAGCGCGCGCTGAGCCGCGATGTCGGGCGCACGGTGCGGCTGCCGTTGCGGCTGGTGCGGCAGAATTCCTATCTGGCCGAGGTCGCCGATCGCAACCTCTTCCGCGACGCGACCTTCGTGATCGAGGTGGAAAGCGCCAAGCCGCTGGCGCAGGTGATGTTGCCGTTCCCGCAGCTGTGCAAGGTCGGCCCGAACACCCGGATGAGCGAGATCGTCAAGAACAACCTGCCCGGGATCGGTCTGGTGCATCTGCCGAGCCCGCCGCGGCAGATCCGGGTGGTGGCGACGAATGTCTATTTCCTGCTCGATCGCAACACCCTGCTCTGGGCCGAGTTTTCGAATGCCCCCGCGATCGGGATGCATTTCGCGGGCGACTGGCCGGAGCTGAAACTGGACGTCTGGGCGATCCCGGAGCATCTCTGAGCGGGCGGCGGAACCGGGATCGGGCAAGGCCCGTTGGCTGGGGCCGCGGGAAGGGGAGGACCGGAAATGGCGCAGAACGACGATCACGACAAGACGGTGATCGGAGGCGGTTTGCCGCCGATGCCCGATCCGCGGCACCCCGGCCGTCTGGCGGGCGATCCCTTTGCGCGCCCGCTGCCCCCCGGGGCCGCGCCGCCGATGCCCGGGGCCGAACGCACGGTGATCGGTGGCGCCCCCGCCGCGCCGTCCGCCGCGCCCGGTTGGCCGCGGGCGCCGTTGCCGCCGCAACCGGGGCTGCCCGGCTATCCCTCGGCCAGCCCCGGTTTCGGCACCGGCCTGGGTCAGGGGCTCGGGCAAACTGCGGCGAACCCGTTCCAGTCCGCGGGGCAGGGCTTCTTTCCCGACATCGGTGCCGCGCAGCCCGCCTTTGTGCCAAGCGCCCCCGCCACGCCCCGCATCTCGCTGCGCGCGGCGCTGCAGGCGGCGACGCTCGGGCGCGGCTTCTCGAGCAATCCGCTTGTCGCGGTGGCCTCGAACCTGCTGATCCTCTTTGGCCGCCTGCGCTCGGGTCTGGTCGAGATGGAGGCGATGCCGCTGATGGAGCACGTCGCGCGCGAGATCGACGGCTATGACCGCGCCCTGATCGGCGCGGGGGTGGCCCCGGCCGAGGCGATGGTGGCGAAATATCTGCTTTGCGGCACCGCTGACGATCTGGTGCAGAACCTGCCCGGCACCGACCGCGGGCTCTGGGTGCAATATTCGATGGCGGCGCGGTTCTTTCAGACCCGCGACACCGGCGTCGGCTTCTTTTCCGAGGCGGAAAAGGCGATGCAGGCGCCCGCGCAATATGCGAACCTGCTGGAACTGATGCTGACCTGCCTCGCGCTGGGCTTCGAGGGGCAGTATCGCACGGCGCAGAACGGGGCGGTGCCTCTGGCCCGCATCCGCGCCGCGATCTTCGGTCTGCCGGGGCAGATGGCGATGCTGCGCGAGCCCGTGGCCGACTTCCTGCGCCGGGTCTTCGAGCCGACGCGCTATGCCTCGAACGCGATCCTGCGTGGCTTCTATCTTACCTCGGGCACGCAGGAAGGCACGCCGATCGATCAGGTTCTGGGCGCGGTTGCCCGCGCCGAGGGGGGCGTGTCGCTGGCGCCCGGGTTCCTGTCTGGCAAGGGCAAGAGCTTCTTCCTGCAAGATCTTTTGCGCAAGGTGATCTTTGCCGAACGCGATTGGGTCAGCCATGACCGCGGCGCGGTGCGGCGTGACCTGATTTTGCGCCGCGCCGCGGGCGACGAGATCCGCCGCGATCTCATCGACGATCCGGCGCTGGAGGCGGTCGTGCCGATCCTTGATGACATCCGGATGATGCCGACGGGCTATGGCGTCGAGAGCAAGGGCACGGTGCTGGAGGGCATGGGGCTGGGCCAGCTTGATCGGCTGCAGGCAGCGGCGCGCAGTTCCTATTCCGATGCGCTGGAACGGATGCTTCGGCCGCGGCTGATCCTGTCGGTCGAAAAGCAGTTGCATGCGCTGACCGACAAGGGGGATGCCACCGGGGTTTATCGCGCGCTCAAGGTCTATTTGCTTTTGGGCGGGCAGGGCGGCCGGAGCGAGGATGACACGCTGCGCAGCTGGTTTGCCGCGGGATGGACGGCGGCCTATCCGGGCGCCTCGCAGACCGATCTGCGCGACCGGCTGAAGGCGCATCTGAACGCGATGCTCGATCTGGACGATGGCCGCGCGCTTCTGGTCGATCCCGACAGCGCGGTGGTCAGCCGGGCGCGGCAGGCGATCGTGCAACTGCCCGTCGCCGATCAGGCCTATGCGGTGATCATGGACGGCGCGGCGGCCTCCGCCTCGGCCTCGCCGATCCTGCTTCTGGTGCGCGAGGTCGATGCCGAGACCCGGCTGACGCGCGAATTCGACGGTATGGAGGGGCTGACGCCCGAGATTCTGGCCTCGGGCGCGGTCACCGACGGGGTGAAGGCCGATCCGATCGAGCGGATCGAGGAAGACTTCGCGATGTGGCACGAGCTGCTTCTGGGCGAGACCGGGCAGCGCCCGATCGATGCGATCATCGGCAACATGGGGGCGATCTGGAACAACCTGCGGCTGGCCGCGGCCGATCCGCAGCAGGCGGCGGCGGTGCAGGCGGACTTGCTCAACGCGCTGACGCAGAACAATTCGCAGCTGCCCACGCCGCTCGCCGATCTGGTCAACGCGGCCGAGGGCGACTTCCGCAAGGCTGCCTCGGATGCGACTCTTGAAACGATGAACCGGGCGCTCGCGGACAAGATCACCTATTTTTGTCGCGACACGATCAAGCCCTCGTTCCCGTTCTCGCCCAATTCCACGCGCTATCTCTCGATCGAGAATTTCTCGAAATTCTTCGGGCCGGGCGGCGACATGGACAAGTATTTCGCCGACTATCTCGCCCCCCATGTCGAGCGCAGGCGCGAGGGGCTGCGCTGGCGCGAGGACAGCCCCTTGGCCGGGCGGCTGTCGCTGGCGACGCTGCGCCAGTTCGAACGCGCCGAGGCGATCCGGCAGGCCTATTTCTCGGGCGGGGGGACGGTGCCGCAGGTGGAAGTCGCGGCGCCCCATGTCTCGAGCCATGCGACGGTGAAAAGCGCGATCCTGATGGTCAACGACACGCGGATCGAGACGATCCCGCATCAGGTGCCAAAGACCGCGATCTGGCCGGGCACCTTCAAGGTGACGGCGGTGCAGCTCGCCCCGGCCGTGCGCGGCGGGCAGAATTCGCTTGGGTTCACAGGCTTTTTCTGGACGATCCTCGAATTCATGAATGCCGCCGTCTCGCGCGCGCAGCGGGGCGATACGACGCGGGCGACCCTTGTCGTCGGCGGGCGCGACATCACCTATGATTTCACCATCAACGCGCTGACGAACCCGTTCACCATGCCCGAGTTGAGGGAATTCGAATGCCCCGCCAGTCTGGATTGAGCCGATGAGCCGCGTCGATCCCCCCCAACCGCGGACGCTGCCCGAGGCTCTGGGTCTGACCGGCAAGCACCCGGCCTTTGGCGATTTCATCGCGGCGGGGCTCGATCCGGCGCTGCGGATGGCGCTGCATGACTGGCTCGCGCAGCTCTGGCCCGCGCAGGCCGCGCATGACCATCGCCGCGCGGCCCCAGGGCTGCGCCTATCTCTGGACCGACCCCGCGCCCGGCCGCGCCGGGGCCGTTGCCGCGCTGACCGGCCTGCCCGATGCGGCGACGCTCGCCTGGTGTCTGGCCGGACCTGCAACCGACCCCTGTGCCGATCTTGCGGCCACAGCCCCCGAGCGGAGCCCTGACGATGCCCGAGACTGATCTTTTCCTGTTCGATTGCGGGGCCAGCAGCAACACCGGGCTAGTGCGCGCCCATAACGAGGACAGCTATCTCGTCCGCCCCGAACTGGGGCTTTGGGTCGTGGCCGACGGCATGGGCGGCCATGCGGCGGGCGATTTCGCCAGCCAGACCATTGTCGCCGATCTGGCCGAGGTCGGCGTGCCCGGCTCGCTCGACGATCTGCAGGCGCGGGTGTTCGCGCGGCTTGGCCAGTCGACGCAGGCGATCCGCGCCCGCGCGCGGCAGCTTGGCACCACCGTCGGCGCGACGCTCGTGGCGCTTTTGCTGCATGAGGATGGCTTTGCCTGTCTGTGGGCGGGCGACAGCCGCGCCTATCTTCTGCGCGCGGGCAAGCTCTTCCGGCTGACCGAGGATCACACCGAGGTGCAGGCGCTTCTGAATGCGGGTGCGATCACCCCCGACGAGGCCCGCTACTGGCCGCGCCGCAATGTCATCACCCGCGCCATCGGCGTCACCGACCTGCCCGAATGCGAACGCATGGGCGGCCCGCTCGAGCCGGGGGATCTGTTCCTGCTCTGCTCGGACGGGCTGACGGGCCTGGTCGAGGATGCCGAGATCGAGCGGATCGCCGCCGAGCCGGTGCCCGCGCAGGTGATCTGCGACGCGCTTGTGGCATTGACGCTGGACCGTGGCGCGCATGACAATGTGACGGTGGTGACGGTGCGGCTGCATCCCGCGCCTGCCCCCGTCTTCGACTGAGGCGAAGCATGACCGAAATCGAGACCCCGAAACCGAGCCTGCGCCCCGAGCAGAACCTCGTGGGCAAGGTGCTGAACAACAACTACCGCATCGAGCGCCTGATCGGTGCGGGCGGCATGGGCGAGGTCTACGAGGGCGAGCATCTGTTCACCGGCAACCGCGTCGCGATCAAGGCGGTGCTGCAGGCGCTCTCGCATGACGAAAAGGTGCTTGGCCTGTTCAAGCGCGAGGCGCGGATCCTGTTCAAACTCACCGACGAGGCGGTGGCGCGCTATCTCGACAGTTTTCACGAGCCGGTGGTGGATCGCTACTGTCTGGTGATGGATTTCATCGACGGCGCGCCGCTGTCGGAGCGGATGGTGATCGGCCAGCCGCTGTCCGAAGCCGAGGCGCGGCGGCTGATGCGGCGGATGGCGGTGGCGCTGGAGCGGGCGCATCGGCTGGAGATCGTGCACCGGGATCTTTCGCCCGACAACATCATGCTGGGCGGTGGCGATGTCGATCAGGCGGTGTTGATCGATTTCGGCATCGCGCGGGCGGCGACGATGGCGGAAAGCACGCTGCACGGCCAGTTTGCGGGCAAGTTCAAATATGTCTCGCCCGAGCAGCTGGGCCATTTCGGCGGCGAGGTCGGGCCGCGCACCGATATCTACGGGCTCGCGCTGCTGATTGCGGCGGGGCTGCGCGGCAAGGCGCTCGACATGGGCACCTCGATCGTCGAGGCGGTGAATGCCCGCCGCGCCATTCCCGCGCTCGAAGGCGTGCCGCCGGGGCTGGCGCCGCTTCTGGCGCATATGCTCGAACCCGATCCCGCGCATCGTCCGGCCGACATGGCGGCGGTGGTGCGGATGCTCGACGCGCCGCGGCTTGTGCCGCCGCTTTACGCGCCCTGGGCGGCGGCGGCTGGCGCGCCGGGCGATCGCACGGTGATTGCGGCGCCGCTCGGCATGGGCGCGGCGCCGGGCAGCCTGCCGCCCGGAACGATGAGCCAGAGCCTTCTGCAGACGGGCAGTTTTGCGGGGGCAAGCCAGCCGCCCGACGACTGGAACACCGGCGGCTTCCCGTCCGGCAGCTTTGCGACCGGAACCGGCGCCGCGGGCGATTTCCGCACCGGAGGCTTCGCGGCAAGCCAGCCGTCGATCTCGCAACCGCCGCTGTCGCAGCGCCCCGGCGCGATGCTCAGCCCCGGCACCTCGGGCTTCACCGGCCTGCCGCAGCCGTCCGGGCCGCCCGCGGCCCCGGCGCGTCAGGGCCGGGGGCTGCTTTGGGCCGGGCTTGCCACCGTGGCGCTCGCCGGTCTGGGCGGCGCTGGCTGGTATCTGACTTTGGGGCCGGGGGCGGGCGGTCCCGCGCCCGCACCGCCGCAGATCGCTTCCCCTGAGACGCCCCCCGCGGGAACGCCTGCCGCCGAGACACCTGCTGCCGCGCTGCCACCGCCCGACACCGCCACGCGCGAGGGGTTTCTGGCGGCCTTCCGCCCCGATGTGCCCTGCAGCGTCGCGATGCGGGTGACGGCGGGCGGCAACAGCGGCAAGCTTGCGGTTCTGGGCGATGCGCCGGGCAAACTGCCCGGTATCGCTGACGCCTATGGCAGCACCTTTGGTGCGACGCCCGCGGTGCTCGATCAGCGGGTGAGTGCCGAGCAATGCCCGGTTCTGGCGCTGATGCGCGCCTTGCAGGGCCGCGCGGTCGAGCCGCCGCTGGTCACGCTCGATGCCGATGTCGTGCCCTCGGGCGGCTCGGTGATCGCGCGCATTGCGGGGCTTGAAGGTCGAACGATCTGGCTTTTCCTTGTCTCGGGGACCGGGGCGGTCTTCGATCTGACCGAGCGGCTGGAGATGCAGCCCGACGGCTCGGCAGTGCTGGCGGTAGGGCTCAAATCCGACACCGGCAAGCCCGAGCCGCAGCTGATCGTGGCGCTTGCCTCGCCCGTGGCGCTCGTCAGCGCGGCGACGGCGGCGCCCGGGGTCGCGGCAAAGGATCTGATGCCCGCGGTTCTGGCCGAGATCGCCAGCCGCAAGCTCTCGGTGGGCGCGCGGGCGGCGGTGCTGACGCTGACGCCCTAGCGCAGATCGAAGGGCAGCACTGCAAGCGCCGTGCGCTTGTCGAGCTCCTTTTGCAGCGCCGGGAAGAACTCCTCGGCGCTGCGCCCGGCCATGTTCGTCACCGTCGCCAGCCGCGTCGGGCTGGCCAGCGCGATCAGCATCTGCGCGGTGTCGCGGGCATCGCCGTCGCGCGTCACCGGCACGTCGAATTCGGTCCGCCCGCCGGCAAACCGCAGGAAGCGGCGCAGATCCTGCACCACGCCATTGTCGTCGACCAGAAGCAGCGCGGTCTGCGTTCCGGGCGCCGCCCCCTCGATCGAGCCGATCAGCCGCCCGCCCGACAGCACCGCATCGCTGACGAGGCCGAGCGACAGGCCGAAAGCCGGGTATTCCGCGCGTGCGCGCAGGAAATTCACCGCCGCGCATTGCCGCGCATCGACCAGAACGGCGCGATTGGCGGGCGGCGGCCGATCGGGGGTCTCGGGGTCGGGCAGCACGGTCTTGGCGAAATCCACCATCGAGCGGTCGCGGTCGGAGAGCATCACCACCGCGGGCGCGCGGCCGTCGCCGAGCTGGGGCAGGGCGATCAGGCAGGAGGCGCCGAACTGCCCGCGCAGCCGCAGCGCGAGACGGCGCAAGGACGCCGCATCGGGCGTCAGCGGCGGCGGCGCGACGAGCGGCGGGGCGAGAGCGGCGGGCGCCGCGACGGGGGCAGGTTGTGCGGGCACAGGTTGTACGGGCGCAGGCTCCGGGTCTATCGGGGCGGCGGGCGGCGGTTCCGGCGCGGGCGCTTCGGCGGTCGGGCCGGGGGGGGACACATCGCCCAACCCGCCCGGACCCGCAGTCGCGGCCGCGCCTGGCGCGGCCAGAAGCGGGTTCTCGGTCGCCTCGGGCGGCGGCGCAGGCGCCTCTGCCACTGGCATGGGCTCTGGTGCTGGAACGGGCTCCGCCGTCGGCGGCTCGACCGCCGGGGGCTCGGGGGCCGGTTCGGCTTCGGGGGCGGGGTCCGGCGCCTGCTCCGGCTCCGGCGTCGGAACGGGCGCGGGCGGCTCGGGCGGTGTCGGCGCTGGCGCCGCTTCGGGCGGGGCCTCGGCGGCGGCAAGCTGGTCCTCGGTCAGGATCAGGCTCGCCACGGTGATCTCGGCCTGCGTCGTGGGCGCGGGCTGCGGCCAGCCGTGCCACGGGATCAGATCGAACCAGAGCGCCAGCCCGGTGCCGTGCAGCGCCAGCGACCCGGCGAAGGCAAGCCCCCACCAGCCGGGCACATCGCGGCGCAGAAGATCGCTCATGGCGCCCCCTTGCGCGCGCGCAGCGTGACCAGCCGCACCCGGACCCCGGCCAGCTCGGGCCGCGCCAGCACCCCGGTCAGCAGCGTCGCATCGGCATGGCGGTTGACCAGCACATGCAGCACCGGCGGCTGCGCCAGCTCGCCGATCGCCACGCCCAGAAGCTCCGGCGCCAGATCGCGGCCATCCAGCTGCCAGCCCCCCTCGGCGGTGATCACCAGCAGCGGCGAGGGCAGGGCATCGAGCGGCAGCTCCGAGGTCTCGGCCAGTTCGATCTCGGGATCGACCGGGTTCATCAGCCGCCCGGTGACCAGAAAGAAGAAGATCAACAGCAGCACGACGTTGACCACGGCGAAGGAAATATCCATCCGCACGCGCTTCTGGGGGCGGGGCAGCGGACGCATCAGCCGCCCTCCGCCGAGACGAGCTGCACCGCGCCGATGCCGCCCGCGCTGAGCGCTTCAAGCACGACGACCAGATCCTGCACGCTGGCGCCGCGCCGCACCAGCAACAGCACCTTCGGCGCCTGCTGCCGCTTCAGCCCGGCGACCATCAGCCCGAGCGCATCAAAGCCGAAGCGCTGGCCATTGGCGATCACCGCGCCGCTTTCGACCGTCCAGAGCGTGCCCGCCTCGGTGTCCGTGCCCGCGATCAGATCGGGCAGCGCCTGCACCATCGCCGCCCCGCTCGCCGGGGGCGGTCCCGCCCGCAGATCGAGCAGCGCATAGGTCGACATCGAGGCCGAGAGCATGAAGAAGATCAGCAGCTGCATCATCGCATCGGCGAGCGGCATCAGCGTGAAGGCATAGCGCCGTTCCGAAACGGGCAGCCTGCCTTTCATGCCGGAGGGATCGAGCATCGCGCCCTCCTCAGCGCATCGTGCCGGAGCGGCCAGCCTCGATCCGGCCGTGGATCGCGGCGGAAATCAGCATCTCCATGCTGATCCTTTCGCGCTCGATCCGGGCTTCGAGCCAGTTCGCGACGAAATAGGCCAGAAGCGCGATGGCAAGCCCGGTCGCGGTGGTGGTGAGCGAGGTCCAGATCCCCGCGGCCAGCTGCGCCGGATCGGCGGCTCCGCCCGCCTCGGAGAGCGTCGAAAACGCCTGGATCATGCCGACGACCGTGCCCAGAAGCCCGAGCATCGGCCCGGCCTGGATCACCATTTCCAGCACCCGCATCCGCGAGGTCATCGCGGCGAGCTCGATCAGCGCCGATTGGCGGCCCAGTTCCTCGGCATAGGCGGTGTCGCTCGGCCTTGCCCGCAGCGCCGAGAGCACCCCCTGCAGCACCCGCGCCAACACGCAATCGCGCAGCGCCGCCGAGCGCATCGCCTCCTCCGGGCGCCCGCCAAGCCAGGCGTCAAGGATCTCCTCGGCGCGTTTCAGACGGCCGACGCCAAGGCGCGCGAACTGGATGATCTTGAACAGCGCGACCGTGGTTCCGGCGAGCGACAGGAGGCCGAGGGCGATGAAGACCGAAATCGTGGTCAGGGTAGTGGCGGAGGTCATGGCGAAAGGGCTCCGGGGAAATCGGGCAGGAAAGACGACAAACGAACACCTTGCAGCCATGGATACCCTGCGGGTGGTCGGATGCAACCGTCTTGCGCCCGTTTGGCCCCGGCGGGGCGCTCTCAGCGATAGACGCCGGTCTTCCACGGGGTGAAGTCGGTGATCCTTGCGCGCTGCGCTGCCAGCTCTCGCGGCGTCTCGGCGGCGGGCGCCGCGGCCGCTGTCGGTTCCGCGGGCAGCGCATGGGGCGAGACATAGCCCGCCGGGGGGGCCGGGGGCGGCAGCGCGGGGGCCGGATCGCTGCTCGACAGGCGCAGGACGACGGGCGCCGCCGCTGCCGTGAGGGAGGCCGCGGTTTCCCCGGAAAAGTATTGCAGAACAGGCGCTTGCGGCGCGATCTTTGCAGCCCTCTTGGCGGGCGTGACAGGCGGGATCGGGCCGCTGACGGCGGGGGCACTGGCAAATCTGGCATGAGACGTCACCAGCCCTGCCGCGCCAGAGGCGCCCAGCGCGATGGCGGCCAGCATCAGGCTCACGGTCCGCAACATCTGTTTCGCCTTTCGCGATCCCTCAAGGTTGTGCAGAATTAACATCAAATCCCTTGTTTCTCAATCATTCGGGGCGGGCAGGGGGCAGGTGTTGCAGGTGTGCAGGATGGCCCGGATGGTCTTGCAAGGCAGGTTTTGCAAAGCGGGGGCGCTCGCCTTGGGCGTTGCGCTTTTGGCGGCGACGCCGGTTTGGGCGCAATTTCAGCTGTGCAATCAGATGCTTGATCTGGCGAATGTGGCGATCGGCCAGCCTGCGGGCGACAGCTTCGAGACCCGCGGCTGGTGGAAGATCTGTCCGAACCACTGCGCGACGCTGATCCGCAAGCCGATCGCGGCGCGGTTTCTGTACTTTTTCGCCACCGACATCTTCGGCAAGGAGCTGCTCTCCGGCACGGTGCCGATGTGCATCGCCCCCGACCGCTTCGTGATCGAGGGCGAATCGGATTGCGCCCTGCGCGGTCAGGTCGAGGCGCGGTTCATCGAGGTCGACACCGGAGACACGGCCGACTGGACCCTGTTCCTGCGCGCGCAACCATGAGCGCGGGCGCCCGGTTTGGTTGTGGTCGATGCGGGCAATCTGCCCTAGGATGCGGGGCGAGCGGAGTTTCGGGGCGGTGTCGCCGATGGGTCTTTCGTCTGGTCTGATGGCGGGGCTGTGCGGTCTCGGGGCGGCCCTTGGCCTGCCCGCCGCGGTGTCGGCGCAGCCGCCGCTCGCCTATGTCCTTGTCACGACGAAATCGGCGGGCGGCGATCTGGCCGCGCCGCGCGCCGACGGGATGGCGGTCTCGCGCGCGATGATCTCGGCCGGGGTCGAGACGATCCGGCGCGAGAATGCCGATCCGGCCAACTTCGCCTTTGGCGCGGTGGCGCCGGTGACCTTTCTCTATTTCTCCGGTCCGACGCGGGTCGAGGCGGGCGAGACCTGGCTTCTGGCGCCCGAGGCGCGTGCGGGCGGCACCGGTCGGCCCGAGGGCTGGCCGCTTTACGCGACGATTGCGGCGCTGAAGGCGCGCGGTGCGCTGCAGGTGGTGGCGGTGGTGCAGGGCTGCCACACGCCCGGCGCGGGGGTGAGCGCGCCACCGCCGCCGCCCGTTGCCGCCGCGCCTGTAGCGCCTGCTGTGGCTGCGCCGCCTCCGCCCGATCCGCTCGACGAAACGCTGGTTCTGCTTTCGCCCGATCCCGCGCAGGGCTGCCCCGCGACGGCGCCCGCGCGGGATCGGACCACGGCGCGGTTTCTGACCGCGCTTGGCAGCGGCGGCGCGGATCTGGGTGCGGCGCTGGCCGAAACCCCGGGCGCGGGCTTCATCGAGACGCGGCTGCGCCACCGTCTGCCCGCGCCGGTGCCGCAGACCGGCACCGACCGGCTGCGCTCGGCAAGCGAGGCGGCGGCGCTTTTGCGCAGCCTGCCGCCCGCCGAGGCGGCGCGTCTTGCCGGGCTTTGGCAGAAACTGGGCAGCGGCCCGGCGGGCGCGGGCACCGTGCTGATCGATCCGGGCCAGATCCCGGACGCGCCGCAAAGTCCCGTGGCCCCGAAGCCGCTGCGCGCGGTCGAGGCGGGCGGGCTGCGTCTGGTCGAGGTCTCGGCCCGGGTGCTTCTGGCGGCGCGACCGACCGCGGCGGGGCTGCCGCGGCCCTCGGTCATCGTCGGCGAGATCGCCCCCACGCCCGCCGCCTTCACCCCCGAGGCCGCCCCGACTGCGCCCGAGACCGCTGCCGCCGCGCCGCTTTACGGCATGGCCGCGCGCGAACGTGCCGCGCTGCGGGCCGAGGATGCCGCGCGATTTGCCACCCTTGTCGAAAGCGGCGCCTTCGACCCGCCGCTTGCGGGCATCGCCGCTGCGGTGCAGACAGAATTGCAGCGGATGGGCTGCTATGGCGGGCAGATCGACGGCAGCTGGGGCGCTGGCTCGCGCGCCGCGGTCGATCGCTATTACGTCGCGCGCCAGACCGCCGCCCCCAGCCGCGAGGCGACGCTGGTGCTCTATCGCGACATCCTTGCCGCGGCGGATCTGACCTGTCCGGCCGCGGCGCGGCAGACCCCCGCGGCGCCGCGCACCGCCGCGACGACGACGCCCCGGCGCACCCCTACGACGACCGCCCCGGCCCGCACCGCGCCCGCGGCCCGCACCGCGCCCGCGGCCCGCACCGCGCCCGCGGCGCGCACGGCGCCCGCGGGCGGCATCGACGCGGGGGCGCTTGGCCGCGGCGTGATGCGGTAGCGCGATGTTCGAGATCGACCCCAGCTTTCACGCCGCCCGCCGCAAGGCCCGCGCCCGGGCGCGTCGCCCCCTGACGCAGCGGCTGGCGCTGTTCGGGGGGCTGCCGGGGGCGGTCGGGCTTGGCCTTGCTGCGGTTTTCCTGATCTGCCGGGGCTTGCGACGCAGGCGCGGCAGGCGCTTTTCGGTCCGGGCGGCGATGAGCTGCAGCTTGTTCAGGTCGACAGCAGCGCGGCCGTGGCGCCGGGGGTGCTTTCGATCACCCGTTTCGGCCTGCCGCGGCCCGATCGGTTCACCCTGATCGAGGATGATCTGGTGCCGACCGAGCGGCGGCTGATGACCGAATTGCCCTCGAGCCGCGAGGATTTCGCGCTGTTTCTGGCGCAGCGCGATGCGGCCGAGGCGGGGCAGGCGGGTCCCGCGGCGATCGATGCGGCCGAGCGTGCGAAACTCGAGGCGATCGAGGACAGGGTCGATCTCGGCGGTCCCGAGGATGTCTATGGCGCCGCCCTGCCAGCGCTGGAGAGGGTTCCCGACATTCTGGCCCCGCCGCGCGCCGCCGTGCCCGATATCCTTGCCGATCCGGGCGCGCTGACGGCCGCTGCGGCGGCGGCGCCCACGGCGACCTCGGTCGCGATCGTGCGCCCCGAGGCCGCGCGGCGCGCGCCCTTCGAGGACGCGGTGATCCTTGCCGAAGTGGCGCGGCCGCTGGCGCAGGTTCTGGCCGACCGCTGGGTGCGCGAGGATCTGCCCGCGCTGGCGCAAAGCGGCCCCGCCCCCGGGGCGGAGGCGCCTGTGGCCGGAACCGCCTCGGGCTATCGGCTCCTTGATGCGGTCTATTCCGCCGCGATCCGCGACGGCGCCTCGGCGCAGATGGCGGGGGAATTGGTGGCGGTGCTGGCGAAACGCCCCGATCTCGACCGCCCGGCCGAGGGGGGCGAACGCGTCCGTCTGGCCTTTGCCCGCCGTCCCGGGTCGGGGGGGACGGTGGCGGGGCAGTGGCTTTATGTCGGTGTCGCGTCGGCCGGCGGCGGCGGGCCGGGGCTCGCCTGCTACATCCTGCCCGATCGGGCGGGCGGTTTTGTCTGCCGCAGCCCGGGCGGCGGCGGCGGCGGCGGGGCGCCGCAAGGCGGCGGGCAATTCGTGCAGCCGGTCGCGGGCATCATCGCCGACCGTTTCGGGCCGCGGCTGCATCCGATCCTGATGATGGGCGATTATCATCCTGATTTCGTAGCGAAAATGAGCCGGGCCGAGCTGCTGGCGCTGCGCGGCGATCCGACGCTCGCGACCGAGATGGTGAAGCGTCTCGCGCAGGAGAACGAGACCTGTTTGCGCGCGCGCGGCCATGCGGTGACCTCGGGGTGGCTGTATCTGGCGCATTTCCTTGGCCCGGAGGGGGCGCATCGCGTGCGTGCGGCCGAGGATGGCGCCGCGGTCGTGGCGGTGATGGGCGAGGGGGTGGTGGCCGCGAACCCGTTTCTGCGCAGCTACACCGTCGCCGATCTGAAGGCCTGGGCCACGCGCAAGATGGACGGCCCGGGCGCGGTCGCGCCCGTGACCGTCGTGCCCGACCCGCCCGAAGTGAAGGCCTTCATCGCGCTCGCCGATCAGGTGCTGGAGGCGCTGGGGGGCGCGGTCAGACCAGCCCCTCGCACTCTTTGAACATGGCCAGCGCCTCGGTCAACTGCTGGCCGAGTGTCTTCAGCCCGCACACATAATTGCTTTCCAGATCGAAGCTGCGCATCGTCAGATCGTCAGCGTCCTTGACATAGGCATCCTGGGCCGAGCGCAGGTTGAACCCGTAACTCGCCGCCGCCTTCACCACGCTCAGACCCGTGCCCACCTTGTCGAGGACGGGCATCTGCACCCCCGCCTTGGCCAGTTCGACCATGGAAATGGCGCTGTCCATCATCATGTCGGTGCTGGTCTTCAGCGCTTCGCGTTGGCGCAGGGCGCTGTCGGTTTCCGAACTGCCCCGCACGAGGCTGACGATCCCCGAGCCCAGTTGCGCCTTGCCGACGGCATAGGCCGGCAGGGCCGTCTTGGTCGGCACCAGCCCGACCGCGGTGTCGAAACTGCGCTGCGCGATGGTGGCGGCGTCGCCCTGACCATAGGCCCTCTCGGCCACCGATTGCGAGGTGGTGATGGCGGCGCTGCCAAGCTTGGCCGTCCATTTGCCGGTCTTGCCCGGAACAAGCGCCGCCGCCATGTCCAGAAACGCAACGCAGTGTCCCGGATGATCGTGGCGACGAACAGCCCGGTGTTGAGCGACTTCTGAGTTCGGATCGCGGATCGCATTTCCGCGGTGTAGTCTTCCAAAGCCTTGATCTGGTTCTGGATATTCGTGATCTTCTGCGACAGGTCGACACAGCTTTGCGGCGTCAATGTGCCCGTCTTCTTGTAGCTCCGGTCCAGCGCGGGAATGCTCGAGGACATGGGCATAGACCATCCGGTCGTCGGGGTGGGTGGCGGCAAGCCGGTCCATCTCGGCCATCATCTCGCTGCGCAGGGTATCGGTGTCGATCGCCTCGCCGGGGTCAGCCGTCGCCTTGCGAAAGGAGACGATGCGCTCGACCATCTCCTTTTCCGTCGCATGCATGGCTTCCAGCGCGGCGAGTGTCTCGGTCAGTTTCGCCTTTTCCGCCTCGGCCTCGGCGCGGCGGTCCTCGTTCGCCTCGCCCAGATCGCGTTCCGAAAGCTTGCCCGCGATCTCGGCTTCCAGCGCGGCAATCGCGACGCGCAGATCGGCGATGCGGGCGGGGATGGTGGCCTGACTGACCGCCACCCGGGCGCAGGCGGTATCGAGCCATCCATCGGCCGCATCGCCTCTTCTTCCGAGCTGGCCCAGAGACGGCGGCTTTCCTTGCCCAGCACCTCGGGCGACAGCGTCGCAAGCTGCGGCGCGGCGGCCAGAACCTCGCATTTCAGATGCGTGTCGTTCAGCGCGGCCAGCAGCATGTGGCCGGTGCGGATCTGCACCTCGCCAAAAAAGAGCGTCGCGTAAGTCCAGCCGTGGTTCAGCAAATCCGCCAGCCGGTCGGAAATGCCGGTGGTCTCGGTGATGTTCTTTTGCAGCCGCGCCATCGCCTGATCGAGCGATTTGAGCACCGCACCGCGGTCGATGCCGCTTTCGCGCAGTGTCACGGCGATGTCGGCATTCTGGTTCGAGAGCGCGTGAAACAGCCAGTGCACCACCTCGACCTGACGGTTTTGCTCGCCGCGCGCGTGGCGCATCGCCTGCAGGAAGGCGTCATAGCCCGCGCGGTTCATCTTGCGGGCGTATTTCTCGATGGTGATTTCGGTCATGGCAGCCTCAAACGGCAACGGCGGGGGCGAGCGCCGCCATCCAGCCCAGCTCCGCGCTTTGGCCAAGGCGGGCAGGCGGGATCGCATGGGCGGGCAGCGACAGGCTGAGCGTGACGGCGACGCGGTCGCGCAGAGACCAGAACACCAGATCGGTCAGCCGCCGATGTGCGGTGCCGCCCGGCAGGTAGGCGCGATAGGCGGCAAGGGTTTTCACCCGCACCGAAAGGGTGATGCGGTCGTTCACCGTGCGGATGCGCGCGCCCAGACGGTTGCGGTCCTCGGGTTCGATGTCGATCCACGAGGGGCAATGCTCGATCACCTCGACCGGATCGCCCAGAAGCCGCTTGAGGATCTGCCGCAGCCGCACGGGAGAGCGGTCGCGGCCATAGGCGAGCCCCGCCACATGCACCCGCGCCGCATCGGGCAGGCTGTCACGGCCAGCCATCGCGGGGGTGCCAAAGCCCAGAAGCGCGGCCAGAAATCCCGCGAAGCGGTCCTCCTCGGGGCGGTCGTGCTGGCTGATCGCATGGGCCTCGGGACCGCCGCGGCCATCAAGGCCAAAGGCGCCAAGCGCCAGATAGGAGATCAGCCGCCAGTTCAGATCACCCTGCATCGCCCGGTGCGGCCCGCCCGGATCAAGCGCGGCGAGCGGCTCGCGCGGGGGGGGGGCGGTCAGGCAGGCAAAGCGGAGGGTGACATCCTCGCCCAGATGGAAATCGTCGCGGCTTTCGCCGATCGGCAGATATTCCGGCAAATGCCGGTTCGAGCACAAGGCCCGGACCGAGAGCCGCTGCACCGCCTCGGCCTCGTCGGGGCTGGGCGGCTCATGCAGCGCGATGAAGGTTTCGGTGCCCAGATAGCGGGCGCGGCGGCCAAAGCGGAGCTCCTCCTCGGTCAGGCGGTGCTCGCGGCGGCGGAGTAAAGCGCCTGCCGCGGGTTCGCATCGGCCTCGGGCAGGCCGTAAAGCGGCGTCACGCGCTGGCGCGCGGTGCGGCCCGGAGAATGCGCGAAGACATCGGTGATGCGGATGATTTCGTAATGCTTCGAAGGGCTTGAGTCGGGGGTGACGATATGGTCGGCCTGCCTGCGGTCGGGGCGGACATGGCTTGCGCCCTCTTCGAAAAGGTTGATCGCCGGGGCGGCATGCAGCACCGCCGCCTGCGGGCCGAGCCGCGCCGCCAGAACCGGCTGCACGCGGTCGAATTCGATGATCAGCTGCACCCGCTCGGCGGTGACGCGGGGCAATGCGCTCGATCTCGAGCGGCCAAAGCTCGATCGCGGCGCCCAGACGAAAGCGGCAGGCGACGCGGGTTTCGGCATCCAGAAGCCGGGCGTCGATCGCACTGCCCGCCGCGATGCGCTTGCCGGTCTCGAGCTTGTCGGGCTCGGGCCCATGCGCCTGCACCATCATCATCGCGGGCAGCGGCTCCAGCAGGCCGGGCAGGAACTGCTCGAGCAACTCATCGGTGAAGCCGCGAAATTCCTCGCGTTGCTTCAGCTGCGCGCGGGCGGCCAGAAACGCCGTGCCCTCCAGAAGCCCGGCGATGCCGGGATCGGCATTGTCGCGCAGCACGCCGTCCAGACGCTCGGCAATGCCATGATATTTCGCGGAAAATTCCGCCGCGCGTTCATAAAGCAGCGCCAGTTCCTCGTTATAGGCGTCGCGGAAAGCCTTTCTCATCGCTCCCCCTCAGTCCCTTTCGGCAGGCCGCGCATCCGCATCTTGCCCGCGCCGACGTCGATTTCGGCGGTGAATCCCACCGGCACATCGGCGGGCCAGGCGCGGATTTCCGCCTCGATCCGGTAGGTCAGCTTTTCGGTCCGGCTTTCGTCCCGATCGCCAAGCGTCACCGTCAGCGTCTGCGGATCAAGCCGCGGCTCGCGCTCGATCAGGGTCTGCCGGATCTGCTCGGCAATCGCGAGTTCGGCCCGGCGCGAGCGCGAGATCGCAGTCAGGTCCAGAAAGCCGTGGTTCACCACCGAGCGGCGCGCATGGGGCTGATCGGTCAGATCCACCACCGCATCCAGCCGGATCGTGTTCATCAGCGCGGCCAGATCGATGCCGAGACGGCGGCGCAGCTCTTCAGGCGCCACCCCCTCGCGGTGCAGTTTCACAACGGGGGGCGTCGTCGCCTCGGCGCTGTCGCCCCTCGGACCGAGGGCCGACAGGCGCGAGGTCGCGGTCTCGGCGCAAAGCCGGAAGACATGCATGAGCGACATCTGGCGACGGGCGCGGTCGCGCTGCGCGCCCCCGGTCTGGGTGGCGCGTCCCGGCCCCGCAGCGGAAGAAACGGGCTGTCGCATGGCGGACGTCCGGTTCGGCAAGAGAGAAGGGCAGGGACGCGGCATCGCCGACGCCGCATCCGATCAGGCCGCGCCTGCGCGCCGGTGACGGCTCAGGGCGACCATTCCTCGTTCGCGGCGATATCCCAGCCCGAGGTGCAGCGCTTGATCAGGTCGTTCGAGGCCAGATCGACATATTTCGTCAGCATGATGTCCGACACGTTGACCTTGCCGCCGCCCCCGACATGGGTCGTTCCCGACTGCGTCAGCCCCCAGGACCACGCCAGCACGTCGATGTTGTCCTTGTAGGTCGTGTCTTGCGACTCGCCCTTGATATTATTGGAAAGTTTCAGAAAGATATCCACAGACACGGCAAGCTCCTTTGAGGAGGAAACAGTCTCGAACGGTCACTGCTGACGCTTATTTGGTGTTGGGAAGTTTGGACACGAGGCTCCTGCCGATATCCGTACCCTCCAGTTGGAAATGCGGTTTCAGGAAGAACCGGCCCATGTAATAGCCGGGGTTTTCTTCGTCTTCGAGCACCTCGACCTTGGCGCCGGCCAAGGGTTTCTTGGCCTTCTCGGCCTCGGTGGCGGTGTCGGGGTTGCCCGAGACGTAGCGGTTGATCCAGCTTTGCAGATCGGTCTGCAACTGCACCCGGGTCTGGCTAAGGCCAGGCCGGGCGCGACATCGGCCATGAACGTGTCGAGCCTCGTCCCCGTCACATCGCGGAACTCGCGCGCCTCGATCTCGGGTTTTTCGACCTTCGCGGCATTGCCCGACAGGTCCGACATGATGCCCATGACAAAGGGCAACTCGACCAGCTTTTCGCTGTCATAGGGGTCTTCGTAGGAAATCTGCACCCGCGGAGGGCGGTTGCGCTTGAGAAAATCGGTAGCCTTTTCGGATGCCTATCGAAACTCCGTGACCTGATCTGATGAAGCGCATGGGTTGAGTGAAAGTCAACGGCCTTTAAGGATGGTTACCCATTCACAAGCTTGAATTTAAAGGGCTTTCGTCGTCATTTCTGACGGTTGGGCAACAGCTCTGCGACGAGTGTTTCGAAATCCCGGTCGAGCGACACGCGCGCCCGCGCCAGCAGCACCGGGATCGGGCTTGTCGGCTCGTTGCGGCGGTACCAGGCCTCGATCGCGCGCATCTGCGCGGCCATGTCGGCGCGCTCGCGCAGGATGGGGGCGGGCGGCGGCGGCGGCCCCGGCGCCTCGACCAGCGACTTGCCGACCAGAAGCCGCGCCTGCGTGACCAGAAGCAGCGCCACCGAAGAGGGGTCCGTCTGCGCCAGATGCCGTTCGAGCGCGTCGAGCACGATGCGAAGCTGCGCGGCCGGGCAGGGCAGGATGGGCGGTTTCGGGAAAGGCGGTCAGAACGGTGACGACGCCCTCGAGCGCCTCGGCAAAGCCCCCGGGACGCCCGGCAAGGATCTCGAACCGGGCCAGCAGCGAGAGCAGGCGCAGATCGCGGCTGCGTTTGAGCCGCGCGGTGATCGTCGCGGTCTCGCGGTGGATGTCGATCGAGCCGGGCTTGAAGACGTTCGGCAGCAGGTAGCGTTCGGGCAGGGCGGCTTCGGCGGCGAAGTGATAGCCGAGGAAATCCGGATCGGCGGTCTGTTCAAGATCGGGGCCGCAGGGGGCCTCGCCGGAAACGGCTTCGGACAACAAGTCGATGGCCATGACGACCCCCGGACGCTTCAAAGCAGCCCGCCCTGCGGCGGTTCAAAACGCCCCGGGCGTCGCCCGTTTCCGCTTCGGGGTCAAGTCTGCGGATGCGGCGACAAGCCGATCGCCTGCGTGGTGATGCTGTCCATGTAGGCGGCGGCGAAATGCGCGAGGAAGGCGTCGAGAATGCCGTTTTCATGCGGCGCGGTCTTGCCGTCCCAGCGCTCGATGTAAAGCTCCCAGGCCTGCGCCTTGCGCGAGCCGCCCAGAAGCCCGCCCGCCGCCGCGGCCTCGATCTCCTCGGGCGCGAGATCGCCCAGAAGCTGCTGCAGCGCCGGTTGCAGCGCGGCAAAGAGCGCGACCTGATGGCGGCGCAGATCGATCAGCGCTTCGGCGAGCGCCTCGGGGCCCTGCAGGAAGCCCGCCCGCGGGCGCAGGAACATCGCCTCCATCGCCTGTTCGACATCGGGCATGAATTTCAACGGGTTGTTGTGATCGGCCTGGCGCATGGTGCGATCGCCGCCGCGGGTGAACTGCTTGGCGGCGGCGCGCAGTTGCAGTTGCGTCATCACCTCCGAGGCGACGGCGCGCAGGCTGCGGCCCAGCATGGCGGCCAGAACCTCGGGATCAGCGGTGCCGAAATGTGCGGGGTCAAGACCGGCACCGGTGCAGAAGGCCTGCAGGAAGGACGCCCCGGCCAGCGGCCCGGCCAGAGGTGCCGCCGCAGGCTGCTGCGGCGCGAGCGCGGCCGTGGGCGGCAGGACGGCGGCGGCGGCCACAGCCGGCACGGGCGGAAGCGGCGGCGCTTGCAGCTGCGGTTGCGGCAGCGAGGGTGGCACGGGCTGCGGCGGGACGGGGGCTGCCGGGGGCAGCGGGTTGGCGATGAAATCCTCGGCGAAATCGCCGGGCGGGCCGGGCAGACGGCCGGGGGGCGGCGCGAAAGCGGGTGGGGCAAAGGCCGGTTGCGCCGGGAAAGACGGCGGCGGGGTCAGGGGTTGGGCCACGGGCGGGGCCGGGGCCGGCATCGGCGCAAAGGCCCCCCAGTCGGGGCTTTGGTGCACCGGCTCCTCAAGCTGTGCCACGATCAGGTAGTGGCCGACCTGAAACCGGTCGAGATGGCGCAGCCGCCACGGCTGGTCGAGCCGGTAGCGGCTGCCCTGCAGGAAGGTGCCATTGGTCGAGCGGTCGGTCAGCCACCAGCCACCCTCGGCATAGGTGATGTCGAAATGATGGCCCGAGATCAGCCGCGTCGGATCGGGCAACACCCAGTGCATCGTCGTCGCCCGCCCGACCTGACAACCCTGCTCGCCGACGACGATCCGCAGCGGCCCGCCATCGGGCAGACGGTCGACATTCTCGATCTGAAGCACCAGCGGCATGGTCCGATCCTCGCCTCTTCCGGGTATTTTCCTAGACCCTGCAGAGCGTTTCCGCCAGTCCGATGAACCGCGCCAGCAGCACCGAACGACGCGACAGATCGGCCCGCGCGAGGCACGAGAGCACCGCGGCATTGATCGAGCGCGGCGCGCGGTAAAGCGGCGCGGGCATTGGATCATTCGGCGCGACGGGGCCGCCCGACCAGCCCACCGCCAGCGCCAGCATCACCGAGGGCGAGCGGAACGGCGCAAACAGCGCCTCGCGCATCAGCAGAAAGCGGCGGTCCTGCGTCGGGCCCGTGGTCCAGGCGGCGATGTTTTCCAGAAATGGCCGGTCGCGCGGCTCGATCTGCTCGGGCAGGAGCCGCAGGCATTCATAGCCCCACCAGATTGCGATCTGCGGCAGCACCGCGAAACTGGTGAAGGTCACCGCCTCTTCGGGCGTGGTCGAGGCGCGCAGCCGCCACAGGAAATCGAGCGTCGTTTCCGCGTCATGCGGGCGCAGCTGCACGATGTCGGCGATCTGCGGAATGGCCTTGAACAGCTCGGTCGGCAGGGCGTGGCGCAGCACCGAAACCGGCGGATGCGTCTTGTCCGTCTCGCCCTCCCGAGACCCGGGAGATGGTGCGAAGGGAAAAGGATCGGATCCTGTATCGGGCATGGAAAGCCATGAAATGAACGCGGCAAGGCGACAAGTCCGAAAACGCTAGCACAGCTTTTGCGGGTCGTCATGCGGTTTGTCGCGCCTGCAGGGCGAGCGGCGGGCGCGCCGCAAGGACGGCGCCGATCGGCCGAAAACCGGGCTTGCGGCGGCCGATTTGTGCTGCTTGCATGGGGTATTTTGATACCTATTTTATAACCCATTGAAATAGCTTGTGATAATTCTGCTGTGGGTGCTTGATTTGTTTTTGGAAAGCGCGGATAAGCCCGCATCCAGTTTCCCAACCCTTCAAAGGGCGATCGACAATGAAAACCTATACCGCGAAACCGGCGGAGATCGAGAAGAAGTGGATCCTGATCGATGCCGAA
>NZ_QJTK01000005.1 GCF_003217355.1 Rhodobacter viridis | reverse complement strand
TTGAACTCCTTCGTGAACTTCCGTCTCACCATGTCCGATCTCCGTTTCCTTGGTCACGATCTTATCTTCGTGTCCACGAAACCGGCAGCAGGCCATCTGCCTGACCTCTTTCCAGAGAAGCTCATAGCTCGACTTGATCGGGTTTTCCCCGAACGACACCAGCTCTGATCTCCTCGAAGTCTTACGCACCACCCAAAACGTTTCATCTTTCTTCTTGCCCGTTCTTCGGCATGTGTCGAACGTTACCTCCTTGTGGAAGTAGATATTGTGTGTGAGCACAAATACCTGCTTGATTGTGCTCGCATCTGTGCGCATCTCGGCGATGACGGATTTTATCAGATTGCAAACTATGAAAAGTATATCCGCATCCATGCTCGAAACGGGGTCATCAAACACTACAACCTTGTCACCCATGCCGCCGCTCGAACTGAACGACCCCCTGATCAAATAATAGAAGTAAAGGAACGTGATAAAGGACTTCTCGCCTTCACTCAGCGTTCGTTTTGCGTCGCTCCCGTTCGGTCTTTTGACCTCGTAGAAGCCGCTCGCCGAGCTTTCAACGAGTCTGAAGTTGGTGAAGCCAAATGACTTCAGGAGTTTGTTGATTTCATCAATCGTAGGCTTGATACTTGTGATCTTGCGTTCATTTTCTTCGATGTCATCCTGCTTTTTGGAAAGATTGATGCTTTCCTTTTCAATCTGAGTTTCCAACGAGCTGATCGCCTTGTCGAGTCCGTCAGTTTCGGATTTAAATTTACCGCAAATCGCCTTTGTGTCTTCCAGCAGCCGTTTCCAAATTTGCGATGTCAGTTCTTTTTTGCGGATGGCAAGATTGTCGATGGTATCGTTATTGGTTTTGACTTTCTGGTTGGCCGCTTCGATGTGGGAGTTAACTGCTGCAAGCAGCGGGGCTGTATCGGTGAGAGTTACTGTGGAGCTAGGCTCCTTCCGCTTTGCCCTGACGTGTTCAATATTGCTGTCAAGAGCAAGGCGAAGGGCCGTGACATCCTTCTCGAAAGCCTCGCGGTCAAGGTAGGGCGATTCAATAATTTCGGACACGTTGTAATTGGTCAGTTGGTCTCTTGCTGCATTGGTGTAGTCGAAAAGCAGCTTGTCAATAGCCGCGAGGTCGGCAATGTAACTCTCATCAAAATATGCCTCTATGCTCTGCCTGAAAGCTGCATCTGTATTTTGCTGGCAGAATGGGCACCGATCTTCAAGTTGATCGAAATACTGCCGTCCCTGTTGCACCCAGTCACTATTGCCGAGATTTTTTATCAGCGCGGCGATGTCTACGTCTTCTTTGCCTATGACCTTCTTTTTGAGGATAGCCGAGCTTTCAAGTTCTGTAACTTTTGATTTATCCAGACTGGGTAAGGCTTTTGCCTCTGTCAGCGATCCGGAGAACACAGTTGCGGCGTCGTCGCGAAGCTCTGAAATATCCCTCACTGTCGCGACGTTAGCTGAGGCCTCGGTCAAGTAGCGGTCACGGAACTTCTTCTTGTCGCTGTTTAGTCCAGTGAAGGCGTCTTTCAAATCACTGAGCTTTCCTTTGGCGTCCCACACATCTTGTAAAAACTGTGCGTCGAGCGTTTCACGTTCTTTCTTCTTACCACTTGTTCCGTCCTCACCGACAAGATTCTTTCGGAGACTGCCAAGCTTCGTTTTGATGGAATCGGCTTCTGCCTTTAGTGTGTTGATCTTCTCGGCGACCTCAACGTTCCCTCCGAACGTGTAGATGCCCTTGATGCTGCTTGCCGCATCGAAATGCTTCTCGACAAAATCTCTACTATAGACGCGGGTTTCCAATGGGGTGCCGCCTGCCCATGCTATATGGCAGTCAGGGAAGTTTCCCGAGCCTTCGATAATGCGAGAAATCGTTGTCTTGCCAGCTCCGTTCGAGCCGAAGATGAAGTTTACTTTTTTCAACGCTTCGAGCTTCGTTCCTATGGCATCGTAAGCGCCTACATTCGCCAAATAGATGTTTTCGATCAATTGAGTTCCTCGCTGCAGGTGGCTTCAATGCATCAATTGGTTTTTTGGCATGTATCATTTTGACAGTTTGACACTGCTATTGAGGCTTTGCAACTGAGACGTGTCTTTCGATGTCTGAGGACGCTCGGCGGTCAAGGCAACCCCGGCGCTTCACGGTCGATTGATGATCAACCCATCGCGCTCGGGGATCTCGATCGCCACCTCCAGCGCCTGTGCGAGCCAGCCGGCCTGTTCCGCCATCGCATCGCCGAGCGGTTTCAGACTCGGTCCCCGCATCGGAGCGATCTGGACGACGGTGGCCTGCACGATCTCGATCAGGCGCTTGCGCAGCGCGGGCGTGAAGCGCGGAAAGCCAAGCGAAAGGATGAAGTCCTCAAGGTCGGCCGCAGCGATCTCGTCGGTCATCTGCGCGCGTCCGATGTCGAACGCCAGCTGATGTGTCACTTCGCGGTCGATCAGCACCGGCGCGACGTCATAGACCGGCGCCAGAACGGGACGCGGACCGGTGTAAAGCAGCGCATGGTTCTTCGCGTGGTTGTCGGTGTTGCCGAGAAGCAGGTTCACCAGCGTCACCTCGAGGAACGCTTGACGAGCGCGACCGGGGTTTGCGGTCTGCGCGAGCAGCTCTCCCATCGAGCGTGCCCCGAAACGGCGGCTGTCACTGTTGTTGCGCTGGTATTTCAGATGCGGACCAAGACCGAGCGCCTGGGCGAAATCCTCCTGATGGATGCGATGCACGACCCCGCCGTCGCACATCCGATCGAAACGGGTGACGAGCAGTCCTTGCAGGTCGCCCTCTCCCAGCATCGCGGTTTCAGCGACCGGATGACGCTGCATCCCGCGCATCAGGCTCATCAGCACATGTTCCTGTCGCACCAGCGCCATTTCGGACGGTCGGGGCACCTTCAGGATATGCGTCGTCGGCACGTTCAACCCGCGTTTGGGCAGCGCAAAGCGACCATCCGGCAGCTGTGTCAGTGCGACCTTGCCTTGAACGCCCGCAAGCGGAGACGGGTCGCGGGTGTCCTCGGGCAGACGACGGCGATCACGCAGCGAGACCATGATCCGAGTGAGATCGTCCGCATCGAGCGCGTCATAGTCGGTCGCAAGATCGCCTGGCATCTTCGCCGGACCTGCCCCCACCGGAACGCAAGAGATCGCACCAGGACAATCCGCACCCAGATGTTCGAGCTGTCCAACGATGTCGGACCAGTCGAGCCGGTAGCGTTGCAGGATCTGCTCGCGCTGCGCATTCTCGAAGAGCAGGTTCGAGAAGAAGGCGCGCGTCACGGCATCGCCGAAGGGTTCCTCGCGGAGTGGCAGCGACAGCGACAGCGGATGGGGCAGCGTGTCGGTGAGATAGGCGAAAGCAAGCGCGCCATCGTCGAACCGGGTCAGACGACCGATCGGCTGCGCGCGGGCTTCAAGGAAGACGTCGAGGTCAAGCCGGGGCATCTCAGGCGCTCAACGTGATCTGCAAGCCGAGATCGCGGCAGATTTGCAGCACAAGACCGATGCGGGCGGTCTCCTTGCCGTTCTCGATCGCGCTGAACGTCGCCGCCGAGACCCCGCTTTGCATCGCGGCCTCGGCCTGATGCAAGCCAAGCGCCAGCCTGCGTGCGCGGATCGCCTGTCCGAGCTCGGCAACGGTGGAGATGGGGGTGTCGGTCATCGCGCCATCGACGATCGTTGAAACGAGTGCTGAGGATGCACCACTTTGAAGTTTGCGTCAACGATCGTTGAAATTGCGGTTTGAAGAGGGCTGCAGGGGGCGCCGTTTCAATGATGATTGATATGGCGTTCCAAGCGGGCCGGGGCAGTCACCGATGCAAAGGTGCGGGTTTCCGAGGAGACATGCCTTGAAGGCAGAGAGGCGAAGTCCACATGCGCGCCGCCAACGATGCCTTCGGCGAGTTCGCCAGAGCGTGCTGAGAGGGTTGCATTTTGGTTGACACTTGGTTGACAAAATGGCCTCCAAAGTTGACAACGGGTTGACATTTGGTTGAAAAGCGACATCAAAAACGTCGTTTCTGTCAACCTTTCGGGTCTTTTTGTCAACCTTGTCAACCTCGAAAGCCCAATAAAATAAGGCTTCGACGCTCCCAAGGTTGACAAAAGTCTCGGAAAACTTTTTTCCACCTTAAAGCGCGGACTTCAGGACGGGGCATCCCGAAACGAAATCCACCAGGATCGGATCGAAAACCCCGCTCTGTGGCATGACAACGCCTTGGCTAACAACGATTGCACCGGCGCGGATTTCGATGTGAAGGTGGCTGTTATGAGCATGTTTCCTGCGCCGCGCTTCGTGAAATGACTGTAGCTCATCAGCTGAACAGCTCTTCAGCTATATAGACAGCGCGGCGAAGGACGTCGTTTCTCCGGTTCAATCGAAAATGCACTTGGGGCGGTCACAGGCTGCGATCTCGCGCGGGTGCACCGTGACCTCATGCGTGATGATGGATGCGACTCAGCGCGCGCCCCAATGGGCCTGACGCACGCTCCGTGGTCGATCTGCGGTGGTTGATGTCGATCTGCATGATGGAGTGCGAAGCGAAGGTGTGGAGGACAGCGGCGGCGCGCCTGTTCTCCTTGCGATAGGAAAATCACCGGACCCTTCCGGTCCCGCTCTTTTCGCACAGTCACGGCAGCAGTCGATCACGCCCGTGAGGGGCGGTCCGGCTCGTCGCGCGTCGATCAGTGGCCAGCTTATGGCCACGTCTCACCTTCTACGAACACGCTGCTGCATCGCGCCAATTCAGGCACGATCCTCGATGTCAAACTGTGTCAGCTTTGTGCGGATGTCGATCCGAAACTCGAGATCGAGCGCCCCCAGCACCGACAGGAGGGTATCAATCCTTGCGGGGCTTTCGCCGCGCTCGATGGTCGAGATCGTCGCCTGACGCAGGCCCGCGCGCTCGCCGAGGTCGCTTTGGCTCCAGCCGTGGTTTTTTCGGGTGCGCTGAATGACGGCGCCGATCTGCTTGGGGGTGCGTGCAAGGTTGCTCATCGCGCGATCATGCGCCAGGGCGTATAAATCGTCAATATGCGCTATAGCGTATATTGACCCGATCGCGTGCTCCGATGTCAGCGCGACTTCGGCTGATTGCTCGAAAACATGCGACTGCTGATGGATGCCACCGCAGTCTCGACCATGCAGGGCGGCCTCAAGCGGGGAACGGCTGCAAGGCGGGATCGGTCAACGAAGGACCAGCCCGGACAATCACTGGCTGCATCGCCGCCACATTCGGTGCAGGTTTTTTCCACCGTCATCAGCCTTGTCCGCGATCGTGACCCCTTTATGGCAGCCTTTTCTGCAAGGAGTCCGAGCGAAAGACCCTGCTTTCGGTCCTTTTAACTGTAGATAAGCACTTACTCAGAGGCTTCCACACACCCCTTCATCAAGGCTTCAGCTTCTTCCACGCCGTTCCTTCACGCTTCTCCAGGGCTGTCAGCGCCACGTTCACCTTCCTGTTCATCTCATCCCAGGCAACGAACGAGTCCGCGAGCCGCTTTCCTGCAAAAACGCGCGGCCGCGGACCTTTGATCCTCCGCACCGCTTTCGCCACATCGCGCTTCTGTGTCTTTAGGAACCTCTCGCTCTCCCGGTCCATCGCCATCAAACCGACCAACCCGGCGCGCAACCAGGTCCTCGCGCGCCAACGCTGCTTTTCGTTCTGCAGCACATCGCTCCCGGTCCTGATCTGTGACCGGGCCGAAAACGTCGGCAGCTTGAACTGGAAGGTGCGCTTTTGCAGCCTGCTTGCCTGCAGCGCTTTCAACGAGGCGATGTCGGTCACGCCGATCGCAAGCAACTCGGCCCCCTTCAGCGTTGCTTCGATTCGCACCCGTTTCCGGTCCTCGGAAAGGTCGGTGAAACTCCCATCCATGCGCTGCGTGTCGATCACCTTGTCCATGAGCCGGATCATCAGGTCATCGTCGCTCGCACCAAGATACATCGTTGCATCGATGGGCGGGATCTCGTGCGCATCCGGGCTCACCGCTGACAGATCCCGTTCTCGCATGGTTGGAGCACGCAGGAGCTTTCGAACCCCTGTCTCTACTTTCGCAAAGACCGCGCGCGGGCGGCTGTTCTTGTTCGACCAGATGTCTCGCCCGGTCCAGATCGTGCGCTGCATCGCACCCAGAAGCACCGCCCTGTCCTTGTCACCCGGTTGGGCGGGGTAGGCGTCGATGCTGATTTCGAGACCTGTCACGCGCGCTGCGCTTGCTTCTCCGAAAGAGGTCTTCAAGGCAGCATGGATCTCGGTGATCCGCGCCATGCTGGCCGGTTCCTGCACCTTGATCGTGCAAGCGGTGAAGACCCCACCTGGTCCCAGATCCTCCGGCGCGATATGACTATTCCGGTCGAGGAACTGTCTCAGCACCTGCTGGACATGCTGCGCCTGCGTCGGCCGCGCGAAATGAACGCGAACCTCGATCCAGTCATACACGGCTTGGAAGCGATACGCGTCCAGATCGACCTTCGGCACCAGCGCAACGCGTCCTGCAAGACGACGCTGGGTGTTCGTCAACACCCGAACCTCATGCTCAAGGCGCAAAGGGTCGGCGAGCTTTTTCGCAAAGGGCAGAAGGGCTTCGGTCGGCAATCTCATGCGCGTCTCGTATCGAAACCCGCGCTGCGGTCGCAAGCGGTTTCGATGGCCTCGGGGTCGTCATCGGTTCAGGATCACGGCAAACGGCAGCAAAGCGGGATCGACGCGCCGTCATGTCTGCCCCCCAAAAAAATCCTCGGGACGGTTCTGACGGCTTGCAATGGTGTCGGTGTTGGTGTAACCGTGCATCGGCAGCAGGAGACTCATGATGGCCCTTTCCAACGCAGAAAAAGTCAGGCGCTACCGCGAGCGCCAGAAAGCAAAGAAGCAAGAAGCGATGAAGACGCCGACGCAGAACGCCGATCTGTTCAAGACGCCGTTCTTCGAGGTCTTCACCCTCGACGACCAGTATGACTCGCTATACGCGCATTCGCTCGAACTCGCCGGTGTGCAGCCGCTTTACTTCACCGACGACAGCGGCCCCGAAGCCTGCACCCTCGACGATCTGAGCGACTCGCGTGAAGAGAGCGGGTTCTCGAACCCGTTCGGTGACTCGAAGGGTAGCTCGCTCGGTAAAGCCGAAGTGCTGATCGGTTGCCTGATTGATGCGGCGCACGATCTTGCGCATCGCGTGCGTGACTACAAATACGCCGAGATCCGCGCGCGCATCGCCGAGATCGAGCAAACCGATCTGAGCGACCCCGAGATCAAACGTGCTGCCTTCGCCACCGTTGCCGAGTTGAACGCGATGCTGGTCGAGTTCAACAAGGAAATTCGTGTGCCCATGCCGAAGTGGAAACCCGACATTTTCATCGGAACGTTCGAAGAGTGGCTCGCGAAACAGACTTTCGTGGTGAAGTTCGAGAGCTGAAGCGTCACGACCACCAGCAACCGGCTACATCTGAACTAACGCCCTGACCGAAGCATGCACCCCGCGCGCTTCGGCGGGTCTTTCGCATCCTGACAACACGACAGAGCACCTTGCATCGCTCGATCATCGAAAACCATCGCGTTTCCGGTGCCGAAGCATTTGTGCCTGCCTTCAACCGACGGAGATTTCTTTCATGACCTGATGACGTGACCGACAGACCAACACCTTCCCGCCCTTACCGACCAGGCGGGACCGCCGGGACCGGCGAACGCTTCAGAAAAAACTGACTCAACCGACGCGGCCATGCCGGCCGCGACCGATCCCCCATTGCCGATTGATCGGCTCAGAAGAGAAAGATCAAGAAATGAACGTCATGAACAAGATCGTCTCGATCTCCGACGCGATTGAAGCGCAAGCCGAAACCGAGTTTGCGGTCGAGGCCGCCAAACCCACCCTGCAACTCGTTCATCCGGTGCAATCCGAGCCGACACCTGCGGCCGAAGCCGAGGTGACGGCGCAAAGCGTCGAAACCTCCACACTCGCCGCGAACGATGATCGGCAGCCGGTCCCAGCGGTCCCAACTGTCACGACCAGTGCTGAAGCTGCAGATCCGGTCGGCGCGGTCTCATCAATCCCTGATGGTTACGCACTCTTTTCCGATGGCGTCTATCAGATGCCGAGCGACGAGGAGGGTGAGCCGGTTTTCATCTGTTCGCCCCTGCGCGTCGATGCCTTGTTCGCTGATCAAGATGGTCGCGGTTGGGGACGCCTGGTTGTGGTGCGCGACGATGATGGTCGCTGGCACGATGTGCCGGTGCTGAATGCCGATCTGACGCGACGCGCAGCTGAGGTGCTGGCCCGGTTACATGACTGCGGTCTGGTTTTGGGTGTCGGCAAAGGCTCGAAAGACCGCCTGCTGCAGCTTCTCCAGCGCTGGAAACCGCAAGCGCGCCTGACCTCGGTTTCGCGTCTCGGCTGGGCGGGGGAGACTTTCGACAGCTTCGTCATCGGCTCCGACGTGATCGGCGACGCGAAAGTGCTGCCGATGCCGGCTCTCGGAAACGGTCCCGCCCGCCATCTTGTTCAAAAGGGCACGATCGACACCTGGCGTTCCGAGATCGGTCGCAAATGCGATGGCAACCCGCTGATGATGCTCGCGGTTTCGCTTGCCTTCTCCGGTCCGCTCCTCGCCCTCCTCGGCGAGATCGGTGGCGGGTTGCACTTTCGCGGCACATCTTCCTCCGGCAAGACCACGCTGCTTCGGCTCGCTGCCTCGGTGTGGGGTTCGCGCGAGTTGATCGGTCAGTGGCGCGCGACGAGCAACGGCTTGGAGACCACGGCTGCGGCGCTGAACGACATGCTTCTGCCGCTCGACGAAATCGCCGAAATCAGCCCCCGTGCGTTGCACGAAGCGATCTACATGCTTGCGAACGGGAAAGCGAAAAGCCGGATGACAAAAGACGCGACGCTGGCCGATACAGCCTCGTGGCGGCTTGCGATCATCTCCTCGGGTGAAATCAGCGTCGAAGAAAAGCTGAAAGAAGCGCGGCTCGATGCGAAGACTGGCCACGAGGTGCGTCTGATCGATATCGAAGCCGACACCCGGACCTGGGGCGTGTTCGACATTCTGCACGATGCAAAGAACGCCGCCGCCTTCGCCGACATGCTGCGCAATGCTGCGAACGCTTGTCACGGCGCGGTCGGTCGTGAATTCGTGCGCAGGCTGTCGAAGCTTACCCGCACTGGTTTCGCGACACAGATCGAGGCGTTGGTGCGCGCACTGGCGTCGTCGTGGGTAGGCACGTTGCCGAGCGCGCCTGATGGCCAGATCCAGCGTGTTGCCCGTCGTTTCGCGATCATCGCGGTGGCAGGACGGCTGGCGACGGGGATGAAGCTTACCGGCTGGTCGGACGATGCCGCAGTTGAGGCAGCCAGGACTGCTTTCCTCGACTGGTATGAACGTCGCTTTGGTGAAAAGCGCGAAGCCGTCGATACCGTGGTGGAGCCGCTGAAAACCTTCCTCGACAACGAACTGGCGACGCTTTCGCCCCTGAGAGGTGATCAGACCGAAAGCAACCTTCACGGCTGGCGCGACGACACCCGGGCATACCTGACCGCCGAAACCTGGGCGCGGCTCTATCCCGAGACCGAAGGTGCGCGCGCGGCGAAAGCGCTTCTCGACATGCAGATGCTTCTTCCCGGCGAAGGTGGTCGCACGATGCGCCGTGCGTCGCGCCACATCCCAGGTCGTCCGCGCCTTTACACGCTGAACCTTGAGCGCATAGACGCCTACAAGATCAGCTGAGTTCACCAGCAGCGGGTCCGGCCCCACCGGTCCCGCTGGTCCCGTGGTTCCGGCTGCCCGCTTCAGCGCTTCGGCACCATCGCTGCCCAGCGTTGCACCGCGGACTTGTGCGCCAGGACCCAGGCGCGAAGGGCGCGCGTGCGGTCGATACCTTGTCGCACCGCGTCGATCTGCGCCTCGAAATCGGCAAACTGGTCGATGGCTGGCGTCTCGACCACCAGCATCAGCCCCGACCGGCCCCCTTTTCGCTTGTTCACCGTCGGAACGGGTCGAATGCCGCTTCCTGCAAGGTCGGCAGCAACACGCGCCGCCAGTTCGGGGAAGTGGTCACCCCAGCCGTAGAAATTGACGTTCGCATTGCCCTCGCGCAGCTGATGGACGATCCGCATCTGCGGCAGGAACGACCAGTCCGGCAGCGTTTCGGGGGCGAAGATCATCGTCACGCTCTCGGCAGCGCTTTCGCGCAGCATCGAGGGACCGGGGATCAATTCGGGCGCGATCTTCGCGGCAAGCGCCACATAGCGCGCACTGAAGGCATGTTTGGCGGGGTGGATCACCTGCACATAGCCGCGCCGTTGTTTCTCGATCGCCTGCATCATCAGATCGGCGCGATGCGTCATGCGGGCGCCCAATTCACCGCTTTCCCGCCCCGCCCGCGCGCGGAAAAAGTCGGCGATCATCTCGTAGCTCACCACATGATCGAAGGCTCCGGCGAAGCGGGAATTCTGCGCGCGATAGGCCTCGGGGCAGGTCAGGATCGTGCGCACAAGCAGAAAACTGCCGGCCTGCGCCTCGGCTTCGGCGCGATAGGATTCTGCCTGCTTGGGCTGTTCCGAGGTGTCGAGCTTGTTTTCGATCAGCAGGAGCACCTTGCCTCGCCGGGTCTCGACCTGCACCGAGATGTCGATTTCGCGCCGGTTGTGCAGTCTGCGCACCGAATGCAGCACCTGCGACCGGATGAAACCAAGGTCGATGAGGCCGATTGCGCGCAAGATGGCTGCGGTGAAGAGGGGAGAGGCGGCAAATTCCTCGACCAGCAAAAGGTCGACATCGCGCTCGGTGGCATGGGTCAGGACAGGAACGGTGTTCATCACAGGCTCGCGCTCGTTACGGTTGCACCAGAAGAGCAGGCGATTGCGGCGAAGCTCGGGCACAACCGGGGCGAGCGACGAGGTCAGCTCGCCGAGGCGTGCACTTGCGGCACGAACCCCGCGCGGATGACCTCGACCAGCGGCTTCGGTGTCAGCACCTCGACCGGACCTTCGAGTAGAATTGGTCGCGGGTGATACCCCTCGAAGCTCCAGTCGAACTGGCGTCCCTGCCATATCAGCACCGCTGCGTCGGCAGAAGCGACCATCACCCCGTCCGGCAGGTCGGCAATGTCTGCGGTGCAGGTCACCTTGCGACCGCGCGCGATGCGGGCAGAGTGAAGTGCACGGTCGATCGTCTCCGGCAGGGACCGCCCCGCCTCGGGTTCGCCAAGCACCTGCCGCCAGAGTGAAGTGAATTCGTTGTAGCGTTCGCGCCGACACTCGGCACAGGGACGATGCCCGGCGGCAAGCGCGGTCGCTTCGTCGAGGAAGAACAGCTGGGTGTAGCGGCCGGGTTTCATGATTTCCTGCTGCCGCCCTTTGAACGAGAGCGCGCAGGTGACCCAGTGCTGATGCGCATGGGTGCGAGCAATGGTCTTCGCCTCGTCATGCAGGATACCCCGGTTGCCCATCAGGGTGCCTTTTGCGGCCACGGCGTGAAAGGTCCCGAACGGATCGACGCGGTTTTGATAGGTCATGATCAACACCTTGATGCAGATGGCTGCCTTCTTGGTCCCGCGGCTATGGTTCGACTGTGGCAAAGGTGAGGCCACCCGGACCCGAGCGACGTCAGGCGCGCATGTCGAAATGTCGCAGCGGCTGCAAGGCAAGGTGAAATGCCTTGTCGCCCCTCCGCTTTGGGTAGAACATGACCGCGTGTTTTTCATGTTCTTGGAACATACGCATGCCCTTCGACCCAAAATACATTCCCGACGCTGTCGATCGCTACCGTCGCGAGCGTGACCGCTACGTCAAGCTTGCAGACCGGATCGCGGAAATCTGCCGCGAGGACATCTGCGAGCAGAACGCCATCCGCGCGCAGGTGACCTTTCGGGTGAAGACGCCCAAGTCCTTTGAAGGCAAACTGAAGCGCTTCAGCACCCGTCTGGACAAGAATTACGAGAACGTCGGCGAGATCTTTGACG
Organism: Rhodobacter viridis; assembly: GCF_003217355.1. GTDB lineage: Bacteria > Pseudomonadota > Alphaproteobacteria > Rhodobacterales > Rhodobacteraceae > Rhodobacter > Rhodobacter viridis. The sequence goes on along the minus strand of NZ_QJTK01000005.1, from coordinate 206,460 downwards.
GTATCGGCGACCTCGCAGGGGTGCGCATCGCCACCTATCGGCACGAGGATTGCGAGGAAGTCGTGGCGCATCTGCAAAAAGCCCTTGCCGGTCCGAATGGTGAAATCGAGATCGACAGAAAGGACAAGAATACGGAGAATAGGGAAAATTATTATCGCGCCATACATGTTCAGGTTGCCTTGCCGACCGAACAGCAGGTGGGCATCTACGACAATGTCGGCGACATAAGTTGCGAGATACAGGTTTGCACGATGATCGCGCATGTCTGGAACGAGATCGAACACGACATCGGCTACAAACCTGATCTTGGCGAGCCAAGCGACGACGAAAGGTATTACCTCGGACAGTTGGGAAGACTGGTCAGGCAGGGGGACCTATGTGTTTCGGGTCTGCTGGCGGCACATGAAAAGCGTGCCGAGACAGTGACGACGTCTGCAAGTTCCAACTCATCCGACAAAGCATTCGTGGATCAGCACGACTTCGTGGTGAAAATGCGCGATTTCGCAGGATTCGCCCTCTCGAACTTCTCGGGGGCGTCAGGTCAGCTGTTCGACTTGCTTGTGGACATCGATCTCAACTCTCCGTCGCTCATCCGTGCCGCCTTGGGACAGGTCGAGCATGAAACGCTTGTAAGAACGATGTCGGAATTCAATGAATACCTGAGTTCAAAAGGCGAATGTCGCTGGAGGGTGGATCCGGAGACATCGGACCTGTTGCTCATAGCTGTTTTGGAACAACGCCTCACACAGGTGATTGCGGAACTGGATGGGCGCGCCGGACGGGGACGAGGGCGACCAACACGGCTGCACAGCTTGGCATTGCGGTTCCAAGATTGGAGAAAGGAACAAGCCGGAACTTCGTGAGCGCAATTTTACGGGGCCAAGGCGTCTGAACCTACGGTTCAGACGCCTTCTCGCCAATCATCGTGTCAGCTCTGGAACGTCATCGCCCGGCATCGGATAGGTTCCCGCCTTGACCTTCGCCCAGATCTCCGGTCGTTTCGCCACTTCCGAGATCTGACGCCCCGGCGCCGCCTGATCGAAGATGCGATTCACTTCTTCGGCCCACTTGTAGAGCAGATGCAGGAAATCGGGCGAGATGCGTTGGCGCTGCCAGACCTGCTCGAAGTCGATGCGATGCCCGATCAGATCCGAGACGACCGAGATCGTGTAGGTGGCGATGTTGGCATAGCCCTGCCGGAAGGTTTCCTTCGCCTCCTTGGTCTTTATCGCGGATTCCAGCGACTTGAAGATGATGACCTTGGCGATCATCGCCTTATACCACTTCGCGTCCAGAGGATCGGGAACGATCGAGGGATCCTCGTCGAGGGCGGTCATGAAGGCCGCGAAGTTCTTTTCGCCGGCGAGAGCGACCTGCGCGGGACGACAGCGCCAGGCTTCGTGGAATTTCGCAATGTCGTTTTTCGACAGCTTTCGCCTGGTCGGGATTGCATCGGTCAGCTTCTTGCGCTGCGCGGGTGTCGTGCCGTCCCGCAGCAGCATCACCTGATAGGCGCCCGAGGCACGTTCGTAGAACCACCGCCCGATCCCGTCGGGGCACCAGGTGTCGTTCGCAAGCTTCTCGAGCTGGACATGGAATGGGCGGTTCGCGGACAGATCCGAGGTCTTCACCACGTTCTGGCTGTTGGCAAACCGCGAGATGGCGGCGATCAGCCGTTCGCGCTCGATGTCTTCGGCGCCTTTCAGGATGATGATCTTCGCCGGCACCATCACGTTGCCCAGATCGAGCGCCTTGTTGTCGCGCGCGGCGAAGTAGATCGAGGAGGTTGTCTGACCACCATTGACGATCTGGATGCCCTTGAGGAAGGAAATGCCGATGTTGCCGTCCGGTCCGCGCGCGAAGACGGCTTCGTCGCAGACCAGAACGAGACCGTTGTTGAACGCCATGAAATGTTCCGGCTCGCGCGCGAGGGTTTCGGCGATGCCCTTGTTGACCTTGCCGCGGGCGCCAAGAAAGGTGCGGACGTTCGCCTCGAGCAGGCGACTGCCGAAGCGTTCATAAAGTCGCCGGATCACCTGACCGGGGATCGCGGACAGCGCGTATTCGTAATCTGCATCCGGATCGGGAACGTGCACGCAGGTCAGCGGTCTACCGATGGTCTGCTCGAAACTGATCGAAACTTCTTCGCGCGGTTTGCCGACGGTGTGACGATAGAGCCGCTCGATGTCCATCGCCTCGATGGCGACGATGCGGTCGTGCACCTCCTTGGTCGAGAAGTGCTTCGCCTTCGTCTTGCCATCGGTGATGACGAAAACGCGCAGCTGGTCGAGATCGGGCCAGTTCGCGGTGATCGTCGTGATCAGCCCGAGAATCTCGTGCGAGGTCTCCACCTTGTCGGCCAGCTTTCCCCCGGCTGCGTGCATCAGGAAGCGCACGCCTTCCTTGGCCGTGTCGGCAGCGACGGAATCCGGAAGGGGCGTGATCTCTTCGCTGCCGAAATAATGCGTCACGAACAGATCAAGCCGGGTCTCGTCCGATGACAGCGCGAAGCCGGTGATCCGCAGCTTCGACTGACCGATCTTGCCGCTCCAATGGCAGACGGTCGGAGGTTCGCAAATGCCGGCATCGGCGACGCGTTCCATCACGAGTTCGGCGAAGACGAGCTCTTCTTGCGGAAAGGGGCCGTCGCCCGCCTGCACGCGCTCGGCAATCGTCGATTGAACGAGGGCACGGAAGTTCTGATGAAAGTCTTCAAGGCTCATGATGAATCATTCCAAGGGAGAAAAGGGCTTCTTCGAGTGGCTGCGCAGGCTGACCCAGCGCATCGAGATCGAGCGTGTAGACGACCTTGCGGATCGGTCCGGGTGTCGTTGCACGGCGCAGGCAGGGGAAATCGGGGCCGACCGCGAAAGACCTGGTTTCGGCAATGCGCAGGCGACGACGGTAGTGATCCGCGTGCTCGTCATCATAGCCCGAAAGCAAGAGCAGGGCATCGAGCGCCCGCCTCACGCCGGCTTCTGACATGCGCGCGCGCAGCGCTGCAACACGTTCGGGAAGCGCCAGACCGTCGTCGGCCTCTTCGAACCGGACAGCCGCCAGGTGAAGCGGCGCCAACTCGGTGTCGAGCTGCTCGAGGCTGTTGATCCGCGCAAGGAACGCGGTGCCCGCCATCGAGCTTTTCACCTCGACGGCACCGGTGCCGATGTGAAAGTCCTGCGCTGCATGCAGGGGGCCTTTCCACAATTCAACGGCTTCGCTGGCTCCCAGAAGGTCGCAGAGCCGATCGAGGAAGCAGAGTTCCCCCGCAAGCCCGATCTGTGACTGCGGCGACATCGGCCGCCGTTTGCGCGCCATGAAGGCCTGCCATTCGCTGACCCGCCCGACCAGGGATTTCGCCAGCGCCTGCGGGGTCTTTGCACTGGTCGCATCGAGCGCACGCAGCACGTCCGCCGCCATCACGGCAAAGATGTCGAGCGAGCCTTCGACCCTGCGCACCAGCCCGATCGCGGAGCGTCCCGCGAACTGGGTCGTGTCCTTGATCGGCATCACGTCGAAACCCTTGCCCTCCGGCAGGCCACCGCCGTCAGCCAGCACCGTGCCCGGGAAGCTGACCAGAAGCGCCTCGCGTCCGCCCGGGAAGTGACAGCCTGCCTTGATGGCGACGGGACCGACATCAGTCAGATGCACGAACTGCCAGTCGGACTCGCCGTCGCGTTTTGCCAGTGCACGCCAGGATTTGAGCAGGCCGTCTTCAGTCCACCCAGTCATTCATCGCCCCCCACAGCACGCTGTTTGCCATGTAATCCGCGTTGCTGACCCGCCGTTCCGACGGGCTGCCCGGGAAGCTGATCGCCCAGGCGAGCACCGGCGGCCCCGCCTCGAGTTCGGTGATCTTGCTGAACTTCGGTTCGAGCAGGTAGAGCATGAGCAGTCCGCGCTCGCGGCGCGGCGCGACACCACGCTCGGTGTCGCCGAAGCCGAGCACCTTGCGGATCGCCGTGCCGCGCGGTTCGTCGGGGGGAGTCGCGTCCTGGTCGCGGTCCTTGTCGCCGCGCCAGGTGCGACGTGTCAGATCGAGCGAGGCCAGCCACTCCGCCTCGGTCAGATCGATCGCCTGGTCGCGCGGCGAAATCAGCGTCTTGATCGAATACCGGTCGGCGGGCTCGGATTGAACGGCGCTCCGCTTCAGCTTGTTTACCGTCAGCCCGGCGATCGTGTGCTCGTCCTCACCGCCGCCGATCAGCGCCACGGTCCAGTTCGTCAGTTCACCATCCTTGTTCATCTCGTCGATGAAATCGGCCACGAGCGGGCTCACGACGCGGAAACTCGCGCCATGCGTGCGATAGGCACGCAAGAAGCCCGTCACGTTTTCGGCAGACACGTCGCGCCAGAAGTGCCCTTTCCAATTCGTGCCCCCGGGCGGAATGAACTGCTGATCTTCGGGATGCAGCGCCGGTCCCATAGCCTGCAGCAGCATTTCGCCCGCCGCGTAGTTCGCTTGCATGTCCTGACGGCGGGGTTGGAAGACGATCGTCTGCAGCAGGTCACCCGAGAAGGTCAGGTGCATCGGTCGCGCGTTGCGCATCTTCGAACGCGAGGTGACCGTCAGCACAGAATGCGACCGCACCCGCAACCCGAACTGCTTCGGCGTTGCCCCGGCGGCGACCATGTTGTCGAACTCCTGGCGCAGTTCCTCGGCGGCATCGGCAATATGTCCGAACCACTCGATCATCTCGTGCGTCGTGTAGAGACGGCAGACATCGAGATAACCGTCACGGTAGCCGAACCAGCGGCCCATCTGCATCAGCGTGTCATACATGCGCGCCGTGCGCAGGAAGTAGCTGGTGCAGAGCCCTTCGAGGGTCAGGCCGCGTGCAAGCTTGTCGCCCCCAACCGCGATCACCTTGAGCCCGGTGGTCTCGTTCTCGACGTAGTCGAGCGCGTCCTTCGCGGTGCCGTTGATCTCGCGCACCTTCACGTCGCTGATGATGTCGGGCAACACCTCGCGCAGCTGCTCCCAGGTGAAATCGGCAAGCTGCTCGTCCGGGATAAGTTGCGCGCGGATGCGCTCCATGCCGGGCAGGAAGCGGTTTTCGTAATCCGACCGCATCAGCGCTTCGGTTTCCGCAAGGTCGATCCCGCGCGCGAAGCGTCCCCTGAGGGTGCGGACATAGTCCTCGACCTGACGGACAACCTCGCCCTGCACCGAGGTGAAGCGCGAGACGTGGATCAGCATCGACGCATGTTTCGCGCCCTGACCGCGCAGCTTGCGCACGGCACAGGCCAGCAGGAAGGAGCGGACGGCTTCTTCCATGCTATCGGGAATGCGCGCTTCGCTTTTCCATGTCGGGCGATAGCCGTTCTTGTGTTTCTGCGGCATCCATGGGGCATAATCGGCCTCGGCCAGGGCGCGCACCAGGGGAAGTTCTTCCGGCAATGCCGATGAGGATCCGAAGACGCGTCCCGGTCCGATGTAGTTCGACGGCGCCGCAAGGCTGGTGATGAAGGATGCCGGAAACAGGTCCGGACCGTGTTCGGTTGTCGTGCCCTTGTCGTGGATGAAGATGTTGGCAAACGGCGTGGCGGTGTAGCCCACATAGGCCTTTCGCGCGAAGTGATGCAGGATCGAACGGATCAGACGGTTGATGACGGTCGGGTTGTGCTCCTCGTCGGGGGCGCCGAATTCGTCGACCACATTCTCTCCGGTATCCACCGAGCCGTGGTCGGCTTCGTCGTCGATCACCAGCAGCGGCAGGTTCGTGACGATCTTGCGTCCCGTTTCCGGGTCGGTCCAGTTCGCGGCACGGTTCCGGATCCAGAACAGCAGCCGCTCGAGCACCGTCTTGTTCTTCTTGACCACGAACAGCCACGGACGCTGCTCGGGCGAGACACCGAGGCTCGATGCCTGCTTCTTGTTGAAGTCGCCATTCTCGCTGCGGTTCGTGGCGTAGTTCGGCTGCATCGAGTGATCGGTGTCGATCAGCCCGACGCCGACCGGCGGCAGGTTCTCGACGTTCGCCAGCGTCGCGAAGCCCAGAAATCCCTCGTCAAGACGGATCTGCGTCTGGGCGCGCAGGTTGTTGTGCAGACCGGCAAGGACGATGATGATCTTGTAGCCCGCATCGGCCGCCTTGCAGATCAGGCCGGTATAGTTTCCGGTCTTGCCCGACTGCACATGCCCGACGACAAGTCCGCGGCGGTCCCACGCACCCTCGCGTTTGGGGTCCTCGAGTTGCGAAAGGACCTCGTCGGTCGCGCCATCCAGCGCGTCGAGCGCCTTCCACGGGATCTTTGTCTCCATGTATTCCGAATAGCGCCGCCAGTAGTGCCAGTCCTTCTTGCGCTCGGCATTGAGCCAGTCGATGTGGTCACCGCCATCCTTCAGCGTCGCATTCGAGCCGACGCTTTGGCTGGCACGGCGGATGAGTTCCTCGACCAGTGCCTCGCGGTCGATCACCGCGAATTGTGTCGGCATGATGGTCGCAAGCATGTCGAGTTGTGTCTCGATCATCGCGGGAGTGATCGCGTTGCCTGCGCTGGTCGAATTCATGATCAGCAGCTTCTGCGCCATGCTCAGAACGGTATCGAAGGCTTTCTGGTCCATCGTGGTCATTGCGTTTCGTCATCCTCGATCTTCAATGCGTCGATGAGCGCGGTGTAGCGCTCGAAAGGTGGAGTGCGTTGCAGCCGGTCGCGGGCCTGCGGTTCGGTCAGGCCGCTGTGCAGGACGAGCGCGCGGAACAGGGCCGCGAGCGGCGTGCGGACATCTTCCTCCGATGCTGCCGTGAAGCCGGTTGCGGGGGTGTCCTTGTCTTCTGCCGTGTCGAGCCAGATCCGCTGCACGGGAACGGTCTCCTCGACAAGGCGCAGCAGAGCAAGAATGTCGGTCTTCAACGGGCCGGCGCGATCGAGCAGCGATGCGACCAGATCGTGTTCGCGCGAGATGCGGTAGGCGGTGCCGTTGCGCGTCTTCACCGCATCCCAGACATCACGCACGCCCTGAGCCCTGCCTGCCGATGGCAAAAGGTGGCCGCGGTGTGCAAACACCAGTCGCGCGCGTTCGCGCGTCTCGGCTGCGATGCGCTGAAGCTGAGGGCGCAGGATGACCGGCGGGCTTGCCGTCGACTTCAGGATGTTGATCTTCCATTCGGCATCGGCCGAATTCGGAATGTCGAGCCGGATTCGCGCCAGCCTGTGCGCCTCGTCCCGTGTCCAGGCGCGACCACGCTCGCCTAGTCCGAGCCAGCCACCTGCCACCAGCAGACGCCGGTTGCGATAGATGTAGAAACCCTGCTGCGAGGTCCAGCCGGCCGGACCTGCCGCCGCATCCGCCTCGGCGGGTTTCAGCATGTCGCGGTGCGGCAGCACATGTTCCTGCACCATGACACCCGTCGTATGTATCAGCCGGAACTCGGAGCTTTCGAGCGCTTTCCCGGGATGGCCCGTCATGAACGGATCCCATGCCGCGACCGGGCGACCGTTCAGCGTGAGCTTCAGCGGGCGGGCCGGATCGTCGATCAGGCGGTGGAAGGTCATCGCAAGATGACGCTCGACCTGATCCACGAGGTCGATCATGTCCTGTGCCTTGAACCCCTCGGAGACGATACGGTCGAGACATTCCCAAAGCACGATGGTTCCGTGCGGTTGGATGTCGAGTGCGCTCAGATGGTGTTCGGAGCCCGGATGCGCCCCTTCGAACAGGGGCCATCCACCCCCCGCGGCTTCGCCAAGCCGATCGAGATCCCAGCGCAGGCAGACGATCGTCTCTCCGGCGCGTCGGCTGGCGACTGTCAGCCGACGTGCCTGCGAGAAGCTTGCCGTCTTCAGCCCCATTCCGAAGCGTCCAAGATCGGTGCTGCTGCGGGCGTGACGCGGATCCCTGGCGCCCAGACGCATCGCGGTTTCGAGCTCGGCATCGGTCATGCCTGCGCCGTTGTCGCGAATGCTGACCCGGCTGTGTGCCTCGGCCCAATCGAACCGGATATCGATCTCGCTCGCTCCTGCACTGATGGAGTTGTCGATGATGTCGGCAAGCGCGGTTGCGGTGCTGTAACCGAGGCCGCGAAGCGACTCGATCATGGCTTCCGCTACCGGCGGGGCGTTTCGAAACGTCATGAGGGAAATGCCTTGTGGAGTTGACGCAAACGCATGGGGTTACGCAGTCGCTCCATGCCCTTGGCTTCGATCTGCCGAATGCGCTCTCGGGTGACACCTTCGATCTGACCGATCTCCTCGAGGGTCATTTCGTTTTCAAGTCCTATCCCGAAGCGCATCCTGATGATCTCTGCCTGACGCTCATCAAGCTCAGCGAGGCAGTTGTGCATGATCGCCGCGCATTCTGCGTCGTGAATGTGTTCCGGGATTTCCTTGAGCGGACCCTCCGGAACCAGATCGTCAAGCACCGAAAGCTCGACCGCGAATCTCGGCAACCTGTTCATCTTGCGCATTTCGAGGGGTGTCAGATCGAGACGTTTTGCCAGTTCGACATCTCTCGGTGCGCCCGGGAGAAACGGGTCAATGCTTTCTTCAGCGCGCGCAAGCTTCCAGACAACCGAAGAGAAGTGTGCCGGAAAGCGGATCAGTCGGCTTTCGTTGGCGCGCCACCACGATACCGCCTGAATAAGCCAGAAAGATGCATAGGCAGCGAAGTTATTGCCCAGTGCTGGATCGCAGTTCGATGCAGCCCTCAGCAATCCCCGGAAACTGGCTTGAAACACATCTTCCTGATCCTCATCGTCTGCGGTGCGTTGTGCAGCATGCCGACGGCAAAGCGGGAGGGATGCTTCGACGAGCGCAGAGATGGCGTTTTCGCGGGCTGCCAGGTTGCGTGCCATCGTTTCGGCGAAAGCGCTCAGTTCGCCACTCTCGCGCATTTCGGCGACGACGGCCTCCAGAAACTCCGGCTTCAGTTCCAGATCCGCAACCAGAGACACGGCCTCCCGCACCGCCGATCCAGACCCTGCCGCAATCGCGTTCCGAAGCGCGCGCAGTGCCTCGGCAGCGTTGATGAATACCTGACCTTCTCGCGTCAGATGTGTCGGGTTGACCTGAAGTTCGGTCACTTCGGCGCAGTCCACGGTGCCGCAAATGACCTGTTCTGCCATATATAGGATGATGTCGAGCACATGCGCATGCTCGACGATCCCGAGCAGAAGCGCCGTCCGTGCCTGCTTGACAGCCCCTGTCAGGCGCTGCTCCGAGCGCTTGTCGAGAACGCGCTTACCCATCCCCGGCAGCACGGAAGCACGCGTGCAAGTCGCGGCAATCGCTTCGGAAAGATCCTCCGCGCAAACGTCCGTCATGGCCTCGAAAACGGTATCTTCATCAACCCGGGCATGTTCGAACCCCGCGGCCTCGATTTCGCGCAGGACGTTCAGGCGCAGATCGACCGGGTCGAAACGTCCGTGACAGATGCCGATGATCTCGTCGAGATCTTCGTCGGTGACGCCGGCGTTCGTGACGATGCGCTGCGCAATCTCCGCACATCGGTCGGGTTCGATCGAGAACCGGTGCCAGGTCGAATGCTTCACCTCGCGACGCAGCCCACGACGGCGCGACACTGCATAGTCCGCGTCGTCATCCTCTGTGCCAGCGTGGCCGGTGCCTATGCCGTCACCTTCGATGCGCAGCGACTGCAGGTCGATGTCCCAGTCGATCTCCGCCTCGGCCTCGTCGGTGCGAAGGGTCACGTCATTGGTGATGCGCGTGAAATCCGCGCGCGTCTCGGCACTTCCGCAGGTTTCGTGAAAATCCACAGCCTCGACTTCGCCATCAAAGGACAGATCGTCGAGCGCATCTTCGTCGAAATCGACAACGTCATTCCGTGCGGGTGGTTCGATCAGGTTGGTCGCCTCGATGATCGGCCGATTGTCGGCTGCGGCCGTCCGATCCGGTTCAACCGGATCATCCGCAGCACCGATGGCGGACAGCAGCAGGTCGGCGAGCAACATATGACCACTTTCGCGTGCGACCTCGCCCGGCGTCAGTCCTGCCATGTTGACGGCATGGACATCCGCTCCTGATCGAACGAGGAAATCGGCGGCTCGGAGCTTGCCCTGCATCGCAACGATGTGCAGTGGTGTGTCGCCCTTGCTGTCGCGCGCGTCGAGACGTTTCTCCTTCACGAGACGCTCCAGGACGCGCGCGTTGTCGAGCACAAGTCCAGTCAGTTCCCCGAAGCTCAGCGGGCGGCGTGCGTCGATTTCAGCCTGGCTGGCGATGCGTCCATCCAGTGCGTCTGCAAGGTCGAAGTGTCCGGCCGATCGCGCTTGTGCGGCAGCCGATCTGCCGTGCCTGTCCGGCAAGGAGGGGTCGTATCCGGAGGCAATCAGTGTCTTGCATGCGAAGGCATCACCAGCTGCGGCCGCGAGATGGAGCGCAGTGCGCCCCAGCGCAACCGCCCTCGCATCGGGTTGATAGCCAGCGTGATCCGGGTGTCGTCCTGACCTTGTCGATGCGGATGCCGCATCGACGGAACGATCTGGTGCAATCACCGGATGCGCCCGATCCATGTCCTGAAATTCCGCCACCAAATCCATAACTTCCCCGGATATGACCGCAAGTTCCGGTGGGTTGCAACACAACCTTGACAGGAACTTGGCGAGACTTTGACGGAGAATTACCCCATTGGGGTGTCAAAGACTGTCGTATACCGGCAGGATGGCTTTGGCGATCTGATGCGCGAGCCAGGGGGGAACGGCGTTTCCGACCTGCACGTATTGCTCGGTGCGGTTTCCGAGGAACATGTAGTCGTCGGGAAATGTCTGTAGCCGCGCAGCTTCACGCACCGTCAGGCTGCGACATTGTGTCGGGTCGTGGTGGATGAAATAATGACCGTCCTTGGAGATGTGGCTGGTGATCGTGGTGCTCGGCTGATGAGCCAGCTGCACGCGAAAGCGGTCATTGAACTTGCCGCTGCTCCAGCTGCGGTGGGCGGGCGCAAGCGAGTCGGGGAACGCCTCTGCGCGCGGGCTGTTCCCTGTCACCTCGGCATGACAGGCCGCGAACAGATATCGCGCCAGATCGGTCGGCATGTGACCGCGGGTTTCATGAAGGGTGATACGTCCACCAGCGTGCCCCGCCAGCCAGGTGTCCAGTTCGGCCGGAAGCTCGGCGCTTGCGGCGGCTTTTCGTGTTGCGGACCTGCCGCAGGCGACGGTCTCGCCCAGCCTTTCGACAACGCGACGCAACACGCGCCGGATCTGCTCGGAATGGGCGATCGCCTTGTCAGAGAGCGCTGCTTCGACCTGCCCGGCAGCATCGAGCATCGCGTCGGTCCAGGCGGCGGGACTGTCGGAGCGGCTGAGCCCGCTGCGCAGACGCGGCAGATGCCCGATCGTTTGCGCGACACTGACCTGACATGAGCTGCGCGCAAGGGTCGGGATCGCCGAGGGCGGCAGATGATCGGCGATATCGCGCCGGATGCCGAGGATGATGACCCGATGACGCATCTGCGGAACGCCGTGATCCTCGGCGCGCACAATGAAGTCCCTCGGTTCAGGGTCACGCGCAAGGTTCGGTTCCGTCGCCAACCCGAACAGGCGATAACCCCGACCCGCCGCCTTGAGGTCGCGCATCACCATCGCGAAGATCGCCTTGCCCTCGACCGAAGACGACAGCATACCCTTGACGTTTTCCATGACGAAGGCGACCGGCCCCAGCCGGTTCAGAACGCGGACATATTCCTCGTAGAGGAAGTTCCGATGATCCGCCTGCGCATCGTAGGTTGCGATCCCTGCGTTGCGAGACCTTCCGGCCAGCGAATAGGCTTGGCAGGGCGGTCCGCCGATGAGCAGCGTTCGACGTTGACCCGACGCCTCGATTTCGCGGATGCGCTCTTCCAGGAGATCCGCAGCAGGCCTCGTGCCGAGTTCAAGGCATTGCGCTTCGCGCTTTGCGTCTTCCCACTCCTCGGGATGAAGGGCCGCCCAATCCGGCGCCGGGCCTCCCTTGCTCATCCAGTCCAGATAAGCGGTCGGCAGCACCGGAAATCGCCGCAGAAATGCGCGCAGACGCAAGGTGGAATGCGCTGCAGCGTCCTTCTCGATCGACACTGCGATCCGGTAAGCCGGTGCCGAGGGGCCCTGCACCGATGAAAATCCCTCGCCAAGGCCGCCCGGGCCCGAAAACAGATCGACGATGGAAATCGGGTTTGTCATTGTCATGCCGTTCACGCGGGTCTTGTCGTCTTCTTCCAGGTCCGCGCCGGGAGCGCAAGAGCACATGGTCGACATAGTTTCGAAGGAAGTGCGATCACGGATGATGTCCGGCATCCGCAGTGTCGACACCCGCCCCGAACTGGCCCTGCGTCGCAGGATGCATGCGCTCGGGTTGCGGTTTCGCTTGCATCGCAAGGATCTTCCCGGCTCGCCCGATCTGGTCTTTCCGCGTTTCCGGGCGGCCGTGTTCGTGCACGGTTGCTATTGGCATCGACATCCGGGCTGCCCGAAAACCACGATGCCTTCCACGAGGGTTGCGTTCTGGTCGGAGAAATTCGAAGCGAACGTGCGGCGGGACCAGCGGGCTGAAACGTTGCTGTTGTCCACCGGATGGCGTGTTGCTGTCATCTGGGAGTGCGTGCTTCGACGCAATCCGGACGCCGTGGCGCAGGAGCTCGATGAATGGCTGCAAAGCGCACCGGATGAAGATTCTGTTCGGCGTCTCGAAATACCACCCAGAGGTTCCGCGTGACGCGCCCTCATGCTATCGCAACGCACCTTTCGCGAACATGAGCTTCGTGTCATCTCAAGAAAACGCGAGTTTCGAACATCAGGGCCGTCCCGGCAAGGGTCAGCGCCTTGCCGGGTTGATGATTCAGTATGGTGTCGGCGTGCGGGCCCGCAGCACCTGTTTCATCAACTCGGTCGACGAGAACTATTTCTCGGATGCTTGAAGTTAAGCTGCGATCGAAGGAAGGCGTTCGAGGTGGCAATCTGTGACAAGTGCGGGGGCGAGATCGAGTTTCGCTATGTCGATGGCGTGCTCAGACCGCTTCACATCGGTGGCGGGCTGTGTGACGGCCTGGAACGTGTCACCGAGCCGGTTCCTCGTCACGGCTGGACGCACGACTGTTACCTCGATCCGAACGCGTCCTGCCCGGTCTGCGGGGCTCGGGTGTATTTCTACCAAAGCCGTCACGGTGGACGGGTCTTGTTCGACGATGTCGGCTGGCCGTGGCCGAAGCATGGATGCACCGACGACGATCAGCGGCAGGTCCGGGGCAAGCGTGCCCCGTCCGGTCGGTCCCGCGTGTTTCGAGACAGATCCGGAGCGATGCTCAAGATCTATGACCTCGACGACATCGAAGACCGGGGTCGCACCTACCTGCTCGTGCTGCGCAACCAGATGACCGGCTCCCGAGTGCGCGTCCTCGTCGGCAAAAGAAGGCTCTCGCAAGGCAACATTCGTCTTGCAGATTTCCAGGACGCGCCGAGCATCGTCGTCCACGAGTTCGAACAAGGGGCGAACCACATTCGGCTTGATTTCGTCTGCGTGAGGCTGGGCAAAGTCGCGCGGGTGAAGTTGAGAGCTGCGCGGTGAAGCAGTCGCCCTCATGTTATCGTAACGCCCCGTTTGCGAACATGAGCATCGTGTCATGTCAAGAAAACGCGGTTTTTCGAACATGAGGGCCGCCCCGTCGAACAGGGTGTGACTCAGGTTTCGATCGCGGCGGCCTCTTCGACGTCCTCAGCCTCGTCATCATCGTCATCGCTTCCGTCGAACACATAATGCGGCAGCGCGTCGATGAGCCGCGCCTTTGCCGCGATCGTGACATCTCCATAATCGTCGGCGGCCTTCTTGCCGGGGTGACCCTGAATCGCATCAAGAACCCGGTCCGACATCCCCAGTTCTCGTCCTTGCGTCTTGAAACGATGTCGCCAGCCGTAGTTGGGTTGCACGTTTTCAGGGACGAGGTTCAGTTTATGCAGCCATTGGGACAGTCGACCGGATGTCGTGCGCGCACCGGAGAGGTATTTTTCGGGAGTTTGCGCTCCATGGAAAAGCGGACCTTCGTTCGCTCCCTTGACAAACTCCAAGAAGCCAAGCTCGACGACCTGTCGATGAAGAGGGGCATCCCGGTATTCACCCGTCTTGACCGAACCGGCCTCGGGGGTAATGCGAAGCATCCAGCGTCCCGCCTCCTTGAAGACATCCTGTTTGCGCAACTGAGTGATCTCGTTGACGCGAGCGCCCGTGAAAGCACAAAGCAAGGGCACCCATCGCTTTGCTGCGGTGATATGGGCGCTCTCGCGGTGCGAGGGATGCGTGGTTGCGCGAGGTTCGTAGTTGAGTGACGCTTTCAGGATGCGCACCGCCTCACGCTTTGTGTAGCCGCGTTCGCGGGTAAGCTGCTTTTTGGCGACCTTCTGATTGACCTTTTCAATCTCGTTTGTCGGCAGCTTGAAGTTTGCCTCTGCCCAGGTGAGCACGGCACGGACTGCGGCGAGATACTTCGCCGAGACAGTCTTCGCGGACTTGCCTTCTGCAAGAAGTGCGTCGCGCCAATTGAGCAGATCGATTCGTTTTATCTTCCGCGCATCGTCATGACCGAGAAAGTCTTGGAGCGATCGGATCGGCGGCGTCCAGTTCGCACCGCCGTCAAGGTGCGTGCCCGTCGCCTGACTGACTTTGATGTAATCGCAAAAAAGTCCCCAAAGCGAAACGGGTTCGCCCTCGTCGATCGGCCTTGACGGCGGGCGCACGATCGGGTCCTGCGGGGTTCCGCCGAAGTTACCGGCATCCAGCTCGCAGGTTCGCTCGAGCGCTTCGATCTCCGCACGCATGAGCTTTTGCGCCAGATCGCGCCATTCCTGAGACTCGCGGGCGACGGCGATATGGTGTCGATCAATGAATTCCTGCACTGTCGCATTCACCAATCGCGTGTTGCCGGTGGCTATCTCGGCGCGCAGAGCCTTGAGTTTGCTCTTGCGCAAGCGTTCGTCGAAATGGCGCATGGAGGCCTTCAACTCGTAGTCCGAGTAGACGTTGAAAAAGCCCGAGATGCTCTTTCTCGGATCGGCGTCTCCAGCTTCGATGCGCTTGTTCGCCTTTTCGAGCTCGTCCGCGATCTCCTGCTCGGTCGGCATTGCAGCCCGTTTCGCCGCGTCTTGTGCAAGCGTGCTGGTGTAATGCGCCCAGACGGCCTGTTCGACATCTTCCGGGGTCAGGGCGCGACGAGGCGTCACGGCGGCGACGGGAGCCGGTTCGACAGGCGCATCGGAGGTGGCGGCTTCAAGCATGCGTCGCGCCGCCTTGAGCTTGTCCTTCAGGCGGGCGACAGCCGCGGCGTGGTTTTCATCCGCGATACGCAGGTCGCCGCCCAGTGGTTCGGTCAGCTGCGTCTTGTTGGCGAAGAACGGTTTGAGCTCGAGCGGGATCGAGATGCGCGCCCAGTAACGCCCGTCCTTCTCTTTCCAATGCCGTCGTTTCGCCGCCATCGATACCCCCATTCTGGCACCTGTTCTGGCACCAAAAATGGCACCAGCGCCTTGAATTCAAGGGTTTTATTTAAGATCAAGGGGATGGTATGGTGCTGCAAGAGAGGATTGAACTCTCGACCTCTCCCTTACCAAGGGAGTGCTCTACCACTGAGCTACTGCAGCATCCGGCGCTTTCACGCTGGTCGCTTCCGACCGTGGCGCGGATGTAGACGAACCGCGCGGGGTGCGCAAGCGCAAATATTCACCCTCTCTCGACACATTTCATCGGCGCCGCTAAAGAGTGCCCATGACCGATGACACCCCCAACCGGAAAACAGCCCCTGAAGCCACGCGCGAAGAGCGTCTGGCCGCCGCCCTGCGCGCCAATCTGACGCGGCGCAAGGCTCAGGCGCGGGCGCGCTCCGCCGAGGGGGACAGCAACGATACGGCCGCAAACGGCCCGGAGGAGTGAGCGAGTGGACAGCATCCTTGTGCGCGGCAACGGGCCGCTGAGCGGGCAGATCCCGATTGCGGGCGCCAAGAACGCCTGTCTGGCGCTGATGCCCGCGACGCTGCTGTCCGAAGAGCCGCTGACGCTGACCAATGCGCCGCGGCTGTCCGACATCCGCACGATGACGCAGCTTCTGGCCAGCCTTGGCGCCGAGGTCACCGCGCTGCAGGAGGGCAAGGTGCTCGCCACCTCGTGCCATGGCGAAATCAACCCGCGAGCCGATTATGACATCGTGCGGAAGATGCGGGCCTCGAACCTCGTGCTCGGTCCGCTGCTGGCGCGCCTTGGCCATGCGGTTGTCTCGCTGCCCGGCGGCTGTGCGATCGGCGCGCGGCCGATGGACATTCACATCGATGCGCTGGCGGCCCTTGGCGCCGAAATCGAGCTGAAGGAAGGCTATCTGCACGCCAATGCGCGCGGCGGGCTGAAGGGCGCGGTGCATGAGATGCGCTTTGCTTCCGTCGGCGCGACCGAGAACTTCCTGATGGCGGCAACCCTTGCCAAGGGCACTTCGGTGCTGAAAAACGCCGCGCGCGAGCCGGAAATCGTTGACCTCGCCCGTTGCCTGCGCGCGATGGGCGCGCAGATCGAGGGCGAGGGCACGGCGGAAATCACCATTCAGGGCGTCGACCGGCTGCATGGCGCGACTCACCCGGTCGTCACCGACCGAATCGAGCTCGGCACCTACATGCTCGCCCCGGCGATCTGCGGGGGCGAGGTCGAATGCCTTGGCGGTCGAATCGAACTGGTCGAAAGCTTCTGCGAAAAACTCGATGCGGCCGGGATCGCGGTCGAGGAAACCGCGCGCGGGCTGAAGGTCAAACGCAAGAATGGCCGCATCCGCGCCGTCGATGTGGTGACCGAACCTTTCCCCGGTTTCCCGACCGATCTGCAGGCGCAGATGATGGCTTTGCTGTGCACCGCCGAGGGGACATCGATTCTCGAGGAGCGAATCTTCGAGAATCGCTTCATGCATGCGCCCGAACTGGCCCGCATGGGAGCACGGATCGAGGTGCATGGCGGTGTTGCAAAAGTGCACGGCGTCGCGCGTCTGAAAGGCGCCCGGGTGATGGCAACTGATTTGCGGGCCTCGGTTTCCTTGATTCTGGCCGGGCTGGCCGCCGAAGGCGAGACTGTGGTCAGTCGAGTTTACCACCTTGATCGCGGCTACGAACGGGTAGAAGAAAAGCTGCGCGCTGTCGGGGCGCAAATCGAACGGGTGAAGGGCGAATGAGCCGGGATGCACGGTTTGACGACGGGGCCGAAGGGCCACTGAGCCTGCGCGCGGAAAACGCCGAGGATCTTGGCGTGCTGGCCGCGCTGGTTCAGGATGCCGTGCTGCCGGTGACCGAGATCCGCTACGAGGCGAAGGCCCGGCGGCTCTCGATGCTGATCAACCGCTTCCGCTGGGAGGACAAGGCGCAGGCCGAGGCCGAAGGCCGTCCTTACGAGCGGGTGCAGTCGCTTCTGGTGCTCTCCGACGTGACCCAGGTCGCCTCGCAGGGATTCGACCGGAAGGAGGCGGACCTGGTGCTGTCGCTGCTCGACATCGTGTTCGAGCCGGGCCCCGAGGGGGCAGGGCGCGTGGTGATCACCCTTGCGGGGGATGGTGCGATTGCTGCCGGGGTCGAGTGCTTGTCCGTCGATCTGCGGGATGTGACGCGGCCCTATCGGGCCGTTTCGGGGCAGGCACCGAACCACCCAGAATAGAAGGCCCAAGATCATGATCCGTCCTGCCCGCTCCGAGGAACTCACGGTCCTGTCGGAGGTGATCGGCGCGTCGATCACCGCGCTGTGCCGCGCCGATCACCGGGACGATCCGGAACGTATCCGGCCCTGGGTCGCGTCGAACAGCCCGATGACGCTGAATTCGATCCTGCATGACCCGGCGCAGCGGCTTTTCGTCGCCGAACCCGAGACCGGAATCGTTGCCGTGGGCGGGATCGACTGGCGCCACCAGCCGGATGGGCAGGGTCGGATCCGGCTGCTTTTTGCCGCGCCCGAGGCGCAGGGCAAGGGCTGCGGTCGCGCCCTTCTGGCGGCGCTGGAAGAGGAATTGCGGGCCCATGGCCGCGTCGAGGCGCGGCTGACCGCGACCAACACCGCGCTGGCCTTCTATCGCAGCCAAGGCTGGCAGATGGACGACCGCGGCGGCGGTGGCTGGCTGCTCGGCCATCCGCTGCGCAAGCGCCTGATCTGAAAGGCCGCGCTCGGCCCTAAGGGCAGAGGCGTATTTGTTCCAAGAAGAAACGGCATGGGTTTCTTCTTGGAACAAATACGCTCTTGCGCGATGGATGCCGCAGGGGCGGGCCGCGCGCGAAGCTTGCCCCGCGTCCCGCTTCGCTCTATCCCCTTGGTCAAGAAGGAGCCCCCGATGCCGCATTTCCTGACCACCGACGCCGATGATTTCGAGACCCGTTTCACCGCCCTTCTGGGGATGAAGCGCGAGGACAGCCCCGATGTCGATGCGACGGTGGCGGCGATCATTGCCGAGGTGCGCGACCGCGGCGATGCGGCGGTGATCGACTACACGTCGAAATTCGACCGGCTTGACCTGACCCCCGAGACGTTGGCGTTTTCGAAAGCCGAGATCGCCGCGGAAATCGCGCGCGTGCCCGCGGCCGAGCGTGCGGCGCTTGAACTCGCGGCCGAGCGGATCCGCACCTATCACGCCCGGCAGATGCCGGTGATGGAAGAACGCTGGACCGAGGCCTCGGGCGCGGAACTCGGCTGGCGCTGGTCGCCCGTCTCGGCGGCGGGGCTCTATGTGCCGGGGGGGCTCGCCTCCTATCCGTCGTCCGTGCTGATGAACGCGATCCCGGCCAAGGTGGCGGGGGTGGAGCGGCTGGTGGTCGTCTGCCCGACGCCCGGTGGCGCGGTCAATCCGCTGGTGCTCTTGGCGGCCGATATCGCCGGGGTGGACACGGTTTACCGCATCGGCGGCGCGCAGGCGGTGGCGGCGCTTGCTTACGGCACGGCGACGATCGCGCCCGTGGACAAGATCACCGGGCCGGGCAACGCCTTCGTCGCCGCGGCGAAGCGGCGCGTCTTTGGTCGCGTCGGCATCGACATGATCGCCGGGCCCTCGGAAATTCTGGTCATTGCTGACGAGACCGCGAACCCCGACTGGGTGGCGCTTGATCTGCTGAGCCAAGCCGAACACGACCAATCGGCGCAGGCGCTGATCCTGACGCCCGATGCGGGTTTTGCGAAAGCGGTGACCGCGGCGGTGGAGAAGCGGCTGGAAACACTGGAGCGGCGCGCGATTGCCGGGGCGAGCTGGCGCGATTTCGGCGCGGTGATCGTGACCCGCGATCTGGCCGAGGCGGCGAGGCTCTCGAACCGCGTCGCCCCCGAACATCTGGAGCTTTGCGTCGCCGACCCCGAGGCGCTGTCGGCCCAGATCACCCATGCCGGCGCCATCTTCCTGGGCCAATGGACCCCGGAGGCGATCGGCGATTATGTTGGCGGGCCGAACCACGTTCTGCCCACGGCGCGCTCGGCGCGGTTCTCGTCGGGCCTGTCGGTGATGGATTTCCTCAAGCGCACGACGCTGGCCAAGATGACGCCCGAAGCCCTGCGCGCCATCGGCCCCGCGGCAGAGACGCTGGCGATTTCGGAAAGCCTGCAGGCGCATGGTCTTTCCGTCCGCGCCCGCCTCGATGCCCTGAATGAAAAGGGGACAGAATGAGCCGCATCACCCGTCTCGAGATCGACGATTCCGGTCTGCCCGCGCCGACGCCCGAAATCGAACAGGAGCGCCGCGTGGCGGTCTTTGACCTGCTCGAAGACAACAGCTGGGTGATCCCCGGCCGCGACGGCGCCCCCGCCCCCGAGGGGCCCTTTGCGCTGACGCTCGCCGTGCGCGACGGGCGGCTTGTCTTCGATACCTGTCTGGAAGGGGGCGACAAGGTGGCCGAGTTCCACCTGAGTTTCGGGCCATTCCGGCAGGTGGTGAAGGATTATTTCCAGATCTGCGAAAGCTATTTCGAGGCGGTGAAGAAGCTGCCGCCGAGCCAGATCGAGGCGGTCGACATGGCCCGGCGCGGCATCCACAACGAGGGCGCGCGGGTGCTGCAAGAACGTCTGACCGGCAAGGCCGAGATCGACATCGACACTGCGCGGCGGCTCTTCACCCTTGTCTGCGTCCTGACCCCGGTGAGCTGATGGGCAAGCTTCCCAACGCGGTCCTGTTCTGCTGCGACCACAACGCCACGCGCTCGCCGATGGCCGAGGGGATGATGAAGCAGTTCTACGGCCGCGAGGTTTATGTGCAGTCGGTGGGGGTCAAGGCCGACCTTGATACCGACGGTTTCGCGATCGCGGTCTGTTCCGAAATCGGCGTCAACCTTGAGCGACATCAGGCCAGAAGCTTCCATGAACTCAAGGAGATGGGCGACGATCTGGGGGCCTTCGATCTGGTGATCGCGCTGTCGCCTGCGTCCTATCATCAGGCGCTTGATCTGACGCGGCTCTATCATATCGACGTCGAGCACTGGGCGATCATGGACCCGACGGGGCTGGGCGAGGGGCGCGAGGCGCGGCTGCATTACTACCGCCAGACCCGCGACCAGATCCGCGATCATATCTTGGCCCGTTTCGGTCAGCCCAAGGCCTGAGCCTTTTCCGCCCGCTCTGCCAGCAGTTCCGGCAGATGCGTCTCGATCCAGTCGGTCAGCGCAAAGACCCGCGTTGCGATTTCCCAGCCCGCAGCCGTCAGGCAGTAATCGACGCGCGGCGGCACCTCGCCGTGATCGTGCCGGGCCACCAGACCGTCCGCCTCCAGCACCTGCAGCGTCTGCGCCAGCATCCGCTCGGAAATCCCGCCAATGCGGCGGCGCAGCTGCGCGAATCGCAGCGTCTCGCGCCCCAGCGCGACCATCACGAGGCCCCCCCAGCGCGAGGTGACATGTTGCAGGATCTGCCGCGACGGGCAGTCCCGCGCCAGAACATCGCCACGCGGCAGCTCTGCAAGGACGGCGGGAGGGCTGTGCATCTTTTTTGGATACTTACATTTATGTGGGTACTTACGTTTTGATAGCGCATGCGGCTAGATCGGGCAAGTCACAACGAAGGAACTTGCCATGACCATCGCCGTCTCTGCCGCCACCGGCCAACTCGGAACCCTTGTGCTTGCCGCGCTGAAAGCCCGCGGCGCCACCCCCGTCGCCCTTGCCCGCACGCCCTCGAAAGTGACGGGATACGAGGCGCGGGCCTTCGATTACACCGCCCCCGATGCGGCAGCTCTGGCGGGCGTCGAGGTGCTGGTGCTGATTTCCTCGAACGATTTCAACGACCGCGCCGGGCAGCACGCCAAGGCGATTGCGGCGGCCAAGGCCGCGGGCGTGGGGCGGATCGTCTATACGTCGATCCTGAAGGGCGAGGCCTCGCCGATGGTGATGCTGGCCTCTGACCACGTCGCGACGGAGGCCGCGCTGAAGGCTTCGGGCGTCGCCTACACGATCCTGCGCAACGGCTGGTATACGGAAAACCTGACCGGCAATCTGGGCGCGGCGCTGGAACACGGGGCGCTGATCGGGGCGGCGGGCGAGGGCCGGTATGCCGCCGCGCCGCGGGCCGATTTCGCCGAGGCTGCTGCGGTGGTGGCACTGGAAGCGGGCCACGAGGGGCAGGTTTACGAACTGGCGGGCGATACTGCCTTCACCATGGCGGAGCTGGCGGCCGAGGTGGCGAAGCAATCGGGCAAGCCCGTCGCCTATGTGAACATGACGCAGGCGGACTATGCCAAGGCGCTCGAAGGTTTCGGCCTGCCCGCCGCCTTTGCCGCGACGCTGGCCGAATGTGATGCGGTGACCGGCACGGCGGGGGCGCTTTACGACGAGGGCCATCGGCTGTCGCGGCTGATCGGGCGCCCGACGACGCCGATGGCGGAAACCGTGCGCGCGGCGCTGGCGTAAGCTGACATCGGGTCGGGCGGAGAAGGAAAGGCATCGCCTTTCCCCGCCCGAAGCGACCACGGCGCAGCACGACCGTTTCCGCAAGCGTGACAGAGGCCGGCGCCTGCCCCGGCGGGCGAGAAGCGCCCGCCATGGGCGGGGCGGGCGCTGGCCGGGACGCTTTGGCGCCCCGGCGGTCACGGGGCCGATGTGCCGCATGACCTCGGCGATGGCCTCGGTCAGGACCATGCCGCTTTTCGCCCATTCCCTGCCGGTTCCAAGGTTTGACCAAACAGGCAGGCCATGCCACAGATGGGGCAACAGATGGAGGATCCGATGCCCCGCGCCGCTGCCCTTGCCGTGATTTCCACCTATTACGAGGCCTTCAACCGGGGCGACACCTCGGCGATGGAGGCGCTGCTGACCGAGGATTTCGAGCATCACGTCAACGAGGGTCAGATCCGCCGCGGCGTCGAAAAGTTCCGCGCCTTCAATGCTCACATGACGCGCTGCTACCGCGAAAAGCTTGCCGACATCGTGGTGATGGCGAATGATGCGGGCACCCGCGCGGCGGCGGAATTCACCGTGCATGGCAGCTACATCGCCACCGACGACGGCCTGCCCGAGGCGCGCGGCCAGAGCTACATCCTGCCCGCCGGCACCTTCTTCACCCTGCGCGGCAATCAGATCCAGCGCGTCACCACCTATTACAACCTCGCCGACTGGATCCGTCAGGTCAGCTGATGCAGACCCGGGTTCTGACCGGCCCTGCGCTGGATGCCGCGCTCGAGGATGTGGCGCGGCTGCGCATCGCCGTCTTCCGCGACTGGCCCTATCTTTACGAGGGCTCGCTGGACTACGAGCGGCGCTATCTGGAAAGCTACCGCACCTCGCCGGGCGCGGTTGTCGTCGGCGCCTTCGACGGGCCGCGGCTGGTGGGGGCTGCCACCGGCACGCCGCTCGAAGATCATGCCGAGGATTTCGCCGCCCCCTTTGCGGCGACGGGCCTCGCTCTGACCGCCGTCTTTTACTGCGCCGAGTCGGTGCTTTTGCCCGAATATCGCGGACGCGGCCTTGGCCATGCCTTCTTCGACGCCCGCGAAGCCCATGCGCGGGCGCTTGGCCGCAGCCATTCGGCCTTTTGCGCGGTGATCCGCCCGGCCGATCATCCCCTGAAGCCAGGCACTTACCGCCCGCTGGATGCGTTTTGGCGCAAGCGCGGCTATGCGCCCCTGCCGGGCGTGATCGCGCATTTCCGCTGGACGGATGTCGGCGCGGCGGGCGAGACTGAGAAACCGCTGCAATTCTGGGGGAAGCCGCTGTGAGACATGTCACCATCGCCGCCGCGGCCTATCCGCTCGACTGGGCCGAGGACTGGGCCGCCTATGAGGCGAAGACCCGCGCCTGGGTGCAGATGGCGGCGTTGAAACAGGCCGATCTGCTGGTGTTCCCCGAATATGGCGCGATGGAACTGGCTGCGCTGGGCGGCGCCGCGGTTGCCGCCGATCTGACCCTCGCGGTCGAGGAAGTGCTGCGCCACCGCGCCGCGATGGAGCGCCATTTCGAGGGTCTTGCGATCGAATTCGGGCTTTACATCCTCGCCCCCTCGGGGCCGGCGCAGGACGGGCTGGAGTTGCGCAACCGTGCCGTTCTGTTTGGTCCTTCGGGGCGGATCGGCCATCAGGACAAGGCGATCATGACCCGGTTCGAGCGCGAGGACTGGAACATCGGCCCGGGGCGGGGACTCACCCTCTTTGACACCGGCATCGGCAAGATCGGCATCGTCATCTGCTACGACAGCGAGTTTCCCCTTTTGTCGCGGGGGCTGTGCGAAGCGGGGGCGGAAATCCTTCTGGCACCCAGCTGCACCGATGCGGCGGCGGGCTACAACCGGGTGCGGATCGGGTCGCAGGCGCGCGCCTTGGAAAACCAGTGCGTGACGGTTCAGGCGCCCGTTGTGGGGCTGGCCCCCTGGTGCCCCGCCGTCGATGAAAATCACGGCGCCGCAGGGATCTACGGCCCGCCGGACGAGGGCTGGCCCGATGATGGGGTCATTGCCAAAGGGGTCTATGACGAACCCGGCTGGGTGGTCGCGACGGTCGATCTCGACCGGGTCACACATAGCCGCCGCGACGGTTCGGTGCTGCTTTTTCAGCACTGGTCCGAGCAACCCTTGCAAGCGGTGCAGATCCGCACTGTGGCCGAATCCCCCCGCAAATCTTGACATTGCCCTTGAATTCTGCCTTTAGCGGGCGCAAAGAAAGCGCGCCCGCCGCATCCGTGCGGGTATCCCCCAATGGAGTGACCATGGCCAAGGAAGAAATGCTCGAATTCCCCGGCGTCGTGAAGGAACTCCTGCCGAACGCGACGTTCAAGGTCGAGCTGGAAAACGGCCATGAGATCATCGCGCATATGGCAGGCAAGATGCGGAAGAACCGCATCCGTGTTCTGGCTGGCGACCGGGTGCAGGTGGAAATGAACACCTATGACCTGTCCAAGGGTCGCATCAACTACCGCTTCAAGTGAAGCTTGTCCTCGGATCGGCCAGCCCGCGTCGGCGCGAGCTTCTGGGTCAGCTGGGCCTGACCCCGGCCGAGGTCCGCACTCCCGACATCGATGAAACCCCGGAGCGCGGCGAGGATGCCCGCGCCTATGTCGCGCGCATGGCCCGCGAAAAGGCGGCGGTGCTTGAGTGCGCGGCCGACGAGGTGATCCTGACCGCCGATACCACCGTCACCTGCGGGCGCCGGATTCTGGGCAAGCCTGCCGATGAAAAGGAAGCGGCCGAGTTTCTGTGGCTGCTGTCGGGGCGTCGCCACCATGTGCTGACCGCCGTTGCCGTGCGCACAAGCGCGGGTTTGCGCGAGCGGCTGGTGGATACGGTGGTGAAATTCCGCCCGCTCTCGAACACGGAAGTGAACGGCTATCTCGCCTCAGGCGAATGGCAGGGCAAGGCGGGCGGCTATGCGATTCAAGGTCTTGCCGGGGCCTTCATCCCCTGGATTCAGGGGTCGTTCACCGGCGTCGTCGGCCTGCCGCTGGCCGAGACTGCCGTGCTGTTGCGCGCGGCGGGCATTGCCCCGGGAGAACAGGCATGAAGGGTCGGATCGTGATTCTGGGCGCGGTCGGCGGTCTGGAAGCCGCTGCGCTGATGGTCGATGGCCAGCTGGAAGATCTGCTCGTCGATGTCTCGGACGCGATGGCGCTGGCCCCCGGTGCCATTTGCCGCGCCAGGATCGAGCGGCCGATGAAAGGGCAGGGCGGTCTGTTCGTGGCGCTTCCGGGCGGCGAAAAGGGCTTTCTGAAAGACGCCAAGGGACTTGCGCCGGGGCAATCGGTGCTGGTGCAGGTCTCGGGCGGGGCGGAACCCGGCAAGGCGGTTCCGGTCACGCTGCGTCTTCTGTTCAAGGGCCGCTACGGCATCGTCACCCCGGGGGCGCCGGGGCTGAACGTCTCGCGCCGCATCCGTGAGGAAGACACCCGCGAGGGTCTGCAAGCTCTGGCGGGCGTGGTGATGGACGGCTCCGAGATGGGCCTCATTCTGCGCTCGGCCTGCGAGGGCGCCGAAGACGGCGAGATCGTCGAGGATATCGCGGGCCTGCGCGAGCTGGCCGAGGCGGTTCTGGCCGATGTGGACGGTGCACCGGAATTGCTGGTCGACGCCCCCACGCCGCATGAAGAAGCCTGGCGCGAATGGGCCGATCCCGCCCCCGACGAGGTGGTCGAGGGCTTCGAGGATCACGGTGTTCTGGAAGCGATCGATGCGGCGCTGAACCCGCGCGTCGCCCTGCCCGGCGGCGGTCACATGATGATCGAGCCGACGCGCGCGCTGGTCGCCGTCGATGTGAACACCGGCGCGGATACCTCGCCCGCCGCGGCGTTGAAGGCCAATATCGCCGCCGCCCGCGATCTGCCGCGGCAGCTGCGGCTGCGGGGCTTGGGCGGTCAGGTCGTGGTCGATTTCGCGCCGATGCCGAAAAAGGACCGTCTGGTGCTGGAACAGCAGTTGCGCGCGGCCTTCAAGACCGAGGCGGCGGAGACGAGCCTTGCGGGCTGGACGCCGCTTGGCCTTTACGAGCTGGTGCGCAAGCGTGATCGGGTGGCGCTGGCGGCCCTGCTTGCGGGGCGGACATGAGCTGTCCGATCTGCGGCAAAGAGAGCGAGGCGAAATACCGCCCGTTCTGCTCGAAACGCTGCGCCGATGTCGATCTGGCGCGCTGGCTGAACGGCAGCTACGTCATCCCCGGCGACATCGCCGAGGAAGAGGAACGCCCGGCAGAGGATGGCGCCGGGCCGCTGCAATAGGCGCCTCAGCGGGGCGCGATCGCCTCGGCGAGCTCGGCCAGCCGCACCGGTTTCGCCAGAAAGAGCATGTCGCAGTGCTTCTGTTCCGGACAGCCGAACGAAGCTTCCTCGAAGCCCGACATCAGCACGATCTGCGCCTGCGGGAAGCGCTCGCGCACGAGCGCCGCCAGATCGCGCCCCTGCATCTGGCCGGGCATCACCACGTCGGAAATCAGGATATCGGGGCAGACCCCGTCCTCGATCAGCGCCAAGGCCGCATCGCCCGAACTGGCCGCATGGACCACGTGACCGCTGCGGCGCAGGAAGATCTGCAGCAGTTCCAGCAGCTCGCGCTGATCTTCGACCAACAGCACACAGCGCGGTTTCGCAATCGGGGCAGGCGCGGGGCGGTTGGCCGGGGCGGGGGGCTTTGGCTGGGCGGGACCATCGTCGAGCGGCAGCAGCATCCGCACCTCGGTGCCCGCGCCTTCCTGACTGTCGATCTGCAATGCCCCGCCTGATTGCGCGGCAAAGCCCGCCACCATCGAGAGCCCGAGCCCGGTGCCTTCGCCCACGGGTTTCGTGGTGAAGAAGGGCTCGGTCACCCGGCCGATCATCTCGCGCGCGATGCCGTGGCCGTCGTCGCGCACGGAAAACATCACCCTGCCGCGCCGACCGCTCGGCAGTCCGGGGGCAAGCGTGCAGCTCAGAATGATCCGGCCCCGCCCCTCGATCGCATCGCGCGCGTTCAGCACCAGATTGAGCAGCGCCGTCACCAGCGTGCCCTCGTCCACCCGTACCGCGGGCACGTCGGGATCGACCAGGGTGTCGATGGCGATGCGTTCGGGAATGAGCCGCCGCGCCATCGTCTCGACCTCGGCGATGACCGCGGGCGGATCGACGCGGCGCGGCTCCAGATGTGATTTGCGCGCGAAGGAGAGCACCTGCCGGATCAGCGACGCGCCGCGGTCCGCGGCAGCATGCGCCCGATCCAGTTGCGCCGCGATCCGCGCGGGGTCGCGTTCGTCGCGCGCAAGATCGAGCGTGCCGGTGATGACATTCAGGATATTGTTGAAATCATGCGCCATTCCGCCCGCAAGATTGCCAAGCGCCTCCATTTTCTGCGACTGCACCAACTGCTCGCGCGTGACCAGGTGGCGGCGATGGGCGCGGGCGGCTTGCAAGAGCGCGACGCCAAGATAGACGATGATCGCCGAGGCAACGACCCAGACGGTGATCGCCTGCGCCGGGGTCGGCGTCTGGCGCGCGATATGCCCGGCAATCAGGGCGATCGCCACCGCATCGGGCGCGACGAAACAGAGCGCCAGATACCAGATCTGGGCGCGCACCAGAAAGATGTTCAGGATCGAGCCGAGCAGCAGCACCGTGCCGGTGAAGTGAAAGGCCTCGTCCTCCTGCATCCACAGATAGACCGGCATCGCGGCGAAGACCGCCCCGATCGCCAGATGCGCCGCCAGAACGGCGGGCAGCGCGAAGGGACTTTCGCTGTTGCGCAGGCGCCGGGTGATCTTGCGTTCGACGGTGATCAGACCGAAGTGCAGCGCAACCCAGAGCGGGATGCAATGCAGTCCCGTCGCCATCCAGGCAACGGCCCCGGTGAAGGTGATCAGAACCACCTGCGCCGCGAATTCCATGCGTGTACGCCGCGCGACCTCGAGGATTTCGCGGATTCTCAAATTTCTTTGCGCCTTTGGCATGCGCAGCCTCAATCAACTAAACAACCAACATATGCCGTTATGGCACCCGCGGACCAGCCGCGGTCCGAACGCTCATGACGGCGACTGTAACCGCAAACCTGTCCTTTTGGCCATGTCGATGGTGCCGCGGGGGGAAAGGCGGCTGGCGGGCGGGCCGATCCGTCCCTATTGTGGCGCGGGGGAGGCCTGCGGCATGGTGAAGATTCTGATCGTCGATGACGACCCGGACGTGCGCGACCTTGTGCGTTACGAACTCGAGGCGCGCGACTGGGAGGTGGCCGAGGCGGCAACAGCGGCCGAAGTGGCGCCTGTGCTGGCGGCCGGGACGCCCGATCTGATCCTGCTCGATCTGCGCCTGCCCGATCAGGACGGGCTGACGCTCGCGGCGCGGCTGCGGGCGAGTTCCTCGATCCCGATCATCATGCTGACCGGGCTCGGCGGCGATGTCGACCGGATCGTCGGCCTCGAGATGGGCGCCGATGATTATGTGGTCAAACCCTTCAACCCGCGCGAGTTGGTGGCGCGGATCAAGGCGGTGCTGCGCCGCGCGGGCGCGGTGGCGGTGCCGGTCGAATTGACCGAGCATGACCGGCGCAGCTTCGCGGGCTGGGTGATCGATCTGACCGCGCGCACGCTTGAAACGCCCGCGGGGCAGGGGGTGGCGCTGACCAATGCGGAATTCCTGCTGCTTGAGGCCTTTGTCCGCGCCCCGCGCTGCGTGCTCAGCCGCGATCAGCTTCTGGAACGCACCCGGGCGGACGGCGGTGAAGTTTTCGACCGCACCATCGACGTGCTGATCCTGCGGCTGCGGCGCAAGATCGAGCCCAATCCGCGCGCGCCGCAACTGATCCGCACCGAGCGCGGCGCGGGTTATGCGCTCGATGCCGACGTCCGGCGGCTCTGACGTTCCAGACTGACCCGGATCGCGGCGGCCAGAACCTCCTCGGGGACGGGTTTGCGCAAGAGGTTCGGCAAATCCGCCCCCGCCTTGCCCGGCGCGCCCGAGGTGAACAGCACCGGCAGATCGGGGCGCAGCACTTGCGCCTTTTCCGCCAGCGCCCGACCGTCGAGCCCCGGCATGGCCAGATCGGTATAGAGCAGGTCGATCTCGGGGATTTCGCGCAGCATCTCGAGCGCCGTCAGCCCGTCGGGCGCGGTGACGACGGCATGGCCCAGACGGCGCAGCTGATCGGCGGTGATCTCCAGCAGGTCGGCATCATCATCGACGGCCAGAATGCAGGCCTCGGCGGTGTCCAGCCCCTCGGGGCGCGCGGGGGCCTCGGGGGCGGTGCTCTCCAGCAGCCGCAGGCTGACGCGGGTGCCCGCGCCCGGGGTGCTGTCGATCGCCACCGTGCCGCCCGATTGCCGCACGAAGCCATAGACCATGGACAGCCCCAGCCCGCTGCCCTTGCCCACCGGTTTCGTGGTGAAGAAGGGCTCGAAGACCTGATCGAGCAGGTCGGGCGGAATGCCCGCGCCGGTATCCGCGACCGTCAGTTCGACAAACCCATCCGCGGCGCGGCGGGTGGTGACGATGATCTCGCCCGTGCCCTCCATCGCGTCGCGGGCGTTTACCGCAAGGTTCATCAGCGCGTTTTCCAGTTGCCCCGGATCGACGCGCACCCGCGGCAGATCCTCGGCCAGATCGGGGGTGATCTGCATGCCCGAGCCAAGGCTTGATTGCATCAGATCGAGCATCCCGCGCACGAGGCCGTTCAGATCGACATTCTCCGGCGCAAGGCGCTGGCGGCGGGAGAAGGTCAGCAACCGGTTGATCAGCCCGGCGGCGCGGTTGGCGGCGGAAAGGCCGCGCTCGGCGCGGGCCTTCAGCGCGGGGCTGTCCGCCAGTTCGCGCGCGAGGATGTTCAGGTTGCCGATGATCACGGCGAGGATGTTGTTGAAATCATGCGCAATCCCCCCGGTCAGCTGGCCCACGGTCTCGAGCTTTTGCGCATGCAAGAGCTGGCTTTGCGTCGCCCGGCTTTCGGTCACATCCATGTGGATCGTCGCAAAGCCGCCCATCGGGATCGGGTTCGAGCGCAGTTCCAGCACCCTCCCCGAGGGGAAGCGCATCTCGAGCCGCTGCGGCTCGGCAAGGCGGCGCGGCACAATCTCATCAAGATCGACCGGCGTGCCATCGGGCAGGCTGGCCTGCACCCCGCGCGCCGCAAGCATCCGGTTGATCTGGCCGATCGTCGGGGCGGCGCCGACCGCCTCGGCGCTGAAATCATGCAGCGCCAGATATTGCGGGTTGAAGGCCACCAGTCGCCGGTCGCGGTCGAAGACGGAAAACCCGTCCTTCATCGTCTCGAAGGTGGCGATCAGCAGGCTGGAGCGTTCCGCCAGTTCCCGGTCGAGCTTTTCCACCCGCGCCGAGTTTTCGCGAAAGACGGTGAAGGCGCGGGCGAGATCGCCGATCTCGTCGGCGCGTTCGGCGCCGGGCACGGTCGCATCGCGTTCCCCGGCGGCGAGCCGCACCATCGCCGCCGTCACCCCGCGCAGATTGCGCGAAAGCGGCCGGATCACCATGAAATAGGACACGCCCCCCGCCATCAGGATCACGGCGAGGGCGATCGAGGCGAATTGCGTCGTGCGTTCCAGAATTGTGCGGCGCAGGCCCTCGGTCACCTCGGCGGTGGTGCGGCTCGCCGCGATCACCCGGGCATCGACCGCGGCTTTCAGATCGGCGGCGCGCGAGGCCGCGGCGCGCAGATCGGCCTCGGCGGCGGTGCGGGCGCGCATGTCCTCGGCCTGCAGATCGAAGATGCCGCCCGGCGCGGCTTGCGCCCGGAAGGCCGCCAGCGCCCGGCCGAATTCGGCGCGCAGGCCCGAGGGCAGGGCGGCGCCGGTGCTGTCAAGCTGCGCCAGCGTGCGGCGATAGGCGGCGCGGCCGTCTTCCAGCGCCTGCGGGTCGCGGGCATCCCCCGCCAGCAGCAGGTCCGACATCGCCCGGTCGGTCAGCCGTTCGGCCGCCAGAAGCGGCGCCTGCGAGCGCACCGCGGTGCGGTAGATCTCGGGGTCGGGCAGGATCTGCCCGCCGGTGATCGCCTCGACCGCAAGGATCGAGGGGCCGAGCAACTGGCGCAGAAAATCCTGTTCCGCCAGCATCTTCGCCCGCTCGGTATCGCGCAGCCGCGCAAGCCCGCGCAGCCGGTCGAGATCGGTCGAAAGCGCGCGCAGCCGCGCCGCGAGATCGGCGGACAGGGTCGCGATCTGATCGGAGGTTTGCGGCGCAGCCGCCGCCCGCAGCGCCTGCGCCTGAGCGGCAAAGGCGGCCAGATCGGCGTCGATGGCGCGTTGCGCCTCGGTCAGCGCCTCGGCGGTGCTCGCGGCCATCAGGCTCGCGCCGCGGCTTTGCAGCCGGTCGCCGATGCGGGCGAGCCGCAGCGCCGCCGTCATCGCGGGCACGTCGCGCCCGGTCACCGTTTCTGCCGCCTCGCCGATCTGATCGAGCGCCCGGATCGCCGCAACGCCCGCCAGCGCCATCGCAAGGGTCGAGACGGCGACGATCAGCAAAAGCCGCCCCTGAATCCCGCGCCAGAGGGTCATGGCGCGACCTCCAGCCCCATCGCCTCGCGGTAGTGGCGGCGCTGGCTCGCCCGGCCCAGACGGTCGGTGATCCGGTCCCAATCCGCCGCTGCCGCCGCCAAGGCCGCCTCGGGCGTCATCTCGCCCGCCAGCACGCGACCAATGCGGGCATCGAGCGCCGCCATATAGGCGGGATAGCCCGGCAGACGCAGATCGGGCGCGGTTTGCGGTGCCGACAGGCTTTCGCGCAGCACGGACAAGTAGTCGGTTGCCGCCTGCGCCCCCATCAGCTTCGACCAGCCCGCGGTATCCTCCAGCTGCGAGAGCCGATAGGGGTTGAAGCCCGAGGCGCCCGACATCACGTCTTTCGCCGCCCGCGCCGGATCGGCCATGAAGGCGATGTAATTCCAGGCGGATTTCGGATCGCCGGCAGCGCGCGGCACGACCGCGATCCAGCCGCCGAACGCCAGAAACGGCACCGGTCGCGGCGCTTCCAGCCTGTCCCAGCGCTTCGTCGCCGGGTTCCAGACCTCCTTCGTGCCGGGCAGGGCGAAGAACCCGACCCGGTCGCGAATTTTCGAGCTGGCCGGATCGGTCGCCACCGTGCCGATATCGGACCAATCCAGCGCCATCGCCGCCTTGCCCGCAGCAAACTCCGTGCGCACGCCATGACTGGGCAAGGCAGGGCCCGGTGCCGTGGAAATCGCGTCAAGGTAGTCATGCAGCGCCCGCACCCAGGCCGGGTTGTCGATCTCGGGCGCCATCGTCTCGGGGTCGAAGAAGAAATGCCCCGGATGGTCGGGATGGGCGGTGTAGGCGGCGGCGTGGGAAAAGAGCGACCAGAGCCGCTGACCATTCTCGGCCGAGGCTTCAAGCGTGCCAGAGACGCCGCGGGCATGGAAGAAGGCCGCGATGTGATCGTACTCCGCCCATGTCCGCGGCGGTTCGAGGGCGTGACCCGTCTCTGCCCGATACGCCGCCTGTGTCGCGGGGTCGTCGAACAGATCGCGCCGATAGGCCCCCATGTGCAGATCGCCGTCGAGCGTCACCGCCAGCCATTGGCCGCGCCAGCGCATCTGCCGGTCGCGATAGGCGGGGTGGATGCCCCGCACGAGCGGACTTTGCACAAGCGCCTCGGGCACCGGCATCAGATAGGGCGCCACATCGGGCAGCCAGTCGGCGGGCAGGATCAGCACATCGGCGGGGGGGCTGCCGGTGACGAAGCCCATCATCACCTCGCCGTAAAGCGCATCGAAGGGGCGGGGGGTGACATGCACCGCGACGCCGGTTTCGCGCGCAAATTCCGCCCCGTGCGCGATGGCCGGTCCGGCAATCGGGCCACCATCACGGGTCAGCACCTCCAGCGCCTCGGCGCGGGCGAGGCTCAGCGCCAATATGACAATTGTTACAAGCCGGGCCGTCACGGGCGACATACTCCATTCATCTGCCGGGCGCTTCGTCCCTTCAAGAGCATCGCACATCCGATGCCGAGGAGGAACCGTGATACCCCTGACCAGCGAACTTGTGGCCATCGGCAAGACGGCCACCGACAAGGCCGACGCCATCGCGCAGGCCGTGGACCTGCTCACCGCCGCGGGCAAGATCGATCCGCGCTACGGCCAGAGCATGATGGGCCGCGAGGCGGTCGCGAATACGTTTCTGGGCAACGGGATCGCGATCCCGCATGGCCTGCCGCAGGACCGCGACCTGATCCATGACACGGCGATTGCGGTGGTGCAGCTGCCCGCGGGCGTCGAATGGGCGCCGGGCGACACGGCGCGGCTCGTCGTGGCGATTGCCGCGAAATCGGATGAGCACCTGCAGGTGCTGAGCAACCTGACCGACGTTCTGGGCGACGAGGCCGAGGCCGAGCGGCTGGCGACGACGCTGGACGCCGCCGTGATCGTCGCGCGGTTGACCGGGGCCGAGCCGCCCGCGCCGCGCCCGGAGGCCGCGCCCGAGGATTTCGCGCAGGGCTTTGATGTGGTGGTCCGCGGTGCGCATGGGCTGCATGCCCGGCCTGCGACCACGCTTGTCGATCTGGCCAAGGGCTTTGCGGCCGAGATCCGGGTGCGCAATGGCGCCCGGGTGGCCAATGCGAAAAGCCTGATTTCGCTTCTCAATCTGGGGGCCGCCCAAGGCGCCGCCCTGCGCATCAGCGCCGAAGGGGAGGATGCGACGGCGGCTTTGGCCGCGATTGCCGCGGCTTTCGAAGCCGGGCTTGAAGAGGAAGAAGACACCGGTGCGGCGGCCCCCGAAGCCGCTACGCCCGGTTTGACGGGGGCGGGGGCGTCGATGGCATCCTACGAGGGGCGCACCCTCGTTGGCATCTCCTCCTCGCCGGGCTACGCGCTTGCCCCCGTCTTCCGCTTTGCCCGCGATGAGGTGGTTTTCGACACCGATGCCGCCGATGCCGCGTTCGAAAACGACCGTCTTGAGGCCGCGTTGCAGACCGCCTGGCACGAGTTGGAAGAGCTGCACGACGAGGTCTGGAAGAAATCCGGCCCCGCCCGCGCCGCGATCTTCCGCGCGCATCAGGAATTTCTGCACGACCCGGAAATGGTCGAGGCCGCCAAGGCCCTGATCGGGCAGGGCCGGTCCGCCGGCTTTGCCTGGCATCAGGTCTTCAGCGAACGCGCCGACATGCTGGCGTCGATGAAGGATGCGGTGCTGTCGGGCCGGGCGATCGACCTGCGCGACGCGGGCCAACGCGTGCTGCAACATCTGGGCACGGTGCAGACCGGCGAAACCCATCTGCCCAGCGTGCCCTGCATCTTGCTCGCCGATGACCTGACGCCCTCGGACACCGCGCGGCTTGACCCCGCGCTGGTGCGCGGCCTTGCCACCGCGCAGGGCGGACCGACCTCGCATACTTCGATCATCGCCCGGGCGCTGGATATTCCCGCGGTCGTGGGCGTCGGCGCGGGGCTTCTCGATCTGCCGACGGGGACCTCCGTGCTGCTCGATGGCGGCGCGGGCGTGATCGTCGTCGCCCCCACGGCCACCGACATTGCCAAGGCCGAAACCGCGATGGCGGCGCTGAAAACCCAGCGCGAGGCCGAGGCGCGGGAACGCTACAAGCCCGCGCTGACGGTGGATGGCGCGCGCGTCGAGGTGGTGGCCAATATCTCGGACGTGGCCGAAGCCGTCGCCTCGGTCGAGGCGGGCGCCGAGGGCGTGGGGCTTCTGCGCACCGAATTCCTGTTCGTGAACCGCGAGGCGCCGCCGAGCGAAGACGAGCAGGTGGCGATCTATTCCGCCATGCTGGAAGCGCTGAACGGGCTGCCGATCATCATTCGCACGCTGGATGTGGGTGGCGACAAAGAGATCCCCTATCTGCGCATGCCCGTTGAACAAAACCCGTTTCTGGGCGAGCGCGGCATCCGCTTTTGCCTCAGCCACGAAGACCTGTTCCGCACCCAGTTGCGGGCGATCTACCGGGCGTCGGCGAAGGGGCATGTGCGCATCATGTTCCCGATGATCGCGATGGTGCAGGAACTGGACACCGCGCGGCGCATCGCCGAGGAGGTCCGGGCCGAGGTCGGCGCGGAACCGGTCGAAATCGGCATCATGATCGAAATTCCGTCTGCCGTGATGATGGCGCCGGAACTGGCGAAACGGGTCGATTTCTTCTCGATCGGCACGAATGACCTGACGCAATATGCGCTGGCCATGGACCGGATGCATCCGGTGCTGGCGAAACAGGCCGACGGGCTGCATCCGGCCGTGCTGCGGCTGATTGACTTCACTGTGCGTGCGGCTGATGCGGCGGGGATCTGGGTTGGCGCTTGCGGTGGCATCGCGGGCGATCCGATGGGGGCGGCGGTGCTCTCGGGGCTTGGGGTGCGGGAATTGTCCGTGTCCATCCCCGCCGTGGCCGGGATCAAGGCGCAGTTGCGCCGGTCCTCGATGGCGGAAAACCGCGATCTGGCGCGCCGGGCATTGGCCGCGGTCGACGCCGCTGAAGTGCGGGGGCTGAAATGAGCCCCCGGATCGCGACGGTTTCGCTCAATTCCGCCGTCGATCAGACGGTCACCGTGCCGGGCTTCACCGCCGATGCGGTGAACCGGGTTGCGGCAAGCCGCGTCGATGCGGGCGGCAAGGGGGTCAATGTGGCCTCGTTCCTTGCGCATTTTGGCCATGAGGTGGCGGTGACGGGCCTGCTGGGCCTTGAAAACGAGGCGCTTTTTGCGCGCCATTTCGCGGCGGCGGGGCTGGTGGATGCCTGCCTGCGCCTGCCCGGCGCGACGCGGACCAACGTCAAGATCGTCGATCCGCTGCAAAATCAGGTCACCGATCTGAACTTTCCGGGCATTGCGGCCGGGCCTGCGGACCTCGACGCCGTGGCCGCGAAATTGACCGACCTGCTGGCGCAGGGCCTCGATTGGGTCGCGCTCTGCGGCAGCCTGCCCGAAGGGCTGGGGCCGGAGGCTTACGCGCATCTGACCGCGCTCGCCCGAAAGGGCGGCGCGCGGGTGGCCGTCGACACCTCGGGTCCGGCGCTGGCCCTGGCGCTGGCGGCTTGCCCCGACATCGTGAAGCCGAACACGGCGGAACTGGGCGCGCATCTGGGCCGGGATCTGGCCAACCTTGATGCGGTGATGGCCGCCGCCCGCGATCTGATCGCCGAGGGTGTCGGGCTTGTCGCCGTCTCGATGGGCGAGGCCGGAGCGGTGCTGGCGCGGGGCGACGAGATCGCGCTCGCGATCCCGCCCGCGACCGAGATCGCCTCCACCGTGGGGGCGGGGGACGCGATGGTGGCGGGGCTGATCCATGCCGCGACGCTCGGCCTGAGCCTTGACGACACCGCCGCGCTCGCCACCGCCTTTTCGCTTGGTGCACTCGGCGAAATCGGCCCGCATCTGCCGCCGCAAGCGCGCATCGCCGCGCTTGCCCGCACCGTCACCGTCAAAACGCTGTCGCGCGTCTGAGCCGAAGCGGAGGAACCCATGTCGAAGATCGTCGCCGTGACCGCCTGTCCCACAGGCATTGCGCATACCCATATGGCCGCCGAGGCGCTGAGTGCCACCGCCGCGCAGATGGGCCACGACATCCGTGTCGAACGCCAATCCGCCCAAGGCGTCGAAGCGCCGCTGCATGTGGCCGAGATTGCCGCCGCCGATGTGGTGGTGATCGCCGCCGACATCCGCGTCGAGGATGTGCGCTTCATCACGAAACCCGTTTACCGGACCTCGACGAGCCGCGCTGTCACCCAGACGTCCGCGGTTCTGGCCGAAGCCCTTGCCTTAGTCGGAGAGGAGACCCCGCAGATGACAACCCAAACAGGCCAAAAGCCGCTCAAGGTGGTGGCGATCACCTCTTGTCCGACCGGCATTGCGCATACCTTCATGGCGGCCGATGCGCTGAAGAAAACTGCCGCCGCGCGCGGCTGGGAGATCGCGGTCGAGACGCAGGGCTCGGTGGGGTCGCAAAACGCGCTGACCGAGGCGCAGATCAAGGCCGCCGATCTGGTGGTGATCGCGGCCGATACCCATGTCGATGACAGCCGGTTTGGCGGCAAGAAGGTCTACAAGACCTCGGTCGGCGCGGCGGTGAAAGGCGCGGCCAAGGTGCTGGATGCAGCCGTGGCCGAGGGGGTGGTGCTGGGCGCCAATCTGGCCGATACCGTCGATGCACTGAAAGCGAAACGGGCGGCGAGCCGCTCGGGCCCCTACATGCACCTGCTGACCGGCGTGTCCTACATGCTGCCGCTGGTGGTCGCCGGTGGTCTCTTGATCGCGCTCTCTTTCGTCTTTGGCATCAAGGCCTTCGAGGTCGAGGGCACGCTGCCCGCGGCGCTGATGGCAATCGGTGGCGGCGCGGCCTTCAAGCTGATGGTGCCGGTTCTGGCGGGCTTCATCGCCTATTCGATCGCCGACCGTCCCGGCCTGACCCCCGGTCTGATCGGTGGCATGCTGGCGGTGAACCTGAACGCCGGTTTCCTTGGCGGCATCGTCGCGGGCTTCCTGGCCGGCTACGTTGCGCGCTGGCTGCGCGACGCGATCCAGCTGCCGCGCACGCTTGAGGGCCTCAAACCCGTCCTGATCCTGCCGCTGCTGTCGACCGCGATCACCGGGCTGGTCATGGTCTACATCGTCGGCACGCCGGTCGCTGCCCTTCTGGCCGCGATGACCGCCTTCCTGCAAGGGCTTGGTACCACCAACGCCGTCGTCTTGGGCCTGATCCTCGGTGGCATGATGGCCGTCGACATGGGGGGCCCGATCAACAAGGCCGCCTATACCTTCGCCGTCGGCCTCTTGACCTCGAACACCTATGCGCCGATGGCCGCCGTGATGGCCGCGGGCATGACGCCTCCGCTCGGTCTGGCGCTCGCCACTCTGGTTGCGAAGAACCGCTTCACCGCCGAAGAGCGGGAAGCCGGCGGCGCCGCCGCGGTGCTCGGTCTGTCGTTCATCACCGAAGGCGCGATCCCCTTTGCCGCGAAAGACCCGGCCCGCGTGATCCCCTCGATCATCGTCGGTTCGGCGATCACCGGGGCGCTGTCGATGGCGCTGGGCTGCCTGCTTGTCGCACCGCACGGCGGGATCTTCGTCCTTGCCATTCCGAATGCGGTGACCAACCTCGGCCTTTATGCGCTCTCGATCGTTGTCGGCACGCTGGTGACGACGGGCCTGCTGATCGCGCTGAAAAAGCCGCTGTCGTCGGATGAGGCCGCCCGCGCCTGATCTGCAAGGGGCGAGAAAACAAAGCCGACGGTCCGCGGGCCGTCGGCTTTTTCATGTCGCGACATGACAAGGATACTCGCTAAAATGCCTTTGAAATTCGACGTCTAACGGCGAAATCGCAAGAATTGCTTCACCGCTTTCGGTGCAGGCTGCCCGGGTATTTCAGGGCAGGCCGTTCACGACGATTGACACATCGTCCGCGTTCGTGTCCGACTTCCCCTGAACCCGGAACACACGCGAAAAGCGACCATGCCTGCCAGACTGGTTCACCACTTCACTGCTTTTCGGGTCGCCGCGGCCTATGCGCTTGTTGGCGCACTCTACATTCTGACCAGCGACCACATGCTGGCTGCGATTTCCGGCGATTATCAACAGTATCAATCCTATCAGACCTTCAAGGGCTGGGCTTTCATCGCCGTCACCTCCTTTGCGCTCTGGGCCGTGCTGCGGGGCACGCTTTCCCAGCTTGAACAGTCGCTTGATGCGGTGTCGCTCGCCGAAGATCGCCTGCGCGGTGCGCTGGATGCGGCCGGGGGGTGTGACTGGGAAACGGCGATCGGCCCGGATGGCGATCTGACGATCCGCGCCTCGGGCTTCCTTGCCCGCACCGTCGGTTTTCCCGAAGGCGTCGTGATGCCCGCCTCGGCGCTTCGGGCGCTGATCCATCCCGATGATGTCGAAAGCTATGATGCCCATATGGCGCTGCACCGCGAGGTCTTTGCGGGCAAGCTGGTAGCGATCCCGCCGCAGACGCATCGCATACGGGGGCAGAGCGGCGAGTATCGCTGGATCAAGGTGGTCACCGATGTCGAAAGCAGTCGCCGCGACCCCGGTGGCAAGCTTTTCGGCTTTGCCCTCGATGTGCATGAGCAGCAGGAGGCGATCCGCGGCCTTGCCGATGTGATCGCGGGCGGCGAGGTCGGCACCTGGCGGCACGACCTGCGCAGCAATCGGCTCTTCGTCAACGACCGTTGGGCGGCAATTCTCGGCCGCAAGCTGGAGGACCTGCCCGCGCCGCTGATGATCGACGACTGGCGTGCGCTGGTTCACCCTGATGACGTTGTGCGACTGAACACCGCTCAGGAGCCGAAATTCCGCAGCCGGGACTATTTCTTTACCGAAGAATTCCGCATGCGTCACGCCGATGGCCACTGGGTCTGGATCCTCTCGCGCGGCCGCGCGGTCGAGGTCTCGGAGAGCGGCGAGGCGCTGGTGCTGTCGGGCGTGCATGTCGATATTTCGCGCCGCAAGGATCTTGAGGCCGAGCTGATCGCGAAAAGCGATTTCCTGCAACGCCTGACCGAGACCTCGGTGTCCGGCATTCTGGCTTTCGATCCCTCGGGGGTCATCGTTTTCGCGAATATGGAGGCGGAGCAGATCCTCGACGTGACCGGGGCGGGGCTCGTCGGGCGCAATCACACGGCGCTCGGCCGGCTTTATGGCGCGCGCGACCGTGGCACCGGCACCGGCTTCCCGTTCGAGCGCGTGGGGCGGGGGGGCGAGACGCTGCACGACCTGCGGCTGACGCTGCCCAATGCCGACGGAAGCGAGCGGGTGATTTCGGTCAACGCCGCCCCGATGGAGTCGCGCGGCGGGCCGGTGCAGGTGGTCTGCTCGGTCTCCGACATCACGCAACGGCTGAATGATGAACGGCGTCTGGCGCAGGCCGCCGAAGAGGCGAGCCATGCCGCCACGCATGACGCGCTGACCGGGTTGCCGAACCGGGAATCCTTCCGCGCGCAGGTCGCCCCGGCGCAGGCGCGGGCGCGCGGCACGGGCGAGCTGTTGCAGCAGGTTTTCCTGTCCATCGACCAGTTCCAGCAGATCAAGGACCGGTTCGGGCCGCAGCTTGGCGACCGGGTGATCTGCAAGGTCGCCGAACGGCTCGAGGCGCTGCGCGAACCCGACCAGCTTCTGGCGCGGGTCGGCGCCGAGGAATTCACCTTCCTGCGCCGCTGCCGCATCGCCGAGGAGCCCGAGCGCGCGACCCGCGCCCTTGCGGCGGCCTTTGCCAAACCCTTCGAGATCGATGGCCAGCCGCTTTATCTTTCGGCCTCGATGGGGCTCAGCCTGTTTCCGATGGATGCCCAGACGCCCGAGGAAATGTGGCTGAACGCCGATCTGGCGATGTATGAGGCGAAGGCGCTCGGCGGCAACCGCGCCGTGCCCTTCACGCCGAAGTTGCGCGACCGGCTCGCGCGTGAGGCGATGATCGGGCAATCGCTGCAACGGGCGATCCGCGACGGCGCCTTTGCGCTTTACCTGCAGCCCAAGGTCAGTCTGCTGGAAGAGGGCCGCCTTGCCGGGGCCGAGGCGCTGGTGCGCTGCACTGATCCGGCGCTGGCGGGCATCGGCCCGGACATCTTCATGCCGATCGCGGAGCGATCCGGGCTCGTGCGCGACATCGACTTGCTGATGATCGACCTTGTCGGCGCCTTCCTTGCCGAACTGCGCGGTCGCGGCCAGCATCTGGGCATCTCGATCAACCTCTCGCCCGAAAGCCTGCGCCGTGTCCGGTTCGGCGACGCGGTGCTGGCCCATCTGAGCGCCGCGCAGCTCGGCCCAGAGGATGTGTTGTTCGAAATCACCGAAGGCGCGGTCGTCGATCTGAATTCCGACGCGCGCGACAGCATCGAGGCGCTTCTGGTCGCGGGCTACGAGCTCTCGGCCGATGATTTCGGCACCGGCTATTCCTCGCTCAGCTATCTGCAGAAGCTGCAGCTGAAAGAGCTGAAGATCGACCGCAGTTTCGTGTCGCGGATCTCGCTTGATGACGGGGCCTCCGATGCGATCGTGCGCGCGACGCTGGCGATGGCGGCGGCCCTTGGCCTGCGCACGGTCGCCGAGGGCATCGATACGCCCGCGCAGGTGGTCTGGCTGCGCCAGCATGGCTGCGATCTGGGGCAGGGGTATCACTTCGGAAAGCCGCTTCCGGCCAAGGAGTTCATCGCGACCTTCCTTGGCCCCGACGGGGTGCGCTGGAGCGACGTTGCGCTTGGCTGAACGCCGAAGAAACACGCCGCGACAGGCTTTTTTCGACGCGCCTTCAGTCACTGGTTACCATTTGCGGTCATGATCGGGGGGCGACTCCAACGAAAGACTGCCGTGTTGCCTCGGGTGTTTTCTCTTCTCGGCCGGATCCGGGCGGTGCTGACCAAGCACCCAAGCCCGGAAGACGTGACAAGCGTCGTGCACGGCACCTCGGCCGGGGTTATGGTGACAGCGGTGAACGCGGTGATCTATGCGCTCGATTCCTTGCGCTGGGATCACGACATGTTCGTCGTCTTCTGGATCGGCGCTGTCTTTGCGCTTGGCCTTGCCCTCAGCCGGATGTCGCGGCGGGCGGCGGGCCGCAAGGTCACCCGGGTGTCGCGCCGCGCGGCACGGCGGCTGATCCTGACCTCGGTCCTGCTGGCCGCGCCCTGGGCTGCCTTGCCACTGCATGTGCTTGGGATGCACGACCATGGCGAGCCCATGGTGGTGCTGCTCGTCTGCACCGGGATGCTGGCGGGCGGGGCCTTCATGCTGCACCGGGCCTTCGTGGCCTCGCTCGCCTTTCAGGCCACGATCCTCTCGGCCGTGATCCTGTCCTTCCACCTCGGCGGCTGGGCGCAGGCCTGGGCAGTGACGCTTTACGCGCTCGTTTACGGGGGCTTTCTGGCCTATTTTTCCTACAGCGCGGGCGAGATCGCGCGGCAGCGCGACGAATCCGTCTCGGCGCTGTCGCTGGCGGTTGAAAACCTGCGTCAGGCGCGCGACGAAAACTATCTGCTCGCCAATATCGACGACACGACCGGGTTGCTCAATCGCAAGGCCTTCAACGCGCGTCTGGCCGAGGCGGTGGCCCGACAGCGCACGAATGGGCAGGGGTTCACGCTGTTCCTGATGGACCTCGACCGGTTCAAGAACATCAACGACCTCTTCGGGCATGGCGTGGGCGATGAATTGCTGGCGGAAATCGCCCGCCGTCTGCGCGCGAACCTGCCTGCGGGGGATGTGATCGCCCGGTTGGGCGGGGATGAATTCGCGGTCATCCTGGCCGAGGTTTCGGAGGCCGCCAAGATCCGTCCGATCGCCGACCGGCTGCTGGCGGCTTTCGATCAGCCCGCGCAACTGGCCGGGCGGCGGGTGCATCCGGGAACTTCGATCGGCGCGGTGCTGTGCCCCGAGGATGGCACAGATCCGGTGGAGCTGCTGCTCAAGGCGGATCTGGCGCTGAACCGGGCCAAGGAAACCGGGCGTGGCCAGTGCCTGCAATTCGACGAACAGTTGCGGCAGAAAGTGATCTCAAGCGACCGGATCGAGGCGGGCCTGCGCGAGGCGCTCGAAGGTCACCAGCTCTTCGTGCAGTATCAGCCCAAGCTCG
The DNA here is from genome assembly GCF_003217355.1 of Rhodobacter viridis. Taxonomy (GTDB): domain Bacteria; phylum Pseudomonadota; class Alphaproteobacteria; order Rhodobacterales; family Rhodobacteraceae; genus Rhodobacter; species Rhodobacter viridis. Next base: position 164,090 of record NZ_QJTK01000005.1, on the reverse strand, counting down.
CGCTGACCGACGGACGGCTTCTGGGGGCGGAAGCGCTGGTACGCTGGCGCACGCCCGAGGGGGTGGATGTCGCGCCCGACAGCTTCTTGGCGATCGCGGCCGAGCGGGGCATGTTGCCCAACCTGTCGCGCCAGATCGCCGAGACGGTGGCGGAAAACATGACGGGCTGGCGCAGCGCGGGGCTCGATCCGGGCAAGATCGCCCTCAACATCCATCCCGATGACATCAAGTCGCCCGAACTGCTCTTGGAAACCATCGGCATGTTCGAGGCGGCGGGGATCACCGGCCAGGACTTGCTGATCGAGATCACCGAGGGCTGTTTCATCGGGCGCGGCACCGACATGGCGATCAGCCTGCTCGATTCGCTGGCAGATCGGGGCTACGAGCTGTCGCTCGATGATTTCGGAACTGGCCATGCCTCGCTCAGCGATCTGAAGAAGGTGCCGGTGGCCGAGCTGAAGATCGACCGCAGCTTCATTGCGGGCCTGTCCTTCCGCCGGGAGGATCGCGCCATCGTCGCGGCGATTGCGGAAATGGCGCGCGGCATGGGCATCCGCTCGGTCGCCGAAGGGGTCGAGGACGAGACGCAGCGCAGCGCTCTTGTTGAATTGGGCGTCGATGCCGGACAGGGCTATCTTTGGGCGAGCCCGATGAATGCGGGCGATTTCGCCCAGTTCCTCGACCGCGAGGCGCGTCGGACCGGCTGAGCCCGGGAAACTCGTGGAACTCTGTCGCCTGTGGCGCTATCGCGCCTTGCCGTGCCCCCCGGATCGGCGTCAAATCCCGCGCGGAAAGACCGTGGGAGGACCGAGGATGACATCCTATCTCAAGACGACACCCGACAAGGACGGCTGGTTTGGCGACTATGGCGGGGCGATGCTGCCGCCGCCGCTTGAACCGCATTTCAAGGAGATCCGCGAAGCCTATGCGAAGATCTCGAAATCGGCTGATTTCATCGCCGAGCTGCGCCATATCCGCAAGCATTTCCAGGGCCGGCCCACGCCCGTTTCCTATTTGAAGAACCTGTCGACCCTCTGTGGCGGCGCGCAGATCTATGCCAAGCGCGAGGATCTGAACCACACCGGCGCGCACAAGCTCAATCACTGCATGGCCGAGGGCCTGCTGGCGAAATTCATGGGCAAGACCAAGCTCATGGCGGAAACCGGGGCGGGTCAGCACGGGGTGGCGCTGGCCACGGCCGCGGCCTATTTCGGGATGGAATGCGAAATCCACATGGGCGAGATCGACATCGCCAAGGAAGCGCCGAACGTCACCCGGATGAAGCTTCTGGGGGCGACGGTGGTGCCGGTGGGCTTTGGCGGGCGCTCGCTGAAGGAGGCGGTGGACAGCTGCTTCCAGAGCTACATCAGCCAGGCCGATACCGCGCTCTTCGCGATCGGCTCGGTTGTCGGTCCGCATCCGTTCCCGATGATGGTGCGCAACTTCCAGCATGTCGTGGGGATCGAGGCGCGCGAGCAGTTCCTTGAAATGACAGGCGATTTGCCGGACATGGTGGCGGCCTGCGTCGGTGGCGGCTCGAATGCCATGGGGATGTTCGCGGGCTTCATCGACGATGCGTCGGTCGGTCTTTACGGGGTCGAGCCGCTGGGCACCTCGTCGAAACTGGGCGAGCATGCGGCGACGATCAGCTTTGGCGAGGATGGCGACATCCACGGCTTCCGCACCCTTGTGCTGAAAGATGCCAATGGCGAGCCCGCGCCGGTGCATACGGTCGCGTCGGGGCTTGATTATCCCGGCGTCGGCCCGGAACATGCCCATCTGCACAAGACCGGCCGCGTGAATTACACCACCGCCGACGACAAGGAGGCGCTCAAGGCCTTCTATGCGCTGTCGCGGCACGAGGGGATCATTCCCGCGCTGGAAAGCGCCCATGCGGTGGCCTTTGCGCTGCGCGAGGCGGCGGCCAATCCGGGCAAGTCGATCCTGATCAATCTCTCGGGCCGCGGCGACAAGGACATCGATTACGTCACCCAGACCTACGGGTTCGGCGGCGATCTGTGACGCGCGCGCGCCGGGGCAGGGCCTCGGCGCGCCGCTTTCCGCTCTTCGGCGTGGCTTGACCTTGACGTATCAATCCTGCGGGAAGATACTGGCATTGTTATTGAATTTCCCGCGGTGGCGTTTTGCGGGACAATCCCCATTCCTGTTCAGCGAGGTTCGTCATGGCCCGGACGCCAGCGAAGTCTATTGCGAGCACGCGCCTTTATGGTGGTTTCACGGCGCCGGATACAGACGCTGTCCCGGTGGTCGCCGCGGTCGGGGACGATACACTGACCGGAGAAGGTGGGAACGACACGATCAATGGTCTGTCGGGAAATGATCTTCTGCACGGCATGGGCGGCAACGACTCGTTGATCGGCGGGCTTGGGAACGACACGCTGGCGGGCGACAGTGGCGCCGATACGGCGATCGGCGGGGCGGGGGACGACACCTATATCGTCGCCGACCGGCTCGACACGCTCATCGAGCTCGCCAACGGCGGCGATGATCTGGTTCTGAGTTCCGTCACGTTGGCGCTCGCGGCGAATGTCGAGCGGCTGACGCTGACGGGTGCGGAGGCGATCAACGGTTCGGGCAACGGGCGGGGCAATGCGATCATCGGCAATGACGCCAGCAATGTGCTGTCGGGCTTCGGGGGCGCGGATCGGATCGACGGTCGCGGCGGCGCCGACAGATTGAAGGGCGGGCAGGGCGCGGATGTGCTGACCGGTGGTCTTGGCGCGGACACGTTCGTCTATTCTTCCGCGGCGGAGTCGCACGGGGCGGCGCGGGATACCTTGACCGATTTCGCGCATGGCATCGACCATATCCATCTGAGCGCCATCGACGCCAACACGGCCACGGGCACCAATGAGGCCTTCACCTTCATCGGCACGGGCGTTTTCACCCATGTCGCGGGTCAGCTGCGCTACACGGTGAAAACGGATGCGAATGGCCCGCATATCCTGCTGCAGGCCGATACTGATGGCGATGGGCTCGCGAATCTGACGATCCTGCTCAACAACGCGAATTTGCTGACGGCCGCGGATTTTATTCTCTGAATCGGGGCTCGCGTCGTGTTTCGACCCGAAATCCCGCGCCGAGCCCGGTGCGGAAGAGAATTTTGTGCTTTCGCGCGCCATCGGCAAAATACCAATATCCCAAAGTTCGGCCGCTTTGTGGAAGGCGGGTTTTAGCCCCTTTTCAACCGCGCCCGGGCGTGCTCGATAGGGGGGGACCACATTCGGGGAGATGCAGATGACGACGGTTTTCGAGGACAACTCGCTCTCGATCGGGGGCACGCCGCTGGTGAAACTCGGGCGGCTGGGCAAGGGGCTTGGCGCCACCGTGCTGGCGAAGATCGAGGCGCGCAATCCGGCCGGGTCGGTCAAATGCCGGATCGGGGCGGCGCTGATCTGGGACGCGGAAGAGCGGGGCATCCTGACGCCCGGCAAGGAGATCGTCGAGCCGACCTCGGGCAATACCGGGATCGCGCTGGCCTTTGTCGCCGCGGCGCGCGGCATTCCGATCACGCTGACCATGCCCGAGACGATGAGCCTTGAACGGCGCAAGCTGCTTCTGGCTTACGGCGCGAAACTGGTGCTGACCGAAGGCGCCAAGGGCATGGCCGGCGCCATCGCCAAGGCCGAGGAAATCGCGGCCTCGGACCCGAAATACGTGCTGCTGCAACAGTTCAAGAACCCGGCCAACCCGGCCATTCACGAGCGCACCACCGGCCCCGAGATCGAGGCGGCAACCGGCGGCAAGATCGACATCTTCGTGGCGGGCGTCGGCACCGGCGGCACGATCACCGGCGTCAGCCGCTACTTCAAGAAGACGCTCGGCAAGGCGATCACGTCGGTCGCGGTCGAGCCCGCGGCGAGCCCGGTGCTGAGCCAGACCCGCGCGGGCGAGCCGGTGAAGCCCGGTCCGCACAAGATCCAGGGCATCGGCGCGGGCTTCGTGCCCGAGGTGCTGGATCTCAGCCTCGTCGATGCGATCGAGCAGATCTCGAACGAAGAGGCCGTGGTCACCGCCCTGCGTCTGGCGCGGGAAGAGGGGATCCTCGCCGGGATTTCCGGCGGTGCGGCCGTCGCCGCGGCGCTGCGTCTGGCGGCGCGGCCCGAGCATGCGGGCAAGACCATCGTGCTGATCCTGCCCGACTCGGGCGAGCGCTATCTGTCCTCGGTGCTGTTCGAGGGGGTTTTCGACGGAACCGGCGCCCCCGCCTGAGGCAAATTGCCCATCCCGGTCAAAGGCCCCGCCCGGTGCGGGGCCTTTTGCTTGGCGCGACTCGGGGGAGGGGGGCAGAGAATAAAATTCTATATTCACGACCCATAAAGGCGAGATTTATCCCTTTCAATAACGACTTCCGCAGTAGATATTTTGGGAATGACGAAGCTCACACGAGGGACGCGCCGCCATGCTCCGACCACTGATCAACCGCTCGCCGATGCCGGGGCTGGGGCTCTCGATGGGGATCACGCTGACGATGCTCTCGCTCGTCGTGCTGGGGCCGATCGGGGCGCTTCTCGCGCAGGGCGCAAGCTACGGGCTGGAGGGGATCTGGGCCACGGTGAACCGCGAGCGGGTCTGGGCGGCGCTTGAGCTGTCGTTCCGGCTCTCGTTCTTCGCCGCACTGTTCAACCTGTTCTTCGGCGTGATTCTGGCCTGGGTGCTGGTGCGCTACGACTTTCCCGGCCGCCGTCTGGTCGATGCGGCCGTCGATCTGCCTTTTGCGCTGCCCACCGCCGTCGCGGGCATCGCGCTGACGACGCTTTATGCGCCGAACGGCGTTTTCGGGGTGCTGGCGAAAGAGGTCGGCCTGAAGATCGCCTATACGCAATGGGGCATCTTCATCGCGCTGATCTTTGTCGGCCTGCCGTTTGTCACCCGCACCGTGCAGCCCGTGGTCGAGGAGATCGATCGCGAGGTCGAGGAAGCCTCGGCAACGCTTGGCGCCACACGGCTGACGACGCTGCGCCGGGTGATCGCGCCGATGCTGATGCCCGCCGCGCTGACCGGCTTTGCGCTGTCCTTGGCGCGTGCGGTCGGCGAATACGGCTCGGTCATCTTCATCGCCGGGAACATCCCGCTGAAAACCGAGATCGCGCCGCTTTTGATCGTGATCCAGCTGGAAGAATTCAACTATGACGGCGCCGCCGCGATCGGCATCGCCATGCTGGTGATCAGCTTCGCGATGCTGCTGGCGATCAACCTCATCCAGATCTGGAGCCGCCGGAGGATTGGCGATGTCTGACGCAGCCGAACGCAACTGGCGCTCTGCCACCGATGAAACGCCGCTGGTGCGGGGCGGGCTGATCCTGTTCGCCGTGGCCGGGATCGCGCTTCTGGTGGCCGCGCCGCTGCTCACCGTCTTTGCCGAGGCTTTCGCCAAGGGCTGGTTTGCCGCGCTTAAAAGCCTTGGCAATCCCGACGCGCTGTCGGCCATCCGGCTGACGCTGACGATTGCCGCCTTTTCCGTGCCGCTGAACGCCGCCTTCGGCATCGCCGCGGCCTGGTTCATCACCCGCTTCGACTTTCGGGGCAAGGCCTTCCTGATCACGTTGATCGATCTGCCGTTTTCCGTCTCGCCCGTTGTGGCGGGGCTCTGCATCGTCCTGATGTTCGGCGCCAATTCCGCGATCGGCGGCTGGCTTGTCGCGCAAGGGTATCCGATCGTCTTCGCGCTGCCCGGGATCGTGCTGGCGACGATGTTCGTCACCTTCCCCTTCGTCGCGCGCGAGTTGATCCCGGTGATGATCGAGCAGGGCTGCAAGGAAGAGGAAGCGGCGCTGACGCTGGGCGCCTCGGGTTGGCGCGTCTTCGTCACGGTGACACTGCCGAAGATCCGCTGGGCGCTGCTTTACGGCGTGCTGCTGTGCAACGCCCGCGCGATGGGGGAATTCGGTGCCGTCGCGGTCGTCTCGGGCAAGATCCGCGGCCAGACCGCGACGATGCCGATCACCATCGAGATGCTTTACAACGAATATCTCTCGGTCGCGGCGTTCTCTCTCGCCGGGCTGCTCACCGCGCTCGCGCTGGTCACGCTTCTGGTCAAGACCGTGCTGGAACTGCGCCACGCCGACGAAATCGCCGCCACCCACCGTCACTGAGGGATAAGATGGATATCGACATTCAAGAGATCTCGAAACTCTTCGGCACGACGGCGGCGCTGCATCCGGTGTCGCTCGCCATCCCCTCGGGGGCGCTGGTGGCGCTGCTTGGTCCCTCGGGCTCCGGCAAGACGACACTCTTGCGGATTCTGGGCGGGCTTGAATTCCCCAGCTCGGGGCGGGTGCTGTTCGAAGGGCAGGACGCCACGAACCTGACCGTGCAGGAGCGCCGCGCCGGGTTCGTGTTCCAAAGCTATGCTTTGTTCCGGCACATGACGGTGTTTGAAAACATCGCCTATGGGCTGAAGGCGCGGCCGCGGGCCGAGCGTCCACCGAAGCTGGAGATTGCCCGCCGCGTCGAGCGGCTGCTGGAGCTGATCCAGCTGCCCGAGATCGGCGCGCGCTACCCGAGCCAGCTGTCAGGCGGCCAGCGTCAGCGCGTGGCGCTGGCCCGCGCGCTGGCGATCGAGCCGCGGATGCTGCTGCTTGACGAGCCCTTCGGCGCGCTTGATGCCAAGGTGCGCAAGGAGTTGCGGCAGGGGCTGCGGGATATCCACGACGCGACCGGGCTGACGACGGTCTTCGTGACCCATGATCAGGAAGAGGCGATGGAACTGGCCGATCTGGTCGTGGTGATGTCGATGGGCCGGATCGAGCAGATCGGTCGCCCGCAGGATATCCGCGCGCGCCCGGCGTCAAACTTCGTGCGCGATTTCATCACCGCCTGAGGGGCGTTTGGCCGAGGCCATCGCCGAGGCCGAGCGCATCAGATGCCCGATGACCGCCGAGTGCTTCAGGCACTCGGCCAGCGCCCGCCCCGCCCATGGCGGGCGCTTCTCGCCCGCCGGGACGGGCGCTGTCCTCTGTTGTTCTTGATGGATGCGGTCCTGTGTCGACCGGCCCGCGACGGGCGGGAAAACGCGATGCGTTTTCTTGTCCGCCCGAGGACAACGCAGCAGGGCAGGGGGGCCGAAATAAAAGGCGCCCGCCTGATCGGACCTTCCGGGGAAGGGCGATCAGACGGGCGCAACCCGAGGAGTGCAGGGGCGGTCAATGCCGCCCCTTGTCAGTGATCAGCGACGCTGAATGGTCGCGAGACCGAAGGTGTTCGAGAAGGGCAGGAAGTCGCCCGGGATCACGTTCGATTGACGCGGGGTGTCCTTCAGGAGCGGAGCCTTCCAGAACTTCGCCGATTGCGGCGGGGCGTCGGCCGGCAGCAGTTTGACCTTCGGCTCGGTGGTTTTCACCAGCGGGGTCGGCCAGAAGTCTTGCGACATGAACTTCGTGCCTTCGTAGACGTTCTTCTTGCGCGGGGTGTCGAGCAGAAGTTTCCAGCCAAACCGTTCCGAGAAGGCGCCGGGTTTTTCGTCGGCCTTGACGGGTTGCGGCAGGAAGATGTGCCGGTGGTCTTTCATGATGTTGTCAGTCATTTCAGATGCGTCCTCACAGGTGAACTCTTCGGTTGCGTTCTCGACCGCGACCACCGCTGCGCGAGCAGTGATGGCGCGCACGAGTTTCGCCGCGCCGAGCGGCTTGTAGTTGACTTTCGCCACGAGCGCGGCAGCGCCGCCGGCGACACGTTCGGCATAGCCCGCAGCCGCGCTGGGATGCACGCCGGCGGACTTGAGGGCTTCGGCCAAGGCAGCACCCTTCTTGCCGTCGGCGACGACGACCTTCAGAGCGCGTTTCGGAATACCTTCACTTTTCAGTTGTCTTGCGATGTCGCAAGCCGTGTTTTCATCGGCATAAAGCCGTGTGATCACCGTCGTCATGCATCCTCCTCGGGTTCAAGGGCATTCTTCAGTCACGTCTCGGGTTCGCCCGCTCCAGTCCTCAACGTTTGCCGCGCCTTGCCAGCGGAACGGCAAAGGCGATGGCCACGATCAAGAGCACGGCTTCAAGAGCGAACACCGTATTATAAGGCCCTGCCACACCGGCCCCGAAGGCCCCCGGCAAGGCAACCAAGCCGTCCCGAACCACCCCTGCAAGCGCGACGCCAACACCGGCGGCTGTCGCCTGCACCGCACCCCAGGCCCCCAGCGCCAGCCCGATCCGATCGGCAGGCGCAGTGCGCATGGTCGCCGTCAGCGTGGCGTGGCCGAACAGGCCGATGCCAAGACCGATGGCAAAGGTGCCCGCGAGGAACAACCAGATACCGCCCTGGCTGATCAACGAAGACAGAATGATGGCAGCAAACCCCGGCACCCCGATCAATGCACCAAGCATCGCCAGAGGCATCGGCCTTGCCCCGTTCCCCAGCACACGAGACGCCATACCGAAGCCGATAAGCGTCCCGAACGCAAAGAGCGCGGTCAGTTTCGTCGTCTCTCCGACGGTCAGGTGCAGCGCCTGACCTCCGTAGGGTTCGAGCAACACATCGGCCATACCGAAGCCGAAGGTTCCCAGCGCGATGACAGTCAGCAAGGACAGCATCCCCGGTCGGGCCAGAAGGAGGCTCATGGCTTCCTTGAAGCTCGGGTTCTGCGCCTCCTCCATCTGCCGGGCGCGTTCCCGGCTGACAGCTTCCTGCTTCCACATCGCCGCCATGTTCAACACGACACTCATCAACGCAGTGCCCTGGATCACCTGAATCAGGCGCCCCGGGGTGTAGTCCGCCAGAAGCGCCCCATAGGTGAGCGCACTGACAACCATGCCGAAGAGCAGCATCACATACATGAGGCCGACAACCTTCGGTTGGTCTTCCTCCTCGACGAGGTCGGTGGCAAGGGCCAGACCCGCGGTCTGGACGATGTGGACACCGGCCCCCACGAGGAGGAAGGCAAGCGCGGCCGCACTCATCCCGATCCAGCGCGGCGCATCGACGGATTCCCCGAACCCGGACAGCACCAGAAGCGCGAAAGGCATGATGGCGAAACCGCCGAATTGATAAATCGTCCCCTTCCAGATCCAGGGTGCGCGACGCAGCCCCAGAGCCGACTTGTGGGTGTCGGATTTGAAGCCGATCAGCGTGCGGAAGGGTGCGAACAGCATCGGCATCGCCAGCATCACGGAGACGAGGGAGGCCGGAACCGCGAGCTCGACGATCATCACCCGGTTGAGGGTGCCCGCGAGCAGGGTCATGGTCATCCCGACGGTGATCTGAAAGAGCGACAGTCGCAGCAACCGCGAGAGCGGAACCTCTTCACTGGCCACATCGGCGAATGGCAGGTACTTCGGAGCGTGCCGCGCCAGGTTCTTCAGAGCAAAAGCACGGTAGCCCATAGTCCAGCCGCCCGTCGGAGAGAGAAAGTGCGAGGGGCTCAGCCCCGGAGGGAATGGGCCCACCGACGGGTGCCGGTGGGCCCAAAGGTCAGCAGATTACTGAGCCGGCGCAACAGCGACGACGGTCGCCATCGGGTTGCCATTCCAGTAGGCCGAGAACCAGGTGGTGTTGGCCATCAGGCCAGCATGCAGCACGAGGGCGGTCACGGCAACGGCGCCGAGGATCAGCGGGATACCGGTCGAGGGTTTGACGACGGTCCAGATTTTGGCGTTGTTCATTGTATCTCTCCTCTACCCGATTACCCGAGCCACGGCGTGGCGATGGCCGAGAGGATGTGCGCAACAAGCGCCATCGCCCCGAACACACGGGTGCCATCGATCAGGTAGCTGTGGATTTCTTCAGCTTCTTTCAGCGACAGGCCGCTCGGCCCAGCTTTATCGTCAGTCATTGTCCCGAATCCTCCAAAACTGGGATCATTGGGAACGTTGATGGAACTCTCTCGGTTAAGTTCGAGCTCCGTTTCAGCGCCCCCCCGCTGCCGGACCGTCTGTGATCCGACCTCGTGAGATGCACTATGGGAGCCCAAGTGTCGGCAATCAAGTGTAAAGTCGGGCTGACACTGCGGCAAATTCGGCCACCCCGCCCGGCGCAAAAGCTCAAGAAAAACAGGTGTTCCAGACGCATATTTTTCTGATTCCGGGGCAGAGTCGAGGGCCTCGTCAGACCCTGCGGCAAGGGGGTGCGACAGGGCGCAAGGGTCAATTTGCAAAGGGTGTTTCCGCATCGCGGCGGTCTTGCGAGAGGCAGGATGCGGAGGTCCCGGAGAGGGGGTCTGACCCAAAGTGTCAAATCAGATGTACATTAAACTGCGTTAGGCTGTCGCAGATTGCAGCTATCCGGCCCGGGTCCGGGGTTGGACGGCCTGTCGCAGGCAACCGAAATCTTTAGGTCGAAATGTCGCGCCGAATTTATCGGCCGTGAGGTCTTGAAACCGTTCGGGCGGCTTCCCACCTCGCCTGTTTGACGCAGTTTGCAGCATTCCAGCCCGAATCCTTGGCCGAATCTGCGCCGAATCTTCGGTCTCCAAGGCCGATTTGCGCCGTCTCGCCGAATCTCCACCCCGATCCGCGCCATGTCGCGCCCATTCGTTGGGCAGATGCCCGGCCAGAATGCGTCCGTCGTGCGGATCGCGTATTTTACCTATTGATAAAAATTCGGATCGTGGCAGCCTCAAGGACAATAACAAAAGCCAGGGAGGTCTTTCGTGACCACAAGCCAGTTCCGGCCCGGGGTGCATCCCGGGCGTCTACCGCCTGCAGATTATTGCGAGGCCTTTGCCGATGTCGCCCCGCCGCTGACGGCGCATCAGGCACAGGTGGCCGCGGCGCGCTGCTACTTCTGTGCCGAGGCGCCGTGCACCACGGCCTGCCCGTCCGACATCGATGTGCCGCTCTTCATCCGGCAGATCCTGACCGGAACGCCGGAAGCCGCGGCGAAGACGATCCTGTCGCAGAATATCATGGGCGGCATGTGTGCCCGGGTCTGTCCGACCGAAACCCTGTGCGAGGGCGCCTGCGTGCGCGAGGCCGCCGAGGGCAAGCCGGTCGAGATCGGCGCGTTGCAGCGCTATGCCACCGACACGCTGCAAGCCTCGGGCGTGCATCCTTTCGCGCGCGCGCCGCGCACAGAGAAGTCTGTGGCGGTGGTGGGGGCGGGGCCTGCGGGTCTGGCCTGCGCGCATCGGCTGGCGATGCTCGGTCACGAGGTCACCGTCTATGATGCGCGGCTGAAGCCCGGCGGGCTGAATGAATATGGCATCGCCGCCTACAAGGCGCCGGGCGGCTTTGCGGCGAAGGAAGTGGCGTGGCTGCTGCAGATCGGCGGCATTGCGGTGCTGGAGAACTGGAAGCTCGGCCGCAACGGCTCGGTCGCGGATCTGCTCAAGGAACATGACGCGGTCTTCCTCGGCATGGGGCTGGCGGGCGTGAATGCGCTGACGATCCCCGGCGCGGAATTTGCGACGCCTGCGACAGACTTCATCGCGCATCTGCGTCAGGCCGAGGATCTGGCGACGGTTCCGGTCGGGCGGCGCGTCGTGGTGATCGGCGGCGGCATGACGGCCGTCGATGCGGCGGTGCAGGCGAAACTGCTGGGCGCGGAAACCGCGAGCATCGTCTATCGCCGCTCGCAGGCCGAGATGCCCGCCTCTGCGCATGAACAGGACCATGCGCAGACGCATGGCGTGCGGATCGTGCCGAATGCCGCGCCTGTGGCGATCCGCAAGGACGAGCAGGGCTACGAGGTCGAGTTCGCCCGAACCGAAACGCGCGACGGCAAGCTGGTGCAGCTCGACGACACCTTGCGCATCAAGGCCGATCAGATCTTCACCGCCATCGGGCAGACGCTGGGGCCGGTGCCCGAGGGTCTCACGATCACCGGCGGCAAGATCGAGATCGACGCGCAGGGGCGCACCGGGCTTTCGCATGTCTGGGCGGGCGGCGATTGCGCCACCGGCGGCGAAGACCTGACGGTGAATGCCGTCGCGCAGGGCCGTGACGCGGCCGAAGACATCCACGCTTTTCTGATGGGGGCCTGAGATGGCGGACCTGACTTCGACATTCCTCGGCATCAAATCCCCGAACCCGTTCTGGCTCGCCTCGGCGCCGCCGACCGACAAGGAAGTGAACGTGCGCCGCGCCTTCGAGGCGGGCTGGGGCGGCGTCGTCTGGAAGACGCTCGGGCTCGATGGCCCGCCGGTCGTCAACGTCTCGGGGCCGCGCTACGGCGCGATTCACGGGCCGGATGGCACGCTTCTGGGGCTCAACAACATCGAGTTGATCACCGACCGGCCCTTGGAGGTGAACCTGCGCGAGATCAAATCGGTCAAGCGCGATTGCCCGGACCGCGCGCTCGTTGTCAGCCTGATGGTGCCCTGCGATGAGGACAGCTGGAAATCGATCCTTGCCCGCGTCGAGGAAACCGAGGCCGACGGGGTCGAGCTGAACTTCGGTTGCCCGCATGGCATGGCCGAGCGCGGCATGGGCGCGGCGGTGGGGCAGGTGCCTGAATATGTGGAAATGGTGACGCGCTGGGTGAAGCAACATTCGCGCATGCCCTGCATCGTCAAGCTGACGCCCAATATCTCGGACATCCGCAAACCGGCGGAAGCCGCCAAACGCGGCGGGGCGGATGCGGTCAGCTTGATCAACACCATCAACTCGATCACCTCGGTCGATCTGGACCTGTTCGCGCCGCAGCCGACGATTGACGGCTTTGGCACCCATGGCGGCTATTGCGGCCCTGCGGTGAAGCCGATCGCGCTGAACATGGTGGCCGAGATCGCCCGCAACCCGGCCACGCGGGGCTTGCCGATTTCGGGCATCGGTGGCGTCACCACCTGGCGCGATGCGGCCGAGTTCATGGCCTTGGGCGCCTCGAACGTGCAGGTCTGCACCGCGGTGATGACCTATGGCTTCAAGATCGTCGAAGAGATGATCTCGGGGCTGTCGGACTACATGGACCGCAAGGGCCTGACCGAGACGCGCGAGATTGTCGGCCGGGCCGTGCCGAAGGTGACCGACTGGCAGTATCTGAACCTCAACTACACCACCAAGGCCTCGATCAATCAGGACGATTGCATCAAATGCGGCCGCTGCCACATCGTCTGCGAGGACACCTCGCATCAGGCGATCGCGATGGCGGCCGATCGCACGGTGACGGTGAAGGAAGAGGAATGCGTCGCCTGCAACCTCTGTGTCGAGGTCTGCCCGACGAACTGCATCACCATGCGCGAGCTGTCCGAAGGCGAGTTGGATCAGCGCACCGGCAAGCCGGTCAGCGACTATCTGAACTGGACCGGGCATCCGAACAACCCGATGGCGAGCACCAGCGGGAAGTGAGGCTTCGGGCTTTCCGGCATGGACCGGGAAGCCTCGCCTTTGCCATGACCGAGGCCATTGCCGAGGTCACACGGGCCACATCAGCCCCATGACCCCCGAGGGCCCAAAGGCACTCGGGCAGCGCCCGCCCCGCGCCACAGGCGGGCGCTTCTCGCCCGCCGGGGCGGAGCGCTGCCCTCTGTTCATGCTTGTGGAGGCGGTCCCGCAACCGCGGTTGCGCCAACGGGCGGGGAAAAGCGGTGCTTTTCCTTCTCCGCCCGACCCTTGCGGGGGACTTTATCTTACGACGCCAGCGCCTGTTTGACCGCCTCGGGGGCCGTTTCGATCACCCGCAGCAGCACCGCGGCCGGGCCGCTGATCGTGCGCTGGCCCTGTTCCCATTTGCGATAGCCCGACAGGCTCATGCCCATCATCGGCGCCATCTGCGCCTGCGTCAGACCCATCTTGCGCCGCAAATCCACGGGGTTGATGCGGTCCTGCCGGATCGGCTCGAAGGCCGCGCCCCCCTCGAAAAAGGCTGCGCTGCGTTCGAGCGCCTCCCAGAGGTCGCTCTCCATCTCTTCCATGCCTGCCTCGTCCTTGACTGCTCTGCCGTTCCGGTCGCGGGATTTTCCCTGTCAACCGGTGCCCGGGGGCCTTCGGCGCCTTCTCGGGTGCCATGACGCTAACCGCATCGGTTGCGCCGATCAAGCCGCCGGTTTGCGCGCCCAAAATTCGGGCAATGGCCTGTGTCCTTGGCGCCAAGGGCTGCAATAGCCCCCCATTCCCCATTGACCGGGGCGGGGAAGCGTGGCCTCTTTCCTCTGACCAATCGGTCAGAAAATGAGTCGCAAGAGGGCAAAGCCCCACAGCCGACAGGGAGACAGCCAGATGCCAGCACCCGGAGAAAACCTCCGTATCGATTCCGCGCGCCTTTGGGACAGCCTGATGCAGATGGCCCAGATCGGGCCGGGCGTGGCGGGGGGCAACAACCGTCAGACCGTGACCGATGCCGATGCCGAGGGCCGTGCGCTGTTCAAGAGCTGGTGCGATGCCGCCGGGCTGACCATGGGCCTCGACAAGATGGGCAACATGTTCATGCGTCGCGAGGGCACCGACCCCGAGGCGCTGCCGGTCTATATCGGCTCGCATCTCGACACCCAGCCGACGGGCGGGAAATACGATGGTGTTCTGGGGGTTCTGGGCGGGCTTGAAGTCATCCGCACGATGAACGACCGCGGTCTGAAGACGAAACACCCGATCGTGGTGACGAACTGGACGAACGAGGAAGGGGCGCGGTTTGCGCCCGCCATGCTCGCCTCGGGCGTCTTTGCGGGCATCCATTCGCTGGATTACGCCTATGCGCGCAAGGATCTCGACGGCAAGAGCTTCGGTGAGGAACTGGCGCGGATCGGCTGGATTGGTGACGAAGAGGTCGGCGCGCGCCAGATGCACGCCTATTTCGAGCTCCACATCGAGCAGGGGCCGATTCTGGAGGCCGAGGCCAAGACCATCGGTGTGGTGACGCATTGCCAGGGGCTGTGGTGGCTCGAATTCACCCTGACCGGCAAGGAGGCGCATACCGGCTCGACGCCGATGGGGATGCGCGTCAATGCGGGTCTTGCGATGGCGCGGATCATGGAGATGGTGCAAGAGGTCGCGATGGCCGCCCAGCCCGATGCCGTGGGCGGGGTGGGGCAGGTGAAATTCTCGCCCAACTCGCGCAACGTATTGCCCGGCACGGTGATTTTCACCGTCGACATCCGCTCGCCCGATCAGGCGAAGCTCGACGGGATGCGCGCGGAAATCGAGAAACGCGCCGCGGCGATCTGTGAAGATCTGAAGGTCGGCTGCGCGGTCGACGCCGTGGGCCATTTCGACCCCGTCACCTTCACGCCGGAGTTGGTGGGCCGGGTGCGGGCTGCGGCCGAGAAGCTCGGTTATCCGCACCGCAACATCATCTCGGGCGCGGGGCACGATGCCTGCTGGACGGCGAAAGTGGCGCCGACGACGATGGTGATGTGCCCCTGTGTCGACGGGTTGTCGCATAACGAGGCCGAGGAAATCTCGCCCGAATGGGCGGCGGCGGGGGCGGATGTGCTTCTGCATGCGGTTCTGGAGACCGCCGAAGTCGTTGAATGATCGCGCGCCGGGGGCGCTGCCCCCGGACCCCCGAGATATTTAGGGCAAGATAAAAGCACGCGCTTGCAGGGAGTGCACATGACCACAGTCATCAAGAACGGAACCATCGTCACCGCTGATCTGACCTACAAGGCCGATGTGGCGATCGAGGGCGGGCAGATCATCGCGATCGGGCAGGGGCTGGTGGGCGATACGGTGCTCGACGCCACCGGCTGCTATGTGATGCCGGGGGGGATCGACCCGCATACGCATCTCGAGATGCCCTTCATGGGCACCTATTCGAGCGATGATTTCGACAGCGGCACCCGCGCGGCGCTGGCGGGCGGGACGACGATGGTGATCGACTTCGCGCTGCCCGCGCCCGGGCAGGGGCTGATGGATGCGCTGAAGATGTGGGACAACAAATCCACCCGCGCGCATTGCGACTATTCCTTCCACATGGCCGTGACCTGGTGGGGCGAGCAGGTGTTCGAGGAAATGCCGAAGGTGGTGGACCGCGGCATCACCTCGTTCAAGCATTTCCTCGCCTACAAGGGCAGTTTGATGGTGAACGATGATGAATTGTTCGCCAGCTTCCGCCGCTGCGCCGAGATCGGCGCGATCCCGATGGTGCATGCCGAGAATGGCGACATCGTTGCCGAAATGTCGGCGCGGCTTCTGGCCGAGGGCAACACCGGCCCCGAGGCGCATGCCTATTCGCGGCCCTCTCAGGTCGAGGGCGAGGCGACGAACCGCGCGATCATGATCGCCGACATGGCGGGCGTGCCGCTTTATGTCGTGCATACCTCCTGCGAGGAGGCGCATGAAGCCATTCGCCGGGCGCGGATGCAGGGCAAGCGGGTCTGGGGCGAGCCGTTGATCCAGCATCTGACGCTGGACGAGACCGAATATTTCCACCCCGACTGGGACCATGCGGCGCGGCGCGTGATGTCGCCCCCGTTCCGGGCCAAGCACCATCAGGACAGCCTTTGGGCCGGGTTGGCGGCCGGGACGCTGTCGTGTGTCGCCACCGACCATTGCGCCTTCACCACCGAGCAAAAGCGCTTTGGCGTCGGCAATTTCACCAAGATCCCGAACGGGACCGGGGGGCTTGAGGACCGGCTGCCGATGCTGTGGTCGGCCGGGGTGAATACCGGGCGGATCACGATGAACGAATTCGTTGCCGTGACCTCAACCAATATCGCCAAGATCATGGGCATGTATCCGAAGAAGGGCGCGGTGCTGGTGGGGGCGGATGCCGATCTGGTGGTCTGGGACCCGGAAACACGCAAGACGATTTCCGCCAACTCTCAGCAATCTGCGATTGATTACAACGTCTTCGAGGGCAAGGAGGTGAAGGGCCTGCCGCGCTACACGCTCAGCCGCGGGATGGTTGCGGTTGCCGAAGGAAAGGTGCAAAGCCGCGAGGGCCACGGGCAATTCGTGGCGCGCGAGCCGAACGGGTCGGTCAGCAAGGCGCTGAGCACCTGGAAGGACTTGACCGCGCCGCGTCCCGTGGTGCGCGCCGGTATCCCGGCCAGTGGCGTGTGAGCAAGGATGAAGGACGACGTGAAAGCCCCCGTGATTTTTGCCAAGGACCTGAACCTGGTCTTCGAGACGAACGATGGCCCGGTTCAGGCGCTGAAAGACGTGAACCTGTCGATCGAGCGGGGCGATTTCGTCAGCTTCATCGGCCCCTCGGGCTGCGGCAAGACCACCTTCCTGCGCTGTATCGCGGCGCTGGAACACCCGACCAGCGGCACGCTGAAGGTCAATTCGATCCCGCCCGACGAGGCGCGCAAAGCGCGGTCCTACGGCTATGTCTTTCAGGCTGCCGGGCTTTACCCGTGGCGCACGATTGCGGGAAATGTGAAACTTCCGCTCGAAATCATGGGCTATTCCAAGGCCGAACAGGAGGAGCGTGTTCGAAAAGTGCTCTCGCTGGTTGATCTCGAGGGCTTCGCGAAGAAGTTCCCCTGGCAGCTTTCGGGGGGGATGCAGCAGCGCGCCTCGATCGCGCGGGCGTTGGCTTTCGATGCGGATATTCTGCTGATGGACGAACCCTTCGGAGCGCTGGATGAAATTGTCCGCGACCGTCTGAACGAGGAGCTTTTGAAGCTCTGGGCACGGACGGGCAAGACCATCGGCTTCGTCACACACTCGATTCCGGAAGCGGTTTACCTTTCAACCAAGATCGTCGTGATGTCGCCCCGTCCGGGCCGGATCACCGATGTGATCGAAAGCACGCTGCCGAAGGAACGCCCGCTCGATATCCGCGACAGCGAGGAATTCCTGAAGATCGCCCATCGCGTCCGCGAGGGCCTGCGCGCGGGGCATGCCTATGACTGAGCGGCAAAGGCGCGGTTCGCGCGGGGTAGCAGGGGGGCGGGCATGAGATCGATCCTTCCGATCCTGACGGTTCTGACGGCCATCGTCGCGCTGTGGTATGGCGCGGCGGTGATGCTGAACAAGCAATGGACCTATGACCAGGCCGCCCGCGCCGGGGTCACGGTGACTTTTTCGCAGGTGCTGGCCGATACGATGACGCAGGAGCGTCCGGTGCTGCCCGCGCCGCATCAGGTGGCCAAGGGCCTCTGGGACGGGTTTGCGGGGCAGAAGATCACCTCGAAGAAAAGCCTCGTGCTGCATTCCTGGATCACCTTCTCGGCGACGATGGCGGGGTTTGCGCTGGGCACGCTGGCGGGGATCGTGCTGGCCGTCGGCATCGTGCACAGCCGCGCCATGGACATGAGCGTGATGCCCTGGGCGATCGCCAGCCAGACGATCCCGATTCTGGCGATTGCGCCCATGGTCATCGTCGTGCTGGCATCCTTGGGCATCAAGGGGTTGATTCCAAAGGCAATCATCGCGGCCTATCTGAGCTTCTTCCCGGTGCTGGTGGGCATGGTGAAGGGGCTGCGCGCGCCTGACGGGATGCAGCTCGATCTGTTGCGCACCTATAATGCGAGCGGGTCGCAGGCGTTCTGGAAGCTGCGCCTGCCGTCCTCGATGCCCTATCTTTTCGCCTCGCTGAAGGTCGGCGTCGCGGCGGCGCTGGTCGGCACGATCGTCGCCGAACTGCCCGCCGGGGCCTCGCAGGGGCTTGGCGCGCGGCTTCTGTCGGGCAGCTACTACGGGCAGACGATCCAGATCTGGTCGGCGCTCTTTGCCGCCGCGATTCTGGCGGCCGTGCTGGTGCTGATCGTCGGCGTGATCGAGCGCGTGGTTCTCAAGCGCATGGGGATGGCGAAATGAGCGCGGTCGGTTACGGAGCCCTGCTGTTCTGGGCCTGCGCCATGGCGCTGAACTTCCATCTGGCCGAGCGGTTTCCGAACAGCCGCCCGGTGCGCAGTTTCGTCGCCATGCTCTTCGGCGTGACGCTGATCGTGCTCTGGCAGGGGCTGGTCCGGGGGCTGAATGTCAGCCCGGTCATCCTGCCTGCGCCGTCCGACATTGCGGCGGCGATCTTCGCCAACATCCCGCTTTTGTGGCAGGATTTCGCACAGACGATCCTGAAAGGGGCGCTCGCGGGCTATCTGATCGGTTGCGGCGCGGCGGTGGCGACGGCGATTGCGGTGGATCGCTCGCCCTTCCTGCAACGCGGCCTGCTGCCCGTCGGCAACTTCGTCGCCGCCCTGCCCATCGTCGGCATCGCACCGATTCTGGTGATGTGGTTCGGGTTCGACTGGCAGTCGAAGGCGGCGGTCGTCGTGGTGATGGTCTTCTTCCCGGTGCTGGTGAACATGGTTGCGGGGCTTGCCGCCACCGATGCGCTCAGCCGCGATCTGATGGCGACCTATTCGGCCAGCTACAGCCAGACCCTGATCAAGCTCCGCCTGCCTGCGGCCTTGCCGTTCCTCTTCAACGGCCTCAAGATCGCCACCACGCTGGCGCTGATTGGCGCGATCGTGGCAGAGTTCTTCGGCTCGCCGACGCGAGGGATGGGGTTCCGCATCTCGACCTCGGTCGGCCAGCTCGATCTCGCGCTCGTCTGGGCCGAGATCACGGTGGCGGCGCTGGCGGGATCGGGTCTCTTTGGCCTGATCACGATGATCGAAAAGGCGGCGACCTTCTGGCACCCGTCACAGCGGGGAAGATGAATTCACCAACCGGGCACAAAGTCCGGGACCAACAGGAGAGACGATGATGAAGAAGATGATGCTCGGGGCGGCGGCCCTTGCCCTGATGGCGGGCGGCGTGTCGGCCGAGGAAGTCAAGCTGCAGCTGAAATGGGTGACGCAGGCGCAATTCGCGGGCTATTACGTCGCCGCCGAGAAGGGCTATTTCAAGGACGAGGGCCTTGACGTCACCATCCTGCCGGGCGGCCCGGACATCGCCCCCGAGCAGGTGATCGCGGGGGGCGGCGCCGATGTCATCGTCGACTGGATGCCGCCGGCGCTGGCCGCGCGCGAAAAGGGGCTCAAGCTTGTCAACATCGCGCAGCCCTTCAAGCATTCGGGCATGATGCTGACCTGCCTGAAGGAATCGGGCGTTTCGACCACCGCCGATTTCAAGGGCAAGACGCTGGGCGTCTGGTTCTTCGGCAACGAATATCCGTTCCTGAACTGGATGTCGAAACTGGGCATCCCGACGACGGGCGGCGCCGATGGTGTCGAAGTGCTGAAGCAGGGCTTCAACGTCGATCCGCTCTTGCAAAAGCAGGCCGCCTGCATCTCGACGATGACCTACAACGAATACTGGCAGGTGATCGATGCGGGCATCAAGCCCGAGGATCTGGTGACCTTCAAATATGAAGACGAGGGCGTCGCGACGCTCGAAGACGGTCTTTACGTGATGGAGGACAAGCTCGCCGATCCGGCCTTCAAGGCGACGATGGTGAAGTTCGTCCGCGCCGCGATGAAGGGCTGGAAATACGCCGAGGCGAACCCGGATGAAGCCGCGATGATCGTTCTGGAAAACGACGAGACCGGGGCGCAGACCGAGGTTCATCAAAAGCGCATGATGGGCGAAGTGGCGAAGCTGACCGCTGGCTCGAACGGCGCGCTGGATGTGGCCGATTACGACCGCACGGTGGCGACGCTGATGGGGGGTGGCTCGGATCCGGTGATCACCAAGGCCCCCGAGGGCGCCTATACGCTCGACATCACCAACGAAGCGCTGAAATAAGCGCGATCGGATCGGCATCGGGGAAGGGCGCCTGCGGGCGCCCTTTTCCTGTCAGAAGATGATGAAATCGGCCGCTGTCAGATCGAGATCGGCCGCGAGTCGCGCCACCAGCACCCGCGCGCCCGCCGCAGCGCCATTGGCGTCGTAAAACAGTCTCCCGCTATCGCTTTCATAGATCAGCCGGTCGTCGGCATCCGCGGCCAGCCCGGTCGTGTTGACGACGAAGGCGCGTGCCGAGAGCCGCCCCGGATCGAGCGCGGTGAAAATCGCATGATCCAGCCGGATCGTGTCGTCTTCCGGGGTGAAATCAAGAATGCGGTCGACATTGTCGGGGGCAGGGGCGGTGTCGAAAACGAAACTGTCCGCCCCCGCACCGCCGCGCAGTTGATCAAGGCCAAGCCCGCCCGAAAGCCGGTTGTTCCCCGCAGTCCCGGTGATCTGGTTCGCGAGCGCATTGCCGCTGCCCGCGGTGTTGCCGCTGCCGGTCAGGGTCAGGTTTTCCACGAAGTGCGCGCCTGCCGTGGCGTCGAGATCGACGCTGACACTGGCCCGCACCAGATCGGTGCCGCCTGACGCGGTCTCGATCACCCGGTCGGTCGTGCGCTCGACGACATAGGTGTCGTTGCCGCGGCCGCCGAGCATCGTATCCGCCCCCGCGCCGCCGTCGAGCAGATCGGCCCCGGCACCGCCCTCGAGCCGGTCCGCGCCGTCGCGGCCCGTCAGCGTGTCGTTGCCGGAAAGACCCCGCAGCGCGTTGTCATTCGCATTGCCGATCAACTGGTTGGCCAGCGCATTTCCGGTGCCCGAGATCGGCGCCGCCCCGATCAGGGTCAGGTTCTCGACGAAACAGGCCCCGGGGCAGAAGGTCAGATCATAGGAGACGCGCGCCAGCACCGTGTCGAGGCCTCCGGCATCGTCGCGACTGTCGGGCGTGCAGAATTCGCAGACGATCTCGGCACTGTCGCTGACGAGATAGGTGTCATCGCCCGCGCCGCCGCGCAGGCTGTCGATCCCCGCGCCGCCATCCAGCGTGTCATCGCCCGCCGCGCCCTGAATTTCGTCCGCGCCCGCCCGGCCGAAAAGCGCATCATTGCCGGAAAATCCAAGCAGCGCATCGCCGCCCGTGCTGCCCGACAGCGTGTCATTGCCAAGGCTGCCCGAGAGCCGGCTGGCAAAGCTGCCGCCATAGATCACCACCGCCGCCCCTTGTGCTGTCGGATCGCTGGCAAGGCCCGGCGCGCCAAGGATCAGATCGTCCAAGCCGTCGCCGTTCAGATCGCCCGCCGCGGCGACCGAAACCCCCAGCGACGCCCCCGCGCCACAGCCCGTCAGCTCCAGCCCGTCCAGCGCGGCCAGAGCGCCGAGATCGAGCGTCCCGAACGGGTCCGCCCCCGCCGCCACATTGCGCCCGAAGATCACATAGGCGCCGCCGCTCCGGCTTTCGGAGTCCGGGCCAAGCCCCGGAGCGCCGATCACGATATCGCCGATGCCGTCGCCGTTCACATCGCCCGCCGACCCGACGGCCCAACCCAGATCCGCATTCGGCGCAGCACCCAGAAGTGCAAACCCCGCCTCGGGGGCGAGCGTGGTCAGATCGATCGTGTCGAAGGGCAGGGCCCCCTGCGCGGTGTCGCGGCCGTAGATCACCCAGACCGCGCCGCTCCAGGCCGCAGTGCCCTGCGCCTCGGGCGCGCCAAGCGCGAGATCGTCAATCCCGTCGCCATTGATGTCACCGAGCCCCGCCACCGACCAACCCGCCGCTGCCCCCTCGGACGGGCCTGTCAGCGCGAAACCGGTCGTCGGGTCGAGATGCGCCAGATCGATCGGGTCGCGCTCCGGATCATCGCTGCCGAAGATCACCCAGGCCGCCCCGGCATCCTCGCCCGCGCCATCGCGGCCGGGGGCGCCCAAGAGGAGATCGTCGAACCCGTCGTGGTTCAGATCGCCGACGCCTGTCACGGAGAGGCCGAGCAGATCGGAGGCCGAAAGCCCGGTGATGGCCGCGCCGCACGCGGGCGGCAGGCTGGCCAGCGCCAGCGTGCCGAGCTGCGACAGATCGCTGGCACCGCGGATCAGCCAGACCGCCCCCGCATCGCTGCCGCGGCCATCGGCACGGGGCACGCCGATCAGCAGATCATCGAGACCGTCGCCATCGACATCCCCGGCTGCCGCGACGCTGGCGCCCGCCAGATCGGCCTCGGCGCGGCCGCTGATCTGCAGGGCCGCGGCGGCGCCGGACGTCGACAGATCAAGGGGACCGTCCGCCCCGATCTGTGCGCCGCCGAAAACCACCCAGACGGCACCACTGTCCTCCGCGCCCGAGTCGCTGCGCGGCGCCCCGATCAGGATGTCGTCGAAGCCGTCGCCATTCACGTCGCCCGCCGCGGCAAGGCTCGCGCCAAGGCAACTGCCATCCGCCGCACCGACGATGCTGAAGCCCTGATCCGCGGTCAACCGATCCAGATCGAGAGCGCTCGGAACAGGCGCGCTCTGGCCGAAGACCACCCAGACCGTGTTCTCGCCCGGCGCGCCGATCATCAGGTCGTCACGCCCGTCGCCGTTGAGGTCCCCCGCCGAGGCGACGCAGTTACCGAAGCCCGCGCCTGCCACATTGTCGTGCAGGATGAAGCCCTGATCCGACGTCAGGGCCGAGAGATCGACGTCCCGCGTCACCGCGTCCTCCCGCACTCCGACCCTCTGCGCGTCCTGCGTGAAATCCGACCTGATGTGACTGGAGTTCGACACGCTTTGGTTGTAAATTCTGCGCCTGTGTTCGGGTTCCGGCAAGGATTCTTTAACCCTGACGGATCGGGGCCGCTGCGGCGCGAAAAATATGCATGGAGATGTGAAATTCGGGGGCGCATCAAGGATTTGGTGGCAACTCGGGTGTAATCAGGAGGCGCGAGACCGGGATCGGTCCCGCCTCGGGAGGATTTTCGCGTGACGAAACCGCAAGCTGTCGGTCCGTGCGACGCCCCGCGCATCCTGCGCGAGGGGGGGCGGATGGGCCTGTCTTGCGGTCGGGTGGTCGGGCGATGATGGATTTTCCCGCCTTTCTGGCCAGCGGTTTCGGACCCGAGGCAGATCTTCTGCCCTGCGGGCTGGTGCTCACCGATGCCGAGGGGACGATTCTGGCGGTCAATGCCACGCTTCTGCGCTGGCTGTCCCAACCCGCCGCGGCGGTGATCGGCGAGTGCAGTTTCGTGCAGCTTCTGGCCCCGCCCGGACAGGTCTACTGGAAGACGCATCTGTGGCCGCAGCTGCGCCTGCAAGGCCATATCGACGAGGTGACGCTGCCCCTGCCCGAT
The DNA here is from genome assembly GCF_003217355.1 of Rhodobacter viridis. Taxonomy (GTDB): domain Bacteria; phylum Pseudomonadota; class Alphaproteobacteria; order Rhodobacterales; family Rhodobacteraceae; genus Rhodobacter; species Rhodobacter viridis. Next base: position 140,317 of record NZ_QJTK01000005.1, on the reverse strand, counting down.
GGCGCCGGGGGGCTGCGGCATTGTCTTCTCAGCGCGCAGATCTCGGGGGAGGGGGGGCATATCGGCTTTGTCCTGGTCGACGCCGGGCGGCAGTATCTGCGCGATCAGGAACAGGCGCGCTCGGGCGTCATCGCACAGCTGCGTGCGCGCTGGCTGGCGCAGATCGAACGCATGGCCGGGGTCGGGGCCTTTGCGCTCGATCCCGAAACCGGCGAGATCGAGGCCTCGGATCGGGTGTTCGAGATGCTCGGCCTGGTGCCCGCGGTGGGGCTGACGCTGGATCAGATGCTCGAACGCTTCGTCTCGGCCAAGGTGCGCACGGCGATCCGGGCCGATCTGGCGCGGCTCGCCCGCACGCAGGAGCCGCTCGCGCAGGAGGCCGTTCTGGCGACGCCCACGGGTGAGCTGCGCCGGGTGCAGCTGCAGGCCGAGGGCGAGTGGCTGGGCGGGCAGATGGTGCGCATTGCCGGGGTGCTGAACGATGTCACCCAGTTCCATGAGGATCAGCAGCGGCTCTGGCAGGCCGCCAACATCGACGAATTGACCGGGCTTGCCAATCGCCGCCTGTTCCATCGCCGCCTGCAGACCGCGCTGGAAGGTGGGCCCTTTGCGCTGGTTCTGCTCGACCTTGATGATTTCAACGCGGTGAACGACATGCTCGGCGCCGATGCTGCGGACGAGTTGTTGCGGGATGTTGCGGTGCGCCTTGCGGGGCTGGTGGGGGCGGCCGGTGTGGCGGCGCGGCTCGGCGGTGACGAATTCGCCCTGCTTCTGCCCGCGGCCGATGCCGATGCCGCGGCCGAACGCCTGACCCGCGAGGCCCAGGCCGCGATGGCGCAACCTTTCGAGATTGCGGCGACAAGGCTGACGGCCTGCATCGGGCTCGCGACCTTTCCCGCCGATGCCACCGATGCCGAAGGGCTTTTGCGCTGTGCCCGTCAGGCCCTGTCGGAGGTGAAATCGGTCCGGCCCGGCTCTGCGGCCTTCCTGCGCGGCCCGCTGCGTGCGCGTTTCGACGCCCGCCGCACGGCGGTCGCCTTCGTGCAGGAAGCCGCGCGCGACGGCCGGATTCGCGCCTGGTATCAGCCCAAGGTGCGGCTCGATAGCCACCGCATCGTCGGCTACGAGGCGCTGGCGCGGATCCTCACCCCTGAAGGGACGATCTCCACCCCCGAGCTTTGGGGGGCGGCGCTCGAAGATGTCGATTGCGCCCGGCTGGTCGATGGCAATGTGCTCGACGCGGTGCTGGCCGATCTGAAGCGGGACGCGCCGCGGCTGGTCCGGGTGGGGGTCAATTTCTCCGAGGCCTCGCTCCGGGGCATGGATTTCGCCGAGCAGATTCTGGCGCTGATCTCTGCGCGCGGGCTTTCCCCGCAACTGCTCGAACTCGAGGTGGTCGAGACCGTGTTGCTGGGGCAACGCGCCGACGTGCTCGCGCAGGGGTTCAAGCGCTTGCGGGCGCAGGGGATGCGGATCGCATTGGATGATTTCGGCACGGGCTTTGCGTCGCTGTCGCATTTGCGGGATCTGCCGATCGACCGGATCAAGCTCGACAAGTCCTTCGTGCTCGGCCTCTCGGGCGATCATCGCAACGGCGCGATTTTGCGCGCGATTCTCGATCTGGCGGCGGTGCTCGGGCTCGAAACCGTGGCCGAGGGTGTCGAAACCGACAAGGCCGCGGTCTATCTGCGCGGGCTTGGCTGTCTGGAGGGGCAGGGCTTCCGCTTCGGACCCGCACAACCGTTCGAGGCCTTGCCGCCGCCGGGCGCGAAACTCTGACAAGATCGGAAGTTGGCGAAAGAAAGCAGCCGACAGCGCTATGAGCCGCGCGGCTTTGTCATTTTACCCATTGTCTGGAAACGGCTTGGTGGAGCTGAGGGGGATCGAACCCAAAACGCTTGTTTCCAGTTATTCCTTTCAATATAAGGGCTTGGGCGGCCTAAAATTGGTCGGAGACATTGGTCGGAACTGCGATGGCAAAGCGGAAAAATGCGGACAGGCTGCTTGATCTGCGTGGCCTGACTTGGTGGTTCAAACGGGACATTCCGGCGGCCTGTCGCGCGGCCCTGAAAGACCCCCGAACGGGCCAGCAGCGGGCAACCTATCTGGTCAACCTGCGGACCTCCGACAAGCGCGAGGCGCGGCGGCTGCGCGATGAGCTGGAGGCGGAAACCTCGGTCCTGTTCGCGCATATCCGGGAAGGGAAAGCGGTAGAGGCCGAAACCATGACGGCCCGGGAGCTGGGGCGCTTGCATCGTGAGGCCATCGCCGCTGTCGAGCATCTGGGGCCTGATGGGCCGGAGGATGTGGGCCTGTCGCCCTTGGAGGCCGCCGAGTTGTCAGCGGAAAGCACCTTGGAGGCGCTTGGCAGTGAGGAGGAGCAAGAGGCGTTCCTTGACGCTCTGCATGGGCGTGAACTTCCCCGTGCGCTTGTCGAGACATTCCTTTCCCGCGCCGACTATGCCCCGAAGACCCTCACCGAACGGCGGTCAAACCTCGGGTGTTTCGTGAAGTGGGCGGAGGCGCAGCGCCCGGCCCTGACCCTAGACCGGATCGGGCGGCGAGAGGCTGGCAGATATGTGACCGAGGTTCTGGAAGAAAAGCACCCGGCAACGCAGAAGAAGCACTTCTCGGCGCTTCGGGGCTATTGGTCGTGGCTGGCCGCGCGGGGTCACGTCGATCTGCCTCAGGGGGTCCGCCGGGATGAAGGCTGGCCGTGGTCCGGTCAGGTCACGCCGCGCCGGGGAAAGCGTGTCGAGCGGGGCAGTCGGAGCGAAGAAGAACGGCCCTTCACGGAGGAGGAGGTCAAGGCGCTCTTGTTCGCCCCGGCTCCGCCTAGCCGCCTTCCGGGGAATGACGAATTGATCCGCGATGTGCTGCGTGTCTCGCTGCTGTCGGGGATGCGGCTGGCCGAGGTGTTGACGCTGTGGGTCGAGGAGGTCCGGGAGGGGCCGGAAGGCGCTGGGCTGGTCTTCGACATTCAACAGGGCAAGACCGAGGCGGCGGCCCGCCCCGTGCCCGTGCATCCTGACCTTCTGGGGATCATCGAGAGGCGGAGGAAGGACAAGGCCCCGACTGCGTGGCTCTTTCACGAACTGGCGCACGACACCCGCCCGGCTGACACCTTCGGCAAACGCTTCCGCAGGTTCCGGGAGGCGCTGGGGGTCGAAGACAAGCGCGATGGCAAGCGCCGCAGCCTTGTGAACTTCCACTCCGCCCGGCGCTGGTTCACAACTCAGGCCCGCCATGCCGGGATAGCCCGAGAGACCATCGCGGACGTGATCGGGCATGTCCCGGACAAGAAGGATCTGACCTTTGGGGTTTACACAAAGGGCGCTTCCCCGGCCCAGTTGCGGGCCTGTGTGGAGGCGGTGCAGCTTCCGGCAGGGGATGCAGGGCAGGGAGTCTAGGAGGCCCGGAGAGGCCCCCTGAGAGCCTTGGCGGGCGCGGGCGGTGTCAGCCCTTGGGGATCTGGTCGATGCCGTCACGGGCCAGCGCACGGGAGTTGGTGAGGTGGCGACCTTGGGCGCAGTCGATGCGTTGCAGGTTCTTGCGGCGAAGGTCGAAGCTGTTGCCGTTTAGGAACTTGGCGCGGGACTTCTCGTCCCCTTTCAGAATCACGCGGGCAATCGGCTGCATGTTCGCGGTGCCGCCACGGGCCATCGGACGCCATGCTTTGACGGTCGGTTGCCCCGCACCGCTGGCGTTCACGCACCACAGGCCGCGATAGCCCCCCTCCTGCAACGTGATCCAGTCGGCAAGGTTGACCAGCGCGGTCAGGGTCTGGCCACGGAAGCGCACAGGGACGCGCAAGGACACCGTGCCGTCATCTTCGAAGAACGGGACCGGGTGCCGCGTTCCCCGCTTCCGCAGGATCTGGGAGGCTGTGCCGGGGTCAAGGTGGGCGACTGCTGCGTGATCGTTCCGGGCGCAATAATCGGCCCATGTGAGGTTCCCGAGGTCGGGGATGCGGGCGTGGATGGCGGCGGTTGCGGCTTCGAGAGCGGCGTCTTGGGAGGTTAGGTCAAATTTCATGTGGTTCCTTTCAGTGTGGCGTGGGCTAGGGTGATCCTCGGCATGACTTCCCCTGCATCGCCCGCCACAGGCACCTTGCGGGGCTGGGAAGGAGACAGCGCCGCAGGTTATGCGGGGGAGGCCATGCGGAAGATCAGCGATGATGGGGAGGAGGTGCGGTGCCGCCGACTTGGCGCATCCGTTACATGTTAGAGAGATTGTTTAGGGGAGCCCCTGTCCTGTAGTGAGGGGTAATTGAGCCGGAGGCCCCTTCCTGTGGTACGACCTAATCAGGCAGAGCTGACCCGTCCTGTGGTGAGTGGTAATCAGACCAACCGCCCTGTCCTGTAGTGCGTCCTAATTCAATGTGCTGACGAAGTCCCGCCCTCGGCCCCGTGAAAGCGCAAAAGGCCGCGCCTATTGGCGTGGCTGTCATCTGTTTTAACATTGTGTTTTTTGGGGGGATGGGAGGCCCGGTCCTGTAGTAAGGGGTAATCCCCGATTAGACCCGATAGACTTCTTGTCATCCCAGCATGTCGGACAGTTTCTTGGCCAGTGCTTTGCCCTTCTTTGTTGGGTTGAGAAGGTGTGCCCTACTGTCGAAAGGGTCAATCGCTTGGACTATCAGGTTCAGCCCTTGGCGCTGGCCCCCGTCTTCGTCCTGTAGATATGACGTTTGCGAGAGTGCCCGGACGTTGCGGGATAGCGCGGATTTCTGCAGTCCCACCCGGCTTCTCAGGTCGGTCGCACGCATCCCCGGATCAGAGAGAACGGACAGAAGGACAGCCACCTGCCCAAGTTCCATGCGGGGGTATTGGTCCCGTATCTCCTCAACGATGCGAAAGAGGCGGCGCATGTTGGCCCTAACGTCGTCTTCGGCGGCCATGTGGTGTTCCCTCAAAATTTCTTTGTTGCTTAGCCCCGTCAGTGCCTTGCTTCCGGGTCGCCTGATTTAGGCAGCTTCGGGCGGCTTGGGCAACCGCCCCAGCGAAGGCAAAAGGCCCCACCTAAGCGGGGCCGTTGCGTGGGGCCTATTCTCTGCCGGAGGGATGTTTCAGGCCGCGGCGTCAAACGGCCCCTTGGCCCATTCCCGGTCCTGCCCTTGCGCCGCGTTCGGGGCGATATGGACGCCGCAGCCGAATTGCAGCTCTGCAAGCTTCGCCATGACCATGCGGGCGGAAAGCGGCATTGCCGGGCTGCTGGGCATTGGGGCGGCCGCCTCACCCCGCGCAAACTCCTCGGCGAGGTCATAGAGGAAGTCAGCGGCAAGGCGGGCGGTGTTCATTGCGGCGATCTGTTCGCGGCTGAGGCGGTGTTCCCCTGCGATCTGGTCAAGGCGGTCCCCAGCTGCGGACAGGAGGGTGTTGAGGGTGGTGGTCTGGGTGTTCATGGGGGGTTCCTGTCGGTTGGTTGGGTCAGTGCTTGGCGGCGTTCTGGAGAGCTTCGACGGCCTTCATGGCCTTCGGTAGGGAGACGGAGGCGATGCGCAGAAACTGACGTGCGGTGTCCCCGTCCAGCCGCCCCGCCGCAACTTCCTCGGCGATGGTCATTAAGTGGCCAGAGGCTTGGATACACGCGGCTAGGGCGTTGTGTTTCCGGGGGGCTGCGTGTGGGCTTATGCCGTTGTCCTTCGCCTGTTCAAACAGGTCCAAGGCGTGGGTTATGGCGGCTGTCACGGCGGCGTTTCCTTGCGGTTGGCGATGTGCTGGAGGTCTTCGGAGGGGAGAGGGCGCCTGTCCCCCGTGAGAGGCAACAGGCCCCACCGAAGCAAGGCCCTGCGTCGTCCCTGGGGGCGCCTAGAGGGTGTTCCAGACCAGCCACGCGGCGGCCAGCACCCACAGGACGTCAAAGGCACGGAAGGCCCACATGAGGAGGTCTAAGGCGGTCATTGATGCGCCCCTTCCAGCTTCAGGAGGTGCGCTTCGGAGGCAGCAATCAGGCCGTCAATCCAGTTGTCATCCCCGACCAGTTCCCGCGCGTCCCGGAGCGCGTCAATCAGTTTGCGGGTGGCTTGGGTTTCGCTGGTCGTGCCGTCCGTGCGGGCAGCGGCGATGGCATCTGTCAGTTCTTTCAGGCTCTGGACTGCGGCGGCCTGTGCCCGGAGCGCCTCGATCTGTTTCGTCAGTTCTTCCTCCGCTGCATCCAGTTCGGCGACTTGCGCTTCCCCCTTTGCCAGTTGTTCTTTGAGAACGCCCTGCTGTTCGTTGAGAGAGTCGAGGCGGGCGCGCAGGTGCCCGATTTCGTTGGCGGCATGTGCCATGCGGTGTCCTTTCAGTTTGTCTCTGAGGCCCCGATAGTTGCGCCATAATGCATTGTAAATGCTTGGTTATTCTTGCCTCAGATATGCAATCTGATGCGAAGTGAGTCCGATCAACGGGTTATCGCTGTGCCGGTCACAGATCGATTCCTTTCGCCGCAGGTTCTGTGACCGAGAAAACAAACAGATAGCGAGACGAAGTGTGGCGTTTATGCAACACTTTCCAACCGGTCCAGCACCCGTTTGACCTGCGTTGCCGTCCAAGCCCCGCCCCGAGGTGTCGCGATGCCAGCCCCGCCAAGGGCCTCTGCGATCTGCGCCAAGGTGGCCCCGGAGGCGCGCATAGGCTGCACTATCGGGCGCACCCGTTCGGCAAAGCTGCGGGCGTCACGCTGGATGGCCTCGTTGCGCTTGCCGGTGGCGTCCCGGAGCCCGCCCAGCTTCTGACCCCGGGCCTTTGCCTCGGCCAGCGCGGCCTTGGTGCGCAGGGAGATGAAGTCCCGTTCCTGTTCCGCCAGCGCGGCATAGATATGCAGCTGGAACTTGTCCGCGTTCGGCATGGATGCCACCCGCAGCTTGACCTTGGGATCATCCATCAGCGCGGCGATGAGGGACACGCGGCGGGACAGGCGGTCCAGCTTGGCGACAAGCAATTCGGCCCCGGTGCGGCGGCACAGGTCCAGCGCCTTGTTCAACTCGGGCCTGTCGTTGTCCCGCCCCGAGGTCACGTCAAGGAACTCGCCCAGCACCTCGAAAGGCGTCTCAGCATAGTTGGCAAGGTAAAGGTCAATGTCCCGGCTCTGGGCCTCAAGCCCTAGCCCGGAGCGGCCTTGTTCTTCGGTGCTGACACGGCGGTAAGTTACGAACTGGCGCACGGCTGCGGCCCCCTGTTTGATCTGTCGGGGGCAGGGTGGCGCAGTGAATGTCAAATGTCAACGAACGTTGTGCATGTAAAATTGCGGATGCGGAGCGGCTAGCACCCATGCAGTAGAAGCGCCCAGATGGGTGTTCTGCGGCGGGCAGGGAGGTGACGGGGCAGCCGTCGAAGATGTGCCAGCTCTTCGGCTTGGCACGGATCGGAAGGGGGGTGGGGGTGCCCTTTTGGCGGCCCGGCATGTGGAGGGCGCGGACGGCACGGGGGGATGCGCGCCTGAGCCTTCCGGTCGAGGTGACGCTTCGGATTTTTCCGCCAAAATGGGGCGGCTTTGCCCTGAGTCGGTCGGGCCTCAAAACTTGGTCGGAATGATTGGTCGGAACTTGGTCGGAGAGGCCAGGAACATTTCCTGTAACCCTCTGATATCGCGTCGATTTTCAGGAAGTTTTACGGCTTGGTGGAGCTGAGGGGGATCGAACCCCTGACCTCATCATTGCGAACGATGCGCTCTCCCAACTGAGCTACAGCCCCTCGCCGTGGGGGGTATTTCGCCCATGGCACGGGTATTGTCAAGCGCCCCAAACCCCGCGGCGCACAAAATTTTTCATCTTCTCAGGCACTCGCCCCGAGCTTGCCGCGCACGAAGCCGACAAGTTCGTTCGCGGGCCTTGCACCCGCAGCGCGCGCCACTTCGCGGCCCTTGCGAAACAGGATGAAGGCAGGGATGCCCTGAATGCGGTGGCGCTGCGCCGCCGCCGGATGGGCCTGCGTGTCGATCTTCGCAAGCCGCACCTGACCCGCCAGCGTCGCCGCAGCAGATTGAAACTGCGGTGCCATCTGCCGACAGGGACCGCACCAAGGCGCCCAGAAATCGACCAGCAGGGGAACGTCATCGCGCTCCGCCTTGGCAAGCGTCGCCGGATCGATTTCGGCCACCTTGCCGGTCATCAGACCGGCGCCGCAGATGCCGCATTTCGGCCCTGCCGCCAGCTTGTCCGCGGGCACCTTGTTCGCCTGCCCGCAGGCAAGACAGGTCAGTCGCAGCGCTTCCGCCATCGTGGCCTCCAATATATTCGCTTTGCGGAATATATTGGAGCGACCGCCGCCGATTTCAAGACTGCAGGCCCTCGCCCATCGCCTCGCGCCAGTGACGGCGGCAGAGCGAGACATAGGTTTCGTTGCCGCCGATCTGCACCTGAGCGCCGTCGTGCAAGGCCCGGCCATCGTGCCCCATCCGCACGACCATCGTCGCCTTCTTGCCGCAATGGCAGATGGTGCGGACCTCGCGCATTTCATCGGCCAGCGCCAAAAGCGCTGCCGAGCCCGGGAAAAGCTGGCCGCGAAAGTCCACGCGCAGCCCGTAGCACATCACCGGAAGCCCCAGATCATCGACGGCACGGGCCAGTTGCCAGACCTGCGGCTCGGTCAGGAATTGTGATTCGTCGATAAATACACAGGCACAGGGCGCCGATTTGAGCCGTGTCTTGCACAAATCGAACATATCGGTCTCGGGTGTGAAGCAGGTGGCCTCTGCCGAGATGCCGATGCGACTGCCGATCTTTCCGGGACCCGCCCGGTCATCCAGACGCGCCGTGACCAGGAAGGTCTGCATGCCGCGTTCAATGTAGTTGTAGGAAGCCTGCAAGAGTGCGGTGCTCTTGCCGGCGTTCATCGTCGAGTAGTGGAAGTAAAGCTTGGCCATGGCGCCTTTTGCGTCAGCCTGCCCGGGCACACAAGAGGGGAGGCGGGGGCATCTGCCCCCGCATCAGGTCTCAGTGACCGCGCTGGGCCCGCGCCGGACGTTTCGGCGCGGCCTGACCGCCCGTGGGGGCATGGCCTTCGGCACGACCGCCGCGTTTTGCTGCCGGTTTCGCCGCAGCTTTGGCCTCGGGCTTGCGGGCCTGTTTCGCTTCGCCGTCGCGGGCGGGTTTCGGACCCTGACCGCGATGCGGCTTCTTCTGCTGACCGCTGCGCCCCGGGGCCGGACGCGAGCCGCCCTCGGCATGCGCTTCGCCGCCGATCACCGGGATCTTCGCGCCCATCGCGGCCTCGATCGCGCGCAGGTCGGTCATCTCGAGCGGGCCGCAGAAGGCCACCGCGCGCCCGTCACGCCCGGCTCGCGCGGTGCGGCCGATGCGGTGGACGTAGTTTTCCGGCACGTTCGGCAGGTCGTAGTTGTAGACATGCGCGACCTGCGGAATATCGAGCCCGCGCGCCGCCACATCGGTCGCCACCAGCACCTGCACTTCGCTGGCGCGGAAGGACGAGAGCGCCCGTTCCCGCTGTCCCTGGCTTTTGTTGCCATGGATCGCGGTGACCGAAAATCCCCATTTTTCCAAAAGCTTGGCCAGCTTGTCCGAGCCATGCTTGGTGCGGTTGAAGACCACCGCCAGCTCGCCCGGATGGCGCGAGATATACTCGGCCAGCAGCGTCGCCTTTTCGCCCTGGGTGGTGAAATGCACACCCTGATCGATCTTTTCGGCGGCCTTGCCGGGGGGGGCAACCTCGACCCGGATCGGGTCCGAGAGGTAGCTTTCCGCGAGTTCCTCCATCAGTTTCGGCATCGTGGCCGAGAACAGCAGCGTCTGCCGTTCGGCCGGGATCAGCTTCGCGATGCGGCGCAGCGCATGGATGAAGCCGATGTCGAGCATCTGATCGGCCTCGTCGAGCACGAGATATTTCGTCTCGCTCAGCACCAGAGCGCGGCGCTCGATCAGGTCGATCAGGCGGCCCGGCGTCGCGATCAGCACGTCGCAGCCTTTGGAGAGTTTCTCCGACTGCACGTTGATCGAAGCGCCGCCAACGACGCGCTGGATGCGCACCGGGGCGCCTTCGGCATAGGCGGCCAGGTTGTCGTGGATCTGCGTCGCCAGTTCGCGGGTCGGGGCCAGGATCAGCGCGCGCACGGTTTTCGGGGCGGGCCGTTTGCCATAGGCGAGGATGCGCGTCAGCATCGGCAGGCCGAAGGCGGCGGTCTTGCCGGTGCCGGTCTGGGCGAGGCCGAGGATGTCGCGGCCGCGCACGATATGCGGGATGGCTTTCGCCTGAATCGGCGTGGGTTTGGTCAGGCCAAGCCCGGCCAGATTTTTCAGGAGCATCGGCGCAAGGCCGAGGTTTTCAAACGTTTCCAAAGGGTTCGTCTTTCGTGGCGCAGATGCGCGCAAAGGATCATGCCCCCGGGCGGGGGCGGTGGCGGGCGGGCGGTGCAAGGCGTTGCACCCGGCCCCCCGCGTGAATGTGAGGCCAATTGTCCCGATCGTGCTTTCATGCGGAAAGCGGCTGCTCACGCGGCAGCGAAGGCGGGATGACTGCCACATGGGCGCGGATCGCCTCAAAGTCAAGGCAATCCGCAAAATCTTCGTCAATCGGGCGCCGTCATCCGCGCCGATCGATCAGGCGCGGTCGGCCGTATCCATCCAGATCGTGACGGGGCCGTCATTGAGCAGGCTGACCGCCATGTCGGCGCCGAATTCCCCATTTGCGACCGGCAGGCCGAGATCGCGCAGAAGGTTCGAAAACTTCAAGTAGAGCCGGTTGCCCTCTTCCGGCGGGGCAGCGGTCGAGAAGCCCGGGCGGTTGCCGCGCGAGGTGTCGGCCGCCAAGGTGAACTGGCTGACCACAAGGCAGGCGCCGCCGATATCGGTGACGGAGCGGTTCATCTTTCCGGCCTCGTCCTTGAAGATGCGCAGCTTCGCAATCCGCCCGGCAAGCTTCTCGGCCTCGGTCTCGGTATCGCCCTGCATGGCGCAGACAAGGATCAGAAGACCCTGTTCAATCTCGCCCGTAACCCGATCATCCACCTCGACTTTTGCGCGCCGGACCCGCTGGATGAGCGCCCTCATTTCAGCTCCTCCGCCCAGGGCGGGTTGGCGCCTGCGCGGCTGACGGTGATCGCGGCGGCGGCATTGCCCAGCGTCAGGCAGGCCGAGATCAGCGCGGCATCGGCGGTTGCGACCTCGGCTTTCGTCAGCTTGTCCGCCCGGTCGAGCGCGGCCAGAACGCCCGCGTTGAACGTGTCGCCGGCGCCAACGGTATCGACGACCGTGACCTTGTGTGAAGGTTCGAAAAGGGAAAGTTCGACGCTGAAGGCATGGGCGCCCGTGCTGCCCTCGGTGACGAAGACGAGCTTCGTGCCGCGGGCCAGAAGACCGCGGGCCAAAGCCTCGATCTCGCCCGGTCCCTCGAGCCAGCGCAGATCCTCGTCCGAGACTTTCACGATATCGGCCAGCGCGATCATCCGGTTCAGCCGCGCGCGATAGGCGGCTTCGTCGCGGATGAAGCCCGGACGGATGTTCGGATCGAGCATGGTGACTCGGCTGGCGGCCTCGCGCGCCATCAGCGCCTCATAGGTGCCGCCACAGGGATCGACGGGCAACGAGATGCCGCCGAAGAACATCGCCTTGACCGCGGCCGGGATGGCCGGAAGCTCGGCGGGCGTGATCATCCGGCCCGCGGTATTTTCGTCGTAAAATGCGTAGCTTGCGTGGCCATCGACAAGCTTGACGAAGGCCAGCGTCGTCGGTCGGTCGGAGCGGATCGAGAGCCCGGCATCAACTTTGGACGCGGCCAGCGTCTCGATCAGCACTTCGCCGAAGAGATCTGTCGAGATCCCTGACAGGAACCCGGCCTCTGCCCCCAGACGGCCTAGCGCGATGGCCGTGTTGAACACCGACCCGCCCGCATAGGGCGCGAAAGCCGCTTCGCCCGCCGTGCTTTGCCGCGGCAACATGTCGATCAGCGCTTCGCCACAACTCAGGATCATCGTTCCCTCCCCGTTTGCGCGAGACATAGCGCCAAGCCGGGCAGGGCGCAATAAATCAGTGATGTTGAATATTGTAGAGCCAGACCCCCACGCCGACCGCAATCGCCGCCAGAATGACCGCAAAAGCGATCTTCCAGGCCGACCAGGGCCGGTCGCCGCGCACCTGACCGGTCTGGGCGTTCACGACGAACCGATAGGAGGTGTCGCGATATTTATAGGCGGCGGTCCAGATCGGCAGCAGGATATGCTTGAAGGTCTCGGCCGCAAAATCGGTGTTGATCGTGGCCACGCGCTGCTCGTCGCCGCCGATATCGCGGCGCACATCCATGTCGATCACCCGCGCCATCTCGGTCCGCGCCTGATCGTGGCCCTCGGACAGATCGACCGTGTAGCCTTCGGCCTCGAATCCGGCGAGATAATCCGGGTTGTAGGGCGTCAGCGCCGAGAGGTCCCAAGGCTGCAGTGCCGCCATGTAAGCGGGGGGCAGTGAGCGTGAGGCATAGACCACGACATCGTCGAAATCACGCGCGACCCGACCCGCGACCGGGGTCCAGTTGACCCGCCGCACCTGTTCGGTCCGGGTCTCGCGGCGGCCGTTCACCTCGACCTCGACCTGCTCGGTCTCGTAATAGGCATCTCCGCGCGCGCCGGTGTACTGCGAACGCGTCTCGGCGTCGAAGGTCCAGAACGGCGCATAGACGCCAGTCATCTTGCGCCCCTTGCGGGCATATTGCGTCAGCCCCGACGGCGCGAACCAGAGCCCGGCGAGCCATTTGCTCAGCGCCGCATGGGCCTCTGCCTCGGTCAGGGCAAAAGGCACCACGCCCTGCGGTTTGATCTGCCGCGTCAGGCCCGTGTCGGTCACCACCGGAGTTGCACAAAACGGACATTGGCCCGCATGATTTGCCCCGGTTATCTCGATCAATGCAGCACAATTCGGACATTTCAGCGTCCGGCTGTCCTGCATGGCATCGCCCGGAAGCCGCGCCGACAGACCCGCCTCGAGCGGCAGTTCGACAAGCCCCGACTGCCCCCGTCCCAGCGCCCGCGGGATCGCCTGTTCATGGCCGCAATGATCGCAAAGCAGCTTTTCCTGGCCGGGGGCGAAGCGCAGATCGGCGCCGCAGGCCTCGCAGGGCGTATGATGCTCGGTCTTGTCGCGGGTGACCTTGGGCAGGGCCATGGCTTACACCCCGGGCGGGGGCGGCGGCGGCACGGTGGCGAAGAGCGCGGCCAGTTCCGGAAGCTCGGCGGCGGCTTTCCAGCCCTCCTGACCCGGCGCCCAGACGAGGCTTGCCCGGGTAAAGCCGCCCGCGGTGATCATCGCAGCGAGCTGCGCGCGGGCAAAGGGGCCGGTCGTCTGCCCGTTCGCCGCGACATGCCAGACGGTCTCGCTGGGCGGCGGGGGCGGCGGCGGGGCCATGGCCGCGGGTGCAGCGGCGGGCGCGGCGGCGGGGGCTGCCCCCCAAGGCCCGGCGGCCATGTTCATGCCCATTCCTGCCCCCATGCCCATCCCCATCGCCGTGCCCATCGGGCTGCCCGGCTGCGACACCGCCTGCGCGGCGTTGAACTGCATATACCGGTTCAGATCGCCCACGATCCCCATCGAGGTCCGCTGATCCAGAACCTTCTCGACTTCCTCGGGCAAGCTGATGTTTTCGATGTAGAATTCCGGGATCGACAGGCCATAGGCCTTGATCACCGGATCGATGGCCCCCGCCACCAGCTTGCCCATGTCGGCCGTATTCGCCGCCATGTCGAGCACCGGGATCTTTGCCGAAGCCATCACCCGCGAGAATTCCTGCACGATCACGTTGCGGATCTGGAAGCTGATCTCGTCGGCGGTGAACTCGCCATCCGTGCCGACGATTTCCTTCATGAAAACAGCCGGTTCCACCACGCGCATCGCATAGGTGCCAAAGGCGCGCAGCCGCACCGGGCCGAATTCCGGATCGCGGCAGGTCACCGGGTTCTTCGTGCCCCATTTCAGATCGGTGAAACGGGTGGTGTTGATGAAATAGATCTCGGACTTGAAGGGCGACTGGAAGCCGTGGTCCCAGTGCTGCAACGTCGTCAGGATCGGCATGTTGTTGGTTTCAAGCTGATACAGCCCCGGCCCGAAGACATCGGCCAGCTGGCCTTCATGCACGAAAACCGCCGCCTGACCCTCGCGCACGGTCAGCTTCGCGCCGTATTTGATCGCATGGCCCTCGCGCTCGAAGCGCCAGACCATCGTATCGCGCGTGTCATCGACCCAATGGATGACGTCGATGAATTCGCCGGTCAGGAAATCGAGAATGCCCATGGGTCCTCCTAGCTGCCGCCGGTCAGTTCGGTGGCGATATCGGTGATGATCGGCCGTGCCTCGGCTTCGGTCATGCCGGGGCGCAGGCGCGGGTCGTAGAGCATCTGCAACAGAAGCTCGTCCTGCCGGGTGAGCAGCGCGAATTCCTCGTCATCGTTGAAGATCGAGGGCCGCGCACTCGGGTAATCGTTTGCAAGTCCAAGACCTTGCGCCAGTTCTTCATGCACGCAGGAGCGGCGCAGAAGATCCGGGTGTTCGGCACGGATCACCGCAACGGCATGGTTGTAGTCGGGGGCATCGCCCTCGGAGAAAGCGAAGACGACGCAGAAGGTCGAGGGGGCAAGATTGGTGATCGCCGAGACCGAGGCGGCGTCGATGCCGGGCACCAGCTGCATCAGCCGCGGTGCCAGCGCGCGGCGTTCGTCCTCGTTCACCACCAGAACGTCGAAATTCCCGCCCTCTTTCACCACCGAGACCGGATGGCGCGTGGCCGTGGCCAGCTGGCCCGCATAGGCCGAGATCATCGCCTGATCATGGGCGCGCTGCGCCAGCGGCACCGAGTCGCCGAAGCTGACCTTCATCTGCACCGGCACTTCCCAGCGCCGCAGCCGCGAAGCCCGGGTCTGCGCGATGTAAGTGCCTGCGAAAGAAGAATATTCATCGTAAAGCGCGATGTGGATGAAGTTGTCGATCAGCTGATGCGTGGCAAAGGGCGCATCGCGCGGGGCGACATCGACGCGCATCAGCCCGCGGCTGCGCAGCGTCGCCTCGACCTGGCGGTAATAGGCCTCGACGGCAAGGCTTTCGGCACTGCGCGGGCTGACCGAGACCGGCGCGACGGGCGAAGGTTCGGGGCGGGGGGATCGATCCATCCCGCCCCCCGGCCCGTCGAAACAGCCCGAGAGCGCCGTGCAAAGCGCAAGCACTCCCGCAAGCCTTTGACCGTGCTTCATTCCTTGGCCTGCACCGGCTTTGCCCGCGCCGCAGACAGGGTCTCGCGCAGCGTCGCTTCCAGGGTCTTCAACTCGGTCTCGGCCTCGGCGCGATGCCGCTTGCCCTCGTCGGCGATGCGCAGGCTGTCCTCGATCGTCGCGATCAGCTCGGCATTGGCGCCGCGGATCGCCGCGATGTCAAAGACGCCGCGCTCCATTTCCGTGCGCACCGTCGCATTGGCCTCGCGCAGGGTCTTCGCATTCGCCGCCAAGAGCTCGTTCGTCAGATCGGCCGCCTCTTTCACCGCTTTTGCCGCATCGGCCGAGCGTTGGATCGTCACCGCCTGCGCCAGCTGCGTTTCCCACAGCGGCACCGTGTTCACGAGCGTCGAATTGATCTTCGTGACGAGGCTCTTGTCGTTTTCCTGCACAAGCCGGATCGAGGGCAGCGACTGCATCGTGACCTGCCGCGTCAGCTTCAGATCATGCACGCGGCGCTCCAGATCGTCGCGCGCGGCGCGCAGATCGCGCAGCTCCTGCGCCCGCAGCATCTTGTCGGCCTCCGATGCGGCAGCGACAGCGGCTTCCTTGGCGGGAATGTCGGCGCGGTCGGTCTCGGCGATCTTCGCTTCGCCCGCGGCGATGTAAAGCGCCAGGTCGTCATAGAATTTCAGGGTCTTTTCATAAAGCCGATCCAGCGCCTTGATATCGACCAGAAGCCGCTGTTCATGCCCCAGCAGCGCATCGGTGATGCTGTCGATCTGGCCCTGCACCTCTTCGTAGCGGGCGACGAATTTCGCAAAGGGCGCCGCGCGGCCGGTCAGCTTGTCCCAGAGCGAGCGTTCGCGGCGCACGTCCAGCTCTTCCTCGGAAAAGCCGCGGATCGTCGTCACCAGCGCTGAAAGGCTGTCACCCGCCGCGCCCAGATCCTTGGCGCGGACATCGGCCAGCATCTCCTGCGAGATCGCCTGCAATTCGACCTGCGCCTTGGTGCCGAACTGGGTGATCGAGCCAGTGTCGCGCAGATCGATTTCTGCCATCCGGGCGCGGATCGCCTCTGCCACGGGCGGCGGGGCTTCGGCGAGCGGCACCGGTGGCGGGGCAGGCTCGGCCAATGGCGTCGCGGTGACGGTTTCAATCTCGGCAAGCGCCTTGGCTGCCTCGGCGCGGACGGTCTCGGTCATGCTCACCCCCTTGGGGCGCGATGTCAGGCCGGATCGACCTCGCCCCCGATCTGCACCCCACGCTGTGCGCCCTTGGAGCGGGCGCGCAGCGCGATCAGGCAATCCAGCGTCTCGCCCGTGACTTTTTCGAGCGTATCGGCATAGTTGCCAAGGGCATATTCCTTCGTCGTGTCGGGAAGGACAACCGAAAGTTTACGGGTCGCGGTTTCGATCTGCACAAGCGCGCCGATCAGCCCGGTTTCGGCATCGAGCCGCGCCTCGGCGGGGCGGTTGCGCAGATCATGCAAAAGGCGCACCTGCGCGGCGCGACAATCGGCAAAGACCGGCAGCAGCTCCGGGGCCAGACGACGCAGCTGGCGGTGCACCTCGGTCATGCGCAGCTTCACCAGATCGGCCAGCGCGCCACCTTCGGCCAGATGCTTGGCCGGGGCGAGGGGGTCAAGCGGCGCCTCCGTTGCCTTCGGCGCCGGCTGCAGCGCCGAGGCCCGGATCGACAGGCCGACCGCCAGCGCATGGAGGTTGCTGATCAGCGGGCGGTGAAACAGCACCGCGGCGAGCGCGAGTGGCGTGGCCAGAAACACCGTGGTGCTGCCGGGCAGGTGCCAAAACGCAACGCGCAGCGCCGAAAGAACCTGCGGCTCGGCACCGAAGGCGGCGGGGGCCGAAAGCGAAAGGCCCGACGCAAACGCAAGGAATGCGGTGGCCGAAATTCGGGGCGGGGGGGTGTTCTGCGGCATGGGGCACCTTTGACACTACGTTGCCAAGGTCGTTGGCAGGTGCGGCCGATTTGTGGCCAAGCTGCGAAATTCGCCGGGAAAACAGGCGTTTTGCGAAGAACGCGCCGTTTCCTTTGGCGAAACGATGCCTAGCTGCGCGGCGCTGTCACACCGTCGCGCGCGAGCCGGTCGCGCAGCACCTCGATCTCGATGTCGAGCCCCTCGCGGCCGCTTTCCAGCAGCGCCTTGGTGCGGGCGGTGAAATTCGCCTCGAGATCATCCAGCAGCGATTCAAATTCGGTCCGCGCCTGCCCATCACGGCTGCTCGCCCAGAGATCGGCAAATTTCACCCCGGCGTCGCGGGCGCCTTGCAGATAGACGGTCATGTAGCGCCGCGCCGCGGTCAGATCGCCCGGGTCCTCCTCGACCGCGCGGAACAGCCCGCGGGCGGAGGCGGCGAAAGCCTCGGTCCGGGCGGTCAGGCGGGCGTCGTCGATCCGCGCGATGGCGTCGCGCAGGGCCTCCAGATGCTTTTCGCCCTCGGCCACCACCTTGGCGACGCGATCCTGCTGAAACGGGTCGATCCCCTCCATCCCCTTGTCCCGCATCGGATCAAGGCCGAAGGCGATCAGGCCAAGCGCCACGCCCACGGCCGCAACCACGCCCGCGCCGATCAGGCCAAGGTCGGGCGCCTGCGCGCCAAGGGCAAGACCGACGCCAAGCGTGACCGCGCCCAGAGCCTTGCGCGGCACGGCCGGGCGGCGGGCGGTCTTGCGCGCCTCCCAGGTGGCTTCGGCTTTCAGGCCCTCGCGAAACAGGAAGGCGGCAAGGCCGACGACGGCAAAGGCGCCAAGATTGCGCGCCAGCGCCACGGGGCCATCGCCAAAGGCATTGAAGAGAAAGGGGAAAGCCGCCGCCGCCAGCCAGACCGGGCGTCCCGCAAGGCGGTGGCGCGGGGCAGGGTCGGGCAGCCTGTCGGGGGCAACGCCGGGAAAGCCCTTTTCGGGCGCCATCGGCTGGGGCGAATATTTGCCGCCGAAACGTTGTGCCATCTCAGACCGTGCCTTTCAGCGCGACCGAGAAGATCAGCGCCAGAAGCAGTCCGAAAGCGATGGTTTGCACGGTTTTGCGCGACATGGGCCCTCCGCCGGTTGCCGGTTGCGCTCAAGGTAGGCGCAACCGGGCCGGGTTTGAAGGGGCTTGCCGCCGCAGGGCTCAGCCGCGTTTCGGGCCGGGCTTGCCGCCAAAGGGCCGCTTGTCGCCGCTCGCATGGCTCTTGAACCCTTCCGAGCGCGGTTTGCTGCCCGGTTTCCCGCCGCCGTGGCTTTTGAAGCCCTCGGATTTGAAGCCGGGCTTGCCGCCGCGCGGCCCGAAGGATTTGCCGCCTTCGCCGTCCCGCGGCGCATAGGGCTTGCGATCGCCATCTTCGCGACGGGCGTAAGGCTTCTTCTCGCCATCGCGCGGCGCATAGGGTTTGCGGTCGCCATCCTCGCGACGGGCATAGGGCTTTTTCTCGCCATCGCGCGGAGCGTAGGGCTTGCGGTCACCATCCTCACGACGGGCATAGGGCTTTTTCTCGCCATCCCGCGGCGCATAGGGTTTGCGGTCGCCATCCTCGCGACGGGCGTAGGGCTTCTTCTCGCCATCCCGCGGGGCGTAGGGTTTGCGGTCGCCATCCTCGCGACGGGCGTAAGGTTTCTTCTCGCCATCGCGCGGAGCGTAGGGCTTGCGGTCGCCATCCTCGCGACGGGCGTAGGGCTTCTTCTCGCCATCGCGCGGGGCGTAGGGCTTGCGGTCACCATCCTCACGACGCGCATAGGGCTTCTTCTCGCCATCGCGCGGAGCGTAGGGCTTGCGGTCGCCATCCTCGCGGCGCGCATAGGGTTTGCGATCACCATCTTCGCGACGGGCAAAGGGCTTGCGCTCGCCATCCTCACGGCGCTCGAACGGCTTGCGCTCTCCGTCCTCGCGATGCGATTTCATGCCGAACGATTTCGGCTTGCGGTCGCCCTCGGCGCCCGCGAAATCGCGCTGACGGCCAAAGCCCTTGCGCTCGTCGCCCTCGCCCCCCTCGGGACGCGGCCGGCGCGCGCCCGGCTTCGGCGCCATCCGTTCCGACCGCGGCGGCTTGCCATCCTCGATCCCCGACAACAGCCGGTCGCCCAGCTGGTCGCGCAGCATCTTGCGCTTCACCTCGACCACGGCGCCCGGTTCCATGTCGTTCAGCCGGAACGGGCCGTAGCTGACCCGGATCAGCCGGTTCACCGTCATGCCGACCTCGCCCATGGCGCGGCGGATCTCGCGGTTCTTGCCTTCGCGGATGCCGACGGTCAGCCAGGCATTCGCGCCCTGCTGGCGGTCCAGCGACACTTCCATCGGCTGGAAATCCTCGCCATCGATGGTGATGCCCCGGCGCAGCGGATCAAAGGTCTCGGTCGTCGGGCGGCCGTTCACCCGGACGCGGTATTTGCGCAGCCAGCCGGTTTCCGGCAGCTCGAGCCGACGCTTCAGCCCGCCGTCGTTCGTCAAAAGCAACAGCCCTTCGGAATTGAGATCGAGCCGACCGACATTCAGCACCCGCGGCATTTCCTCGGGCATTTCGTCGAAAATCGTGCGGCGGCCCTGATCGTCCTTCTCGGTCGTCACAAGGCCAAGCGGTTTATAATAGAGCCAGAGCCGGGTTTCCTGCGGCGCGTCGATCGGCTTGCCGTCGATCACCACCTTGTCACTGGGCTTCACATCCAGCGCGGGGGTCTCGACCTTTTTGCCGTTCACCGTCACCCGGCCCGCAAGGATCATCTTTTCCGCATCGCGGCGCGAGGCGACGCCCGAGCGCGCAATCACCTTGGCGATGCGTTCGGCCGTATCGGCAGTCAGAGTCGGGGCGGGGGTTTCATTCGTATTTGTCATGACCGATCCTTCAAGGGGAGGGGGCGCGCGACCATCGCGGGCGGAGGTGCCTTCCTACACCTCTCATGCAGCTTTGGAAAGCGGCTTGATCAGGCAGGGTTTGCGGGGGATGAAGGGCGATGCAGTTCAAGAGCCACATGCAGGCCGCGCTGGCCGAAGCCGAGGCCGCCGCCGCGCGCGGCGAAGTGCCGGTGGGCGCGGTGATCGTCGCCCCTTCGGGCGCGGTCGTCGCCCGCGCGGGCAATCGCACGCGGGAATTGAACGACCCTACGGCACATGCGGAAATCCTTGCGATTCGCGCGGCTTGCGCGGCTTTGGGATCGGAGCGGCTGGTGGGGTACGACCTTTACGTGACGCTCGAACCCTGTCCGATGTGTGCGGCGGCGCTGTCGAATGCGCGGATCGCACGGCTCTATTACGGGGCGGGCGATCCGAAATCCGGCGGCGTGGCACAGGGGCCGCGGATCTTCGCGCATCCGCAATGCCACCATGTGCCCGAGGTCTATGACGGCATCGCCGCCGATCCTGCCGAAAAGCTTCTGAAGGATTTCTTCGCCGCGCGACGCTGAGAGTCGGGCCCGGGATTCGTCGGGGGCAAAGATTCGTCGGGGCCCAAGATTCGTCGGGGCGACGTGGCAGGGAGGAGGAGGCCACGTCGCCCCAAGGCCGCCTCGCGCGGCCAGATGGGTCAGCACCTTGCGGTGCATCGTCAGTCTTGCACCTTTTCGGTGCGGGGTCCCCTGTCGGACTTTTTTCTTCCTTTTCTTGACCTTGCCGCAGCGCGGCGCCGAAGGGAATCGACAAGGCGGAACTTGCGGCGCAAAAACCGGCAGTGATCCGAAACGAAGCCTCTTTTCCGGGTCATTGCCTCAAATTGCAGCACATCAGCAACGAACGGGCCATCCGGGGGCCGATTCCCGCGGCGTGCCGGGGGGCTGCGCGCGCGGGCGTGACTGGCCAAGCGGGCAGGCCCGTGCCAGAACCGGCGCAGGAAAGCCGGAGTGACGCGATGACGGGGCCGATTGAGCAGGAGTTTCTGGGTTTTACCGGTCCCGAGGATGGCTCCGGTCTGGATCGGGCGGCGAAACTGCGCGCCGATGCCGCGGCTTTGGCGGCGCTTTGGGCCGATCCGGCGGCGCGCTGCATCGGCTTCATTGCGGGCGAGGTGCTGATGACGCCCGAGGGCACTGCGGCCGATCCGGCCACCGGGCTGGGCCTCTGGTCGGCTGCGCCTGCAGAACATCAAGCGGTGTCGCGGCTGTTTCTGGGCCTGATCGGCGAGACCCCGGTCTTCGCGCTCGATCTGCCCGAGACCGCGCTGCCCGCGGCGGCCGAACGGGCCGATCTGCGCTGGGTGATGCCGCGGCTTTGCGCCCGCTCGGCCGAGCTTGCGGCGACGGCGCGCGGGCTGATCGCCTGGCACCAGTTTCACGGTTTCTGCCCGGCCTGCGGCGGGGCGACGGCGATCAGCCATGCCGGTTGGCAGCGCGATTGTCCGGCTTGTGGCCGGGTGCAATTTCCGCGCACCGATCCGGTGGTGATCATGCGCATCACCCGCGAAGATCACGTCTTGCTCGCCCGCTCTCCGGGCTGGCCCGAGGGCATGTTCTCCTGCCCGGCCGGGTTCATGGAGCCGGGCGAGACCCCCGCGGCGGCGGTCCGGCGCGAGGTTTTCGAAGAAACCGGCATCCGCGTCGGCCCGGTGCGGTTCCTGGCGGCGCAGCCCTGGCCGTTTCCGGCCTCGCTGATGCTGGGCTGCGCGGGTGAAGCCGAAAGCGACGTGATCACCGTCGATCCGAGCGAAATCGAAGCCGCGATCTGGGTGCCGCGGTCGCGTCTGGCTGCGATTCTGGCGGGCAGCGACCCCGAGATCCGCCCGTCCCGGCCCGGGACTGTTGCACGCTGGATGCTGCTGGACTGGCTTGCGCCCCCGGCCGATTGACAGCTGACGGGGCTTTGGGCAAGGGAATCGGGTGGTCAAAGCAGCCACGTCCTTGGAGGCAGGCATGAAATTCAGCAACCGCGTCGACGTGGCCTTGCCCGCCGACCAGCTCTTCGCGCAACTCACCGATATTCCGTCCCTTGAACGCGCCGCATTGCAAAAGGGGGTGGTGATGCGCCGCCTCGATTCGCTGGCGGAAAAGGCCGCGGGCATGTCCTGGAACGTGGGCTTCCGGCTGCGCGGCAAGCCGCGGCAGATGGTTGTCGACGTCACCCGGTTCGAGGCCCCGGCGCGGATCGATTACAGCGGCACCTCCGCGGGGTTCGAGGTGACGTTGGTGCTGGAATTCACCGCGCTCGCGCCGGCCCGCAGCCGGATGTCGACCGTGCTGGAAGTGAAGCCGCGCACGCTCGGCGGTCGGCTGCTGCTGCAATCGGCGCGGCTGGGCCGGGCCAATCTTGACCGTCGCTACGACGAACGGATCAAGAGCTTCCTGCGTGATCTCGAAAGCCGCAGCACCTGAGCGGACGGGGCAGGGGGTGGCTGCGCGCCCCCCTCTTGGCCTGCGGCCAATTCACCCCTGCGGCGTATTTCTCCCAAGAAGAAACAGCGGCTTTCTTCTTGGTGAAACTACGCTGGGGGGAGTCCGAAGGACGGGGGGCAACGCCCCCCTTCTTCATTCCTGTCGGCGCGGATCGGCCGGATAGGTGCCCAGAATGTGGAGATAAGAGGTGAAATAGCGCAGCTCGTCGAGCGCGAGGCGCACGTTTTCATCCTCGGGATGGCCCTCGATATCGGCGTAGAATTGCGTCGCGGTGAAGGAGCCGTCGAGCATGTAGCTTTCGAGCTTCGTCATGTTCACGCCATTCGTCGCAAAGCCGCCCATCGCCTTGTAAAGCGCGGCCGGGATGTTGCGCACCTCGAAGACGAAGGTGGTCATCATGCGCGCGGCGCGGCGGCTGTCATCGGGTTCGCGCCCCATCACCAGGAAGCGGGTGGTGTTGTGGCCGTGGTCCTCGATGTCGCGGGCAAGCACGTCGAGCCCGTAGATCGAGGCGGCGAGTTCCGAGGCCAGAACCCCTTCGCCCGGGGTGCGGGTCCGGGCGAGATCGGCCGCGGCGCCTGCGCTGTCGGCGGCGGCATGACCCGCGATGCCATGCTCGCGCAGGAAGCGCGCCGATTGCGGCAACAGCACCAGATGCGCCCGCACATGCTTGATATCGCTCAGCGTCGTGCCCGGCAGGCTCATCAGTGCGATGCGCACGCGCAGGAAATGCTCGTCAAGGATATGCAGCCCCGATTCCGGCAAGAGCCGGTGGATGTCGGCTACCCGGCCATAGGTCGAGTTTTCGACCGGCAGCATGGCAAGCTCTGCCCGGCCGTCGCGCACCGCATCGATCACCTCTTCGAAAGTGGCGCAGGGCAGGGGCTCCATCCCCGGCCGTGCCAGGTTCGCGGCCTCGTGCGAATAGGCCCCCAATTCACCCTGAAAGGCGATCACGCCATTTCCCGCCATGCTTGCATTCCTTTGCCAGTCGGTCCGGCCCCTTGATGTCGCAAAGACCGGGCCAAGAAAAGCGTCGATATGCCGTCAAGCCCCTGATCCGCGCCTTTTTATCGCGGCTCAAACGCCAATTGCCACGCGAATGAACCTTGAAATGTGCCGGTCGAAGCGCGTAGATGCGTCAACTTCAGATGCCAACCGCCGGGGGAGCCATGCTCGTCAAGACGCACATCACGAAGATTGGGGTCACGCTGTTCGCCGTGGCTCTGTTCTACGGGTTCATCTACATGCTTTCCAACTCGCTCTTCGCGACGCGGCCGGCCACCGCCGTTGCGGTTGGTGCGGACGGGAAGGCCCTGCTGCCCTCGGTCGACGAGGCTGCTGTCCAAACCGCCGCCGCGCCTGCCGCTGCTGCGCCCGCCGCCGAAGCTGCCGCCGAGCCGGCTGAGCCCGCCGCGCCGCCGCCGCCCGCCTATGTCGAGGTCGATCCGGCCACGATCACCGGCGACGCGAAAGCTGGCGAGACCTATTTCGGCAAGACCTGCAAGGCCTGCCACAAGATCGACGGCAAGAACGCCATCGGCCCGCATCTGAACGGCGTCATCGGCCGTGCCACCGCGACCGTCGAAGGCTTCAAATATTCGAAGGCCATGAAGGCCCATGTCGGCAACTGGACGCCCGATCGTCTCGACATCTATCTGGTCAGCCCGAAGGCCGAAGTGCCCGGCACCAAGATGTCCTTCGCGGGCATCCCGGATGCGGCCGACCGTGCCAACGTGATCGCCTATCTGAACACGCTGCCGCGCTGATCTCATCCACAGTACAAAAGGGGCCGTCCCGCGGGGGCGGCCCTTTCATTTTGCCGCCCTCACATCTTTGCAACTTGCCCCCGCGCGCCCTTCGCCCTTTAGTGAGGCAAAAGGGAGAATGTCATGGCGAAAGCGGCAGTTCGGGTTGCGGTGCAGGATCGGCGGGCGGCGATGGCCCGCGCGCTGGGCGGCGGGCTCGTGGCGATGCTTCTGGCGGCCGGTCTTTCGGGGCAGCTGCGCGCCGAGGAGACGATCACCGCCGCGGCCATCGCCACCCTTGGCACAGTGAAATATCCGCCCGATTTCAAGCATCTCGACTATGTGAACCCCGAGGCCCCTAAGGGCGGCGAGATCTCCGAATGGACCGGCTACGGCTTTGACAACTTCAACCCCTACACGATCGAGGGCCGCGCGGCGCCGATGGCCAGCGCGCCGCAGGAAAGCATGCTCACCGGCACCGCCGACACCGTGGGCGAGGCCTATTGCCTGCTGTGCGAAAGCTTCGAATATCCGCCCTCGCGCGATTGGGTGATCTTCACCCTGCGCCCCGGCATCACCTTCTCGGACGGCACGCCGCTGACGATCGAGGATGTGCTCTTTTCCTATGAAACCATGCGCGACAAGGGGTTGTCGAGCTTCCGCGCCATCGTCGCGCAGCAGATCGCCTCGGTCGAGGTGCTGGACGCGCGCCGCATCAAATTCACCTTCAAGCCCGACTATCCGCGTCGCGACATCATCCAGTCGGCGGGCGGCTTCCCGGTCTTTTCCAAGGCGCAGTTCGCGCGCGACAAGATCGATCTGGAAAAGCCCGCGCAGGTCGAGCTGATGGGCTCCGGTCCTTACATGCTCGACAGTTTCAAGATGGGCCAGACCGTGGTCTGGAAGCGCAACCCGGCCTATTGGGGGGAAACGCTGCCGATCAATCTGGGCCGCAACAATTTCGACCGCATCCGGGTCGAGTATTACGGCGATTACCAATCCGCCTTCGAAGGGTTCAAGGCGGGCAGCTACACCTTCCGCAACGAAGCGAGCTCGATCATCTGGGCGACGCAATATGACTTTCCGGCGTTGAAAGCCGGACATGTGGTCAAGGCGCAACTGCCCGATGGCAGTGTGGCCAGCGGTCAGGCCTGGGCGATCAATCTCGAGCGCGCGAAGTTCCAGGATATCCGCGTGCGGCAGGCTTTGGGGTTGATGTTCAACTTCGACTGGTCGAACGAGACGCTGTTCTACGGCCTTTACAAGCGGATCAATTCGCCTTGGGAGAACTCTGATCTGGCGGCCTCGGGACCGCCCTCGGAGGCGGAGCTGGCGCTGCTGACGCCGCTCGCCAAGGATTTGCCCGAAGGCGTTCTGACCGATCCGGCGGTGTTGGCGCCGGTCTCGGGCAAGCGTCAGCTCGACCGGGGCAACATGCGCAAGGCGGCGGCGCTTCTGGAGGCGGCGGGCTGGGTCGCGGGCGATGACGGGATGCGGCGCAACGCCAAGGGCGAGTTGCTGCATGTCGAATTCATCAATGATGACCAGAGCTTCGATCGCGTGATCAATCCTTTCGTGGAAAACCTGCGCGCGCTTGGGGTCGATGCGGTGAACTTCCGGGTCGATGATGCGCAATATCAGGAGCGCAAGTCGCGGCATGATTTCGACCTGATCACCGGGCATTTCGGGCAGGAACTTTTGCCCGGCGCGGGGCTGCAGCAATACTTCGGCTCGGGCGCGACCAAGGACGCCTTCAATCTGGCGGGCATCGCCAATCCGGCCATCGACGCGCTGATCCGCAAGGTCGAGGAAGCGACGACGAAAGAGGAATTGGCGGTCCGCGTTCATGCGCTCGACCGGGCGCTGCGGGCGCTGTATTTCTGGGTGCCGCAGTGGTTCAAGGACAGCCACACCGTCGCCTATTATGACATGTACGAGCACCCGGCCCAGCTTCCGCCCTATTCTCTGGGAGAGCTGGACTTCTGGTGGTATAACGCCGACAAGGCTGCAAAACTGAAAGCGGCAGGGGCGCTCTAGGGCTTCAGGCCCGCTGAAATGTCGCAAAACTGCAAGGCAAGGGAACGATGGGCGCCTATATCCTGCGGCGGTTGATGCTGGTTTTGCCGACGCTTTTCGGCATCATGCTGATCAATTTCGCGCTGACGCAATTCGTGCCGGGCGGGCCGATCGAAAGCATCATCGCCCGGGTGCAGGGCGAGTCCGATGCGACGCGCAACCTGACCGGCGGCGCCGATGCGGGCCAGAGCCAATCGGCCGAGGACATGGGCTATCAGGGCGCGCGGGGGATTTCCCCGGACCTGCTGGCGCAGCTCGAGGTGCAGATGGGCTTTTCGCGCATCACCTGCGATGAAGGCTTCACCGGCACGCCGAACCTCAAGGACCCCGCCTGCCATCGCGAAAAGATCCCGGCTTACGAGCGCTTCTTCAAGATGATGGGCGATTACCTGCGCTTTGATTTCGGCACTTCGTTCTTCAAGAACAAGACCGTCGTGGAGCTGGTGATCGACAAGATGCCGGTCTCGATCTCGCTCGGCCTGTGGTCCACATTGCTTGCCTATCTGATCTCGATCCCCTTGGGCATCCGCAAGGCGGTGAAGGACGGCACCAGCTTCGACACCTGGACCTCGGCCGCGATCATCGTCGCCTATGCCATTCCGACGCTTGTGTTTTCCGTCCTCTTGATGGTGCTGTTCGCGGGCGGCAGCTACTGGAAGATCTTCCCGCTGCGGGGGCTGACCTCGGATGATTTCGACACGCTCTCGATGGGGGGCAAGGTGCTGGATTACCTCTGGCACATCTGCCTGCCGACGATCGCGATCACGCTGTCGTCCTTCGTCACCCTGACGCTTTTGACGAAGAACTCGTTCCTCGACGAGATCAACAAGCAATATGTGATGACCGCCCGCGCCAAGGGCCTGACCGAGGGCCGCGTGCTTTATGGCCATGTCTTCCGCAACGCCATGCTGATCGTGATCGCCGGGTTTCCGGGGCTGTTCCTGTCGGTCCTCTTCTCCGGCTCGCTGATCATCGAGACGATGTTCTCGCTCGACGGGCTTGGCCTGCTTGGCTACCAAGCCGCGGTCGAGCGCGACTATCCGCTTGTTTTCGGCTCGCTTTATGCGTTCGGCCTGATTTCGCTGGTGATCGGGATCATCTCCGACATCACCTATACCCTCGTCGATCCGCGCATCGACTTCGAACGGAGGGCCGGTTGATGGCTTTGTCGCCCCTCGCAGAGCGCCGCTGGCGCAATTTCCGCGCCAACCGCCGCGCCTTCTGGTCGCTGATCCTGTTCTCGACGCTGTTCCTGCTGTCGCTGTTTGCGGAACTGATCGCCAACGATCACCCGATCGTCGTGCGCTACCGGGGCGAGACGTTCTTCCCAGTTTACAAGTTCTACCCGGAAACCGCCTTTGGCGGCGATTCCCGCACCGAGGCGATCTACACCGACCCGGCCGTGCAATGCCTGATCGTCACCGGCGGGCGGCAGGAATGCTGGGACACCCCCGAAGAGACCCGCAAGGAAGCCGAGACCACCGGCACCGTCGCGGGCGAAGCCATTGAAAAAGGCTGGATGCTCTGGCCGGTCATTCCCTACCACTACCGCACCATCAACGACGTCGGCACCGCGCCCTCGGCCCCCGATGGGCAGCACTGGCTGGGCACCGACGACACCGCGCGCGATGTGGCGGCGCGGGTGATCTATGGCTTCCGCATCTCGGTCGCGTTTGCGCTGATCGTCGCCTCGGTCTCCTCCGTGCTGGGCGTCGCGGCGGGGGCGGTGCAGGGCTATTTCGGCGGCAAGGTCGATCTGATCTTCCAACGCCTGCTGGAAATCTGGTCCTCCACCCCCTCGCTTTACGTCATCATCATCCTCTTCGCGATCTTGGGTCGGTCGTTCTGGCTGCTTGTCGGGGTGACAATCCTTTTCGGCTGGCCCGCGTTGACGGGCGTCGTGCGGGCCGAATTCCTGCGCGCGCGCAACTTCGAATATGTCCGCGCCGCCCGCGCCTTGGGCGTGTCGGATCGGGTGATCATGTTCCGCCACATCCTGCCCAATGCGATGGTGGCGACGATCACGATGCTGCCCTTCGTCATCACCGGGGCGATCTCGGGCCTCGCGACGCTGGATTATCTGGGCTACGGGCTGCCGTCCTCCGCGCCCAGCCTTGGCGAGTTGGCCTTGCAGGCGAAACAGCACCTGCAGGCGCCTTGGCTCGCCTTCACCGCCTTCGTCACCTTCGCCACCATGCTCTCGCTGCTCGTCTTCGTCTTCGAGGGCCTGCGCGACGCCTTTGACCCGCGCAAGGTGTTCAAATGACTGCCGTTCTTTCCGTCGACAACCTGCGCGTCAGCTTCCGTCAGGAGGGCCGCGAGGCGCTGGCCGTCAAGGGTGTCAGCTTCACCGTCGCCAAGGGCGAGACCGTGGCACTGGTGGGCGAATCCGGCTCGGGCAAGTCGGTCACGGCGCTCTCCACTGTGGCGCTTCTGGGGGCCAATGCCAAGGTCGAGGGCTCGGTCACCTATCTCGGCCGCGAGATGGTGGGGGCGAGCGAGCCGACGCTGCGCGCGGTGCGCGGCAATGACATCAGCTTCATCTTTCAGGAGCCGATGACCTCGCTCAACCCCTTGCATTCGATCGAGAAACAGATCGGGGAAAGCCTCGCGCTGCATCAGGGGCTGAGCGGTGCCCCGGCGCGGGCGCGGATCCTCGAACTGTTGACCCGGGTCGGCATTTCGAACCCGGAAAGCCGTCTGGCCGATCTGCCGCACCAGCTTTCGGGCGGGCAGCGGCAGCGGGTGATGATCGCGATGGCGCTGGCGAACGGGCCGGAACTGCTGGTGGCGGACGAGCCGACGACGGCGCTCGATGTGACGATTCAGGCGCAGATCCTTGATCTTCTGGCGGAACTCAAACGCGATCTGGGGATGAGCCTGCTGTTCATCAGCCACGATCTGGGGGTGGTGCGCCGCATCGCCGACAAGGTCTGCGTGATGTCGCAAGGCGAGATCGTCGAGCAGGGCGCGACCGAAGACATCTTCGCCAATCCCCAGCACCCCTACACGAAGAAGCTTCTGGCGGCCGAGCCGAAAGGCCGCGCCGAGCCGGTGCGTGAGGGCGCGGAAACGCTGCTGTCGACCGAGGCGCTGAAGGTCTGGTTCCCGATCAAGCGCGGGCTTTTGCGCCGGACGGTCGGGCACATCAAGGCGGTGAACGAAGCCAGCCTGACGGTGCGGGCGGGGGAAACCCTTGGCATCGTCGGCGAATCCGGCTCGGGCAAGACGACGCTGGCGCTCGCCCTGATGCGGCTCATCGAAAGCGAGGGGCCGATCCGCTTTGCCGGGCAAGAGATCTCGCACTGGCAGGCCAAGCAGCTGCGGCCGCTGCGCCGTGACATGCAGATCGTGTTTCAGGACCCCTTCGGCAGCCTTTCCCCTCGCATGACGATCGAGCAGATCATCGCCGAGGGGCTGACGGTGCATGGTGTCGAACCGGGGCGGAACCGGCGCGAGATGGTGGCCGAGATCATGACCGAGGTCGGTCTCGACCCGGCGGCGATGGCGCGCTATCCGCATGAATTCAGCGGCGGGCAGCGGCAACGCATCGCGATCGCGCGGGCGATGATCCTGCGGCCGCGGGTGATGGTGCTGGACGAGCCGACCTCGGCGCTTGACATGACGGTGCAGGTGCAGATCGTCGACCTTTTGCGCGACTTGCAGCGCCGCCACGGTCTGGCCTATCTTTTCATCAGCCACGATCTGCGTGTGGTGCGGGCGATGGCGCACAAGATCATGGTGATGAAGGAAGGCTGCGTGGTCGAAGCCGGTCCCGCGGCGCAGATTTTCGAACGACCCGTTACCGATTACACCCGCGCGCTGATCGCCGCGGCTTTGGGAAAAACCGCATGAAAATCCTGTTCGTTCATCAGAATTTCCCCGGCCAGTTTCCGCATCTCGCCCCGGCGCTGGCCGCGCGCGGGCACGACATTCTGGCGCTGACGACGGAAACCAACAACCGCCCCGCGCCGGTGAAGGTGGTGAAATACCGCAAGCCCGCCGAGGTGAAGCTGGAGCCGCGGCTGACGAAAATGTATGCCGATGTCTGCGAGCGCGGCATGCGCGCGGCCTTTGCGGCGCGGCAGCTGCGCACGCAGCACAACTATGTGCCCGATGTGATCTTCGGCCATCCGGGCTGGGGCGAGACGCTGTTTCTGCGCGAGGTCTGGCCCGAGGCGAAGCTCCTCGTCTATGCCGAGCTGATGTACAAGACGACCGGATTGGACACCGATTTCGACCCGGAATTCGCCAAGCCCGGCCTTGAAAACCGGATTTCCACCACGGCGCGCTCGGCGCATCTGATCCAGTCGATCGTGCAGGCCGATGCGGCGCTGTCGCCGACCGAGTTTCAGGCCTCGACCTTCCCGCCGGAGCTGCGCGCGAAGATCACCATCTGCCATGACGGGGTGAACACCGAGCGGCTGATGCCGAACCCCGAGGCCAGCTATACCGTGCAGGGCACCAGCCTGACGCTCCGCGCGGGCGACGAGGTGCTGACCTTCACCAACCGCTCGCTTGAACCTTATCGTGGCTATCACACCTTCATGCGCGCGCTGCCCGAGGTGCTGGCGGCGCGGCCCGAGGCGCAGGTGCTGATCATCGGCGAAGAGGGGCAAAGCTATGGCGCGGCCCCGGCCGAAGGCTCGTGGAAGCAGAAATTCCTCGATGAGGTGAAGGATCGTCTCGATCTGAGGCGGGTGCATTTTCTGGGCCGCGTGGCCTATGCCGATTTCGTCTCGATCATGCAGGTCGGCCGGGCGCATGCCTATCTGACCTATCCCTTTGTCCTCAGCTGGTCGCTGATGGAGGCGATGTCGGCGGGCGCGATGGTGATCGGCTCGGACACGGCGCCGCTGCGCGAGGTGATCGAGGACGGGGTGAACGGGCGGCTCGTCGATTTCTTCGACATCAAGGGCTGGTCGGCGGCGTTGACCGATGCGCTGGCGCGGCCCGAGGCTTACCTCGAGATGCGCAAGGCGGCCCGGGCCTCGGTGGTGGCGAAATATGATCTGCAGACGCAGTGCCTGCCGCGGCTGATCGAATTCGTCGAAACCGCGGGCGGCACTCTGGGCTGAGCAGGCTCGGTGTCATGCCCCCGGGGCGGTGTCGGGATCGGGCAGCGTGACCTCGGCGAAAGCGGCCTGACCATCGGCGAAAAGCGCGATCACCAGCGGGCCATGCGGGTTTTGCCATTCGGAATGGGGCAGGGGGGCGTGGGGGATCTCGGCTTCGCGGGCGGGCGGCAGCGGCTGGCCATTGCACGAAAGATACTGCAGGGGCGCCTCTGACACCCAGTCGAGCGTCAGCTGCCAGCGCCCCGGCCCGGCGGGGCTGGCGCGGACCGTCAGCTGCGGCGCGGGCGCCGCGCCCGTGGCGGGCAGAGGCGGCAGCGCGTCACATTCGGGCGTGCGGGGCGGGGGGCTGCGATAGGCGCCGGTGGCCTCGAAAGCGCAGGCGATCTGCAACAGCTGCGCATCCTCCCAACCGCGTCCGGCGAAGGTCAGCCCGGCGGGCATGCCGGTATCCGCCATCCTCCCCATCGGCACCGTCACCGTCGGCACGCCGCAATGGCGCAGCGCCAGATTGCCATTGCCGATCCAGACCCCGTTGCGCCAGGCCAGATCGGCCGAGGCCGGGCTCACATCGGCATCCGCGGGCGCCACATCGGCGACGGCCGGAAAGACGACGGCATCAAGGCCGAGCCCGTCCATCCAGTCTTCAAGGTCAATCTTGCGCGTGGCTTCGAGTCCGCGCAGCCCCTCGGCCAGATGCGGCAGGGCGCGGAAATCCGCGCAGGGATGGGCGCGGGCATGGGCCGGGTAATCGGCAATGTCATCGTCAAAGCCGGTGTAGCGGTCGGCAAGCGCGCCCCTGGGCCGCGGGAAGATCCGCGCGCCGTCGACATCGGCAAGCCGCGCGAGCCCGGGATCGCCATTCGCGCGCAGGAAATCATCCCAGGCCCAGACCGACAGATCGGTGATCTCGGTCTTCAGGTAATCGGCCGAGACGAGCCCGCGCGTCGGCAGCTTCGGGCAGCCGGGACGGTCGCCCTCGTAGTTCGAGACCAAGGGGAAATCGACCGCGATCACCTCGGCCCCGGCGGATTCCATCGCCGCGCGGGCCTGCTCCCAAAGCCCGAGGATCGACGCCCGCGTCTCGATCCGCTGCCCGGTCGGGCCGCCGATGCCGGGCTGGTCGGCGCTGCCCGCGAGCGGATCGGCATTCAGATACATCCGCGGCGCCCCGATCCGCTTGCCGCTCAGGCTGGCGCCGCGGGCGAGGGCCGGGAACGACGCCGGGCGGATCTCGGACGGGCGCGGCAGCGCGACCCAGGGCTGCGCGCGCCAGAAATCGCCGCGCGTCTCGGCGTCATCCACCACCAGAAGATCGAGCAGCTCGAGCAGATCGGTCATGCAGCGGGTCTGCGGCACCACCACATCCATCGTCGGCACCAAGGGCCAGTTGCCCCGGGTCGAGATCAGGCCGCGGCTGGGCGTATAGGCGCAAAGCCCGTTCAGCGCGGCGGGCGTGCGCCCCGAGGACCAGGTTTCCTCGCCCAGACCGAAAGCCGCGAAGCTCGCCGCCGTCGCCGTGCCCGAGCCGTTCGACGAGCCCGAGGCGAAGGCCGCCGTCAGCCAATCGGCAGAATAGGGCGACTCGGCGCGGCCATGCAGACCGCGCTGCATGCCGCCGTTCGCCATCGGCGGCATGTTGGTCAGCCCGATCAGCACCGCCCCCGCCGCGCGCAGCCGGGCGATGGCAAAGGCGTCGTCAGTGGCGATCAGATCGGCAAAGGCGGGCGATCCGGCATCGGCCGGCAGGCCCTTCGCCTTGAAACTGGCCTTGGCGGTATAGGGAATGCCGTCCAGCGGCCCGAGGGGCTTGCTCGCGTTGCGGCGCAGATCGGCGGCGCGGGCGTCCCTGAACATCTGCGGGTTCAGCACGGTCAGCGCATTCAGCCGCGGCCCCTGTCGGTCAAAGCGGACGATCCGGGTCAGGTAGCCCGCAACGAGCCCGACCGAGGTGGCATCCCCCCGCGCAAGGGCGGCGCGCAGATCGGCAAGGCTGGCATCGACGAGGGTCATCCGGGGCTCTTTGGCAAGGGGCTGATCCGCAAGGATAACCGCCGCTGCCGCCTTCGCATAGCCCCGCCCCGCGGGTCACATCACGGCAACGAGCACGCGCCGCAACAGCCCCGCCGAAAGCAGCAGCATCGTCGCGCCGACGAGCAGATCGAGCACCCGCCAGGCGAGCGGGCGGGCAAAGAGCGGCGCCAGCAGCCGCGCGCCATAGCCAAGCGTGACGAACCAGATCCCGCTGGCCAGCCCCGCGCCCAAGACGAAGGGCAGATGCGCGCCCGAGGGCTGCGCCGCACCGACCGAGCCGACCAGCAGCACCGTATCCAGATAGACATGCGGGTTGAGCAGGGTGAAGCCCGCGACCCGTGCCAGCGCCCCGAGCCGGCTCAGCGTCTCGCCACCGTTTTCCGCCACCAGCTGCTCGGCATGCAGCGCGCGGCGCAGCGCGGAAATCCCGTACCAGCCCAGAAACACCGCCCCGCCGAGCGAGAGGCTGGTGACCAGTCTTGGCGCCTGACCCAGCACCGCGCCAAGGCCCGCGACCCCGGCCGCGATCAGCAAAAGGTCGGTCAGGGCGCAAAAGGTGACGAGGATGCCGACATGCTCGCGCCGCAGCCCCTGGCGCAGCACGAAGGCATTCTGCGCGCCGATGGCGACGATGAGACCGAAAGACAGGGCGAAACCGGTGAGGAGGGGGGCGATCTGGGTCATGGGGCTTCCTTGCCCGGCCTTGGCGGTGTAGTCAAATTCAGGATGCTAAAGCTGATGAAGGCAGGCTTAAGATGCTCGACTATCCTCTGCTCGCGGCTCTGGCGGCGGTGATCCGCGAAGGCGGGTTCGAACGCGCGGCTGTGGTGCTGGGCGTCACCCCCTCGGCGGTGTCGCAGCGTATTCGCGCGCTGGAGGAGCGGGTGGGGGCGGCGCTGGTCGTGCGCAGCCAGCCGCCGGTGCCGACCGAGGCGGGGGCGCGGCTTTGCGCCCATGTCGAGAAGGTTCGACTGCTGGAGGGCGAACTGGCCAGCGATCTTCCGGCGCTGGCGGGTCCGGGGCCGGGGGTGCCCGCGCTGCCGGTCGCGGTGAATGCGGATTCGCTCGGCAGTTGGTTCCTGCCCGCCGCGGCGCGGTTTTCCGAGGCGACGGGGGCGCTTTTGCATCTGGTGCTGGATGACGAGGCGCATACCGCGGCGCGGTTGCGCTCGGGCGAGGTGCTGGCGGCGGTCACGGCCGAGCCTGCGGCGGTGCCGGGCTGCCGGACCCGGCGGCTCGGCGCCTTGCGCTATGTCGCCTGCGCGAGCCCCGCGTTTCAGGCGCGGTATTTCGCAGAAGGGGTCACCGCCGCGGCGCTGAACCGCGCGCCGGTGCTGCAATTCGACCGCAAGGACGGGTTGCAGGCGCGCTGGCTGCGGCAGCATTTCGATCAGGCGCTGACGGCGCCGACGCATCAGGTGCCCTCGACGCAGGGGTTTCTGGATGCGAGCCTTGTCGGGCTTGGCTGGGCGCTGCATCCCTTGCCGCTGGCCGCGGTGCCCTTGGCCGAGGGGCGGCTGGTCGAGCTTGTGCCCGGCGCGGGGATGGATGTGGTGCTGCATTGGCAACATGCGCGGCTGGGGGCGCGGTTGCTTGAGACGCTCACGCGCGAGGTGGCGGCCGAGGCCGCGCGCAGTCTTTTCCCCGTCGCAGGGCTCAGCGCTTTGCCAGAACCTGCACCAGATCCGAGCCGATCCGCGCCGGTCCCGACAGATCCAGCGTCGAGATGATGTCGCCCAGATGCGCGCGCATCAGCCGCTCGGCGGTATCGGCGTCGCGCGACCGCAGCGCGGCCAGCAGCGAGGCATGGTCATGGTCGCGGCAGGTCTCCAGCCCCGGCGCGCCATAGATCGCCACGATCAGCGAGCTGCGCGTCACCAGCTCCTTGAGCAGCCGCAGCAGCGTCTCGTTGCCCGTCGCCTCGGCGAGCCGCAGGTGGAACTCGCCCGACAGCCGGATCGCCGCATGGCGGTTGCCGCGCTGATGCGCCTCGGCCTCTTCGGCCAGACAGGCCTGCAACGCCGCCAGTTGATCCTCGGTCGCGCGCTCCACCACCAGACGCGCGGCGGCAGGTTCGATCGCAAGCCGCGCCTCGAACACGTCGCGGGCCTGTTTCACGCTCGGGCTGGCGACATAGGCGCCCCGGTTCGAGCGCAATTCGACCACGTCATGGCTGGCCAAAAGCAGCAGACAGCGCCGGATCCGCATCCGCCCGACCCCGAAAGCCTTGCACAGTTCCGATTCGGAAAGCTTGGTCCCGGCCGCGAGGCGCCGTTCCATCACTGCCTCGAAAATGCGCGCGACGATCTCGGTTTCGGTGATTTCCTCACCGGCCGCGAAAGCGTCGCTGTCGTCTTCGGGCGTCTCCGTCATCGGGTCCATCGTGAACAGGCCTGTTTCGGCTGGGAAATACACGCTTGCACCGGGTGCAACAAGCGCAGCGACCGGGCCAAGCCATCTAACACGATGGTTGACAGGATTGTTAACAATCTTTTGCCCTAAGCCTGCCGCTCCGGCTAAGCTTCGGAGCAGGACGAACCGCTGACCGACAAGACGGGCCCAACAGGGAGTTTCCAAATGAACAGACGCACCATGATGCTTCGCTCCACCGCGCTGGCGGTTCTGGCAAGCCTCAGCCTTTCCGCCACCGCCGCCATGGCCGAAGAGACGCTGAAGATCGGCTTCGTCGGCGTCACCTCGGGTCCGGCTGCGGCCTGGGGCACGTCGAACGTGCGCTCGATGCAGACGCTCGCCGCGATGCTGAACGAAAAGGGCGGGGTCGAGATCGGCGGCACGACCTACAAGATCGAGATCGTCACCTTCGACGACCAGAAAGACCCGAAACGCGCGATCGCCGGCATGGAGCAGATGGCGCAGCAGGGCATCCATTATGTCGTCGGCCCGAACGTCGATGACGGCGCGGCCGCGGTGCGCCCGGTGGCCGAGGCGAACAACATCATCTACGTCCCCTATGCCTTCCCGAAAGAGCTTTACACCGCCCCCGCCGAAAACGCGATCCTGGGCATGGTGGCGAGCTATCAGTCCGGCCCGGCGATCTACAAATACCTGAAGGACAACAAGGGCGTCACCAAGGTCGCCTTCGTCGCGGCGAATGAATCCGACCCGCTGAGCCAGCGCGACAGCGGCGTCGAGGCGGCCAAGGCGCTCGGCCTTGAGGTGACCTCGTCGGACGTGACCTATCAGGTCGACACCACCGATTTCACCCCGGTCCTGCTGCCGGTGCTGAAGACCCAGCCCGACCTGCTGGTGCTTTCGGGCGTCGCCCCGGCGGCCGCGCCGCAGATGATCCGCTCGGCCCGCGATCTGGGCTACACCGGGCTGATTTCGACCGAAACCGCGCAGGATGCGAAGGTGATCGAGGAAGGCGCGGGCGAGGCGGCGAATGGCTTCATCTCGGTCGGTGGCGCCTCGACCCCCGAGATCGCCTCGGATTACATGAAGGAATTCGTGGCGAAATACACCGAGATGTTCGGCGAATATAACGACGAGTCGAACACCAAGGTCTATGCGCTCGAATACATCCTCGACACGCTGAAGGCCGATCCGAAGGGCATCTCCGACATCGCCGCCTTCAAGACCGCGATGGAGACCTTCGCCGCGCCCAACCCCTACATGAAGGGCGATGCGCAGATGACCTATGTCGGCACCACCTCGTTCGGGCAGAAGCGTCAGCTTTCGGTGCCGCTCGTGGTGAACGAATACAAGGACGGCGCGTTCCAGACGCTGTTCGTCGCGACGGTCGACTGAGACCGGATCTGGCCCGGCCGCTGACGGCCGGGCCCTTTTCCCTTTCGCGGAGCGGACATGGAGCAGATCATCGTCAACGGGCTCTTTCTCGGCGCCTCCTATGCGCTGATCGCGCTCGGTCTCACGCTCATCTTCTCGCTGATGAACGTGCTCAACTTCGCCCACGGGCAGATGTATGTGATCGGCGGGTTCATCACCTATACGGTGGTGGCGCAGTTCCATCTGCCGTTTCTGGTCGGGCTTCTGGCCTCGGCCGTGGCGCTGGCGGCGCTTGGCGCCTTTGCCGAGCGCTTCCTCTTCGCCCCCGTCATCCGACGCTCGAAGCGCGAGGAATCGACGATGCTTCTGGCGGCCGGGATCGCCTTCTTTCTGGATGCGGTGACGCTGCTCGTCTTTGGCGAGAAGCAGCGCGGCATTCCGAAGATCGTGGGCGGCGTCTTCAACTGGGATTTCCGCATCGTCATGCCCTATGACCGCATCCTGATCGGGGCGCTGGCCGTCGCGCTGATCGGGGCGTTCATCCTGTTCATGCGCCAGTCCCGCACCGGCCGCGCGATGCGCGCGCTGGCGCAGGACCGGATGGCGGCAGAGCTGATGGGCGTCGATGTCGAGCGCTATTCGATGATCGGTTTCGCGCTGGGTGCGATGCTGGCCGGGCTCGTCGGCGGGCTTCTGGTCTCGATCGTCGGCGTCAATCTGGGCATGGGCGGGCCGACCTCGATCAAGGCCTTCATGATGATCATGATTGGTGGCGCGGGGGTGATTTCGGGCGCGATCGCCGGGGGCTTCATCCTGGGCATGCTGGAATCCGTCGGGCTGTCGCTGCTCGCCGCCTATGGCGACATCACCTATCTCGTCATCTTCGCCTCGCTGATGATCTTCCTCGCCTTCCGCCCGCAGGGGCTGATGGGCAAACCCTGGGGCTGAGCCATGATCCGTTCGCTTTCCGTCGCGGCCTTCCTGCTGGCGCTTTACATCGGCGTGCCGGGGCTGATCAGCCTCACCGGCCGGTGGGATTTCTACTACACGCTCACCTCGGTGGCGCTTTTGTCGATCGGCTCGGCCGGGGTCTGGCTGACCTTCTACATCGGCCGCATCAACATCGGGCAGGGCGCCTATGCGCTGGCGGGCGGCTATGTCGCGGCGGTGCTGATCACCAAGCTGGGCTTCAACTTCTGGGCCACGCTGCCGCTGGCGGGGCTCTTTTGCGCCGCGCTGGCAGTGCTGATCGGCCTGCCGATCCTGCGGCTGAGGGGCGTCTATTTCTCGATGGTGACGCTGGTCCTGACCGAGGTCGCCCGGCTCTCGGCGCTGGCCCTGCCGGTGACGAACGGCGCGCGCGGCATCACCTCGATCCCGCTGCCGGGCGAGGTGTCGGTCTTCGGCCTGACGCTCATCCCCGATTTCGCCACGCTCGAAAACCCGAAGCTGGCCTTTTACCTGATGGCCGTGACGCTGATGTGCCTTGCCTATCTCGTGCTCTGGCGCATCACCCGCTCGCGGCTTGGCCACCTGTTCCGCTCGCTGCAGCAAAACGAGGATCTGGCGGCCTCGATCGGTGTCAACATCGCCTTCCTGCGCGTGCTGGCCTATGCGATTTCCTCCTTCATGGGCGGCATCGCCGGGGCGGGCTTCGTGGTGATCTCGCAGTCGATCTACCCCTCGTCCTTTCAGGTCGCCGACAGCGTCAACTTCATGCTGAACTGCTTCCTGGGCGGGCTTGGCTTCGTCTTCGGCCCGATGCTCGGCACGCTGGTCCTATACTTCGGCTGGTCGCTTCTCTTTGCCGCCGCGAAATACCAGATGCTGATCTATTCGACGCTGCTGATCGCCGCGATGCTGGTCGTGCCGAACGGTCTTCTGAGCCTGCCCGCGATGCTGCGCGGCAAGGGGGGGAAATGAGCCCGATCCTGCAAATCCGCAATGTCACCAAGCGCTTCGACGGGCTTGTTGCGAATAACGACATTTCCTTTGACGTCGCCGAGGGCGAGATCCTGTCCGTGATCGGCCCGAATGGCGCGGGGAAATCGACGCTGTTCAAGATGATCTCGTCGTTCCTGCGTACGACCTCGGGCGAAGTACTGTTTCGCGGCGAGAAGATCTCGAACCTGTCGCCCCATGCGGTGGCGCGCAAGGGGGTGGTGCGGACCTTTCAGGAGACCACGATCTTCCGCGCGATGACCGTGCGCGAAAACGTCATCGTCGCGCATCATCTGCGCGCCAAGGCGTCACTGGCGGGCTTCTTCTTCGGCTCCAGCGCGGCGCGGGCGGATGAGACCGCCTTTGCCGCCTCGGCCGACGAGATCATCGGGTTTCTGGGCCTTGCACCCATTGCGGGCGAGCTGGCCTCGAACCTGCCGCAGGGGCATCTGCGCGCGCTGGGCATGGCGATTGGCCTCGCCACCAACCCCTCGGTGTTGCTGCTCGACGAGCCCTTCGCCGGGATGAACCATGACGAGACGATGCGGATGGTGGCGCTGGTGCGCCGCTTGCGCGACGAGCGGGGCATCACGGTGCTTCTGGTCGAGCATGACATGCCGGCGGTGATGAAGATCTCCGACCGGATCGTGGTGCTCAATTTCGGCGAGAAGATCGCCGAGGGCACCCCAGCCGAAATTCAGGAAAATCCGCGCGTGATCGAGGCTTACCTCGGCTCGGAAGACGCCGCGATCGGGATGTGACCATGCTCAGCCTCGAGAATGTCGAACTTTATTACGACCATGTCTATGCGCTCAAGGGCGTGTCGCTGTCGCTGTCGGAAGGCGAGACGGTGGCGCTGATCGGGGCGAACGGGGCGGGGAAATCCTCGATCCTGCGCGCGATTACGGGCCTGCGCAAACCGCGCTCGGGCACGATCACCTATCGCGGCGCGCGGATCGACGGCAAATCCCCGGCCGAGATCGTGAAGATGGGCATCGCGATGGTGCCCGAGGGGCGGCGGGTCTTCCCGCTGATGTCGGTCAAGGACAACCTGCTGATGGGCGCCTTCACCCGCTCCGACACGGCCGGGATCGCGCGTTCGCTTGATGCCGTCCTGACCCGGTTCCCGCGGCTGAAGGAGCGCTTCGGGCAGCAGGCGGGCACGCTTTCGGGGGGCGAGCAGCAGATGATGGTGATCGGTCGTGCGCTGATGGCGGCGCCGAAACTGCTGCTGCTCGACGAGCCCTCGCTCGGCATCGCGCCGAAGCTGGTGCAGGACATCGCCCGCGCGATCGTGGCGATCAGCCGCGACGAGGGCGTGTCGGTGCTGCTGGTGGAACAGAACAGCCGCATGGCGCTGTCGATCTCTGCCCGTGCCTATGCGCTCTCGACCGGCACCGTCGCGCTGTCGGGCCTCTCGCGCGATCTGATGCACGATCCGCGCATCAAGGCGGCTTATCTTGGGGGCGACATGTGATGCGGCTTTTGCTGATCAATCCGAACACCACCGCAACGATGACCGAAAAGGCCGGGGCCGCCGCCCGTCGCGTCGCGGCGCCGGGCACCGAGATCATCGCGGTGAACCCGACCCACGGCCCCGCCTCGATCGAGGGCTATTACGACGAGGCGATGAGCCTTGCCGGGCTTTTGGGGATCATCGGCGGGCGCGACGATTATGACGCCGTGATCATCGCCTGTTTCGATGACACCGGGCTTGATGCCGCGCGCTGCCTGACCGAAAAGCCGGTGATCGGCATCGGCGAGGCGGCCTTCCACATGGCCGCGATGCTCTCGAACCGGTTTTCCGTCGTCACCACGCTCGGCCGCTCGGTCCCGGCGCTCGAGCACAACCTGACCCGCTACGGTCTGGCGGCGCGCTGCGCCCGGGTGCGGGCCTCGGAAATTCCGGTGCTCGAGCTTGAAGACCCGCTCAGCGATGCCTGTGCCCGCATCGGCGCCGAGGTGGCGCAGGCGATCACCGAGGACCGGGCCGAGGCGATCGTGCTGGGCTGTGCGGGGATGACCGATCTGGCCGAGGGTCTGGGCCGCGCGCATGGGCTGCCGGTGCTTGACGGCGTCGTCTGCGCCGTCGCGCTGGCCGAGGGGATGGTGCGGCTTGGTCTGGCCACCTCGCGGCTTGGCGGTTACGCGCCGCCGCGGTTCGACAAGGGCTGAACGACCCTTTCCAAAACCGGGCTGCCGTGATCCCGCGTCCCGTCGGGCGCGGGAATCGCTGGCCTTGTCGGCAAAGCGCGATATACTCCCCCGCAGTATAGATCCCCGCGGGGAGGGAAAGCCGTGCCGAACGACCCCGAGGACAAGAAGCGGATTCTGGCCCGCGTGAAACGGATCACCGGTCAGTGCGAAGCCCTGACCCGGGCGCTGGAAACCGGCTCCGACTGCGGGCCGATCCTGCAACAGATCGCCGCCGTCCGCGGCGCCGTGAACGGGCTGATGGCCGAGGTGCTGGAAGCCCATATCCGCGACGAATTCGGTCCGCCCGAGGGAGAGGGCGGCGCCAAAACCGGGGAATTGCTGGCGCTGGTGCGCAGCTACCTCAAGTAACTCACAGGGAGATCCTTATGAAATCGCGTGCCGCCGTCGCCTTTGCCCCCGGCAAACCCCTTGAAATCGTGGAAATCGATGTTGCGCCCCCGAAAAAGGGCGAGGTGCTGATCCGCATCACCGACACCGGCGTGTGCCACACCGACGCCTTCACGCTGTCGGGCGATGACCCGGAGGGCCTGTTCCCGGTCGTGCTCGGCCACGAAGGCGCGGGCGTCGTGGTCGAGGTCGGCGAGGGCGTCACCTCGGTCAAACCGGGCGATCACGTCATTCCGCTTTACACCGCCGAATGCGGCGAGTGCCTGTTCTGCAAATCGGGCAAGACGAACCTGTGCACCTCGGTCCGCGCGACCCAGGGCAAGGGCGTGATGCCCGACGGCACCTCGCGCTTTTCCTACAACGGCCAGCCGATCTATCACTACATGGGCTGCTCGACTTTCTCGGAATACACCGTCGTGGCCGAGGTCTCGCTTGCCAAGATCAACCCCGAAGCCAATCACGAGCAGGTCTGCCTGCTGGGTTGCGGCGTGACCACCGGCATCGGCGCGGTGCACAACACGGCGAAGGTGCAGGAAGGCGACAGCGTCGCCGTCTTCGGTCTGGGCGGCATCGGCCTTGCGGTCATTCAGGGCGCGCGGCAGGCGAAGGCCGGGCGCATCATCGCCATCGACACCAACCCGTCGAAATTCGATCTGGCGCGGCAGTTCGGCGCCACCGATTTCGTCAACCCGAAGGATCACGCGAAGCCCATCCAGCAGGTGATCGTCGAGATGACCGGCTGGGGCGTCGATCACAGCTTCGAATGCATCGGCAACGTCAATGTCATGCGCGCGGCGCTCGAATGCGCGCATCGCGGCTGGGGGCAGTCGATCATCATCGGCGTCGCGGGCGCGGGGCAGGAAATCTCGACCCGGCCGTTCCAGCTGGTGACCGGGCGCAAATGGATGGGCACCGCCTTTGGCGGGGTGAAAGGGCGGTCGCAACTGCCGGGCATGGTCGAGCAGGCGATGAAGGGCGAGATCGAGCTTGAGCCCTTCGTCACCCATACGATGGCGCTCGATCAGATCAACGAGGCCTTCGATCTGATGCATGAAGGCAAGTCGATCCGTTCCGTCATCAAGTTCTGAGGATCGGGATGGACCGTCTGGAAACCCACGCCGCGTTCGGCGGCACGCAGGAGGTGTGGAAACACACCTCCGAGGTGCTCGGCTGCGAGATGAACTTTGGCATTTTCACCCCGGCGCGCGAGCCGGGCGAGCGGCTGCCGGTCGTCT
This sequence comes from Rhodobacter viridis, assembly GCF_003217355.1. Taxonomy (GTDB): domain Bacteria; phylum Pseudomonadota; class Alphaproteobacteria; order Rhodobacterales; family Rhodobacteraceae; genus Rhodobacter; species Rhodobacter viridis. Next base: position 97,417 of record NZ_QJTK01000005.1, on the reverse strand, counting down.
ACTGGCTCTCGGGGCTGACCTGCAGCGAGCAGAACTTCATCACCAAGGCGGGGGCGCAGGCCTATGCGGCCCAGCATCGGGTGATCGTCGTCGCCCCCGACACCTCGCCCCGTGGCGAGGGGGTGGCCGATGATCCGGCCTATGATCTGGGGCAGGGGGCGGGGTTCTATCTGAATGCCACCGAGGCGCCGTGGTCGGCGCATTACCGGATGCACGATTACGTCGTGCAGGAACTGCCCGCGCTGATCGAGGCGGACTTCGCGGCCTCTGACCGGCGTTCGGTGATGGGGCATTCGATGGGCGGGCACGGGGCGCTGGTCGCGGCGCTGCGCAATCCCGGCCGCTACCTTGCCGTTTCGGCCTTCTCGCCGATCGTCGCGCCGATGCAGGTGCCCTGGGGCGAAAAGGCGTTTTCGGCCTATCTGGGACCGGACCGCGCGGCTTGGGCCGAGTGGGATGCGACGGCGCTCCTTGCGGGCGCGACCGAGCGTCTGCCGATCCTGATCGATCAGGGCGAGGCGGACAGCTTCCTTGACGGTCAGCTCAAGCCCTGGCTTCTGGCCGAGGAAGCGGCGCGGCTCGGGCATCCGCTGCGGTTGCGCCGTCATCCGGGCTACGACCACAGCTACTATTTCATCGCCAGCTTCCTTGGCGATCATTTCGCCCATCACGCCGCGGCCCTGCACGGCTGAGATCAAACGGAAAAGGCCCCGCGGCGAACCGCAGGGCCTTTCCCGGAGGTTGGTTTGGAGGTTGTCTTAGTCGCGATTGCCGAGGAACTGCAGCAGGAACATGAACAGGTTCAGGAAGTCGAGGTAGAGCTGCAGCGCGCCAAGGATCGCGGCCTTGCCAAGGAAATCGGCATCCGACTGGGCGAGTTGCAGATAGGTGTTCTTGATGTTCTGCGTGTCATAGGCGGTCAGGCCCGCGAACAGCAGCACGCCGATCACCGAGATCGCGAATTGCAGCGCCGACGAGGCGATGAAGATGTTCAGCAGCGACGCGACGATCAGGCCGATCACGCCCATCATCAGGAACGAGCCGAAAGCCGACAGGTTGCGCTTCGTCGTGTAGCCGTAAAGCGAGAGCGAGGCGAAGGCGATCGCGGTGATCAGGAAGGTCTGGGCGATCGACACGCCGGTGTAGACCTTGAAGATCGAGGCGAGCGACAGGCCCATCAGCGCCGAATAGCCGAAAAACACCATCTGCGCGGTCGAGGTCTGCATCTTGTGGATCATCGCCGAGAAGGCGAAGACGACCGCGAGCGGGGCGAACATCACGACCCATTTCAGCGGCGTGCCGAACAGCGTCATCAGCAGTTGGTCGTTCAGGCTCACGCCGAAGGCCACGGCGCCGGTGACGATCATCGCCACCGACATCAGGCCATAGACCTTGTTCATATGGGTCCGCAGACCCGCGTCGATGTAGCTCGCACGGCCAGCCGCGGTGCTTTGCATCGTGTTGAAATTAGCCATGTGCTTGTCTCCAGTCTTTTGCAGCGGCACGCGCGAGGGGGCCGCCGTCGGGTCCGATATCGGAAAGGACCCTGCGGGTTTCAAGAACCCGGCGGCAGAAAATCGGCCGCCGGCGGGGTGGGCTCACCCCATCGTGACGACGATCTTGCCGGTCGAGCGGCGGCTGCGCAACATCTCGAGCGCCTCGGCGGTCTGCGACAGGGGGAAGCGGGCCGAGATATGCGGGCGAAGCCGCCCGTCAGCGGCAAGGGCGAACAGCTCGGTCATCGAGCGTTGCAGCGCCGCCGGATCGAGATCGAGATAACCGCCCCAGTAAAGCCCGTGAATCTCGAGATTTTTCACCAAGGCGTGGTTGAGCTTCAGCTCGGGCGGCTGGCCCGCGGCAAAGCCGATCAGCAAGAACCGCCCCCCGGGTTTGAGCGCGCCGAACGCGGCTTCGCCGAGCGCCCCGCCCACGGCATCATAGACGACATCGGCGCCGCCAAGCGCCTTCAGCGCGGCCTTCAGATCAGGCGTTTCGGCATCGAGCGTTTCTGCCGCACCCGCCCGGGCCGCGATCGCGCATTTCTCGGCGCCGCGCGCGACGGCAATCACCCGCGCGCCCATCCGTGCGCCGATCTCGACCGCGGTCAACCCAACACCCCCGGCCGCGCCGAGCACGACGAGTGTTTCGCCCGGTTTGAGCCGCCCGCGCAGGGTCAGCGCCAGATGCGAGGTGCCATAGGCGATCTGAAAGGCGGCGGCGGTCTCGAAATCCAGTCCGTCGGGCAGGGGCGTGCAGCGGTCTTCGGCAAAGACCCCGGCCTCGGCGAGCCCGCCGTGCCCGGCATGGATCGCAACGCGCGTGCCCGGCGCAAGGCGGCAGCCCGGACCCGCGGCGGTGATCGTTCCGGCCGCCTCCAGCCCCGGCACGAAGGGCAGCGGCGGCGTCGCCTGATAGCTGCCCTGAAGCATCAGCAGATCGGCAAAATTGAGCCCGCAGGCCGCGATGGCGACCGCGACTTCGCCCGGACCGGGCGCGGGCAGCGGCAGATCGGCAAGGGCGGGTGGCGTCGTCGGATCGGTGTGAAGGAAGGCGCGCATCTTGTCCTGTCGGTGAGATCGGGAGCCTCAGCCTAGCCCGCCCGGAACGGTGTGGCCAGCCTCGGGATGGTGGTTGACTGCCGAATCAACCGGAGCGCGAAGCTTGAAGGTGACGCAGCGGAAAGTGCAATTTGCGATGCAAGTTGCGAATATCGGGCGGTCAAAATCCCCTTTGCCGCTCCGGTCTTGACAAAACGTGATGGGCGCGGTCTGCCTGTGCGGCATAAAGTAGCGCCCTGCCTGACAAATCACCTATCTTTTTGGATAGTTTCCAGATTTTGCAACCGGCACGGCAATTCGCGCTATGCTAGTTTCATACATCCGAAGAGTTCCGGGGAAGAATGAATGAAGCATCCGGTCGATGTCCATGTGGGCAAGCGTATCCGTCACCGCCGCTGGCTGGTGGGGGTTACGCAACAACAACTCGCCGACAAGGTCGGCATCAAGTTCCAGCAGATTCAGAAATACGAAACGGGGATGAACCGTGTCTCGGCCTCGCGGCTTTGGGACATTGCCGACGCGCTTGACGTGCCGGTGTCGTTCTTCTTCGAAGGATTGTCGGGCGAAGACCCGAACACGGCCGCGCAGGAAGGGGATCTGTTCTCCGACAAGGAAGCGCTGGCCCTGGTGCGTTCGTACTACGCGATCCCGGAGGCGCAGCGGCGCCGTCTGTTCGAACTGGCGAAGGTTCTCTCCGACGTGGCTTGATAAGGTCGCGCAATCGGGGTTGAAGATATGGGGAGCGGTGACGCTCCCCTTTCGTATTTCCGGAGCCCCCCCATGCCGTCGTCCATGCCGCCGTCCATGCCGCCCCCTCTGAGCGAGGCCGAAAAGGCCGATCTGATCGCCACCGCCGAAGCCTTGGCCGATGCCGCCCGCGTCGCGACGCTGGCGCATTTCCGCACGCCGGGCGGGATCGCGGCCGAGACGAAGGAGGTCGTGCGCTTCGATCCGGTGACCGTGGCCGACCGCGCCGCGGAACAGGCGATGCGCGCGATCCTCGCCGAGCGGCGGCCTTCGGACGGGATCTGGGGCGAGGAATTCGGGGTGACGCGGGGCACATCGGGTCTGACCTGGGTGCTGGACCCGATCGACGGCACGCGGGGGTATCTCTCGGGCACGCCGACCTGGGGGGTGCTGATCGCGCTCTCGGTAGAAGGCGACGCCAAGCCCGGGGCGCCGCTGATGGGGCTGATCGACCAGCCCTATATCGGCGAGCGCTTTCTGGGCGGGTTCGGACAGGCACGGGTGAGCGGGCCTTTGGGGCAGGCCGATCTGCGCACGCGCGGGCCGCGGCCGCTCGCCGAGGCGATCCTGTATTCCACCTTCCCCGAGGTCGGCACGCCCGAGGAGGGCGCGGCTTTCGCGCGGCTTTCGAAACAGGTGAAGCTGACGCGCTACGGCACCGATTGCTATGCCTACGGGCTGATCGCGGCCGGTCAGATCGATCTGGTCGTCGAGGCGGGGTTGCAGCCCTATGACGTCGGCGGTCCGATCGCGGTGATCGAGGCGGCGGGCGGGATCGTGACCGACTGGACGGGCGGTCCGGCGCATGAGGGCGGGCGCGTGCTCGCGGCGGCGAATGCCGAGATCCATGCGGCCGCCATGGCGGTGTTGAACGGTTGAGGGGGCAGGCGGGGGCTGCCGCCCCCGCACCCCCGCCCGAAGGGGCCCTCGGGCCCCTTCGGACTTCCCCGAGGTCGGGGCGTTGCGCGGGAGGTTGCGATGCGGGAAGTTCTGATCCGGGGGGCTGACGTCCTAGTCACCATGGATGGAGCGCGGCGCGAGTTGCGCGGCGCCGATCTGCTGATCCGCGGCGGCGAGATTGCCGCCGTGGGGCAGGGGCTTGTGACCACGGGCGAGGTCGTTTCGGCTGCGGGCTGCGTTGTCACGCCCGGCCTGATCAACACGCACCATCATCTGTATCAGACGCTCACCCGCGCGGTGCCGGGCGGGCAGGATGCGCTTCTGTTCGGCTGGCTGAAGACGCTTTACCCGATCTGGGCGCAGATGGGGCCTCAGGAGATCTTCACCTCGGCGCAGATCGGGCTGGCGGAGCTGGCACTCTCGGGCTGCACGCTCTCGTCGGATCACCTCTATCTTTACCCGAACGGCGCGCGGCTCGACGATACGATCGCCGCCGCGGCCGAACTGGGGCTGCGCTTTCACCCGACCCGCGGCGCGATGTCGATCGGCGAAAGCGCGGGCGGCCTGCCGCCCGACAGTCTGGTCGAGCGCGAAGCGGCGATCCTGGACGATTGCATCCGTGTCATCGACGCCCATCACGATCCCCGCCCCGGCGCGATGGTGCGGGTGGGCGTGGCCCCCTGTTCGCCGTTTTCGGTCTCGCGCGAACTGATGCGCGACGCGGCGCTTCTGGCGCGCGACAAGGGGGTGATGCTGCACACGCATCTGGCCGAGAATGACGAGGATATCGCCTATTCCCTGCACCGGTTCGGCTGCCGTCCCGGCCAGTATGCCGAGGATCTGGGCTGGACCGGCGCCGATGTCTGGCATGCCCATTGCGTCAAGCTCTCCGGTTCGGAAATTGACCTTTTTGCCCGCTCGAAGACCGGGGTAGCCCATTGCCCCTGTTCGAATTGTCGCCTTGGCTCCGGCATCGCGCCGGTCCGGGCGATGCGCGATGCGGGGGTGCTTGTGGCTTTGGGCGTCGATGGCTCGGCCAGCAATGACGCGGGCAATCTGATCGCCGAAGCCCGGCAGGCGATGCTGTTGCAACGGGTGCAAAATGGCGCCGATGCGATGTCGGTGCGCGAGGCCTTGGAGATCGCCACGCTGGGCGGCGTGCAGGTTCTGGGGCGCCCCGAATTGGGCAGTCTGGAGCCCGGCAAACGCGCCGATCTGGCGATCTGGGACGTCTCGGGGCTGGAGGCGGCAGGCGTCTGGGATCCGGTCGCGGCGCTGCTTCTGTCCGGCCCGACGCGGGTGAAGCATCTCTTTGTCGAAGGCCGTCAGATCGTCCGTGACGGTCAGATCACCACGCTCGATCTGCCCCGCGTCATCGAGCGCGCGAACCACCTCGCCCGCGCCCTTGCGCGCTGATTTCATCTTGCTGCAAATATCTCGGGGCGAGACGGGCAAGGCGGCCTTCCGGGGGAAGGACGCCCCGTCGAACGGGCAGAGCCCCGCTCCGCCCCCCGTTACTTCATCCGCCGCCCGGCCACCCAGACCCCGGCAATCGCGCGATCGTCGCCCATCATGATCGTCGGAAAAAGCGCCTCCCAGAAATCGCCCGCCCGCTCGGCGCGCTGGGCGATCGCGGGGGTCGAGGCCAGATCGACGGCGATCAGATCCGCCTCCATCCCGACGGCGATATTGCCCACCGCCTGATCGATGCGCAAAACCTGCGCCGCGCCGACCGTGGCGAGATACCAGAGCGCCGCGGGGTGCAGCGCACCGCGCCGCAACTGCCCGATCTCATAGGCCGCCGCCATCGTGCGCAGCATCGAAAAGCTCGAGCCGCCCCCGGTGTCGGTGGCCAGCCCGATCCTGATCCCGGCCGAGGCCAGCCCCGCCGCATCAAAGAGCCCCGAGCCGATGAAGGTGTTCGAGGTCGGGCAATGCGCCAGCCCCGCGCCGACATCGCGCAGCCGGGCAATCTCGCGCGGCTCCAGATGGATCGCATGGCCATAGACGCCGTTTTCGCCCAGCAGGCCGAAGGTCTCGTAGGTGTCGAGATAATCCCGCGCCGCCGGATACAGGCTTTTCACCCAGGCGATCTCGTCGACCTGCTCGCTCAGATGCGTCTGCATCAGACAATCCGGATGCTCGGCCCAGAGCGACCCCAGCGCCAGCAGCTGATCGGGCGTGGAGGTGGGCGAGAACCGCGGCGTGATCACATAGCCCAGCCGGTCGCGGCCATGCCATCGCGTGAGCAGTGACTTGCTTTCGTCATAGGCGGCCTGCGCGGTGTCGCGCAGCCCCGCGGGCGCGGTGTCGCGGTCCATGCAGGTCCGCCCCGAAAGCGCCCGCATCCCCCGCCGCGCCGCCTCGCCCATGAAGGCATCGACCGAGGAGGAATGGATCGTCGCATAGGAACACATCGAGGTCGTGCCATGCGCCAGCGCCAGATCCAGATAGCGGGACGCGATCTCGGCCGCATAGGCCGGATCGGCAAAGCGCATTTCCTCGGGGAAGGTGTAGCTGTTCAGCCAGTCGATCAGCCGCTTGCCCCAGCTCGCGATGATCGCGGTCTGCGGATAATGCACATGTGCGTCGATGAAGCCCGCCGAAATCAGCTTCTCGCCCAGATCGGTGCGATGCGCCTGCGGGTGGCGCGCCAGCACCGCCTCGGCCGGACCGACATCGACGATCTTCCCCGCCTCGATGGCCACCGCGCCCTGACGGTCATGCCGCGCCGCGCTCGGCCCCTCGATCCTCGCATCCGACGCAAATCGCAGCACCTGACCCAGCAAAATCTCCACGCGCCACCTTCCTTTCCCGTGCGCGCTCATGCTAGGGCCGCGGCCATGCTTCGGCAATCACGGCTTTTTTGTCGCAGGCGGCTGCGATAAGGTGGCGGCAAACCAGAATACGGCACATCAGGGGGCGGCATGGCGGAAGAGCGGGCAGAAGAGCACGAAGCCGAAGACCTGCCCGCGCTGACCGAAGATCTGGTCGAACGCGTTCTGACCGCGACCGAAGCGGGCGATGCGGAGCTGGTTTCGGATCTGCTCGAACCCCTGCACGGCGCCGACATCGCCGACCTTCTCGAACAGGTCACCACCTCCGAACGGCGCGAGATCCTGCGGCTTTACGGCCGCGAGATGGATGGCGAAATCCTCACCGAGATCGACGAATCGATCCGCGAGGAGGTGATCGAACAGATCCCCGCCGATGTTCTGGCCGAAGCCGTGCGCGAACTCGATTCGGATGACGTCGTCGACCTGATCGAGGATCTGGAGGAGGTCCAGCAGGAGGCCATCCTCGAGGCGCTCGATGAAACCGACCGCGCCGCCGTCGAGCAATCGCTGACCTGGCCCGAATATTCGGCCGGCCGTCTGATGCAGCGCGAGGTTGTCGTCGCGCCCCAGCACTGGACCGTGGCCGAGGCGACCGACTTCCTGCGCAGCGAGGACTGGCTGCCCGATCAGTTCTATCACGTCATCCTGGTCGATCCGGCCTATCATCCGGTGGGCTATGTGACGCTGGGCAAGATCCTGTCGTCAAAGCCCGATACGCGGCTGACCGCGATCACCGAGGACAGTTTCCGCACCATTTCCGCCCGGCAAGAAGAGGGCGACGTCGCCTATGCCTTCAACCAGTATCACCTGATTTCCGCCCCGGTGACCGATGATGACGGCCGTCTCGTTGGCGTGATCACCATCGACGATGCGATGAACGTGCTCGACGAGGAGCACGAGGAAGACATCCTGCGTCTCGCGGGCGTGGGCGAGGAAAGCTCGATTTCCGACTCGGTGCTGGAAACCGTGCGCCAGCGTCTGCCGTGGCTGGTGGCGAACCTCTTCACCGCCTCGCTCTCGGCCGTGGTGATCTCGCAGTTTCAGGCCACGATCTCGTCGCTTGTGGCGCTCGCCGCGCTGATGCCGATTGTCGCCTCGACCGGCGGCATCGCGGGCACGCAATCGCTGGCCGTCGCGGTGCGGGCGCTGGCGACGCGCGATCTGACCGCCTCGAACGCGCGCCGCGTGGTGTTGCGCGAAATCGGCGCGGGCGTGGTGAACGGTCTCAGCTTGGCGATGCTTCTGGGTGTTGCGGGCGCGGTGATCTTCGGCCATCCGGCGCTGGGGCTGGTGCTGGGCTTGGCGATGATCGTCAATCAGATGGTCGCGGCGCTGGGCGGCGTGATGGTGCCGCTGACGCTCGAACGGCTGGGGCTTGATCCGGCGCTGGCCTCGGGCACTTTCGTGACGACGCTCACCGACGTGATGGGCTTCTTCGCCTTCCTTGGGCTTGCGACATGGGTGCTGGTATGACCGATCTGGCGGCGCTCAAGGCCGAGGCGCGCAAGGCCGCCTTTGCCGCCCGCAAGACCGCTTTCGCGTCGGGGCAGGGCGACGCCTGCGAGCATCTTCTGGCGGCGCTGATGCGGTTTGAAGGGGCGCCGATGGCGGGCTATCTGCCGATCCGCACCGAGATCGACCCGCGTCCGGCGATGGCGGCGCATCTGGGGCCGGTGGGCGTGCCGGTGATCCTCGGCGAGGGCCAGCCGCTGCTGTTCCGCACATGGACGCCCGAGGCGGCGCTGATCCCCGGCCCCTTCGGCGCTTTTATCCCTGAAACCGGCGCCGAAATCACGCCGCGGGTGCTGATCGTGCCGCTCGTCGCCTTTGACCGGCGTGGGTTTAGGCTGGGTTATGGCGGCGGCTTTTACGACCGCACGCTGGAACGCCTGCGCGCGGCGGGCCCCGCCACGGCGATCGGCTTTGCCTTTGGCGCGCAGGAGATGGAGGCGGTGCCGACCGAGCCGACCGATCAGCCGCTTGATCTGATCGTGACCGAGCGCGGCCCGATCTACCCCCATCCCGGCTAAGCACAACCGAAGCGCGGATTTTTGACGCGCGCGCAACCCTTCGGGTGCGTTGCGGCGCGAATCTGCTATGCTGGGTCAACGATCTTCTTTCGGTTCTTGTCCCATGCGTTTCATCGAACGTCCGCGCGAGGCCCCGAAATCCCTTTCCGCCCCCGAATTTCAGCGGATGCGGGAGGCCTATCTGGCGTGGCTGAAGCTGGATGAAAAGCGCAGGGCGCAGACAAGGCCGCCGGATCGGCATTTGCCGATTTCGATGGTTCTTACATCCGAATTGGCCCCGGTTTTTGGTGGAAAATGCGTTTTCTGCGACGGGCCCGGTCGATCAGTGCCGTTTCGATTTCGCCCAACTTCCGATGCGCTTTCCACGGATGCGCAGACGGACGCTTGGGCCTATGGCTGGCTCGCGGATGCTTGGCAAAACCTCTATCTCATTTGCGCCGACTGCCGCCCACGTCAGATGAACCTCTTTCCCGTCACGGGAAAACGTCCCCCCTTGCCCTCGGTGGCGCTTTACGAACGCTACGTCTCGGAGGGAACCGGGGTCTGGCCGCTCGACCCCGCCGAGGCCGAGGATGGCGCCCGCGAAGACCCTCTGTTTCTGGACCCTTGTGTTGACCAGCGCATCGAGGATCACTTGCGCGCAAACATCGATGGCAGTTGGACACCGATTTCCGACCGCGGCGCTGCCACGGTCGAGCACTTCAACCTGAACCGTGAAACCCTTGTGCGGGAACGGGAACAGGCTGTCCTCAAGAGTGCGGTCTTGACCGCGCCGAAGGATTTCCTTTCCGTGGACAACTCCCGCGATGACTTCACCGGCTTCCTCACCAACCTTGCCCGCCAGCAAACCGGCGAGCTTCCGCCGCCCGACATCTTCAAGACCGGGGCCGAGCCGCCCGCTCTGCCCGAAGGGATGATGCTGTCGCTGGGCACGCTCTCGAGCGCGATAAGCCCCGATCTGCTGGCAGAGGTGATCCCCGAACCTGCCCCCTACATCCCCCCGCCGACGCTGACCCGGGTCGAGATCCGCGGCTTCAAGGGGATCGAGCGGCTTGACCTTGATCTGCCCCCACCCGCCGACGGGCGCGGGGCGGCGCGGCTGATCCTGGGTGAAAACTCCGCGGGCAAATCCTCGCTTCTGGAAGCCATCGCGCTGGCGCTGGCCGCGCCCCCTGACCGCAGAGCCCTTGATATTTCGGCCAAAGACCATCTGCTTGACCCCGCGCAGATGGGCAGCCGACTGGAGCCCCGCAAGACCGGCGTCGTGCGGTTGACCCTGCAGGACGCGGCGGGCGCGCAAAGCCAACTCCTGCTCAAACTCACCCCGCGCGGCTTTCGCACCGAAGGCGCGCGGCCCGAAACCCTGCCCGTTTTCGCCTATGGCGCCTATCGCCACTATCGTCAGGACAACCACGACTGGACCCCGGGCCGCGGCATCCTCACGCTGTTTCGCAACGACAAATTGCTGTCGAACCCCGGCAAATGGCTGCTTCGCCTGCCCGAAGACCGCTTCAACGAGGTCGTGGCCGCCCTGCGCTTCATCTTCGGCCCCGGTGGCGATTTCGAGCGCATCGAACGCAGCGACACCGCCTGCATGGTCATCACCAAAAAGGACGATGACGAGATCGCCACGCCGCTCGATGCCGTCTCCTCGGGGTTTCGGACCATGCTGGCGCTCTCGTGCGACGTGATGCGCTGGCTGATCGACGACGCCACGCCCTGGCGCTTTCCCAGCCTGAAATCGGCGCGGGGGCTTTTGCTCATCGACGAGGTCGAGGCACATCTGCATCCGCGCTGGAAGGTGCAGGTGATGGACGGGCTGCGCCGCGCCCTGCCGGGCATGACGCTGATCGCGACGACGCATGATCCTTTGTGCCTGCGCGGCATGGACAAGGGCGAGGTGCTGGTTCTGCGCCGCATCCCGGGCGAGGCCGCGGGCAGCGCGCTTCCGGTCAAGGTCGATGCGCTGATCGCGCTGCCCGACGTGCGGCAATTGACGATCGAGCAACTGCTGAAATCCGATTTCTTCGCGCTTTACGACACCGACGATCCTCGCGCCGGGGCGGCGATGGCGGATCTGGTCGATGCGCTGTCTGGCCTTGATGCAACCGACCCGGCGAAGGCCGCGAAACAGGCGGAACTGATCGAGAAATTCCGCGGCGAAGTCACCGAGGCGCTGCCGGTCGGGCGGTCTGAAGTCTCGATGCTGGTGCAAGAGGCGGTCGCCGATTACCTGCGCGACCAGTCCAGCCGGACCGAGGAAAACCGCCGCCGCCTGCGCGACGAAACCCGCGCGCGGATCGTGGCGATCCTGAAGGGGGACCGCGATGCGCCACGTTGAGCGCACGGGGCCGGTGCCGCAAGCGATGGACGGCCCGCAAAGCCGTGCCGCGGCCGAACGCGCGAAAGCCGCCGCACATGTCAAGGCACAGCGCGACGCGATTGCGCGTGGCGAACCGCGTGGCAAGGGGTTCGATTACAAGGTCTACAAGGACGAGGGCGTGCGGGCCGCTCTCGAACGTCTGTTCCATGGCAAATGTGCTTATTGCGAAAGCGATTACGCGGCGCAGGCGCCCGTCGATATCGAGCATTACCGGCCGAAATCCGAGGTCGAGGATGCGCCCGAGCACCTGGGCTACTGGTGGCTCGCGATGGAATGGACGAACCTGCTGCCGTCCTGCATCGACTGCAACCGGCGCCGCTATCAGCTTTTGCCCAATCCGACCTCGGGGGCGCTCGCCGATCTGGCGCGCAGTGCCACGACCGCGCTGGCAGTGGGCAAGGAAACCGCCTTTCCGGTCTTTGCGGGCAGCCGCGCCTTTGGCACCTCGGACGACCCCGCGGCGGAAACGGCGCTCGAACGGCCCTATCTGCTGGACCCTTGCCGCGACGATCCGGCCGCGCATCTGACCTTTCTGGTCGATGCACCCGAGCCGCTGGGCCTTGTGCTGCCCGCCCGCACCGAACCGGGCGAGGGGCTGGTGCTGCCGCTGGTCGGCGCCGCGATCACGCCCGACGCCGTGGCCCCGCATGTCTCGGCGCGCGGCGCGGTCTCGATCCAGGTTTACGGGCTCAATCGCCTTGGCCTCGTGCAGGCGCGCACGCGGATCTTGCGGCATCTCGAAATGCTGGGCGCGCTGGTGATCGAGGCCCATGCGCTGGCCGAGGATCTGGCGCAAAGCAGGGACGCGCAAGCCCGGACCGGCGCGCGGATCGTGGCCGATTTCGCCGACCGGCTGACGGCGGCGATCGCCGCCATGGCCGCGCCCGACCAACCCTATTCGGCCATGGTGGGCCAGTGGATCGACCGCTGGACCGATCGGCTTGGCCATATGACGGAGGAAACCCATGTCACAGACGACTGACCTTCCGAGTTGCGATCTGGTGCTGAAAGGGGGGATCACCTCGGGGGTGGTCTATCCCAAGGCGTTGAAAAAGCTGTCGGATCACTACCGATTTTCCGAAATTGGCGGCACCTCGGCCGGGGCCATTGCCGCGGTCTTCGCGGCGGCTGCGGAATATGGCCGCGACAAGGGCGGCTTTGACAAGATCGAGGGGCTGGCCGAGGAACTGTCGACCACCGTCCTTGAGAAATTCCAGCCGGTGCCGGAACTGGCGCCGCTCTTCCGGTTGCTGCTTGCCGCGCAAAAGGGCAAGCCGCTGCCGATCCTCTGGGCGTTGATGCGCGGCTACCCGCGCGAGATGGTGCAGGGCGCGGCCTTGGGGATCATCATGGTGATCCTTGCGCTTTTCGCGTCCTCGACCGTGGTCTGGGGCTGGCTGCTTCTGGGTCTTGTGGTGATGGCGGCGGGGGGGCTTGGTTGGCCGCTTTGGGAGGCGAAGAAACAGGCGACCGAGGGGCTGGCCGCGAATGACTACGGCATCTGCACCGGGCGCACGCAAAAGGGCTACAAGCCAGACACGGGCCTGTCGGACTGGATGGCCCGGCGCATCGACGAGATCGCCTTTGGCGCCGTCGGTCCTGCGCCGCTGACGCTGAAGATGCTCGCCGAGCGGGGCATCCGGGTGCAGACGGTGACCACCGACATCACCACGCACCGCCCCTTTGTCCTGCCGATGCGCAACAACCTGCATGCCTTCGACCCCGAGGAATTCGCCCGCATTTTCCCCGACCGGATCGTGGCGCATATGGTGGCGAACTCCGAACCGGTGAAGGCGGACTGGGCCGATCCCACGGGGCGGCTGCGGCTGTTCCGCTTTGACGATCTGCCGGTGGTCGTGCTGGCGCGGATGAGCCTGTCGTTTCCGATGCTGATTTCCGCCGTGCCGCTGCACCGGGTCGATTACACGCTGGTCAAGGCGGAACCGGCGGCGAGGCTCTGTCGCTGCCTGTTCTCGGACGGGGGGCTGTCGTCGAACTTTCCGGTGCATTTCTTCGACCATGTGCTGCCGCTTTCGCCCACCTTCGGGATTTCGCTGGGCGAATTCGACCCCGCACGGGTGGACAAGGGCGACGAGGCAACGCCGCGCATCAAGATGCCGAGGGATCCGCGCAAGGGCCGGCTTCTGCCGACGCACAGGATTTCCGGGCTGGGCGGCTTTGTCATGGCGCTTTTCGACAGCGCCAAGGACTGGCAGGATTCGCTGCAATCGGTGCTGACCGGGTTCCGCGAGCGCATTGTGACGGTCAACCTGACCGAGGACGAGGGCGGGCTGAACCTGCAGATGGCGCCCGAGACGATCACCCGGCTGACCGGCTATGGCGCGCAGGCGGGCGAGGCGCTGGTCGAGCGGTTCAAGCTCGAGGAACACCAGTGGCGCCGATTCCTGACCGAACTTCCGGCGCTGGAACGGGTGCTGATGGATTTCGCCGATCACTGGCTGGCCTCGGGCGCGGGCCCGGCGCCGATCTACCCGCAGCTGGCGCGCAATCATCCGTTCGAGCACTACAATCTGCCGCCCGCCTTGCGCGAAAAGCTGATCGCCCGGGCACAGCGGATCGCCGATCTGGGCATGACCTTCTACCGCGACCCGCTGAGCGATGACGACAAGTCGAAACTGCCCGCCAGCTCGTCGCGGATGCGCCATATCGCCGACATGGACACCACCCCCCTCGATCAGGAGCCCAAACCGTCCGCGGCTTGGCCGCATCTGGCCATTCTCTATCCGGACGTGTAAGGCCGGGCCATCATGACCGATGACACCCTGCCGCCGTGCCCCGAATGCGCCAGCACGTTCACCTATCAGGTGGACGCGCTTTTGACCTGTCCCGAATGCGGCCATGAATGGGCGCCCGGGAGCGAAACCGCCGAGGCTGGCGCCTTGGGCGAGATCCGCGATGCCGTGGGCAACCTGCTCGCCGATGGCGACACGGTGACGGTGATCAAGGATCTCAAGCTCAAGGGCAGCTCGCAGGTCGTCAAGGTCGGCACCAAGGTGCGCGGCATCCGGCTGGTGCCGGGCGATCACGACATCGACTGCAAGCTGCCCGGCGTGGGCCAGATCGGGTTGAAGTCGCAATTCGTCAAGAAGGTCCAGGAATAAGAAAGGGCGCCCAGGGCGCCCTTTGTCTTGCCGGGGACGGGGGCCTCAGCCCTCGTCCTTGGAGATGAAGCCCGCCACCGGATAGACCCGGCCCGCGGCGCTTTCCTGGCTCATCACCCGCACCTGGCTCCAGTCGTTCTTTTTCGACACGTCATGCACGGTCATGCCCAGCGAGATCCGGTTGCGCTGCCAGTTCGCGTGATCGATCTTGATCTCGCGGTCCGACACCACTTCCGACACCACGGCCACATGGCCCATCGGCATCTTGCGCGTCGCCGAGAACGCCATGACCGAACCGACTTCGGGGGTGTGGCTGCGCTCGTAACGGCCGGAGGCCTTCGACCACCAGGTGCCGGCATTGCCCTGCAGATCGATGCCCGAGGCATTGCGCGCAAACGGCACGCACCAGACCCGGCCACCGCGGGCGCGCAGTTCCTTGGCGATCGCCACGGCATTGTCGCGCCGGGCGGGGTCGACCTCGTCGGGCCGGTCCTGCGCCGAGGCGAAGTTCATCCGCGGGGCCTGATCGCCGCCACCAAAGCTGCCACAGGCCGACAGGGCGGCCAGAGCGGCAATGGCAAGGGGCAGCCGGACAAGCTGCCCGGAGGATTTGAGCGTGATTTTCATCGGACCTGAAACGAAAAGTGAGTGAGTGGCTTCGTTGCGGCCCAAGCCATACCGGGGATCTTGGGCGGAGTTAAAGCTTCCTGAACGGGCGGGCTCGGGAACGGGCGGAAATCTGCCACGACTCGGGTTTTTGGGCGGCGGATTTTTGCCGATGCTGAAATTTTTCCTTAGGTCGCCCGATGGGGCCGTGGGGCTTTCGGAGGCGCCAAGCTGTCCCTGAAATGGGTCGGCGCGACGCTTTTACGCAAGGCAATGGTTGCTTTCCGGCGGGGCTTCGGCCAAAGGAAATCCATGAAGATCTTGTTTCTTGGCGATGTGATGGGGCGCGCGGGACGCGCGGAAGTGGCGGAACGGCTGCCGAAGCTGCGCGCCGACTGGGGGCTCGATTTCGTCGTGGTGAACGGCGAAAACGCCTCGGGCGGCATGGGGCTGACCGGCGAGCATGCGAAACTGCTGCTGGCTGCGGGTGCCGATGTGGTGACGCTGGGCGATCATGCTTTCGATCAGAAGGACATGATGCGCTTCATCGAAACCGAGCCGCGGGTGATCCGGCCGCTCAACTATGCCAAGGAAGCGCCGGGCAAGGGCGCGCGCCTGTTCGAGGACCGCCGCGGCCGCAAGGTGCTGGTGACGCAGGTTCTGGGGCAGGTCTTCATGAAGCGCCCCTTCGACGATCCCTTCTCGGCGATCGACACGGTCTTGCGCACGCATCCGCTGGGCGGGCTCGCGCAGGCGATTCTGGTCGACGTGCATTGCGAGGCGACGTCCGAAAAGATGGCGATGGGGCAATATTGCGACGGCCGGGCCAGCCTTGTCGTCGGCACCCATACCCATGTGCCCACCGCCGATGCGGTGATCCTGAAGGGCGGCACCGCTTATCTTTCCGATGCGGGCATGTGCGGCGATTACGACAGCATCATCGGCATGGAAAAGGCCGAACCGATGCGCCGCTTCCTGACCGGGATGACGCGCGATCGCTTCACCCCGGCCGAGGGGCCGGTGACGCTTTCGGGCGTCTATGTCGAGACCGACGACCGCAGCGGCAAGGCCACGCGGATCGCTCCGGTGCGTGTCGGCGGCCGTCTGCCCGAGGCGACGCCCGTCTGAGCACCTTCCGCCATATGTCCGAAAAAACAGCATTTTTCCGCCGACACCGAAAGATGGCGCGGAAAGCCGCGATGAAAGCTTGCCCGAACGGCTTGGGCGGCTAGTATCTCGGCGAACCAGAGAGGCCTGAGATGATCGACCTTGGACTGAGCGCAAGCGCGCAAGCCTGGCTTTCCATTGCCATCGTGCTGGGCATGTTCATTCTCTTCGTGCGCGAAAAGGATCCGCCCGAAGTCATCGCCATCGGCGGGGCGGCGCTGATGCTGGTGCTGGGCCTTGTGCCGTTCAAGGAGGCGGTGGGCGCGCTGTCGAACTCGGCGCCCTGGACGATCGCCTTCATGTTCCTGATCATGGGGGCGCTGGTGCGCACCGGCGCGCTGGACCGCGCCACCCGCACCGTCGAGAGCCATATCGGGGAACGTCCGGCGCTGACGACGGTGCTTTTGTTCGTCATCGTCATGGGCGCCTCGGCCTTCATGAACAACACCCCCGTGGTGGCGGTGATGATCCCGATCTTCATGCAGGCCGCGCGCAAGCTCGATGTGCCGCCGTCGCGGCTGCTGATGCCGCTTTCCTATTTCACCATCATGGGCGGCATGATCACGCTGATCGGCACCTCGACCAACATTCTGGTCGACGGGGTGGTGCGCAAGGACGGGATGGAGCCGTTCACGATCTTCGAGATTGCGCCTTTGGGTCTGGCGATCTGTCTGGCGGGCTCGATCTTCATGGCGCTGTTTTCGCGTCGGCTGGTGCCCGACCGGGTGTCGATGGCGGCGACGCTGGGGGGCGGGCGCCCGAAGATGAAATATTTCACCGAAGTGGCGATTCCCGAGGATTCGGCGCTGATCGGCAAGAGCGTGCTCGACATCGACATCTTCAAGCGTACCGGCGTGCGGGTGATCGACGTGCTGCGCGGCGATGCGAGCTTGCGCCGCGATCTGGCGGCGGCGGTGCTGGAGGCGGGGGACCGGGTGGTGCTGCGCACCGAGGTTTCCGAGCTGCTCGGCATGCAGACCAACAAGGATGTGCGGGTGGTGGACAAGCTGTCCTCGGTCGCCACCGAGACGGTCGAGGTGCTGATCTCGCCCGGGTGCCGGATGATCGGGCGGTCCTTGGGCGAACTGCGGCTGCGGCGGCGCTATGGGGTCTATGTGCTGGCGGCGCATCGGCGCAACCAGAACATCGGTCGCAAGCTTGACGATCTGGTGGTCGTCGTCGGCGATACGCTGCTGCTCGAGGGCGCGCCCGAAGATATCGCGCGGCTGGCGCAGGACATGGATCTGGTCGACGTGTCCCGCCCGACGGCGCGGGCGTTCCGCCGTGGCAAGATGCCGATCGCGGTTCTGGCGCTGCTCGCCGTCGTCGGTCTTTCGGCGCTCGATGTGGCGCCGATCATGGAGCTGGCGATGGTGGCGGTGGCGGTGATCCTGCTGACCCGTTGCATCGATGCCGACGAGGCCTTTTCCTATGTCGATGGCCGACTGCTGGCGATGATCTTCGCCATGCTGGTGGTGGGCGAAGGGCTCGATGCCTCGGGCGCGGTCAAGCTGATCGTCGATGCGGTGGCGCCGCTGATGCAGGACCTGCCGCCGATCGCGGCGCTGGCGGCGGTCTATTTCCTGGGCCTTGCGATGACGGAACTCTTGTCGAACAATGCGGTGGCGGTGATCTTCACCCCGATCGCGATCCAGCTGGCGCATACGCTCGGGCTGGATCCGCGGCCTTTCGCGGTGGCGGTGATGTTCTCGGCCTCGGTGGCCTTTGCGACGCCGATCGGCTATCAGACCCACATGATGGTCTACGGGCCGGGCGGCTACAAATTCTCTGACTTCCTGCGTCTGGGCATTCCGCTCGATATCATCACCGGGATCGTCGCCGTGCTGGTGATCCCCCTTGTCTGGCCGCTTGTTCCCTGAGGTTCCCATGCGTTTCGCTGTCCTTCTGCCCGCTGCCCTTGCGCTTTCGGCCTGTGCCGCGCTGCCTGCGCCCGAACCCAACCCCGAGCGGATCGATCTGCTGTCCAATCGTCTGACGGTGCATTTCAGCGACGGCAGCCGCTGCGCAGCCGATATCGCCGCCGCCCCCTCGGGCACGTTGCCGGGCTGTGCGGTGGCGATGGCGTACAGCGTCACGATCCGGCACAAGATCCATGTGCCGGGGGCGGAGGCGCTGATGGAGCCCTATGCCACGGTCCGCCTGACCCGCAGTTCGGATGGCCACGTCTTCGACTGGGTCACCCCGGAGGGCGGTGCGGACCGGCAGTCGGCGAACTTCGGTCATCAACCCGGCTGACGCGGCCGACTTGCGGTAAGCCCGGCCTTTGGCTATAGGGGCCGCAACACAGCAATCGGACGGAGTAGGGGCATGGCAGGCCATTCCAAATGGGCGAACATCCAGCACCGCAAGGGCAAGCAGGATGCGATCCGCTCGAAGATGTTCTCGAAGCTGGCGAAGGAAATCACCGTCGCCGCGAAGATGGGCGACCCTGATCCCGACAAGAACCCGCGTCTGCGTCTGGCGGTCAAGGCCGCCAAGGCGCAATCGATGCCGAAGGACGTGATCGACCGCGCGATCAAGAAATCGCAGATGGGCGATGCGGCGGATTATACCGAAATCCGCTATGAGGGCTACGGCCCGAACGGCATCGCGGTGATCATCGAGGCGCTGACCGACAACCTGAACCGCACCGCCTCGAACGTGCGCAGCTATTTCACCAAATCGGGCGGCAACATGGGCCAGACCGGCTCGGTGAGCCACGGCTTCGACCGTATGGGCGAGATTTCCTATCCGGCTTCGGTGGGCGACGCGGATACGGTGATGATGGCGGCACTTGAGGCCGGGGCCGATGACGTCGAAAGCGACGAGGAAGGCCACTGGATCTATTGCTCGGTCGAGGCGCTGTCGGAAGTGTCCGAGGCGCTGGAAAAGGCGCTCGGCGAATCGACCGAATCGAAGCTGATCTGGAAGCCGCAGACCACGACCGAGGTCGATCTGGAAACCGCGCAGAAGCTGATGAAGCTGATCGATGCGCTGGAAGAGGACGACGACGTGCAGACGGTGACGCATAATTTCGACGTTCCCGAGGATGTCGCCGCGCAGCTTTGAAGAGCTTCGGGGATGGAATTGCAAAGGGCGCCCCTCGGGGCGCCCTTTGGTTTCGCCGCGCGTGGCGCGCCGACCCGCCGGGGGGCTTCGCCCCCCGGACCCCCCAGCGTATTTGATCCAAGAAGAAGCAGTGCGTGGATGGGGGGCGCATCCCGGGGGCGGAGATGACCTGTCGTCGATCAGCCGAACAGGATCAGATGTGAGCGCAGGATCACCCAGACGGTGACCAAGCCATAGGCCGCAAAGCCCGCCAGCGCCCAAAGGGTCAGACGGCGCATCACCGCGGGCAGGGGGGCGCGCAGGCTCGCGCGCGCGGCGAAGGGGCTTGCGGCGCCGAGGCCAAGCGCCAGCGCCGTCGCCCCGAAAAGCGGCAGGTAGAAGGCATAGCCGATATAGCCATAGTCCGGCTTCAGGATGCAGAACGGGCAGTGGTGGTTCGGGTTCTCGTAGAGATAAAGCGCGATCGTCGAGACCATGGCGACGAGGGCCGCGCCGAAATAGCCCGCGCCTGCCAGCGCGAAAAGCCCGTGCCCGCGTCCGCTGCGCAGCGCGCGGATGCCGGTCGCCGCCACAAGCCCCCCGGCGATCCCCAGCGCCCACAAGGCGGTTGCCGGATCGACCCCGGCCATCTCGTCGGAGATCCCCGCATTCGCCGGGGTGAAGAGCTTCGAGCAGCAGGAGGTGATCACATCGGTGCGCAGGTTGAGGAAATACGCAAGCTGCAGCCCGCCCGAGAGCAGCACCAGCGGCGCAATCGCCAGCACGGCCGCATATTTTGCCCGCGTCAGCGGATAGTCGCGCCCAAGCCGGTCAACGTGGTCAAGCACCAGCCAGACCGCCGCGGCGAAGAAGGTGGCGATCTGCGCATAAAGCGCCGGAAAGCCGTAGCCGTTCACGTTCAGCGTACCCACCGCGCACATCGCGCCGACGAACAGCGCCGCCATCCGATCCGCGTTGAAGATGAAAAGAGAGAGTGCCGCCGCCTCGGCCGCCATCACCATCGCGAACAGCGTCGAGACGAGTTCGGTGCGTCGCTCCATCATGAGTTGCCCGCGACTGCAGCTTGCCAGATCCCAGCGCCGCAGCACCGAAAGCCCGAAGCCCGCCGACCAGAGCGCCACCAGCGCGGCCAGCGCCGAGACCAGAAGCAGCGTCAGGATCGGGGTGTGAAAGATCATGACCTGACCTCGAGCACCGTGCCGTCCTGCATCTCGACCACCGCCGTCACCGGCGCGGCCGCGATGATGCGCGGATCGTGGCTGGTCAGGATCACCGTCTTGCCCTCGGCCCGCAGCGCGGCCACGATGTCGAGAAAGCGATGCGTGAGCGCGGTATCAAGGTTCGCGGTCGGCTCGTCGGCGATCAGCACCGGCGCGTCATTGACCATCGCCCGGGCAATCGCCGCCCGCTGCGTCTCGCCGCCCGAGAGCACCTCGACCGGCATCCGCGCCTTGCCCGCCAGACCGAGGCTTTCGAGCCGCGCCAGCGCCCGGGCCTCGACCACCGCGCGCTCCTCGCCGAGCGGCGCCGCGGGCAGCATCACGTTTTCCAGCACCGACAAGCCCCGGATCAGGTTGAAGCGCTGAAACACGAAGCCGAAGCGGCGTCGGCGCAGATCGGTCAGGAAGCGCTCGGGCAGGCTGGAAATCACCTCGCCGTCGAGCGTGATCCGCCCCGTCGTCGGCCGCGCCATGCAGCCCACAAGGCTCAAGAGCGTCGTCTTGCCCGAGCCCGAAGGCCCCATGAACACCGTCACCCCCGGTGCGATCGCAAGGTCGATGCCGTGCAGCGCCGTGACCTGATTGGGGCGGCCTTCGTTATAGGTCTTTGAAACGCCGTGCAGAGAAATCATCGCATCACCGCATCCGGATCGGCCGCCGCCGTGCGCCAGACCGGAACCACGGTCGCGGCGGCATAGGGCAGGGTGGTCAGAAGCAAGAGCGTGCCCAGCTGCAGCGCGTCGATGGCGGGCGTCAGGCGGAAATCGGGATAGATCACCGCCCAGCCCTTCAGCACCGAGGCAAAAAGCGGCGCCCCCGCCCAGAACACATGCGCATAGGCGATCACCGTGCCCAGCAGGAACGCCCCGCCCGAGACGAGCCCACCCTCCCACAGTTTCATCGCGATCACGTCGCGGGTATCCCAGCCGATCGCCTTCAGGATGCCGATCTCGCGCGCCTCCTCGGCGGAAAGCCCGGTCGCCTTCTCGGCGGCGAAGATCGCAAAGGCCAGCATCGCGACGAAGGCCAGTGCCACCATCACCCCCTCGCGCCAGTCGAAGAGCTTCTGATAGGTGCGGGCGATGTCCTCGCGGGTGACGAAGCGGGCGTCGGGCAGCGCGGCACTGGCCTTTTCGACCACGGTCGAAAGCTCGCGCGGGTTGCGCACCGTGACGGCGAGATCGGTGAACTTCCCCGCTGGCACATTGAAAAAGCTGCGAAAATCGACCTCGTTCATCAGTACCAGATCGGCGCTGATCAGCGCCACATCGGAGCCGAGCGTCCGGGCAATGTCGAAGCGCACCAGATCGCCCTCGTGGCGCGACAGGAAAAGCGGCGTGCCCTGCCATTTGAAATCGCGCACCCGCGGCACGGCCTCGCCCACGATCACCTCGCCGGGGGGCGGCACCAGATCGGCGGCACTGGGTACCATCACCGTGTAATTCGCGCCGCTGATCCGGTCGTAATAATAGCCCCACAGCCGCCCCTCGGCCGTCGCGACGCCGCGGATCGCCGCGATTTTCGGCAGGTCTGCCGCGTCGATCATCGCCTGACGGCCCAAGCTGAGGTTCTGCACGATCAGATCGGGGGCCCCGGCCAGCGTCGCCTCGGCCTCGCGCCGCAGGCTCGAGGCAAAGAACATCGCCGAGGCGAGCAAAAAGACCACCGTGGCAAAGACCGCGACCAGCGCCAGATTCTTGATCCGCCGCCGCGCCAGCGCCGCGACGGTGAAATCAAGAAGCGCGCGTTGGCGGTTCAGCGCGCTCATCGCAGATCCTCCGGGGCGAAGCCAAGCGCCGTTGGCCCGAAATGCTCGGGCGGGGCGATCAGGCTGCCAGAAGGAAAATGTTCGAAAGACAAGGGGTTATCCTGAAAGGCTGTCGCAAGATCGGCCAAGGCGGGATGGCGGGTGTACCGCGCCTCGGTGAAAAGCGCGAGATCAGTGAGGCCGAGGGCGCGCACCAGCTGCGCCTCGTCGGCCAGACGCGCGGCTTCGCGTGGGGCGGTCAGCCGGGCATGTGTGCCCTCGACCCCGGCGAGGGCTAAAAGCGCGGCGAGCGCGCTCAGCACCGGGGTCGCGGGACGCAGGCTCACTCGAACTGACCCGCATCGAGTTTGGCGGGAAGGCCCGCGGGGATTTCCGCGAAGCGGAAGAGATGTTTGCCCGCGTGATCCTTCATGAAATCCGCCGCATCGGCCTCGGTCGCCAGCGGCACGAACTCATGTCCCATCGGGCCGAGCACATCCGATCCGACGACGAAGAGTGCCTCCTGCGCCGCGACCTGCCGCACGCCGTAGTAATCGGTCACGGCCATCGTTGCGATCTGATCGCGACTGCGCCCGGCGGCGTAGTGCGGCACGTCCTCAAGGAATTTGAAGAAGTCCTTCGGGCCGTCGAAGTAGAAGGCCGTGCCATCGGCAAAGACCAAAGTCGTCACCCATTCGGGGTAACGGGCGACGAACATGCCGCAGACCGCGCAGGTGTCGCGTGGCCCGGGTTTCGGCAGATCAATCGGTGCAGCATCGGCGCGGGCGGGCTGCGGCATGCCAAAGGCAAGGGCCGAGACACCTGCCAGAAGGCTCAGCGCGCTGCGGCGGGAAATATTGTACATGTGCTACTCCATTCCCGGCCGTGCCCGAAAACACGGCCGGAATGTTGCAAAAGGTCAATTCGAGCCGGGCATCTTCATACCCATCTCATGCCGTTTCTCACCCCGGCGCTTGCGGATCATCGTCGTGTCCTTGGCCATTTCGACATAGGCGGCCATCAGCGCCGCGTCGAAATCCGCGAGCGTCGCCCCGGCGCTGGCGGCGGCCTCGGCCTTGGTGCGATCAGCATAGGCCAGTTTCGACACCGCCGACATCGTGCCCGGTTTCGCGGGATCGATCACATAGGTCATCGCCGCGGTATCGGCGAGCGGCTTCATCTCGCCCTCCGCCCCGGCATCGCCCGCGTAGATCGTCTTCGGTCCGGCATCCATGTTCAGCGCCAGCGAAATCGCCGCGCAATGGATCGAGCAGGTGCCGTCGACGGTGTCGTTTTCATAGACGATCAGATGGCGCGAGGCCGGGAACATCCCCCGCATCATGCCGCAATAAGGGCAGCGCGGATATTTGCCGAGATCGTCGGTCACGGGATCGGTATCGACCTTGAGGAAGCGGGTCAGACCGTTCTCATCGGTCCATTGCATCGGGCTGACCGGCTTTTCGGCCGGGGACATCGCCATTTCGGCCCGGGCAGCCAGCGGCACAAGCGCGGCGGCAGAGGCGGTGGCGGCAAGAAATTCACGACGTTTCATCGCTGTCTCCAAAACGGATGATTGCAGGGATCAGGGCTGGGCAGGATGGGACCCAAGGGGCAGGCGGGGCGGGACGCTGCCCCGCGCAAGCCCCTGTCAGAGGTCCAGAGTCACTGGCGGTGCGCGGATCAGGCCGCTGCGCGGCAAGGGTGCGATGAAGGCGAAGGAGAACAGGGTCGCGGGCTTGAGCGCGGCCAGAAGCTGCGGCACGGGCGGAACCAGAACCGGCGGCTCGGGCGTGGCAAAGGCGCAGACGGCGGCGCTGGCGCAGATCGTGCAGGGGGCATGGCTGGTCGCGTGCTCCACGACCTTGCCCGAGGCGGGGTCGTAAAGCGCCACGCCCTCGCCGGTGCAAAGCTGCAAGAAGCCCGCCCGCGCGCCGGGGCCAAGCCCCGCCAGATCATGCAGCGCCGAAGCGCTGAGGTGTTCGGCGAAGAAAAGGCTCTGCAGCGCCAGCGCCAGCACCGCCAGCCACCGGGCGAAAACGCCGGTGGTGAAGGGCATCTGGGAGCGGGCAGGGCGGATCATCAGGGCTCGCGACAGCAGGTTTCGCACAGGATTGTGGCCGCCCGGGCAGAACGCAACAGCTTTCCTGCCGCATTTTCGGGCGACCGCCCTGACTGGTTACCCCGGGGCGCCCGTCCCGCGCCTTGACCGAGGTCAAGTGTCGCGAGCCGATCGGTCGCGCCCTGTATCCCGCACAATCGCCCGCTTGCGCGCCCGCGCGGCGCAGGGCAGCAAGGGGCATGACTGCGATTTCCGAGAAAAATCACCCCGTCGAGGGCGTGCTGTGGATGCTGGCCACCGGGCTCGCCTTCGTCTTCGTCAACGGCATCGTGCGCTATCTGGGCACCGCGCTGCCCGCGGCCGAATCCGCCTTCATCCGCTTCGCCTGGGGGCTGCTGTTTCTGGCGCCGTCGCTGATGCCGCTCGTGCGCACCGGACTTTCGCCGAGCCTTTTCAAACTCTTCGCGCTGCGCGGTGCTTTGCATACCGTGGCGGTGATGCTGTGGTTTTATGCGATGGCGCGGATCACCATCTCGGAGGTGACGGCCATCGGCTATCTCAATCCGATCGTCGTCACGATCGGCGCGGGGCTCTTGTTCGGCGAGGGCTTTCGCCCGGCGCGGATGATCGCGATCGGCGTCGCGATGATCGGTGCGCTGGTCGTGCTGCGCCCCGGCCTGCGCGAGCTGTCGCCGGGTCATCTGGCGCAGCTCGGCGCGGCTTTCGGCTTCGGCCTGTCCTATCTGGTGATGAAGCGGCTCACGCAACTCGCCCCGGCGTCGGTGGTCGTGGCGGTGATGGCGCTGTCGGTGACCATCGGCCTTGCCCCCTTTGCCGCCTATGTCTGGCAGCCGGTGAGCCTGACGCAGGTGCTCTGGCTCGGCGCGGTCGCGGTCTTTGCGACCACGGGGCATTACTGCATGACCCGCGCCTTTGCCTGCGCGCCGATGACGGTGACGCAACCGGTGACCTTTCTGCAACTGGTCTGGGCGACGGCGCTCGGCTGGTCGGTCTTTGGCGAGTCTGTCGATCCCTGGGTGATCCTGGGCGGCGCCATCATCCTGGCTGCGGTGGTCTTCCTGACCTGGCGCGAGTCGCGGGGGGAGGCTTCGAAAGAGCGTATTTGAGCCAAGAAGAAACCCGAAGTCGAAGGACTCCGGGTTTCCGTTTCTTCTTGGGGAAAATACGCCTCTTTACCCCTTGGCGGCGGTGCCGCGCGGGTCGATCAGCCGGGCGATCACGCCTTCGCGGGTGATCCGTCGCCCGTCGGTCAGGGCTACGGCGGGAACGGTTTTCAAAAGTTCCATCACCTTGATCACCGGGGTTTCCGGCACAATCGGCGTACCCTCGGCGGGGCCGGCTTCGGCCATGTCCTCGGCCGTCAGCACACCGAGCGGGTTCATGTGCGCGACGAATTCGGCGACGTAATCATCGACCGGATTGGCGATGATCTCGCGCGCCGTGCCCATCTGCACCAGCCGCCCGCCCTCCATCAGCGCGATGCGATTGCCAAGCTTGAAGGCCTCGTCGAGGTCATGCGACACGAAGACGATGGTGCGCTTCAGCGTCGATTGCAGTTCGAGCAACTCGTCCTGCAGCTTCGCGCGAATGAGCGGATCGAGCGCCGAGAAGGGCTCGTCCATCAGAAGGATCGGCGCTTCGGTGGCAAAGGCGCGGGCAAGGCCCACACGCTGCTGCATGCCGCCCGAGAGCTCGCCCACCTTGCGCTCGGCCCAGTCGGTCAGGTTCACGAGCTTCAGTTGCGCATCGACGCGGTCGCGGCGCTCGGCTTTCGACATGCCGCCAAGCTCGAGGCCCAGCCCGACGTTTTCGCGCACCGTTCGCCAGGGCAGCAGGCCGAATTGCTGGAACACCATCGCGACGCGGGTCTGCCGAATGCGGCGCAGGGTCTGCGGATCGGCATGGGTGACATCGACAAGGCCGTTGCCGTCGCAGACCTCGACCTTGCCGCGGCAGACCGGGTTCAAGCCGTTCACCGCGCGCAGCAGCGTCGACTTGCCCGAGCCCGAAAGGCCCATCAGCACGAGAATCTCGCCCTCGGCAACGGACAGCGAGCAGTCATGCACCCCCAGAACCTGACCCGTGCGGGCCTGGATCTCGGCGCGCGACAGGCCTTCGTCCATCAGGGGCAGGGCGCGGTCGGGGTGATCGCCAAAGACGATCGAGACATTGTCGAACCGCACCGCGACGCCCGCGGTCAGCTTCGGGTCGGTGATCATGGTGGCATGCCTCATTTCGATCCCCCGAAGCGCATCATCCGGTCGAGCACGATGGCGACGACGACGATGATCATCCCCGATTCAAAGCCAAGCGCGGTGTTGACCGAGTTCAGCGCCCGCACCACCGGCACGCCAAGCCCGTTCGCGCCCACAAGCGCCGCGATCACCACCATCGAAAGCGAGAGCATGATCGTCTGGTTCAGCCCCGCCATGATCTGCGGCAGCGCATAGGGCAGTTCCACCTTCCACAGCACCTGCCGCGGCGTGGCGCCAAAGGCGCGGGCGGCTTCCAGCAGCGGTTGCGGCGTGGTGGACACACCGAGATGCGTCAGCCGGATCGGCGCGGGCAGCACGAAGATCACCGTCGCGATCAGGCCCGGAACCATGCCGATGCCGAAAAACACGATCGCCGGGATCAGATAGACGAAGGTCGGCAGCGTCTGCATCAGATCAAGGATCGGCTGCATCGCGAGGTAAAGCCGCGGCCGGTGCGCGGCGGCGATGCCGATCGGAACGCCGACCGACATGCACACGACACAGGCCGAGATCACCAGCGTCAGGCTTTCCGTCGTCGGTTTCCAGTAGCCTTGATTGAAGACGTAGAGCAGACCGAAAAGCACGGTCAGCAGGATCGACACGCGACGCTGCAGGAACCACGAGATGCCAAGGAAGAAGCCCGTCAGCACGAAGGGCTGATATTCCACCGGATAAAGCGGCGTGTAGTCGGCCGCTCCGGTGACCAGGAAATGTCCAAGGGCGTCGCGAAGATCGCCATGATCCAGGCGATCAGCGTCTCGAAGATGCCGGCCAGATGATCGAAGACGAGCGAGAAGCTGTCGCGCATCCATTCAAAGATGTGCTTTGCCCAGGGGCCGACAGGGATCTTCCACTTGCCGGTAAAAAGATCGGTGCCGTTGTGGCCGGAGATCAGCCCGGTGCCGATCATCAGTCCGGCCAGTTTCTCCAGCACCGTCTTGAGCAGGATGGCGCCGAAAATCGACGCGGCGATGGTGCCGATCAGGCGCATCGTTTGCTGTAGCATGTCGCTTGCCTTGCGTGGTTCGGAAGGCCGACAGGCGGGGCCCGCCTGTCGGATCGTCAAGTCAGCGCAAGGCTTACTTCAGCGCCGCCGTTACGGCTGCGAGCCCGTCGCCACCGTCCTTGGTGGTCACGCCCGCGAGCCAGGGGGCCAGGACTTCCGGATGGGCCGCCAGCCAGTCATGCGCGGCGGTCGGCGGGTCGATGCCGTCATCCAGGATCTTGCCCATGATCTCGTTTTCCATCGCCAGCGAGAATTCGAGATTGGTGAGCAGCTTGCCGGTGTTCGCACATTCGGCGACATAGCCCTTGCGGACGTTGGTGCGCACTTCGGCGCCGCCGAAGTTCGGCCCGAAGACGTCATCGCCGCCGGTCAGGTAGCTCATCTTGAAATTGGCGTTCATCGGGTGGGGTTCCCAGCCCAGGAACACGACCGGGGTGTTTTCCTTCTCGCCCTTGGCGACGGCGGCCAGCATCCCCTGTTCCGAGCTTTCGACAACCTCGAAGCCCGCCAGATCGAATTTGCCCGCGGTGATCATGTCGAGCACCAGACGGTTGCCGTCATTGCCCGGCTCGATCCCGTAGATCTTGCCCTCGAGTTCGTCCTTGTGTTTCGCGATATCGGCGAAATCCTTGATGCCGAGCGCCGCACCCGCCGCGTTCGTCGCCAGCGTGTATTTCGCGCCGACAAGGTTCGTGCGCACCGTCTCGACCGAGCCGTCATCGCGGTAGGGCGCAAGGTCTGCCTCCATCGAAGGCATCCAGTTGCCGAGGAACACGTCCACATCGCCCGAGGAAAGCGCGGTATAGGTCACCGGCACCGAGAGCAGCTTGATGTCGGTTTCATACCCAAGCGCCTGCAGGATCGTCGTCGTCACCGCGGTGGTGGCGGTGATGTCGGTCCAGCCCACGTCCGAGAAGGTCACCTTGGAGCAATCGGCGGCGGCAGGCAGGGCGAGCGAAAGTGTCGCAGCCCCGGCAAGAAGGAAGGAACGAAGCGTCATCAGGGTCTCCCGTTGGTTGCCCGGTTCAGTGATCAGGCTTTTTGTTGATTGACGAGTCAATAAACTTGCCTGTAGCTCCTAAAAGCAAGTTCTTTTTTGAGCGGAGTCGCAAAAGACATGCCGAAGCTTGGAGCAGAGCCTATTCGACGGGCGGCCTTGGTGAAAGCCACGATCGAAACGGTGGGCGAGGCGGGGTCGCTGGAAGTGACCGTAGCACAGATTGCGCGGCGTGCAGGCATGTCCTCTGCACTGGCGCATCATTATTTTGGCTCGAAGGAGCAGATTTTCCTCGCTGCGATGCGGGCAATCCTGACGCTTTACGGCGCCGAGGTGCGCGGGGCGCTGGCGGCGGCGGATCCCGGCCCCGAATCGCGGCTGCGCGCGATCATCGCGGGGTCGTTCTCGCCGGGCAGCTTCCGGCGCGAGGCGATCTCGGCCTGGCTGAACTTCTACGTTCTGGCGCAGACGAATCCCGAGGCGATGCGGCTTTTGCGGGTCTATCAGCGCCGCCTGCGCTCGAACCTGCAGCATGAATTGCGCCCTCTGGTGGGGGGGCGCGCAGAGGCCGTTGCGCGGGGTCTGGGCGCGATGATCGATGGCGTCTACATCCGCGCCGCTTTGGCTGAGAATGCCCCGGATCGATGCTATGCGCTTGAAATCGTGAATGAATATCTGAACCGGGAACTGGAGGTGCGGTCATGAGGGCACAGCCCGAGGCCAGCCATTTCGTCAATGGCAACTGGGTCGAGGACGCGGCCGGAGCCGAGATCGAGGTGATCTTTCCCGGCACGGGCGAGGTGATCGCGATCCTGCACGAGGCGACGCCTGCGGTGATCGAAGAGGCCCTTGCGGGGGCGCAAGCGGCGCAACGCGCCTGGGCGGCGCTGAAGCCGGTGGAGCGGGCGCGCATCCTGCGCCGCGCCGCCGATCTGATTCGCGCTCGCAGGGCGGAACTGGCGCTTCTGGAAACGCTCGATACCGGAAAACCGATTCAGGAAACGTCTGTCGCCGACTGGCCCTCGGGCGCCGACAGCCTTGAGTATTTCGCCGGGCTTGCACCGACGCTGACCGGCGAGACGATCCCCTTGGGCGGCGATTTCGCCTATACGATTCGCGAGCCGCTGGGCGTCTGCGTCGGCATCGGCGCGTGGAACTATCCCAGCCAGATCGCCTGCTGGAAGGCCGCCCCGGCGCTCTCGACCGGCAATGCGATGATCTTCAAACCCTCGGAAATCACGCCCCTTGGCGCGCTGCAGCTGGCGGCGATCTTCGTCGAGGCGGGGATGCCCGCGGGGGTCTTCAACGTCGTGCAGGGCCGCGGCGCGGTCGGCGGGCGGCTTGCGACCGATTCGCGCGTGGCCAAGGTCTCGCTGACCGGCTCGGTGCCGACGGGGGCCAAGGTCTATGCGGCGGCGGGCGCGGGGATGAAGCATGTGACGATGGAGCTGGGCGGGAAATCGCCGCTGATCGTCTTCGAGGATGCCGATCTGGAAAGCGCCATCGGCGCGGCGATGCTGGGCAACTTCTATTCCTCGGGGCAGATCTGCTCGAACGGCACCCGGGTCTTCGTGCATAAAGCGATCAAGGAGCGCTTCCTGACCCGGCTGGCCGAGCGCACCGCCGCGATCAAGGCGGGCGATCCGCTGGATGAAACGACGCAATTCGGCCCGCTTGTCAGTGCCGCGCAGCATGCGAAGGTGCTGGGCTATATCGCGACGGCGAAATCCGAGGGCGCGCGGCTTGTTTGCGGGGGGGCAGCAGGGGCCGAGGGGGCGCTTTTCGTGCAGCCCACGGTCTTTGCCGATGTCACCGACAGCATGACGATCGCGCGCGAGGAAGTCTTTGGCCCCGTCATGGCGGTGCTGGATTTCGAAACCGAGGACGAGGTGATCGCGCGGGCGAATGGCACCGATTTCGGGCTGGCGGCGGGGGTCTTCACCGCCGATCTGGCGCGTGGGCACCGGGTGATCGCGCAGCTGCAGGCGGGCACCACCTGGATCAACGCCTACAACCTGACCCCGGTCGAGATGCCCTTCGGGGCGGTGAAATCCTCGGGCGTCGGGCGGGAAAATTCCAAGGCCGCGATCGAGCATTATACGCAGGTGAAGGCGGTCTATGTCGGCATGGGGCCGGTCGAAAGCCCCTACTGAGACGCAGGCCGGGGGGTCCCCCCCCCGGACCCCCCGGCGTATTTGCGCCAAGAAAAAACAGGGTTCAGGCAGAGGGTCGCGCGATGGATGCGGATTATGTGATCGTTGGGGCAGGGTCGGGCGGTTCGGCGCTGGGCTATCGGCTGGCCGAGGCCGGGCATCGCGTGGCGATCATCGAATTCGGCGGCACCGATTGGGGCCCGTTCATCGAGATGCCCGCGGCGCTGTCCTATCCGATGAACATGGACCGCTACGACTGGGGCATGGGCACCGAGCCCGAGCCGTTCTTGGGCAACCGTCGTCTGGTGACGCCGCGCGGCAAGGTGATCGGGGGCTCGTCCTCGATCAACGGCATGGTCTATGTGCGGGGCCACGCCTGCGATTTCGACCATTGGGCCGAGCAGGGCGCGGCGGGCTGGGGCTATGCCGATGTGCTGCCCTATTTCAAGCGGCAGGAAAGCTGGCATGGCGGCCATGATGGCGCCGACGCGACCTGGCGCGGCTCGAAAGGCCCGCTGCATGTGACCCGTGGCCCGCGCAAGAACCCGCTGTTCCAGCATTTCATCGAGGCGGGGGCGGCGGCGGGCTACCCGGTCACGATGGATTACAATGGCGAACAGCAAGAGGGCTTCGGCCCGATGGAAGCGACGATCTGGCAGGGGCGGCGCTGGTCGGTGGCCTCGGCCTATCTGCGGCCCGCGATCAAGACCGGGCGGCTGAAGATCGTGCGGGGGCTGGCCCGCAAGGTGGTGATCGAAAACGGTCGCGCCGTCGGGGTCGAATATGAAAAGGGCGGCGAAATCAAGGTCTTGAAGGCGCGCGCCGAAGTGGTGCTGGCGGCCTCGGCGCTCAATACGCCGAAGCTTTTGATGCTGTCCGGAATCGGCGATGCCGAGCATCTGAAATCGCATGGGATCGAGGTTCTGGCGCATCGGCCCGGTGTCGGCTCGAACCTGCAAGATCACCTTGAAATCTATATGCAATTCGCCTCGAAAGAGCCGCTGACGCTGTACAAGTACTGGAACCTCTGGGGCAAGCTGACGGTCGGTGCGCAATGGGTGCTGACGAAGCGCGGCTTGGGCGCCTCGAACCAGTTCGAGGCCTGCGGCTTCATCCGCTCCGACAAGGGCGTCGAATATCCCGATATCCAGTATCACTTCCTGCCGATCGCCGTGCGCTATGACGGCAAGGCCGCCGCCGAGGGGCATGGTTTTCAGGTCCACACCGGGCCGATGCGCTCGAAATCGCGCGGCACGGTGCGGCTGCGCTCGGCCGATGCGCATGAAAACCCCGAGATTCGCTTCAACTACATGTCGCATCCCGACGATTGGGAGGAGTTCCGCAAGGTCGTGCGGCTGACGCGCGAAATCTTTGCGCAGGCGCCGATGACCCAGCATGTGAAGCACGAGATCCAGCCCGGGGCCTCGGTGCAGTCGGATGCGGAAATCGATGCCTTCATCCGCGATCACGCCGAAAGCGCCTATCACCCCTGCGGCACCTCGCGCATGGGGCGGGCGGATGATCCGATGGCGGTGGTCGACCCGGATGCCCGCGTGATCGGCGTCGAGGGGCTGCGCGTCGCCGACAGCTCGATCTTCCCGCGGGTGACGAACGGCAACCTGAACGGGCCCTCGATCATGACCGGCGAGAAGGTCGCCGACCATATTCTCGGCCGTCGTCTGCCCGCCGAGAACGCCCAGCCCTGGATCAACCCGAACTGGCGCAGCTCGCAGCGGTAGGGATGGGCAGCGGTAAGCATGATTGGCGCTCGGGCTTGCGTTCGCGTTACGTTCTGTTAACTTCCGCGCATGGTGAAGTGGGTCCTGATCGGGCTTGTGCTGGCGCTCCCGGCACAGGCTGACGTCTTGCTGGGGCATGCGCGCGTGGTCGACGGCGATACGCTGGCGATCGGCGCGCAGAAGGTGCGTTTGTTCGGGATCGATGCGCCCGAACATGATCAGCTGTGCAAGGATGCAGAGGGGCGGGATTGGCCCTGTGGGCAGGTGGCCCGGGATCGGCTTGTCGCGCTGACCCCGGATCTTGTGCGCTGCGAGGGCCGGGGACGCGACCGATACGGCCGGCTTCTGGCGGTCTGCAGCGCAAGCGGGCGCGATGTGAACGCGGCACTGGTTTCCGACGGCATGGCCGAGGCTTACCGCAAATACGCGCTCGATTATGCCCCCGAGGAATCGGCCGCGCGGGCGGCGCATCGCGGCATCTGGGCCGGGGCGCATCTGGCGCCCGAGGCGTTTCGGCATGGGGCGGCGCAAGGCGCACCCGGGGCTTGCCGGATCAAGGGCAACATTTCGAAAAAGGGGCAGATCTTCCATCTGCCCGGCACGCGCGACTATGACCGCACGAAGATCGACCCGAAGAAGGGCGAGCGCTGGTTCTGCACCGAGGCCGAGGCGCTGGCGGCGGGTTGGCGACCGATGGGCAGCTGATCTCACGCCCGCATCTCACGCCCTCGTCGGTGGACATCCGGCCCACGCCGTCGCAGCATGGCGCAAACGGCAGGAGGCCTCATGGACGCCAAGCTTCGCATCCTTTCCGAGCGGCTTTTACGCAAGAAATTTGAGGACTTGAATGAACGCGACCTGCGCGTTCTGCGCCATGTGGCGGAACATGGCACGGTGGCGCGCGATCTGAGCCTGCATCAGCCCGACTTTGGCGCGCGGGTTGCCGATCGGGTCGCGGCCTTTGGCGGCTCGTGGAGTTTCATCGGCCTGTTCGCGCTGGTTCTGGTCGGCTGGGTGGTACTCAACACCGTGATTCTGGCCACGGCGGTCGACCCCTATCCCTTTGTTTTCCTGAACCTGATCCTGTCGATGCTGGCCGCGGTGCAGGCGCCCGTGATCATGATGAGCCAGAACCGGCAGGCGGAAAAAGATCGCCTTGCCGCGGCGCATGATTACGAGGTGAACCTGAAGGCGGAAATCGAGATCATGCGGTTGCATGAAAAACTTGATGATTTGCGGATGGTTGCGCTTGAAGGGCGGTTTGCGACGCTGGACGCGCGGCTCGATGCGATTGCGGCGGCGGTGGGCGCTGCGCAAAAGCGCGACGGGGGGGCAACTTGACACGGGTCAAGGTGGCGCAAGCGGGTCGGGTCTAGGCTTGAGTCGTAAGAAATGACGACCGAAAAGGGAGAGGCCCATGTCGAACACCCCGCATACGCTGTCCGATGAATTCCCGTTCGAGATGGAAAAGCTGCACGCTTTGAAGGTCTCCAATGCGCATTTCGCGAAGCTTCTGGAAGATTACGACGCGGTGAATGACAAGGTTCATCGGGCCGAGACCAACGTCGAACCGGTCGAACATTTCGCCGAGGTGGACCTGCGCAAGCAACGCGCGCACATCAAGGATGAAATCGCCTACATGCTGCACCATTCCTGACGACCTCCACAGACTGATCGACAAGCCTCGGAGTTTCCGGGGCTTTTCGATGTCTGGGGGTCAGGCGATGTCGTAGGGCAGCATGCCGCGCCGGTTCGGATCGACGCGCAAGCGGCGTTCAAGCGGCGGCACCGAGCGCTGGTGACAATCCTTGCGTTCGCAGATCCGGCAGGAGATTCCGATCGGCTGATAGGCGCGCGGATTGCCCAGTTCCATGTCGTCGGCATAGACGAGGCCGCGGGCGTGGCTGACCTCGCAGCCGAGACAAATCGCATAGCGCCGCACCGGGGCGGTGAAGCTGCCACCGGTTTTCGACACGTCGCGGGCAAGGCAGAGATAGCGCACCCCGTCCGGCGTCTCGGCCAGTTGGCGCAGGAATTTCGTCGGCGTTTCAAAGGCCTGATGCACGTTCCAGAGCGGGCAGGCGCCGCCGAAGCGGGCGAATTGAAGCCGCGTCGCCGAGTGGCGTTTGGTGATCGTGCCCGCCTGATCGACGCGGACGAAGAAGAAGGGAATCCCCTTCGCGCCCGGCCGTTGCAGCGTCGAGAGCCGGTGCGCCACTTGCTCGATGCTGGCGCCGAAGGCATCGGCCAGCCGCTCCAGATCGTGGCGGGTGTCCTGCGCGGCCTCGAGGAAGGCGCGATAGGGCAGCAGTGCCGCGCCCGCGAAATAGTTCGCAAGACCGATCTTGGCGATTGCCCGCGAGGTCTCGGATTGGAACCGCGCGAGGTCGAGCGTGGCTTCCAGAAGCTCGTTTTGGGTGATCAGCGCGACCTGATGCAGCAGTTGAAACGCCTGCGTCGAGCGGCTGGCATGGGCGGAAATCAGGATGCGATCGCCCTCGCGCGAGCGCAGCTCGGAAATGTTCGAAAAGTGAACTTCGACACCCCGGGCGCGCAGGGCATCGCAGGCCCGGATGATCGGGTCCAACCTCTTGCCATCCGGGCAGGAAAACCGCTCGGCGGCGCGATCGACCGCATCGATGTAATTGTCGCAATAGTGAAAGAAGTCGCGGACCTCTTCCCAGGGCGAAACCACCGTCTGCGCGCCTTCGCGGCCCAGAGCCTCGTCGAGCGAAGCCAGCCGTTCATGTGCCTGACGGTAAGCGCGATGCAGTTCCAGAAAGGCGCGGGCCAGTGCGGGCGCGTTCGACGCCGCCAGCCGCAGATCGGCCAAGGGCGGCGTGCCGCCATCGGCGAAAACCGGGTCCGCCATCGCCTCGCGCATGTCGCTGACCAGACGTTCGGCATCGCCCGCCGAAAGCTCGGTCACGTCGAGCCCGAACTCGCCCGCCAAAGCCAGCACCACCGCGGCTGAAACCGGGCGGTGGTTGTTCTCCATCTGGTTCAGATAGGGCAGCGACACGCCCAGGCGATCGGCGAAAGCCTTCTGCGTCAGCCCGAGCCGCGCCCGGGTTTCGCGCAGTTTCACACCGGCATAGAGTTTTTGCGTGGCCATGATGCCCTCCGCTTTGCAAAGGTTTCGTAGCCTTTGCAAACGGCGCCTGCAAGGGGAGGTTGCATTGCTGGGACAAAGCGTCCTAGCTTGGGCGGGATGCGGAGGGGATATGCGGCGGCTGTTGGGTCTGATCGTTTTGGGTTTGTGCGGCTGCAGCCATGTGCCGCCGGACATCACGCCGGCCGAGGTGGCCCGGATTGCCGCGCCCGATCCGGCGCTTGCGGCGCAGATCGCCGAACTGACGCCCGCGCTGCGCGCCGAGGAGATGGCGCGGGACGCCCGTGCGCTGTCCGAGGGGCGCAGGCTGAGTGCCGCCGAGCAGGAGATCGCCCGCAAGGTCGGCGTGCAACATCCGGAAAAGGTGCGACTTCTGCGGGTCGCAAAGATCCCGCCGATGGCGGATCCGCGGCTCGCGACGCTTTTCCCCGTCAGCCGTGCCTGGGGGCTGACGACGGGCTATGGCATCACGGTGACGAAGGCGCCGGTGCCGGAGTGGCTTCTGGCGCATGAGCTCGCGCATGTGGCGCAATACGAGCGTCTCGGGCCCGAGCCGATGCTGCGGCGTTATCTTGCCGAAACGCTGGTGCTGCCGGACAATCTGATCCCGCTCGAGCGCGAGGCGATTGCCATCGGGGACAGGGTCGCGACCTCGCCCGCCTACGGTTATTGAGGCCGCCGCATCACCCAAAGGATCGCGCCCACGGACAGCGCCGAAGAGGCGAACATCACCCACAGAAGCCGCGCCACCTCGACCTCGGGGCCAAGCAGCGTCGCGGTCAGGCTGGCGAGAACGGCGCCGGTGCCGATCGTCATCGTCGCGCCAAGGCCCGAGGCCGTGCCCGCCAGATCCGACCGCACCGACATCAGCCCCGCATTGGCCGAGGGCAGCGAAAGCCCGTTGCCGATGCCGGTGATGCCGACGGCGGTGAAGAAGACGACGGGGCCAAGCACGCCCGCCGCCTTGGCGATCAGCGCCACGGCAATCGCGGCGGTGGCAAGCGTCGTGCCCCAGAGCACCATCCGGTCCATGCCCAGATGCAGAGAGAACCGCCCCGAGACCCAGTTGCCGATCAGATAGCCGAGCGAGGGCAGGGCGAAGAAATAGCCGACCTCGACCGGCGAAAGGCCGAAGGCCTGCTCGCCCACCAGCGCCGCGCCGCCGAGATAGGCGTAGAAAAGCCCCGCCGAGGCGGCGGCGGAGAGCGCATAGCCCCAGAACCGGCTCGAGCGCAGCAAGATCGGATAGGCCCGCATCTGCGCGCCAAAGCCAAGGCCGCCGCCCGAGACGGTCTCGCCCATGTCGGCCCAGATCAGCGCGAAAAGAGCCGCCCCCGAGACGGCCAGCACCGCAAGGTTGGCGTGCCAACCGAAAAGCCCGTCCAGCAGGCCGCCGACTGCCGGGCCGATCATCGGCACCACCGACATCCCCATCGTGACATAGCCGATCATCGAGGCGGCCGCAGGGCCGGGGACCATGTCGCGCACCGCCGCGCGCGAGATCACGAAGGCGGTGGCCACGACCGCCTGCACGAAGCGCGCGGCCAGAAAGGCCTGCGCGTTCGGCGCGAAAAGCGCCGCGACCGAGGCCAGGGTAAAGATCGCCACCACCCAAAGCAGCACCGGGCGGCGTCCGAAGCGGTCGGAGATTGGCCCGACCACGAATTGCGCCACCGCCGAGGCTGCCAGATAGGCCGAAACGGCGAGCTGCATCAGCCCGTAATCGACGCCGAAATGCCGGGCCATGCCGGGCAGCGAGGGCAGGAAGATGTTGAGGCTGAGCGCCGCCACCCCGGTGGTGAGCACAAGGGTGACGATATGCGGCGGCGTCTTGCGGTTCAGGAAGGCCATGCGCCCGGCTAGGCCGCGCGCGTCATTTTGTCCACGGGGGAAAATGTATGCGTCACAAGATCGGCCGGGCTCAGCCCTTGTTCGAGAAGATCAGCCCCGCGCCAGCGATGATCAGGACGAATCCGCCCAAGGTGCGCCAGGTCGGTGGCTCGCCCAGCCACCAGGTGTTGAAGCCGACGAAGACGGTGAGCGAGATCACCTCCTGCATCACTTTCAGTTGTGCCGCCGACATCATGCCGTAGCCGATGCGGTTGGCGGGCACCATCAGGCAGTATTCGAAGAAGGCGATGCCCCAGGAGACGCCGATCGCCACGATCATCGGCGCCGATTTGAAGCGCAGATGCCCATACCAGGCGAAAGTCATGAAGACATTCGACGCGGTCAGCAAAAGAAAGGTGACGAGAGGGGCGGGCAGGGTCATGATCACCTCGAACTGGCTGGCTTTCCCCTAACGCAACCGGGCTGCCGATGCCAGATTATTTGCAGTGTTGCAATTCGCACTGCGCGGCTTGAGAATTATTTGCAAATTTTCCCGAATCCGCTTGGTAACAATCTTTCGTTCCGGTAGGTTGCACGGAAATTCTCGGAGGGGACCCCATGAAAGACATCCTGAGCGAGCTGGAAAGCCGGCGTGCGGCCGCGCGGCTTGGCGGCGGCGAGCGGCGCATCGAGGCCCAGCACAAGAAGGGCAAGCTGACGGCGCGCGAACGCATCGAACTTCTGCTCGACGAAGGCTCGTTCGAAGAATTCGACATGTTCAAGGCGCATCGCTGCGTCGATTTCGGCATGGAAGCCGAGCACATCTCGGGCGACGGCGTCGTCACCGGCTGGGGCACGGTGAACGGCCGCATGGTCTATGTGTTCAGCCAGGACTTCACCGTCTTCGGTGGCTCGCTGTCGGAAACCCATGCCGAGAAGATCTGCAAGATCATGGATATGGCGATGCAGAACGGCGCCCCGGTGATCGGCATGAACGATTCGGGCGGCGCGCGGATTCAAGAGGGCGTGGCCTCGCTCGCAGGCTATGCGGAAGTGTTCCAGCGCAACATCATGGCCTCGGGCGTGGTGCCGCAGATCAGCCTGATCATGGGGCCCTGCGCCGGTGGCGCGGTTTACTCGCCCGCGATGACCGACTTCATCTTCATGGTGAAGGACAGCTCCTACATGTTCGTGACCGGCCCCGACGTGGTGAAGACGGTGACGAACGAGATCGTCACCGCCGAAGAGCTGGGCGGGGCTTCGACCCACACGAAGAAATCCTCGGTTGCCGACGGCGCCTATGAGAACGACGTCGAGGCGATTGCCGAGACCCGTCGCCTGATCGACTTCCTGCCGCTCTCGAACCGTGAAAAGGCGCCGGTGCGGCCCTTCTTCGACTCGGTCGATCGCGTCGAGGAAAGCCTCGACACCCTGATCCCGGCCAACCCCAACATGCCCTATGACATGAAGGAGTTGATCGCGAAGATCGCCGACGAGGGCGATTTCTTCGAGATTCAAAAAGATTACGCGGGCAACATCATCACCGGTTTCGTCCGCATCGAAGGTCAGACCGTGGGCATCGTCGCGAACCAGCCGATGGTTCTGGCGGGCTGCCTTGATATCGACAGCTCGCGCAAGGCCGCGCGCTTCGTGCGTTTCTGCGACGCTTTCGAAATCCCGATCCTGACGCTCGTCGACGTGCCCGGCTTCCTGCCCGGCACCGGTCAGGAATATGGCGGCGTCATCAAGCACGGCGCGAAGCTGCTGTTTGCTTACGGCGAAGCCACCGTGCCGAAAGTCACCGTGATCACCCGCAAGGCCTATGGCGGCGCCTATGACGTCATGGCGTCGAAGCACCTGCGCGGTGATTTCAACTACGCCTGGCCGACCGCCGAAATCGCGGTGATGGGCGCCAAGGGCGCGACCGAGATCCTCTATCGCTCGGAACTGGGCGACAAGGACAAGATCGCCGCCCGCACCAAGGACTACGAAGACCGCTTCGCCAACCCGTTCGTGGCGGCCGAACGCGGCTTCATCGACGAGGTGATCAAACCCTCGTCCACCCGTCGCCGGGTGGCCCGTGCTTTCGCGAGCCTGCGCTCGAAGAAGCTGGCCAACCCGTGGAAGAAACACGACAACATTCCGCTCTGAGGGGCGCGGAATGCTTCGTGGGGCCGGGCAGGCAGGCGCAGCCTTGCGGGGGGCGATCGCGATCGTCCTCGCTGTGACCCTGACCGCCCGGCCCATCCATGCCCAGGAAGACGAGGCGGGCGAGGGGGAGATGATCCCCGCGATGCCCGCCCCGACCGGAGGGGAAGATCTTCCCGCGCCGGCGCAGGAGACGGGCCCCGTGCCTACGCCCTCCGGCCCGGCGATTGCCGTGCCCTCGGGAATCGCGCTGCACTGGCTTGAGACCCGGATGGACACCGCCGGTCCGCAGGGGATGACCCTGCGCTTCCGCTTCGTCGCTCCGGCCGTGGCCGGGGCGGGCTATGACGCCGAAAAGGCTTCGGCCGATCTGCAGGCCCTGTGCGACGGCTACGCCCTGCCGCGCGTTTCCAAGACCGGGCCGCAACCGGCCGAACTCGTCCTCGATCTGGCCGACCGCGTGGTGCCGTTCGGGGCTTCCGATGAAACCGCGGTGCAATTTTTCGAGGCCTATTCCATCACCGATGGGGCCTGTCAGTGGGAGCTTTTCTGATGGCGATGCTGCGCCAAGACACAAAGGATGGGGGCCCGGTCACGGTTGCCCCGAAACTTTTGTGTTCACGCGCTTTTCGCTTCATCCCCCTTGGCGACCGGGCTAAGTTGACGCGCGACCGGAATCATCCGGTTCGAAAAATGACAATCAAGGACCTTATGGGCGGGGCACTCCGTCCGCTGTGCGGTCCTGACAGGAGACACCCATGTCGAACAAAGTCCTCTTCGCCCTCGTTGCGATCGCTTTCGTGGCCGCCTGCGCGCCCAAAACCGAGCCGGTCGCTCCGGTCACCGTCGAACCGGTCCAAACCGGCAAGTACAAGTAATCGGTTTCGGGGGCAGGGCCCGGCCCAAGCCCCCGGCCTTCCCGTTCCGCGCTTGCGCGGGACGGGTCTGATGTGCGACCCCGCGCTGGAAAGGGGCACATCATGCTGAAACACCGTGGCTTCCCGGGGCGTCTTCCCGGGTCAGATTTCCAGTTCGTCATCCGTCGCGCCAATGCCAAGAAGGGCGCCACCAAGATCGTCCGCCGCGAGCGTTACAAGGATCGGGCCGCGCCCGACCGTCGCGCCGATGCGGGCTTCATGGCGGCCCTGTGGAACCATTTTGGCGAAGAACCCTTCGAGCGGGGCAATCTCGACGCCGGTCGCCTGTCCTGGCTGATCGGGCGCGAGGTCGTCTGGGCCTCCGAACCCGCCGATCCCTGCAGCTACGAGCAACTCCTGCGCATCGACCGCAAGCGCGCCGAGGCGAGCTTCCCGGAAGTTTTCGCCGATCCCGACGCCTTCGACTGGGACGAGGACGACGCGGAGGACGACTGGGAATGACCGCGGTCCGGACGGCATATCGGCAAGAAACCGCCTATTTTGGCGGGGCTTTCGGGCCCGCCTCTGGCAATGCGTCATTTGCGCCCCATATCGGAGTGCAGATGGCGTGTTTCGAAGCCGCGCCGTCCAACCTCCATGTTAGCGTCTTGCTGTCGCGGTCCGGCTCTCACGCCGGGCCGCGCCACATCTTTGCCGCGCCTGCCCGCGCGGGGGCCGATGGGCAAACCCTTGCCGACGCGGAACAAGTTTGTTTCCCGCCGCGGAACTATCCGTTGTGCTGCTGCGTTGATGCGCTAGACTCTGGGTCAATCATAACCCTTGCTGGAGGCAAATACTCATGCGTGGCACTTCCCTTCTTCTCGCTCTCGTCGCGGCTTCGGCTCTGGCCGGCTGCATGGAAACCCAAAGCGGGGCCCCGGTGCTGCAAACCCAAGGCGGGCGCGCGCTCGCCGGTGCCGCCGCCGGTGCCATCATCGCGGATGCGACCGACAGCAATGCGATCGCTGGCGCGGCGATCGGCGCGCTGGCCGGTGGCGCCAGCTGCAACGTCGGTGTCGGCGGTCCCTGCTACCGCTGATCGCACGATCATCCACCCGCCTGCGCGGGTCGCAAACTCATGCCGCCATCGAGGGTTCCCCCCTCGGTGGCGTTTCGTTTCGCCCGCCTTGACGGCACATGACATCACGAAAGGGGGCGCGGGCCAATCCGCGCCCGGAGGAAGGGACTGACCATGTTCAAGAAAATCCTGATCGCCAACCGCGGCGAGATCGCCTGCCGCGTCATCAAATCGGCGCGCAAGATGGGCATCAAGACGGTGGCCGTCTATTCCGACGCCGACGCGCAGGCGCTGCACGTCAAGATGGCCGACGAGGCCGTTCACATCGGCCCGCCGCCCGCGAACCAGTCCTATATCGTGATCGACAAGATCATGGCGGCGATCAAGGCCACCGGCGCCGAGGCCGTGCACCCGGGCTACGGCTTCCTGTCGGAACGCCGTGACTTCGCCGCGGCGCTCGAAGCCGCGGGCGTGATCTTCGTCGGCCCGCCGTCGCCCGCGATCGAGGCGATGGGCGACAAGATCACCTCGAAGAAACTCGCCAAGGAAGCCGGTGTGAGCACCGTTCCGGGCTACATGGGCCTGATCGCCGACGCCGATGAAGCGGTGAAGATTTCCAACGAAATCGGCTATCCGGTGATGATCAAGGCCTCGGCCGGCGGCGGCGGCAAGGGCATGCGGATCGCGTGGAACGAGGCCGAAGCCCGCGAAGGCTTCCAGTCGTCCAAAAACGAAGCCGCGGCGTCGTTTGGCGATGACCGCATCTTCATCGAGAAATTCGTGACGCAACCGCGCCACATCGAAATTCAGGTGCTGGCCGACCAGCACGGCAATTGCGTCTATCTGAACGAGCGCGAATGCTCGATCCAGCGCCGCAACCAGAAGGTCATTGAAGAGGCGCCCTCGCCGTTCCTCGACCCGGCCACCCGCAAGGCGATGGGCGAACAGGCCTGCGCGCTGGCGAAAGCCGTGGGTTACACCTCGGCCGGGACCGTGGAATTCATCGTCGACGGCGATCGCAACTTCTACTTCCTCGAGATGAACACCCGTCTGCAGGTGGAACATCCGGTCACCGAACTGATCACCGGCATCGACCTTGTCGAGATGATGATCCGCGTCGCCGCCGGGGAACCGCTGCCCTTCAAGCAGGAAGACATCGGCATCAACGGCTGGGCGATGGAAAGCCGCCTCTACGCCGAGGATCCCTATCGCAACTTCCTGCCCTCGATCGGCCGCCTGACGAAGTACAAGCCCCCGGTCGAAGGGCCGACCGCCTCGGGCGGGATCGTGCGCAACGACACCGGCGTCTACGAGGGCGGCGAGATCTCGATGTATTACGACCCGATGATCGCCAAGCTTTGCACCTGGGGCCCGACCCGCGAAGCCGCGATCGAGGAAATGCGTCTGGCGCTCGACACGTTCGAAGTCGAAGGCATCGGCCACAACCTGCCGTTCTGCGCGGCGGTGATGGATCATGACCGCTTCGTCGAGGGCAACATCACCACCGCCTTCATCGCCGAGGAATATCCCGAGGGCTTCCAGGGCGTGACGCTGGACGAGGAGATGCTGAAGCGCGTCGCCGCCGCCACCGCCGCGATGAACCGCGTCGCCGAAATCCGCCGCACCAAGATCTCGGGCACGCTCGGCAACCACGAGCGCCGGGTGGGCGACGATTGGGTGGTCTCGCTTCAGGGCGAAAGCTTCCCGCTGAAGATCGCCGCCGACAAGGCGGGCTCGACCGTGACCTTCGCCGACGGCATGAGCCTGCGCGTCGAAAGCGACTGGACCCCGGGCAAATCGCTGGCGAAACTCTCGGTCGGGGGCGAGCCGCTGGTGCTGAAGGTCGGCAAGATCCCGATGGGCTTCCGCATCCGCGTCCGCGGCGCCGATCTGAAGGTGCATGTGCGCACGCCGCGTCAGCATGATCTTGCCCTGCTGATGCCGGAAAAACTGCCGCCGGATACCTCGAAGTTCCTGCTCTGCCCGATGCCCGGCCTGATCGTGAAGATCTCGGTCGAGGAAGGTCAGGAAGTGCAGGAAGGTCAGGCGCTGGCCACCGTCGAAGCCATGAAGATGGAAAACATCCTCAAGGCCGAGCGCAAGGGCGTGGTGAAGAAGATCAACTGCGCGGCCGGGGCCTCGCTGAAGGTCGATGACATCATCATGGAATTCGAATGATCGCCGACCCCCGCATCGGCGCGAAGCCCGGGGCAGGGACCTTGGTCCCTGTCTCGGCGCTGATCGCGCTTGCGACCTTCGCCGCGCTGCAAGGCGTGGCGCTGGTGCTTGCGGGGGGGGCCTTCGACTATCCGCTTGACGACGTCTACATCCATTTGTCGATGGCCGAGGGGATCGCCGCGGGGGGCTACGGCATCAACCCCGGCGAATATGCCTCGGCCTCGTCTTCGATCCTGTATCCGCTGCTTCTGGTGCCTTTCGCGGGCACTGCGGTGCAGGGGGTTCTGCCGCTTTTGTGGAACACGCTTTCGGTGGCGCTGGCGGGCGGGCTTTGGGGCTTTGCCCTCGCAAACTCGGGCCTTGGCGCGCGCGGGCGCTGGACGCTGGCGGCGCTTGTGCCCGTTGGCTTCAACATCGCGGGCGTGGGCTTCACCGGCATGGAGAACAGCCTGCATGCCGTGGCCGCAATGGCGACGGTGATCGGGCTCTGGTCCTATCTGCGCGAGGGCCGCATCGGCCTGCTGCTGATCGCGGGAACGCTGGCCGCGCCGCTGCTGCGGCTCGAGGGGCTGGCGCTGTCGGGTCTTGTCTGCGCCACGCTGGCGCTGCGGGGGCGCGTGCGCATGGCGACGGCCCTTGGCATCGGCATCGCGGCGCCGGTGCTGGGCTTCATGACGTTTTTGCTGCATCTCGGGCTCGAACCGCT
The DNA here is from genome assembly GCF_003217355.1 of Rhodobacter viridis. Taxonomy (GTDB): domain Bacteria; phylum Pseudomonadota; class Alphaproteobacteria; order Rhodobacterales; family Rhodobacteraceae; genus Rhodobacter; species Rhodobacter viridis. Next base: position 52,892 of record NZ_QJTK01000005.1, on the reverse strand, counting down.
GCCCGCCTCGGTCATCGCCAAACGCGCGATGGTGGGCGCGGGCACGAGCGGCATCACCCGGCTGATCGCGACGCTCGGGACCAATCTCGGCAGCCTGCCGGGGCTGATCCTCGCCGCGATGACCGCCACCTGCCTTGCCCTGCCGCTGCTCGCGCCCGGCTGCCGCCGCGACGGTCGCGGCTGGCTTCTGGCCGTGCTCGGCATCGCCGGGCTTGCCCATCTTCTGGCCGCGCAGATCGGCTGGATGAACCGCTACGAACATTACATCCTGATGGCCGAGCTGACCGGGCTGATGCTGGTCACCACCGGCGCCGGGTCCCGCCTTGCCGCCTGGGCGAGCGGGCTGTTCACCGCCCTTGCGCTGTTCGCGGCGGTCGGCTTCTGGACCCCGATCACGCTGCGCACCATCTGGAACCCGCGCGCCATCCACCTGCAACAGGCGCAGATGGCCCGCTTTGCCAAGGACTGGGTCAAGGCCCCGGTCGCGGTGAACGACATCGGCTGGGTCGCCTGGCAGAACCCGAATGACGTGCTCGACCTCTGGGGGCTGGGCTCGCTCGAGGCGCTGAACGCCCGCCTGAGCGCGGGCGTGCCGGGCTGGGCCGGCCCCTTGGTGCGCGCGCATGGCGTCGATCTGGTGATGATCTACGACAGCTGGCTGCGCATCGGCAAAAGCCCCGATTGGGTCCGCCTTGGCCAGCTCGACATGGAAAACCCGCATGGCGCGCTGGGCGACATGAGCGTGGACTTCTACGCCGCGCGTCCCGAGGTGGCGCAGGAGCTGCAGGCGAAACTGGCCGATTTCGCGATGACGCTGCCGAAGGATGCGGTGATCCGGCTTGATCCGCTGACCGGGGGGGCGCCATGACCGCCCCGCGCCAATCCGCTGCCGTTCCGCGCATTTGCTTCGAATTTGTCGCATCGCCCGCCTGCGACGCGGTTTTCCGCCCGGCAGCGGGGTGCAAAAAAAATACAGATCAACGGGTTGTGGCCCGTTTCGCAGGGCTGCGCCTGCCGCAGCGTCAAGCGCTCCGGTCCAATCGCCGCAATTTTAACCTTAAGCCCCTGTTGCAAGATCCGGGTGCAGGATTTGCACGGGGCATGATCGGTTCGCGCATCCCGCGCGGGCGCATCGCCCGCATGGATAGCGCTATGGACGTGATCGTGCATCTGGGGGCTCATCGCACCGCCACCACCTCGCTGCAGTCCTGGGCGCTGCAGAACGAAGACGCGCTTCGGGCCGCGGGCATCGCCGTCTGGGGGCCGCAGGTGACGCGCGGGGGCCTTTTCGCCGGGCTGATGAAGCGCCCCGAATGGCTTGACGCCGAGGATGAGCGCATCGCCCGTGCCTCGGCCACCGCGATCCGGATGCAGATCGACCGTCTGGAAGAGGCGGGCACCCGCGCGCTGGTGATCTCCGAGGAAAATTTCCTCGGCACGATGCCGCACTGTCTTGAACAGGAAACGCTTTACCCCGATGCGGGCGCGCGGCTGCGCCGCATCGTTGCCGCGCTCGGGCCGCATCTGACCGGCCTTGCGCTGACGATCCGCCGCTATGACGGCTGGTGGGCCTCGCTTCTGGCCGATCAGGGCCGCCGCGGCCGTCGCCTGCCCGATGCGCGCGGGCTTGACCGTCTCGCCCGCCATCCGCGCGGCTGGAAACGCCTCGTGCAGATCCTGCGCGAGGAGGGGCAGGGCCGCCCGGTCACCGTCTGGCCGTTCGAGCGCATGGTCGGCCGCAACCACGATCAGATGCAGGCGATGCTCGGCACTGTCGCGCTGCCCGACGGGCTTTACGACCACGGCCGCGCGATGAATGCCGTGCCGACCCGCAGCCCCTCGCCCTTCACGCTCGACCAGCGCGGCTGGATGATGACGCGCTATCTGGAAGACCTGGCCTGGCTTTCGGTGCCGCGCCCGGGGATCACCTGCTTTGAGACCGAACCGACGCAAGACCATGGCCAACCGGGGGCACATCCGGGATGGCCGACAGAGGAAGAAGGAAAGTCCCATGACCACGAAGAAAGAGGACTGGGCGAAGCTCGCTCAGAAGGAGCTGCGTGACAAGCCGCTTGACGCGCTGACCTGGAACACGCTCGAAGGCATCGCGGTCAAACCGCTTTACACCGCCGAAGACACGGCCGAGCTGCCGCATATGGGCAGCCTGCCGGGCTTTGCCCCCTTCACCCGCGGCGTGCGGGCGACGATGTATGCGGGCCGTCCCTGGACGATCCGGCAATATGCGGGCTTCTCGACCGCCGAGGAAAGCAACGCCTTCTACCGCAAGGCGCTGGCCGCAGGGCAACAGGGCGTCTCGGTCGCCTTCGACCTGGCCACCCACCGCGGCTATGACAGCGACCACCCGCGCGTCGTCGGCGATGTCGGCAAGGCCGGCGTGGCGATCGACTCGGTCGAAGACATGAAGATCCTGTTTGACGGCATCCCGCTCGAAAAGGTCTCGGTCTCGATGACGATGAACGGCGCCGTGATCCCGGTGCTGGCGAACTTCATCGTCACCGGCGAAGAACAGGGCGTCGACCGCGCGCTTCTGTCGGGCACGATCCAGAACGACATCCTCAAGGAGTTCATGGTCCGCAACACCTATATCTATCCGCCCGAACCCTCGATGCGGATCATTGCGGACATCATCGAATACACTTCGAAAGAGATGCCGAAGTTCAACTCGATCTCGATTTCCGGCTACCACATGCAGGAAGCGGGCGCGAACCTGGTGCAGGAACTCGCCTATACGCTGGCCGACGGGCGCGAATATGTGCGCGCGGCGCTGGCGCGTGGCATGAACGTCGATGATTTCGCCGGGCGTCTGTCGTTCTTCTTTGCCATCGGCATGAACTTCTTCATGGAAGCGGCGAAGCTGCGGGCGGCGCGCCTCTTGTGGCACCGCATCATGTCGGAATTCGAGCCGAAGAAACCCGGCTCGCTGATGCTGCGCACCCATTGCCAGACCTCGGGCGTGTCGCTGCAGGAGCAAGACCCCTACAACAACGTCATCCGCACGGCGTATGAGGCGATGTCGGCGGCGCTGGGCGGGACGCAGTCGCTGCACACCAACGCGCTGGACGAGGCGATTGCGCTGCCGACCGAATTCTCGGCCCGGATCGCGCGCAACACCCAGATCATCCTGCAGGAAGAGACCGGCGTCACCAAGGTCGTCGATCCGCTCGCGGGCAGCTATTATGTCGAGGCGCTGACGGCGGAACTGGCCGAGAAGGCCTGGGCGCTGATCGAGGAAGTCGAAGAGATGGGCGGCATGACCAAGGCCGTGGCCTCGGGGATGCCGAAACTGCGGATCGAGGAATCGGCCGCCAAGCGTCAGGCCGCAATCGACCGCGGCGAGGATGTGATCGTTGGCGTGAACAAGTATCGTCTCGCCAAGGAAGAGCATCTCGACATTCTCGACATCGACAACATGGCGGTGCGCGACAGCCAGATCGCGCGGCTGACGAAGATGCGCGAGACCCGCGACGAAGCGAAATGTGCGGCCGCTCTGGCCGAAGTCACCCGGCGCGCGAAAGAGGGCGGCAACCTTCTCGAAGCCGCCGTCGAAGCGGCCCGCGCCCGGGCCTCGGTGGGGGAAATCTCGATGGCGATGGAAGAAATCTTCGGGCGTCACCGCGCCGAGGTGAAGACGCTCTCGGGCGTCTATGGCGCGGCTTACGAAGGCGACGCGGGCTTTGCGCAGATCCAGGCCGATGTGAACAGCTTCGCCGAGGCCGAGGGGCGCCGTCCGCGGATGCTTGTCGTGAAGATGGGGCAGGACGGCCATGACCGCGGCGCCAAGGTGATCGCGACGGCCTTTGCCGACATCGGCTTCGACGTCGATGTGGGCACGCTGTTCCAGACCCCCGAGGAAGCGGCGCAGGATGCGGTCGACAACGACGTGCACGTGGTCGGCATCTCCTCGCTCGCGGCGGGTCACAAGACGCTGGCGCCGAAGCTGATCGAAGCGCTGAAGGAAAAGGGCGCCGAGGATATCCTCGTCATCTGTGGCGGCGTGATCCCGCAGCAGGACTACGATTTCCTGAAGGCGGCCGGGGTGAAGGCGATCTTCGGGCCGGGGACCAACATCCCCGCCGCGGCGCGCGAAATCCTCGATCTGATCCGCGCGGCGCGCAGCTGACACCGGAGAGGGGGCTCTGCCCCCGTCCTTCGGACTCCCCCGGGATATTTGGGGCAAGATAAAAGCAAAAGGCGCTCCGAAAGGGGCGCCTTTTTCGTGCTGATTTATCTTGCCGAAAATATCCCGGGGGGTGAATTCCCGCAGGGAAGAGGGGGGCAGCGCCCCCCTACGCGGCCCGTTGCGGGGCAAGCCGCAGCACTGCATAGCCTACGAGCGCCGAGACCAGCGAGCCCGCCAGAACCCCCAGCCGCACCGCATTCATCTGCGCATCGGTCTCGAAATTCAGCGAGCCGATGAAGAGCGACATGGTGAAGCCGATCCCGGCGAGCGCGGCGATGCCGTAAAGCTGGAGCCAGCTTGCGCCCTCGGGCAGGCGGGCAAAGCCCAGTTTCACCAGCGCGAAAGTGGCCCCGAAGACGCCCAGTTGCTTGCCGATCACCAGACCCAGCGCGATCGCCAAGGGCAGCGGCGCCGCCAGATCGGCGAGGCCGAGGCCCGTCAGCCCCACGCCCGCATTGGCCAGCGCGAAGATCGGCACGATCAGGAAGGCGACATAGGGCGAGAGCGCGTGTTCCAGCGCATGCAGGGGTGACTTGCCGTGGCGGTCGCGGATCGGCAGGAAGAAGGCCGTGACCACCCCCGCCAGCGTCGCATGCACCCCGGATTTCAGCACCAGCACCCAAAGCACCGCGCCGAGGATCAGCGTCGGCGCAATCCGATGCGCGCCCGTCCAGAGCCGCAGTGCCATCAGCGCGATCGGGATCAGGGCCAGTGCCAGATAGGCGGGTTTCAACTCGGCCGTGTAGAACAGCGCGATCACCAGAATGGCGCCAAGGTCATCGAGGATCGCCAGCGTCAGCAGAAAAAGCTTCAGCGCGGGCGGTACCCGCTTGCCCAGAAGCGCCACGACGCCGACCGCAAAGGCGATGTCGGTCGCGGTCGGGATCGCCCAGCCGGTCCGGTGCACCGGGTCGGCCCAGGTGAAGGCGAGATAGATCAGCGCGGGCGCGAGCATGCCCCCCAGCGCCGCCACCCCGGGCAGCACCACGTTCGAGGGCGTCTTCAGCCGCCCCTCGCGCATCTCGTGCTTCAACTCCAGCCCGACAAGCAGGAAAAAGACCGCCATCAGCCCGTCGTTGATCCACAGGATCAGGGGCTTCGACAGCCCCGTCTCGCCCAGAGCGATGGTGAATTTCAGATGCAGGACCTGCGCGTAAAGCCCTGAAAGATCGGTATTCGCCAGCACCAGCGCCAGCGCCGTCGCCAGCATCAGCACGATGCCCCCGGCGGCCTCATGCGCGAAAAGTCTCTCGATCCGTCCCAGCACGGCCCCTCCTGTCCCTGTGTTTTCCCTTCCGACATGGGGACTGATGGCCCCCGTTCAAGAAAAATCGACCTCTCGCGGCGTCGTTTTCCGCCCCTGCGCCCGCGATTGCATCTGGGAATGCCACGGGCCATGGTGCGCGAAAGGAGTCTCAAGATGATCCGCCCTGCCACGCCCGCCGATGTTCCGGCCATTCTCGCCTTCTGGAATCCGCTCATTGAAACCGCGACGGTGGGGTTTTCGCCGACCCCGCATACGGTCGACAGCCTGAGCGCGCAGATCGCCGCGCGGCAAGGTGATGACCGCGCCTTTGTCGTCGCCGAGATCGACGGGCAGGTGCTGGGCTTTGCGAGCTACGACCAGTTCCGCAAGGGGCTCGGCTATGCGCGCTCGATGGAGCACACGATCATCCTCGCTCCCGCGGCGCGCGGCAAGGGTGTCGGCCGGGCGCTGATGGCCGCGATCGAGGAGCACGCCCGCGCCCGCGGCGTGCATCTGATGGTGGCGGGCGTCTCGGCGGAAAACCCCGCCGGTCTCGCCTTTCATGCCGCCGTCGGCTATGTCGAGGCCGGACGAATTGCGCAGGCCGGGTACAAATTTGGCCGTTTTATCGACCTTGTGCTGATGCAAAAGCTGCTGTGACGGTTTAGACTGACCGCATGGACAAGCCGCTTTCTCTCTGGGCCCGCATCGGCGAGGCGCTTTCGGCTCTCGCTCGGGGCGAGGGACTCTCGGCGGTTTTCGATCATCTGAAAACCCCGCCCGAACGCACCGTGGCCTTCACCATCGCGGTGATCGCGCTTGGTGCCAAGATGGCCAAGGCCGATGGTCTGGTGACGCGCGACGAGGTGACGGCGTTCCGGCGCATCTTCCAGATCCCGCCGGACGAGGAACAGAATGCCGCCCGCGTCTTCGACATGGCGCGGACCGATGTGGCGGGCTTTGACGCTTATGCCCGCAAGATCGCCGCGATGTTCGGCCCCGGCGCGCCGGTGTTGCAGGACATTCTGGAGGGTCTTTTCACCATCGCGATGGCGGATGGCGAATATCACGAGAACGAAGACGCCTTCCTGCAGGAGGTCTCGTCGATCTTCGGGCTGGATGAGGCCTGTTTCCGCTCGATCCGCGCCACCTATGTGCCCGATGCCGTGCCCGATCCGTGGTCGGTGCTGGAACTGGCGCCGGGCAGCGATCTGGCCGCGGCACGGGCGCAGTGGAAGGCGATGGTGCGCGAGGCCCACCCCGATCGCGCGATGGCGCGTGGCCTGCCGCCCGAGGCGGTGAAACTGGCCGAGGAGCGGGTGATCGCGCTCAACCGCGCCTGGGAAGAAATCTCGGCCGGGGCGAAACAGGCGGCGCTCTGATGCGGATCGCCTGTTACAATGTCGAATGGTTCACCTCGCTCTTTGATCGGCGCGGCCGGATTCTGGAAGATGCGCAGGACTCGGGGCGCTATGGCGTCACCCGGGCCGAGCAGCTGGGCGCGCTCGGCATCGTCTTCACCGCGCTTGAGGCCGATTGCATCGTGATCATCGAGGCCCCCGACAACAATATGCGTCGCAAGACCGTGGCGATGCTGGAGGCCTTTGCGGCGAAATACGGGCTGCGGCAGCGTCGGGCGCTTTTGGGGTTTGAAAACGACACCCAGCAGGAAATTGCCGCGCTTTACGACCCCGATGTGCTCTGCCTCTCGCATGAGCCCTCCGAGGGCAGCGTCAGCGCGCCGCGGTTCGACCTGTCGTTGCAGATCGATCTGGATATCGATGACCGGCTCGACACGGTGCATTTTTCAAAACCGCCGCTCGAAATGCAACTGGAGGTGCTGACCGGTCCCGCCACGGGCAAGCGGCTGCGGTTGATCGGGGTGCATCTGAAATCGAAGGCGCCGCATGGGGCGACGGATCCGGCGGGCGAGGTGCGGCTGGCGATCGAGAACCGGCGCAAGCAGCTGGCGCAATGTCTGTGGCTGCGGCGTCGGGTCGATGAGGTTCTGGATACGGGCGAAAGCCTGATCGTGCTTGGCGATTTCAACGACGGGCCGGGGCTTGACGAATACGAGCAGCTGTTCGGGCGCTCGGGTCTCGAGATCGTTCTGGGCACTGGCGGGCCGCCCGCGCGGCAGTTGCACGACCCGCATGCAAGGCTGCCGCGCGGCAAGACGACGGCGCTGCCCGCCTCGGCGCGGTTCTTCATCCCCGAGCCGCCGCCGGGGCAGTTCTTCTCGGCCATGCTCGATTATATCGCGCTCTCGCCCGATTTGTGCGCGCATGCACCGAAGTGGCGGATCTGGCATCCGTTTGACGATCCGGGCTGTTACCGGGTGGCGGAATTGCGCGAGGCGTTGCTGCAGGCCTCGGATCACTTTCCCGTCTCGGTAGATTTGGCGCTGTAAGCCGCCTATAGTGGCGGCATGAAACCGCATCCGCTTCTGTTGGGATCTGCCGCGGCCGCCCTTCTTCTGGGCGGCTGGGTGGTCTGGGCCGAGGACCCGCCGCAGCGCCTGACCCCGCCTGCGCCGGACGTCGAGGTCCCCCCGCCGACGCCGCGCGATGACATGGCGGCGGGCAAGTCGCTGGTCGAGCGGGGCGCAGACATGTTCCTGCGCGGGCTCTTGCAGGAAATGGCGCCCGAAATCGAGGATATGCAAAAGGGGCTGGGCGCGGCGGCCGAACAGCTGGGGCCGAAGCTGCGCGAGATATTGGCGCTGATTGACGACGTGCGGAACTATCAGGCGCCCGAGCGGCTGCCGAACGGCGATATCGTGATCCGCCGTCTGCCGGGGGCACCGAAACCGCCGCCGCTGCCTGCGCCCGATGACCGGGCGAAACCGGCCGAGCCGGGGCCGGTCACGGATCTTTAGTCGTTTAGTCGCCTGCACCCGCGCGATCAGCCCGGCAGCACCACCATCGGCGTCGCCTTCATCGCCGCGGCGAGCGAGGCGAAGCGGGCCTCGGCCACCTCGCCAAACAGCCCCGCGCCGCGTTTCGTCAGCCGCAGCTCGATCGCATTCGTCGTGGCATTGTAGCTCAGCTCCCCGGCATCGCCCGGGTCTTGGATCGAGAACATCGCGCCAAACCGCATCGCCTTGCCCAGAATCTCGGCCTCGCGCAGCTGTTCGGGCGAGAGCAGCGAGAAGAGCGGCTCGAACCGGCTGCCCGCGCGCGAATTCTTGTAGCGGTGCAGCAGCGAGACGCCCAGAAACACCCGCTCGGGGTGGCTCAGCGCGGCCATGTTGGCGCGGGTCACGTTGTCGAAACAGGCCTCGGCGCGGTAGTCGGGGTGGGTGCGCCAGGTGGTGTCGTGCAACAGGCACGCCGCCCGCATCAGCCGGTAGCGTTTCGGCGACACCTCGCCAAAGAGCGGCTCGATGAAGGCGTGCAGCCGTTTGCCGAAGCCCGGCAGCCGCGACATCGTGCGTTCGGCATGCCGACAGGCCTCGATCAGCGGATCACGGGCGCGCAGCTTGTCGGGCATCTTTTCGTAAAGCAGCCCCTCGCGGATGCCATAGGAGGAAACGTCGATCTCCTTCGGCTTGAAGGTCTCGATCAGCTCGCGCAGCACCAGCGAAGCGAGCGGCACCAGCTCCATCCGCGCTTCGGAGGTGCCGGTTTTCGTGCGCAGCGCCGTCATGTCCTGCTTGCCGATCCATTCGAGCGTTTTCAGCAGGTTTTCCGGGTCCATCCGGTATTCGTGCAGCACCAGAAGCGGGTAGTTGCGCCGCTCCATGTCGAGCCGGGCAATCGCCCGCCACGAGCCGCCGACCAGATACAGCCGCTCGTGGCCCAGCCCGACGGCGCTCACCAGCTTCGCCATGTGCTCGCGGATATGCGCGGTCAGCTCCTTGCGGCCGCCCTTCACCTGTTGCAGCCGGAACGGCCCCAAGGGCGAGGTGGCCCGCGCGCCGACCTTGCCGCCGCCCAGAACGGCGAGTTCCATCGAATTGCCGCCGATGTCGCAGATGATCCCCTGCGCCTCGGGCCAGCCGACGAGCACGCCCTGCGCCGAGAGCCGCGCCTCCTCGGCGCCGTCGATCACATGCAGACGCAGGCCGGTTTCATGCTCGACCTGTTTCTGGAATTCCGGCCCGTCCTTCGCCTCGCGCACGGCGGCGGTGGCGACGCAGGTGAGGGGGCCGATGTCCATCCCCTTCGCCAGAAGCGCAAAGCGCTTCAGCGCAGCGAGCGCCCGGGCGCGGCCCTTGGGAAACAGCATGCCGGTCTCGGCCAGACCCTGACCCAGACCCGCCATCACCTTTTCGTTGTAGAAATAGGCGGGCGAGCGGGCGGCGCCGTCAAAGACCACCATCCGCACCGAGTTCGAACCCACATCGACGACACCGACGCGGGACAGCGCCCGCGCCGAAGGGTCGTCGAAGAGTTCGCGGCCGAACGGATCCCAGTCTTCGTTGTCCGAATGCGGGGCAACGGTCTTTGCGTTCATCGGGCAGCCTGCTGAGTCGTAACCGGGTGTGAGCGGTATCAACTTATCGTGTCGAGGGGGGAATGAGCAAGGGCAGGAACGTCCTTTGCCCCGGCCGATCCGCGGCCAGAGAGCGACGGGTTCTCCATGAAGTAGCGGTGGCAGGAGAAAAGTTCTTTTCCTTCAGGCAGATGGCGGGTGTAGTTGCCATCGGGGCCCAGAAGCCAGCTTTGCGCGGTATCGGCCATGTTCGCGGTCATGATCTGCCCGACGATCTGCGCCTTCACCGTCTCGTTCTTCGCCTCGACCAGCGTTTCGACCCGCCGCGTCAGGTTGCGCCCCATCCAGTCGGCCGAGGACATGAAGACCCGCGCCTGCTCCGAAGGCAGGCCGTGGCCGTTGCCGAAGCAGACGATCCGCGAATGCTCAAGGAAGCGCCCGACGATGGATTTGACCCGGATATTCTCGGACAGGCCCTTGATGCCGGGCCGCACGCCGCAGATGCCGCGGGTGACGATCGAGATCTTCACCCCGGCATTCGAGGCGGCATAAAGCGCATCGATCACCTCGGGGTCGATCAGGCTGTTCATCTTCGCCCAGATCTCGGCCGGACGGCCCGCGCGGGCATGCTCGCCTTCTGCCGCGATCAGCTCAAGGAGCCGCGGCTTCAGCGTGATCGGCGAGATCGCGAGGTTTTCCAGCCCCTCGGGCTGCACATAGCCCGAAAGGTAGTTGAATACCTTGGTCGCGTCGCGGCCCAGCTGCGCATCGCAGGTGAAGAAGCTCAGGTCGGTGTAGATCCGCGCGGTGATCGGGTGATAGTTGCCGGTGCCGTAATGGGTATAGGTCACCAGCGCATCGCCCTCGCGCCGCACAACGGTCGAGATTTTCGCGTGCGTTTTCAAATGCATGAAGCCATAGACCACATGCGCCCCGGCGCGTTCCAGCCGCCGCGACTGGCGGATGTTCGCGGCCTCGTCGAAGCGCGCCTTCAGTTCCACGAGCGCCGTCACCGACTTGCCCGACTCGGCCGCCTCGCACAGCGCATCGACCACGGGGCTGTCTTTCGAGGTCCGGTAAAGCGTCTGCTTGATCGCCAGCACGTTCGGGTCATGCGCCGCCTGATTGAGGAAGCGGATCACCAGATCGAAGGTCTCGTAGGGGTGGTGCAGCAGGATGTCCTTCTGCCGGATCGCGGCGAACATGTCGCCTGCGTGATCCTCGACCCGTTCGGGCACGCGCGGGCTGAACGGCGGCCAGAGCAGGTCGGGGCGGGTGTTCAGCACCAGCTGCGACAGATCGGCGATGCCCAGAAGCCCCTTGACCTCGACCACCGCATCGGGGGCGACCTGCAATTCGTCCATGATCAGACGGCGCAGCGCCTCGGGCGCGCCCGAGGTGATCTTGAGCCGGATCACCTGACCGCGGCGACGCCGTTTCAGCGCGGTTTCAAACTCGCGCACCAGATCTTCGGCCTCGTCCTCGACTTCAAGGTCGCTGTCGCGCAGCACCCGGAAGGCGCAATGGCCGGTGTCGGTATAGCCGGGGAAGAGCATGCCGAGATGCAGCAGCAGCAGTTCTTCAAGTGGCAGGAAGCGGGCCTCGCCGGGCAGGCGGACGAAACGGGCGATCTGCTGCGGGATCGGCAAGAGTGCCTGCATCCGGCGCTTGTCCACTTCGCGTTCCAGTTCCAGCGCCAGACAGAAGCCGGTGTTCGGAATGAAGGGGAAGGGGTGGGCCGGGTCGATGGCGAGCGGCGAGAGCACCGGGAAGACATTGGCAAGGAAGTGCTCGGCCAGAAACGCCCGGTCGCGCGCGTTGATCTTGGTGCGGGTCAGAAGCTGGATGCCCTCGGCCTCCATCTCGCGGCGCAGCTTGTTGAAGGTCGTCTGCTGCGTTTCCATCAGCTTGCGCGCGTCGGCGTTGATCAGCACCAGCTGTTCGGCCGGCGTCAGACCGTCGTCCGAGGGCACGATGTTGCGTTCGCGCACCAGTTCCATCAGGCCCGCGACGCGGACGGTGTAGAATTCATCAAGGTTGTTGGCCGAGATCGACAGGAAGCGCAGCCGTTCCAGAAGCGGCACGCGCGGGTTCGCCGCCTCTTCGAGCACGCGCCAGTTGAACGCGAGCCAGCTCAGTTCCCGGTTGAAAAAGCGTTTCGGACCAACGCGTTCTTCGTCCGGAATGGCAACGGGGGCAGGATAGGGGGCGGCAAGGAAATCGGCGAGTGTCATGGGGCGCTTATGCTTCTCGATTGTAACGGCGCGATGACAGTTTGGCCTCAGCCTTGCAACCTGTCCAGCACTTCGGCAGCCATCGCACGGGTAATTGCGCGTCCCTCGGCCAAAGCCCTTGCGTCGAGCGCCGCAACGACGCTCCGCGCCATGCCGAGCGAGCGCTCCATGCGCAGAACCAGCCAGTCGATCAGGCTGTGCGGCACGGTCAGTTGCCGGTCGGCGAACAGCTTCACCAGCACGGCGGCCAGAAGCGCCTCGTCGGGCGGCGCGATGCGCACCGATTGCGTGGCGTCGAGACGGCTTTTCAGATCGGGCAGCCGGATGCCCCAGTCGCGCGGCGGGCAGGGGGCGGTCATCAGGCAGCGCCCGCCCTCGGCCGCGGTGAGGTTCAGCAGATGAAAGAGCGCCTGTTCCGCCGCAGCGTGACCGGCCAGATGCTGCGCATCCTCGATCACCACGGCGCCCGCGGCGGCGAGCACCGCCACGGTCTCGGGCGTCAGGTCGGCGGCGGTGCGCAGCGCCGCGCCGCGCTCGGCGGCCCAGATCGCGGCCAGATGGCTTTTCCCAGCGCCCTCGGGGCCCAGCAGCAGCATCCGCCCCTGCGGCCAGTTTTCCGGCGCATCGAGCAGGCTCAGCGCCAGCGCATTGGCGGGGGCGACGAAGAAATCCTCGCGTCCCTCGGCGACACGCACCGGCAAGGGCAGGGTCAGCTGGCGGGACATGTCAGGCCTTGTCCTCGGTCGCGTCCGAGAGCGTCGTCGGCGCCTCGTCCAGCCCGGCAAGGCCCCGGTAAAGCCGCCCCAGCCGGTAATGTTCGATCGCGAAGCGGATCAGCACCCCGATCATCGCCGAGACCGGCACCGCGACCAGCATGCCGACAAAGCCGAAAAGCGTGCCGAAGGCCGACAGGGCGAAGATCAGCCACAGCGGATGCAGACCGACCGAATTGCCGACAAGGCGGGGGGTGATGACGTTGCCTTCGAGGAACTGGCCGATGGCGAAGATCCCGGCGACGATGCCGATCGACATCCAGTCGCCCCAGAACTGAAACAGCGCCAGCCCGATCGCCAGCACGCCGCCGACAAGGGCGCCGACGTAAGGAATGAAGGTCAGCGCCCCGGCAATGGCGCCCGCGAGCAGGCCAAAGCTCAGCCCCGCCGCCATCAGCCCCGCGGCGTAAAAGGCGCCCAGGATCAGACAGACAGAGACCTGCCCGCGCACGAACCCCGACAGCACCCGGTCGATGTCGACGCCCAGACGCCGGATCGTCGGCGCGTGATCGAGCGGCAGAAGCCCGTCGATCTGCGCCACCATCCGGTCCCAGTCGAGCAGCATGTAGAAGGTCACGACCGGCACGACGACGATGAAGACGACCGCATTCACCAGCGTCATCGCCGAGGACAACAGCCCCTGCGCCAGCTCTCCGCCCCGGGCCTTGATCGCATTGCCAAGGCTCGCGAGCGAGTCGTTGATCACCGAGCCATGCTCCATGATCGAGGGGAAGGTGGTGACAAGGAAGCTTTGCAGCCGGGCGGCGATCGCCGGGGCGGTCTCGACCAGACCGATCAGCTGGCGCACCAGCAGCGGCGCGATGGCGAGCGCCAGAACGACGAGCGCCAGCGTCGCGATCAGCGCGATGGTCGTGGTGGCAAGCGTGCGCGACAGGCCCGCGCGCTCCAGCCGGTCGGCGAGCGGATCAAGGAAATAGGCGATGGCGCCGCCGACGAGGAAGGGCAGCAGCACGTCGCCCAGTTTCCACAGCACCAGAACAAGCACCGCGGCCGCGATGCCCCAGATGGTGATTTGGCTGCGAACCGGCAGGGCCATGCGCCTCTCCTTGCGATTACCGGCGCAAAATCGGGGTTTTGTGCTGCGGTTGCAAGTGCCGATGGCGTGAAACGGCGCCGGATCGGCGGCCGACGTCGGGAGCGCCCCGGCGCTTCAGGCGCCGACGTCAGGGGCGATGGTCATTTCGGCCGTGCCGGGGCCGGGATAGCGGAAGGCGATGCGCAGCAGCGGCGGGGGTGACATGCGTTCGAGTTTGCGGAATTTCACCGCAAAGCCGAGGTTTTCCAGATGCGCCATCATTTCGGCGCCGTGTTCGGGCGTGCCGCCGATCTGGCGCAGCTCGATGATGCGAATGCCGCGCAGGTGGTGGCGCAGCAAGGCATGGTCACTTTCGATCAGGAAGGGCGCGTTGGTCATCATGGCTGCAGCATGGCAAGGCTTTGCCCTGACGCCAAATGAAATTTTCCGCTCAAGCCGCGGAAGGGGCGGATTTCGCCGATCACTCTTCGCCCAGATCGAGCCAGACCGCCCCGTCGCGCCAGCCGCCGCGGATCAGATGGCCCGGCGTCGCGATTTCGGGGTGGGGCGCGGCCCAGTCGCGAAAGCGGTCATTCGTCACGATCCGGGCGCCGCGGTCCCGCGCCACGGCCAGAAGCACCGGATCGGCTTGCTGGCCCTTCGACACCACCAGCACCTGGGCTTCGGGCAGGCCCAGCGCCCGCGCCAGATGGCGGTCGTCGCGATAGCGCCCCTCGAGCTTGTAGCCCGCATTGGCATCGAAGACGACGCCGGGAGTGAAGCCCGCCTTCTTGGTCAGGGTCACGACCGCGCGCACCGGCTCGAGGCTCGGGCTGTTGTCGCGCCAGTGCATGACGTTCGATCCGTCGATCAGGATGTGCGGGCGTCGGCGGCGCAACAGCACGACCAGCGTGATCACAAGAAGGACGGGGATCAGGGCAAGCAAATAGATCATGAAAACGCTCGAAAGACGGCAGTATCGGCGCCGCGATCGAAAGCGATTGATGGCGCAGGGTCAAGGTCGCGCTGGGCTTGTCGGCAAAAGGCCGCAGACTTCTTTGCCCGGCGGAGCCAATCATCTGCGCGTGCCGACACCTCCTGTCACATCTTGTCAGGATCCGTGCTAGGCTCTGACCATGTCCCGTTCCGAACGCCTTTTCGATCTGCTCGACGTGCTGCGTCGCCATCGCTTTCCGGTCAGCGGGCAGGCGCTGGCGGACGAGCTGGGCATCAGCCTGCGCACGCTTTATCGCGACATTGCCAGCCTGCAGGCGATGGGTGCCGATGTCGCGGGCGAGCCGGGTGTGGGTTATGTGCTGCGGCCGGGGTTCCTGCTGCCACTCTTGTCCTTTCCCGCCGAGGAGATCGAGGCGCTGGTGCTGGGCGCGCGCTGGGTGGCCAAGCGCGGCGACGAGAGCCTGCGCCAGCAGGCCGAAAGCGCTTTGGCCCGGATCGCGGCGGCGTTTCCGGCCGAGATGCGGGCGGCGATGGAGGCGGCACCGCTGCTTGTTGGTCCCGGCGCGGCGCTCTCGGCCCCGGCGGTCGATCCGGTTCTGCTGCGCAAGGCGATCCGGACCGAGCACAAGCTGGCCATCACCTATCGCGACGGGGCCGACCGCACGAGCACGCGGGTGATCTGGCCCTTTGCCTATGCGTTTTTCGATCAGGTCCGCCTGCTGGTCGGCTGGTGCGAATGGCGTGCCGATTTTCGCAGCTTCCGGGCCGACCGGATCGAAAGCGCCGAGCTGCTCGACGCGCGGGCTCCGAAACGGCGGCAAGTGCTTCTGGCAGAATGGCGCAAGCGGCAGGGCCTGCCACCCGGCGCATGATGCTGACAGAAACTGACAGTAGTGACTCGTAAGACAGTCCGGCAACCCCGTTCCACAGGAGCCGAACATGTCCAACATCCTGCTGTTCTACGTCGCCGATCCGGCCGCAAGTGTCGCTTTTTACAGCCGCCTTCTGGGCCGCCCGCCGGTCGAGCAAAGTCCGACCTTTGCGCTGTTCGTGCTCGACTCCGGCCTCGCGCTGGGCCTGTGGCGCAAGGACGGGGTGCAGCCCCGGCCCGAGCACGCGCCCGGGGCCTGCGATCTGGGCTTCAAGGTCGCGCCGGAGCAGGTGGCGCAGACCCATGCCGACTGGCTGGCGAGGGGCGTGACGATGCTGATGCCGCCGACCGATCTCGACTTCGGCACCAGCTTCGTTGCGGTCGATCCCGACGGGCACCGGCTGCGCGTCTATGCGCTGGCCGAGGCGCCGGAGGTCTGACCCGGCTCAGGACGCCCGGCTGTAAACCACCCCGCGCGCGAGCCAGCAGCCAAGCGTCAGCCCGTGCACCGCACCGGTGGCGTCGCGGGTGACGACAAGCGTCCAGTCGCCCGGCGCGGGCGCATCCATAGAGCGGCGCGTGGCCACCGTCCAGACATCGCGTCCGGCGGGGGCCATGCGCTCCATCCGGCCCGCGCCCAGCATCCCCTCGAACCGGGCGAAAGCGGCGCCGTCGCGGGCCTCGATCACCAGATCGGCCTCGAGTTCCGCCGAGCTGTAGCGCCCGGCGATCTCGGCCGCATCGGCGCTGTCGAGCGCGGGAAGCGCCACTAGCGCGGGGGCGGTGTTGTCCTTGCTGCGCGTCATCCGCAGCCCCTCGGCCGTCCGGGCAAGCACCACGCCCGAGCCGCAAAGCGTGCCGTCGGCGGCCAGAGTGACCGTCTCGCCCCCGGTTGCATAGCGCAGGCTGGCGCTGCGCCGCCCGCTTTCGATCTGCACAATCAGCCCGTCATCGGCGAGCCATTGGCCGTCCCAGCCCTCGGGGAGGGGCGCGGGGGCGGGGGTCTTGTGGCCGAGCGCCGCCTCGATCAGGCTTTGCGCCGCGCCAAAGGTGTCGCCCTCGTGGTTGAAGATCACCACGACCGAGAGCCGGGCGTCGCGCGCATTCAGCCGCTGCGCCCGGAAGCCGCGCAGGGCGCCCGCATGGCCGGTGAAGCGCTGCCCGGCGATATCGTGCTGTGCAAGGCCGAAGCCGTAAGCGGCGGGCGTCCCGTCGGAAAAATGCGGCTGTGCCGAGATGCGGCGGTAGAGGCTGGTCTCGTCCTCGCGGGTTGCGTCGATCCAGCGCTCGTAGGCCAGCATGTCGTCGAGCGAGGCGGAGATCCCCGCATCGCCGATCCAGTAAATCCCGTTGTCGGCCGGAAAGAAGCCCGTCGCATCCGAGCCCTCGTAGCCGATCACCCCGTCTTCGGGGGCGCGGGTGTCGGCGGTCAGCACGGCGGTGGTCATGCCCGCCGGACCCCAGATGTGCTTGCGGTAGAGATCGGGCAGGGCGGCGCCGGTTTCGGCCTCGATCAGCTCCGACACGATCCGGTAGTTGCAGTTGCAATAGGAATAGGCGGTGCCGGGCGGGAAATGCCCGGTCTTCATCCGCGCGATCAGCGGCAGGGCATCGCCGCGCGTGAAAGTCTGCTCGGCCTTTGCACCCTGCAGCACCGTCAGCGCCCAGTAGTCGCGCAGGCCCGACTGGTTGTCGCAGAGTTGCCGGACCGTCGGCAGAGGCCCGGTGAATTTCGGCAGGAAGGCCGCGACTTTCGCATCGAGACGGGCCAGATCCTCCACCTCGGCCAGCAGCACCTGACAGGTGAACTGCTTCGAGATCGAGCAGATCGGCAGCCGGGTCCTGGCCGTCATCGGCTGGGCGGTGTCGAGATCGGCATAGCCCCAGGCCCGGGTGGCGATCACCACGCCATCCTTGAGAACGCCTGCAACCCCACCGGGGCCGGGATGGCGTTTGGGCAGCGCATCAAGCGCCGTTTCCAGCGCAGAAAGGTCGATCTGGGTCATGGCATGTCCTGCGGCGAAGGGAAGGGCGGCGGCCGTGACCGGCCGCCGCAAAGGGCTCAATAGGTCTTCTTCGTCTCTTCGAGATAGAACCGGCCAAGCGGGTTCTGGCCGAAATTCTCGATCCCCTTGCGGGTGACGCTCAGATAGGGGCTGTAGTAGAGGTCGATCCAGTGCACGTCGGCCTTGGCGGTTTTCTGGATCTCCGCGTAAAGCGCCTCGCGCTTGGTCGGGTCCATCTCCAGCCGCGTCTCGGCCACGAGGGTCTTCACCGTCTCGTTCTGGTAGCGCGTCATGTAGTTCTGGTTCACGTCATGGCCCAGAACGAAGGTGGTCTTCTGATCGGGGTCGAGGATGTCGTTCGTCCAGTACATCACCGAGAGATCATATTCGCCGTTCACCAGCATGTCCCAGGTCTGGCTCGGGTCCATCTTCTGCAGGTTCAGCGTGACACCGACCGCGCCAAGCTGCTGTTGCAGCAGGACGGCGATCTGCTCGTCGACCTCGTTGCCGGCGTTGACGACATAATTCAGGGTGATCGGCCCGACACCCGCCTCGGTCAGCAGCTCCTTGGCCTTCGCCGGATCGAAGCCACGCGCGCCATTCGCGTCACTATGATACAGCGCGCCTTTCGGGATGTAGGAATTCGCCACCTCGCCGATGCCGAAGGTCACGGTGTCGACGATCGCCTGCTTGTCTACGGCATAATCCAGCGCCTGACGCACCTTCACATTGTCAAGCGGTGCATGCTGCTGGTTCATCAGCAGGTGATCTTCGCGCGTCGAGGGATCGACGATCACGTTCAGCTTCGCATCCTTCTTCAGCTCTTCGACGCGCGAGAAGGGCACATAGATCGCCGCATCGAGTTCGCCCGCCTGCACCGCCAGCATCCGGGTGTTGTCATCGGGCACGGAAATCCATTCCACGCCGTCCAGGCTGACATCGGTCGCATCCCAGTAATTCGGGTTCTTCTTCAGGATCACCCGATCACCGCGCCGCCATTCATCCACCATGAAGGCGCCCGAGCCGACGGGCTTTTCGGCGAAGGCTTCCTCGCCCATGCTTTCCATCGCCGCCTTCGAGATGATCGAGGCCCCGGGCATGGCGAGCGTCGACAGGAACGGCGCCGAGGGACCGTTGAGCGTGATCACCAGCGTCTTCGCGTCGGGGGTCTGGATATCCTTGATGATCTTGTAGCTGTCCGACCAGAGCGACAGCTCGCTGTCGCGGATGCGGGTCAGCGAATAGGCGGCGTCCTCGGCGGTGACCGCCGTGCCGTCCGAGAATTTCGCGTCGCGCAGATGGAAAGTATAGCTCAGCGCATCGGGCGAGACCTCCCAGCTTTCGGCAAGACCCGGCAGCAGGTTCTGGCCCGCCTTGTCCACCCGCACGAGCACGTCGAAGACGTTCGAGAACACCCAGAAATCGATGTTCTGCGCCGTGGCGATCGGGTCGAAGGTGGTCGAATCCTCGCGTCGGCCGATCGACAGCACGCCCTGCGCCTCGGCCACCGAGACAAGCGCCGTCGTCATCGCAAGGCCCAGCATGGCCGCGCGGGTTAGCTTTCTGATCATGTCGCACTCTCCTGTTGCAAGGTTGTCTGGCCGCCGTTCAACGGTCGGTCCGGGTCTATGTCGGGGACGGCGGCGATCAGCGCCGCGGTATAGGCCTGTTCGGGCCGCGCGAAGATCCGCGCCGAGGGGCCTTCCTCGACGATGGCGCCGTGATGCATGACGACGACGCGCTCGCACAGCGTCCGCACGATCGCCAGATCATGCGCGATGAAGATCAGCGTCAGCCCGGTGCGCGCGATCAGATCGCGGAAAAGCGCCACGATCTGCGCCTGAATCGTCACGTCGAGCGCGGCCACGCATTCATCGGCGATGATCACCCGCGGATTGACGGCGAGCGCCCGCGCGATGCCCGCGCGCTGGCATTGGCCCCCCGACATCGAGCGCGGGCGGCGGGTGGCATAGCTGCGCTCGAGCCCGACCATGTCGAGCAACTCGCCGATCCGGGTCTCGATCTCGGCCGCCGGGGTTTCGCCCTGCGTGCGCAGCACCTCGGCCAGCGTCTCGCCGATCGTCAGGCGCGGATTGAGCGCGTTGAACGGGTCTTGGAACACCATCGCCGCGCCGTGGTGCAGATGTTTCAGCGTCGCTTTCGGATCGCGGGTGAGCACATGGCCCTCGAAGCTGACCTGGCCCGAGGTGATGCGGGTCAGGCCCAGGATCGCGCGGGCGAGCGTGCTTTTGCCCGAGCCGCTTTCGCCGACAATCCCCACCGTCTCGCCCGGCCAGACCCGCAGCGACACGCCCTTGAGCGCCTGAAACTCGCGTTTCGGGGTCAGAAAACCGCCGCCCGCGGGGAAATGCACGCGCAGATCGTCGATCTCGAAGATCGGCTTGCGGTCATGCGGATGCGGCGCGGGTTCGTCGCCCGCGTGCGTCATCGTCGGATGCGAGTCGATCAGCTGCCTTGTGTAGGGATGGCGCGGATCAGCCAGAAGCGCGCGCTTTTCGCCCTCTTCGACGATCCGGCCCGCGCGCATGACGGCGATGCGGTCGCAGCTTTGCGCAACGACGCCCAGATCGTGGGTGATCAGGATGATCGAGAGCCCGCGCCGGTCGCGCAGCTCGATCAAGAGCCGCAGGATCTGCGCCTGAATCGTCACGTCGAGTGCGGTCGTCGGTTCGTCGGCGATCAGGATTTCGGGATCGCAAGCCAAAGCCACCGCGATCATCGCGCGTTGCCGCATCCCGCCCGAAAATTCATGCGCATAGCTGCCATAGGCGCGGCCCGGATCGGGAAAGCCCACCTGCCGCAACAGCCCGATCGCCTCGGCCTTCGCCGCCACGGCCGACAGGCGCTTGTGATGGCGCAGCCCCTCGGCGATCTGCTTGCCGATCGTCATCACCGGATCCAGATGGCTCGTCGGGTTCTGAAAGATCATGCCGATGCGGCGCCCGCGCAGCCCGGCCATGTCGGTGTCGTGGATCGCCACGCCGTCAAGCGTCACTGTACCCGCGGTCATCGTCAGGCTGCGCGAGGGCATCAGCCCGATCACGGTGCGGCAGAGCAGGCTTTTGCCCGAACCGGATTCCCCCACCAGCCCAAGGATTTCGCCCCGCTGCAGATCAAGGCTGATGTCTTGCAGCAGCTCGCGCTCTTCCCCGGCATCGCGATAGACGACCGAGAGGCCGCGGATTTCCAGTTGCGCGCTCATTCATGCACCCCGAGCAGATCGGCGAGCGCATCGCCCGTCAGCGAAAAGCCGAAGGCCAGCGTCACGATCGCAAGGCCGGGGAACAGCGTGATCCACCAGGCCTGGGTGATGAAGCCCTGCGCCTCGGCGACCATCACGCCCCACTCGGCCAAGGGCGGTTGCACGCCAAGGCCCAGATAGCTGATCGCCGCGCCGTTCAAGAGCACCAGCACCGCATCTGACATGACGAAGACAAGCGAGCCCGCCAGCGCATTCGGCAGCAGGTGGCGAAACATGATCCGCGCCCGCGAAAAGCCGAGCGATTGCGCCGCGACGGCGAAATCCTGCGTTTTCAGCACAAGGATCTGCGCCCGGATCAGCCGCGCGTAGCTGACCCAGCCGACGAGCGCCATCGCGATGTAGAAACTGCCAAGCCCCGGCCCGAGGATGGTGATGATCGAGAGCATCAGCACCAGAAAGGGGAAGGCCAACACGACATCGATGATCCGCATGAAAAGCGCATCGACCCAGCCGCCGAAGAAGCCCGCGACGGTGCCGACGCCGGTGCCGATCAGGAAGGGAAAGACGACGCCGATCACCGCGATCTGCAGGTCGATCCGCGCCCCCCAGATCACCCGTGCCAGCACGTCGCGACCGAAATTGTCGGTGCCCATCGGATGCGCCAGCGAGGGGGGCAAGAGCTTCGCCGTCGTGTCCTGAAAGATCGGATCTGAGGGCGCGACCCAGGGCGCGAGCAGGGCAAGCAGCACGAAGCTGGCGAGGATCGCGAGACCCGCGACCAGCATGGTGCGGCGGCGCAGGAAGGCACGCCAGCGCGGCGCGCGACGGGACAGGGCAGGGGCCGTCACAGCTTGATCCTCGGGTCGAGGGCCACGGTGATGATATCGGCGGCAAAGTTGATCAGCACGGTCGCCACGGCAAAGGTCAGCGCGACGCCCTGCACCACCATGTAATCGCGGCTGAAAATGCCGCGCACCATCAGCTGGCCAAGCCCCGGTACGGCAAAGACGCTCTCGACGACGACGGTGCCGCCGATCAGCCAGCCGATGTTGACCGCGAGCAGGTTCACCGTCGGCACCAGCGCATTCGGCACCACATGGCGCCAGAAGACGGTGTTTTCCGGCATCCCGCGCGCCCGTGCGGCGGTGGCCACATCC
Source organism: Rhodobacter viridis (assembly GCF_003217355.1). Lineage (GTDB taxonomy): Bacteria > Pseudomonadota > Alphaproteobacteria > Rhodobacterales > Rhodobacteraceae > Rhodobacter > Rhodobacter viridis. The sequence goes on along the minus strand of NZ_QJTK01000005.1, from coordinate 30,751 downwards.
GAGGACAGCCCCGCGATCATCCCCGCCCGCAGCGAGCGCGTCAGCACCGCCGACAGCGACAGCGCAATCGTCAGCCCCGGCAGGATCAGGTGTTGCAGCTTGTCCACCGGGGTCTCGCCGTAGCCCGAGACCGGCAGCCAGTCGAGCCGGATCGAAAACAGCAAGATCAGCATCGCGCCCAGCCAGAATGAGGGAAAACCGATCCCGGCGGTCGAAACCAGTCGCACGCCATGATCGGCCAATCCGCCCTGACGCCGGGCCGAGAGCGCGGCAAAGGGCACCGCGATCAGCAGCGCCAGAACCACGCCCATCACCACCAGCGCCAGCGTCGGCTCGATCCGCGTCGCGATCAGCCGCAGCACATCGATCTTGTAAAGCGTCGATTTTCCCATCTCGCCCGCGGCGAGGTTCTTGAGAAAATAGAGATATTGCATCCACATCGGGTCATCGAGACCGTATTGGGCACGGATCTTCGCAATCGCCGTCGGTGTCGCCCGCGTGCCGAGCAGGATCCGTGCCGGATCCCCCGGGATCAGCCGCACCAGAACGAAGGTGATGATCGAAATGCCGAACAGGACGGGGATGAACTGCAGCGGGCGGAACAGGATGAAGCGGTAGCGGTGCATTCGGGCCTTCGGGTCTTGGCGGGCCCGGAAGGCCTCACCGGATCAGATTGCTCTGCCCGGGAAGGGAAACTCTGTTCAGAAACACCGCGAACATGTCGTTTTCGGTAACAATCTGACTTTTCATGGGCATGGCCGCCATGCGCCCAGGTCATGTGTCCCCCGGGGCGGCACGCGGATCGGCTGTCGGACCGCCCCGGAAAACGCGGCGCGATCCCGCGGCCGCGGGGGCGGGCGTGCAGGATCACTCGGCCGGTTCGGGCACGCGAAGCTGCGTCACGTCACAGGGATATTCGGCGTCCCCGATCCAGAATTGCGCCGTGCCTTCCCATTGCGTGTTCACCCGCAAAAGCGCGGTGAAGCTGTTCAGATGGGCGCTCGGCTGACCGCCGCGGCTTTCTTCCACGACCCGGCCATGCACCACCACGACGCGTTTTTCCGGGTCCTTGTTGAGGTCATGATACCCGCCATTCACCGCGCCATTGAACTGCTGCGGGAATTGTGTCCCTTCCAGCCGGGTGCCTGTGACATTCCCAGAGACTTCCAGATCGACGGTATCGACGCCCAAGCGAAGTTGGGCAGAGGCACCCCCGACGAAGTGATCCTTTCGCAGTTGCAGCGTGACGAGATAGAGACATTGCGACATGGGTTCGACCTTTCCTGAACGGTTCGGTATGAAGCTATCGACGTCTTCCCGATTGACAGGAGCCGCCCGGGAACAAATTGCAACCTATGGATGATTGGAATGCAACCATAGGGCGAATCGGCCAGCCCTGCCAGCCGGATTTTCGACCCTGCCTGCGCGCCCGGCCCATCTTGCCCCGAGACCGCGTTTCCTCTACCCAATTGCGCAACGAAAACCCCTGTCCCGAGGCTTGTCCATGCGCCTGTCCCGCTACTTCCTCCCCGTTCTCAAGGAAAACCCCGCCGAGGCGCAGATCGTCTCGCACCGGCTCATGCTGCGCGCGGGCATGATCAAGCAGCAGGCGGCCGGGATCTATTCGTGGCTGCCGCTCGGCTTCAAGGTGCTCAAGCGCATCGAACAGATCGTGCATGAAGAGCAGATCCGCGCCGGTCACATCCCGCTGCTGATGCCGACGCTGCAGCCGGCCGATCTGTGGCGCGAAAGCGGCCGCTATGACGACTACGGTCAGGAAATGCTGCGCATCAAGGACCGGCACGACCGCGACATGCTCTACGGTCCGACGAACGAGGAGATGATCACCGACATCTTCCGCGCCCATGTCTCGTCTTACAAGGACCTGCCGCTGACGCTTTACCACATCCAGTGGAAGTTCCGCGACGAGGTCCGCCCGCGTTTCGGCGTCATGCGCGGCCGCGAATTCTACATGAAGGACGGCTACAACTTCGACCTGACCAAGGAAGACGCGCTGCACGCCTACAACCGCCACATGGTCAGCTACCTGCGCACCTACGAGCGCATGGGCCTGACGGCGATCCCGATGCGCGCGGCCTCGGGCCCGATCGGCGGCGACAACACGCATGAATTCCTCGTGCTGGCGCAGACCGGCGAAAGCGAAGTCTTCTACGACGCCAAGGTGCCGGAGCTGAAACTGGGCAAGCGCGATGTCGATTACGACGACCGCGCGCAGGTGGCCTCGATCTGCGAGGAATTCACCACGCTTTACGCCCGCACCGACGAAACCCATGACGAGTCGGTGTTCAACCAGATCCCGGAAGAGCGCCGCTGCGTCGGCCGTGGCATCGAAGTCGGGCAGATCTTCTACTTCGGCACGAAGTATTCCGAGTCGATGGGCGCCACCGTCGTCACCCCCGACGGCACCCGCGTCCCGGTCGAGATGGGCTCGCACGGCATCGGCGTCTCGCGCCTTCTGGGCGCGCTGATCGAGGCGAACCATGACGACAAGGGCATCATCTGGCCGGAAGGCGTCACGCCCTTCCATGTCGGCATCGTGAACCTGAAACAGGGCGATGCGGGCACTGACGCGGCCTGCACCGGGCTTTACAAGGCGCTGGTGGCGAAGGGGCTCGACCCGCTTTACGACGACCGCGACGAGCGGGCCGGGGCGAAATTCGCCACGATGGATCTGATCGGCCTGCCGTGGCGGATCACCGTCGGCCCGCGCGGTCTGGCCAATGGCGTGGTCGAGCTGACCTCGCGCCGGACCGGCGAAAGCGAGGAAATGTCGGCCGAGGCCGCGGTCGATCGCATCGTGCAGATCTACGCCGGGTTGTGAGCCCGTCCGGGCGCCGAACCGGTTGAAAAGAAGGCCCGCGCCGCAAGGACGCGGGCCTTTTCATCACGGCCAAGGCACAAGGTCTTGAGCGAACGTGTTTCGATGTTCCCGGTCAAAATATTGAACTTGCTCGGAAAAAGGCAAATCTTGCGGGCATGACGCATCTTGACTGAAGGAATAGTAAGATGAAAAAGCTCAGTGTTGCGATCGCCGCGATGGCGAGCCTTGCTGCCCCCGCCTTTGCCGGTGGCCTGACGCCCCCGGTGGTCGAAAGCGAGCCCGTCGCCGCGGTTCCCGCGCCCGCGCCGGTGCAATCCTGGGAGGGCTTCTACGCCGGTGTGACCGGCGGCTCGTCCACCAGCGGTGGCGCCAACTACAAGACCCCCGGCTCGGCCGATACCGGCTTTGACATCGGCCGCGGCAGCTATGGGGTCTTTGGCGGCTACAACCTGCAAAATGGCGCGCTCGTCTACGGTGGCGAGATCGCGGCGCAGGCGACCGACTTCAATCTGGATGGCGCGCCGGGCAAGTTCGACAACATGATCGACCTGAAGGCCCGCGCCGGGATGGCCTATGGCAAGGCGCTGCCCTATGCCTTCGTCGGCTATTCGCGCGGCGACTGGAAGAACGGCGACGGCCAGACCAACGGCGCGGCCGATGGCGTGAACTACGGTCTGGGCGTCGATTACGCGGTGAATGACAAATGGACGGTCGGTGCGGAACTGATCCGCCGCGACCTCAGCACCGATTTCGACGGCTCGACGAGCAGCGTCGACACCAACTTCAACACCGTGCAGCTGCGCGCGGGCTTCCGGTTCTGAGCCGGACCGCGTGTGAACAATCGGGAAGGGGGGCTCTGCCCCCCGTCCTCTCGGGACTCCCCCCGAGATATTTGTGGCAAGATAAATCCTGATCCCTTTTATCTTGCTCCAAATATCTCGGGGGGTGAATTGGCCGAAGGCCAAGAGGGGGGCAGAGCCCCCCTTTCTGCTGCCCGCAGCGCGGCGTGGTTGACAGTCCTGCCGCCGCGTCGCATAGACCGGTCATCATAACCCGCAACCGGGCGCTTTGTAGCCGCCAAACCGACGAGGAGGACACATGTCCCAGATCTCTCTCCACTTTCCCGATGGCGCGAAGCGCGAGTACCCTGCAGGGGTGACGGCGGCCGAGGTGGCAGCCTCGATCTCGCCCTCGCTGGCCAAGGCCGCGATCTCGGCGCAACTCGATGGCGCGCATTGGGACCTCGCCTGGCCGATCACGCAGGACGCCCGGATTTCCATCAACACGATGAAGGACCCGGTTCCGGCGCTGGAGCTGATCCGGCACGATCTGGCCCATATCATGGCCCGCGCCGTGCAGGAGCTGTGGCCCGATGTGAAGGTCACCATCGGCCCGGTGCGCGATGCCGGCTGGTTCTATGACTTCGACCGCGCCGAGCCCTTCACGCCCGAAGATCTGGGCGCGATCGAAGCGCGGATGAAGCAGATCATCAACGCCCGCGAGCCGGTGAAGACCGAGGTCTGGTCGCGCGCCGATGCCATCGCGCATTACGAAAAGACCGGCGAACCCTACAAGGTCGAACTGGTGAATCGCATCCCCGAAGGCGAAAACATCCGCATGTACTGGCACGGCGGCTGGCAGGATCTTTGCCGCGGCCCGCACCTGCAGCATACGGGGCAGGTGCCCGCGGACGCCTTCAAGCTGACCCATGTCGCGGGCGCCTATTGGCTGGGCGACAGCACGCGCCCGATGCTGCAGCGCATCTACGGCATCGCCTTCCGCTCGCGCGATGATCTCAAGGCCCACCTGACCATGCTCGAAGAGGCCGCCAAACGCGACCACCGCAAGCTCGGCCGCGAGATGGACCTCTATCACATGCAGGAGGAAGCGCCGGGGCAGGTGTTCTGGCATCCGAACGGCTGGACGATCTACACCACGCTGCAGGACTTCATGCGCCGCCGCCAGCGCGCCGATGGCTATGTCGAGGTGAACACGCCGCAGGTGGTTAACCGCAAGCTCTGGGAGGCCTCGGGGCACTGGGAAAACTACCGCGAGAACATGTTCATCGTCGAAGTCGACGAAGAGGGCGCGCGGGAAAAGGTGATCAACGCGCTGAAGCCGATGAACTGCCCCTGCCACGTGCAGATCTTCAACGTCGGGCTGAAGTCCTACCGCGATCTGCCGCTGCGCATGGCGGAATTCGGCTCCTGCGCGCGCTACGAGCCCTCGGGGGCGCTGCATGGCATCATGCGGGTGCGCGGTTTCACGCAAGACGACGCGCATATCTTCTGCATGGAAGATCAGATCGAAGCGGAAACGAAGAAATTCATCGAGTTCCTGTCCTCGGTTTACGCGGATCTCGGCTTCGACAAATGGCGCATCAAGCTCTCGACCCGGCCCGAAAAGCGGATCGGGACCGAGGAAAGCTGGGATCACGCCGAAGCCTCGCTGGCGAATGCCGTCACCGCGGCCGGGCATGAGTATGAGATTTTCCCCGGCGAGGGCGCCTTCTACGGGCCGAAGCTCGAATTCGTGCTGACCGATGCGATCGGCCGCGACTGGCAATGCGGCACGCTGCAGGTGGACCCGAACCTGCCCGAGCGGCTCGATGCGAATTACATCGGTCAGGATGGCGCCAAGCACCGCCCGGTGATGCTGCACCGCGCCTGTCTGGGGTCGTTCGAGCGTTTCATCGGCATCTTGATCGAATCGCATGCGGGCAAGCTGCCGCTGTGGCTGGCGCCGCGGCAGGTCGTTGTCGCCTCGATCACCTCGGAAGCCGATGATTACGTGGAAGAAGTCGCGGCCACGCTGATCGCGGCGGGGATTCGCGCCGAATGCGACACCCGCAACGAGAAGATCAACTACAAGGTCCGCGAGCACAGCCTGGGCAAGGTGCCCTACATCTTCGCCATCGGCGCGAAAGAGGTCGAGACGCGCACCGTGTCCGTCCGCCGTCTGGGCGATACCCGCACCGAAACCGTGGGGCTCGACGCCATCGTGGCCGCGCTGAAAGCCGAGGCGACGCCGCCCGATCTGCGCTGAAAACGCGTTGGAAACACCGGAACGCCACAGGGAAACCTGTGGCGTTCTTTGTTTTTCAAGACCTGCGCGCCTATGGCGCGGGGGCGGCGCTGGCGCGCGAATGTTCCGACTTTGTTCATGACTTCGAATCCCTCGCAACACTCTGAAACTATTCTATCTTCAACTTATGGATGCAAAAATGTCGCAGGCCTTGAAATCAGCACCTGCGGCGCTTTGGCCGTTGCTTTTTGGAATGTGTATGGCACGCTTCCCCTTGCGTGAACTTGGACTTTCCTACCGCTCCCTTTTGGGGCAGCCGGAAGACTTGGAAGACCTGGCTGCACGTTCTGGCGCAATGTCGCGTCGGGCCAATACGAGGAGAGAGATATGGCTACCGGAACCGTGAAATGGTTCAACACCACCAAGGGCTATGGCTTCATCGCCCCCGATGGGGGTGGCAAGGACGTGTTCGTCCACATCTCGGCGGTTGAACGCGCCGGGCTGAAGTCGCTCAGCGACAACCAGAAGATCAGCTTCGAACTGATCTCGGGGCGCGACGGCCGCTCGTCGGCGGGCGATCTGAAACTTCTCTGAACGACGCTCCTGCCGTCGAGAAGGCCCGCGGCGCCCACGCGGGCTTTTTTCTTGCGCCGTCCCCGGCGGCCGGCTCCGATGCCGGACAGGGCAAACGAAAAGCCCCGCCGCGCGGGCAGGGCTTGCAAGCGCAGGAAGAGCCCGATGCGGGCTCAGTCTTCGAGATCGCCGACGCTGAGGCCAAGCGAGGCCGAGAGCGCCACCAGCTCCAGCCGGTTCGGGATGTGATCGCGCGACTCGATCGCGGTGATGACGTCGGGCGCGACGCCCGAGGCGCGGGCCAGATCGGCCACACTCATCCGTGCCGCGCGGCGCCAAGCCATAAGCGGTGAAGCCCCCGCGCTGATCCACGCGAGTTGTGTCCAGAAGCTTTGCGACTGGGAGCGGATTTCCTCCCGCGGGATTTCTATCCGCGGCTTCGGAATTGCGGTCATGACGTCCTGCCTGTATCTCGCCTCTTCCCCACGGGAAAAGTAGCGCGAAAAGGCGCGCCGGCCTATAATCCAGAAGTTATAAGACGCGGCAACTTTGAGATTACTTGGACGCGTCAGTGGTAATAAAGAGTTATAATTGAGCCATTTGCACGGCGGCGTCCCAGCCGAGCGTGAGTCCGTTGCCCCGGATCACCGGGCGTTTCATCAGCGTCGGATGGGCCTGCAAAAGCGCCTCGATCGGGGCGGCGCGCTCGGCCTCGGAAAGCGCCCGCCAGGTGGTCGAGCTGCGGTTGATCAGCTTCTCGCCGAAGGCCGCGATGAACTCTGCGCGTTCGTCCGCGGTCAGCGGCTCCTTGCGGATGTCGCGCAGAACCGGGGCCTTGCCCGCCGCCGTCAGGGCCGCCAGCGCCTTCTGCACCGTGCCGCAGGTCTTGATCCCGTAAACGATCATCACGCCTCCACCAACTGCCCGTCCGTGAGCCGCAGAACCCGGTCCATCCGCGCCGCCAGCTCAAGGTTATGCGTCGCGATCAGCGCCGAAAGCCCGGTCGCGCGCACAAGTTCCATCAGCGCCGAGAACACCGTCTCCGAGGTCCCCGGATCAAGGTTGCCCGTCGGCTCGTCTGCCAGCAGCAGGGCAGGGGCATTGGCCAGCGCCCGGCAGAAGGCCACGCGCTGCTGCTCGCCCCCGGACAGCGCCGAGGGCCGGTGCCCGGCGCGCTCGGTCAGCCCGACCCGGGCCAGAAGATCGCGCGCCCGCGCCTCGGCCGCCTTGCGGCTCGTGCCATTGGCCAGCTGCGGCAAGGTGATGTTTTCCAGCGCGGTGAATTCGGGCAGCAGGTGGTGGAACTGATAGACGAAGCCAAGCGCCTCGCGCCGCGCCGCGGTGCGGGCGGCGTCCTTCGCCCCGGTCATGTCCTGCCCCTGCAGGATCACCCGCCCGGAATCGGGCGTATCAAGCAGCCCGGCAATGTGCAAAAGCGTCGATTTCCCGGCGCCCGAAGGCGCGACAAGGGCCACCACCTGCCCGCACGGAATTGTCAGATTCACCCCTTTCAGCACGGCAATCGCATTCGGCTTGCCGGGGTTATAGCTCTTTTCCAGCTGTTCCAGCTTCAGCACGTCATTCATAGCGCAGCGCCTCCACCGGGTTCAGCCGCGCCGCCCGGCGGGCCGGAAAGATCGTCACGACGAAGCTCAGGCCCAGCGCCAGACCCACCGCCTTGGCCACGTCCCAGGGGATCAGCTTGGCGGGCAGCTCGTAGATGCCGCGGATCGACGGGTCCCAGGCGCCACCGCCGCTGATCCAGTTCACCGCATCCATCACATGGCTGATGTTGAGCGCAAAGAGCACCCCAAGCCCGACGCCGAGCGCCGTGCCGATCGTGCCGGTGAAGGCCCCGCACAGGAAGAAGACCCGCATCACCGAGCCCTCGGTCAGCCCCATCGTGCGCAGGATGCCGATATCGCGGCCCTTGTTCTTCACCAGCATGATCAGCCCCGAGGTGATGTTCATCGTCGCGATCAGCACCAGCACCGACAGGATCACGAACATCACGTTGTCCTCCATCGTCAGCGCCCGCAGGAAAGACCCCGAGGCATCGCGCCAGCTCCAGAGCATCGTGCCCGCGCCCCCCGCCGCGATCAGATCGGGCGTCAGGTCGTCGACATGTTCGGGGTCTTTCACCATGACCTCGATCTCGTCGGCGCCGCCCTCGCGGTTGAAGAAGCTCTGCGCCTCGGCGAAGGGCATGTAGATGCGGGTGCGGTCGATGTCCCAGCGCCCGGCGGTGAAGATGTAGACGACGGTATAGGCATTCACCCGCGGCGAGACGCCGAAGGGCGTCTTCACGCCATTGGGCGAGATCAGCTTGACCGTATCGCCCGCCGCGACGCCCAGTTCGCGCGCGAGTTCCGAGCCCATGGCGATGCCTTGCCCGAAGCTGTCGATGTCGCCCTCGATCTGGTCGGAATGCGCGACGCGGGGGATGGTCATCAGGTTCTCGTAGGAGATCCCGTAGACCTCCGCGACGTTCGAGCGGTCGTTCATCGTCGCCATCACCTGACCGCGGATCAGCGGCGCGGCGCGGGTGACGCCGGGCACCTTCAGCAGCCGCGCGGCGCGGGCCTCGTAATCGGGCATCAGGCTGGAGAAGATGTCGGTATCGGGCGCCACTTCCATCGGCGCGGAATAGACCGTGACATGGGCGTTCGAGCCGAGGATCGTATCGACGAATTCGGCCCGAAACCCCGCGCGCACGGCGAGCGTGATGATCAGCGCCGCGACGCCGAGCATGATGCCGATCAGGCTGATCCAGGTCATCACGCTGACGCCGCCCTCGGCGCGACGCGCGCGCAGGTAGCGCCAGGCGATCAGAAATTCGAAGCCGGAAAACGGCGCGGTGCGAGTGGCCATGAAGCGCTCCCAAAGGTCGGCGCAAGCTGGCCTCTGGGCGGTCAAAGGTCAAGCCACGATGCATAAAGATGCCGCGAGGGCGGGCCAGTGGCTGCGGCGCTCCTCGCCGGAGGAAATCCCGCAGCTTTCATCTTGCCACAAATATCTCGGGGGGACTTTTGGTGAAACCAAAAGGGGGGGCAGAGCCCCCCACTTTCCGACGCTGTCTGGCAACTGCCCCGCCCTGCGCTTGCGCTCCGGGCGTTCGCGACTTCGAAGGCTCCACGGGAGCCTTCACTCCAAGGCGCGAGGCGCCTCGGACCGCCGCTCAGCCCATACGCTCGGAGGTGTAGCCGCCGGGCGAGGCCGGGAAGACCACGGTCTTGTTGCCATTGATGAAGGTGCGGTGCTGCACATGGGCATGGATCGCGCGGGCCAGCACCAGCGCCTCGACGTCGCGACCAAGGCTGACGTAATCATCGGGGCTTTGCGCATGGGTGATGCGGACGGTTTCCTGCTCGATGATCGGGCCTTCATCAAGGTCCGCGGTCACATAGTGCGAGGTCGCCCCGATCAGCTTCACGCCGCGCTCATAGGCCTGCTTGTAGGGGTTGGCGCCCTTGAAGCTCGGCAGGAACGAGTGGTGGATGTTGATGATCTTGCCCGACATTTTCTGGCAGAGCTTGTCCGACAGGATCTGCATGTAGCGCGCCAGAACGATCAGCTCGGCCCCCGATTCCTCGACCACATCGAGCAAATGCGCCTCGGCCTCGGGCTTGTTCTCCTTCGTCACCTTGATGTGGTGGAAGGGGATGTCATGGTTCACCACGACCTTCTGGTAGGTCATGTGGTTCGAGACGACGCCGACGATCTCGACCGGCAGCGCGCCGATGCGCCAGCGATACAGCAGGTCGTTCAGGCAATGGCCGAAGTTCGAGACCATCAGCAGGACCTTGACCTTCTTCTCGGCGTCATGGATCGCCCATTCCATGTCGAATTCCTTGGCGACCGGCTCGAAACCCGCCTTCAGGCTCTCGAGCGTGGCCCCGGTTTGCGAGACGAAGGTGACGCGCATGAAGAACTGGCCGGTCAGCAGATCGTCATACTGGTTCGAATCGGTCAGGTTGCAGCCGCTGTCGGCCAGATAGTTGGCAATCGCCGCCACGATCCCGCGGGTCGAGTGGCAGTTCACGGTCAGCACATAGGTCGTCATTCCCGGTTCCTTTCGCGGCCCCTACAGAGTGTCTCGGAGGCGTCTAGCACATATTCCCCGCCCTGCGGCAAGCGGCCTGCCGGGATGCGACAGCGGATCGTCAAAATACGTCACGCTGCGTGTCGCAATTGCTCAGGTCTGCGCCATTCCCCGCGTTGGCGCGTGCTGGCCCGGGCGCCAACGCGCCAATGCGGGACGGGTTTCGGCTTTTCCTTGGCAAAATACGCCGGGGGGTGCGGGGGGCGGAGCCCCCCGTGGGTCGCCTCGGGCAAGCCCCGAGGCGAAAGCCCGGCCTGCGACGACAAGGCCGCCCGAAGGCGGCCCTTGCAGAAAGATCAGATCTGCTTTTCGGGCAGATGCACCACCAGCCCGTCCAGAAGCGAGGTCACCTTGATCTGGCAGGTCAGCCGCGAGGTCACCGGGTTCGGTTCGAAAGCGAAATCGATCATGTCGGTTTCGGTCGGCAGCGCCCTCGGCAGCTTGTCCACCCAGGCCGCATCGACATAGGCGTGGCAGGTCGAGCAGGCGCAGGCGCCGCCGCAATCGGCGTCGATGCCCGGAACGCCATTGTCGCGCGCCGCTTCCATCACCGTCAGCCCGGGTTTCGCCTCCACCTCGTGACGGGTGCCATTGTGTTCGATGAAGATGATCTTCGCCATGAAATCCTCGTGTGCCTGTGGCCGCGCTGGGTCCGCTTTTCCTTTAGGACAAAGGCGCAGCCATTGCCAGCGCTGCTTGGCCGCATCCTTGCTGCCCCCGTTGCCGCCGCGCCGCCCCCTTTGCGCCGCGGGGCAAAGCCGCTATGGTCGCGCCGACACCGACCCGGAACCGACATGCGTTTTTCCCTGCCTCGCCCGACCCTTGCCCTGCTCGCGCTCTGCGCGGCCCTTGCCGGGTGCACCGAGGCGGACGCCCCCGCGACGCGGGACAAACCCGCCGCGGACAAGGCTGAGCCCGATCCCACGCCGATCGTCGCCCCCCCGGCGAATTCGCTGGCGGGCGAGTGGTTGAAAACCCGCCCCGGGCCCGAGGCGAAGGGCTGTTTCACCGAGGAACGCCGCCCGGCGGTGGTCGAGACGGTGACCGAACATGTGCTCGTCGATCCCGAGACCCGCGACCCGAAAACCGGCGTCGTGATTGCCCCCGCGACCTACCGCACCACCACGCAGGCGCGCATCGTCTCGGGCGGCGGGCGGATGTGGTTCGCCTCGGTCTGCGCCTCGCAGATGACGATGGCGCGGACCGCGGTCCTGCAGCGCGCGCTCTGGGTGCGGGGGCTTTATGACGGCCCGCTCGACGGTCAGATGAGCGCCGCCACGCGCGAGGCGATCCGCCGCTATCAGACCCAGCGCGGCTTGCTGAGTGCCGAGCTCTCGCTGCGCGCGGCGCGCGAGATGGGCGTCGTGTCCTGGCTCGAGACGCCCGAAGGGCCGTAAGGAAAAAGAAAAGGCACCCCGAAGGGTGCCTTTCGATCCGTTTTGAAGGGCTTATTGCAGCGGTACGGCCACGAAGCGCGGCTCGCCATCGCGGCGAATGAGCAAGAGCACCGATTTGCGCCCGCCATCCTTCGCCTCGGCCACGCGCGCCTGCAGATCCGCAAGCGCGGCGACCGGCTGCTGGCCCGCCTCGACGATCACATCGCCCGGACGCAGCCCCTTGTCGAAGGCGGTCCCGGTTTCGTCGATATCGGTCACCATCAGCCCGGTCAGATCGGCCGGCAGGTTGCGCTCGGCCCGCATCGCGTCGGTGATCGGCGAGAGCGTCATGCCGAGCACCGCACCGCCCGCCTCGGCGGGGGCCTGAGCGCCGGTGTTCGCGCCGGCATCACTGTTCTCGGCCAGTTCGCGCTGCCCAAGCGTCACTTGCAGCGTCACTTCCTTGCCGCCGCGCATCACCACCACATCGACCGCCTCGCCCACCGGCGCATCGGCGACGCGGCGGGTCAGCGATTTCGTGTCCTTCACCGGCGCGCCCGCAAAGCTGGTGATCACGTCGCCCGACTTGATCCCGGCCACTTTCGCCGGGCCTTCGGGAACTTCCGACACCATCGCGCCTTCCGGCGTGGCCAGGTTCATCGCCTCGGCCATGTCGGGGGTCACGTCCTGGATCTTGACGCCCAGCCAGCCGCGGCGGGTGGCGCCGAATTCCTTCAGCTGGCCGACGACCTTCGAGACGACGTTCGACGCCATCGAGAAGCCGATCCCGATCGAGCCGCCATTGGGCGACAGGATCGCGGTGTTCACCCCGATCACCGTGCCATCCATGTTGAAGAGCGGCCCACCCGAGTTGCCGCGGTTGATCGCGGCGTCGGTCTGGATGTAGTCGTCATAGGTGCCGCTCAGTTCGCGGTTGCGCGCCGAGACGATGCCGACCGAGGTCGAGAAGCCCTGGCCCAGCGGGTTGCCCATCGCCATCACCCAGTCACCTTCGCGCATCTTGTCGCTGTCGCCGAAGCTGACGAAGGGCAGGGGCTCCTTGCTCTCGACCTTCAGAAGCGCGATGTCGGTCTTCGGATCGGTGCCGACGATCTTCGCGTCGAGCTTCTTGCCATTGGCAAATTCGATCGAGATTTCATCGGCGACGGTGTTGCCGTCTTCGCCCTTGATGACGTGGTTGTTGGTGACGATGTAGCCGTCTTCGGAAATCACGAAGCCCGAGCCGAGCGCATCGGCGCGGTGCTGGCGCTGCGGCCCGCCCTGAGGTCCGCCCTGCGGCCCGTTCGGCATGCCGAATTCCTTGAAGAAATCCTCAAACGGCGAGCCGGGCGGGAAGCCCGGCATGCCGCCCGCGGGTTCGGAAACCGTGGTCGAGGTGGTGATCATCACCACCGCCGGTTTCACCTGTTCGACAAGATCGGCGAAGCTTTCGGGCACCGGCCCGGCCAGCGCGGGCGTCATCGCCAGCGGCGACAGGCTGAGCGCGGTCGAGAGCATCGCCGCGATCAGGATCGGTCGGGCGAGGCGCGGCGTCGTGAGAGAAGGGGCGGTCTTGGTCATGCGGGTCTCCCGTGGTCCTTGGCCGGTGCTCCGGCTTGGCCTCTTATAAAAGCGTAAGCGTCACGCCGTTCAAATGAAAGCCCGTCGCGGGGTGTCACTTCGGTGTGAGAGGGTGGAGAGGCTCATGTGAAGGCATGCACCAGCGCGACGATGCCCACGCCCGCGGCGACGGCGGCAAGGCCGATCCGGCGCCGTCCGACCGGGCCGATGCTGGCCAGAAGCGCCAGCACCTCCTCGATGCGCGAAGGGGCCAGCACAAGTGCCAGCCCCTCGATCACGAGCACAAGGCCCAAAGCGGTGAAAACCGATGCCATCAGTTTCCGGCCGCAGGCGCTGCAGGCGGAACCCCGGCTTCAAGCGATTTCACGAAACGCTCATAGTCGAAGTAGAGGCTGCCCGGTTCCGTCACCAGCGACGAAGTGCCCGGCTTCAGGCTTTCGGCATAGAATTGCAGGGCCCGGGTGAAGGCGAAGAAGCTTTCGTCCTTGCCATAGGCTTCCGCATAGATCCGGTTGCGCTCGGCATCGGCCTGACCGCGGACGATTTCCGCCTGTTTGCGCGCCTCGGAGGTGAGTTCGACCACTTCGCGATCGGCCGTGGCCCGCACACGCTGCGCCGCTTCGCCCCCACGGGCGCGCTCGTCCGCCGCCTCGCGCTCGCGCTCGGCCCGCATCCGCGCATAGGTCGCGGCGAGGTTCTGCTCGGGCAGGTCGGTACGGGTCAGACGCACGTCGATCACGTCGACGCCCAGCGCATTCGCCTCGCGTTTGGCGATGTCGCGGATCTTGTTCATCAGCGCCGTGCGGTCGTTCGACAGAACGGCGGTCGAAGGCACCGAGCCCATGACTTCGCGGATCGCGTTGTTCAGGATGCCGTCGAGCCGGTTCTTGGCGAAGCTTTCACCGCCATCGCCCACCGCTTCGCGGAACTTCACCGCATCGACGATGCGCCAGCGCGCGAAGGCATCGACCACCAGACGACGATCGTCGAGCGGCGTGACTTCCAGCGGTTGCGTCGTCAGCGAGATGATCCGGTCGTCATATTTCACCACGTTCTGCACGAAGGGGATCTTGAAGCCGATGCCCGGTTCGGTCCGCGCCGCGGTGACTTCGCCGAACTGCAGCACCAGCGCCTTTTCGCGCTCGTCCACGGTGTAGATCGACGACAGCCCCAGCCCCATCGCGATGATGGCGAGCGGGATCACGAATTGCGCTTTCATCAGTTCGTCCCCCCGTTCGTCGTCTGCACGGGCCGCAGTTGGTCCAGCGGCAGATAGGGCACGGTGCCCGATTGCCCGTCGATCACCACCTTGTTCACGCCGCCCAGCGTCGTGCTCATGGTTTCATAGAACATCCGCCGCTTCGTCACGTCGGGAGCCTTGCGGTATTCCTCGTAGACCGAGGTGAAGCGCGCGGCCTGACCCTGGGCATCGTTGACCACCGAGGCGCGATAGGCCTCGGCCTGCTGCACCAGCTGCGCGGCCTGACCGCGGGCGCCCGCCGTCACCTGGTTCGCGTAGGCGTCGGCCTCTTTCTCCAGCTTGTCGCGCTCCTGCTGCGCGGCCTGCACGTCGCGGAAGCTGTCGATCACCTCGCGCGGCGGGTCGGCGCGGTTGAAGTTCACCCGCACGATGTTGATGCCCGCGGCATAGCTGTCGAGCGTCGCCTGCACGGCGGTGCGCAGATCCGAGGCGATGGTGCCGCGGTCGCGGTTCAGGATCGGCGCCAGTTCCGAGCGCGCGATGATGTCGCGCATCGCGGATTCGCTGACGGCGCGGATCGTGTCTTCCGGGTCGGCGAGGTTGAACAGGAATTTCGACGGGTCCGAGACGTTCCAGACGATCTGGTAGCTGACATCGACGATGTTCTGATCGCGCGTCAGCATCAGCCCGGAATCGGTGACGAAATCGGCGCTGCGGCCCGAGGAGAAAATGCCGTCGCTGCTTTCCGAAGAGCTGATCGGCCGGGCCCGGCCGGTGCCAACTTCGGTCGTGCGTTCGTCGGTGACCGGGATCACCACTTTCGAGACCACGGGCCAAGGCGCGAAGTTCAGGCCCGGATTGCCGGTGGCGTAATACTTGCCGAACATCAGCTCGATCGAGCGCTCGTTCTGCTGGACCGTGTAGAACGAGGTCCAGGCCCAGACCGCCGCCAGCGCCGCCGCGCCGATGGCGAGCGTGCCAAGGGTGAAGGCCGGGCCGTCATCGCGCCCGCCGCCGCCCGGGCGGCCATTGCCGCCGCGACCGCCCATCAGGACGCGCAGCTGCTCGGTGCCCTTCTTCACGATCTGGTCGATTTCCGGAATGGGCGCGGTGTCGTTTGGCCGGCGCGGGCCGGGGCGGCGCGGCGGTTCGCGATCGTCGCCGCCACCCGAGCCCCAGGGTCCTCCGTTGGTCATGCTGTCCTCTTTCGAATGCTCTTGCCCCGAAGTGGGGATTGTTTGCGCAAAGTCAACCGCTTCGGCCGGGGCAATGTCAATCGCTTCGCTCAGGAATGCCGCGTCGGTGTCCGCATCGTGACCAGTTCCTCGGCCATCGTCGGATGCACCGCGCAGGTGGCGTCGAACTGTTCCTTGGTCGCGCCCATCTTCATCGCGATCGCGGCCATCTGGATCATCTCGCCCGCTTCCGGCGCGACGATGTGGCAGCCCAGCACCTTGCGCGTGTCCTTGCAGACGATCAGTTTCATCAAGACGCGCTCCTCGGCCCCGGCAAAGGCAGAGCGCATCGGT
Organism: Rhodobacter viridis; assembly: GCF_003217355.1. Taxonomy (GTDB): domain Bacteria; phylum Pseudomonadota; class Alphaproteobacteria; order Rhodobacterales; family Rhodobacteraceae; genus Rhodobacter; species Rhodobacter viridis. The sequence goes on along the minus strand of NZ_QJTK01000005.1, from coordinate 14,523 downwards.
TTGAAGGCGCTGGTATAAACCTCGATCGGGCCGGCCTTGCGGGCGGCTTCTTCCGAAAGGCCGCAGGTGCCGAATTCGGGCCGGGTGAAGACGGCCGAGGCGACAAGCTCGTGATCACTCGCACGCGGTTTCGCGCCAAAGATCGTGTCGGCGAAAGCGTGGCCCTCGCGGATCGCGACGGGGGTCAGGTTGATCCGGTCGGTCACATCGCCCACGGCAAAGATCGAGGGGACATTGGTCTGCGACCATTGATCAACCAGCACCGCGCCATTCGTGGCGAGCTTCACGCCCGCGGCTTCCAGCCCCAGCCCCGAGGTGTTCGGCACCCGCCCGGTGGCATAGACCACGGCATCGAATTCCTGCGACCGGCCGTCGCCGCAATGCGCGACGACGCCGGTTTCGGTCTTCGTGACCCGGTCGATGATGACGTTTTCATGCACGTCGATGCCGCGCGCCTTCATCTGCGCCACGATCAGATCGCGGCATTCGGTATCGAAACTGCGCAGAAGCGGCGAGCGGTTCCATTGCGCAACCTCGACCCCCAGCCCGTTGAAGACGCAGGCGAATTCCGAGGCGATATAGCCGCCGCCCACGATCAGCAGGCGCTTCGGCAGCGCGGGCAGATGGAAGAGGTCGTTCGAGGTCAGCACATGCTCGGCGCCCTCGAAAGCGGGCACGAAGGGGCGCCCGCCGACCGCAATCAGGATGTGCTTGGCGCTGATCACCGTGCCATCGGCCAATTGCACCTCGTGCGGGCCTCTCACGGTGGCGCGGCTGTTGTGGACGGTCACGCCCGCAGTCTGCTGCCCGGCGCGATAGATCTTTTCGAGCCGGTCGAGTTCCGCATGCAGCTTGCCCTTGAACGCGCCCCAGTCGAAACCGCCGATCGTCGCGTCCCAGCCATAGGCGCGGGCCTCGGCCACCGCCGCGGGCATGCTTGACGCAAAGACCATCAGCTTCTTCGGCACGCAGCCGCGGATGACGCAGGTGCCGCCCATCCGATCTTCTTCGGCGAGCGCAACCCGTGCGCCATAGCCAGCCGCGATGCGGGCTGCCCGCACACCGCCGGACCCCCCGCCGATCACGAAGAGGTCGAAATCGAAGCTCATCTGCCGTCCTTTCCAAGCCGCGGCCGGATGCCGCGCCTAAGGACTTAGCCCCGCGCCGCCGTTCCGGCAAGGGCGGGCGCCCGCGCGGCCAGTTCCGCTTGCCAGGCGGCGTTTTCCTCGGCGGTCATCACCCAGCCCGGCACCGACAGCTCGCGCTGCCGCGCGGGCGCCTTTCCGGCCGGGGCAGGGGCGCCGTCGCCCTTGATCTCGGCGTAGGGCACGCTGGCGTATTTGCCGAAAAGCTTGGCGATTTCAACGCGGTCGGCGCGGAAGACCAGCACAGGACGCGGCACCGAGAGCACCACCCAGGCCAGATAGAAGCACAGGCTCGCCCCCACCGCGCCGACGATCGCATTCAGGATCATGTCGTCGCGAAAGCCCTCGCCGAAGAAGGCGGCCAGCGTCAGGATCGGCGTGATGATCTGCACCACGCCGATCAGGCCGATCACCGCCCCCATCACCAGAGGCAGCACCGACCGGCCGGGGATCACCAGATCCGGGCGGGTCTCAGTCGAGGTCGGCGAAGATGTTCTCGTCATCGGCAAAATCGATCCGTTCATGGGCAATCGTGCCCGCGTTGATGTCGCGCAGCTCGACCTGGCCCTCGGCGCCGCCAATGATCACCATGTCGCAAATGTCGATGAACAGCCCGTTCTCGACCACGCCGGGGATCTGGTTGAGCGCCACCGCCAAAGCCCGCGCGTTGCCGATGCGGTTGAGGTGCAGATCGACGATATAGTTACCCTCGTCGGTGATGTAGGGCTGCGTGCCATTCAGCCGCAGCGTCGTCTGCCGCCCCAGAACGTCGGTGGCGATCAGCATTTCCTCGATCAGGGCGCGGGTGGTCTGCCAGCCGAAGGGCACGACCTCGACCGGCAGCGGAAAGGCGCCCAGGTTCACCACTTCCTTCGAGGCGTCGGTGATCACGATCATCCGATCCGAGGCCGTGGCGACGATCTTTTCCTGCAACAGCGCCCCGCCGCCGCCCTTGATCAGCTGCAGCTGCGCGTCGAATTCATCGGCGCCGTCGATGGTGACATCAAGCCATTTCGCTTCATCGAGGCCCACGACCGAGATGCCCACTTGCCGCGCCAGATCCGCGGTGCGCGAGCTCGTCGGCACGCCGATGATGCGCAGGCCTTCCTCGCGCACGCGCTCGCCAAGGCAGCGCACCATCCAGGCGGCGGTGGAGCCGGTGCCAAGACCGACCTTCATCCCGTCGTCGACGAAATCGACGGCACGACGCGCGGCGGCGAATTTCGCCTTGTCGATGGGGGAAAGCTCGGCGGGCATGGCGGCTCCTGTCGCTCGGACCTTGGAATGTTCCGCGACGTTATACCCAAGGGCCCCAGCCCGTGCGAGGGAATTTTGCGCCCCGGCCGGGCGGATGTCTCAGCGCCGCATCAGTCCCGCGCTTTCAAGGGGGGTATGGCCGCGGCGGTGCTGCAAGATCAGTTTCTCGACCTTCGGCGTGGGCACGATCGGGCGCGCGGGCAGGCCGGTGAAGGGATCGTGGCTCAGGCTCTGGCGCAGCGCCTTGGCCTGCGTCGGTTCCATCACCATCATTGTCTTGTGCCCGGCCAGCATGCTTTCGGCGCGGGCGCTTTCGGCAAAGATCACCTCATGCGTCGGCATCATCACATGCACCCATTCGACCCGCTCGCAGGGCGCCCGCGCGATCCCCGGCAGGCCGACGAGCGCCTTCGCCGCGACGAGCACCTCTTCCCCGGCGAGCGGGCCGGTGGTCGGGCGGATCAGCACCCGGTGCTGGCCCGAGACGAACAGCGCCCGGTCATTGCCCAGCACCCCCGGCGCAAAGCGCACCGGCGCCGCCGCGCCCAGACCGCCGACGCGCCAGCGCCCGACCCATTGCACCGGGCGGTAACCATTGTCCGAGGTCTGCAGCGGGTCTTCGGGCGTCAATTCCTCGACCGGTTTCGGCCCGCGCCGGGTCGCGATCAGGGTTCCGGCGGCAAAACAGATCGACTGGCTGGCAAAGGGGGTCAGCATCCCCTCGGCCTCGAGCCCGGTGATGCGGTAGGCCCGGCCGGGCTTGAGCCGTTCGGAGGAGGCCAGACCGCGCCCGGTGGCGGGCGTGTCGATCAGATGCACGACGGCAGTATCGGCCACATCCTCCGACGCGAGCGGCCGGATCAGATAGGAGACATCGGGCTCGATCGCTGGCGCGTCAGCCTCCGCCCCGCCGTCGTCGGGCAGGTCGATGAAGCGCATCGCCGCCCCGGGGCGCAATGCGAAATGGGCGCGCCCCACCGCGGCCTCCTCCGCGCCGGGAACCGAACCGAACGGATCGGGGCCAGCGGAGGTGACGTCGGTGAGCGGCCAGAAACAGAGTGTGGGCATGGCATCTCCCGCCTTTGCGGCAGTATCGCCAAAACCGGTGAAACAGGGCTTAACACATTAACCCATTTACCGAATTTCCCGCCGCCCGCCGAGACGGGCAGGACCGGCGTGCCGCGAACGTGAGGGGCTGCACCGCTTGCGTGCGCGGAAATGTCGCTTTCGCGCTTTCGTTGCGGGGCGCGACAGGGCAGCATGGCGTCAAAGGGAGTGCGCCATGTTTCTGAGCGTTTTCGACATCTTCAAGGTGGGCGTCGGCCCGTCCTCGTCGCATACGATGGGGCCGATGGTGGCCGGCGGGCGGTTTCTCGACATGCTCCGCGCCTCGCCTTTCCATCCGCGCCATCTGCGGGTGCGGCTTTACGGCTCGCTCGCCTTCACCGGCAAGGGCCACGCGACCGACCGCGCGACGATCCTGGGCCTCGCCGGGTTCCTGCCCGAGAGCTACGAGGCCGAGAAGGCCGAGGCGGCGCTGGCCGCCAACCGCGAGACCCACATGCTGACGCCGCCGGGTCTCGCGCCGCTGCAATTCGATCCCGAGCACGATTTGATCTTCGATTACGGCCATCCGCTGCCCGGCCATGCGAATGGCATGGTGATCGAGGCCCGCGACGCCGAGGGCGACGTGATCCTGCGCGAGACCTTCTATTCGATCGGCGGCGGGTTTGTCCTGACCGAGGCGGAACATGCCGCGGTCGATGACAAGGCGCTCGCGGCGCCCTCGCCGGTGCCCTATCCGTTCCGCACGGCGGACGAGATGCTGTCGATGGCCCATGCCGCGGGGCTGACGATCGCGCAGATGAAACGCCGCAACGAGCGGCGGTATCGCTCGGACGAGGAGATCGAGGCGGGTCTCGCCCGGGTCTGGCAGGTGATGAACGATTGCCTGACGCGCGGGCTCGAGACCGATGGCGTGCTGCCGGGCGGGCTGAAGGTGAAGCGCCGCGCGAAGGCGATCCATCTGGCGCTCGAATCTGAACGCGGGCTGAACATGGTGGCGCCGCATACGATCAACGACTGGATTTCCTGTTATGCGATGGCGGTGAACGAGGAAAACGCGGCCGGAGGGCAGGTGGTGACGGCGCCGACGAATGGCGCGGCGGGGGTTGTGCCCGCGGTGATCCGCTACTGGTTGGATCACGTGCCCGGGGCCTCGACGAGCCGGGTGGGGGATTTCCTGCTGACGGCTTCGGCAATCGGCGGGATCATCAAGACGAATGCCTCGATTTCCGGCGCCGAATGCGGCTGTCAGGCCGAGGTGGGCTCTGCGGCGGCGATGGCGTCGGCGGGCTTGGCGGCGGTGCTGGGCGGTACGCCCGAGCAGATCGAGAACGCGGCCGAGATTGCGCTGGAACATCATCTTGGCATGACCTGCGACCCGGTGAAGGGGCTGGTGCAGGTGCCCTGCATCGAGCGGAACGGCCTTGGGGCGATCAAGGCGATTTCGGCGGCCTCGCTGGCGCTGCGCGGCGACGGCACGCATTTCGTGCCGCTTGATGCCGCGATCGAGACGATGCGGCAGACCGGGCGCGACATGCACGAGCATTACAAGGAAACATCGCTTGGCGGTCTGGCGGTGAACGTGCCGAACTGCTGAGGTGGTTGCGCCCGCCTTGGGCGGGCAAGCCCGCCGCGCGTCGGGCGCTTCGGGGGCTCTGCCCCCGCCCGCAAGCGGGCTCCCCCGAGATATTTGCGGCAAGATAAAAGGAAACGACCTGCTTTATCTTGCCTGAAATATCCCGGGGGTGCGGGGGCAGCGCCCCCGCGCGCAGGGTCAGAGCGCGCGCCAGCCGATGTCGCGGCGGCAGAAGCCCTCGGGCCAGTCGATCGCATCGACCATCGCATAGGCGCGCTGTTGCGCCTCGGCGAGGGTCGCGGCGCGGGCGGTGACGTTCAGGACGCGCCCGCCCGTCGCGGTGATCTTGCCGTCCGTCGCCGTCGTTCCGGCATGGAAGACCATCTGCGACGCGGTCTCGGGCAGGGTGTCGAGGCCCCTGATCTCGCTGCCCTTCACATAGGCACCCGGATAGCCCTGCGCGGCCAGCACCACGGTCAGGGCATGATCCTCGGCCCATTGCGCGGTGATCTGATCCAGCCGCCCCTCGGCGCAGGCTTGCAGCAGATCAAGCGCCTGACCGCCAAGGCGCAGCATCAGCACCTGACATTCCGGATCGCCGAAGCGGACGTTGTATTCGACAAGCCGCGCCCGGCCGTTCTCGATCATCAGACCGGCGTAAAGCACGCCCTGAAACGGCATGCCGCGGCGGGCCATTTCTGCCACCGTCGGGCGAACGATCTCGGCCAGCACCTGTTCCTGAATGGCGGTGGTCAGAACCGGCGCCGGGGAATAGGCGCCCATGCCGCCGGTGTTCGGCCCGGTGTCGCCATCGCCCACGCGCTTGTGGTCCTGCGCCGTGCCGACGGGCAGCACGTTCACGCCATCGGACAGGATGAAGAAGCTCGCTTCCTCGCCCGCCATGAATTCTTCGATCACCACCTCGGCGCCCGCCGCGCCGAAAGCGCCGCCGAAGATCTCGCGCAGGCCGGCCTCGGCCTCGTCAAGCGTCATCGCCACGATCACGCCCTTGCCCGCGGCCAGACCATCGGCCTTGACCACGATCGGCGCGCCTTGGGCGCGGACATAGGCCAGCGCGGCATCGAGGTCGTTGAACCGCGCCCAGGCCGCCGTCGGCGCGCCGCAGGCGTCGCAAATCTCTTTGGTGAAGCCCTTCGAGGCCTCAAGCTGCGCCGCCGCGGCCGAGGGACCGAAGGTCAGCACGCCCGCCGCCCGCAGCGCATCGGCCACGCCCGCGGCCAAGGGCGCCTCGGGGCCGATGATGACGAAATCCACGGCGTTTTCTTCGACACAGGCCAGAACTGCCGCCGCATCGCAGGGATCGATCGCCGCGACCTCGGCCAGCAGCGCGATGCCCGCATTGCCCGGCGCGACGATCAGCCGGTCGCATTTCGGGTTCTGCTTCACCGCCCAGGCCAGCGCATGTTCACGCCCGCCGCTGCCCAGAATGAGAATGTTCATCGCGCGCCCCTTGGATCAAAGCCTGCGGGCTTGTAGGCCGGACCCAGATGCCTTTCAACTGTGAATGCTGGGGGCGGAGCGTGTCCGCAAGTGCCGAAAATTCGCGGAACTTGCCGCGAAGCTGCCACATCGGGACCGGGAAAGGGCCTCAAGCCCGCGCGACGCCGGGCTGACGAACGGGGGAAAGCGATGCGCGGACGACGGGCCTTTCTGAAGCTGGTTCCGGCAGCGCTTTGCGCGCTGGTCCTGCCCGCGGCTGCGGGCAACGGCGGCGGCTTTGCCGAGGCTTTCGAGGCGCTGACGCCCGCCCAGCGGCAGCAGGTGCAAAGCATGCTGGTGCTTGCCGATCTTTATCAGGGCGATGTCGACGGGGACTGGGGCCCGGAGACCGAGCAGGCGATCGCGGCCTCGGTGCGCCACATCATCCGCCGGTCGCAGGGGCAGGATCTGCCCGATGTCAGCACCCGCGCGGCGCGGGCAGCCTATCTGCGCGACCTTGCGCAGGGCGGTTATGACATGTGGATGACGCCCGAGGCGGGTTTCTGCGTGAGTTGCATCGTGCACTGACTTGCCGCAGGCCATAGGCTGGGGCAAACAGGGGGCATGGATCTGCTTGACGATGGCCCGGCGGCCCCCGAAAACACGCCCTCCGGCAACACGCCCGAATTCACCGTCTCGGAAATCTCCGGGGCGGTGAAACGCGTGATCGAGGGCGAATTCGGCCGTGTGCGGGTGCGCGGCGAGGTGGGGCGGGTCAGCCGTCCCGGCTCCGGGCATCTTTACTTCGACCTCAAGGACCCGAATGCCGTCATCGCCGCGGTCAGCTGGAAGGGGCAGGTGGCGCGGATGCAGATCCGCCCCGAGGAGGGGATGGAGGTCATCGCCACCGGCAAGCTGACCACTTTTCCGGGGCAGTCGAAATATCAGCTGATCGTCGATGATGTCGAACCCGCGGGAGCGGGGGCCTTGATGGCGATGCTCGAAGCGCGGCGCAAGGCGCTGACGGCCGAGGGGCTGTTCGATCCGGCCCGCAAGAAACCGCTGCCCTGGCTGCCCGCGGTGATCGGGGTGGTCACCTCGCCTTCGGGGGCGGTCATCCGCGACATCCTGCACCGGCTGCGCGACCGCTTTCCGCGCCGGGTGCTGATCTGGCCGGTGGCGGTGCAGGGGCAGGCCTGCGCCCCCGAGGTGGCGGCGGCGATCCGTGGTTTCAACGCGCTGACGCCCGGAGGCAAGGTGCCGCGGCCTGATCTGATCATCGTCGCGCGCGGCGGCGGCTCGCTGGAAGACCTCTGGGGCTTCAACGAGGAAGTGGTCGTGCGGGCGGCGGCGGAAAGCAAGATCCCGCTGATTTCCGCGGTGGGCCATGAGACCGACACGACACTGATCGACTTTGCCGCCGACCGGCGCGCCCCCACGCCTACGGCGGCGGCGGAAATGGCCGTGCCGGTGCGGGCGGAACTGGCGATCCGGCTTGCCGAGATGCAGGCCCGCATCGCCCGGGCAACGCAACTGCGCCTCAGCACCCGGGCGCAGCGCCTTGCCGATCTGTCACGCGCGCTCGGCCGCCCAGAGGCGATCACCCGGCCGCGCCGCCAGCGCTTCGATCTGGTCGCCGACCGGCTCTCGCCCGCGCTGCGCATGGTCGTCGTGCGCAAGCGCGCGGCCTTTGCGCCGCTCGAGGCCCGGATCTCGCCGCGGCTGTTGCAGACCTATCTGCGGGTCGAGCGCGACCGGCTGGCCTCGCTCTCCGACCGGCTCGAGCGCGCGCAGAAGACCCGGCTGACCCGGGCGCAGGACCGGTTCGCGCGGCTCATCGCGATGCTGCAGACGCTGGGCTATCAGGAGACCCTGCGGCGCGGCTATGCGGTGGTGCGTGGCCCGGCCGATCAGGTGCTGACCACCGCCGCCACCGCCGCGACCTGCGCGCCGCTCGCGATCGAGTTTCAGGATGGCCGTCTGCGCGTCCTCCCCTCCGACGCGCCGCCCCCCCCGCCGCAGGCGGCCCAGAAACCGCCTGCCAAACCCCGCAAACCTGCCAAGGCCCCACCCGATCAGGGCTCGTTGTTCTGAGGGGTTTTCACGGGGCAACCCGCGCAAAGAGCGTATTTGAGCCAAGAAGAAGCCCATGTTTCTTCTTGGCTCAAATACGCCTCTTTCTGCCCGCAGGGCCGGGCGCGGCCTTTCAGACCCCGACCTCCGGGCCGGGGCAGTTCAGCGGCGCGGTGCTGGTGTCGAGCGAGACGAGCGGTGAGCTGTCCTTCTTGCCTTCGAACCAGGCGACCAGCGCGTTGCCCTGCATGTGGAAGGTCCAGCATTGCAGCCCGACATCGGGGCTGTGGTAGTCGAAGCAGATCTGCTCGCCCTTCTGGAACCAGTCTCCTTCCTCGCAATCGCCCTCGGCGAAGGCCCAGACGACCTTGTGGCCGGGGCGGTATTCCTCGATCCCGTAGGTCACGCCGCCCGCGGAATAGGTGATCGTTTTGCCGAGCGTCTGCGCGTCGAATTGCTCTGCCGTGAGCGGGGGGCCGATGTCCTCGGCCAGCGCGCCAAGGGGCGCGAGCATCAGGGCAAGTGAAACGAAAACTGGGCGCATCGGGGTCTCCCTTTGCGCCCAGCTTGCCGGATCTGCGCGGGCGTGGAAAGCCACGCCTGCGTGAAAGTTTTCAGGCGTCGGCCTTTTCCGGTTCCGCCGCAACGGGGGCGGCCGGAGCCGCGGGGGCCACGCTCACTTGCGGGGCAGGGGCCTCGGCCGGTTCGGCACCGGTCAGAACGAGCGGCGTTTCGCCTTCCGTCGGGGCCGCCGCTGCCGGGGCCGGGGCGAGCTTGGGTTTCGGCTCGCTGTAGACGCTTTCGCCCTTGCGCACGGCCAGAACGCGGTGATCCATCAGCTTGGCGAATTGCGAGGGCACCAGCGCCAGCATCGCCATCACCGGCAGGCTGTAGGGCAGGATCGGACGCCCCTGTTCCTTCAGATCGCCCAGTTGCAGCGCCGGATAGGGGCGCGCCGGATGGGCGTGGTGATCGGAATGGCGCGGCGCGTTCAGCATCATCAGCGCTGAACCCGTCTCGATCGCATCCCAGCTGTGCGCCTTGCTCACCGGCTCATATTCGCCCGGCGCCGTTTCCTGTCGCACCAGCCCGTAGTGCTGGACATAATCCGACAGCATCAGCTGCGCCTGCGTCAGCGCGCAGAGGAACAGGAAGCTCGCAAACCCGGCCGAGCCAAAGAGAAGTCCGGCGCCGATCACGAACCAAATGCCTCCCAGAACATAGGTGGCATAGGGGTTGATGCGGTTGATCCGCTCCTTGAGCGTCGGCTTGCCCGGATTGGCCTTCACCCGCGCATCGATGATCGCCTGTTCCTTGGCGTAGCCCGCCTTGAACGAGTCCGACCAGCTGCGCGAAGCATAGTTCCAGTAGCTTTCGCCCAGCGTCGCCGTGGCCGGGTCGGCCGGCGTCGCCACCGCGACATGGTGCACCAGCCGGTGCGCCGAGACGTGGTGGCCATAGAGCAGCGAGATGTAGACCCACTTGCCGAGATTGAACAATTTCCGGTCGGCGCGGTGGATCAGCTCATGCGCGTTCGCATTCGAGATCTGCCCGAACCAGAGCGCGGCGGCGATCATCAGGCCAAGCGTGCCCATCGTCGAGATGCCCGCGTAGCCCGCGAGCGAGGCGACGACGATCGGCAGAAGCACGAAATGGGTGATCGCGAGCGCCGAGGAAAGCTTGTCGGCGGCGGGGAATTCCGAGCCCTCGGGGGCATCGGGGGAGGGCTTCGGCGCGCGGCGGTCGACGACGAAGATGCCGACCGTGATCCAGGCGACAGCGAGCCAGGAGAAGAGGCCTCCGAAGAGCGCGCCCAGGAAGATCAGCGGCACTGGGGCGAAGGCGAAGAGAGCAAAAGTGTCGACTTCGGGGATTTCGCGGCCGATCTTGCGCAGGCTGCGTAGGGCGACCATGAATTTCGCGAAGGACAGTTCAGCGGGCTTTTCAGTCATGATGCGGGGTACTCCGGCATGAGATGGCTCCGACTTGAGCGCGCACTGTAGCCAGCTTTGAGAAATCCGCAGGGCGACGACTTGCCGCAAGGTCGTTTTTCGCCCATGACGGCCGCAGTTGCGGGGGAAATCGGCAGATTTCGCACGGATTTCGTGCTGATCGGGGTGCTGTGGCGATGCGTCGTCTTTGCCGGATCGGTCCGGGATGCGGAAATCCGCCCGCGTTCCGAGGCGGCGCCGCGGTGTTGCAAAGGGCCCGAGTCGGGCCTTTCTTCTCTGCGTCCTGCCGTGCCCTTGGCCCCTGGTCCTGGCTTCTCCCTTCCCTCTTTCCCCTCGATCCGCTAGGGGTTTGCAAAACGGAGGCTCCGATGTCGTTCTTCAACAAGCTGAAGTCCCGGCTCACCCGCTCGTCCTCGAAACTCGAGGAGGGGCTCGATGCGATCATCGCCGAGGCCCCGGACACCACGCCCGAGCCCGAAGTCGAGGCACTGCCCGAGCCGGAGGTCGCGGCTGCGCCCGAGCCTGTGGCCGAGCCGGAGCCCGAGCCTGAAGTCGACGCGGAACCCGCCGTCGAGCCCGCGCCGGAGGCCGAGGCGGAGCCTGTGGCCACGCTTGAGCCCGAGGTGGAGCCGGAGCCTGAGGTCGAGAGTGAGCCGGAAGCCGAAGCCGAGCCTGAACCTCAGCCGGAGCTTGAGCCGGAATATGAACCGGAGCCTGAGCCCGAGCCGGAAGATGAACCCGAGCCCGAACCGGAGCCTGAACCCGAGCCTGAGCCCGAGAAGCGCGGCTTCTTTGGCCGCCTGCTGGGCCGGGGGGGCGCTGCGCCCGAACCGGAGCCCGAGCCCGAACCGGAACCCGAGGAGCCCGAGCCTGTGCCGGAACCGGTGGCGGCGCCCGCACCTGCGCGGCAGGGCCTGCTCGGTCGTCTGGTCAGCCGGGCCGACGTGCCGCGCCGGGTGCTGGACGATGCGATGCTCGAAAGCATCGAGGAAGTGCTGATCGCCGCCGACATGGGGGTCGACACCGCCCTGCGGGTGACGGCGAACCTCGCCGAGGGGCGGATGGGGCGCAAGCTTTCGGTTGACGAGCTGAAGGATCTGCTGGCCGCCGAAGTGGCGCGGATCATGGAGCCGGTGGCGCGGCCGATGCCGATCTATGCGCGCCGCCCGCAGGTGGTGCTGGTGGTGGGCGTGAACGGCTCGGGCAAGACGACGACGATCGGCAAGCTCGCCTCGCAGTTCCGCGCCGCGGGCAAGTCGGTGATCATTGCCGCGGGCGACACGTTCCGCGCCGCGGCGGTCGAGCAGCTGAAGGTCTGGGGCGACCGGGCGGGCGTGCCGGTGATGACCGCGCCCGAGGGGGCCGATCCCGCCTCGCTCGCCTTTGACGCGCTGACGCGGGCGAAGGCCGAGGGGGTGGATCTCTTGATGATCGACACCGCCGGGCGGCTGCAGAACCGCACCGACCTGATGGAGGAGCTGGCGAAGATCGTGCGGGTGATCCGCAAGATCGACGAGTCTGCGCCGCATAACACGCTTCTGGTTCTGGATGCGACGACCGGGCAGAACGCGTTGTTGCAGGTCGAGGTGTTCCGCAAGATTTCCGACGTGTCGGGGCTCGTGATGACGAAGCTCGACGGCACGGCGAAGGGGGGCGTGCTGGTGGCGCTGGCCGACAAGTTCGGCCTGCCGATCCATGCGATCGGGGTGGGCGAGCAGATCGACGATCTGTCGCCCTTCGATCCCGAGGAATTTGCCGCGGCTCTGGTCGGTCTCGAAGAGGCCTGAGGGCGGATGCGCCCGCCTCGGGCGGGCAGGCCCGCCGCTCGCCCGGCGCTTCGGGGGGCGCTGCCCCCCGCTTTGCGCTGACGCGCAACCCCCCCGGCGTTTCGCCCAAGGAAAAGGCAAGCGGGTTGCGGCGCGAAGGACACAATCCCGTCAGGAATGCGCGCTCGCGACGAAAAGCCCTGTCCTTGCGCGCGGGCTTGCCTATCTAACGGGCACGGGTCGCCCGATGGGAGAGGCGCCCGGAGCGCGGGAAGCCGCGGAGGGGGAGAAATGGCAGAACGCAAACCGGTACCGCAGGGGCTGAAACTCGCGCTTGATTTCGGGCCGCTTGTCGTTTTCTTTGCCGCTTTCTTCCTGTTGCGCGACCATCCGGTGCGCTTTGGCGGCGAGACCTATGGCGGCTTCGTTCTGGCCACCGCCGTCTTCGTGCCGGTGCTGATGCTGTCGATGGCGGTGCTGTGGCGGCTCTCGGGTCATCTGGCGCCGATGCAGGTGGCGACGCTGATCCTGGTTACCGTCTTTGGCGGGCTCTCGGTCTGGTTCAACGATCCGCGCTTTTTCAAGATGAAGCCGACGCTGATCTATCTGCTGTTTGCCGGGTTGCTGGGATTTGGCCTGCTGCGCGGCAAGCCCTGGCTGCAGCTGGTGATGGATGGTGCGATCCCGATGCGGCCCGAGGGCTGGACGATCCTGACGAAACGGCTGGTCGGCTTCTTCCTGTTCCTCGCCGTCGCGAACGAGGTGATCTGGCGCAATTTCTCAGATGCGACCTGGGTCAATTTCAAGACCTTCGGCCTGACCGTGCTCCTGATGGGTTTCTTTGCCGCGCAAAGCCCGCTCTTCACCCGCTTCGCCCCCGAGGACAGCGACAAGCCCGAGGCCTGAGCCCAAAGTCTTGGCGGGGCCAAAATATCGTAAGCGGTGCATCTGGCCGGGGATCGACATGGATTTCGTCCCCAAGCTGGCGTTCGGCTCGTCTGAAGCCTGTTGAACTCGAATCGCGTCCTCGAATGTGGTGTCTCCTGATGCTGCGCCATCTTTTTCGGCGGGTTTGCGAGCGCCGGAGCCACAGCCTTGTAATCCCGGGGCATCAGGCGGCTGTAATCGGTCAATTCGCGCCCCCTTTCGATCTCGCCCACGACCCAGCGCACGTATTTGACCGGATCGACATCGTTCAGGCGCGCGGTCTCGATCACGGTGTCGAGATCGGCCTTGCGGCCGCGCATGATGTAGCGTTCAGCTTTGGCGGACATCGGTTTGTTCTCCTTGCAGAGGATCCGGTTGCAGGCACAGCTGTGATAGTGATGGACTTCCACCACCTGCCGTTCGGGGATCGTGACCAGGCGTTCCCGGGTCTCGACACCGATCGACTTCTTTTCGCGGCCGCAGGGGCAGTGGCGTTCCGGCGGAAAATGATCGACATGCCGCCGCTCAAGGTCGTCGGGCAGTTTCGTCCCCCCGCGCCCCTTCTTTTTCTCGGTCTCTTCCAGCTCGAAATCGGGGATATCGGCGAGATCGGTGTCGTCATCCTCGATCGCTTCACGACCCTTCTCGGAACTCTCGCCCCACATTTTGCTTTTCAGCATGCTGAGCTGCTCGGTCGTGCGACGCAGATCGGACTTCAGCGCCGAGATCTTGCGCTTGGCGCCCTGCAGGCAGGATGTTCCCGACAGGCTCGAGCAGGCGGCGGTTGTTGATCCAGTCGATCCATTCGAGGGTTGCGTATTCGACGGCCTCGAAGCTGCGCCACGGAGCACGACGGTGGATTTCCTCCGCTTTGAACAGGCCGCCGATCGTCTCGGCCAGCGCATTGTCATAACTGTCGCCGATGGCGAAAGGGGACCGTGGCCCCGGTGGGGCCGTGTAAGCCCCTGAAGCGACCGTAGACCTGCCTGTTGGCAGCGAAAACACGGCTCGGATCTCGGGCCGAAGCGCCTCGTCGCGCTTGGCGCGATCCGACAGACGCGCCGGATCGGCACGCCTGGCCACATGCTCATGAGAGGCGGACGGGGCGATCGGCAGCAGCTTGCAGATCGGCTCGACCCCATGTTCACCGCGATGGTCGAGGATGAACTCGACCCTCCCTTCGACCGGCGGTCAAGCTCCGCCATCGCAAAGTCGATCCTGTCACGCTGGCCTGCTGCCGGTTTCGTGGACACGAAGATAAGATCGTGACCAAGGAAACGGAGATCGGACATGGTGAGACGGAAGTTCACGAAGGAGTTCAA
>NZ_QJTK01000004.1 GCF_003217355.1 Rhodobacter viridis | reverse complement strand
GCAGGCATCGGCAAATGGATCGACTTCTACAACACGCAGCGCCCCCATTCGGCGCTTGGCGGAAGGACACCGGTTGAGGCCCATCAGGGCCAAGACCTGAAGGCGGCGGCTTGATCAACGGGCAAGCTTAGCAACGCCGCAAATCTGTCCGGAAAACGGGGACCACCTCACTATCCCGAGCTCACGGGGCGGCTCAACGGCCATGCCGTCCGGGTGCCGCTGCTCAATGCCTCGCTCACCGATTGCGTCTTCGAGCTTGAGCGTCCGACCACGGTCGCGGAGGTGAACGGTCTGCTCAAAGCCGCCGCCGAGGGGCCGCTGAAGGGGATCCTCGGTTTCGAGACCCGGCCGCTGGTGTCGTCGGATTTCACCAATGACCCGCGCTCGGCCGTGATCGACGGTCCCTCGACGATGGTGGTGAACGGCACGCAGCTCAAGCTTTACGCCTGGTATGACAACGAATGGGGCTATGTCTGCCGCCTCGCCGATATCGCCCGGATGGTCGCCGAAAGCCTCTGATCCCCTTTTATCTTGCTTCAAATATCCTCGGGGTGAGATGGGATCGAGCAGCCTTCCGGTGGAAGGCTGCCCCATCGAACGGGGGGCAGACAGCCCCGGCGACCCGTGCAGGAGCTCTGATGTCCGAAAATCCGATCCGCGCCTATGCCGCCGTCACTGCCGCCTATTGGGCCTTCATGCTCAGCGATGGCGCTCTCCGAATGCTGGTGCTTCTGCAGTTCAACTGGCTGGGCTTCAGCGCCTTGCAACTCGCCTGGCTCTTCCTGCTCTACGAGGTCGCGGGCATCGCCACCAACCTGGGCGCGGGCTGGCTGGCGGCCCGCTTCGGCCTGGCCGCCACGCTTTACGGCGGGCTTGGGCTGCAGGTCGCGGCCCTCGTGGCCCTTGCCCAGCTTGACCCGGGCTGGTCGATCCCCGCCTCGGTCGCTTTCGTGATGGCGGTGCAGGGCGTCTCGGGCGTGGCCAAGGATCTGGCGAAGATGTCGTCGAAATCCGCGGTCAAGCTCTTGGCGCCAAGCGGGGAGGGCGGGTTATTCCGCTGGGTGGCGGTGCTGACCGGGTCTAAGAACGCAGTGAAGGGGCTCGGTTTCTTCCTTGGCGCGGCTTTGCTGGCGCTTTTTGGCTTCAAACCGGCGATCTGGGGCATGGCGGGGCTGCTGGCGGTGATCCTGATCGCGGTCGTCGCTTTCCTGCCTGCGGGCCTGCCCGGGCGGATGAAATCTTCAGAGGCTTGGGGCGGCTGGCGCTCGAAAGACCCGCAGGTGA
Organism: Rhodobacter viridis; assembly: GCF_003217355.1. Taxonomy (GTDB): domain Bacteria; phylum Pseudomonadota; class Alphaproteobacteria; order Rhodobacterales; family Rhodobacteraceae; genus Rhodobacter; species Rhodobacter viridis. The sequence continues at coordinate 246,699 of NZ_QJTK01000004.1, read as the reverse complement.
ACCGGCTCTCGCTGGCGCGGATGTTCCTCTTCGGCGCTCGCGATGTCTGGTTCGTCGTCGGCCTTCCGGTGTATTTCCAAGCGGTTCTCTCCGACGGCACGGCCGAGGGCCGACGCGAGGCCTTCTTTCTCACCGGCGGTTTCATGGCACTCTGGATCATCGCTTACGGCGCGGTGCAGGCCTTTGCGCCCCGGCTTCTGGGTGCGAAATCCCAGCCCGAAGCGGCGATAACCGCGAAAGCCATCACCTGGGCGGGCTATCTCGTGCCGATCCCCTTCGCGCTCTCGCTGGCCGTGCTGATCGCCCCCGTGCCCGCACCTTGGCTGACCGCCACGCTCCTCATCGGGCTCCTCGCCTTCGGCTTCGTCTTTGCGGTCAATTCCTCGGTGCATTCCTACCTGATCCTCGCCTTTGGCGACGCGCGGCGGATCACCCGCGATGTCGGCTTTTATTACATGGCCAATGCGGCGGGGCGGCTCATCGGCACGCTTTTGTCGGGGCTGAGCTACCAGATCGGCGGGCTGGCGCTTTGCCTGGCCACCGCAGGCGCGATGGCCGCAGCCAGCTGGATCGCCGCGCGCAGGCTCGCCTAGCCGCCCGTGTGGCTCATCATCCGCGCGATCTCGCCGCCGCGGGTGACCGGATCAAAGCCGTGGCCGCCGGTTTTCTGCCCGATGGCCCGGCCAATTGCTGCGCACAAACCATCATCCTCGGGCGCGCCGCGCACGAGGCCGCGCAGATCGGTCTTGCCTGTCTGACCGAGGCAGGAAAACAGCTCGCCCGTGCAACTGAGCCGCACCCGGTTGCAGCTGGCGCAGAAATTGTGGCTGAGCGGCGTGATGAAGCCGATCTTCTGCCCGGTGCCGTCAACCCGCACATAGCGCGCCGGGCCTCCACTGGTTTCGGCCGTCTCGACAAGGGGATAGCGGCTTTCCAGCCGCGAGCGCAGATCGGAAAGCGGCCAGAACCGCTCCGCCCCCAAGCCCGCGCCCATCGGCATCACCTCGATGAAGGTCAGATCGAAGCCCCGCGCGCCGCACCAGTCGGTCAGCGCGAAAAGCTCGTCCTCGTTTACCCCCTTCAGCGCCACGGCGTTGATCTTGACCCGCAAACCCGCCGCCTCCGCCGCGGAAATCCCCGCCAGCACCGGCGCCAGACTGCCCAGCCGGGTGATGCGGGCGAATTTGTCCGCGTCGAGCGTATCAAGCGAGACATTCACCCGCCGCACGCCACAGGCCGCCAACTCTTCGGCATGCCGTTCCAGCTGCGTGCCGTTCGTCGTCAAGGTCAGCTCGCGCAGCGCACCCGAGCGCAGATGCCGCGCCATCGCGCGAAAGAACGCCATCACATCGCGTCGCACCAGCGGTTCGCCCCCGGTGACGCGCAGCTTTTCCACCCCCATCGCGATGAAGGCGGAGCAGATGCGGTCAAGCTCCTCGAGGCTCAGCACCTCGGCGCGGGGCAGGAAAGTCATCTTCTCGGCCATGCAGTAGCTGCAGCGCAGATCGCAGCGGTCGGTGACCGAGACCCGCAGATAGCTGACCCGCCGCGCCTGCGCATCGACAAGCGCCGCGGGGGCCAGAACGGGCACCAGAACGGGCGATGCCGACAGGGCGGGCTGCCGAAACGGGGCGGAAAGGCTCATGCAGACCTCCGGTGGGATGAAGCCCCGCCCTCGCCGGGCGGGGCAAGGGGTCAGAGGGCGACTTCCCAAGACTTGTAGGACACCCGCGCCGAGGCCGGGGTGGCGTCCGAGATCTTCCGGATATTCGCCCAGGTGTGCTTGTAATTCGGCAAGATCAGCTCGTTCACGCCGGGGTTGACGATGTTGCCCTGCGCCCCGTTCGGCGCGCCGAAGATCATGAAGGTCTCGTTGCGCCGGGCGGTCGGTTCGGGATAGGCCAGCGCCTGCGTGGCCCCCACATCGTTGAACACCTCGACCATGTCGCCGGGCTTCAGGCCCAGTTCCGCCATGTCCTCGGGGTTGATCTGGATGAAGGGCACCGGGAAACGGTCCATGACGAAATCGTTGCCCTGATCGAGGAACCAGTTCTGCCAGTTCATGTTGGCGCGGCCGTTGTTGATCAGGAAGCGGTGGCTGGCCTGCTGCTGCGCCTTGCCGGGCGCCTGCCAGCCGCGCCATTCGCCCAGGGAAAACAGTGCCTTGCCATCCTCGCGGCCGTGGCGGGTGAAGACCCCGTCGGCATAAAGCCGTTCGGTGCCGATCAGCTTGCCATCCTTGAAGCCCACCACGGGTTCCAGCACGCCATTCGTGCCCATGGCGCGCAGCCGTTCATAGGTCACGTCGGTGTTGGCCGAGGCATAGCCGTCCATGAAGGCATCTTCCTCGGTTTTCCACTCGAACCCCTTGAACTGATCGGCATAGGCGTCGCGGCCCTCCTCGCGCAGCACCCGTTCCAGCGCCTGCGCCAGCCCCGCCGCGATCAGGCAATCGGGCCGGGCCGATCCCGGCGGGTCCATGTATTTCTCGGTCAGCCGCAGCCGCCTCTCACCATTCATCGAGGTCAGGTTCATCTCGCCTGACTCGACTGCGGGCAGGATCACATGCGCCGCTTGCCCGATCTGGCTGTGGATGATGTCGACGCAGACCGAAAAGATACCACCCGCGTTCACCGCCGAGACGATGGCATCGACCAGTTCCGCGCGCGGACGGCCCGCGGCGGCATCCATCGCCTCCTTCACCATCTGGCTGCGGCGGTTGTAGATGCGCTTGAACTGGCTCGCGTTCAGCGTGGTCTTGAAGTGGTCGTTGGCCCAGATGTGATGCACCTTGCCGCCGCCCGCGATGAGCAATTGATCGACATAGGGCGCGGGGCGGCCGACATGGGCATCCGAGGGGCGGAAGTAGCCCTCCTGATGGCCGCCAAGCCGACAGCAGCCGCCGCCTTCGCGCCCGACATTGCCGGTGGCAAGGCCGATGTTCAAAAGCGATCCGATGGCGCGGTAATTGTCGTTGCCCCAGATCAGGCCCTTTTCATAGCCGATCACGCATTTGCGCCGTGCGCCGTCCTTGGGCGCGGCGATCCATTCCGCCGCCTGCACGATCTGCGCCTCGCTCAGCCCCGTGGCCTTGGCGCCGTCGGCCAAGCTCATCTGACAGGCCGCCAAGGCCGCCTCGAACGAGCCAAGCGCCGCGGGTTGCGCGCTGCCCGCGGGCACCGCCGGCTCCTCGCCGCGGAAGGTAGATTTCTCGATGAAATCGCGGTCGACCCAGCCCTTCGCCGCGATTTCGGTGAAAAGCGTGTTGAAGAGCGCCACATCGGAGCCGGGCGTGATCTGCAGATGCAGGACGTTCTTTTCCCCCGCAACCTCCTCGCAGGCCTTCACCGTCACCGTGCGGCGCGGATCGACGATCACCACCCGCGCGCCATTGCGCATTCCCGGAACCATGTGATTGAGGAAGAGATTCGTCTGACATTCCATCGGGTTGGTGCCGACCAGAACGATGGTGTCGGTCTTTTCGTAATCGGCGTAATTGTATTGCAGCTCATCCACGCCCATGTCGCGCGAGGAATGCACCTCGGAATTATAGGCGGGGCGGTTATGGATGCGGCAGTGCTTCACCTTCATCGCGCCGAAGTACAGCTTGCCGGTGCCCCAGGTGTTCTCATAGCCGCCCGCCGAGCCGCCATGGTCGAACATCGAGACGTAAAGATCGTCCTCGGCGTCCTTGTCGATCACCCGTGCGGTGACGCGGGCGACCAGATCAAGCGCATCCTCCCACGAGGTCGGCTGCCAGGTGCCATAGCGCCAGACCATCGGATCGGTCAGCCGCTGCTGTTGCGTGCCGCGCTGATCGGAGCGGCGGTTTTCGGCCATCCGCGCACCGCGAATGGAGCCAAGCCCGCCGTTCACCGCGCAGTTGACATCGGGCTTGATCACCAGATGCACATCCTGCCCGTTCTGCTTGACCACGTTGTACATCGAGGGCGAATACCAAGCCTCGGTCATCGCGCCCTGCTGCTTTGAGAGATCCTCGCCGATCCAGTTCGTCTCGGTGCTGCCTTGCGTCTTCAGGGGCCACGTGTAGGCCTTGTAGCCGCAGCCGACGATGCAATAGTGGCAGGTGACGTTGTGTTCCTTGGCGCCCGCGGGAATGATCGGCAGGCGGTCGATATTGCGCTTGTAGGCCATGATTTTCCCCTATGCCTGCAACACGTTCGACAGACGGCCATAGATCAGCTCGTCCACCCCCTCGGCGAAGATGTCGCCCGCCTCGTCGATGCGCAGCGCGAATTGCGGCAGGTTCTGCGTGGCATGCCCCCAGACCTGCTGGCCGCCCTTTTCCGCATCGAACCGGCTGTAATGGCCGGGGCAATTCAGCGTCCGGTCGGCGGCATTCCAGGCCAGCGGATAGCCCTTGTGCGGGCACAGCACGGAATAGGCGACGATGTCCCCCTCGGGCCCCGCGCCGCCCTCGACCGGGGTGCCAAGCTTGAGCAGGATGCCGGGGCTGTCGGCATCCGGGTAGCCGATGTCGACCGGCACATCGACCTTGAGATCGGCAAGATTTCCAAGCTTCGCCGCAGGGTAATCGAGCATGGCGCGGGGCGTTTCCGCCCGCGCGCCACTGGGCAGCACCGTTGCCGCCGCCGCCCCTGCCACACCCAGAACGCCACCGCGCAGAAACTGGCGACGGCCGACATCGACCAACCGATTGCACTTCATGGGGTCTCCTCCCGTTTCTCCCTCATCCCAGAGTAGCAACGGGCGTTTCGCCGTATCTACGACCTTGGGCAGCCTGCCGCGGCGCGGCAAGCCGTTGACCCGATTAACGGATTTTTCATGTTCGGAAATCCGGACAGGAATCGCCCGTCAGAGGCCGAGCTTTTGCATCTTTTCCCAAAGCGTGGTGCGGGAAACCTGCAAGAGCTTCGCCGCCTCGCTGACCTGCCCGCCGGTGCGCTCGAGCGCACGCAGGATATGGGCGCGTTCGGCGGCATCGCGCGCCTCGGAAAGGCTGGGCAGGCTGTCGTCGGGCGCCAGCGCCCATTCGGGAAAGAGATCGGCGGGATAGAGGGTGTCGCCCTGCACCGCCGCCAGCGCCTTGACCAGCCGTCCGCGCAACTCGCGCCCGTTCTGCGGCCAGTCATGCGCCCGCACCGCTTCGAGCACGAGGGCCGACAGCGGCCGCAGCGGCGCCGCCCGGCGGGCATTGAGGCTGTCGAACATCCGCGAAAGCAGCCAAACCGCATCCTCGGGGCGGTCCTTGAGCGGGGGAATGGCGATGTCGAACCCCGAAAGCCGGGCATGCAGGTCGCCGCGAAAGGCGCCCGAGCGCGCCGCCGCCGCAAGGCCCAACCCCGCCGCCGCAATCACCCGCGTCTTGGCCGCCACAAGCGCGGCGATGAGCGCATCCTGCTCGGCGCCGGGCAGATGCTCGACGCCGTTGAGAAAGGCAGTTCCCTCCTCGGCGCGGGCCAGCGTTGCGCGAAGGGCGGTGGCGATATCGGGATGGCCCTGGATATCAAGGACAACAAAGGGGCCTTCCGCGCGCGCAGACCGGGCGTGAATGCGATGGGCCAGCAGACGTTTGCCGGTGCCGCGCGCGGCCAGGATCAGCACCGGATCGTCGCGCGATGCCGCCTCGAGGATCCGGGTTTCGATCCGCAACGCGGCGGCCGAGACGCCCAAGAGCGCCTCGCCCCGCATCGGGCACGCGGGCGCAAGCGCCACCAGCTTTTCCAGAAATTCCCGCATATCGAAGGGCTTGGCGATGTAGTCACTGGCCCCCGCCTGCAAGAGCCGCACCGCCTGATCGATGCTGCCCTGCCCGGTGATGAACAGAAAGGGCGGCGGCGTATGGGTGCGGCAGAGCGTGGCGAAAAGTTCCTCGCCGGTGCCGTCGCTCAGCCGGATGTCGCAGACCACCAGATCGATCGGCGCGCGCGGCGTGCGCAGGGCACCAAGGGCGCGGCGCATCTGCTTGAGCCAGATCACCTCGGCGCCCTCGAGGCCAAGGCGCTGATAAAGCGAGGCCCCCATGATCTCGTCATCCTCGATCAGCGCGATGCGGCAACCGCTCAGCATGGCACGCCCCCCCGCGCAAGCTGCACCGTCAGCACCGTCCAGCCGTCCTCGCGCCGATGCGCGATCTGCCCGCCGAGGTTGCGCACCAGATCGCGCACGAGCCGCAGCCCGACACCGCCACCCGGCGCAAGCGGGGCATCGCCCAGAAGTCGGCGCAGTGCCTCTGCCGACATCCCCGGCCCGTCGTCGCGCACGCTCAGCCTAAGGGCATCCGGCGCGGCCACCACCTCAAGCCCCACCGCGCCGCCCTGACCGGCCGCCGCCGCCGCGTTCAGGCACAGGTTCAGCACGATCTGCCGCACGGGAGCGGCGGGCAACCATGCCAGATCGTCCCCCTCTGCCGGGGTCTGCCAATCGAGCCTCTGGCCCAGACGCGCGGTTTCGGGTGCAAAGAGCAGCTTCAGATCCTCGAAATCGGCGGCTGCGAGCGGCTGCCCCTCGCGATCGAAGCGGTTTTGCTCGAGCGTCGCGCGGGCCACGTCGCGCAGATGGCGCAGGCCCCGATCCAGCAGATCGGCGGCATCGCGCACGACGTCGGGACGATCCGGGTAAGCGCGGATCGTGTCGGTGGCGTTCAAAAGCCCGCCGAGCGGGTTGTTGATCTCATGCGCGAGCGACGAGGACAGCCGCCCAAGGCTGACAAAGCGCTCGCGTTCCGCCAGCCGCCGTTCGACCTCGGCTTTCGCGGCCACCGCCTCCAGCATGCGATTGTAAAGCCGCAGGAGCCGCCCGAGTTCGCTGGTCTGGCGCGGCAGATCGGCCGGGGAAACCGGCACCTGCCCGCGCATCGCCCGCGAGAGCGTGGCGAGCGGGCGCAGCATCCGCCGCATCGCCCAACCGCCCGCCCCGGCAATCAGCAGCGTTGCCACCGTGTTCCCCCAGATCAAGAGCCGTAGCGCCTCTTGCCGCTCGGCGATCAGGTCCGACACGTCGAGCTCAGAAACGATCCGGCCCACGGCGCGGCCCTGATAGATCAGCGGCGCCCCCACCCGCAGCGGCCCCCCGCCTGTCAGTTCCAACCCGGTCAGGTCCAGCCCGTCAAGATTTTGCGCCGCCGCCAGATCGGCGGGCAAGAGCGTATCGACCGGGGCACGATGCGGGTCCGAGGCCGCGATCACCCGCCCCCCCTCATCGGTCACCACGGTGAGCAGCATCCGCCGCCCGACCCGCGCGGTGGTGGCCCGGTCGAGCGTGTCGTAAACCTCCCAGACATCGCGGCGCAGCACAGCGGGGCCAAGCGCAGTGGCCAAGGCGCCCAGATGCAGCCCAGCGATCTCGCGCAGCCGGTCGGTCTGCGTCGCCCCAAGGGCGGCCAGCACCTGATGCGACGCAACAAACCCCACCATCACCATCAGCCCCACGGCCAGAAGCGGGATGCGGAGCGCAAGTGGCAGCGCGCGGGGGCTCATGGTTGGCCAAGGTCGTGCATCCGCGCCAGGATGCCATCGTAAAGCGCGGGCTCTGCCGCGATGATGCCATCGAGCTGCAACGCGCCAAGGGCCGCGCGACCGGGGATGGTCTTTGCCATCTGTAGCGCCGATCGTTGCAGCGACTGCACCGGGGCGCTCGTCATCCGGTCGCGCCGGGCCACCAGCGGCGGAAATCCCAGCCATTCCGAGCGCGCCACGACGCGGGTAGCCTCCGTCAGATCGGGCTCGACCTGCCGCAGCGCCTCCCAGACATAACCATCGACACTGCCCGAGCGTGCCAGCCCTGCCGCCACCGCGCGCACCACGTTGCGATGCCCCCAGGTGAAAAAGCTGCGCGCAAAGAAGCGGTCGGGCGTCTCGCCGATCCGCGCCAGGTCCGAGGCTGTGACCAGCCAGCCGGAATTGCTGTCGGGGTCGGAAAAGGCATGAATGCCGCCGCGCAGATCGGCCAGGCTGCGCGCCGGGTCGCCGGCAGTGGCGATCAGATAGGATTGATAGCGCGGCCTGCCGCGCCAGACCGGAACGCCCAGAAGCGCCAGTTCGGCGCGATGTTGCAGATAGGGATAGCCGCAAAGCCAGGCCGCCTCGACGCTGCCCTCCAGCAAAAGCGCCGTGATTTCGGCATAGGAGCGCCGCCGCACCAGCTCGATCGCATGGCCGCTGCCAGCGGCAAGCGCAGCGCGCAGGGTTTCGGCCGCATCCGCATCATTGTCGAGAATGACCGGCGTCAGGGCAAAGCGCAGCGTCGCATCGGCCCGCCCCTGCGTCGCGCAGAAGGCGGCCGCCCCACCGATCAGACCTCGTCGCGTGACCCTCGGCATCCGGTCTCTCCCCAAGGCCAGATTAGGAAGCGTCCGGGGTTCGGTCCAGAAAAAACAATGGCAAGCTTATGCGCCTTGACGCATGGGATGCGCTGGCGCGAATATGCGCCAAAGCGCAAAGGGTGTTCGATGATTCTGCCTGTCCTCACCGCTCTGGCCGAACCGACCCGTCTGGCCGCGATTCTGCGTCTGGCCGATGGGCGCGAACATTGCGTCTGCGAATTGATGGCGGCGCTGGACGCCACGCAAAGCCGGATGTCGCGGCACATGCAGGCGCTGAAACAGGCGGGGCTGGTGGTGGATCGGCGCGACGCGCAATGGGTGCGCTACCGGCTGAACCCGGAGATGGCGCCCGAAATCCGCGCCGTGCTGACAGCCGTGCTCGACGCGGCGGCCGCAAGCGAGAGGAGTGCCGCATGAGCGATCAAACCGCCTCGACCCGTCCCGCCCCGGCGTGGGCATGGCATCTGGGATTGCTTGTGACCCTCGTGCTTTGGGGTCTGATCTACCGCCAGCTTGCCCCTGCCGCCGAGGCCCTGACCGCGCTTTTGCCGATCGACCGGCACAGCACCACCGGCGAGGCGGTGGCGTTTTTCCTTTATGATCTGCCCAAGGTGCTGATGCTGCTGTCTCTCATCGTCTTTCTGATGGGGGTGGTACGCAGCTGGTTTGCCCCCGAACGCACCCGCGCCCTGCTGGCGGGGCGGCGCGAGGGGGTGGGCAATGTGCTCGCCGCGGGGCTTGGGGTGGTGACGCCGTTCTGTTCCTGCTCGGCGGTGCCGCTCTTCATCGGGCTGGTCTCGGCCGGGGTGCCTTTGGGTGTCACCTTTTCCTTCCTGATCTCGGCGCCGATGGTGAACGAGGTGGCGCTGGTCCTGCTGTTCGGCCTTGTCGGCTGGCAGGTGGCGGTGGTCTATTTCGGGTTCGGTCTGGCCATTGCCATCGTCTCGGGCTGGGTGATCGGGCGTCTGCATCTGGAAGGCTGGCTGCAGGACTGGGTGCGCGACATCCACTCCGGCGCCGCCTTGCCCGAGGCGTTCGAGGGCGAGCGGCTGAGCATGGTGGACCGCTACCGGCTTGGGCTTGTCGCGCTGCGCGAGATCGTCGGCCGGGTCTGGATCTGGATCCTCGCCGGGATCGGCATGGGGGCGCTGATCCACGGCTATGTGCCCGAAGATCTGATGGCGCGGATCATGGGGGCGGATGCCTGGTGGTCGGTGCCCGCCGCTGTGGCGATCGGCATTCCGATGTATACCAATGCCGCAGGGGTGATCCCGATCGTCGAGGCGCTTTTGGACAAGGGCGCGGCGCTCGGCACGACGCTGGCCTTCATGATGTCGGTGATCGCGCTCTCGCTGCCCGAGATGATCATCCTGAAACAGGTGCTGAGCCTGAAGCTGATTGCGGTCTTCGTAGGCGTCGTCGGCAGCGGCATTCTGGCCGTGGGCTATCTGTTCAACCTTCTTTTCTGAAAGGGGAAATCCATGCAGATCAAGGTTCTGGGGGCGGGCTGCGCGAACTGCAGGACGACCGTCGATCTGATCGCGACGGTGGCGGCCGAGGCGGGCAAGCCGGTCGAGGTGGTCAAGGTCGAGGACATGCGCCAGATCGTCGGCTATGGCGTGATGGCGACGCCCGCCGTGGTCGTGGGCGAAAAGGTCGTTCACAAGGGCTCGGTGCCCAGCCGGGCGCAGGTGCTGGGTTGGCTGCAACAGGGGGAATGAGATGACACATGTGGATCTGCCCGCGGCGCGGGAAGCCTGTCCGACCTCGTCGCAAAAGCTTTTGGCCGACGGCGCATTGCTGGTGGACGTGCGCGAGGCCGACGAGGTGGCGGCCTGCGGCTTTGCGGGTTGCGCGGTGATGCATCTGCCGCTGAGCCAATTCGAGGCCCGCTTTGCCGAAATCCCGCGCGACCGCGAGGTGATCCTGGCCTGCGCCAGCGGTGATCGCAGCCTGAAGGCGACGTATTTCCTGCTCTATCAGGGCTATACGAAGGTGACGAACATGAAGCACGGGCTGGCGCGCTGGGTCGCCCGGGGCTTTCCGATCACCGGCACAGCCGCCGCGGTCACCGCGGGCGGCTGCGGTTGCGGCTGGGGCACCTGCTGCTGAGCTTACCGCCCCGCCCGTCGTTGCACCGCCCGGCCGCTTTCATACCAGCCCTTGGTGCGGGTCACGATCCGCACCACCGAGAGCATCACCGGCACTTCGATCAGCACGCCCACCACCGTGGCCAGCGCCGCGCCCGAGGTGAAGCCAAAGAGGCTGATCGCCGCCGCCACCGCAAGCTCGAAGAAATTCGACGCCCCGATCAGCGCCGAGGGGGCGGCGACGCAATGCGCCTCGCCGGTTACGCGGTTCAGCCAATAGGCAAGCGCCGCGTTGAAATAGACCTGAACCAGGATCGGCACCGCCAGAAGCGCGATCACCAAGGGCTGCGCCAGGATCTGTTCGCCCTGAAAGCCGAAAAGCAAAACCAGCGTGGTGAGCAGCGCGAGGATCGACAGCGGGCCGAGGCGCGAAATCAGCCGCGCCAGGGCCGCGCCGCCCTCGGCCAGCTTGCGTCGGCGGATTCCTTGCGCCACCGCCACCGGCACGAGGATATAGAGCACGACCGACAGCACCAGCGTCGCCCAGGGCACGGTGATCGCCGAAAGGCCCAGAAGAAAGGCCACGATCGGCGCGAAGGCCACCACCATGATCGCATCGTTCAGCGCCACCTGGCTCAGCGTGAAATGCGGCTCGCCGTTCGAGAGGTTCGACCACACGAACACCATCGCCGTGCAGGGCGCGGCGGCCAGCAGGATCAGCCCGGCCATGTAGCTCTCGATCTGGTCTGCGGGCAGGAAGGGGCGAAACAGCACCGACAGGAACAGCCACCCCAGCGCCGCCATCGAAAACGGCTTCACCGCCCAATTGATGAAAAGCGTCACGCCGACGCCGCGCCAATGCGCTGCCACTTGGCCGAGCGCGGCGAAATCGATTTGAGCAGCATCGGAATGATCATCAGCCAGATCAGCACTGCGACGGGCAGGTTGACGCGGGCGATCTCCTGGGCGCCGATCACGCGGAAGACGGAGGGAAACAACTGCCCCAGCGCAATCCCCGCGCCGATGCAAAGCGCAACCCAAAGCGTCAGATAGCGTTCAAAGAGGCTCATGTTTGTCCTTTCCGGCGGGCAGGCAGCAGGCGCCCTCGGGCGGGGGCGTCAGGCTGTCAATGAACGCGCCCAAAGGCGCAAGGGCGGCGGGGCTGAGCGCATAGCAGATGCGCGGCCCGTCGATTTCGCCGGTGATGAGACCGGCCGCCTTCAGGATGCGCAGATGTTCCGACACCGTGGACTGGGCCAGCCCGACCGCCTCCACGATCTCGCCACCGATGCAGCCCGGCGTGGCCAGCAGCACCCGCAGGATGCGCAGCCGGGCCGGATGCGCCAGCGATTTCGCCAGCTCCGCAAGTGTGTCGTCGGTAACCATGAGTTGCCCCAATGTTCGCAAATCGACGATAGGCGATGAAAAGGCGCCCCGCAAGAGGCAGGCGGTTGCCTGCCTCCCGGAGCCTGCGTTTCGGCGTTGCGGCCTCAGCACAATAGCTGCACCTGCAGTTTGCGTGACCGGAGACGCCCGTCACGATCGTAGCGTGATCGGGTTGTGCAAAACGAACCCAATATCGGCTCACGTGAATTGCCGCAGCGTGAGTGCTGCGCCGCAGCAGCGTCACGCACTCGACTGGCGGCCAGCCAATGGTGATTCTTGAGTCGTCCGAGAGGAGACACAACCGCTTCTTGGGCATCCCTCGCTTCCGGGCGCCACGCGAATGGCCGCTTTCGCTGATTGCCGTGGGTGCAATGCTGCAACCTCACCGACGGCAAACCACCCCTTGCGAAGGCGCCGAGCGTCATGCTCGCTTGACCGGCGGCCAAGGACTGCACGCGCGTCTCGGACGGCACGTCCGAGTGGCCGTTTCGGGGGAGGGCGAACGTAGAGCTTCGATCCTCCCGATTCCGCCGCAATGCGCTGGACGCAGCGTGGATGACACGAACGAGACGACGCCGCACCGTAAACACTGGAAATTTCGACGATTCGTCGCATAGACGGCGCGACGTCAGCTGATACTGTAATCTTGCATACATCGTAGCTTCACCTCATTCTTGCTTGACTTGAACAAGGTGTTTTATGTCCACGGTTGTCAATCAGACCCCCGAACAGATCGCGCGCGATGCAATCGATCAGCGGCTCGTTGAGGCAGGCTGGGTCATTCAGGACAAGTCTGCGATAGATTTCAATGCTGGCTTGGGGGTCGCCGTTCGGGAATATCAAACCGACATCGGACCTGCAGATTATGTTCTTTTCGTCGATCGCGCCGCGTTCGGGGTGGTCGAGGCCAAACCAGACGCGTGGGGAGAGAAACTGACGACGGTGGAAGAGCAATCCGCCGGCTATGCAAACGCGAAGTTGAAATGGGTCAGCAATGCCCAGCCCTTGCCCTTCGTCTACGAGAGCACAGGCACGATCACCCGGTTCACAGATGGGCGTGACCCTGCACCACGCTCCCGCGAGGTCTTCACCTTCCACCGCCCGGAAACCCTGAACTCCTTGTCGAATGCGCCGTTTTCCCTCCGAACCGGGCTGAACAAACTCCCTGCGCTGAACACCGATGGTCTGCGCGACTGCCAGATTACGGCGATCACGAATCTCGAGGCATCGCTCGCGGCCGGAAAACCCCGTGCCTTGGTGCAGATGGCGACCGGGTCGGGCAAGACCTTCACCGCGATCACCCAAGTCTACCGCTTGCTCAAACACGCAGGCGCGCGCCGCATCCTGTTTCTTGTCGACACGAAAAACCTTGGCGAACAGGCCGAGCAGGAGTTCATGGCCTATGTGCCCAACGACGACAACCGCAAGTTCACCGAGCTTTACAACGTCCAGCGCCTGACATCGCCCTCCATGGCCAGCGACACCCAGGTCGTCATTTCCACCATCCAGCGGATGTACGCCACGCTGAAAGGCGAAGATCTCGACGAGAGCCTCGAGGAAGAAAACCCGGCCGAGCAGCGTTTTCGCCCGAAGACCCCCAAGCCGGTGGTCTACAACCCCAAGCTCCCGCCCGAGACCTTTGATGTTGTGGTGATCGATGAATGCCACCGCTCGATCTATAACCTCTGGCGCCAGGTCATCGAATATTGGGACGCGTTCCTCGTGGGCCTGACCGCGACCCCGGACAACCGCACCTTCGGCTTTTTCAAAAAGAACGTGGTCAGCGAATACACCCACGAGAAGGCCGTTGCCGACAAGGTCAACGTGGGCAACGAGATCTACATCATCGAAACCAAGGTCACCTCCGGCGGCGGCAAGATGAAGGCCGAGCAACTGGTCGAGAAACGCGAGCGGGCGACCCGCGCGAAGCGGTGGGAAACCCAAGACGTCGATGAAGCCTACGCCGCCACACAGCTTGATCGCTCCGTCGTGGCGCCAGACCAGATCCGCACCGTCATCAGAACGTTCCGCGACCAATGGCCGGACATCTTCCCCGGCCGCAAGGAACTCCCGAAAACCCTGATCTTCGCCAAGACCGACAGCCACGCCGACGACATCATCCAGACCGTCCGCGAGGAATTCGGCGAGGGCAACGCGTTTTGCCACAAGATCACCAATGGCGCCAAGAACCCGAAATCCTCACTCGCCGCCTTTCGCAACGACTATTACCCGCGCGTCGCCGTCACCGTGGACATGATCGCCACCGGCACCGACGTGAAGCCCCTCGAATGCCTGCTGTTCATGCGCGACGTCAAATCGCGAAACTACTTCGAGCAGATGAAGGGCCGCGGCACCCGCGTCGTCAAACCCGATGACCTGAAAAAGGTCTCGCCCTCGGCGCAGGCGAAAACGCATTACGTCATCGTCGATGCGGTGGGTGTCACCAGATCGGTCAAGACCGCCAGTCAGCCGCTCGACACCAAGCCCTCCATCCCGTTCAAGGATCTTGCCATGAACCTGATGATGGGCGACCGCTCCGAGGAAACCGTCAGCTCGCTGGCCGGGCGTCTGGCGCGGCTCGATCACAAGCTGACCCCCGATGATCAGGCAAAAATCGCCGAGCTCGCGGGCAAGCCCCTCGCCGCCGTGATCCGCGACCTTTTCGATGCCATCGACCCCGACAAGATCGAGGCCGACGCCAAGGCCGCAGGCCATCCCGAGCCCGACGATGCCGCGATGAACACCGCGCGTGAGACCCGCATCAAGGCAGCCGCGAATGTCTTCACCGGGCCGCTGATCACGACGCTCGACACCATCCGCCGCGACACCGAACAGACCATCGACCATGACACGCTGGACGAGGTGATCACCGCCGCATGGGCGGGCGACGCCGATGAAAACGCCCGCGCCATCGCACAGGACTTCGAAGCCTACCTCAACGACCACCGCGACCAGATCGAGGCGCTGACGATCTATTTCGACACCCCCGCCCGCCGCGCCGAGGTCACGCTGTCGATGATCAAATCCGTGCTGAAGAAACTGACCGAGGATCGCCCCCGCCTTGCGCCGCTCAGCGTCTGGCGCGCCTATGCGCATCTGGACGACTACAAGGGCGAGACGCCGACCGGCGATCTGACCGCGCTGGTGGCGCTGATCCGGCGGGTGACGGGGCTCGATGACACGCTCACCCGTACGTCCGACCGGGTTCGGCGCAATTTCCAGAACTGGATCATGCAGCGCCATTCCGGCTCGGGGACCAAGTTCTCCGATGCCCAGATGGACTGGTTGCACATGATCCGCGATCACCTGATCACCTCCTTCACCATCGAGCGCGACGATCTGGAGCTGTCGCCCTTTGACGCCAAGGGCGGGATGGGGCAGATGTATGCCCTCTTTGGCGATCGGATGGACGAGGTCATGACCGAGATGAATGAGGCGCTGTCGGCATGACGGAACTACCCAATTCGTGGGAAAAGGCAAAATTCGCTGATTTCGGCACTTGGATTGGCGGCGGGACTCCGTCGAAAGCCAATTCTGATTTTTGGAATGGCGACATTCCTTGGATTTCACCAAAGGACATGAAATCAAAAATCATCCGCGCCGCCATCGACGGCATCACCGAAGATGCAATAGATAATTCAGCGGCAAAGCTTGTTCCGGCTGGGTCCGTATTGATGGTCATCCGTTCAGGGATTCTCGCGCATACTTTGCCTATTGCAATCACAGCGATGGACAGTGCGCTGAACCAAGACCTGAAGGCTCTGACCCTGCCTGACGGTATATCTTCCGAGTTTATCGCATGGGGTATGCGGGCATTCGAACAGAGCATACTCGTTTCCTGCCGCAAGGGTGGCACTACCGTTCACAGCATTGAGATGCCGAGCCTCGCCGCATTTGAGTTACCGATCGCACCAACCAACGAGCAACGTCGGATCGTGGCGCGGATCGAGGCGATGTTCGACGAGATCGACCATGGGGTCGAGAACCTGAAAAAGGCCAAGGCGACCCTTGGCCTTTACCGCCAATCCCTGCTCAAAGCCGCGTTCGAGGGCCGCCTGACCGCCGACTGGCGCGCCCGCAATGGCATAGCGACAGGCAACCGAGCGCAAATTTATCTAAACGATTGTATTGAGTTTTTGACCTCTGGGTCACGCGGATGGGCCGATTATTATGCAGATCAGGGCGATATCTTCATTCGCGCACAAAACCTGAAACATGATCGCTTGAAGCTGGAGGATATCGCCTATGTGAAACTCCCCGCGGGAAATTCCGAGGGGATGAGAACGAGAGTGAAACGAGGAGACATTTTAATCACGATCACCGGGGCGAACGTCACCAAGACGGCGCTGGTCGAAAATGATCTCGGCGTTGCATATGTAAGCCAGCACGTGGCCTTATGCCGACTCTCAGGCGAATTGAACCCAAGGTACGTCTGGCATTTCTTGCTGTCCAAGAGTGGCGGCCGCAAACAACTCGAAGAAGCGGCATACGGAGCTGGCAAACCTGGACTGAATTTGACCAATATCCGCGAAGTAAGGATTCCTATCTGCGCCCCCGAGGAACAAGCCGAAATCGCTCGCCTCCTCGACGCGCGGCTCTCCGCCGCCGAGGCCTTGGAGGCCGAGATCGATGCCAGCCTCGCCCGCGCCGAGGCCCTGCGCCAGTCCATCCTGAAACAGGCGTTTTCCGGCAAACTCGTCGCGCAAGACCCGATGGACGAGCCCGCCGCCACCCTTCTTGCCCGCATCAAGACCGCCCGCCGCCAAAAGACCAGCCCTCGAAAGATCTCCGCATGAACACCGCCCCGATTGTCTCCAAGGTCTGGTCCTTTTGCACGACGCTGCGCGATGATGGTGTCGGCTATGGCGATTATCTGGAACAGCTGACCTATCTTATCTTCCTGAAGATGGCCGATGAATACGCCAAGCCCCCCTACAACCGCGATGTGGGCGTGCCTGCGGCCTATGACTGGGGCAGCCTGACCGCGCTGCGCGGCGCAGAACTCGAGGCGCATTACGTGAAGGTGCTGCGCGAACTGGGCCAGCAAAAAGGCATGTTGGGGCAGATATTCACCAAGTCTCAGAACAAAATCACCGATCCGGCCAAGCTGTTTCGGCTGATCGACATGGTGGATGGCACCAAGTGGATCATGCTGGGCGCCGATGTGAAGGGCGACATCTATGAAGGGCTGCTCGAACGCAACGCCGAGGACACGAAATCGGGCGCCGGGCAGTATTTCACGCCGCGCGCGTTGATTCAGGCGATGGTCGAATGCATGCGCCCCGAGCCGGGAAAAACCATCGCGGACCCGGCCTGCGGCACCGGCGGGTTCTTTCTGGCCGCGCATGATTACTTGACCGATCCGGCGCACCATGCGCTTGACCGCGAACAGAAAGAATTTCTGAAGAACCGCACCTTCCACGGCAATGAGATCGTTGCCGGGACGCGGCGGCTCTGTCTGATGAACATGTTCCTGCACGGGATCGGCGAGATGTCGGGCGAGCCGAGCATTTCACCCGCCGATGCGTTGGTCGCCTCGCCCTCGGACACCTTCGATCTGGTTTTGGCGAACCCGCCTTTCGGCAAGAAAAGCTCCATGACCTTCACCAATGCGGATGGGGAACAGGAGACAGAAGATCTGACCTATAACCGCCAGGATTTTTGGGCCACGACGTCGAACAAACAGCTGAACTTCGTCCAGCACATCCGAACGATGCTGAAGACCACGGGCCGGGCCGCCGTCGTGGTGCCCGATAACGTGCTGTTCGAAGGGGGCGCAGGCGAAACGATCCGCCGCAAGCTTTTGCAAAACACGGATCTTCACACGATCCTGCGGCTGCCCACCGGGATCTTTTACGCCCAGGGTGTGAGAGCGAATGTCATTTTCTTTGACAACCGCCCGGCCAGCAAGGACCCGCAGACCTCGCGGGTCTGGTTCTACGATTACCGGACGAATGTGCATCATACGCTCAAGCAAAAGCCGATGACCTATGCCCACTTGCGAGACTTCATCGTCTGCTACAACCCGCTGAACCGGCATGAGCGGACTGAGACATGGTCAGAGGCTACCCCTGATGGCCGTTGGCGGGCCTATTCTCGCGGCGAGTTGTTGTCGCGCGACAAGGCGAGTCTTGACGTCTTCTGGCTCAAGGACAGGTCCATGACCGATCTCGACAGCCTTCCCGAACCCGATATCCTGCTGGAGGAAATCATCGAGAACCTCGGCGCGGCAATGGATAACTTTGCGGCGATCAGGCATGGCAGTTAGTCCTGTTTGACTTTGGCCCCAATCCGGGACCGCTCAAGCCCCTGCCATGCTCGCACAAAATATTGAAAGGGCGCCCATCGGGCGCCCAATATGTAGATCTCGGTGAGAACTCATGCCCATACGGTGAGAACTCGAGTCTTTTCTACAGGCTCAATGCGTCCAGTTCGCCCGGCGATTGGTTGCGAAATTTTCGCCGTACCCCATGGCGCGAACATTGACCGAACGCTTGTGCCCCTCGGTCACGGTATAGTCCAGCCCCTGCGCCTTCGCGAAAGTCTCGGCCGCCTCGCGGCTTTCGAACTTCAGACGCACCTGCGCCTGCGTGTCGTCGGTTCCGGTCCAGCCCATCAGCGGGTCGAGATCACGGGCATCGGCCTGCAGGAAATCGAGATACCACAGTTTCGTTTTCGCCTGACCGGATTGCATGGCGTTGCGGGCCGGTTGGTAGATGCGTGCGCGCATGGGATCCCCCCTTTTCTTGAGCCAAGTCCTAGGCCGATCCGAGGAAAATTTCAAGCTCTGCATACAATGGTGTGCCGACATCACCTGCGACTTAGGTCGGCTGAGTGGCAGGCTCGGATCTGTGGGAGGGATGCTACCGGCCGGGCTTGGGGAGCGAGGGGTGGGGGTGGTGCCCCGGCCGGTAGCCAATTGCTGCTTGCACGAACAATATGCGAACATGCCGCGCGAAAGACAAGCGCAAAATGTCCATAAGGCTATGTTTTGTAATGTAAAATTAGAATTTTACCTTAACCTTCGCTTAAGACTTGCAGCAATCCCTTGAAAGAGAACGAAAAGGGACCGACATTGGGGCCGATCAAGGAGGCCCCATGCCCCATAATACCACCGACCGCCCGCCCCCGCGCCCCGAGGTTCTGACCCGTCCGAAGCTCGAAGGCGGCAAGCGATTCGTGATGAAGAGCGAATTTTCCCCCGCGGGCGACCAGCCGACGGCGATTGCGGAACTGTCGGCGGGCGTTCTGTCGGGCGAGCGCGATCAGGTGCTTCTGGGCGCCACCGGCACCGGCAAGACCTATACGATGGCGAAGGTGATCGAGGCGACACAGCGCCCGGCCATCATCCTGGCGCCCAACAAGACCTTGGCCGCGCAATTGTACGGCGAATTCAAGGGCTTCTTCCCCGACAACTCGGTCGAGTATTTCGTCTCCTACTACGATTACTACCAGCCCGAGGCCTATGTCGCCCGCACCGACACCTATATCGAGAAGGAATCGATGATCAACGAACAGATCGACCGGATGCGCCACTCCGCCACCCGGGCGCTTCTGGAACGGGACGACGTGATCATCATCGCCTCGGTCTCGTGCATCTACGGCATCGGCTCGGTCGAGACCTATTCGGCGATGACGCAGGATCTGACCGTCGGCAACCTTTATGACCAGCGCAAGTTCCTCGCCGATCTGGTGGCGCAGCAATACAAGCGCCTCGATGCCGCCTTCCAGCGCGGGGCGTTTCGGGTCAAGGGCGACACTGTCGATCTCTGGCCTGCCCACTTGGAGGACCGCGCCTGGCGATTCTCGTTTTTTGGGGAGGAATTGGAGGCAATCACCGAGTTTGACCCGCTCACAGGTTCGAAAACGGATAGTTTCACCCAGATCCGAATCTATGCGAACAGCCACTATGTGACCCCCCGCCCCACCCTGCAGCAGGCGACGAAATCGATCCGGGCCGAACTGGCGCTGCGGCTCAAGCAGTTGAACGACGAAGGCAAGCTGCTCGAGGCGCAAAGGCTGGAACAGCGCACGAATTTCGACCTCGAGATGCTCGAGGCCACCGGGGTGTGCTCGGGCATCGAGAACTATTCGCGCTATCTGACCGGCCGCGCCCCGGGCGAGCCGCCGCCGACGCTGTTCGAATTCATCCCCGACAACGCAATCGTTTTTGCCGACGAATCGCATGTGACCGTGCCGCAGATCGGCGGCATGTATCGCGGCGACTATCGGCGCAAGTTTACCCTCGCCGAGCACGGCTTCAGGTTGCCCAGTTGCATGGACAACCGGCCGCTGAAATTCGAGGAATGGGATGCGATGCGGCCGCAGTCGGTCTTTGTGTCTGCGACGCCCGCGCCCTGGGAGTTGGAACAGACCGGCGGCGTCTTTGCCGAACAGGTGATCCGACCGACAGGACTACTGGACCCGGAGGTCGAAATCCGACCGGTCGAGACGCAAGTCGATGATCTTCTGGATGAAATCCGCAAGGTCGCGGCGCGGGGGCTGCGCATTCTGGTGACGACGCTGACCAAGCGCATGGCCGAGGATCTGACCGAATATCTGCACGAACAGGGCATCCGGGTGCGCTACATGCATTCCGACATCGACACGATCGAGCGTATCGAGATCCTGCGCGACCTGCGTCTGGGGGCTTTCGACGTGCTGATCGGCATCAACCTTTTGCGCGAGGGGCTCGACATTCCCGAATGCGGTCTTGTCGCCATTCTCGACGCCGACAAGGAGGGGTTCCTGCGCTCGGAAACCTCGCTGATCCAGACGATCGGGCGGGCGGCGCGGAACGCCGATGGCCGGGTGATCATGTATGCCGACCGCATCACCGGCTCGATGAGCCGCGCGTTGAACGAAACCAACCGGCGGCGCGAAAAGCAGATCGCCTACAACCTTGAACACGGGATCACACCGCAGACCGTGCGCAAGAATGTCGAGGACGTGCTCGCCGGTCTGTGGCAGGGCGACACGGATATGTCCCGCGTCACCGCCAAGGTTGAAAATGTGCAAGTCGGATCGAACCTGGCCGCCCATTTGGAGGCGCTCAGGTTGAAAATGCGCAAGGCGGCCGAGAACCTCGAATTCGAGGAAGCGGCCCGTCTGCGCGACGAGGTGCGGCGGTTGGAGGCCGTCGAGCTGGCCGTGGCCGATGATCCGCTGGCGCGGCAATCGGCGGTCGAGGAAGCGGTGGAGGCCGCCACGCAGGCCAAGGGCCGCTCCACCGCCGGGCGGCCGGGGCAGCGCGGCGGGGTGAAGCGGCCGAAGAAGCGGTAAGGGCCCTGCCCTTACCGACCGACGCTGACGTAGCCCTCGAAGCCCGCCTTCTTCGCATCCTTCGCGGAATAAATGTTGCGCAGATCCGCCATCCGCGCGGTCGTCATCTTCTTCGCCAGTTTCTTCAGATCAAGGGCGCGGAACTCGTTCCATTCGGTCAGCAGCACGACGCAATCGGATTTCTGCGCCGCCTTGTAGGCGTCGTCCATCCAGTTCACGCCGGGCAGCATGTGCTGGGCTTCCCGCATCCCCTGCGGATCGACGACACGGACCTTGGCCCCCGCCCCGATCAGCGCGGGCACGATGGTCAAGGACGGCGCATCGCGCATGTCATCCGTGTTGGGCTTGAAAGTAACCCCAAGCACCGTAATGGTTTTTCCATTCACCGACCCGCCGCAAAGATCGACGATCTTGTCGATCATCCGCCGCTTCACCTCGTCGTTGACCTTGATCACCGTCTCGGTGATCTGCATCGGCACGGCGTGATCCTGCCCCATCCGTGCCAGCGCCTGGGTATCCTTGGGGAAGCACGAGCCGCCATAGCCCGGCCCGGCATGCAGGAACTTGTTGCCGATCCGGCCATCCAGCCCCATGCCGCGCGCCACTTCCTTGACATCGGCGCCGACCTTTTCGCACAGCCGCGCGATCTCGTTGATGAAGGTGATCTTCGTCGCGAGGAAGGCATTGGCCGCGTATTTGATCATCTCGGCGGTTTCGAGATCGGTGTAGAGGATCGGGAATTCGCGCAGGAAAAGCGGACGGTAGATTTCGCCCATCACGTCCTTCGCGCGCTCCGACGAGACACCGACGACGACCCGGTCAGGACGCATGAAATCGTCGATCGCGGCGCCCTCGCGCAGGAATTCCGGGTTTGAAGCGACATCGAATTCGGCCTCCGGACGCGCCTTGCGGATCACCTGCCTGACCTGCCGGTTCGTGCCCACCGGCACGGTCGATTTCGTCACCACGACAGTGTAACCGGTCAAAGCCGCCGCAATTTCTTCGGCTGCGGCCATCACATAGCTCAGATCGGCATGACCATCGCCGCGCCGGGTCGGCGTGCCGACCGCGATGAAGACCGCATCCGCGCCATCGACCGCCGCCGCAAGATCCCCGGTGAACGACAGCCGCCCCGCGGCCACGTTCTTCGCCATCAGAACATCGAGCCCGGGTTCGTAGATCGGCACTTCGCCCCGGTTCAGCCGCTCGATCTTGCCGGGGTCCTTGTCAACGCAAATGACGTCATGGCCAAAGTCGGAGAAACACACACCCGAAACCAAACCGACATAGCCCGTGCCGATCATTGCAATCTTCATCGCCAATCCTTTCGCAGTTTGGGCAGAATTTCGATCCCCCGCCCCATGAAGTCAATCCAAGCCTTACACCAGGCACATGAAAGCGATGCAACCGTCTTAAAAATGGCGACTATTCGCGCGCCGGGTCGGGCGACAGACGTGATGCCGCTTTGCAGCAACGCAATGCGGCAAACGAGTGCCAAACTGCAACACCTCGCCGGACCAATGCAGAAACCTCAGCGAATTCCCCTTTGCATTTAGAGGCTCATATGCTTTTCTCGCCATGATGCTGCCGGGCTTGGCGGCTCTCTACAGCAATGACGGAGATTGACATGAAAAAGATCGCTACCATCGCCCTGGCCCTCGGCCTCTCGGCTTCGACCGCTTTCGCTGGCGGCTACACTGCTCCGGTCGTCGAATCGACCCCGGTCGTCGCCGGCACCTCGTCGTCGAACGCGGGCATCCTGATCCCGGCTCTGCTGCTCGTCGGCGTGGCCGTGGCCGCTTCGTCGAACTAAGTTCGACGATCGAGCACGCTCGATTTGGCCGGAAAGCGCAAGCTTTCCGGTCTTATTCTTTTTGAAATCCCGAAACGCGGGGCTTCGCCTGCCTGACGGCGCAAACGACAAGGGGCACCCGATCGGGTGCCCCTGTCGATTCGATCTGTCGTCAAACTCAGTTGCGCAGCGACTGGATGGTCAGATAGCCGAGCCGCGGCCCGATCCATTGCCGCGAGGCGACGATGGTCCCCGAACTCGCGACGATATAGCTGTTGTCGAACTTGAAGCCGTAGCCCTCGCAATGCACGGCGACGGGCGTGCCCGCGAAATGCATCCCGGCGAAATCATAGGCGGTTGCGGCCGCCGTGCCGGACGTGCAGTCCAGCGGCAGCGGGCGTTCCTTGCCGAGCCCGTCGAGATAGCGCAATTCGATCTTCAGCGCCTGCGCCCGACGCCCCTGCACCGCCGCAATCATCGGGCCGATGTCGGACGACATCAGATCGTTGCCGAAACCGCGCGTTCCGGCCAGCACGCCGGACCGGGTGATGACCCCCTGCCCCGCAGGCGAGAGCCAGGTCCGCATGCCGTTGTTTTCGCCGCGCTGCGCAAAGACCGAGGTCGACTTCGTCGCCTCGAGCGAGACAAGGATCAACGGCCCCGCATTCGCATTCAAAGCCTCGCGGGCAATGACCTGAGGATCCGGGGCGGCCGCCTTCGGCCCGCGACGGAAAAGCCCCGTCACCATGTTCTTCACTTCGGCCGTCGCCTCGCGCCCGGTTTCAAGCCGGGTCTGATCCGTGCCGCAAGCGCCCAGCACGGTGGCGAGGACCAGCGCGGCCAAAGTGGCCCGACGCTGTCCCGTCATCGCCAGAATCTCCCCCATTCGTTGTAGAGCGTTCCGGTCTGCGCACCATGAATGGTGTCATAGAGCCGCCCATCGATATCAAGACGCGCGCCCCCGTCGCGTTGCAGCGGCCGGATCGTGGTCGTGAGCGTATTGACCGAAGGCTTGCCGGTGCTCCAGGCGACCGGGATGGTCAGACGAATGCCCTTGTCAAAGGAGCCCTCGCCGTAATCCTCCGACGACATGTCGGTGATCGTCGCAAAGGCGCCGACCTTCCAGCCGTTTTCGAATTCGCGGTCCAGCTCGACCGTGCCGCCCCAGTCCTGCGCCAGATAGCGGCCCATATGCAGCTCGCCGACATAGCCCTTGCCGAAGTCGTAATAGGCCGAGACGTGGCCGGTGGTGGTCGCATAGTCCTGGAAGCCGAAATGCTGATCGAAGTCGCGCTGCTTCACCCAGTTCGTCTCGACGCCCAGCGCCAGCCGACTGTCGACCGGTTTCCAGAGCAACTCGCCCGAAACCCCGCCATACATCCGCTCCAGATAGCCCACCGTCACCCGCGAGAAGACGTTGGGCAGCGGCTGGCCGTAGTGGCTGACAGTCAGATATTGCAGCGCCAGATCGCCGTTGCGCTGATACTCGACCAGATCCGAGCGCACATGCTGCACCACGGAATCCGACACGCGCGTCGAGGCATCAAGGTTGCCGGCAACCTTCTGCCGCACGAGACCCGAGAAGACGAAGCCCGGCGTCACTTCGAACTTCGCCGACAGCTGCGCCCCGAAATCGGCCCGCAGCGGGTTGTCGGGGTCGAAGATCGAGGCCTCGGCATAGGGGGTCAGCCCCCAGCGGAAGCGCGGGTAAAGATCGGCCGTGCGCACCTGCGCCGGATCATGCGCATCGGCGGCGGTGATCGTGGTCGTGGGCAGAATGTCGAGGGCGCGGGTGTTTTCGAGCCGCTCAAGATCGCGGCGGTGGAAGGTGACCGAGGAAATCGCCAGCCCCCGCTCGACCGAGGTGATGGTGATCGTCTCGACCGAGGGCGGCAGCGCGCGGGTGGCGACACGCGCGGCATGGCCGATCGCCTGCGGCTGCGCGCCATAGGTCATGTTGCGGATCCGCAGCTCGGCCCGGGTCGCGCTCAGCGACATCGACTCGAGCACCTGCCCGTCCTTTGCAAGCGACTCTGCCAGCGCGCCCTGAATGGCGGGCTGCGCGGTCGGGTCCTTGCTCCATTCGCCGGACCAGCCGAGCCGGTCGGCCGACAGCGGCGGGCGCGGCTGCACCGGCAGCGGCGCCTTTTCGATACCCGAGGCAAAGGGCGGCTCATGCGGATCAATGGCGCGGGTGATCTGGAAGCCGAGCTTGTCACCATGCATCAGGAACAGCTGCATGTGGGTAAAGGCGCCCAGCTGGTAATCGGCGCCGATATTGACCGCGGTCTTGGGGTCCCAATCCCCGAGTTCGGTTTCCTTCACATAGGCATCCGAAGAATATTCGGCCTTGAAGGTCAGGCGATCATTCATCGCCCAGGCCACGCCCAGGAACGGCGCGACATC
Source organism: Rhodobacter viridis (assembly GCF_003217355.1). Taxonomy (GTDB): domain Bacteria; phylum Pseudomonadota; class Alphaproteobacteria; order Rhodobacterales; family Rhodobacteraceae; genus Rhodobacter; species Rhodobacter viridis. Next base: position 221,438 of record NZ_QJTK01000004.1, on the reverse strand, counting down.
GCCCCGGAACCAGGATTTGCCGTTGAACTGCCCGCCGTTCGAACCGTAGTCATAGTCCGGCCGGGTGCCGATCGAGCCGATCGACCCGTTCGAGCCCAGCCGCCCCCAGCCCAGACCCGCCGAAACCCGCAGCCGGTCGCCAAAGCTCTTCGTCGCAACGATATATTCCGAAGAATAGACCCCGGTGCCGACGAAATCATTCAGACCGACGGCGAGGGCGGGACGATAGCGCCCCTCCTCGAACATCTGCCAGCGGATGTCGAAGGAGCGGTCATAAAGCGCGGTATAGGCGCCGGTCGGAACGTCGTTGTCATCCTTGACCGGCATCAGCCCCGGCACGCGGGAATAGCGGAAGGCGCCGACAAGATGCGGCGCGATCTGGAAGGTCAGGGTGCCGCGGGTGGTGCCATCTTCCAGCGCCGTCATGCCGATGCCCAGCTGGCCATCCGAATACATCTCGGCACTGGGCAGGTCGAGCCCGCCCGGCATCCCGAAGGTATTGGGCGTCTTGCCCACAAGCGGATCGGCCTGTGCGGGCCCCGCACCGATCGCGGCGGCAAGGACGACAAGGCTCGTGGCCGAAAGCCAGCGGCCGAAGCCGGATTTTCCCTGTTGCGTCACGGGCGCAATCGCAGTCTGCACGAGGACCTCCCCAGTCTTTTCCTCGTTATACCCGTTTTCCTTGTCGAGACGAGAGCGAAACGCAGTCTTTTGGGCCGGAATGTCGGGGCATGGCAGCAAAGCCGCAACAGATGGGGGTTGGGCCCGGCGGCGCGTGGAACCGCCGGGCCGGACCCTCACATGCAGGTGTCGAAGAGCGCGCGGGTGTTTTCCCGCGTCATCTCGATCGGGTTGCCGCCGCAAGACGGATCTTCCAGAGCCATCTCGGTCAGCATGTCGAGGTCTTCACGCTTCACACCCATCTTGGTGAGGGTATCGGGGATGTTCAGCTCCTTGTTCAGCGCCACCACCGCGGCGCGGAAGCCATCGAAGCCGCCCGCGATGCCGATATAGGCCGCGGCCTTCTCGATCCGCTCCTCGATGGCGGCGCGGTTGTAGTCGAGCACCATCGGCATCACGCAGGCATTCGTGGTGCCGTGGTGGGTGCCGTAGACCGCGCCGACCGGGTGCGACAGCGAATGGATCGCGCCCAGCCCCTTCTGGAAGGCAACGGCGCCCATCGCGGCGGCCGACATCATATGCGCGCGGGCCTCGATGTCCTTCGGATCCTTGTAGACCTTGGGCAGGTTTTCAAAGACAAGCCGCATCCCTTCCAGTGCGATGCCCTGCGACATCGGGTGGTAGAAGGGCGAACAATAGGCCTCGAGGCAGTGCGCCAGCGCATCCATGCCGGTCCCCGCGGTGATGAAGGCGGGCATGCCCACCGTCAGCTCCGGGTCGCAGATCGTGACCGCGGGCATCAGCTTCGGATGGAAGATGATCTTCTTCTTGTGGGTGGCGGAATTCGTCAGCACCCCGGCGCGGCCGACTTCCGAGCCCGTCCCCGCGGTCGTCGGCACGGCGACGATCGGCGCGATCTTCGTGGCATCGGCGCGGGTGTACCAGTCGTCCACATCCTCCAGATCCCAGACCGACAGGTCGGCCCGCTGATCGGCCATCAGCGCGATCATCTTTCCCAGATCAAGCGCCGAGCCGCCGCCAAAACAGATCACGCCATCGTGGCCGCCCGCCTTGTAGACGGCGATGCCCGCGGCCATGTTGCCCTCGTTCGGGTTCGGATCGACCTCGGAAAAGACCGCCCGGCCAAGCCCGCCCTTGTCCATCACATCAAGCGCTTGGCTCGTGATCGGCAGCGAGGCCAAGGCCTTGTCGGTGACCAGAAGCGGCTTCGTGATGCCGACCGACTTGCAATGCTCGGCCAGCTCCGCGATCCGGCCGCAGCCGAATTTGATCGGCGTCGGGTAGTTCCAGTTTCTGTTCGGAACGCTCATTTCGTCACCTTCTTCAGATGGTAGGATTTCGGCCGGGTGACCGAGTAATAGCCAAGCGCCGACAGCGCGGCGCCGCGGCCGGTGTCCTTGCAGCCGGTCCAGCACAGGGCCGGGTCGAGGTAATCGCAGCGGTTCATGAAGACGGTGCCGGTCTCGATCCGCGCGCCGATGGCGGCCGCGCGCTCGACATCCTTGGTCCAGAGCGAGCAGGTCAGGCCGTAAGGGCTGTCATTCATCGCGGCGATCGCCTCTTCGTCATTGGCGACCGACATGATGCCGACCACCGGGCCGAAGCTTTCCTCGCGCATCACCCGCATCTCGTGGTTCACGTTCACGAGGATCTGCGGGGCGAGGTAAGCGCCGCCGTCGTCTTCGGGGAAAAGCGCCGGATCGATCAGCGCCGTCGCGCCCTCGGCGATGGCTTCCGCCACCTGCTCGCGCACGACATGGGCAAAGCGCTTGTTCGCCATCGGCCCGAGCGTCGTCGCCGGATCGAACGGATTGCCAAGTTTCAGCGCCTTGACCCAGGCGACCGCCTTTTCGACAAAGGCATCGTAAAGGCTTTCATGCACATAGATCCGCTCGATGCCGCAGCAGCACTGACCGGCGTTGAACATCGCCCCATCCATCAGGCTGTCCACGGCGGCGTCCAGATCGGCGTCGTCCATCACGTAGCCCGGGTCCTTGCCGCCGAGTTCCAGCCCGAGCCCGGTGAAGGTGCCCGCCGCCGCGCGCTCGATCGCAGCACCACCACCGACCGAGCCGGTGAAGTTGATGAAGTTGAAGGCGCGGTTCTGCAGCAGTTCCTCGGTCACGTCATGGGTCAGATAGACATTCTGGAACACATCCTCGGGCAGGCCCGCCTCAAGGAAGGCCTCGACCAGACGCTCGCCCACCAGCATGGTTTGCGTGGCATGTTTCAGCACGACGCTGTTGCCCGCGATCAGCGCCGGAACCAGCGTGTTGACCGTGGTGAGGTAGGGATAGTTCCACGGCGCGATGATGAAGACGACGCCCACGGGTTCGCGCGCGAGAGTGCGGCGGAACTTCTCGCTGTCTTCGACCACGGTGGCCGCGAGGGTCTTTTCGGCGATCTCGGACATGTAATTCGTGCGCTCGTTCACGCCGCCGAATTCCCCGCCAAACCGCGTCGGACGGCCCATCTGCCAAGCCAGTTCCTCGACCACGCGGTCTTTCATTTCGTTCAGCTTGGCCACCCCGGCCTTTACCAGCGCGATGCGCTCCGCCAGCGGACGCGCCGCCCAGTCCACCTGCGCCGCGCGCGCACGGGCCGCAACCTCCTCGGCCTCGGCGAGCGTCAGCGCCGGGCGCTCCGCATAGACCCGCCCATCCACGGGCGAGATACATTGGATCATCTTCGTCATGTCGACCTTCCTTTGGAGCCCCTCCGGCCCCGTGAAACTGTTACGCGCGCTCGAAGCCCCGGTGACGCTCGAAATCGGTCACCACCCGCAGGCTTTCCTCGATCTCCCAGCGCGCGGCATGGTAGTAATGCTCGACCACATCGGCCCCAAGGGCCCGGGTCAGGAAATCGGAATCCTTCAGCGCCTCGGCCGCCTCGATCAGCGAGCGCGGCACTTCCGGCGCGGTCTCGGACTGATACAGGTCGCCATTCACCGGCTTGCCCGGATCGAGCATCTGTTCAATCCCCTCGAGCCCCGCCGCCAGCAGCGCGGCACAGGCCAGATAGGGGTTGAGATCGGCGCCCCCGATCCGGCATTCGACGCGGACCGATTTCGTGTTCTCGCCACAGATGCGATAGCCCGCGGTGCGGTTGTCCAGCGACCAGACCGCCTTCGTCGGCGCGAACATGCCGACGCAGAAGCGCTTGTAGCTGTTCACATAGGGGGCAAGGAAGACCGCGATCTCGCGCGAAAAGGCCAGCTGACCGGCCAGATAATGCCGCATCACCTGGCTCATGCCATGCTCGGCCGCGCTGTCGTAAAAGGCATTCTTGCCCTCTTTCCAGAGCGACTGGTGGATATGGCTCGACGAGCCCGCCTTGCGGTGATCGTATTTCGCCATGAAGGTCACGCTCGCCCCATGCTGCTGGGCGATTTCCTTCACGCCCAGCTTGATCAGCGAATGCATGTCGGCAGTGTCGAGCGCGTCCGAATATTTCGCGTTGACCTCTTCCTGACCGGCTTCCGCCTCGCCCTTCGAGCATTCGATCGGAATGCCCGCGGCGTAAAGCTTGTTGCGGATCTCGCGCATGATCTTTTCGTCGCGCGCCGAGCCCATCAGGTTGTAATCGACATTGTAGCGCGCCATCGGCGTCGGCAGCGGATAGCCCGCATCAAAGAGCGCCGGGAAGCTTTCCTCGAAGAGGAAGAATTCAAGCTCGGTCGCCATCATCACGTCAAAGCCCATCGCCTTGGCGCGCTCGATCTGGCGTTTCAGCACGGTGCGCGGCGCATGCGGGACAAGCTCATGGGTGTGGTGATCGAGCACATCGCACATCACCAGCGCCGTGCCCGGCGCCCAGGGGATCGTGCGCAAGGTCGACAGGTCGGGCTTCATCACATAGTCGCCATAGCCGCGCGACCACGAGGACGCCTTGTAGCCCGGCACGGTGATCATCTCCATGTCGGTCGCCAGCAGATAGTTGCAGCAATGCGTCTCCTCATGCGCGCTTTCGACGAAATGCGCGGCATGGAAGCGCTTGCCCTGCAAGCGACCCTGCATGTCGCAGATGCAGGTGATGACGGTGTCGATCTCGCCCTTGGCGACGGCATCCTTCAGCGCGGCGAAGGTCAGGTTTGCGGGCATCTCTCTCTCCTCCTCGGGCGGGGAAGGGCCGGGGCTGGTCCCCCCGGCCCCACCGATCAGTAGCGATAGGGCACGCCGGCCTTGACCATCGTGTCGTTGTATTTCTTGATGATTTCGACCACCTTCGCCTTCAGCGGGCTCTCAGCGGCGATCTCGTCCCAGAACTTCGTCGCGGCTTCCTCGATCTTGGCATAATCCTCGGGCGGAAGCGAGGTCAGCGTCATGTCGGCGCCCTCGACGCGCAGCTTGGCTTCGCCCGCCCAATACCACCACTGACGGCGATAATGCGACTGGTCGAAACAGGTCTGCATGAGCTGCTGCAGATGCGGCGGCACGGCGTTCCAGCGCTCCATGTTGGCGAAGAAATGCCCGATCCAGGCGCCCGAGATGTTGTTCGTCAGGAAATAGGGCGCGACCTTCGACCAGCCCGAGGTGTAATCCTCGGTGATGCCCGACCAGGCAAGGCCATCGAGTTCGCCGGTTTGCAGCGCCACTTCCACGTCTTCCCACGGCAGGGTGACCGGGATCACGCCGAATTGCGCCAGGAAGCGCCCGGCGGTCGGGAAGGTGAAGACGCGCTTGCCGTTCAGATCGGCGAGCGATTTCACCGGCTCCTTCATGTTGAAGTTGCACGGATCCCACGAGCCCGCCGAGATGTGCTTGATGCCGACCTTGGCGTATTCTTCCTTCCAGATCTGATCGAGGCCCCATTCGTTGAAAAGCGCGGGCACATCGAGCGAATAGCGCAAGGCGAGCGGGAAATAGCCGCCGAACACGGTGACTTCAGTGGGCGAGGCCATGCTGTCATCGTCCGACTGCACCGCATCGATGGTGCCGTTCTGCATCGCCCGGAACAGCTCGCCCGTGGGAACGAGCTGGTCCGAGGTGTAAAGCTCGATCTCCATCTGGCCATTGGCGATGGTGTTGAAGGCGTCGATGGCGGGCTTGACCACCTGCTCGGCCAGCACCGTGCCGGCATAGGTCTGCAGCCGCCATTTGATCGGCGCCGATTGCGCCAGCGCCGGCGTCGCCAGCCCCGCCGCAACACCCACCGCGCCGGTGGTGAGGAACTTCCGTCTGGTCGTCGTCATTTCTCTCTCCTTGTCGGTTGATGCCCCATTTTCGGGGTCGTTCACTCAGCGCCCGAGCATCACCTGCGGCAGCCAAAGCGCGATTTGCGGAAACACCATGATCAGGACAAGCGTCAGGATCATCACCAGAACGAAGGGCCAGACCGAGCGGTAAATCACCGGCAGCGTGTATTCCGGCGGCGCAAGGGCCTTCATCAGGAACAGGTTATAGCCGAAGGGCGGGGTCAGATAGGCGATCTGGCAGGTGATCGTGTAAAGCACGCCGTACCAGATCAGATCGTAGCCGAGCGCCTTCGTGAGGCTGACATAGACCGGGGCAACAATGACGAGCATCGCGGTGTCATCGAGAAACATCCCCATGATCAGGAAGCTGACCTGCATCAGCACCAGGATCTGCCAAGGCGCGAGCCCCAGATCCTCGGTGAAGAAGGTCTGGATCGAGCGGCCCGCCCCGAGCCCGTCGAAGACCGCGCCAAAGGACAGCGCCGCGGTGATGATCATCATGAACATCACGGTGATCAGCAGCGTCTGTTTCGTCGCGGTTTCAAGGACATACCAGCTCATCCGGCCCTTGGCCCAGGCAACAAGCACGGTGGCGGCCACACCGACGACCGAGGTTTCGGTGAGCGAGGCCCAGCCCTTGATGAAGGGCAGCATCATCGCGACGAAGATGAAGACCGGCAGCAGCCCTGCGCGCAGAAGCTGGAACTTCTCGGCGCGGCTGATCGCGGCGCGTTCCTCGGCCGACATCCGCGGCGCGAGCGACGGGTTCAGCCAGGTACGGATGATGATGTAGAGGATGAAAAGCGCCGCCATCAGCAGCCCCGGCATGATCCCGGCCAGCCACAGGTTCGACACCGGCTGGCGCGCGATCATCGCGTAAAGCACAAGCACGACCGAGGGCGGGATCAGGATGCCAAGCGATGAGCCCGCCTGAATCACCCCCGAAATCATCAGCTTGTCATAGCCGCGCCGCTGCAACTCGGGCAGCGCGATGGTAGCGCCGATCGCCATCCCCGCGACGGAAAGGCCGTTCATCGCGGAAATCAGCACCATCAGCAGCACCGTGCCGATCGCCAAGCCCCCCGGCAGCGGCCCCATCCAGACGTGAAACATCCGGTAGAGATCCTCGGCGAGGCGCGTTTCGCTCATCACATAGCCCATGAAGACGAACATCGGCAACGTCAGCAGCGCGGTCCATTTCATCAGCTTCATCACGGCGGAAAAGCCCATGTCGGTGCCGCCATCGCCCCAAAGCGTCAGCGCGGCCACGACGGCGACGATCCCGATCGCGCCAAAGACGCGCTGCCCCGTCAGCATCATCAGCAGCATCGTCGAGAACATCAGGGCGGCAATAGTATTGTAATCCATCAGATCTTCTCCCCGCGCAGGGTGGCCACGTCACGGATCAGAAGCGAGACGGATTGCAGAAGCATCAGCCCGAAGCTCAGCGTGATGATGGTCTTGATCGGCCAAAGCACCGGGCGCCAGGCGGTCGGGTTCTTTTCGTTCATCTCGTAGGAATAGACGGTGCTGTCGAAGGCGCCGTAAAGCATCACGCCGAGATAGAACATCAGGCAGAAGACGGTGAACACATCCGTCAGCGCCTGCCCCTTGTGCGACAGCCGCCCATAGATCAGGTCCATCCGCACGTTCACATCGGTCTGCAGCGCCCAAGGCGCCCCCAGCATGTAATAGGCGACCAGCGTGAACTGGGCCATCTCGAGCGTCCACAGCGCCGGGATGTGGAACGCCTTCGTCACCATCGACCAGATCATGATCGCCATGATGATATACAGCAGATACATGGCGAACCGGCCGATCCGCCGGTTCAGACCGTCGACGAACTGCACATAGGCAACAAGGGCGCGCGGCATCAGGCTGTCTCCTCGGTGGCACGCAGTTTCGCGAGCGCCGCAAGCAGCACCGGGGCGAGGCGCTCGGCCATCGCCTCCTGCGCGGACGTGTCGGCGATCAGATCGTTGCGGATCTCCAGCATCGCATTCCTCAGCCCCATCGGCGTGGCCTGAAGCGCCAGCGTATGGGTGACTTCGTCGGCGGCAGAGTAAGGCTCGTTCAGCCGTGCGTCGAGCGTGGTCTGGGCCTTCGCCGTCTCGAAGATCGCATGCGCCAATGCGGGATCGGCGTCATGGATGATGCCGAATTCGACAGCGCGGGGCTGGCCGTGCCAGAGCGGGGTGAAGGAATGGATGGTGATCACGACCGGGCTTTGCCCCAGCGCCAGACGCTCGGCCAAAAGCCCGCGCAGCGCGGCGTGAAACGGCAGGTAAAGCGCACGGGTCCGGTCGCGCCGCGCCGCGGGCGACAGGGCTTCATTGCCGGGGATCGTGTAGATTTCGGACCGCGCCGCGCTCGCGCCTTTCGACTGCGGCGGCCGGTTCAGATCATAGATCAGCCGCGAGGTCGTGGCCCGCACCAGCGCCGCATCAAGCCGCCGCGCCAGCGCCCGGGCCAGACCCAGCGCGCCCGGGTCCCAGGCGATATGGGCGTCACGTTCGGCCGGGCTCAGGCCCAGATCGCCCCAGCGGGCGGGAAAGGCATTCGCGGCATGTTCACAGACGAGAACGAACGGGCTTGCAGCCGCGTCTCCCTCGATGACGACCGCGCCTTCTGTCGGATCTTCCACCTTGGCTCCCTGGTCTTGACGGCGATTCTGCGATCTCCTGTCTTGCAGGCTTGACCGGACGCAAGAAACTGTCAACATTATTTCAAGGGGAGCAATTCTGTTACAATCTGTTCGGCGGAGGCAGACAGCCTTTGCCGCAGCGAGGTGCCCGTTTTGGCAGCAGGCAAGGCCACGATCGAGGAGCAGCTGCGCGGCGCCATCGAGACGATGACCCGCGCCGAGCGGCAGCTGGCGGGGCATGTGCTGCGGCATTATCCGGTGGCATTGCTCGGCTCGGTCACGCAGCTGGCGAAGGCGGCGCAGGTCAGCTCGCCGACGGTGGTGCGGCTGGCGCAGAAGATGGGCTTTGGCGGCTATCCGGGGCTGCAGGCGGCGGTGCGCGACGAGTTGGAGGCGCGGCTCGAAGGGCCCTTGTCAAAGCACGACCGCTGGTCGGCGCAGGCGCCGAAAGCCCATGTTCTCAACCGCTTCGCCGATGCGGTGCTGGGCAATCTGCAGGCGACGCTCGCTCAGATCGATCAGCAGGATTTCGATGCTGCGGCGCAGCTCATGGCCGATCCCGCGCGCAAGGTTTTTGCCACGGGCGGCCGGATCACGCTCGCCATGGCGGAATATTTCGTCACCCACATGAAGGTGATCCGCCCCGAGGTCGAGTTGCTGATGCCGGTCTCGAACGCCTGGCCGCCCGCGCTTTTAGAGATGCGGCGCGGCGATGTGCTTCTGGTCTTCGACATCCGGCGCTATGAAAACAACGTGCTGCAACTGGTCGAGATGGCAGCCGAACAGGGGGCCGAGGTGGTGCTGGTCACCGACCCCTGGGTGAGCCCGGCGGCGGCGCATGCGCGCTATCGGTTCTCGGTTCAAGTCGAGGTGCCCTCGGCCTGGGACAGCACGGTGGCCATTCAACTGCTTGTCGAGACGCTGATGGCCGCGGTGCAGGATCTGACCTGGCAGACGACGGCAGACCGGATGGCGCGGCTTGAAGCGCTTTACGAGCGCGCGCGGTTCTTTCGTGGGCGGAAGTAGGGGGGCGCTGCCCCCCTCTTGCCTTCGGCAATTCACCCCCCGGGATATTTGGGGCAAGATAAAAGCACGATCTGCGCTTCTCATTTATCTTGCCCCAAATATCCCGGGGGTGCGGGGGCAGAGCCCCCGCCCTTAGCCGCCGATAACGAGCAGATCCGCCGCATTGAGGCCGAGCGTGACCTCGGTTCCCACTTCCGGCGGCGCGGCGTGGCTGTTGTTGAACGTGTCGAACGCGATCGGCTGGCCCGCCAGATCGGCGCGCAGCCGGATCACCGAGCCAAGGAAATCGACCTCGCGGATCGTCGCCGAAAGCCGCGTGTCGTGGTTCCCCTGCCCCAGCGTCACCGCCTCGGGGCGCAGACCCAGCGTCACGGGCCCCGAGGGCAGCGACCGGCCCAGCGCAATCTCGGTCGCGCCCAGCTTCACCCGGCCATTCGCCGCATCAAGCACCTGCACATTGAGCGTGTTCAGCGTCCCGACGAAGCTGGCGACGAAGCGGGTCGAGGGGCGGTTGTAGATGTCAAAGGGCGTGCCGACCTGATCGGCGATGCCCTCGTGCATCACCACGACGCGGTCCGACATCGACAGCGCCTCTTCCTGATCATGGGTGACGAAGATCGTCGTGATACCCAGCTCGCGCTGGATCGCCCGGATCTCGTTGCGCAAGGATACCCGCACCTTGGCGTCGAGCGCCGAGAGCGGTTCGTCAAGCAGCAGCACCGAAGGTTTCGGCGCCAGCGCCCGGGCCAGCGCGACGCGCTGCTGTTGCCCGCCCGAAAGCTGGAACGGATAGCGGTTGCCCAGATCGGGCAGGCCGATCAGCGACAACATCTCCTCGACCCGCTTGTCGATCGCGGCCTTGGGCGTGCCCTTGACCTTGAGCCCGAAACCGACGTTCTGCGCCACGGTCAGGTTCGGAAACAGCGCGTAAGCCTGAAACACCATGCCGATATTGCGCTGGTTCGGCTTGAGGTCCGTCACCTCCTTGCCGGCGATGGTGATCGCGCCAGAGGTCGGCAGCTCGAACCCGGCCACCATCCGCAGCACGGTGGTCTTGCCGCAGCCCGAAGGGCCGAGCAGCGAGATGAACTCGCCCTTCTCCACGGTCAGGTTGAAGTCTTTCACCACGCGCAGCGTGCCGAAGCTTTTTTCCAGATGGGTCAGCGAAAGATAGCTCATCTCGGGGCCTTGTCGTGTTTGGTGAACCGGGTCACGAGCTGGATCAGCCCCATGCAGGCCCAGGTGATGATGAAGGTCAGGGTCGAAAGCGCCGAGGGTTCATAGGCGCGGTTCGCCCCCATCAGCTGCAGGTAAGGCCCGAAGGCGGGTCGGTCGAGCAGCGCCGCCAGCGTGAATTCACCCATGACGATGGCGAAGGTGACAAACGCGCCCGAGAGCACCGAGACAAGCACGTTCGGCAGGATCACCCGTGCGAGGATCGTCACCCACCCTGCGCCGAGCGATTGCGCGGCCTCGGTCAGCGTCGCCACGTCGATGGTGCGCAGCCCGGTATCGATCGAGCGATACATGTAAGGCAGGCTCAGCGTCGCATAGCCGAAGAGCAGGAGCAGGTTGGTGCCGGTGGTCGATCCGGTCAGCGGCAGCCAGCTCGAGGTGTTGTAAAGCCGGATATAGCCGAAGACGATGACGATGGCCGGGATGACGAGCGGCAGCAGGGTGACGAATTCGATCACCGGGCGCCACTCGGGCAGCTTGAGCCGCACCCAGAACGCCGTGGGCACCACCAGAAGCGCGCCGAAGACGATGGTCAGAAGCGCCATCAGCACGGAATAGCTGAGCGTCTGACTGAAGCGCGGATCGGCAAAGACGACGCGATAGGCCTCGAAACTGTATTGGCCGCGCAGCATCGAGAGCGAGAACTCCACCATGCCGATCAGCGGCAGGATGAAATAGGCCATCCCGAAAATGAAAATGGCCCAGGCGGCAAGGCGCTTCATTTCAGCCACCTTTCGGACCGCATCCGCAGCCAGATATAAAGGATATTGGCCAGAGCGGTGATCAGGATCATGCCAAAGGCCATCGCATAGCCCAGATGCGGATTGCCGAGCACGTCACCGCGGATCTGCGCAAACAGCATGATCGGCACGATGTTCAGGCTCGACCCGGTCAGCGCGATGGCGGTGGCGACGGCGCCGAAGGCATTGGCGAAGAGAAGCGCGAAGGTGCCCAGAAGCGAGGGGAACAGGATCGGCAGCGCGACCGAGGTCCAGTATTGCACGGCGCTGGCCCCAAGCGATTGCGCCGCCTCGCGCCATTCCCGCTTCAGCCCGTCCAGCGCCGGGGTGATGATCAGGATCATCAGCGGGATCTGAAAGAAGATATAGGTGATCGTCAGGCCCCAGAAGCTGAGGATGTTGAACCCATAGGCGCGCAGGTTGATGCCGAACTCGGTGCGCAGCCAGACCGTCACAAGGCCCAGCGGTCCGAGCGTGGCGAGGAAGGCGAAGGCGAGCGGCACGCCCGCGAAGTTCGAGGCAACACCGGAGAAGGTGAGCAAAGGCGCGCGGATGAAGCGCGGCAGCCCACCCAGCACCATCGCGGCTGCCATCAGGAACCCGATCAGCGCGCCCAGCGCGGCGGAGGCCACGGAAATCTTGATCGAGATCCAGTAGCTCGACAGGATCGAGGGGGTGAAGAGCCCGGCCAGATTTTCCAGCGTGAAGCTGCCATCGGCGCGCTGGAAGGCGCCGATCACGATCTTCATCGTCGGCGCGATCAGGAACAGCCCGACGAACAGCGCGAAGGGAACGATGCCAAGCCAGGCAAAGCTCAACCGTCGGCGCGGCGCGATCGGCGGGGCGGCGGGGGGGGATGTGTCGGTCACGGGAACCCTTGGTCCGGAGCGGGAAAGCCGCCCCCGGGACCCCCGGAGGCGGCGCAGACTGTGTCGAGCCGATTACTGGACGTTGGCGCCCACGACCTTGTCCCAGCCCGCGGTGACGGCGGCCTTGTTGGCATCCACCTCGGCGAGGGTCGGGAAATAGGCCTTGGCATAGGCGTCAGCCGGCGGCAGCGCCGCGAGCAGTTCCGCCGGAACCTTGCCCGCCGCCGACATCGCGTTGAAGCGCGCCGGGTGGCAGTAGCCCTTCAGCCAGAGATTCTGACCTTCATCCGAATAGAGGTATTCCATCCAGAGTTTCGCGGCATTCGGGTGCGGCGCATAGGCCGAGATCGCCTGCACATAAACGCCCGCCAGAACGCCCGTCTGCGGCACGACGATCTCGACCGGCGGGTTGCCCTTGAGGGTGTCGCGCGCGGCAAGGGCGTTGTAGTCCCACATCACGACAATCGGCGTCGCGCCCTGAGCCAGCGTGCCGGCCTTGCCGATCACCGGCACGAAGTTGCCCGCGTCGTTCATCGCCTTGAAGTAGTCGAGCCCCTTGGTCCCGGCTTCTTCGCCAGCCTTGCCGCCATTGGCCATGCCCGCGGCCAGAACCGCGAGGATCGCCTGGTTCGAGGCGCGCGGATCGCCCGCCAGCGCCACTTGACCGGCGTAGTCCGATTTCAGCAGATCGGCCCAGTCGGCGGGCGGGGTCGGCACGAGATCCTTGTTCACCATGAACGACATGACGCCATAGTAGTCGCCATACCAGTAGCCGTCGGCATCCTTCACCTCGGCCGGGATGTCATCCCAGGTCGAGACCTTGTAGGGCTGGATCAGCCCCTCTTCCTTGGCTTGCGGGCCGAAGGCGAGACCGACGTCGATCACGTCGGGCGCCTGCGGGCCGGTGTTGCCCTTGTTGGCGCGAATCGCTTCCACTTCGTCGGCCGAGCCCGCATCGGGGTTCAGCTCGTTGATCGTAATGCCCGGATACTTGGCCTTGAAGCCCTCGATCACCGCCCCGTATCCACACCAGTCATGCGGTAGCGCGATCGTCGTCAGCTGGCCTTCGGCCTTGGCGGCAGCTTCCAGCGCGGCCATGTCTTCGGCGTGAACAAGCGCCGTCGTGGCCATCAGCGCAGCGGCGCCTGCAAGGACGTGCATCGGTTTCATCTGTCTCTCTCCCCGTTATCGGAAGGTTGGGCCCACTATGGGCACCAGCCAGCACCTAGGCGCTCTCTGTGACAGTCTGTTGACAGGGCGGTCCCCGGCGGTCGGTCTTGGCCGACTTCGAAAGACTTGCCCGAAAACCAGCCGCTTGCAACATTTCTGTTATCGTTTCGTCACATTCGACCGGAGCGCGAGTCTTCCCCCGGGGCAGATCGCGCCTCCTGCGCGAGGGGGGTGGATTTTTCGGGCAACTGCGTCATTCTGGATCCGGAGAGGACCGAAAGGGAGGATGGAATGGCCGAGATTACCAAGGATTTCACCGGTCAGACGGTGATCTGCACCTTCGAGATGACGCCCGCGACGGCGATGGAGCTGATGGAGGCGCTCAAGGCCGCCTACACCGACTGCATCAGCAAGTCCGAGGGCTTCATCGGCGCCGGGCTGCACATGAATGACGCCCACACCCGCATCGCCACCTATTCGAAATGGCAAAAGCGCGGCGATTATCAGGCGATGCTGCGCAGCCCCGAGATGATCACAAGGAACCGCCACATCGCCACGCTCTGCCGCAGCTTCGAGCCGGTGATGTATGAGGTCGCCGCCGACTTCTAGGTCCGCTTCGGACAGATTCAGGGTTCATTAACCCTGTGAGCGCAGGATCGGTGCATGAGCATCATGGACCGATTCCCTCTTCCGGGGCAGACCCAGTTCTTCACGCTGCGCCTGGCGCGGGCGGGGGGCAGTCTGCTTGTGGATCACATCGAAGACCTGCGGGCCGCCTGGGCCGCGATGGTGGCGGATCATCCCACGGTCTGCGGCGCGATGGTGGTCTTGCCCGATCACCTGCATGCGGTGCTGACGCTGCCGCCGGGGCCGCGGGCGGTGTCGGCGCGCTGGTCGCAGGTCCGCCGCGATTTTGCACAGCGAGTCGCGCCCGAGGCCCCCGAGACGATCTGGCTGCCGGAAATCCTGATCCAACCGCTGCGCGACAGTGCCGAGGTGAACCGGGCGCTGGCCGCCTGCTGGGAGGCGCCGGTGCGTCTGGGATTGGCCAAGCATCCCGAAGACTGGCCCTATTCCTCGCTGCATCGCGACCTGCGGATCGCGGCCCGGCGGCGGGTGGGGGCGTAGGCCCCCTCCCCCTGTCTGCGCCTGGGTTTCGGGCGGAACAGGAAAGGCACTGCCTTTCCCCGCCCGCATCGGCACGGGGTCACAGGACCGTTTTCCCAAGCACGACAGAGGCCAGCGCCTGACCCGGCGGGCGAGAAGCGCCCGCCGCGGGCGGGGCGGGCGCTGGCCGAGTGCCTTTGGGCCCTCGGCGGTCACGAGGCATCTCTCCCAAGTGACCTCGGCGATGGCCTCGGTCAGGGCAACCGCAGGCGAAGCCCCCGCTTAGACGTTATCCCGCCAGCGGTTCACCATCGGATAGCGCCGATCGAGCCAGAACGCCCGCGTCGTCAGCCGGGGCCCCGGCGCGGATTGGAAGCGCTTCCATTCCGAGATGTAAAGCAGATGCTCGATCCGCTTCACCGTGGCGCGGTCAAACCCGGCCGCGACGATCTGATCGACCGACTGATCGCCCTCGACCAGCCGTTCCAGAATCGCATCCAGCACCTCATAGGGCGGCAGGCTGTCCTGATCCTTCTGGTTCTCGCGCAGCTCGGCACTCGGCGGCTTGTCGATGATCGCGACCGGAATGATCTCGCCCGCGGGCGCCTTCATCCACGGCCGATGCGTGGCATTGCGCCACCGACAGGTCTCGAATACCCGGGTTTTATAAAGGTCCTTCAGCGGGTTGTAGCCCCCCGCCATGTCGCCGTAGATGGTGCAGTAGCCCACCGCCACCTCGGACTTGTTGCCGGTGGTCAGAAGCATCGCGCCGAACTTGTTCGATATCGCCATCAGGATCACGCCGCGCAGACGCGACTGGATGTTCTCCTCGGTCACGTCGGGCGCGGTGCCCGCGAGCACATGGGCCAGAGCGCCCTCGACCGCCGCCCGCGGCCCTTCGATCTCGACCGTATCAAGCCGCGCCCCCACGCGGCGCGCCAGATCGGCGGCATCGTCAAGCGACCCCTGCGAGGTGTAGCGCGAGGGCAGCATCACGCAGTGCACGTTCTCGGCCCCCAAGGCATCGGCGGCAATGACCGCCACAAGCGCCGAGTCGATCCCGCCCGACAGCCCCAGCACCACCTTGGAAAACCCGGATTTGCGCAGGTAATCGTGCAAACCCAGCACCATCGCGCGGTAATCCTGCTCGATATCGCCCGGCTGCGCCACGATCTCGCCCGGCACCGCGCGCCAGCCCGCCGCGGTCTTTTCCAGATCGAGATGCACCACCGCTTCCTCGAAGGCGGGCAGCTGCACCGCCACCGTGCCATCGGGGTTCAGAACGAAGCTCGCGCCGTCGAACAGCTGATCATCCTGCCCGCCCACCATGTTCAGATAAACAAGCGGCAGGCCGGTTTCCGCCACCCGCGCCCGCGTCACCTCGAGCCGCAGATCGATCTTGGCGCGGCGATAGGGCGAGCCATTCGGCACCATCAGCACCTCGGCCCCCGCTTTGGCCAAGGCCCCAGACACGTCCGGGTGCCAGGCATCCTCGCAAACGGGCATGCCAAGCCGCACCGGACCAAGCTGCAGGGGATCGGAAACCGGTCCCTGATCAAAGAGCCGCATCTCGTCGAAAACATCGTCATGCGGCAGATGATGCTTCAGCGCGCGGGTGATCACCTGACCGTCCTTCAGCACCCACCAGGCATTGTAACTGCCGGTCTCATCGACAAGAGGCCCGCCGATGCCCAGCGCCGGACCATCGGTCACCTGCGCCGCCAAGGCCTGCATCGCCGCCATCGCATCGCGCAGGAAGGCCGGTTTCAGCACCAGATCCTGAGTCTGATAGCCGGTCAGGAACATCTCGGGCAGCGCCACCAGATCGGCCCCCGCCGCACGGCCAGCCTGCCAGGCGGCCAGCGCCTTTTCGGCATTGGCGGCCAGCGCCCCCACGGTCGGGTTCAGTTGCGCAAGGGTGATGCGAAAACTCTCGGTCATGCTGGATCCTGTCTGTTGTCCCTGATGTAACGCCAAGGGCGGGCGGGGAAAAGCACCCGGGCGCGAAAAGCCGTGAACCGCTCGGCGCTTGTCACGCATTTTGCGCGCCAGTAGGTTTGCCCCGTTCAGACAGTCCGAGTCAGGGGAAGCGCATGGGGCAGGCAGGCAGACGGAGACTGACACTGGCGGCGGCGCTGGTGCTGACCGGGGCAGCGGCGCAGGCGCAGGAGGTCGTCTCGAAGCAATACGAGGACGGCGGCATCTACGAGGGCACGTTCAAGGACGGCAAGCAGGACGGCACCGGCAAATATCGCCTGCCCTCGGGCTATGAATACGAGGGCGCGTGGAAAGCGGGTGAAATCGCCGGACAAGGCCGCGCCCGATTTCCCGACGGCTCGATCTACGAAGGCCATTTCGCCCGCGGCAAACCCGATGGCCGTGGCAAGATCACCTTTGCCGATGGCGGCACCTACGAGGGCGACTGGGTCGCGGGGCAGATCACCGGCAAGGGCGTCGCGCATTACGCGAACGGCACGCGCTATGAGGGCACCTTCACCAATGCGCTGCATGACGGCGCAGGTGTGCTGACCGGCGCCGATGGCTACCGCTACGAAGGCGGCTGGGTGCAGGGGATGAAACAGGGCACGGGCAAGATCACCTATCCCGATGGCGCCACCTATGACGGCAACATGGTCAAGGGCCAGCGCGAGGGCAAGGGCAAGCTCGTCCTGAAGACCGGCGTCACCTACGAGGGCGACTGGAAAGGCGGCCAGATGGAGGGTCAGGGCGTGCTGATCCAGCCCAATGGCGATCGCTACGAGGGCCAGATGGTGGCGGGCAAGCGGCAGGGCAAGGGCCATGTCGCCTATGCCAATGGCGATGTCTATGACGGCGATTTTTTCGCCGACAAGCCGCAGGGTCAGGGCCGCTTCCACGGCGCGGACGGCTACGACTATTCCGGCGGCTGGGTCGAGGGCCGGATCGAAGGCAAGGGCCGGGCGAAATTCCCCGATGGCTCGGTCTACGAGGGCGATTTCCGGAATGACATGCCCGAGGGTCTGGGCAAGATCACCTATCCCGACGGCGCCACCTATGACGGCGGCTGGCTGGCGGGCAGCATCGCCGGCCGCGGCGTGGCACGTTACGCCAACGGCCTTGTTTATGAAGGCGAATTTCTGGCCGCCCGGCAGCATGGCAAGGGCAAGATGACCTACCCCGACGGCTATGTCTACGAGGGCGACTGGGCCGACGGCACCCGTCAGGGCCAGGGCAAGGCCACCCATCCCGATGGCACCGTCTACGAGGGCGGCTTCGAGGCCGGGCAGCGCTCGGGTCAGGGCAAGCTCGTCATGCCCGACGGCTTCACCTACGAGGGCCAGTGGCGCGAGGGCGAGATCGACGGACCGGGCAAGGCCACCTATGCCAATGGCGATGTCTACGAGGGCAATTTCGTGCATGGGCGGCGCCAGGGCACGGGGGTGATGCGCTATGCCTCGGGCAAGGTGGCGGGCGGCACCTGGGCGGATGATCGGCTGGCGCAACCGGCCGAGCCGCTGCCCCCCGCGCCCACGCCCGCGCCCGCCCCTGTCGAGTGACCTGACCCTTCGGCAAGGCTGCGGCGCTTTCGCCCGGAAAATCTGTCGGAAGTGGTATCGCCGACGCGTTTGTGATCCTATGGTAAGAAATCGGTAGGGAAAGCTGCGGTATTCGTGAGTTAAGGGGACTCGGTCGGTGTGGCCTGTCCGCGCGGGGCAGCCCGGAACAATCGGGTCAGGTGGGTGCGTTGGCAAGTCAGCAGTCCGACATTGATGGCATCGACTGTCGCAAGGAAATCGACCGGCTGTTCGATCTCGAATACGGGCGTCATCTCGACGCCCTGTTCCGCTTCGGCATCATCTTCACCGTGGGCGTGGTGTTGCATTACTACATCGACACCACCCTGACGCTGTGGTGGATGGCTGCCCAGGTGCTGGGCCATGCGGTGCATTTCCTGTTCCTGCGCACCCGCGGCGAGACCTGCTCTCGGCGCGAGGTGATGATTGCCGGGGCGATGTTCTGGTACCTGGTCGCCGCCTTCATATGGCTGCCAGCGGAACTGATCACCTCGGCCGATCCGGCCTTGCGGGTCGGTGGCGCGGCGGGAATCGGGGCGATGCTGGTCTTCCTGATCTACCGATCGGACCGCGTGCTGACGATCATGCTGGGCGAAATCTTCGTGATCGGCTGCGCCATAGCCTGGGTCGTTTTCCGCACCATCCAGCAAGTCAATCACCCGGGCGCGATCATCGGCACGATGCTCGCCGCCGTCGGGCTGCATGTCTATTTCACGCTCACCATGCTCGCCCATCGCCGCGTCCGGATCGAGGCGGAACGCGCCGCCCTGCGCTCGGTTCAGGCGCAGAAGATGGAGGCGATCGGTCAGCTTGCGGGCGGGGTTGCCCATGATTTCAACAACATCCTGACCGCGGTGATCGGCAATCTCGATCTTTACGATGCGATGGACACTGATGCCGAACGGCTCAACGCGGTGACCGAAGCGAAGACGGCAGCGCTGCGCGCGGCGGAGCTGGTGAAGCAGCTTCTGGCCTATGCCCGGCGCACGCCGATGCAGATTGCCCGCCGCGATGTCAGCACCCTGCTCGAGCAACTGCAACTGCTGACACGGCGGCTTCTGCCCGCCTCGATCACCCAGGATTTCGAGGCGCCGAACACCCCGCTCTGGGTCGCGCTCGACGAAAACCAGTTCATCACGGCTCTGGTCAATCTGGTCGTCAACGCCCGCGACGCAATGCCGAATGGCGGCACGCTGACGGTTTCGGCGCGCCCCGTGCATCTGTTCACCGACGATGCGCAGCCCGATGGCACAGTGCTGAACGCGGGCGATTATGCCGAGGTGACGGTGGCCGATACCGGCACCGGCATCCCGCCCGAGATCATCCGGCGCGTCACCGAACCCTTCTTCACCACCAAGGCGGTGGGGCAAGGCTCGGGACTTGGCCTGAGCATGGTCGATGGCTTCGCGCGTCAATCCGGCGGGCTTCTGACCATCGACAGCTCGCCCGAGGGCACGGCGATGCATCTGCTGCTGCCGATCGCCCCGACCGAAGAAATCTGGAACGACACCGCGCAAGATGCGCAGCCCTCGGAAATGCCGCCGTCGCAGACACAGAACCGGCCGCAATCGGGCGCGTCCCGGACGGTACCGGGCCTGCGCACCTCGCAGGCCTGAGCCTGCGGCCCCCCGCCGCGCATTTTCGGGCTTTTCATTTCCCCGCGGCCCCGCCATAGTCCGCCGCATGGCACGGAACACCATCAGTTCGTTCGGCATGCGCGGGGCTTTCGCCCCCCTTCTCTCCGTGCGCGGTCTCCTTCTTCTTAGCAGCCTCTGAGCGTGCCCAAGGGCGCGACCGCTCGGAGGTATCAGCGCCCACCCCCCGAAGGACCAGGCGAGACGCTGGCATTCGGGAGCCCGCAACGCTAAGAAACCGACATCCCACAGTTCAGGCCCAGACCATGACCGACAAATCCCGCGTTCTGATTTTCGACACCACCCTGCGTGACGGCGAGCAATCGCCCGGCGCCACCATGACCCATGACGAGAAGCTGGAAATCGCCATGCTGCTCGACGAAATGGGCGTCGACATCATCGAAGCCGGCTTCCCGATCGCCTCGGAAGGCGATTTCGAAGCCGTTTCGGCGATTGCCAAAGCCTCGAAGAACTCGGTGATCGCCGGGCTTTCGCGCGCCAATTACAAGGACATCGACCGCTGCTGGGAGGCGGTGAAACACGCCGCCCGGCCGCGCATCCACACCTTCATCGGCACCTCGCCCCTGCACCGCGGCATCACCAACCTCGGCACCGAGGAGATGCTCGAGCGCATTCAGGACACCGTCGCCCATGCGCGCAACCTGTGCGAAGACGTGCAATGGTCGGCGATGGACGCGATCCGCACCGAGCGCGATTACCTCTGCCGCGTCGTCGAATGCGCGATCAAGGCGGGCGCGACCACGATCAACATCCCCGACACCGTGGGCTACACCCTGCCCTCGGAATCCTCGGACATCATCGCGATGCTTCTGGAAAAGGTGCCGGGCGCCGACGAGGTGATCTTCGCCACGCACTGCCACAACGACCTTGGCATGGCGACGGCGAACGCGCTGGCCGCGGTCTCGGCCGGTGCACGGCAGATCGAATGCACGATCAACGGTCTGGGCGAGCGCGCGGGCAACACCGCGCTTGAGGAAGTCGTGATGGCGATCAAGGTCCGCAAGGATCTGATGCCCTTCACCACCGCGATCGACACCACGAAGATCATGCATCTGAGCCGCCGCGTCGCGCAGGTCTCGGGTTTTCCGGTGCAGTTCAACAAGGCCGTCGTCGGCAAGAACGCCTTCCTGCATGAATCGGGCATCCATCAGGATGGCGTGCTGAAGAACGTCGAGACCTTCGAGATCATGCGCCCGGCCGATATCGGCCTGACCGAAACCAACATCGCGATGGGCAAGCACTCGGGCCGTGCCGCGCTGCGCACGAAGATGCGCGATCTGGGGTTCGAACTGGCCGACAACCAGCTCAACGACGTGTTCGTGCGCTTCAAGGCCTTGGCCGACCGCAAGAAGGAAGTCTATGACGACGACCTGATCGCGCTTCTGACCGACAGCACGGCAAACACCGATCACGACTTCCTGCAGGTGAAATGGCTGCGGGTGATCTGCGGCAGCGACGGGCAGGAAGCCGAGTTGAAGATGCTCGTCGATGGCGTTGAAAAGACGGCGAAATGCGCGGGCGATGGTCCGGTCGACGCCTGCTTCAAGGCGGTGCAGGCGATCTATCCGACCAAGGCCGAGCTGAAGATCTATCAGGTCCATGCCGTGACCGAGGGCACCGACGCGCAGGCGACCGTTTCGGTGCGCCTTGCCGAGGACGGCCGCATCGTCACCGGCTCGGCCGCCGATACCGACACCATCCTCGCCTCGGTCAAGGCCTATGTCGGCGCGCTGAACCGTCTGCGCGTGCGCAGCCAGAAGACCGCGCCGGATGCCGATGTGAAGTCGGTGAGCTACAAGCTCTGAGCTTTCGGGGCGCTCCCATCTGCATGGGGGCGCCTCTTTCGATGTCGCGAAGAGCGTATTTGCGCCAAGAAGAAGCGGCACCATGAGTTTTTCTGACGGATTCGTGAAATGTTCGATTTGTGCTATTCCAGGGGCTAAATCCTGACCTCAAACCGCTGAAAAATTGGATTATTGTTAGCGCTCTGCGGAATCTCGCACAGGGGTCCCGACCGGCTCGGGAATCGTCTTCCCCCGCACGGGGCCTTTGCCTATATGGGCTGAAACCGGGCTCGAAGCCGAGTCGCGGCAGCTTCATCATGGGAACGTGTATATGGGCGGGTTGGGCGGAATCTTCTCTTCCGACATGGCAATCGACCTCGGGACGGCGAACACGCTTGTCTATGTCAAGGGCAAGGGCATCGTTCTGAACGAGCCCTCGGTGGTGGCCTATCACGTCAAGGACGGCAAGAAGCAGGTTCTGGCGGTGGGCGAAGATGCCAAGCTGATGCTCGGCCGCACCCCCGGCTCGATCGAGGCGATCCGGCCGATGCGCGACGGTGTCATCGCCGATTTCGACAGCGCCGAGGAAATGATCAAGACCTTCATCCGCAAGGTCCACAAGCACTCGACCTTCTCGAAGCCGAAGATCCTCGTCTGCGTGCCGCATGGCGCGACGCCGGTGGAAAAGCGCGCGATCCGGCAGTCGGTGCTGTCGGCGGGCGCGCGCCGCGCGGGTCTGGTGGCAGAGCCGATCGCGGCCGCCATTGGCGCGGGGATGCCGATCACCGATCCCACGGGCAACATGGTCGTCGACATCGGCGGCGGCACCACCGAAGTTGCCGTGCTGTCGCTCGGCGACATCGTTTACGCGGGCTCGGTCCGCGTCGGCGGTGACCGCATGGACGAGGCGATCATCTCCTATCTGCGCCGCAACCTGAACCTGCTGATCGGCGAATCCACCGCCGAGCGGATCAAGACCACCATCGGCACCGCCCGCATGCCCGACGACGGGCGCGGCACCAGCCTGCTGGTGCGGGGGCGTGACCTTCTGAACGGCGTGCCGAAGGAAATGGAAATCAATCAGGCGCAGGTCGCCGAAGCGCTGGCCGAGCCGGTGCAGCAGATCTGCGATGCGGTGATGCAGGCGCTCGAGACCACCCCGCCGGATCTGGCGGCCGATATCGTCGACCGCGGCGTGATGCTGACCGGCGGCGGCGCGCTTCTGGGCGAGCTCGACCTGTCGCTCCGCGAACAGACCGGGCTGTCGATTTCCATCGCCGACCAGCCGCTCAACTGCGTGGCTCTGGGCACCGGCAAGGCGCTGGAATACGAAAAGCAACTGCGGCATGTGATCGACTACGACAGCTGAGGCCCCGCCCAGTTTCAGTCGTGACCGGAGGCTTGCGTGGCGAGAGACCGCGACGAGGACTATGCCGGACCGCTGCGCCGCATCCTGATTGCGGTGCTGGCGATCCTGCTCGCCCTTTCCTTTCTGTTCTGGCGTATCGACGGCCCTCGGGTCGAACGGATGCGCTCGGCCTTTGTCGACCGCTTCGTGCCGACCTTCGACTGGGCGATGGTGCCGGTGTCGAAGGCGCTCGGCATGGTCGAGGGCTTCCAGAGCTACGCCCGGATCTATGCACAAAATCAGGAGCTTCGCCGCGAACTTCAGCAGATGAAGGCGTGGAAGGAAGCGGCGGTGCAGCTGGAACAGCAAAACGCCAAGCTGCTGTCGCAAAACCAGGTGCGGCTGGATCCGAAGCTGACCTCGGTGTCGGGCGTCGTGCTGGCGGACAGCGGCTCGCCCTTCCGGCAATCGGTGCTGCTCAATGTCGGCTCGCGCGATGGCATCGTCGATGGCTGGGCGACGATGGACGGGCTCGGGCTTGTCGGGCGCATTTCGGGCGTCGGCAAGACGACGAGCCGGGTGGTGCTGTTGACCGATACCGCCTCGCGCGTGCCGGTGACGATCCAGCCTGCGGGGCAGCGCGCGCTGCTGGCGGGGGACAACTCCACCCTGCCGCCACTCGATTTTCTGGAAAACCCGGACCTCGTTCGGCCGGGCGACCGGGTCGTGACCTCGGGCGATGGCGGGGTGTTCCCGGCCGGACTTCTGGTCGGCCAGGTCGTGCAGGGGCAGGATCGCCGCCTGCGCGTGCTTCTGGCCGCCGACTACCAACGCCTTGATTTCCTGCGCGTGCTGCGCTCGCATCCGGCCGAGCAGATCACCGATGTCGGCCCGCTGGTGCCGCCGCCCGCGGTCGAGCCCCTGCCGCCCCCGGCGCCGGAGGGGGACGATGGTTGACCCGGTCACCTCGCGCCGCCTGATCCATGCGGCGCTTTACATCGGCCTCGTTCTGGTCGTCCTGTTCCTGCGGATGCTGCCGATCAACCCGGTCTCGGACGGGTTCCCGGGCCCCGATCTGACGCTGGCGCTGACGCTGGCCTGGGTGATGCGCCGCCCCGATTATCTGCCCGCGCCGCTGATCGTCGCCGCCTTCCTGCTGGAAGACTTCATGTATTGGCGCCCGATCGGGCTCTGGACGCTGATCGTGCTTGGCGGCACCGAATTCCTGCGTGCGCGCGAGGAAAGCTCGCGCGATCTGCCCTTCGTTCTCGAAGCCGTGCTGATCGGCACGGTGATGATCGGCATGCTGATCGCCAATCGCTTCATTCTGGGTCTGGTCATGGTCGAGCAGCCGCCGCTTGGGCGCGAACTTTTGCGGATGCTGGCAACCTTTGTCGCCTATCCTTTCGTCGTGGCCCTGTCGGCGCTCGCCTTCGGGCTGCGCCGGGCCGCGCCGGGCGAGGTCGACGACCTCGGGCGGCCGTTGTGAGCGGGAGGCTTTGAGATGCTGAAGGGGCTCAGACAGCGCAATCAGGCCAATGCTCAGGCCAGCCGCACCTCGATCACCCGCCGCACGCTGATGCTGGGCGGCGCACAGGTCGCGGTCGTCGCGGCGCTGGGGCTGCGGATGCGGCACATGCAACTGGAGCGCGCGGACGAATTCCGCATGCTGGCCGATGGCAACTCGATCAAGATCCGGCTGATCCCGCCCGCGCGCGGGCTGATCTATGACCGCAACGGCCTGCTTCTGGCGGGCAATGAACAGAATTACCGCGTGACAATGACGCGCGAAGATGCCGAGGACGTGCCGGGCGAACTGGCCGCGCTGCGCCGCCTGATCCCGATGACGGATGAGGAAGCGGCGGCCCTGCTGGAAGAAATCGACCGCCGTCCGGCCAATGCGCCGATCACCCTCGCCGATCGGCTGAGCTGGGAGCAATTCTGCTCGGTCTCGATCAACACCCCCGCCCTGCCCGGCATCTCGCCCGAGGTCGGCCTGTCGCGACACTATCCGCACGGCGCCGATTTCGCGCATGTGCTGGGCTATGTCGGGCCGGTGTCGGATTACGACCTCTCGAAACTCGAAAACCCCGATCCGCTGCTGCGCATTCCGCGCTTTCAGCTTGGCAAATCGGGGATCGAGGCGAAGCTGGAAGACGAGCTGCGCGGCAAGGCCGGGCAACGCCGGGTCGAGGTGAACTCGGCCGGGCGCGAGATGCGCGAACTCAGCCGACGCGAGGGCGATCCGGGCGTGGCGCTGCAGCTGACGCTGGATGCGCGGCTGCAGAATTTCGCCATGCAGCGACTGGCGGGCGAAAGCGCCGCGACCGTGGTGATGGACGTGACGAATGGCGACATCATGGCCATTGCCTCGGCGCCGTCCTTCGATCCGAACCTGTTCGTGCGCGGCATCTCGGGCGCGGATTACACCGCGCTGATGGAAAACGACCACCGGCCGCTGGCCGACAAGACGGTGCAGGGGGTCTATCCGCCCGGGTCGACCTTCAAACTGGTGACGCTGCTTGCCGCGCTCGAGGCGGGCGTCATCGGCCCCGAAGAGACGGTCTATTGCCCGGGTTATGTCACCGTCGGCGGGCGCCGCTTCAACTGCTGGAAGCACTCCGGCCACGGTCGGGTCAACTCGGTCTTCAGTCTCGAACAGAGCTGCGACAGCTATTATTACGAGGTGTCGCAGCGCGTCGGCATCGAGGCGATCGCGGCGATGGCGAAGCGGCTCGGCATCGGCGTCAAGCATGACCTGCCGATGTCGGCTGTGGCCGAGGGCAATGCGCCGACCAAGGACTGGAAGCTGAAGCGCTATGGCAAGGACTGGCTGATCGGCGACACGATCAACGCCTCGATCGGTCAGGGCTATGTGCTGGCCTCGCCGCTGCAACTGGCGGTGATGGCCTCGCGCGTGGCCTCGGGCCGGGCCATCGCGCCGCGGCTGGTGCGTGCGCGCGACGGGGTCGAGGTGCCTGCACCCGAGGCCTCTGCCCTCGACATCGATCCGCGGCATCTGGCCGTGGCGCGGCGCGGCATGTGGGCGGTGGTGAACGGCTCGCATGGCACGGCGGGCGGCTCGAAAGTCGTGGCCGAGGAATGGCTGATGGCGGGCAAGACCGGCACCTCGCAGGTGCGCTCGGCCGTCGTCAACAACAAGGCGGTGCCGTGGATTCAGCGCGACCATGCGCTTTTCATCTGCTTTGCCCCCTTCGATGCGCCGAAATATGCGGTCGCGCTGATCGTCGAACATGGCGGCGGCGGTTCGGCCGCCGCGGCGCCGATCGCGCGCGACATTCTGCTCTTTGCGCTGGCGGGCGGGCTGCCGCCGCTCTCGGCCTATCCATCGGCGCAGCGCGAGACGATAAAGACCCGCTTCGAGGCGCTGGATCTGATCGATCCGGCCCAATTCGCGGCGCCGACCCGCGGCCGGGCATAAGGGGGGGGCGATGAGCTATCTCGAGAACAACCTCAAGACCATCCCGACCGGGCCGACGAAGATCCTGTTCCTGAACTGGCCGCTGATCTTTCTGCTGACCGCGGTGGCGGGCGCCGGGTTCCTGATGCTCTACTCGGTGGCGGGGGGCAATCTGGAGACCTGGGCCGAGCCGCAGATGAAACGCTTCGGCGTCGGCATCGTCGCGATGATCGCGGTCGGCATGACGCCGATCTGGTTCTGGCGCAACGTCTCGGGGGTGATCTACACGGTGGCGCTGCTGCTGCTGCTTGCCGTCGAGTTCTTCGGCGATATCGGCATGGGCGCGCAGCGCTGGCTCGATCTCGGGCCGGTGCGGTTGCAACCCTCTGAAATCATGAAGATCGGGCTGGTGATGCTGCTCGCCGCCTATTACGACTGGCTGCCCACCGAAAAGGTCTCGAGCCCGATCTGGGTTCTGGTCCCGGTGACGCTGATCCTGATGCCGACCTTTCTGGTGCTGACGCAGCCCGATCTTGGCACGGCGGTGATGCTGACGCTCGGCGGTGGCTTCGTGATGTTCGCGGCGGGCGTCAGCCTTTGGTATTTCGGCACCGTCATCGCGCTCATCGTGGGGCTGGTGGCGACGGTGCTCGAAAGCCGCGGCACCTCCTGGCAACTCTTGCACGACTATCAGTTCAAGCGCATCGACACCTTCCTCGACCCCGCGGCCGATCCGCTGGGCGCGGGCTACAACATCATGCAGGCGCAGATCGCGCTTGGCTCGGGCGGCTGGTCGGGGCGCGGCTTCATGCAGGGCACGCAGAGCCACCTGAACTTCCTGCCCGAGAAACACACCGACTTCATCTTCACCACGCTGGCCGAGGAATTCGGCTTCATCGGCGCCTTTGGCCTGCTGACACTTTACGCGGGCATCATCGCCTTCGCGACCTATACGGCGCTGTCGACCAAGGACCGCTATGCCTCGCTCGTCTCGCTGGGCGTCGCGGGCACGTTCTTCTTTTTCTTCGCCATCAACATGGGCATGGTGATGGGGCTGATGCCGGTCGTCGGCGTGCCGCTGCCGATGGTAAGCTATGGCGGCACGGCGATGATGATCCTTCTCGCCGCCTTCGGCCTTGTCCAGAGCGCCCATGTCCACCGACCGAGGTAACCGATGCTGACCGTCCTTTTCGCCGACCGGATCGAGAACTGGCCCGCCTACGAGCCCGCGCTGACCACCGCGCTGGCCGAGGCCGGGATCGACGCAAAGCTGGTGCTGCCGCCTGCCGATCCGGCGACGGTCGATTACATCGTCTACAGCCCGCGCGGCCCGGTGCAGGATTTCACCGCCTACACGCGAGCCAAGGCGGTGCTGAACCTCTGGGCCGGGGTCGAGCGCGTGGTGGGCAACCCGACACTGACGCAGCCTCTCTGTCGGATGGTCGACGAGGGGCTCGAGCGCGGCATGGTCGAATGGGTCACGGGCCATGCCCTGCGCGCCCATCTCAACATCGATTTTTTCCTGTCGCATCAGGATGGTGTCTGGCGGCAGGAGGGCAACGTGCCGCCCCTTGCGCGCGATCGCTCGGTGGTGGTTCTGGGACTTGGCGCGCTGGGGGGCGCCTGTGCGCAAACGCTGGCCGGGCTTGGCTTTCAGGTCACCGGCTGGAGCCGGACACAAAAGACGCTGCCCGGTGTCACCTGCCTGTCGGGCGCCGAGGGGTTGCGCGCGGCGCTCTCGCGGGCCGAAATCCTTGTCACCGTGCTGCCGAACACGCCCGAAACGACCGATCTGCTGAACACCGAAACGCTGGCGCTTTTGCCGAAAGGCGCGGTGATCCTGAACCCCGGGCGCGGCAATCTGATCGACGACGACGCGCTTCTGGCCGCGCTCGATGCGGGGCAGATCGGCCATGCGACGCTCGATGTCTTCCGCGTCGAACCGCTGCCGCCCGAGCACCCCTATTGGGCGCATCCGAAGGTCACCGTCACCCCGCATATCGCTGCGGAAACCCGCCCCGCCTCGGCCGCGCGGGTGATCGCCGAAAACATCCGCCGGTTCGAGGCGGGCGAGGTGCCGCTGCATCTGGTGGATCGCAGCCGCGGGTATTGAGGCCGCGGCTCAGAGGAGAGGCTTCGCGACCCCAAGCTGTTCGCAAAGCACCGCGAAAGGTGCTTCAAGGCCCGCCCAATCCGCAGAACGCGCGGCAAACAGCGTCGCCTGCGACTGGTGGATCATGCCGTCCGACAGGATCTTCAGGTGGTTCGCCCGCAGCGTTTCCCCCGACGAGGTGATGTCGGCCACAGCCTCGGCGGTCAGGTTCTTCACCGTGCCCTCGGTCGCACCCTGACTGTCAACCGACTGCCAGTCGGCCACACCCTCGCGTGCCAGAAACTCGCGCAGCAGACGATGGTATTTCGTTGCGATCCGCATCCGGTGCCCATGCGCGGCGCGGAAGGCATGCGCCGCCGCATCGAGGTCCTCGAGCGTGTCGACATCGCTCCAGCAGGCAGGCACGGCGATGATCAGATCGGCATGGCCAAAGCCCATCGGCGCCAGATCGGCCACCTGCGTCTGCCAATCGGCCAGCTTCTCGCGGACCAGATCCGAGCCGGTGACCCCCAGATGGATCCGCCCCGCAGCCAGCTCGCGCGGGATTTCGCCCGCCGAAAGCAGAACCAGTTCAACGGCTTCCGCGCCTTCGACCGCGCCCGCATATTCGCGGTCCGAGCCGGTGCGTTTGAGCGTCAGGCCGCGCGCCGCGAACCAGTCGAAGCACTGCTCCATCAGCCGCCCCTTCGAGGGCACACCGAGTTTGATCGCGCTCATGCCAGCCCCCCCAGATCGGCGACAAGACCCGGACGGATCACGCCGCCCACCGCCGGAATTTCGCGCCCGCCGCCCAGAACCCGGGTCAGCGCGTCGTAGCGCCCGCCCGAGGCGATCGGCGGAAAGCCCGGATCGGCGGTCTCGAAGCTGAAGACGAAGCCGTCGTAATATTCCATCGTGGCGCGGCCGTGGCTGGCCTCGAAGGCGAGCGCCGTCAGGTCGATGCCGCGGGCGTCCAGCGCCGCGAGCCGCCGTTCGAGCCGCGCAATCGCCGGGGCCAGCGCCGCGATGCCAAGGTCGCTCAACTGCGCAGGCGCCCGGTCGGCCGTGCAACGCAGCGCAAAAAGTGCATCGAGCCGGGCCACATCCTCGGCCGCGATCGGCGCGGTCGCGGCATCGGCTTGCAGCACCGCGATGCGGGCGGTCATTTCTTCGGGCGTGCGCAGACCGATCCAAGGGGCGTCAGAACGCGCCCCCGCCAGAAGCGCCGCACGGCTTTCCGGCATCGGCGAAAGCCCCGCATAGCGTTCCATCAGCCGATGAAAGCGTTTGGGGCGCCAGATGTGACGGGCGAGCGCCGCCTTGCGCGCGGGCAACGTATCCAGCCCTTCGACCGCGGCGCGCAGCAGACCGATATCGCCGATGGTCGCGGAAAGAGCGAGCGGTTTCAGAAGCTTGGCGAAAAGCGCAAAGACTTCGGCATCGGCCGCCTCGGGGTCTTCGCGATCAAAGACCTCGTAACCGGCCTGAAAATATTCGGCCACCCGGGCCGCGCCGCGATGATCCTGCTTGCGGAAGACCTCGCCCATATAGGCGTAGCGGGCGGGTTCCGCCCCCTCGGCCATATGCGCCTGCACGACGGGCACGGTGAAGTCGGGGCGCAGCATCATTTCACCGCGCAAGGGGTCGGCGGTGACATAGGCGCGGGCGCGGATATCCTCGCCGTAAAGGTCCAGAAGCGCTTCGGCCGGTTGCAGGATGTCTGGAGTGACTTCCACCGCCCCTGCAGCTTCAAAGGCGGCCAGAAGCCGTTGCCCGATGGATCGCGCTTCGGCCTTGGACGCCATCACTTCACCCCGTAGCGCGCAAGAACCTCTTGCACTTTTGCAACCATATCACCCGTCGAAACCTCGAACTGCGCCGGTTGCGCTTTCCATTCTTCAACACTGGCGGAGGCGGCGATCTTCGCCCCCAGGACCAGGTCCTTGATCTGCACGACACCGCGGGCAGCCTCGTCGGCGCCCTGAATGATCGCCACCGGGCTTTCGCGCTTGTCGGCATATTTGAGCTGGTTGCCGAAGTTTTTCGGGTTGCCCAGATAAACCTCGGCGCGGATCCCCGCCCGGCGCAGCGTCGCGGCCATGGCGAGATACTCGCCCATCCGGTCGCGATCCATCACGGTGACGACGACCGGGCCTTGTGCCGTGCCGCCGATCCGGCCCTTGGCCCGCAGCGCCGCGAGCAGCCGATCCACCCCGATCGAAACGCCGGTCGCGGGCACTTCCTGCCCGGTGAAACGTTTCACCAGATCGTCGTAACGGCCGCCCCCGGCGACCGAGCCAAAGGACCGCTTGCGGCCCTTTTCATCCAGGATTTCAAAGGTCAGTTCGGCTTCGAACACCGGCCCGGTGTAATAGCCAAGCCCGCGCACGACCGAGGGGTCGATCACGATCCGGTCCGGGCCGTAGCCTTGTCCGTCAAGGATTTGCGCAATGAATTCAAGTTCATCGACCCCCGCGGCACCGAGCGCCGAGCCCGACACCAGCTCGCGCAGACGCGCGGCGGTGGCAGCCCCCGTCTCGCGTTTCGCGTCCATGAAGCCCATCACCACATCGGCCTGAGCATCCGACAACCCAGCGCCCTTGGTGAAGTCGCCCGACTCGTCGAGCCGCCCCTTGCCCATCAGCGCGCGCACGCCCGCCTCGCCGAACTTGTCGAACTTGTCGATCGCCCGCAGCACGATGCCGCGTTCCTCGGCAAAGCGATCGGGGTCGGAGGGGTCGAGCACGCCCGCCACTTCCATCACACCATTCAGCACCTTGCGGTTGTTCACCCGCACGATGTAATCGCCGCGATCGATGCCCACCGCCTCGAGCGCGTCGGAAAGCATGCCGCAGATCTCGGCGTCAGCGGCGACCGAGGCCGCGCCCACCGTATCAGCATCGCATTGATAGAATTGACGAAACCGCCCCGGACCGGGCTTTTCGTTGCGCCAGACCGGCCCCATCGTATAGCGCCGATAGGGCGAGGGCAGGTCGTTGCGGAACTGCGCCGCGACCCGGGCCAAGGGCGCCGTCATATCATAGCGCAGCGCCAGCCAATCGCCGCCTTCGTCCTGCCAGGCGAACACGCCCTCGTTCGGGCGGTCGACATCGGGCAGGAACTTGCCCAGCGCCTCGACCGTTTCGACGGCCGAGGTTTCCAGCGGGTCAAACCCATGCGCGCGATAAACCTCGGCGATCTTGCCGAGCATCGCGGCCCTCTCGGTCACCTCGGCGCCGAAATAGTCGCGGAACCCCTTGGGCGTCTCGGCCTTCGGACGGCGCGGTTTCTTCTCGCTGGACATGGTCTTGCACCCGATCGTTTCTCGGGCGAGGGTGTAGCGGATGGGGGCCATCGCGGCAAGCACGAGAGGGCAAATGAGCGACAGGATCGAGCGCGCCGAGGAAGAACTGGCGCATCTGCGCAAGACCGTGGACGAACTCAGCGACGTTCTGGCGGCGCAGGGCCGCGATATCGAGCGGATGTCGCGGCTTTTGGGCCTGCTGGTGGAGCGCGAGGCCGAGCGCGAATTTGCCGCAGGCGGAGCTATCCCCCTTGCGGATCAGAAGCCGCCGCATTGGTGATCGGGCTCAGACCTCTTCCACCTGCACGACGCCGCGCAGGCTGCGCAGCGCGCCCTTGACCTGCGGGTTCACCGGCAACTCGCGTCCGGCGGCAATCTGGTAGCGACGGCGCTTTTCCGGGTCGAAGACGGAAAAGGTCACTTGTCCGCGTGATTTCACCCGACCTTCGGAGGCAATACGTTCGAAAAGTGCTGCCACGGCCGACACCGCCTCGGGCGTTTCGAGATGAATGAGCAATCCCGATCCGGCCCCGGCATCGCTGGCCACGGTGTCGATCGGCGCCGCGGTCTGGCAGAGCATCTTCACCGTCTCGCCCTCGACATCGACCTTGACCGTCAGCACGACCGCCAGACCGGGTTCCAGATGCGCGCGACAGGCTTCGAGCGTGTCGGAAAAGACCGTGACCTCGTAGGGCCCGGTGGGGTCCGAAAGCGACACGAAGGCAAAACGGTTGCCCTTGGCCGATTTGCGTTCCGACCGCGCAGCGACCTGTCCGGCAATCTTGCCGATGAAAGGCCCCTGCCCCAGCGCCTTGGCCGTGACATCGGCCAGTGTCAGCACCTTTTTCCTTTTCAGAGCAGGTAGATAGTCGTCAAGCGGATGGCCCGAGAGATAAAAGCCGATCGCCTTGTGCTCTTCGGCCAGACGCTCGCCCGGCAACCAATCGTCCGTATCGGCAAGCCGCGGCGGCGGCAGATCATCGCCCGCTTCGCCAAAAAGCGACACCTGCGCCGAGGACTTCGCCTCACTCACCGCCGCCGACCAGGCCATCAGCGATTCGAGGCTTTCGAACACGCGTTTCCGGTTCGGATCGAGCTTGTCGAACGCCCCCGCCCGCGCCAGCATCTCAAGCGGCCGCTTGCCGATCCGCTTGAGGTCACAGCGCCGCGCGAAGTCGACCAGATCGCGGAAGGGCTTGTCCTCGCGGGATTTTTCGATCAGCCGCATGGCCTCGACGCCGACGTTTTTCAACGCGCCCAAGGCGTAGATCAGCTTCTGATCCACGACATCAAAGGTCGCAAGCGAGCGGTTCACGCAAGGCGGAACGACCTCGATCCCCAAGCCCCGCCGCGCCTCGGCGGTGTAGATGGCGAGTTTGTCGGTCAGATGGATATCGCAGTTCATCACCCCGGCCATGAATTCGACGGGGTGGTTCGCCTTCAGCCAGGCGGTCTGATAGCTGACGATCGCATAGGCGGCGGCGTGCGATTTGTTGAACCCGTAGTTCGCGAACTTCTCAAGCAGGTCAAAGACTTCACCCGCTTTTTTCGCGTCGATGCCATGCGTGGCCTTGGCGCCCTCGATGAATTTCGGACGCTCTTTCGCCATTTCCTCGGCGATTTTTTTCCCCATCGCGCGACGCAGAAGGTCGGCCCCGCCCAGCGAATAGCCCCCCATGACCTGCGCGATCTGCATCACCTGTTCCTGATAGACGATGATGCCCTGTGTCTCCTTCAGGATCGGATCGATGGTCACATGCAGCGATTCGAGCGGCCGCAGCCCGTGTTTCACCTCGCAATAGGTCGGGATGTTCTCCATCGGGCCGGGACGATAGAGCGCCACAAGCGCCACGATATCCTCGATGCAGGTCGGTTTCATCCGCCGCAGCGCGTCCATCATGCCGGTGGATTCGACCTGGAACACCGCGACCGTCTTCGCCGCCGCGTAAAGCTCATAGGTCTTCGCGTCGTCGATCGGGATCAGGTTGATCTCGTTCTCGGCCCCGGCGGCGGGCGTATAAAGCGTTTCGCCCAAAGGGTTTACATGCAGCGGACGGCCGGATTTCAGGATCAGGTTGACCGCGTTCTGAATCACCGTCAGCGTCTTCAGCCCCAGAAAGTCGAACTTCACCAGCCCCGCCTGTTCGACCCATTTCATGTTGAACTGCGTCGCGGGCATGTCGGACCGCGGATCCTGATACAGCGGCACCAGCGCATCAAGCGGCCGGTCGCCGATCACAACCCCCGCGGCATGGGTCGAGGCGTTACGCAACAACCCCTCGATCGCCTGCGCATAGTTCAAGAGCCGCGCCACCACCTCTTCGGATTTCGCCGCTTCGCGCAAACGCGGCTCATCCGCCAAGGCCTTTTCGATCGAAACGGGTTTCACCCCCTCGACCGGGATCATTTTCGACAATTTGTCGACATGTCCGTAAGACATCTGCAACACACGACCCACGTCGCGCACGGCGGCCTTCGACAAGAGCGCCCCGAAGGTGATGATCTGCCCCACCTTGTCGCGACCATATTTGCCCTGCACATATTTGATCACCTCCTCGCGGCGATCCATGCAGAAGTCGATGTCGAAGTCTGGCATCGAGACCCGCTCGGGGTTCAGAAACCGTTCGAAAAGCAAGCTGTAGCGCAGCGGGTCAAGGTCGGTGATCGTCAAGGCATAGGCGACGAGCGAACCGGCCCCGGAGCCCCGCCCCGGGCCGACCGGAATCCCCTGCGACTTGCCCCATTTGATGAAGTCGGCCACGATCAGGAAGTAGCCCGGGAAGCCCATCTGCTCGATGATGCCAAGTTCGAATTTCAATCTTTCTTCGTATTCGGCCACCGGCACCGCATGGGGGATCACGGCGAGCCTTGCGCTCAGCCCTTCCCAGGCCTGACGGCGGAGTTCCTCCACCTCGTCATCGGCGAAGCGCGGCAGGATCGGCTTGCGCTTGAATGCGGCAAAGGCACAGCGTTTGGCGATTTCAACCGTGTTTTCAAGCGCCTCGGGCAGATCGGCAAACAGCGCCGCCATCTCGGCTTCGGTCTTGAGATAATGCTGCGGCGTCAGGCGGCGACGCGGCTCGATCTGATCGACATAGGCACCCTCGGCGATGCAGATCATCGCGTCATGCGCCTCGTACATGTCCGATTTTGGAAAGTAGACATCGTTCGTCGCCACGATCGGCAGGCCAAGGTCATAGGCCATTTCGAGGAACGGACGCTCGGTCATCCGCTCGCCCTCGGTCAGCTGCCCGCCCTCGCCCGGATGGCGTTGCAGCTCGACATAAAGCCGGGTCGGGTAGCAGGCGGCAAGCCGCTCCATCAAGAGCCGCGCCTTGCCCGCCTGAGAATGCTGCAACAGCTTGCCCACCGGGCCCTCGGCCCCGCCGCTCAGGCAGATCAGCCCCTCCGCATGGCGTTCCAGATCCTCGAGCGTCACCTGCGGCAGCTGCCCGCCCTTGTCGACATAAAGACAGGACGAGAGCTTCATCAGGTTCATGTAGCCCGCCTCGTTCTGCGCCAGCAGAACAAGCGGCGCAGGCAGCCGCGGTTTCTCGCCCGGGGCAGCGATCTCATAGGCGACCGAGACCTGGCAACCGACGATCGGTTGCAGCCCAGCCCCTTGTGCCAGAACGGAAAATTCAAGCGCCGCGAACATCGCATTGGTGTCGGTCACGGCAACGGCGGGCATATTCATCGCGTCGCAAAGCTTGATCAGCTTCTTCACCGGAACCGCGCCCTCGAGCAGCGAATATTCGGTGTGCACACGCAGATGGATGAATCGGGGATCACGCATTGCGGCAGACTAAGGGCGGCAAAGGGGCTGGGCAAGGGCGCGCGCGAGCGCCCAAATATTGACCATCCGGTGCATTTTCGTGCAACCTTCCGTGGAAATTCTTGCCAGACCCCGCGCCTTGCGCAAATCTGGGCTCAGGGAGAGCCCCCCGCTCTACGCCGCATCGGGCGGGGGAAGCCGGAAACCGGTATCGCGGCGGAACATGCCATGGAAATTGCGTTTCTTCTCAATGGAGAAACCCGGCAGGTGAGGATTGATGACCCCACGCAAAGCCTGCTGGACTGGCTGCGGGCCGAGGGGCTGACCGGCACCAAGGAGGGCTGCAACGAGGGCGATTGCGGCGCCTGCACGGTGATGGTGCGTGATGCGTCGGGCAGTCGGGCGGTCAATGCCTGCCTGACGATGATGCCACAGGTGGCGGGCAAGGCGCTGCGCACGGTCGAAGGGATCGCGGCCCCCGACGGCACATTGCACCCGGTGCAACAAGCGATGATCGATCATCACGGCAGCCAATGCGGCTTTTGCACCCCCGGTTTCATCGTCTCGATGGCCGCCGCGCATGGCAAGGAACGGACCGACTACGACGATCTCCTGGCGGGAAACCTATGCCGCTGCACCGGCTACGCCCCGATCCTGCGCGCCGCCGAAGCCGCCGCCACGGCACCGCCCGCCGAATGGCTGTGCGCCGATGCGGCTTTTGCTTTGACACAAAGATCCCCGGGCGGGCCGGGGCAAACCGCTACCGCCTTCCTGCCCGAAACCGCCGATGCGCTGGCCGAGTGGTATCTTGCCCACCCCGAGGCGACGCTGATCGCGGGCGGCACCGATGTCGGCCTTTGGGTGACAAAAGGCCTGCGCGACCTCCCCGAAGTCGCGTTTCTGGATCATTGCAAGGATTTGACGCAGATCCGCGAAACTTCCGAGGGGTTCGTGATTGGCGCAGGTGTCACCATCGCGGCCCTGCGCGCCTGGGCCGAGGGGCCGCATCCAGCCTTGGCCAGATTGCTGCGCCGGTTTGCTTCGGAGCAGGTGCGGCAGATGGCGACGATCGGCGGCAATATCGCGAATGGCTCCCCCATCGGCGACGGCCCCCCGGCTCTGATCGCGATGGGGGCAAGCCTGACGCTGCGGCGAGGAAAGGACCGCCGCGTGATCCCGCTTGAGGCTTTCTTCCTCGATTATCGCAAGCAGGACCGCCGTCCGGGCGAATTCGTCGAAGGCGTCACGCTGCCGAAATCCGCGCCGGAGCTGCGCTGCTACAAACTCTCGAAAAGGTTCGATCAGGACATTTCCTCCGTGTGCGTATGCCTAAATCTGACCCTGAAAGGTTCGAAAATTGAAAGTGCGCGCGCGGCCTTTGGTGGCATGGCGGGCATCCCGAAACGCGCCTCAAACTTCGAGGCGGCGCTGATCGGACAGCCTTTCACCGAAGAGTCCATCACCGCCGCCCTGCCGCTTCTGGAGCAGGATTTTACGCCGCTCTCCGACATGCGCGCGTCCGCCGCCTATCGGATGAATGCCGCGCAGGCCATGGCGCTTCGGTATGTCCGCGAGCTTTCCGGCCTCTCGGTCTCGGTGCTGGAGGTATCGGCATGAGCGTGGGCAAACCGCTTCCGCATGACTCGGCGCGGGCACATGTGACGGGTCAGGCGCGCTATCTCGACGACCTGCCCTGTCCCGCCAACACGCTGCATCTGGCCTTTGGCCTGTCGACCGAGGCCTCGGCCGAGATCATTTCCCTCGACCTTGATCCGGTGCGGCGCTGCCCCGGGGTCGTGGCCGTCTTCAGCGCGGAAGACCTGCCGCATGAAAACAATGCTTCGCCCGCCCCAAGCCCGGAGCCGGTTCTGGCGACGGGCGAGGTGCATTACGTGGGTCAGCCGATTTTTCTGGTCGCAGCAAACAGCCACCGTGCGGCACGCATTGCCGCGCGGAAAGCGCAGGTAACCTATACGCGACGCCCGGCGATCTTGACCCTGGATCAGGCGCTTGCCGCGAACAGCCGGTTCGAGGGCGGCCCGGTGATCTGGGCGCGCGGCGACGTAGATGCCGCCTTGGCCGGGGCCGCGCATCTGGCCGAAGGCACGTTCGAAATCGGCGGGCAGGAGCACTTTTATCTGGAAGGCCAGGCCGCACTGGCGCTGCCGGCCGAGGGCGGCATGGTGATCCACTGTTCCAGCCAGCACCCGTCGGAAATCCAGCACAAGGTGGCGCAGGCGCTGGGGCTCGCCTTCCACGATGTCCGCGTCGAGATGCGGCGGATGGGCGGGGGGTTCGGCGGCAAGGAAAGTCAGGGCAATCATCTGGCGATTGCCTGTGCCGTCGCCGCGCAGGCGACGGGGCGGCCCTGCAAGATGCGCTACGACCGCGACGACGACATGGTGATCACCGGCAAGCGGCATGATTTCCGCATTCGCTATCGGATCGGCGCGGATGCCTCGGGCAAGCTGGTCGGGGCAGATTTCGTGCATCTGGCGCGTTGCGGCTGGTCGGCGGACCTGAGCCTGCCGGTCTGTGACCGCGCCATGCTGCATGCCGACAGCAGCTACTTCGTTCCCGCGCTGCGCGTCGAAAGCAATCGGCTGCGCACGAACACGCAATCGAACACCGCCTTTCGCGGTTTCGGTGGTCCGCAGGGGATGCTGGGGATGGAGCGCGCCATCGAGCATCTGGCGCGGGTGATGGGACAGGATCCGGCCGCGTTGCGGGCGCGGAATTTCTATGACCCGCCGATCGTCAAGAATAGTCCGACCAAGGTCCAAACGACCCATTACGGGCAGGAGGTTGAAGATTTCGCGCTATCCGACCTCGTCGCAAGCTTGCAGAAATCCGCGAATTTTGAGCCTCGAAGGGCCGAAATTGCCGAATGGAATAGCACTAATCGAACATTGGCGCGCGGCATCGCCCTTTCGCCGGTGAAGTTCGGGATCTCCTTCACGCTGACCCATCTCAATCAGGCGGGGGCGCTGGTGCAGATCTATACTGACGGCTCGGTCGCGCTCAATCATGGCGGCACCGAGATGGGTCAGGGTCTGCATGCGAAGATGGTGCAGGTCGCCGCGGCAGTGCTGGGAATCGATACGGCACAGGTGCGGATCACCGCGACCGACACCTCGAAAGTACCCAACACCTCGGCCACGGCGGCCTCCTCTGGCGCGGACATGAACGGGATGGCGGTAAAGGACGCTTGCGAGATTCTGCGCGGGCGTCTGGCCGATTTCATCGCTGCCCGCGAGGGCTGTGCACCGGGCGGGGTGATCTTCGAGGGCGGAAAGGTGCAGGCCCAGGGCAAGACCTGGCCCTTTGCCGAGATCGTCGCGGCCGCTTATATGGCGCGGATTTCCCTTTCCGCGACAGGGTTTTACGCGACCCCGAAACTCTCGTGGGATCGGTTGCGCGGTCAGGGGCGGCCGTTCCTGTATTTCGCCTATGGCGCGGCCATCACCGAGGTGGTGATCGACCGGCTGACCGGTGAAAACCGCATACTGCGCGCCGATATTCTGCACGATGCCGGGGCGAGCCTGAACCCGGCGCTCGATATCGGGCAGATCGAGGGCGCCTATGTGCAGGGGGCGGGCTGGCTGACGACCGAGGAACTGGTTTGGGACGAACGCGGAAAACTGATGACCCATGCGCCCTCGACCTACAAGATCCCGGCCTTTTCCGACCGGCCGCGCATCTTCAACGTCGCGCTCTGGGATCAGCCCAACCGCGAGGACACGATCTTTCGCTCGAAAGCCGTGGGCGAACCGCCCTTCATGCTGGGGATTTCCGCCTTTCTGGCGCTGAATGACGCCTGCGCCGCCTGTGGGCCGCATTGGCCCGATCTGCAGGCTCCCGCCACGCCCGAGGCGGTTATGGCCGCCGTCCACCGCGCCGAGGGACGGGCATGAGTCTGCCTCTTCAGGCCCTTGCACAGGCGGCGATCAAAGGGCCTTTCTGGCGCGTGCTGGTGGTCGAGACGAAGGGCTCGACCCCGCGCGAGGTGGGCGCCGAGATGCGGATCTGGCAGGACCGGACCGAAGGCACGATCGGCGGCGGCACGCTGGAAGCCGAGGCGATCACGATCGCCCGCGGCTTGACCGCCCCTGCCCTGCGCCGCTTCGCGCTTGGCCCGACGCTGGGTCAGTGCTGTGGCGGGTCGGTGACGCTCGCCTTCGAGCCGCTGGATGCGGCAAAACTGGCGCAGATCAGCGGGCCGATCCATGCCCGGCCCCTGACCCGGCCCGAGATGCCACTGTCGGTGCAACGCGCGCTCGCGAAAGCGCGCAACAGCGGCGAAGCCCCGCCACTGCTTCTGGACGGCTGGTTGATCGAACCGCTCGCCCCCCCGGCGCAGGAGCTTTGGATCTGGGGCGCGGGCCATGTCGGCCGCGCGCTGGTCGCCACGCTCGCGCCCCTGCCGCATTGGTCGATCCGCTGGGCCGACACCGACCAAAGCCGATTCCCCGAGTCGGTTCCCGACCAGGTCACCCCGGTCATCGCGGCCAATCCCGCCGATCTGGCGCCGCTTGCCGCTACATCAGCACACCATCTGATCCTGACCTTCTCGCATGCGCTCGACCTCGAGTTGTGCCACCGGATTCTGTCCCACGGCTTCGCCGGTTGCGGGCTGATCGGCTCTGCGACCAAATGGTCAAGATTTCAGCACCGGCTGCGTGATCTGGGGCATTCCCCCGCGCAAATTTCGCGCATTGCCTGCCCGATAGGCGATCCGCGGCTCGGAAAGGAGCCGCAGGCCATTGCGATTTCGGTCGCCGCCGCGCTACTGAGAGAGCGGGTCAGCCGAGCCTCGCTGGCCGTCAACACGGAAGGACAGACCGGGTGACAGGGTCGCTGCTCAAGATCGAGGGCCTGACCAAGGCCTATCCCGGGGTCGTGGCGAACGACGGCGTCGGTTTCGAGGTCGCGCCGGGCGAGGTGCATGCGCTTCTGGGCGAAAACGGCGCCGGCAAATCGACGCTGGTGAAGATGATCTACGGGCTGGTGAAACCCGATGCCGGGCGGATGACCTTTCAGGGCCGCCCCTACACGCCCGCCGAGCCGCGGGCGGCGCGGGCTGCGGGCGTCGCGATGGTGTTTCAGCATTTCTCGCTGTTCGAGGCGCTGAATGTGGCGGAAAACGTCGCGCTTGGCATGGAAAACCCGCCGCCGATGGGTGACTTGGCCGAACGCATTCGCGCGATTTCAACGGCTTATGGCCTGCCGCTCGATCCCGCGCGCACCGTGGGCGATCTGTCCGCGGGCGAACGGCAGCGGGTCGAGATCATCCGCTGTCTTTTGCAGGACCCGAAGCTTCTGATCATGGACGAGCCGACCTCGGTGCTGACGCCGCAAGAGGTCGAGATCCTGTTTCACACCCTGCGCAAGCTTGCGGCCGAGGGCACGGCGATTCTTTATATCAGCCACAAGCTCGAGGAAATCCGCAGCCTGTGTGACGGCGCGACGATCCTGCGCGGCGGCAAGGTGGTGGCGAGCTGCATCCCGCGCGAGAAATCGGCGCGCGAGCTGGCCGAGTTGATGGTGGGCGGCGAATTTGCCGCGACCGACCGGGCCGGACGGGTCAGCGGCGCGACGATCCTCGAAGTCGATCACCTGAACCTGCCGCCGATGACGCAATTCGGCCCGGCGCTGAAGAATGTGAGCTTCAGCCTGGCCGCCGGCGAGGTGCTGGGCATCGGCGGCGTCGCGGGCAACGGGCAGGAGGAACTGCTGGCCACGCTCTCGGGCGAACGTCCCTCGGGCGCGGGCACGGTCAGCCTGCATGGGCAGGACATTTCCGACCTCGGGCCGAACGACCGCCGCCGTCTGGGGCTGCTGGCCGCCCCCGAGGAACGGCTGGGCCATGCCGCCGTGCCGAACCTGAGCCTGACGGAAAACGCGATCCTGACCGGCACCGTGCGCCGTCCGCTGACGCGGAACGGCTTTCTGAACATGGGCGCGGCGCGGCGCTTTGCCGAGGAAATCATCAAGGGCTTCGACGTCCGCACGCCGGGGCCGCATGTGGCCGCCCGCGCGCTCTCGGGCGGAAACCTGCAGAAATTCGTCATCGGCCGCGAGGTGCTGCAATCGCCCGAAGTGCTGGTGGTCAACCAGCCGACCTGGGGCGTCGATGCCGCCGCCGCCGCCGCGATCCGGCAGTCACTGCTGGATCTGGCAGCGAAGGGCGCGGCTGTGATCGTGATCAGCCAAGACCTTGACGAGCTTATGGAAATCGCCGATCGCTTCTGTGCGCTGAACGAGGGGCGGCTTTCGGAGCCGCGCCCGACCGAGGGGCTGACGATGGAAGAGATCGGGCTGATGCTGGGCGGCGCCCATGGCATGCAGGAGGCGGCGCTGTGATTACGCTGATCAAACGCCCGACGCCCTCGCGCTTCTGGTCCTTCACCACGCCGGTTCTGGCCGTCATCGCCACGATGATCGCGGGCGGTGTGCTGTTCTCCATTCTGGGCAAGGACCCGGTGCAGGCGATCAAAGTGATCTTCTGGGACCCGCTTCTGGGTCCGAACGCGGCCTATTTCCGGGGTCAATTGCTGGTGAAAGCGGGGCCCTTGATCCTGATCGCCGCGGGTTTGGCCGTCGGCTTTCGCGCGGGCATCTGGAACATCGGCGCCGAGGGGCAATACATCATGGGGGCGCTTGCGGGGGCCTCGGTCGCGCTGGCGGCCTATCCCGCGGAAAGCCACTGGCTGTTTCCGGCGATGGTGGTGGCGGGCGCCTTGGGCGGCTGGATCTGGGGGATGATCCCGGCG
Organism: Rhodobacter viridis; assembly: GCF_003217355.1. Lineage (GTDB taxonomy): Bacteria > Pseudomonadota > Alphaproteobacteria > Rhodobacterales > Rhodobacteraceae > Rhodobacter > Rhodobacter viridis. The sequence goes on along the minus strand of NZ_QJTK01000004.1, from coordinate 179,104 downwards.
GTGCTGAAGGTGCTGTTCGGCACCTCGGAAATCCTCGTGTCCTTGATGCTCGTCTATGTGGCGCAGAACTTTCTGGCCTGGGCGGCCTTTGGTCCGTTGAAGAACCCCGAGGGCTACGGCTTTCCCGGCTCGCGCAACCTGCAGCAATATCCGTCCGCGCATAACCCCGAGCTGTTCGCGGGCACCGGCATGCATTGGGGCGTCGTCGCGGCCCTGATTGCCGTCATCGCCACCTATGTGCTGATGCAGCGCCACATTGCGGGCTTCCGCATCCGCGTCGCGGGCGAGGCGCCGCGGGCGGCCCGGTTTGCAGGCGTTCTGCCCGCAAACCTCGTGATGTTCTGCCTTGGGCTTTCCGGGGCGCTGGCGGGCCTTGCGGGGATGTTCGAGGTCTCGGGCCCCTCGGGCCAGATCACCGACAGTTTCAACGCGGGCTATGGCTTCACCGCGATCATCGTCGCCTTCCTCGGGCGGCTGAATGCGATCGGCATCTTGCTTGCGGGCCTCTTGATGGCGCTGACCTATATCGGCGGCGACATGGCGCAGCTGATGCTGGGCCTGCCCACCGCGGCGATTCAGGTTTTCCAAGGGATGTTGTTGTTTTTCCTCTTGGGGTTCGATCTGCTGACGCATTACCGTCTGCGGCTTGGAAAGGGCTCGAAATGATCGGCGGCATCGATATCGTCACCCTGATCGCGGCGCTGATGGCCGCCTCGACGCCGGTTCTGCTGGCAGCGACGGGCGAGTTGGTCGCGGAAAAGGCGGGCGTTCTGAACCTTGGGGTCGAGGGGATGATGATCGTCGGCGCCGTCGCGGGCTTTGCCACCGCCGTCACCACCGGCAGCCCGGTGCTGGGCTTTGCGGGCGGCGCCTTGGCCGCGGCGCTGATGGCGTCGCTTTTTGCGCTTCTCACACAGGTTTTCCTGTCGAACCAGACCGCCACCGGCCTTGCGCTGACGCTGTTCGGGCTGGGTCTTTCGGCGCTGGCGGGCAAGGGCTTCGAGGGTGTGCGCCCGCCGCCCACCGGCAAGGTGCCCTTCGGCCCGCTCGCCGATCTGCCCGTCGTCGGCCCGATCGTCTTTGGTCATGACTGGATGGTCTATGTCTCGCTCGCCCTCGTGGCCGCGGTCTGGGCCTTCCTGAAATACGCGCGCCTTGGCCTGATCCTGCGCGCCGTGGGCGAAAACCATGACGCGGCCCATGCGCTGGGGTATCGCGTCATCGCCGTGCGCTTTGCCGCCCTCGCCTTTGGCGGCGCGCTGGCCGGGCTTGGCGGAGCTTACCTCAGCCTCGTGCGGGTGCCGCAATGGACCGAGGGGATGACCGCAGGCGCGGGCTGGATTGCGCTTGCCATCGTCGTCTTCGCGTCGTGGCGGGCCGAGCGCGTGCTGATCGGCGCCTATCTTTTCGGCGGCATCACCGCGCTGCAATTGCAGTTGCAGGCGGCAGGCTATGCGATCCCGGTGCATTTCCTGTCGATGGCGCCTTACGTGATCACCGTGCTCGTGCTGGTGGTCCTCTCCGCAACCCACCGCTACGGGGCACCGGCCGCGCCGGCGGCCCTCGGGCGGACGTTCCACGCCTCGAACTGAGGCCAAACCCGGGCCATCGCCCGCAACAAGGAAGCTCCCATGGACCGCAGATCCTTCCTGAAAACCACCGCCGCCACCGCGACGCTTGCCGCCGTCGGCCTGCCGGTGCGCGCCGCCGATCCGCTGAAGATCGGCTTCATCTACGTCGGCCCGGTCGGCGACATGGGCTGGTCGTATCAGCATGACGTCGCGCGCCGCGCGATGGAAGCGAAGCTGGGCGGCAAGGTCGTCACCTCGTTCATCGAGAACGTGCCGGAAGGCCCGGACGCCGAGCGCGCCCTGACCCAACTGGCGCTCGAAGGCAACCAGATGATCTTCGCGACCTCGTTTGGCTTCATGGAAGCCGCGGTGAACATCGCCGCGAAATTCCCGAACGTGAAGTTCGAGCATGCGACGGGCTACAAGCGCGCCGACAACCTCGCCACCTATGACGCGCGCTTCTACGAAGGTCGTGCCGTGCAGGGAACGATCGCGGGCCGCATGACGAAGACCAACAAGATCGGCTACATCGGCTCCTTCCCGATCCCGGAAGTCATCCAGGGCATCAACGCCGCTTACATCCACGCCAAGAAGGTGAACCCGGATGTCGAGATCAAGGTGGTCTGGGCCTACACCTGGTTCGACCCGGCCAAGGAAGCCGATGCCGCCGCCGCGCTGATCGCCGAGGGCTGCGACTTCATCCTGCAGCACACCGACTCGACCGCGCCGCAGGCGAAGGCCCAGGAAGCGGGCAATGTCTTCACCTTCGGGCAGGCCTCGGACATGGAAGCCTTCAAACCCTCGCCCCGCGTCGCCTCGACGATCGACAACTGGGCGCCCTATTACATCAAGCGCGCGCAGGCGCTGGTCGATGGCACCTGGGCCTCGGAAAGCACCTGGGGCGGCATCGGCACCGGCATGGTGAAGATCGGCGAAATCACCGATGCGGTCCCCGCCGAGGTAAAGGCCGAAGCCGAAGAGCTGATCGCGAAGATCGGCGACGGCTCCTATCACCCCTTCACCGGCCCGCTGAAGAAACAGGACGGCTCGGAATGGCTGGCCGAGGGCAAGACCCCGGAGGATGGCGAACTGGCCGGTCTGAACTTCTTCGTCGAAGGCATTGCGGCTGAAATGCCCAAGTGACCTGAGCATTTTTCCTGTTAAGGTTGTGGGGCGGACGCGAGTCCGCCCCTTTCTTTTGCCCCCGGTCCAGCGGAACCGATCTTCCCGCTTGACAGGTCATAGATTCATATTCCCATATGTGCATATACGGGCCTCGGCCCGACAGCCAGTTCGGGGAGGGACAGATGGCTCATATCGTGGTTCTGGGTGCCGGTTTGGGCGGTGCCATCATGGCGTACGAGTTGCGCGAACAGGTGCGCAAGGAAGACAAGGTCACCGTTATTACCAAGGACCCGATGTATCATTTCGTGCCCTCGAACCCCTGGGTGGCGGTGGGGTGGCGGTCGCGCAAGGACATCACCGTGGACCTTGCGCCGACGATGGCGCGCAAGAACATCAACTTCATCCCGGTGGCGGCCAAGCGGCTTCATCCCGACGAAAACCGGGTCGAGCTCGAAAACGGCCAGTCGGTCAGCTACGATCAGATCGTCATCGCCACCGGCCCGGAACTCGCCTTTGACGAGATCGAGGGCTTCGGTCCCGCGGGGCATACGCAATCGATCTGCCACATCGATCATGCCGAAGATGCGCGCGTGGCCTTTGACCGCTTTTGCGAAAACCCGGGCCCGATCATCATCGGCGCGGCGCAAGGCGCCAGCTGCTTCGGCCCGGCCTATGAATTCGCCTTCATCCTTGATGCTGCGCTGCGCAAGCGCAAGATCCGCGACCGGGTGCCGATGACCTTCATCACCTCGGAACCCTATGTCGGCCATCTGGGCCTTGACGGCGTGGGCGACACCAAGGGGCTTCTGGAAAGCAACCTGCGCGACAAGCACATCAAATGGATGACCTCGACCCGGATCAAGCGCGTCGAAAAGGGCAAGATGGTGGTCGAGGAGGTGAACGAGGATGGCTCGGTCAAACCCGAAAAGGAAATGCCCTTCGGCTATGCGATGATGCTGCCCGCCTTCCGCGGCATCAAGGCGCTGATGGGGCTCGAAGGGCTGGTCAATCCGCGCGGCTTCGTTCTCGTCGATCAGCACCAGCAGAACCCGAGATACAAGAATGTCTTCGCCGTCGGCGTCTGCGTCGCGATCCCGCCGATTGCGGCGACGCCGGTGCCCTGCGGCGTGCCGAAGACCGGCTTCATGATCGAAAGCATGGTCACCGCGACCGCCCATAACATCGGCCGGATCGTGCGCGGCTTCGAGGCGGACGAGGTCGGCAGCTGGAACGCCGTCTGTCTGGCCGATTTCGGCGATCAGGGCATCGCCTTCGTCGCGCAGCCGCAGATCCCGCCGCGCAATGTGAACTGGTCGAGCCAGGGCAAATGGGTGCATTGGGCGAAAGAGGGCTTCGAGCGCTACTTCATGCACAAGCTGCGCCGGGGCACCTCGGAAACCTTCTACGAGAAGGCGGCGATGAAATTCCTCGGCATCGACAAGCTGAAGGCGGTGAAGAAGGGGTAAGCCCCCTTCCGACCGGACCTGGACAGGCAGGCGCGGCAGACCGCGCCTGTTTCGTTTCAATGCGCCGGGGCCGTAGACGTGCTGGCGGCGGGGGCGGGTTTCGCCGCCGCCGAGGCCGCCGCCGCGGCGGCCAGCGCCTTGGCGCGTTCCTCGTGCCGCCAGATGCCCAGATATTCAAAGCCCCCCAGAAGCAGGGCGACTCCCATCGCGATCAGATAATTCTTCGACGTGCCGAGCGGGGTCGGCGGCAGGTTCGACATCAGCATGCTCCTTTCGGGTCGGACGGAATTGGCAATCCCTTGATGGTAGGGCCGCCCGCGCCAAAGGACAGGGTCACCCCCCCGGGCGCAGGAAACGCGCTTCGAAGGCCTGTCGCGCCAGCGGCGGAGCCATCAGGAACCCCTGCCCCATGTCGCAGCCGATCTCGGCCAGCACGGCGGCCTCGGCCTCGGTCTCGATCCCCTCGGCGAGCGTGCCATAGCCGAAACGCTTCGCCAGCGCCGTGATCGCCTCGACGATCAGCCGGGCATTGTGATCCGCCTCGATGCCGCGGACGAAATGGGCATCGATCTTCAGCATCGAAACCGGCAGCCGCGACAGATAGGCCAGCGAAGAATAGCCGGTGCCGAAATCGTCGATCGCAAGGCGCAGCCCGCGCGCGCGCAACCGTTCCAGCGCCGCGACCGCGCCGGGCACGCGGTCGGCCAGTTGCTCCTCGGTCAGCTCGATCTGCAAGCCGGCGCAACCGCAGCCGCAGCCATGACAGCCCACCAGCGCCTCCGCCCAATCGGGCGCGGCGAGATCCGCCGCCGTCTGGTTGATCGACATCAGCCAGTCGACATCGACAAGCCCCTCGTGGCGCCAGCGGCACATCGTGGCCAGCGCCTCGGAAAACACCCAGCGATCCAGCGCGGGCATCAGCCCGGCACGCTGCGCCACGGGCAGGAACTCGCCGGGCGAGATCAGCCCGCGGCCCGGCCGGTTCCAGCGGATCAGCGCCTCGCAGCCGCGCGGGATACGATCGCCAAGCCCGAAGAGCGGCTGGAAATGCAGCACCATCTCGCCCCGCTCCACCGCCCCGGCAAGGGCGTTGCGCAGATCAAGCTCGCGCGCGGCCTCGATGCCCATTTCGGGCTCGTAGATCATCACCCGGTGCCGCTGGATCTTGCCCGCGTACATCGCCAGATCGGCATTGCGCAACAGCACGTCGCGGCTGTCGCCATGGGCGCCGAAACAGGCGATGCCGACCGTCGCGGCAGGCCGATACTGATGCAGCCCCGGCAGGTCGATCGGCGCGGCCAGCGCCTCGAGCAGCGCCTGCGCATGGGCAAGCGCTTCCGCCGCTCCGGCGTCGCCCAAAAGCAGCACGAATTCGTCGCCGCCGATGCGGGCGATGAAATGATCCGTGCCCTCGCCGATCCGTAGCCGCTGCGCCACCGCCGAGAGCAGCAGATCGCCGGTCTCGTGACCGAGCGTGTCATTCACCGCCTTGAACTGGTCGAGGTCGATGAACAGCACCGCGAAAACCCGCGCGCTGCCGCTCGCCAGCCGGATCCAGGCGTCGATCCGCTCGGCCAGCATGTTGCGGTTCGGCAGGCCCGTCAGCAGGTCGTAATTCGCCAGTCGCAGATTGTCGGCCTGCGCCTGCCGCAGCGGCGTCAGATCCGAGAACATCGCCACATGGCCCAGCATCCGCCCCGCCGTGTCGGCCAGCCGGGTGATCCGGCTCCAGCAGATGATCGTCGCCCCCTCGGAGGAGCGCACGACGACCTCGCCCCGCCAGCTGCCCTGCGCGCGCAATTCGGTCCGCAGCGTGCGCGCCGCACTGCTCGGTTCACCGGCCCCGGCGGTCGTGACCAGCCCCTCGATCATCCGCCCGGCAAGCTGCTCATTCCCGAAGCCCGCGATCTGCTCGAAAGCGGCATTGGCACGCAGGATGCGCAGATCGGGATCGGTCAGCACAATCGCTTCGGCGGATTGGTCGAAGACCATCTCCGCCAGTTCCCGGGCCCGCAGTTCCTCGGTCACGTCATGGCTGTGCGTCACGACCCCGATCAGCTGCCCGAAGCCGTCAAAAAGCGGCCGTTTCTCGGTCTGATGACGTTCCCAATTCGCACCGATCGCTCCCTCGGGGGCCAGTGCGACCTCTTCGGGCAGGCGCCGCCGGGTCTGCTCGAAGGTGACCGCGGTCTGCGTCGCCCGCACCCGTGTGTCGAGCTGCGTCACATGCAGCGCCTCGATCAGCGGCAGGAAGTCCTTTGGCGTCCGGCCGAGCACCTCGGTCTCGGACCTGCCCGTCGCGCGCAGATAGGCGCGGTTCGCCAAGCTCACCCGACCTTCGAGATCGGTGATGCTGACCGGATCGGGGAAGGCATCGAAAAGAAGCCGCATCAGGTCGGCATCGGCCGCGGCCGGGGCGGTTTCGGGCTGCAGCATCAGCCACCAGGCGCTGGGGCTGTCGGGATGCGGCTTGCGCGCCCGCAGGACCGAGGCCCGCGCCCCGCGTTGCTGCCCGGCATCGGTGCTGAGAATGAGCGGCAGGGGCAGCGCGATCTCGCCCGCCGCGGGCTCGGTCGCCAGCGCCAAGGCCGTCATCAGCCGCCCGATCTGCGGCCGCGTCAGCGCCCGGCGCAGCGCGGCCACGCCATTTTCCTCGAAGCTCTCGCCCAGAAACTGCCGCGCCGCCTCGTTCGAATGCTGCAACGCCAGATGCGCATCGACGCGCAGAACCGGCAGCGGCGCATTGCGCAGGAGCGCCCGCAACTCGTCAAGCGCCTCCTGCTGCCGCGCGCCCTCGTCGATCAGTTCCGACAGCGCGGCGGCCTGCTCGGCCACCCCCACACGCAGCCGATTGAAGCCCAGCAGCGTCGCCTCATCAAGGCCCGCCGCCCGCAGCTGCTCCTCGACCAGGCGGAACTGCGTGTCGGTCAGGGTGACAAGGTCGTGGCCAAAGCCCCCCGCCAGCTCGGCGCGATCGCCCTCGATCGTCTGTGCCGAAACCGAGCGGGTCGGGCTCATGAACCAGCCACCTCGTCGGTCTGACTGTGCCAGCGGGTGATCTCGATATGGCTGACCACCGCGCCGCCCTGCAAGCCGTCCAGCGGCCGGGCGTGCATGACGAACCAGCGCGGACGGCCGGGCGCATCGCAGGGATATTCCATGGTGAAATGCCGCTGCTTGCCCGCCAGAACGCCGCGGATCCCCTCGACCGCGCGCTTGGCATAGGAACAATCGATCGCCGCCTCGCCGATATCGCAGCGCCCGACATAATTGGTGCCGACCCCGGTATGGGCCTGCGCCGGATCGCCATTGTCGACCGCAAACCGGGTCCAGGCGGCGTTCACCAGCAGGATATCGCCGTGGCTGTCGAGCACGGCCACATGTTCGGCCAGCCCGTCGATCACCGCCTGCAGAAGCTGCAGGTTGCGGGTCTGGGTGATGTCGACAAAGGTGACGACCGCGCCTTGCGCCGAAGACGAGGGCACGCGGTAAGGCAGCATCCGCACCAGATAATGCCGCCCGTTCAGCCCGGAAACCTCGCGCTCGGTGCGCGACTGGCCCTGCAGCGTGCGGCGCAGATCGTCAAGCAGCCCCGGATAATCAAGCCGATGCGTCAGGTCGCCCAAGGGGCGGCCGATGTCGACATCGCGGATGCGGAACAGCTCGGCCGCATCCGGGCTGAAGCGCGTCACCGTCAGCTCGCTGTCGACGAAGATCGTGCCCATCGCCATGATCTCGGTCAGGCTGTCCAGATCGGCATTCGAGCGGTTCAGCAGGTCGATCTTTTCCTGATATTCCGCGTTGAGCGAGTTCAGTTCCTCGTTGACCGACTGCAATTCCTCGTTCGCCGATTGCAGCTCCTCGTTCGAGGCCATCATCTCTTCGTTCGTCGCCTGCAGCTCTTCGTTCGAGGTTTCCAGTTCCTCGATCATCGCCTGCAGGCTTTCGCGCGTCATCGCGAGTTCAGCTTCGAGCATCTCGATGCGCGCGCCGACCTCGCGGTCGATGTCGATCCCCGCGATGCCGTCATCGGCGCCCTCGTCCGGCTCGAAAGCCAGAACGTAAAGCCGCCCCTCGTCACTGTCGGGGCCCTGCTTGACCGGCACGACGCGCAGCCGCAGCCGCATCGGATCGGGGCCGATCAGCCCCTCGGCCAGCGGGATCGAATCCGAGGCCGCTTCCTCGCCCAGACGCGCCGATTTGAACAGCAGCGCCGAGGCCACGGGCAAGAGCGGCTCGACCAGCATCCGCCCGATTTCAAGCGAGGCCGCGCCTTCGCGCATCTGCATGAAGCGGCTCACGTCGCCATAGGAATGCAGGATCTCGTGATGGCTGTTGACCAGAAGCGCGGGCGGCGGGGCGTAGGTGCGCGAGAGCGTGGCAAAGCCGCGCTCGACCGCGGTGACGGGCGCATTGTCCGACCGGGTGCGGGGCGGGCGCGGCGTGACGTAAAGCCCGGCGCGGCGGTCGGTGAGCGGGGCCGCGCCCGGGCGCAGCGCCTGCCAGATCCGGTGCCGCGCCGACAGGACCGAGAAATCATCCTGCACCTGCACCAGCGCCTCGGAGCCGCCAAGGAACAGATACCCCCCGGTGCGCAGCGCGTAATGCATCCGCCGCAGCGCGCGTTCCTGCGCCTCGGGGCGGAAATAGATCAGCGTGTTGCGGCAGGTCACCAGATCCATCCGGGTGAAGGGCGGATCGGACAGCAGGTTGTGCCGGGCAAAGACGATGGTCTGCCGGATCTCCGGGCGGATCGTATATTGGCCGCCGCGGGTGGTGAAAAAACGCTCGAGGAAGGTCATGGGCAGGTCGGCCGCGATCGTCTCGGGGAAGAACCCGGCCGCCGCCGTCTCGATGTTCATCGGTTCGACATCGGTGGCAAAGATCTTCAGCGTCGGCCAGCGCCCCGCCCGCTCGAACGCGTCGAAGAAGAGCATCGCCAGCGTATAGGCTTCCTCGCCCGTCGCGCAGCCCGCCGTCCAGACCCGGAGCGTCGAGCCCACCGCAGCTTGCGCCACAAGCGGGTCGATCACCTTTTCCGCCAGTTCGGCGAAGGAATCGGGGTCGCGGAAGAACGAGGTGACCGGGATCAGCATTTCCCGGCGCAGGCAGGCCAGTTCGGTGCGATCATGCGTCAGCAATTCCAGATACGAGGTCAGGTCCGGCACCTGCCGCACACCCATCCGCCGCTCGATCCGGCGCTGCACCGTGCCCGGCTTGTAATCGAGGAAGTTGACCTCGCCCGAGAGCGACAGGATCTCGACGATCCGCCCCAGCGCCTCGGCCGGTTCCAGCCCGTCGAACTGCCCGACCGCGAGCCGGTCGTCATCCACCGCCGCGGCCCCGCCCGCATCGGGACGCTCGGCCCCGGTCAGCTGCCCAAGCCGCGGGCGGCGGATCAGGTAATCGGCGATCCAGGGGCCGATCCGCTCGATCCCGAGCGCGGAATCGATGAAGCCCGTCGCAATGGCCGAGCGCGGCATGCCGTCGAAACGCGCATCGCGCGGGTCTTGCGCGATGGCAACGCCGCCCGCCGCATGCACCGCGCCAACGCCGCGGGTGCCGTCCGACCCGGTGCCCGACAGCACAACCGCGACCGAGCGGCTGCCATAGCCCGAGGCCATCGAGGTGAAGAAGGCATCGATCGGCAGCGAGAGCACGCGGCGATCCTTCGGCGCCAGCCGCAGATGCCGCCCTTCGAGCGTCATGATCGTCGCGGGCGGGATCAGAAAGACCGTGTCGGCGGCCAGTTCCATCTCGTCTTCGACGGTGACGACGGGCATCTTCGTATGCCGCGCCAAGAGCGAGGCCATGATCGACTTGTGATCGGGCGACAGGTGCTGGATCACCACATAGGCCGCGCCGGTATCGGCGGGCAACCCGTCAAAGAGCCGCTCGAGCGCATCAAGCCCCCCGGCCGAGGCGCCGATCGCCACCACTGCGCGCGGTTCCGGCCCCGCCGAGGTCTCGGCCGCGGGCTCCGTCTGCAGGTCCGTCTCTTGCGCAGGAACGTCCATCGCGATCGCTCCTTTCCGGGCTCTGCCCTAGCGTTTTCGCCGGTTTCGACCCGCCCCTCGCGACACGTGCGAAGACCTTGCCCAACCACCGAAATTTTACCGATTGAGAAGCACTTGGCCTCTCGCTGTCAACCCATTTCCAGATGCCGGACCGGCCCTCGCCGCTCCGACCCACCGCTCAACAAATCCGCGGCAACTGCTCACCCACCAGCATGTCCACGATGCGCGCGCCGCCAAAGGCTGTGCGCATACGCACCTGTCCTGCGTGGTCTGCCACCGCCCGCCCGATGACGCAAGCCCCTGCGCCCTCGGGCCGCGCCCGCATCGCGGCCAGCGCCGCCGCAGCCTCAGCCTCGGGCACGAAGGTGACCAGCCGCCCCTCGTTCGCCAGATAAAGCGGATCGAGACCAAGGATCTCGCACAGCCCCACCACCTCGGCGCGCAGCGGCAGCGCGGTCTCGTCGATCACGATGCCACAGCCCGCCGCCTGCGCGATCTCGTTCAGCGCCGAGGCGAGACCGCCCCGGGTCAGATCCCGCGCCGCCCGAATGCCGGGCGCCGCCGCCATCACCCCGGCCATCAGATGGCCGAGCGCCGCGCAATCGCTTTCGATGTCGCTCGACAGCGCCAGATCCCCCCGCGTCGCCAGAATGGTCGCGCCATGATCGCCCAGCACGCCATTGACGATCGCCACATCGCCGGGCTGCACCAGCCCCGCCGCCATCTCGCGGCCCGGCGGGATCACCCCCACCCCCGCGGTGGTGACGAAGACACCATCACAGGCGCCGCGCCCGACCACCTTGGTGTCGCCGGTGACGATCCGCACCCCGGCGGCCTCGGCCTCGCGCGCCATCGTGGCGACGATCCGGCGCAACAGCGCGATCTCGGTCCCCTCTTCGATGATGAAGGCGGCCGAGAGCCAGAGCGGCCGCGCGCCCCCCACGGCCAGATCGTTCACCGTGCCGCAAACGGCGATCTTGCCGATATCGCCGCCCGGAAATTCGATCGGCGTCACCACATAGCTGTCGGTGGTGAAGGCCAGCCGCGCGCCGGGCTCGGCCAGCGCCGCCTCGGTCAGACGCGCCTGATCTTCCATGCCGGGCGGCTGAAAGACGGCGGTGAAGACCTCCTCGATCAGGTCCCGCATCGCCTTGCCGCCACCGCCATGGGCCAGCGTCACCCGCTCATCTCTCAACGCCATCTCATCTTGCTCCAGATTTCGCAGGGGTCCGGGGGAGAGCGCCTCTCCCCCGGGCAGGGGGTGCGGGGGGCAGCCGCCCCCCGCTTGGGTCGGGGGCAAACGCCCCCGAAGCTATTCCGCCGCCCGCGCCCCGCCGTATTGCCAGTAGGCCGCACAGGCCCCTTCCGAACTCACCATCAAGGCGCCCAAGGGCATCTCCGGCGTGCAGCCCTTGCCGAACTGCGGACAGGCGACGGGCTTCATCCGCCCGGTCATCACCGCGCCGCAGGCACAGCCCTCGGCCTCTTCGACCTCGGCGCGCTTGCCCGCATAGCCGATGCCGAATTTCTCCTCGGCATCATAGGCGCGATAGGCCGGCCGGATCCGCAGCCCCGAGGCGTCGATCTCCCCCAGCCCCCGCCATTCGAACGAGGGCCGCCGCTCATAGACATCCGCGATCGCGGCGAGCGACACCTTGTTGCCATGCTCGGGCACGACGCGGGCATATTGGTTCTCGACCGCCGCCCGCCCCTCGGCGATCTGGCGCAGCACCATCAGCACCGACTGCAGCAGATCGGTCGGCTCGAACCCGGCGACGACCAGCGGCTTGCCGTAGTCTTGCGCAATGAAATCGTAGGGATGGATGCCGATCACCATCGACACATGCCCGGGCCCGATGAAGCCGTCGAGCATCATGTAGGGGTCATCCAGCAGCGCCTTGATCGGCTCGGGTACGGTGATGTGGTTGCAAAAGACGCTGAAATTCGTCAGCCCCTCGCGCGCCGCCTGCTGGATCGCGAGCGCGGTCGAGGGCGTCGTCGTCTCGAACCCCAGACCGAAGAACACCACCTCGCGCCCCGGGTTGCGCCGGGCGAGTTCCAGCGCGTCCAAGGGCGAATAGACCATCCGGATATCCGCCCCCGCCGCCTTCGCCTGCAAAAGCGAAAGTTTCGATCCGGGCACCCGCATCGCATCGCCGAAAGTGGTGAAGATCACCTCGGGCCGCTCGGCCATTTCGATGCATTCATCGACCCGCGCGCGCGGCAGCACGCAGACCGGGCAGCCCGGCCCGTGGATGAATTCGATCCCCTCGTGGATCAGCTTGTCGAGCCCGTAGCGAAAGATCGAATGCGTGTGCCCGCCGCAGATCTCCATGATGTGGACAGGCTTTTCACGTGTCGCGCCAATCTGCTCGGCCAGCTTCGCAATCTCGGCCAGCAGGCCCTTGGCCAAGGCGGGGTCGCGGAATTCCGAGGCGAATTTCATGCCCGCCCCTCCAGCGCCGCAGCGCCCTCGGCCATCTGCGCCAAGGTCTCCTGCGCCTCGCCCAGATCGCGCAAGGCCTCCAGCGTCCGCGCGGCCTCGTCCTCGTCGATCAGGCTCATCGCGAAGCCGACATGGATCAGCGCCCAATGACCGACCAGCGCCTCAAGCGGCCCTTCCGCCACACAGGCGACGTTGACCTCGCGCTTCACCCCCGACACATCGGCCAAGGCCATCATCCGACCGGCGTCGGTGATCGCCACGATCTGGCCCGGAATCCCCAGACACATCAGTCTTCCTCCTCTTCCTGCACCCGCCCCGCCGGGTGCTCGATGCCGTAGCGGTCAAGCTTGGCCCGCAAGCCGACCCGGCTCAGCCCCAGCTCCGCCGCCGCCCGGCTCTTGTTCCAGCGGTTGCGGGTCAACGTCTCGCGCAGGATCCGCATCTCGATCAGCTCGACCCGATCCTTGAGCGTGCCCTCCGCCGTCATCACCTCGTCGGCCGAGCGATCCGCCCCGCTTTCCGAGGGCGCGGCCTGCAGGATGTGGCGCGAAATCAGCTCGGCGCCGAGCACATTGTCTTGCGCGAAAATCAGCATCCGCGTGACTTCATTGTGCAATTCCCGCAAGTTGCCGGGCCAGTCGTAGTTTTCCAGAAACTCGAGCGCGGCGGCATCGAAGCCCAGAGCCTGCTTGCCATGCCGCACCGCCGCCTCGGCCAGCATCGATTGCGCCAGAAGCGCCACATCGCCGCGCCGGGCACGCAGAGGCGGCATCGCGATCTCGCCCGCCGAGAGCGCATAATAAAGATCCGAGCGGAATTTCCCCTCGGCCACCATCGCGCGCAGATCGGCCGCAGCGCCGGTGATCAGCCGCAGGTTGGTCGAGGCCGTCTCCTGTCCGCCGAGCGGCGTGATCGCGCCGTCGCCCAGCATCCGCAGCAGCGCCAGTTGCAGCGCCGGGCTCGCCGCCTCGACCCCCGCCACGAAGAGCGTACCCCGGTCCGCCTTTTGCGCCAGACCGATCTTCGCCACCCCGCCCGGCAGCACGCCACGGCGCGCCCCGAAAAGCTCGATCATCGCCAGATCTTCGGGCAAACCGGCGAGGTTGATCTCGTAAAACGGCTTGTCCGAACGCAGCGAGACATAATGCATCGCCCGCGCCAGCTGCGCCCGGCCGGAACCGGGCTCGCCGCGCAAGAGCACCGGCACGTCGAAACTGGCAAACTGCCGCGCCAGCGCAATCGCCCCGTTCATCGCGGAATTCGGCGCGCGCAGGATCGTCTCGAAACCCATGCCCTCGCGCAGCGCGCGGCGCCGCTTTTCCACCCGGCTTTCCGAGGTCGAATTGAGAAGCCGCATCTCGAGCGAGAGCCGCTCGTTTTCGCGCGCCAGCGTGAACATCCGCGCCGCGTTGCGCGCCGAGGACAGAAGCTGCTCGGGATGCCAGGGCTTGGTCAGGAACTGATGGATGCCCGCATCATTGATCGCCGCCATCATCGAGGCGCTGTCGGTATAGCCGGTGATGATGATGCGGACGGTTTCCGGCCAGCGCTCGCGCACTTCGGTCAGGAAATCGACCCCGGTCCGGCCCGGCATCCGCTGGTCGCAGATGATGACCTGCACCCATTCCTCTTCCAGAATCGCGATCGCCGCCTCGGCGCCCTGCGCGGTGAGAACGTCAAAATCGTCCTCGAGCGCGAGCTTCATCGCCGTCAGCGAATGCGGCTCGTCATCGACCAGAAGGATCGCAGGGGTCGAGGCGGACATCAGCGCGCCTTCCGTGCCAGACCTGCGCGCAGCCAGTCGATCCAGGCCGCCATGCCCTCGCCGGTGCGGGCCGAAACGCGCAGCACCTCGATCGCCGGATTCACCCGGCGGATATTCGCCTCGTAAAGGTCCAGATCGACATCGCAATGCGGCGCCAGATCGACCTTGTTCAGGATCGCCAGACCTGCGGCGGCGAACATGTCCGGGTATTTCAAGGGCTTGTCTTCGCCTTCGGTGACGGACAGGATCGCCACCTTGGCATCTTCGCCCAGATCGAAGGCGGCGGGGCAGACCAGATTGCCGACGTTTTCGATAAACAAAAGCGCGCCCTCGGGCAGCGGCAGATGCGCCAGCGCCTGTTCGACCATCGCACCGTCCAGATGGCAGCCCTTGCCGGTATTGACCTGAATCGCCGCCGCTCCGGTCGCGCGGATGCGATCGGCGTCATTCGTCGTCTGCTGATCGCCCTCGATCACGGCCAGGGGCTGCGCGCCGAGCATCTGGATCGTCTTCACCAGCAGCGTCGTCTTGCCCGACCCGGGCGAGGACACGAGGTTGGTTGCAAAAACACTCTTTTGCGCCAGCCCGGCGCGGTTGCGGGCGGCATATTGGTTGTTTTTCGACAAGATGTCGGTCTCGATCTCGATCAGCCGCGCCTGCGACATGCCGGGCACTTCGGTGCCTGCGGGACCGTGGCCAAGATGGATGTCATGCGCGCAAGCCGCATGCGAATGGCCGTGATCGTGGCCATGGGCATGCGGATGATCGGTTTCCGCCTCGGCACCGTGACCGGCGTCGTGGCTGTGCGAATGGTCATGCGGATGGCTGTGGCTCGTGCCGTCGGCATGGGTGTGCCAATGGCTGTGGGAATGGCTGTGCGTGCCCTTCGCCTCGGCCAGAACGGCGAAAGGCGCGGGCTTGTGCGCCGCGGCGGATTTGCCCTGACTTTTCAGATGGTCCTTGAACTGGTCCTCGACGCTGTGACCGCCACACCCGCATACCGTGCACATCAGAGCACCTCCAAATCCTTGATCCGCATCTCCTCGCCCCCCTGCACCAGCAGACGAGCCCCGCCGCATTCCGGGCACAGATCCAGCCTATGTTCGATTTCGACCGTTTTTCCGCAGTCAAAGCAGGCTGCCTGCCCGGGAAGATCGAAAATCTGCAAGCTGGCACCCTCGGCCACGGAACCGCGCAGGACCACGTCGAAGGCGAATTCCAGCGCCGCGCGCTCCACCCCCGCCAGCCGCCCGATCTCGAGCCGCACCATCGTCACCTTTGAAAACCCGTTTGCCCGTGCAGCCTCTTCGATCACCGTGCGAATCCCTTCGACGATCGACATCTCATGCATGGGCAAGTTCCTGAACCGAGACTGCCACACAGGGGTCGAGCATGTCGATCACCAAAGCCGCCAGACCGGCCTTGGCCGCGGGCAGCGTCGCCAGCGACAGCGCAAGCGCCCCGCCGGGGGCCAGAAGATGATCGGTGGGGGTGACCCGCGCGAGCGCCGTGACCATCCCGGCCTCGGCCCGGGCCGAAAGCGCATAGGTGCCGCGCGCCGCGGCCACGAGCGCAAGCCCCGGCTTCGGCACTTCCGCCGCGAGCGGCGCCAGCGCCAGATGGTGCAGATCGACGATGCGACCAAGCGCGCGCCAGAGCGGACCGCGGCCAAAGCGGGCCTCGGCCTGACGCATCAGCGGATCATCCGCCACCCGCCCGGCCGGGGAATTTTCCTGCGCTGTCAAGGCCATCGGATCGGTCAGCGGCGGCAGGACTGCCACCGCCTCGCCCGGCGCGAACGCATGGCCCAAAGTGGCCAGAAGCGGCGACACCCCCTGCCCCGAGGTCAGGAAGTGCCACAGATCCGCGGGTTTCGCGCCGCCCCACAGCCAGGCTTGCAAGGCCGCGCCGCCCTCGGCCCAGGCGTCGGGCAAGGGCTGCGGCGTCAGGCCGAGAAGCTTCGGCCAGATCAGGCAGAGCTTCGCCAGATGATCGCGCAGGATCTCGCGCCGCGAGGGGGCCGCGTCAGCCTTCAGACCCAGCGCCAGACGCGCCGCATGGCCCTGTGCCGCGCCGCAGAGGTTGAACAGGCGCGGCAGCAGCACCGCCACCTCTTCGGGGGGCTTGCCCAGCATCAAAGCCGCGACCGGCAACGGATCGGGAGGGGTCATCGCCACCGCCAGCCGCTGCCCCTCGGGGCGCAGCACGATGCGCAACGCAGGGCTCATTCCGCGACATCCTCCGGCTCGCTCGCAAGGCCCGCCGAGATCAGCCGCCGCCGCGTCGGCTGCGCCATCGCCTCGGCCCGGTCCTTTGCAGCGGCTTCGGCCTCGGCTTGTGCCGCCTCAGCCGCCTCGACCGCCGCCAGTTCCGCC
The DNA here is from genome assembly GCF_003217355.1 of Rhodobacter viridis. GTDB lineage: Bacteria > Pseudomonadota > Alphaproteobacteria > Rhodobacterales > Rhodobacteraceae > Rhodobacter > Rhodobacter viridis. The sequence continues at coordinate 162,339 of NZ_QJTK01000004.1, read as the reverse complement.
GTGCGCGTGGCGCGGATTTCGGCGGCGCGGTCGGTCTCGGCGCGGTTTTCTTCCTTGAAAAGCTCGATCATCACGGCGCGCGCCAGATCGACCGCCTGCATCTGGGTCTGGAAATCACCCATCGTGGCGTAAAGGGAACAGGCCTTGTAGCCGCCCACCATCTCGCGCCGATTGTGGATGAATTCATAGGTTCCCGAGGCGAAATGCACGTCTTCCTTGGCGCCGGGGATCAGCTCGGACCAATCCTCGCCCTCGGCCGGAAGCAGGACGAGATTCATGAACCACGGGCTGACAAGCACGCCCAGACCGCGGCCCGCATGGCTGTGAAAGCCCACGGCTTCAATGGACAGCGCCTTGTTCACCAGCGGCACATCGCGCATCTTCGAGTGCCAGATCTCGCGGAAATCGGCGACGAGGGCCGCCACCTGCGCATCGACGCGCTGCTGCTCCAGAAGCGCGGGGGCGCCGGGGTCGCTTTGCACGATGAACTGCGCTTTCGGCGCATCGCAATTCGGGCAATGCCAGTCCTCGGGCAGTTGGGTGAAGGGCGTACCCGGCAGAACCTGCCGGAAATCATCGCCCGTCGCCGGATCATAGGGCGTCCAGCAGATCTTGCATTCCATGATCGCCAGATCGGAAATCCGGTCGTTGGCGCCAAGATACGAGCCCTCGAAGCCCGCGCGCGCGGCCCCGCTCAACGGATCGCCTCCAGCACTTCGCGGATGCGGGCGGCACTGTCTTCAAGGTCTTCGCGCGCGGCCAAGGCCACTTCGGGCATCACCGTCACTTCGATCGTGTCGAGGATCAACGCATCGGTCGAATTGTAGAACTGCACGCGCCAGACATGCGGCGTCGCCGTCGCGGTGATCCGGCAATTGCCATAGCCGCGCGAGAGGATCGTCACCGCGCCCTCGCCCAGCATGTAATCGAGCAGCGTCAGGTCTTCTTCGGTATGCGGAAGCAGCGTCAGGTTGATGACATCGGCCGCGCCGCCCACGTAAGCCGCGGATTTGTCGAAGAGTTCCGCGATCAGCGCCGGGGCATTCACCACCCCGTCGGCAAGCGGCGGCAACGAGGTCTGCCCCTTGCGGAACGGCTCGAAGGCACGCGACAGCGCCGCGGCGGGGACCGCGCCCACCTCGATGCGATCGACCCCCACGCCCGCCACCGACCAGACCCCGGCAAAGACCGATTCCTGCACCATCAGCGCCGGGATGCCGCGGATCTTCATCGCGACCTCGCCCTGCCCCATCGTCTCGGCGATCAGCGCGCGGTTCTGCGCATCGAGCCCTTCCAGATCGAAGCTCGCCATGCCACCCAGCGCGCAGGCCTCGGCCGCCGCGGCGACGTCGGAGAGCAGTTTCAGCGCCGGGGCAACGGCCGAGGTATCCTCGACCTCGGGCAGATGCGCCGAATAGGTCCGCATGCCCGAGGGCAGCTGCATGTAACCCAGTTCCTCATCGCCTTCGGGCTGCGAGCCGGGGCCGAAACCGACGGGGGGCAGGTGGAAATTCGAAACCATGGCTCAGCCTTTCGCGGCAAGGATGTGGGACGTGCGGGCGATGTAATCGTCCCAGTCGCGGATCTTCTCGATACCGCCAAGGAAGTCGCCGTCGCGGAAGAACAGGAACGAGGGGGTCTTCAGAACTCGGGTCGTTTCGCGCAGTTCGGTCTCGATGCCGTCACCGACCACGGCGCAGTCGAAGGCATTCTGGAAGGCCTGACGCAGCTCGGGCAGGACCACGGCCGCATCGGGGGTTTCCAGATTGCGCGCGCTGTCGCCCGGCACGAACAGGCAATGCGCCCCCGGCCGGGTGGTGAATTCACGCAGGTCATGCGCATTGTCGAGCCGCGGCCAGCCGAATTCGGTCGAAAGCCGGGTGACCAACGGATGGGTCTTGCCCGAGGGCGCCGCCGTGTCGGGCATGTGAAAGTCGTGCATGAGGTCCTCAGGCGGTGGTCTTGCCGGCGTCGAGCGCGGCTTGAAGATGGGGGGGGAGCTGCGGCGAACGGGCTTCGAGATCGGCGAAAGCATCGCCGAGATCACCGCCCGCCATCAGCGAACGCAGCCCATTGAGGGCCGACGAAATCTGTGCGGCCGCGTCTGGCGTCAGCACTTCGCGGGCGGCGCCCAGAAAGGCCAGAACCCAGTCACCGGGCCGCGCCTCGGGGGTGAGCGACAGATCGACGATGGCCGGACGGCCGTCCTCGATCACGTCACCGCGGATGCCGTCAACCGACAGAAGTTGCACGGGAATACCGACGCACATCAGGCGCGGACCTTCGCGGCGGAGGGGAAGAAGCGGTGATCGCCGATGCGGCAGGCCTCGTCTTCGGAGGGGCGCCCGCGTTCGTAGACATCGCGGGCCAGCGACGGATCGACGAGATCGTTGCTTTCGGTCGATCCCCGCGCCACCTCGATGCCCCAGGCGCGAAGCTCGCGCACGGCCTCGAGGATCGCATGATCGATCTGCTCGGCCACGGCCGGGCGCAGGCTGCCGCCGTAATCCTCGAGCTCGACCGGTTGACAGCCGATCAGCGTCATCCGCTCCGGGCAATAGCCCATCAGCTGCGCCGTCGCGATCACGTCCTGAAAGCCGGTCTGATGCAGGCTCATCTTTTTCGCCCCCATGAAGGCGGGCACGTCATCATCACGCATCGTCACGAGCGTGCCCGGCGTGAAGCCGAAATCGACCGCATCAAAGACGATCAGCGCATCGGTCTCTTCAAGGAAAGGCAGCAGGTAAAGCCCCTGCGTGCCGCCATCGAGCAGCTTGACGTTCGCAGGCAGCGCATGGGTTTCGGCCATGCGCTCGACACAGCGCACCCCGAAGCCCTCGTCGGCCCAAAGCACGTTGCCGATGCCCAGAACGAGCACCCGTTCAGGTTGGAATGCTGGCATGGGTCCCTCCCTAGACCGCCGCTCGCGCGGGCGTTCAGCCCTTATGATCCAGCCCCCAGCCCGGATAAACCCGGGAAGAGAGTCGGAATATCGCATATTTCGGAAATCTTCTTACCATTTTCACTGCCAAATTGGAAGTGAAATTTCCACAAAAAAGCCGGGCGCAGAGTGCTCTGCGCCCGGCCCGTAACTTTCACCACGGTCACTCGATACGGTCGTCCTTGAACGTCCGGTGTCCCGAGATCATCGTCGAGACCATCGACTGGCGGCTCATCACGTCCTCGCGGACGGCGGCGTAGATGTGGATGATCGCGAAGATCACGATCGACCACATGCCGAGATGGTGCAGCGTGTGGAGCCGCTGGCTGTTTTGCACGAGGCCCAGCACCCAACCGAAGAGCGTATCGGGAACCGAGCCCTGCCCTTCACCTTCGGCGTAAAGCGCCCAGCCCGTCACCATCATGAAGGTGATGCCGAGCGTGATGAAGGTGAACATCGCCGCCTGCGCCAGCGGGTTGTGCCCGATGTACTTCTTCGGCTCCTCTTCAAGGAACAGGTACCAGCGGAGCTCGAAGAAGAATTCCTGCCAGTAGCGCTTGTTGAAGACCGGGATGTAGAACATCTGCCAGGCGTGGCGGTTGCCCACGAAAGCCCAGTAGATGCGCCCGAAGAAGCCCACCGACAGCACCACGCCACAGGCGAAATGCGCAAAGCGGATGTAGCCCATGACGAATTGGCTCGTCGCTTCGCCGATCTGCATCGAGGGCAGCGGCGAGCCGATGAAGTAGCCGGAGATCACCAGAATGGTGATCGCCAGCGCGTTGACCCAGTGCCAGACCCGGACCGGGGCCTCGTAGACATAGACGGACGTTCGCCGCCGGATGCTTTCGAGGTCTTCGCGGGTGGCGTCGCCGGTCAGTCGCGAGGCCTCGAAGATCTCGTCGGGGCCACGGACTGGTGCGTTTATCCTTTCGTCAGAAACTCCCTTCATGGCGCCCCCCTTACCGGACCTTGACGGTGGTCAGGGGTTCGCCTTCGGCCGACATGACGTGGGTCGAGCAGGCCAGGCACGGGTCGAAGCTGTGCAGGGTGCGCAAGATTTCGACCGGTTCCTCGGGACGTTCCATCTTCGTGTCCATCAGCGAGGCCTCAAAGGCGCCGATGTTGCCCTGGCTGTCGCGGGGCGAGCCGTTCCAGGTCGTCGGCACGACGCATTGATAGTTCTCGATGCGGCCGTCCTTGATCTTGACCCAGTGGCCCAGCGCGCCGCGCGGCGCTTCGGTCATGCCGACGCCCTTGGCTTCCTTGGGCCAGCGCGACGGATCCCACTTGTCGACATTCGCGGTCGAGCTGTCGCCGTTCTTGATGTTGGTGACGAGCTTGTCGAAGAAGTGCTTTTGCAGCCGCGTGCAATATTCGGCCTCAAGCGCCCGCGCAGCCGTCCGACCGAGCGTCGAGAACAGCGCCGTGACCGGCAGGTTCATGTCGCGCAGCAGGCCTTCGACCTGGTTCTTGATGTCTTCGTGGCCCTTGGCGTAGCCGACGATGTAGCGGGCCAGCGGCCCCACTTCCATCGCGTTGCCGCGCCAGCGCGGCGCCTTGATCCACGAATATTTCGCGCCTTCGTCGATGTTCTCGATGTTGGTGCGGGTGCCGACAAGGTTCGGCCCAAGCTCGAACTTCGGCTTCGTCTCGCCATCCCAGGGGTGCAGCCCCTTGCCCGGCTCGCCATACTCGTACCACGAGTGATCGACGAATTCCTGGATCTGCTCGGGGTCGGAGGTGTCGACGTCGAGCACTTCGTTCAGGTTGCCGTTGATGATCGCACCGCGCGGCAGATGCAGCTGCTCGGGGCTGAAATCATTCGGGTTTTCCGGGATGTCGCCATAGGACAGCACCGACTTGCCCGAAAGCCCGCCGCCGTAGAGCCAGTCCTTGTAGAAACCGCCGATGGCTTTCAGGTCGGGCAGATAGACGTTGCGGGTGAATTCGGTGCAGCGGTCGATGATCGAGGAGACGAGGTTCAGACGCTCCATGTTGATCGCGCCGACCGAGCCCACGCCATCGACGTTGATCGGACACGGCACGCCGCCCACCAGCCAGTTCGGATGCGGGTTCTTGCCGCCGAAGATGGTGTGGATCTTCACCACTTCCTTTTGCAGGTCGAGCGCTTCCAGATAGTGCGTCGTCGCCATCAGATCGGCTTCGGGCGGCAGCTTGTAGGCCGGGTTGTCCCAGTAGCCATTCTTGAAAAGCCCGAGCTGCCCGGATTCGACAAACTTCTTCAGACGGTTCTGCACGTCGCGGAAGTAGCCGGGGGAGGAGAGCGGGTGGCTCGGGCTCACCATCTGCTGCAGTTCCGACGTCGCCTTCGGATCCGCGCGAAGCGCGTTGACCGGGTTCACCCAGTCGAGCGCATGCAGATGGTAGAAGTGCACGATATGGTCGTGGATCTGCAGGTTCAGCTGCATGATGTTGCGGATCGAGTTCGCGTTGTCGGGGATGGTGATCCCCAGCGCATTCTCGACGGCGCGGACCGAGGTCAGCGCATGGGTGCCGGTGCAGACGCCGCAGATGCGTTCGGTGAAGGCCCAGGCGTCGCGCGGATCGCGGCCCTTCAGGATGACTTCAAGGCCGCGCCACATCGTCCCGGTCGAGACGGCGTTGGTGATGATGCCCTGATCGTTGACGTTCACTTCGCAGCGCATATGGCCTTCGATCCGGGTGACCGGGTCGACGACGATGCGCTTGCCGCTGTTGTCGAGGGTGAAGCCGTTCGGCGTTTGGGTCGTCATGGCTTACGCCTCCTCGTTCTTTTTCTGCGCCCGCTTGAGCACGGAGACGGCCGCATGGGCTGCGACGGCAGCGCCGACCAGACCGGTGGCGGTCCAGCCGATCTTGTCGGCGGTGGCCTCGATGCCGAATTGCTTGATCGTAGTCAGCCGGTCATAGAAGCTGCCCTGATCCCAGAACCCGTCTTCCGAACAGCCGATGCAGCCGTGGCCCGACTGGATCGGGAAGCTGACGCCGCCATTCCAGCGCACGGTCGAGCAGGCGTTGTAGGTGGTCGGGCCCTTGCAGCCCATCTTGTAAAGGCAATAGCCCTTGCGCGCGTTCTCGTCGTCCCAGTGCTCGACGAACTGACCGGCGTCGAAATGCGGACGGCGGTAGCATTTGTCGTGGATGCGCTGCGAATAGAACATCGCCGGGCGGCCCTGACGGTCGAGTTCGGGCATGCGATCGAAGGTCAGCATGTAGGTGATCACGCCGGTCATGACTTCCGCGATCGGCGGGCAGCCCGGAACCTTGATGATCGGCTTGTCGGTGATCACCTTGTGCACCGGCGTCGCCTGCGTCGGGTTCGGCGCCGCGGCCTGCACGCAGCCGTAAGACGCACAGGCGCCCCAGCTGATGATCGCCTTCGCGCCCTCGGCGGCGTGGCGCAGCTTTTCGACGAAGGGCTTGCCGCCGGTGATGCAGAACATCCCGTCTTCGTTCAAGGGCGGGTTGCCCTCGACGGCGAGGATGTAGTTGCCCTTGTATTTCTCGATGGTTTCCTCGAACGCCGCTTCGGCGGCGTGACCGGCGGCGGCCATCAGCGTGTCATCGTAATCCAGAGAGATCATCGACAGCACAACGTCTTTCGCCAGCGGATGCGCCGAGCGGATGAAGCTTTCCGAGCAGCAGGTGCACTCAAGCCCATGCACCCAGACGACCGGCGTGCGCGGCTTGGTTTCCATCGCCTCCGCGATCTGCGGCACGAAGGACGGGCCAAGGCCCAGCGCCGCCGCGGTCAGCGAACAGAACTTCATGAAACTGCGCCGGGTGATCCCCTGACGCCGCATCACGTCATAGAAAGTTTCGATGTCCGACAATTATCCCTCCCTTGCCTCGGGAAGCGTCGTGACCAGCAAGACGCGCCCATGGGTAGAGTGGAATTGTCACGTTTGGGCCGGTTTCCGCCAATGAGAAACGGCAAAATGTCGCAGAAAAAATTATTGTTTAACTTCAATGGTGTGTGATTTTGTCACGCAAAAAATCTGGAAGGTTTAAGTTCAATGATCTTTCCAGTCTGGTCAATTTCCTTCCAATTTCGCCGCTGCGACGAGCGCTTGACCCAGTGCCAGCCCTCCGTCGTTGGCGGGAATGCTGCGGTGCGTCAGAATCCTTTGCCCCGCCAGCATTTTTCGCGTCAAGGTTGCAAGTTTCGCATTCTGGAAACAGCCCCCCGACAGCACCACCGCCTGAGCCCGACCGCTCTCGATCAGCTGCGCCGCCTGCGTCGCAAACGCGCGCGCAAGGCTTGCATGCAGCGCATGGGCGATGCGCGCGGGGGGCTCGTTTGCCGCCAGAAGTTGAAACAGCGGCGCGGGGTCGATCTCGCCCGCGACGACGGGCAGATCGGGGCCGGGTCCGGTCTCGGAAGCAAGTGATTCCAACCGCATCGCCGCCTCGCCCTCGTAGCTTTGGCGCATCGGACAGATCCCCAGACAGGCGGCGATCGCATCGAAAAGTCGCCCCGCGCTGGAGGACAGCGGCGCGTTGATCCCCTTCATGGCCATCTGCCGCGCCAGATCGCGCGGGGCCTCCGGGAAAAGCCGATCCGCAAGATCGGAGAGCCCCGCCGCATCGAGCCGCACCAGCGCATTGCGCCAAGGCTCCAGCTGCGCGCGATCCCCGCCGATCAGCGCCGCGGGCTTGAGCCAGGCGATGCGCTCGAAGCCGGTGTAATCGCCCAGAAGCAGCTCGCCGCCCCAGACCGTGCCATCGGGCCCAAGCCCGAGCCCGTCGAGCACGATCGCCGCCACCTTGCCGCCGTCCTTCGGCCAAAGGTTCTCGCCCAGACAGGCGGCCATATGGGCGTGGTGATGCTGCACGGCGATCATCGGCACGCCAAGCGCCTCGGCCCGTTTGGCGCCGTGACGGCTGGCGCGGAAATCGGGGTGCAGATCGATGGCCACCGCCTGCGGATGATGGTCGAAAAGGCCCGCATAATCGGCATCGGCCTGCTGGAACGCCTCCCAGGTCAGGGCTTCGTCCAGCTCGCCAAGGTGATGGCCGAGCAGCGCCTGCCCGTTCTTGATCAGGCACAGCGCGGCCTTCATCTGCCCACCGTAAGCGACGACCTGCGGCGCGGTCTCGAACCCCGGCGGCAGCGGCAGCGTACCCGGCACCTGCCCACGGGCGCGGCGCAACACCATCGGCGGATCGACCCGAACGACCGAGTCATCCAGCCGCCGGGCAATCTCGCGGTCATGCATCAGAAAGGCGTCGGCAAAGGCGGAAAGCTTGTCGCGCGCTTCGTCATTGCCGATCACCTGCGGCGCGCCCGACAGGTTGCCGGAGGTCATCACCAGCACGCCGCCAAAGGCATCGAGCAGCAGATGATGCAGCGGCGTATAGGGCAGCATCACGCCCAGCTCGGCCACGCCGGGGGCGACGGTTTCGGGCAGCACGCCCCGCGACGGCATGAGGACAATCGGCGCGGCCGGGTCACGCAAAGCGGCCAAGGCGCCCGGGCTGACGGACACGATCCGCTCCAGATCGCCTTCGCGGGCCATCAGCGCAAAGGGTTTTGCGGGGCGGCGTTTGCGCGCGCGCAATAGATCGACCGTCCCGGCATTGGCGGCATCGCAGGCCAGATGAAAGCCGCCGAGCCCTTTCACCGCAAGGATTTCCCCTGCCTTCAGCCGCTTAGCCGCCGCGGCGATGGCATCCCCCGCGACTTCGACGCCCCCGGCCTCGAGCCACAGCCGCGGCCCGCAGTCGGGGCAGGCAATGGGCTGCGCATGAAAGCGCCGGTCCGCCGGATCGCCGTATTCCGCGCGACAGGCCGGGCACATCACAAAGGGGGCCATCGTCGTGCGGGCACGGTCATAGGGCAGGCTTTGCAGGATGGTGAAGCGCGGCCCGCAATGGGTGCAGTTGCTGAAGGCATAGCCGCGCCGCCGCCCCTCGCCCCGGATCTCGGCCAGACAGGCCGGACAGGTCGCGGCATCGGGCGTCACCCGCGTCTCGGCCCCTGCCCCACCCGAGGCGACGATCTCGAACCCCTCGGGCAGGTCGTCAAGAACAACTGCGGCCACCTCGACCGCATCAACCCGCGCCAAGGGCGGCGCCTGATCCCGCAAGGCCTCGGCGAAATCACCAAGCGCCCCCACGACCCGCACCAGCACTCCCTCGGCGTCGTTCAGCACCACTCCGCGCAACCCGCGCGCCCGCGCCAATTGCCAGACGAAGGGCCGGAACCCCACCCCTTGCACCTGCCCGCGCACCCTGATCTGCCAACCCTGCATTTTCTTCTTGGTCCCAATACGCTGGGGTGAGATTGGATCGAAAAGCCTTCCGGTGGAAGGCTTTCCAATCGAACGGGCTGCCCGTGGCAGCCCTGAGAGGGGCAAAGCCCCCAGCCGGTTTCAATGCACGGTGCACACCATGCAGGGATCGAAACTGCGCACGATATGCTGCACCGAAACCGGGCTATCTTCGCCCGGCTCGACCGGAGCCCCAACCAGCGCCGCTTCCAGAGGCCCCGGCACCCCCTGAGCATCGCGCGGGGAAAAGTTCCAGGTCGTCGGCGCGATGATCTGGTAAGACGCGATCTTGCCGCCTTCGATCCGCAGCCAATGCCCCAGACTGCCGCGCGCGGCCTCAACCAGCCCCGCGCCCTCGCCCGTCTCGGGCAGGTTGCCCTGACGCATGAAGACCGCGCCCGGGTCAAGCGCCTCGGCCCAGGCCTCCATCAGGATCTGTGTCCGCGCGAGTTCCAGAAGCCGCCCGGCGACCCGCGCCAGCACGCCACCGCCCGCCAACTGCACCGCCAGAGGATGGCCGTCGATCAGCTGCCGCGCCAGCGCCCCCACCTCGACCGGCGCGCCCTCCAGCCGCGGCGCCTTGCACCAGCTGTAGGCGCCCTCGCGCATCGTCTCGTCGGGGCGGGTCACGCCGTCGAAGGGATGGGCCATGCCGCCCAGCATCCAGGAATGGCTCAGATCCTCGGCAATCGCCGCCATGTTCGGCGCCGTGACCTCGCCCGCCTGCCAGAGGCCGGGGGCGAAGCCATGCCCCTCGGCCAGCGGATAGGCGCCGAAACTCAGATAGCGCCCGGCGCCACGGCCCAGCGCGTCAAGGTCCAGATCGGCCGCGATTTCAAGGAAAAGCCCCGCATCGCCGCGATCCCAGCGCATCAGCGCCGACCGGCTGTCGAGCGCAGCGAAGTCTTCAAGCGGGCCGCCAAAGACCTGCGTTTCCAGATGCTTGCGGAACATCCGCAGCTCGGTCTGAATGCGCAGCACGTCGCGCGCGCCGGGCGTGCGGGTGACGCCGCCCGGCTGCAGCGCCAGCGTATGCGGCCATTTCCCGGCGACAAGGCCAAGGATGTGCATCAGCCCAGCCCGCGCCGCGATGGCGGCCCGGGCCGCCTGTCCCTCGATCGCGGCGAACCGCGCGACGGCGCGCGGATACCACGGCCGGGCGGCGTAACAGGGCCGGGTGAAATCGGGCATGAAGAACAGGTTGAAATGCACCAGATGGTCCGAGACATTCTCGACCGCATGAATGAGCGCCGCAAGCATCGCGCCCTGATCGGTCGGCACCAGCCCCATCGCCGCGCCCAGCGCCCGCGCCGCGGCCGCCGATTGCGAGATCGAGCAGATGCCGCAGATCCGCGGCGTCAGCGTCAGCGCGTCACCAGGGGCCCGCCCCTCCAGCATGCGCTCGAAACCGCGATAGAGCGGCGCATTGACCCGGGCCGCGGCGACGCGCCCCTCGGAGATGTCGAGATGCACCTCCAGATCGCCCTCGACCCGGTTGAAGGGGCCGACGACCAGACGCGGCGTGTCGCTCATCGCCGACCTCCGGGCTTGCGGATCGTCGGCGTCACGGCCACGCGCGGGGCCACCGCGTTCTTCGCGATCCGCTCGGGCGTCGCGGCTTTCGAGAGCGACGCCAGCGCCATGAACCAGGCCTTCGGCATGTCGGCGGGCAGACCCACCGGAATGCCCGCCACTTTTGGCGTTTCGGTGAAGGGGTGGCGCGGTTCCTCGAACTCGGGCGCGGTGCAGGCGATGCAGGGATAGCCGCCGCGGGTGCAGGAGCCCTCGCCGTTCCACGGCCGGATGTTGCAATCCCCCACGGCTTGCGTGCCAACACAGCCCAGGTGCTCCATCATGCAGCCCAGATCCGAGAGCTGCAGCGCCGAGGCCTTGTATTCATAGAATTCGTTGCGCGGGCAGCCATGATGCACAAGATGCTGCGCGTAAAAGAGCGGCCGCCCGAGACTGTCGAGATCGGCCTCGGTCAGCCGCGCCTTGGCGAGCAGCATCAGCGTCTCGGTCACCCAGCCCGGATGGGTCGGACAGCCCGCGACATTGACGACGGGAAGGCCGAGCCCGCCCCGGAAGCCCGCGGCCAGCACCCCGCCCGGATGCGCGCCGTCATACTGCAGCCCCACCGCATCGGAGGGGTTCCCCCCGGCCGAGGTCACGCCGCCATAGGCCGCACAGGACCCGACCGCCACCACATGCGCGGCCTTCGGCGCGAGCGCCCGCACCCAGTCGAGCATCGAGCGCCCGGTGCCCGAGAGCATCTGAAACCGCCCGGTGCCCATCGGCCCGCGGGCAATCGCGCCCTCGACCGCCAGACAATCAAGCGCAATCTCTCCGGCCTCAAGCGCCTGCAGGAGCCGCGTCACCTCGCCCCCCGAGGCAAGGCTCAGCGCCGGATGCCAGAGGAATTCGACGCCCGCTGCAGCAAGCGTGTCGATCAGATCGGGCGCCTCGGCGCAAAGCGCCGACATCGTGCAGCCGCCGCAGCCCGAGGCCTGCAACCACAGAACCTTCATTGCGGTTCCCCCGCCAGCGCCAGATCGAAGCAGAAACAGGCGCCGCCAAGGGGGTTTTCGGGCAAAAGCCTGAGCCGCCCGCCGTGTTCCTCGACGATCTTGTGACTGATCGAGAGACCAAGCCCGGTGCCCTTGCCGACGTCCTTGGTGGTGAAGAACGGATCGAAGATCGTCGCGGCCACGTCCTCGGGCACGCCCGGCCCGGTATCGGAGACGACGAGCTCGCCGCGGTCGCCCGCGATCCGCGCTTCGATGCGGATGCGGCCGTCCTGAAAATCGCCCATCGCATCGATGGCATTTTGCACCAGATTCATCACCACCTGCTGGATATGGCCGGGCCGCCCGATCACGTCGAGCTTCGGCAGGCCGGTGAACTCGACCGCCACCGCCGTCTTCGAGCCGCGCCGCACCCAATCGGCCGCCACCCCCGCCGTCGCCACCAGATCGAAGACGACCTGCTCGCCGGTGCCCTCCGACGAGAGCCGGCGCAGATCCTCGACGATGGCGCGGACACGTTCGGCGCCGTCGCGGGCGCCATTGATGGCGATACGCAGATTGCCGACTTCGCGTTCGAGTTTCAGAGTTTCGCGCAGGGCCACCAGTTCCTCGCGCGGGACGCCCGCCTGCACCGCGGCGAAATAGGTCTCGAATTTCGCGGCATAGCGCTCCATCGCATGGGCATTGGCATAGACGAAGGAAATCGGGTTGTTCAGTTCATGCGCCACCCCCGCCAGCAAACGGCCAAGCGAGGCAAGCTTTTCATTGCGCACCAGCTGCGCCTGCGCCGCGATCAGCGCGGCATGCGAGCGTTCCAGTTCCGAATAGGCCTGCCGCAATTCGCCCAAGGGGCGGCCGGTCAGCACATAGCCGATGATGCGGTCGCGCTCATCGAGCCGCGGGCTGACCGAAAGTTCAAGCGGTGCGGGCCCGCGCGGACCCAGCAGCGCCGCCTCGACCGTCACGGGGGCGCGGCGGTTTGCGGCCTCGGCCATCGTGCGTTCGAGCCGCGCGCCAGAGGCCGGGTCGAACATCGCCGAGAGGGGCCGCCCCTGCCAGACCTCGGACCGCGCACCGGTCAGCGCCTCGACCGAGGCCGAGGTGCCCAGCACCTCCCCCGTGCGCGAGGCGACGATCAGCGCATCCGAGACCGAGGCGAAGATCGAACCGAGATACGACCGCAGATCCTCGAGTTCGTGGTTCTGCCGCTCAAGCCGCTCCTGATAATCGACAAGTTCGGCATAGGTGCGGTCGACGGCCGAGAGCACATCGACCCAGACGGCATCGCTGGCCTCCATGCCGGGCAGGAGGCCGCCCAGATTGGCCGGGTCGAAACGGGGCGGACTGTCCTTGACGGGCGGTCGGGGCATGATGCAGCTCCGGTGGGGTCGGGCTCAGCATATCGGGCCAAGAGCCCCGCGCAAGGGGCTGGCCCCGGCAGACCGCGCTGAAACGGGGGGCTTACTCGGCCGCCGGGCGACGGCGGTTCTCGTGCAGGGGCGAAAGATCCTCGAGCGGGCCGGTCTCGGCCGCCTGCCAGCGATCGAGCCCCGGCCAGGACAGCAGCGGGATCAGAAAGCCCCAGGCCTTCGCCAGATTTTCCCGGGCGGTCTCGCTCAGGCCTTCCTCCAGCGCGAAGCTTTCGCCACGCAGGCACAGCACGAAAGCGGGCGGCGGCTCGTCATGCATGACCTGCCGGAAGGCCTCAAGCACGCCTTCGGGGCCGATGCCGTGGCTCGTCGAATGCCCAAGGTGGCGGCGCGGCGCGGTCTGCACGAAGGCAAAGGGCGCGGGCGTGCCCATCCCCGCATCGATGAACAGCGCCATGTCCTGCCCGACGAGATCGAGCGCATGTTCGACCTGCAGCTGCACATCCTCGATCAGCGTGATGTGTTGCCAGCCCGCCGTCGCGATCCTTGCCGCCAGCCGCGGGCCAAGCCCGTCATCGCCGCGGCTTTCATTGCCCCAGGCAAAGACGACCAGACGCGGACCTAGGATGGAACGCAGCATGACACCCCCCCGTCGGCGCCCCGGCGCAGGCCCGAGACAACCGCGCCCGCGGCGTCGATCAATTCGACCGAAAGCGGCATCTGCCCCAGCGCATGGGTGGCGCAGGCCAGACAAGGGTCATAGGCCCGGATCGCGACCTCGATATGACCCAAGAGCCCCTCGGTGATCTCGCTGCCGTCGAAATACTCTGCCGCGACCTTGCGGACCGCCGCGTTCATCGCCTGGGTGTTGTTGGCGGTCGAGATGATCAACTCGCAGCGGCGCACGCGGGCGTCGTCGTCGACCTCGTAGCGGTGGAACAACGTGCCGCGCGGGGCTTCGATCACGCCGATCGCCTCGCGCTGGGGTGCCCCGCGATCAGCCATCAGATCGTGCCCCAGCAGCTCGGGATCGTCGAGAAGATCCCGGATCAGCTCGGCCGCATGCAGCAGCTCGACCAGCCGCGCCCCGTGATAGAACAGCGTTCCATGCAACGGCTTCCCGCCACCGACGGCGAGAAGCCGCTGCCGTTCGGTCTCGGCCTTCTCGGAGGTCAGAAGGTCGCAGACCTGCAAACGGGCCAGCGGGCCGACGCGATACCAGCCCGCCTCGGGGCCAAGCGCGCGAATATGCGGACCGCCCGGGCCGGGCTCTTCGGCCAGAACACCGCGATAGGCCGCGGGGGCAACACCGTCGAAGAGCGTCACGCCCAGCGCATCGCGGGCCCGCAGCCGACCGGTGTAGAAATCCAGCGCCCCACCCCGGCCGACAAGGCCGATCATGTTGCCGCCGACTTCGCCGAAATGATCGTAGAAGGCCGGATTGGTGTCGTGCAGACGTTCGAGCACGCGCAGCGCGCCCACCGCCCAGTCGATCACCTGATCGACATCGGCGCGCAGAAGATCACGGCTTTCGCGGCTCAGCGCCCGGCGCATGCCGCCCGGAACCGCTCCCGCCCCCGCAAGACGAGGGCCCATGACGGCGCGGACCACCTCCTGCCCGAAGCGGCGCATCAGCACGCCTTCGGTGGCGAGTTGCGGAAAGCTGCGCGCCACATCGACAAGGCCGCGCCGATTGGTCTCGCTGTCGAAACCCAGAAGCAGGTCGGGCTCGGTCAGATGATACAGATGCACGGCATGGCTTTGCACGAACTGGCCGAAATGCATCAGCCGGCGCAGCTTTTCCGCCGTGGGGGTGAGCCGGTCGTAACCCGCGATCCGGTCCATCGCCTTGACCGCCGCCAGATGATGACTGACCGGGCAAGTGCCGCAGAGCCGCTGCACCGCCTCGGGCACCTCGTCACAGGGGCGGCCTTCAATGAATTCCTCGAAGCCGCGCAGGGCGAGGATCTGCAGATCGACGTGATGCACCTGTCCCCGCGAATCAAGCTGGATCGTCACCTTGCCACGGCCTTCGTGCCCCGCATCCTCGGAAAGCGCGACCGGCTCGGAAAGCATCCGGGCCGGAAACCGGGGAACTGGGGTCGTCTCGAGGGCAAGCATCAGGGCACTCAACGGCAGAGAACGGGCGGTGAAACCGCGGATCGAAGGGAAAGGACCGGAGGGGCACGTGGCAAGGTAACAAGTGGCGCCAACGTCCGGTCGAGGGTCATGGAGAGGTCGAGCACAATCGCCGCAATTCTTGTGGTCTGATGCGGTTCTGTTCCGGCACCGACGCCATGTCATCGGGGGCCTTTGGTCCGACCCGACCCCGTATCCATGTTCCAAGACCTGCGATCCTAAAGCGGCCCGAACCTCTCCATCCTCCACCCTTCCCTTGGGATGGGTCAAAATTGCGCCCAACCGGCGGGAGGGTCAAACGTTTTGCCTTGGTTGGTAAAAAGCTTTTCACCCACTCAGAACGGACGGTTTCGCGACCCCGAGGACCTCGATGCGCGATAAGTAAAAATTACTGACCATTATTTCCGAAATTCGCCCCGCACGTGCGGCGAAGAACCTTGATTCCGGGACAAGTCGGGAAAGACGGCCGATCACGCGCGGCAAGCGCGCTTCATTTCCGGCGCATCACAGCACAAAACCGAGCAGAAAACCCACCCGAAGCCGCCATCCGTAGGATCATCGCCAAATTTACGACCGGATCGGCCCCGTTTTGGGTGGAAATTGCGCATACAAATCTCACCTAAAGGTTGATTTTTGCCTGCATCGAAGCGGTTTGAACGGGTGTCGCCGCGCATTTGCGCAACACGTCGGGCGCCCGCAAAAACCCACACCAACGCCAAATCTCTCACCAAAATGGAAAATTGGAAACCTACTTGCCATCGGCCGCTTTCTGGGGAGAGTCGCCCTCGTTCTTCCTCCTCATACCGGCTCCCGACAGGGGACTCAGCGCACAACCTTGCCGCCCGGAAACGGAAAGCGACCTGCGACATTGTGTTTGCGACGTTAAGTCAACCTGAAACAACTCCAGATCTGTAAGGGAATCTTGACGGATGCTTGCAAGACTGAGGCTCCACTCCGGCCCTGTTTCCAAGTTTTGCTCGTACCGTTCTCTGGCCAGGCACCTCCACCTTCCCAGTCTCCAAGGCCCATGAAAAACAAATTCTTCGGTATATCCGCTCGCATCTATGCGATCGTGGCCATAGCCGCGATCGCGCTCGTCATCCTGTCCGAAACCCTGCTGCACTTTGCGGTCAAAAACGCTTATGACATGAGGGAGCAACATCTGAGTGACGTGGTCGACACCGCCATTGGCGTGCTGGCCGACCTCGAAACGCAGGTACAGACGGGCAAACTCACCGCCGCCGAGGCCAAAGCGGAAGGCGCGCGCCGTCTGACGGCGCTGCGCTTCGACAAGGCGGGCTATTTCTTCGTCCTGGATCATGAAGGCGTGATCCAGGCGCATCCGACGATGCCGGCCTGGGTCGGGCAGTCGCAACTGGGCTACACCGATCCCTACGGCAAGAAGATCTTCGTCGAGATGCTCGACATCGCCAAGACCGCGGGCAGTGGCGAAATCCAATATCATTTCAAGAAGCCCGACAGCGACACGCCCGAGGAAAAGATCGGCTTCGTGCGCGATTTCGCCCCCTGGGGCTGGATCGTCGGCACCGGCTCCTATGTTGCCGACATCGCCGCGGCGCTGTCCGGCCTGCGTCAGGTTTCGCTGATCTCGATGCTCGTTGGCCTGCTGGCGCTGGGCGGCGCAGCAACAGCGCTGGCACGTTCGGTCACCGGCCCGTTCGGGGCGGTGCATGACCGGATGCGCAAGATGACCGAGGGGGATACCGAAACGGCGGTGCCCTGCACCACGGTCCGCGGCGAGGTGGGCGAGATGGCGCGGGCGCTTGAAGTATTCCGGGCCTCGTTGGCGGAAAAGGCGGAACTGGCGCGGCAGCGGCGTGCGCAGGAGGCCGAGATGGCCCGAGCCGAGCTGCAGGCGCGCGAGCGCGAGGAAGCCCTGCGGCAGCGCGAACAGGAGGCCGAGGCGGAACTGCAACGCGCCGAAGCCGCCCGTCAGGCCGAACGCGAGGCCGAGCGGCAGCGGACCGAGGCCGAGCGGGAGGCACAGATGCGCGAGCAACTGAATGTCGTCACCGCTCTGGCGCAGGGTCTGCAGGCGCTGTCGGCGGGCGATCTGACAGCGCGGATCACCGAGACCTTCCCCCCCGCTTACGAGGGATTGCGCAATGATTTCAACGCCGCCATCGACAAGGTCGCGGGGCTGATCAGCTCGATCGTGCAGACAACCGATGTGGTCGAAACCGAAGCCGGGCAGCTCGGCACGGCCTCGATGGAACTCGGGCGGCGCACCGAGACTCAGGCAGCCTCGTTGGAGGAAACGGCCGCGGCGATGAACGAGATGGCAGCCTCGGTCGCGCAATCGGTCGAAGGGGCGCGGTCGGCCGCGCAGGCGGTGAACCGCACGCGCTCCACCACCGCCACCGGGCGGGAGGTCGTACGCCAGACGCAACGCGCCATGGACGACATCGCGCAAAGCTCGGACAAGATTTCGCGCATCACCCATGTGATCGATGACATCGCCTTCCAGACCAACCTCCTGGCGCTGAACGCCGGGGTCGAAGCCGCGCGCGCGGGCGAGACCGGGCGCGGCTTTGCCGTCGTGGCCTCGGAGGTGCGGGCGCTGGCGCAACGCTCCTCGGAAGCCGCGCGCGAGATTGCGGCGCTGATCGACACCTCGTCGCGGCAGGTCGCGGCCGGGGTCGATCTGGCGGCGCGGTCCGACACCGCCCTGGGCGAAATCGAAGCGCTGGTCACCGAACTCGACACGTTGCTGGACGGGATCGCAAATGCCGCCGCCGAGCAATCCTCGGGCATTGCCGAGGTGACGGCCGCGGTGAACCAACTCGATCAGGTGACCCAGCACAACGCCGCGATGTTCGAAGAGAATTCGGCCGCGACGCAGGGGCTCTTGCACGAGGCGCGCACTCTGAAGGAATTCAGTGCCGTCTTCCGCATCGGCACCCATGTGTCTGGCAATTCCTGGGAGCACCAGATCGCCTGTTGAAGGGCCGCCCCCTTGGCCCGTCTGTCCAGAACCCCCGCAGCCCCGGCCTCGTGCCGGGGTTTGCTTTTCGGGGATCGCGTGACGGAAAAGCTGCGACAAAAGCAACAAGTTGACCAATCTTGGCGCAGCTTCACCTGCCCTTAATTCCTTTAGGGGATTTTGCGATGGCGAACTTTCGGAGCAACCGCATGGCACGCGCAGGCACGTCCCGCAGCTTCCTTTCCTACCTCGTCCGCATGGGCCTCGTCATCGTCATCTGCACGTTGGCGGTCTTTGCGACCATCTTCTATTCGGCCCTGATCGACAGGGCCGCCGAACGCCAAAGCGTCTCGATCGCGGAATTGAACGCCGATCTGGCCACGCTCGAGCGCACACTTGCCTCGGCGCGCGACCTCGAAGCGAAATTCCGCATCTCGCGCGAAGAGGCGCAGATCGAAGATCATGCGAAGAAGATCGCCCGGGCCTCGGCCGAGCTCAAGGACCTGGTGACCGAAACCAGTGCGCTGGGGCTGACCGCCAGCGCGACTCAGGCCGCAGCGATGCAGGACCTGCTGGACACCTATGAGGAGAATTTCGCGCTTTACGCGGACACGCGCCGGGTGCTTGGCCTCGATGCGGAATCGGGTCTCGAGGGACAGCTGCGCACCGCGGTTCACGCCGCGGAAAAGATGATCGGATCGATCGCCGTGCCGAAGGTCGAAATCACGCTGCTGAAGATGCGGCGGCACGAAAAAGACTTCATCATGCGTCTCGACCCGAAATATATCGACGAACTCGACAAGGAAATCGCGACCTTCAGCACCTATCCCGACACGATGTTCCTGTCTCAGCAGCACCGGGATCGGACCCTCGCGAAGCTGACCGAATATCAGGAAGCCTTCCATCAATACGCCGATCTTGCCCTGCAGATCGGCGATACGACCCGCGCTTGCGACGAAAGCTATGACACGATGCCGAAAGCGCTCGATGCCTTGCGCGCGCATTTTGGCAGCGACGTCGCGCAGTTGCAGGCGAAGGCCGATACCGAAAAGGCCCGCGGCTACATGCTGATGGGAGTTGCTGGCGTGATCGGGATGCTGGTGCTCGCCTTCTCGGCGGTGCGACTGTTCCGGGCGACGGTGATGCCGCTGCGCGACGTGACGACCGCGGTGCAGGAACTGGCCGAAGGTCGGACGGATATCAGCGTTCCGAACGCCCGGGTCAGCGAGGTGCGCTCGATCTCTGCGGCGCTGGAAAGCTTCCGCGCGACGATTCTGGAACGCCAGCGGCTCGAAGTCGAAAGCGCGGCTGCGGCCGAACGCGAAGACCAGGCCCGCGCCGCCGCCGCCGCTCAGGAACGGGCCGAAATGGCCGACCGCGCCCGCAAAGCCGAGGAGGAACGCGCCGCCGCCGCCGCCGCTCAGGCACGCGAGCATGCCGCCGCGCAGGAAATCGCTGAAGTGGTGGCCGCTTGCGCCGAAGGTGATTTCTCGCGCCGGCTGCGCACCGACGACAAGACCGGGGTGTTCGCCGATCTTTGCGCCGGCATGAACCGGATCGGCGAGGCCGCGGATGATGGGCTGACAGCGGTGCGTGTCGCACTTGAGCGCCTGGCCGAGCGCGATCTGACGCATCGGATGCCGACCCGATTCCACGGCATCTTTGCCGAGATCGCCGAAACGATGAACCGCACCACCGAGAGCCTGACCGGCACGCTGACCGACATCTCGATATCGGCCACGGCCGTCGACACTTCAGCCCGCGAAATCGCGGGGGCGGCCGACGATCTTGCCCGTCGCTCGGAACGCAACGCCGCGATGCTGGAACAAACCGCTTCGGCGCTCGAGCAGATGTCGGCCACCGTGCGGTCTGCCGCGAACTCGGCGCAGACGGCCCGCAGCGCCGTGACGGCGATTTCGAACCGGGCTGGCAAGGGCCACGAAGTCGTGACCCGTGCGGTGTCGGCCATGGACGAGATCAAGACCTCGTCCGAGGCGATCGGGCGAATCCTCCAGGTGATCGATGACATCGCCTTCCAGACCAACCTGCTGGCGCTGAACGCCGGGGTTGAAGCCGCGCGGGCGGGCGATGCAGGACGGGGCTTTGCCGTCGTCGCCTCGGAGGTGCGGGCGCTTGCGCAGCGGTCTTCCGAGGCCGCGCGCGAAATCGCCCGGCTGATCGAAACGGCCTCGAACAACGTCAATCATGGGGTCGGGCTTGTGCATGATTCCGGTCAGGCGCTGCGCGAGATCGTGGCCGGGGTCGAGGATGTGGCGCAGAAGATCTCCGAGATCGTCACCGCCTCGCAGGAAACCGCGACCGGGATCGGCGAGATTTCGAATGCCACGACCGAACTCGACCGCACGACGCAACAAAACGCCGCCGTGTTCGAGGAAACCAATGCTGCGGTGCGCTCGCTGCAGGGCGAGGCCACCGCATTGGCCGAGTCGGTTGCGGCGTTCCGGTTGAAAGGGGAGGAGATGCGCCCCCGTTACACGCCCGCCGCCGAAGACCCCGGCAAGGCGCTCTTCGTGTCGCGGCGCAGCGCCTGAACCCGCGCATTCAGCTGCGCAGCGGCGCCTCAAGCCAGCTGCGCAGCGCCGTCGACACCTTGATCGGCTGCTCGAGCGGCGCCAGATGCCCGGCGCCGAGGATCAGCCGAAACTCGGCTTGCGGCATGAGCTCGGCCAGAAACTCGTGTCGCCGCGGCGGGCAGATCGTGTCATGTTCCCCGCAGAGCAGCAGCGTCCGCACCCTCGTATTGCGCAAGGCGCGCTGCTGATCGGGCCGACGCATCAAGGCCCGGGATTGATTGGTGAAGACCTCGGGGCCCAAGGTCCCGGCCATTTCCAGGAGCATCGCCTGCACCTCGGCCCGCCCCTCGCCCGGCGCCAGCGCCGACGCGGGGATTTCTTCAAGCATCACTTCGTCAAGCCGCCCGGTGCGGGCGCGGATGATCCGCGGTTCGCGACTGGCGGCCATGGCCGGGGTCTCTGACAGATGCGAAACATCGATCATCACAAGGCCAGAGACCCGTTCGGGCACGCGGCGCAAAACCTCCATCGCGACGAGCGCGCCCAGCCAATGCCCGACCAGACAGAACCGGGACGGCGCGACGGCGATGACGGCTTC
This sequence comes from Rhodobacter viridis, assembly GCF_003217355.1. Classification (GTDB taxonomy): domain Bacteria; phylum Pseudomonadota; class Alphaproteobacteria; order Rhodobacterales; family Rhodobacteraceae; genus Rhodobacter; species Rhodobacter viridis. The sequence continues at coordinate 141,013 of NZ_QJTK01000004.1, read as the reverse complement.
CGCCATCTCCTCGATCGTCGCCCCGGCCAGCGGCACCGCCATCACCGTGCGATCGGCGGAAAAATCAATGATCTGATGCCAGAACAGCCGTGCATCACACATGAAGCCCGGCAGAAAGATCAACGGATCGGCAGACATGCTCACCCCAGTCACCCGCGCGGTTCCGCGCTTTTTGCGCGAAACTAGCGCGGGCGGGGCGAAAGGTTAATCCCTTCGAAGACGGGGATCGGCTTTTCTGTCTCAGATCGGCGAAATCTCGTCGATCGTCGCCGTGATCAGCACCAGATTGTCAGGGGCCGAGAAGTTGTGATCCGCGCCCTTCACCATCGTCAGCCGGATATCAGGCCCCGAAGCGTGGTGGAAAAGCTTCACCGCCCAGTCCGGCGGCACGGCCCGGTCCTCCGAGCCCTGCAGCAGCCGCGTCGGGAAGGGCAGCGACAGTGGGCTGCGCAGCACGAAATGATCGCGGCCATCGACGATGAACTTGCGACTGATGCGGTAGGGCACCGGCCCGCCGTGATGCAGGTCGAGATAGCCCTGTTCCATCAACCGCGCCTGCTGGTCGGGCGAGAAGCTGGCCCAATAGCCGTCTTCGGTAAAATCGGCCGCCGCCGCGATCGTCACCAGACCTGCGACTTTCTCCGGGCATTCCCGCGCCAGCAAAAGCGCCAACCAACCGCCCATCGACGAGCCGACCAGAATCTGCGGCCCCTCGGCCAGGTTCAACAGCACCGAGCGCGCATCCTGATACCACTCCGCGACCGAGGTTTCGGCATAGACGCCCGAGGATTGCCCGTGCCCCGAGCAATCGAACCGCAGGAAGGCGCGGCCGGTTTCCGCCGCCCAGGCGTCAAGCGCGGTGGCCTTGGTGCCGGTCATGTCGGAATGCAGCCCGTGCAGGAACATCACCCCCGGCCCCTTGCCCGGACGATGGTCATAGGCGATGCGGCGGCCCTCGGGGCTGTCGAAGAAATCGGTCATGGCAGTCTCCTGAAGCTTCGGGAAAACCTAACCCCCAAGCGCGGCCGCACTCAACCCGGCAATGCGGGTCGCGGCAAATCGCCCGGGATCGGTCGCTTTCGGGATGGACGCCCCCTGCCCCGCAGGCTAGGCGAAAGCATGAGCCATCAAGACCGTATCCTGCCCGGCATCCTGCTGATGCTCGGCTTTTGCATCATCGCGCCGCTGATCGACGTCGCCTCGAAACTGGCCGCCCAGGCCGTGCCGGTCGGCACGGTCACGCTGGGCCGCTATGTCGCACAGCTGCTCCTGATGGTGCCGATCGTCGCGCTTCTCGGCCATCCCTGGGGGATGAGCCGCCGCGCTCTTGGGCTGACCTTTGCCCGCGCCGCGGTGTCGATCCTGTCGACCTATTCCTTTGTAGCGGCCGTGCAGCACATGCCGATCGCCGATGCGCTGGCCATCGCCTTCGTCGAGCCTTTCGTCATCCTGTTCATCGGCCGCTTCTTCATGGGCGAAGAGGTCGGACCGCGCCGCATCGGCGCCTCGGTCGTGGGGTTCATCGGCGCGCTCTTCGTGATCCAGCCGTCGTTTGCGGTTTTCGGCGCCGTCGCGCTGTATCCGCTCGGCACGGCGGTCGGTTTCGCGCTTTACATCCTGCTGACGCGGGCGCTGTCGCGCCACATGCATCCGGTGCCGATGAACCTGCACACCGCCTGGGCCGCGATCCTGATCCTGATCCCGATCCTTGCCCTCGGCGGCCAGCTCGAAATCGGCCAGATGCGGTTCGAGGCGCCCGAGGGGATCTTCTGGCTCTGGTGCTTCTGCGTCGGCCTTGCCTCGACCGTCAGCCACATGTCGATGAGCTACGCGCTGAAATACGCCCCCTCCTCGACGCTGGCGCCGCTGCATTACTTCGAAATGCTGACGGCGACGCTCTTTGGCTATCTGGTCTTCGGCGATTTCCCGAATGCATTGACCTGGGTCGGCATCGGCATCATCACCGCCTCGGGGCTTTACATCATTCACCGCGAGCGGCTGGCGGCAAAAGCGCGTGCAGCACGGGCCTGAGCTGATCCTTCGGCACCAGCACCAGCATCGGGCCGTCGATCTGCAACTCGACCGGCCCGACCGCTTCATTGGAGGTTCCGGTGCGGGTCTCGGGAGCGAAAGCGAGCCCGTCGATCGGCCAGCGCAACCCGGTCGAGCGCCCGGACGCCGCCCCCATCGGATGCAGCGACACCCGCGTGCCGACGGGAAGATCGAGGCAAAGCCGCGGCGGCGCGCGAAAGATCACCTCGTCCTCGGCGATCAGGAGCACGATCTGATCGGGGCGCGAGGTCAGCTCGGTCAGCGCCGCCAGCGTGTGATCAAGCCTGAGCCCGGTGAGGCCAAGGCACAGATAGAACCGCGCCGCGACAAGGCGCAGGCATTTGCCGAAATCGGTGCTGTCCTGCTCGGCTACCGGATGAAGCCGCCCGGCCAGCGCCGCACGGCCCGCCGCCGACAGGCTGTCCATGTCGCCGATCACCGCCGCAGGCGTCAGACCCAGCGCAAGCGCCCGATCCCCGCCGCCATCGGCCGCCACCAGCACGGGCGCGATCGTTAACGAAATCGCAACATCGGCCGCAGACGCGATTCCCCCGCCAAGGAGCGTTACCCCGGCTTCACAATGGACAATTTCCTCGTTCATGGCATGATTGATTACGATTAAGGCAAAGCCGTGCAACCTATATCGCTAAAATTCCCTGCATTTGCCCTTTTTCGTTCACCGGAAAGAACCAGTTCCGGAAGATGGTGAATGCAATGAGGATCAGTAGAGGCGAAAGGCCCATGGTTGGAGCGAGCAAGATCTTAACCGTGTCCTACGGCACCTTCTCGTGCACGCTTGAGGGGTTCGATGAGCCCTTCACGACGATGAAGGCGATTGCGGAGTATTTCCGCGATCTGGCCGCCGAGGACCGGTATTTCGGCGCCGAGCCGCCGCAGCCCGATGCGGAGATGCTGCATCGCATCGCCGAGCGGGAAATGGCGCGCCGGGTCGAGGCGAAAATACAGAAAAATGGCGTTATTTTGCGGCCAAGCGATCCGGCGGCGCCGGAACAGGCCGAGCCTGCACCGGCGGCAGTCGCCACACCGGCCGTCGCACTGGCAACCGTGCCGAACACAGCTCCGGTTGCGACCGCCCCTGTCGCGCCCCCCGTCGCGACCCCGCGGGTCGAACCGGCCAGCGATCCGATCAGCGAATCGGTGGCGGCGAAGTTGCAACGCATCCGCTCGGCCGTGGCCCAGGCCCGCGCCGCGCAGGCGCCTGCCGAACCGGAGCCCGATCCGGAGCCCGAACTCCGCGCCCCCGCGGAACAGGTTGCGGCAGCGCCGGAGGATTTCGGCTTTGCCCTCGATATTTCCGGCCCGCTGAGCCCGGATGAAGCCGAGGACATCGAGACCGATCAGGCCCCCGAAACACCGAGCTCGGATGCGCCCGCTCTCGAAGATACGGCCCCGGAGGAGCGCGCGCCCGACCACGAGGCCGACGACGAGGACGAGGCCACGGTGTCCGGCATGGACCCGGAAAAGGCCGAACGCATGCGCCGTCGCGCCGAACGCCGCGCCGCGCGGCTGGTGCAGGCCGAGCCTGCTGCGCCGGTCGCCGACGCCAACGTCGCGCCAGTCGAAGCCGCCGCGGCCGAGAGCGCTGCCGAGCCCGAAGCCCCTGTGCCCGCGCCGATGCCCGCGCCGGTCGAACCGGTGGCGGAAGCGACGGAGCAACCTGCCCCCGTCGAGACTCCGCGCCCGGTGATCCGGGCGCGTGTCATCAAGCTGCGTCGCTCCGATGCGGCCGCGGACGGCCCCCGCGTCGCCGAGCGCGTCGTGGAAGTCGCGCTGCCTGAGGTGGCGACGGCATCCGTCACCGAGCCGGAGGCCGAGCCTGTCGCGGAGGCGACGGCTGCCGATGACGAACTGGCGCAGATGATCGCGGCCGTTTCGGCGACCGTTGCCGAGGCCCCGGCGCCCGAAAGCGACGCGGCTGCGGAAGAGGCCCCGGGGCTCAGCCCCGAGGCGGAAGCCGAGCTGATGGCGGAACTTGCGGCGCTGACGGACAATCTGGGCGATGTCGATTGGGGCATCGAAGGCTGGAGCAACGAGAGCACCACGACCGGAATCGAAGCCGAGGGCGTCGAAGCCACGGCCGCTGCTGCGGTCGAGGCCGATCCGGACGCCGAGGCCGAGGCCGGGATCGAAGCGCTGGTGGTCGACCTCGATCCCGAACCGGAAGACCTGACAGAGGAGTCCCTCGCCGAAAGCGTCGCGCCCGAAGCCGTCCCCCCGACGACCCCGACGATCGACCTTGATACGCTGTTCGCCGAGGACGAGCCGGAACCGACAGCCGTTGCCGCCTTCCTGCCCGAAGAGCTGCCGCCCGGCTTCGTCGATCGGCGCACGCAGCCGACCGAGCCGATCCTCGTGCCCGTGCGGCCCACCTCGAAAGTGCCGCCGCTGCCCGAGGGCGACCTGCCGCGGCTGCTCGAAAAGGCCGATGCGCAGATGGCGGGCAACGAGAACCGGCGCCGGATCTCGGCGATCGCGCATCTCAAGGCCGCCGTTGCCGCCACCGTGGCCGAGCGTCGCGTCGCGGGCGATGGGGTCGAAAAGGACGAGACGGCCCCCTATCGGCAGGATCTGACGCAAGCGGTGCGGCCGCGTCGGCCGGTGCTGCCCTCGGTCGGCGAGAGCCATCATCAGACCGCGGCCCGCCCCGAAGTGCGCCCCGCGCCGCTGGTGCTGGTCTCCGAACAGCGCGTCGATCGCGCCCCCGCCGAGGCCGTCGCCAAGGCGCAGGCGGTTCGCCCGCGCCGGATCAGCGCCGCGAGCCTCGCGCAGGACACCGCGTCCGACAGCCTGACGGAAGACGAGGTCGAAGTGCCGCTGAGCCCCGAAGAGGCCTCGAGCTTTGCCGAATTCGCGCAAAGCCGGTCGCCGCAGGGTCTGGCCGAGCTTCTGGAAGCCGCCGCCGCCTATACGGCGCAGGTCGAGGGGCGGCCGCATTTCTCGCCGCCGCAGATCATGAGCAAGGTCTCGGCGATCGGGGACGGGAGCTTCAGCCGCGAAGATCGGCTGCGGATGTTCGGCACGCTGCTGCGTCAGGGCAAGATCGCCAAGGTGAAGCGCGGCCAATATGCGATCACCGAGGCGAGCCGGTTCTTCAAGGCCCGGGCCTGAAACCACGACCGAGAGAAAAGCGAAACGGAGGGGCAAGCCCCTCCGTTTTCATTTGTCGTTCGTCTGCGGCGCGTCCGGGTCCGGTTTGCCGACGCCGATGAAGATCGGCTTCATCGGCGCGATCCAGAGGAAGCCGAGCACGACATAGACAAGGACCGATCCCCACCAAGGCATCGCCCCCCAGCGCCCTTCGGCCCAGGCCACGGCGCTGACCGCCACGACGATATAGGCAGGCAGGCCCACGACCAGAACGAACAGCGCAAGGCGACGGCGGGTCTTGTAGGGGATCGGCACGGGATCAATCCTCGAAGGGGTCGGTCACAAGGATGGTGTCGTCGCGCTCGGGGCTGGTGGAGAGCATCGCCACCGGGCACTGGATCAGCTCCTCGATCCGGCGGACATATTTCACCGCCGCGCCCGGCAGATCGTTCCACGACCGCGCGCCCTGGGTGCTTTCCGACCAGCCGTCCATTTCCTCGTAGATCGGCTTCGCCTTCGCCTGCAGCGCGGCCTGCGTCGGCAGATAGTCGTAGCGCACGCCATCGACATCGTAAGCAACGCAGATCTTCAGGGTCTCGAAGCCGTCGAGCACGTCGAGCTTGGTCAGCGCGATGCCCTTCATGCCCGAGATCGCACAGGTCTGGCGCACCAGCACCGCATCGAACCAGCCGCAGCGGCGCTTGCGCCCGGTGACGGTGCCGAATTCATGGCCGCGCGTGCCCAGACGCTCGCCGTCGTCGTCCTTCAACTCGGTCGGGAACGGGCCTTCACCGACGCGGGTGGTGTAGGCCTTGACGATGCCCAGCGAGTAATCGACCGCATTCGGCCCAAGGCCGACGCCCGTCGCCGCCTGCCCCGCGATCACGTTCGAGGAGGTGACAAAGGGATAGGTGCCGAAATCGATGTCGAGCAGCGAGCCCTGCGCGCCTTCGAACAGGATGCGCTTGCCGGCCTTGCGCAGCTCATTGAGCACTTTCCAGACCGGCTTCGCATATTGCAGGATCTCGGGAGCAATCTCGCGCAGCTGCGCCAGAAGCGCCTCGCGGTCGATCGGGCCAAGCCCGAGACCGGCGCGCAGCGCGTTGTGGTGCACGAGCGCCCGATCGACGCGCAGTTGCAGGGTTTCGTCATCGGCCAGATCGGCAACGCGGATGACGCGACGGCCGACCTTGTCTTCATAGCAAGGCCCGATGCCGCGGCCGGTGGTGCCGATCTTGGCGACCGAAGCCTGCGCCTCGCGGGCGCGGTCGAGTTCCCCGTGGAACGGCATGATGAGAGGGGTGTTTTCCGCGATCATCAGGTTCTCCGGGTTGATCGCGACACCCTGCTCGCGGATCGCCGCGACTTCCTTGACCAGGTGCCACGGGTCGAGCACGACGCCGTTGCCGATCACCGAGAGCTTGCCGCCGCGCACGACGCCCGAGGGCAGCGCGTTCAGCTTGTAGACCTTGCCACCGATGACGAGCGTGTGGCCCGCATTATGGCCGCCCTGAAAGCGGGCGATCACGTCGGCCCGTTCCGAGAGCCAGTCCACGATCTTGCCCTTGCCCTCGTCGCCCCATTGGGCGCCGACAACCACCACGTTGGCCATTCGATTTCTCCGCTGGTCTGAAAACCGCGCGACATATAGCGGGGTGAGCGCCCGGGGGAAACCGATTTTTCGCCGCAAGGACCCGGGCCGTGGCTCCGCGCGGCAGAAAACCGGGTTGCGCGCAGACGGCCAAGCGCCTAGATAGGCGCGTCGATTGAAAAAAGGCGCGGCTCCCCTCATGGAAAACGTCCAAAACGTCATCCTCGTTGTCCACCTCGTGCTGGCGTTCCTCCTCATCGGGGTGGTGCTGCTGCAGCGCTCGGAAGGTGGCGGCCTTGGCATGGGCGGCGGTGGCGGTGGCGGCGTGATGACCGGGCGGCAGGCGGCCAATGCGCTGACCAAGCTGACCTGGGTCTTCGCGATCGGCTTCCTGACGACCTCGATCACGCTGACCGTGCTGTCGGCCCGCGCGGGCAAGGAAGCCTCGGTGATCGACACGACCACGGCCACAGCGCCCGCCGCGCCCGAAACCACGGCTCCGCCGGCCGCGACCGACGAACCCGTCGTTCCGCCGGTGACGCCGCCCGCCGCGACCGAGACTCCGGCCCCGGCCGAAGCGCCCGCGCAGCCGGAAACCCCGGCGCCGAGCTCGAACATGCCGGCGCTGCCGGGTGGCGTTTCGCCCTATTCGCAGGCGCCTGCCTCGAACTGAGGCCACAAGCACTGGGGCGTTCAGCGCATAGTTTACTCCAAGTCTTGCGGTCTGGTTGCGGGCAGGCTGCGAATCGTGTAACAGTCAAATCCCGTGGTTCCGGTCGATCCCGACCGGAACAAGCCTTTCTTTTGCTTGTCACGGGGGTCTCATGGCGCGTTATGTCTTCATCACCGGGGGCGTGGTTTCCTCGCTGGGCAAGGGCTTGGCTTCGGCCGCCCTCGGCGCCCTTCTGCAGGCCCGCGGCTTCTCGGTGCGACTGCGCAAGCTCGATCCCTATCTGAACGTCGATCCGGGCACGATGTCGCCCTTCGAGCATGGCGAAGTTTTCGTCACCGATGACGGCGCCGAGACCGATCTCGATCTGGGTCATTACGAGCGCTTCACCGGCGTCAGCGCCCGCAAGACGGATTCGGTGTCGTCCGGGCGGATCTATTCGAACGTTCTGGAAAAGGAACGCCGCGGAGCCTACCTTGGCAAGACGATCCAGGTGATCCCGCACGTCACCAATGAAATCAAGGACTTCATTGCCGTCGGCGATGACGAGGTCGATTTCATGCTGTGTGAAATCGGCGGCACGGTCGGCGATATCGAGGGCCTGCCCTTCTTCGAAGCGATCCGCCAATTCGCGCAGGAACGGCCGCGCGGGCAGTGCATCTTCATGCATCTGACGCTGCTGCCCTATCTGGCGGCCTCCGGCGAATTGAAGACCAAGCCCACCCAGCACTCGGTCAAGGAACTGCGCTCGATCGGCTTGCAGCCCGACGTTCTGGTGTGCCGCTCGGAACATCCGATCCCGGACAAGGAACGCGCGAAGATCGCGCTGTTCTGCAACGTCCGCCCCGACAGCGTGATCCCGGCCTATGACCTGCGCTCGATCTACGAGGCGCCCTTGGCCTATCACCGTGCCGGGCTCGATCAGGCCGTGCTGAACGCCTTCGGCATCTCGCCCGCGCCGCGGCCGGACATGAGCCGCTGGGAAGACGTGATGGACCGGCTGACCCATGCCGAGGGCGAGGTTCGCGTCGCCATCGTCGGCAAATATGTGCAGCTGGAAGACGCCTACAAGTCGATCGCCGAGGCACTGACGCATGGCGGCATGGCGAACCGGGTGCGGGTGAAGGCCGAGTGGATCGACGCCGAGATCTTCGAACGCGAAGACCCGGCGCCGCATCTGGAGCCCTTCCACGCGATCCTCGTGCCCGGCGGCTTTGGCGAGCGCGGCACCGAGGGCAAGATCCGCGCGGCGCAATTCGCCCGTGAAAAGGGCGTGCCCTATCTCGGCATCTGCCTTGGCATGCAGATGGCGGTGATTGAAGCGGCACGCAACATGGCGGGCGTGGCGAATGCGGGCTCCGAGGAATTCGACCATGAGGCGGGTGAAAAGCGTTTCACGCCCGTGGTTTACCACCTCAAGGAATGGGTGCAGGGCAACCACCGGGTCGAGCGGAAAGTGACCGACGACAAGGGCGGCACGATGCGGCTGGGCGCCTATTCGGCGCATCTGACCGCGGGCTCGAAAGTGGCCGAAGTCTATGGCAAGACCGAGATCGAGGAACGCCACCGCCACCGCTACGAGGTCGACATCACCTATCGCGAGGCGCTTGAAAACTGCGGTCTGGTGTTCTCGGGCATGAGCCCCGATGGCCGCCTGCCCGAGATCGTCGAGCACAAGGACCATCCGTGGTTCATCGGCGTGCAGTTCCACCCGGAGCTGAAGTCGAAACCCTTTGCGCCGCACCCGCTCTTTGCCGGTTTCGTGAAAGCCGCGCTGGCGCAAAGCCGTCTGGTCTGACCTCAAACGCCCGCGACAGCGGGCGTTTTCATTCGACGCGCAAAGCGGCCTGAAGCCACGGCGCCTCGATCAGCGCGGGCGCCACGATCCGTTCGGCCAAAAGCCCCCGCAGCCGCAGGGCGACCGCGCCAGGCAGATCGCCCATCGTGCCCGCCCGCGCGCTCAGAACGATACGGCGACTCATGCCCGGCCCTTTCAGCGGCGCCAGCGCCACCCCCGCGCGCTTGCCGTGCAGCACGCCCGAGGGGGTCAGGATCGACCAGCCCTGCCCCGCTGCCACCATCGCCAGAATCGCCGGGGTGCTGTCGATTTCGAACCGATGCCCGGGGCTCTCGCCGATCCGCCCCAGATAGGCCGCGATCTGCTGCCCCATCAGCGTGCGGCGCGAATAATGCAGAAGTGGCAGATCGGCGCCCAGCTGACCCTCCGGCCAGACCGCCACGAAAGGCTCGGACAGAAGCGGATGCAGCTCCAGCCCTTCCTGCGCGCCTTCGATCTCGGCCGCCACCACCATGTCGAGCGCCCGCGCCTCGAGCTGCGCCGCCAGCCGATGGCTCGGCCCGGTTTCCAGCAGGAAGCGGCAGGCGGTCAGCTCGGCGCCCATGCCCGACAGCAGAAGCGGCGTCACCTCGGCCTCGAAATCCTCGATCATGCCAAGGCGGAAACTGCGCAGCCCGGCAGGATCGGCCAGCCCCACCCCGGCGCGACCGCGCGCCAGTTCATCGAGCATCGCCTCGGCATGGGGCAGAAAGGCCCGCCCCGCGGCGGTCAATCCAAAGGGCCGCGCGGTGCGATCGACGAGTTCCGCCCCCAGCGCGGTTTCCAGCGCCACGATCTGCTGACTGACCGCCGAGGCCGAAACGCCCAGCCGCCGCGCGGCGGCGGTGATCGCGCCTTCCTCGGCCGTCGCCACCAGCATCTCGACCGCCCAGAGGCTGATCTTCTCGCCCCGCCCTTTCGCCTTGCCTGTCATCCGCGCCCCCTGTCCGGGCCAGAATGACGACCCCGGCCTTGCTTTGGCAAGCCCGCGCCCATGGAAGCCCCTGCAATTTCAAGAAAACAGCCCAGATCCGGGCCGGGGGTCTCGGGGGCACGCCCCCGAGCGGGGGGACGGGGGGCAGCGCCCCCCGCCCGGCTCAAAGTTTCGACAGCTTCGACTGCAGATCGGCCAGCTGCTTCTTGATCGCGTCAAGCTCTTCGCGCCCGCCCGCCGTCTCACCGCCACCCGCTTCGGGCGTGGTGCCGACCGCGGCGCCCCAGCCCGCCATCATCGTCTTCAGGAACGCTTCCTGCTGACGCTGCAGCGCCTCGAAACCGGGGACCGCCGGGAAGGTGGACAGATTCTCCATCATCTTCGACTGGCCTTCGCGCAGCATCTCGAAGCTCGCGGCCAGGAATTGCGGCACCACCGATTGCGCCTGCGTCGCATAGCTGCGCACCAGATCGGTCAGCACGTCGACCGGCAGCACGTTCTCGCCCCGGCTTTCATGTTCCGCGATGATCTGCAGCAGATATTGCCGCGTCAGGTCGTCGCCCGATTTCAGATCGACGATCTGCACCTCGCGCCCTTGGCGGATGAAGGATGCGATGTCCTCGAGCGTGACATAGTCGCTCGTCTCGGTGTTGTAGAGCCGCCGGCTCGCATACCGCTTGATGAGCAACGGTTTCGCCTCATCGGCCATGGTCTCTCCTCCCCGTGGTTTTATTGGCGCTGCAGCAATGTTTAGGCCGCGCCGCGGCAAAAGCAACAAAAGAAAAGGGCGCACCGAAGTGCGCCCATGGTCAACCCGGCAGGGAGGAGAGAACCGGGTCGATCCCGATTACTTCGCCGCGACGGTCTTCTTGGCGGCGGCGGTCACTTCCTCGGTCGCTTTTTTCACGGCCGCGGTGGTTTCTTCGGTCATTTCCTTGCCAGCGGCCAGCATCAGCTCGACGGTGTCCATCTGAACCTTCTTCGCCACTTCGGCGAAGGCGGCGAGGTTTTCCGTCGCCATTTCGACCGAGGCCGAGGCGAAATCGCTCATCACCTTGGCGTAATCGGCCGGCTCGACTTTCGACGAGGTCAGCGCGCCAACTTTGGCCAGCGAGTCCTTGGCCCATTTGGCCGAGATGTCGGTCGATTTTTCAGCGGCGTCGATGGCAACCTTGGCCATCTTTTCGGTCAGCACGGTCTGCGCCTTGAACGCATCCTGCATCTTCGACATGTCCATCGGCATCGAGGCCATCATGTCTTGCATCATCTTGGTGAGATCTTGGGTCTTGGCCATTTCTGTCGCTCCGGTCAGTGGGCCCTTCGAGGCGGCGGGGCCCGTTCGCTTGACTCAGATATAAATGCTGCAGTGCAGCATTGCAAGAATAATTTCTGCATTGCAGCGCGATTATTCGCGCCGCGGTTGATTTGCATCAAGGCAGGTCACCAAAACGAAAGGGGGCCAAAGCCCCCTTTCGACGCGATCCCGGCGTCAGAGAACAACGACCTCGGCGACATAGGTGCCGGGCGCGGGGGCAAGCGGAGGATGACGGGCATCGCCCGGTTCGCGCGCCGCCACCATCTTGCCCGAATGGCCAGAGAGCCAGGCCCCCCAACGCGGCCACCAGCTGCCCTTGGTATAGGTCGCACCAGCCCGCCATTCCTGCGGATCCTCGATCGGCACCTCGGAGGTGTAGTGACCGTATTTCTCCTTCGTCGGCGGGTTCACGATCCCGGCGATATGGCCCGATTCCGACAGGATGAAGGTCTTGTCGTTCGACCCCATCTGCGCGACGCCGTGGAACGAGGCGACCCAGGGCGCGATATGGTCGGTCTCGCAGGCAATGGCGCAAAGCGGCACCTTGACCCCCGAGACATGCAGCAGCTCGCCCATCAGATCGAAGCCGTCGGTGGTGAAGGCATCGGCCTGACAAAGCCCGCGCAGATATTCCACCGCCATCTTGCCCGGCAGGTTCGTGCTGTCGCCGTTCCAGTAGAGCAGATCGAAGGCTGGGGGTGATTCCCCCATCATGTAGCTGCGGATCGCGGGCTGATAGATCAGGTCATTCGCCCGCAGATAGGAGAAGGTGCGCGTCATGTAATAGCTCGACAGCACCCCGTCCATGCGCACCTGACGCTCGATCCCGTCGACGAAATCATCCTGCAAGAACGGCGTGAACTCGCCCTGATCGGAGAAATCCGTCAGCGTGGTAAAGAAGGTCGCGGTCTTGATCGAGCGGTCCTTGCGCTTCTCCAGCAGCGCCAGAACCAGGCTCAGCGTCGTTCCGGCGATGCAATAGCCCACCGCATTGACCTGCTTCTCGCCGGTGATCGCCTTCACCTCCTCGATCGCGGTCAGATAGCCGTCGCGGATGTAATCCTCCATCCCCACATCGGCGTAAGACCGGTCCGGGTTCTTCCAGCTGACGACGAAAAGGGTGAAGCCCTGATCGACGATCCAGCGGATCAGGCTGTTTTGCGGCTTCAGATCGAGGATGTAGAACTTGTTGATCCACGGCGGGAAGATGATCAGCGGTGTCTTGTGCACGGTGGGCGTCGTCGGCGTGTACTGGATCAGCTCCATCAGCCGGTTGCGATAGACCACCTGCCCCTTCGCCGTGCCGATGTTGTGCCCGACACTGAAAGCGTTCTTGTCCGCGAGCGTGATCACCAGATCGCCCCGGTTCGCCTCGATGTCGCGCACGAGATTCTCCAGCCCGCGCACCAGGCTTTCCCCTTCTGTCGCAACGGCTTTTTCCAGCGCATCGGGGTTGGTCGCCAGAAAATTCGTCGGCGCCATCATGTCGATGATCTGCTTCGAGAACATCTCGAGCCGCTTGCGATCGACGGGGTCAAGCCCCTCGATCTTCGCCAGCGCCTCTTCGATCGAGGTCGAGGCGATCAGATATTGCTGCTTGATGAAGTTGAAATAGGGATGGGTATCCCAAAGCGGATTGGAAAAGCGGCGATCCTTCGGCCCCGGGTCTGCCGGGGGTTTGAACGTGCCTTGCGCGAAAGCATGGGTGGCGTCGATGTAATGCGTCATCGCCTGCGCCCAATAGTTCACCTGCGCCTCGAAGATCTTCGCGGGATTCGCCGTCATCTCGCGCATCAGCGCGGTCGAAGACGACACGTAAAGATCAAGCCCCGGCCCTTCCAGAGCCGGATTCAACGGGCGCTTTTGCGCAATGGCTTCTACCATGCGTTGCGTGAGGGTCTCAATTCGCGCCAGATTGTCCCGCATTTGCTGCGATGCAGCAGATTCGACCTTTTCAGGCGTTGTCATAACTATATTTCCTCCCTATCCTTGACTAAGAAACATAACGTCCGCTTGGACAGGGACAAGCGGCGATTGAGCGGTTTCTTGGGGAGCGCCAATGAAGGGCATGATGAGCTATGACCTGATGGAAACCATCAGGAACACGAATGAGTGGATGGGCGCCTCGGCCCGGGCCATGGCGTCCTATCCTGTCTGGGGGCTGACGCCGCACCCGATGTTCAAGCTGATGTCGGCTTGGGGCCGCGTGACCGAGCGCAGCTTCGCGCGCATGGTCATCAAGCCCGACTGGGGCATCCGCTCGATTCCCGCCGCCGACGGCAAGGATCACCTGATCGAAATCGAGACGCTGGTCGACAAGCCCTTCGGCGCGCTGATCCACTTCAAGGTGCAGGGCCGGGCGCCGATGGCCCGGCGTATCCTTCTGGTTGCGCCGATGTCGGGCCATTATGCGACGCTCCTGCGCTCGACCGTCGCGAGCCTCCTGCCCGATGCTGACGTTTACGTGACGGATTGGCATAACGCGCGTGACATCCCTGTTTCGGCGGGCAAGTTCGACATCGAAGACTACACGCTCTATCTCGTCGAGTTCATGCGGCTTCTTGGCCCGGACATCAACGTCATCGCCGTGTGCCAACCGGCGCCGCTGACGCTGGCCGCCACCGCCTATCTGGCCGAGGAAGAGCCCGAGGCGCAGCCGCGCACGCTGACGCTCATTGGCGGGCCGATCGACCCCGATGCCGCCGCGACCGAGGTGACCGACTTCGGCCGCCGCGTCACGATGGGCCAGCTCGAGCACATGGTGATCCAGCGCGTCGGCTTCAAATACAAGGGCGCCGGGCGTCTGGTCTATCCGGGGCTGATGCAGCTTGCCTCGTTCATCTCGATGAACATGGACAAGCACACCAAGGCCTTCTCGGACAAGATCCTGATGGAGTCGAAGGGCGAAGGCTCGGAACACGACCATCACAACATCTTCTATGATGAATATCTGGCGGTGATGGACATGACCGCAGAATTCTACCTGTCGACGGTCGAGCGCATCTTCAAGGGGCTCGAGATCGCGCAGAACCGCTTCGAGGTCGAAGGCAAGCGCGTCGATATCGGCAAGATCACCCGCGTCGCGGTGAAGACGGTTGAAGGCTCGAACGACGACATCTCGGCGCCCGGGCAATGCGTGGCGGCGCTGCGGCTCTGCACCGGCCTGCCCGACAGCAAGAAGGCGCAGCATCTGGAGCCGGGCGCAGGCCATTACGGCATTTTCGCGGGTTCGTCCTGGCGCAACAACATCCGCCCGCTGGTGCTCGATTTCATCGACGCGAATGCGGCGCCTGCAATGGCGAAAGTGACGCCGATCCGCGCCGTCTGAGCCCCCTGCCCCGTTCAAGGAACGACGCGCGCCTTCGGGCGCGCGTTTTCTTTTGCCCTGCCCCGTTGCGACACGGCCCAAAAGAAAAAAACCCGGCCGCGAGGCCGGGTTTTCGATCTGGTCTGGAAATCGGCTCAGTTCAGCCGGGTTTCCACTTCCGCGATCGAGGCGTCGATCATCTTCGACTTCTCGGCCGCCGACATCTGGTTCGCCAGAACCTCGGCCGCAGCGGCAACCGCCACTTGCACGGCCCGGTCCTTCACGTCCTTCAGCGCAGCGGCTTCCGCCGAGGCGATCCGGTCTTCGGCGCCCTTCAGGCGGCGCGCGATGGCCTCCTTCAGGTCCGCCTTGGCTTGCTCGGCCGCCAGTTGCGCGTCGCGCTTGGCAGCGGCGACGATCTCGTCGGCCTGCCCTTGCACTTCGCGCGCCTTGCGCTCGTAGCTCGCCAGGATCTTCTGCGCTTCGTCACGCAGCGCCTTGGCCTCGTCCAGCTCCGACTTGATGCCTTCGGCACGCTTGTCGAGCATGCCCATCAGCATCGACGGGACCTTGAACTTGATCAGGACGCCGAGGAAGATGAGGAACGCGGTGAGGATCACGAAATGCGCGTTGCGCAGCGAGACGAACGGGCCTTCTTCCGAAGCGAAAGCCGGGTTCGCCGCCAGAGCAACCAGCAGGAACGTCAGTTTCTTCATCGCGTTACCCCTTCACCCGCTGACCGACCGCGGCGGTGACCGCGCTCGTATCGGCTTTGCCGCCCAGCGCCGTGACGATGGCCGTGGCCGTGTCGGTGGCGACGATCTGAACCGCCTCCAGCGCACCGGCGCGGATTTCGGCGATCTTCACTTCCGACTGCGCAACCCGGGCCCCGATATCCGCATCGGCTTTCGCCGCGGCAGCATCAAGGTCCTTCTGGATCGCCGCACGAGTCTCGGCGATGATCTTTTGCGCTTGCGCACGGGCGTCGGCCAGAGCCTTGGCATAGGCCGCTTCCGCGTCCTTGGCCTTCAGCTTGTACTGTTCCGCCGCTTCGATATCACCGGTGATGGTGCCCGCGCGGTCCGCAAGGATCCCCGCGATGCGCGGAATGGCGATGTTGGTCAGAAGCCAGTAGATGGCGCCCAGAGCCAACAGCAGCCAGAAGATCTGGTTCGGGAAGGTCGAGAAGTCGAGTTGCGGCATCCCGCCTTTTTCCGCAGCCTCGGCAGCGTGTCCGGCGACAGCAGCAGCGGCTTCGACCGCTTGAGTTTCGTTTGCCATGTCGTCCCCCTGGACCCCTCAGTTACCGGGTGGGTGCGGGGCACCCACCCGACCGCAAGGATAGGTAGCAGGGATCAGACGGCGAACATCAGCAGAAGCGCGACGAGGAACGAGAAGATCCCCAGCGCTTCGGCGAACGCGATACCGATGAACATGGTGGCGGTTTGCGAAGCGGCCGCCGACGGGTTACGCAGCGCGCCCGAGATGAAGTTGCCGACGACGTGGCCCACACCGACGGCGGCGCCGCCCATGCCGGTGCACGCAAGACCAGCACCGATGTAGGCACCCATTTGAACGATATCGCCTTCCATGATGGACACTCCTTGAGGTTGGAATTGGCTGAATTGAGGTTGTTTCGAAGACCTGTCTGCGGTCCGGGCCTCAGTGGCCCGGATGCAGCGCGTCTTTCAGGTAGACGCAGGTCAGGATGGTGAAGACGTAGGCCTGCACGAAGGCCACGAGGATTTCGAGCGCATACATCGCGACGATCGCCAGCACCGACAGCGGGGTCACGATGACGCCGACGAAGGAGAACAGGATCAGCGGAGCGAAGGCCGCGAACACTTCCATCACCGCGTGGCCAGCCATCATGTTGCCGGCAAGACGAATGGAGTGGCTGACGGGGCGCACGAAGTAGGAGATCACCTCGATCACGGCCAGGATCGGGCGCAGCGCCAGCGGCGCGGCCGAGACCCAGAACAGGCCGAGGAAGTGGCTGCCGTGCTTCATGAAGCCAAGCGCCGTGACGCCGACGAACACGCCCATCGCCATGACCGCCGTCACCGCGATGTGCGAGGTGGGCGTGAAGGCCCCCGGGATCAGCCCGAGGAAGTTCGAGAAGACGATGAACAGGAACAGCGTGAAGATATAGGGGAAGTAGACCAGACCGTCCTTGCCCGCCACGTCTTCGACCATCTTGTGGATGAAGCCGTAGGCGAGTTCCGCAACCGATTGAACACGGCCCGGAACGATGGCGCGACGCAGCGTCCCCACGACCATCAGCAGGGCGATGGCCAGAACGCCGATCGCCATCCACAGGGTGGTGTTGGTGGGAACGAAAAATTCGTACCAGCTGATCGGCTCGCCGCTGAACAGCGAGTGAATCTTGAACGGTTCCATCGGGTGGAACACAAGGCCGGTGCCAGCTTCTTCTGCCACGACTATTTCCCCTCTTTGCCAGCTGCGGCCGCAGCTGCCTGTGCCTTTGTCAAGTCCGCGGCCGAGCGAAGCATCACCTTCACCCCCGCCGCGAGACCGAGGAAGACGAAGATCAGCATCAGGAATGGCTTGGTGCCGAAAACGGCGTCGAGCCCAAATCCGATGCCGAAGCCGATCCCCAGCCCCGAAACCAGTTCGATGACCATCCGCCAGGCCATGTCGGCCATGCGCAGGTCACCATCCGCTGCGCGTTTGGGGGCCTCTTCCGCCTTCTTCAGTTGCGAAATCCGTTTCTCCAGCGCCGCCAGGCGCTCGGGATCGGGCTCTTCCGCAACTTCATCGGACATGGATGCTCCCCGCAGGTTGAGGCTGTGTCTAACGGCGCAAGCCCGATGAGTCAACGCCGTTGACAGAGTCTTTCTGCGCCCGCAAGGTCTTGTTTTTACGTCAGTTTGCGCAATCACATCCAGATGGGGGGCAGGGTTTTTGCAGGCATCGGGCCAAAGTGATATTCAACCGATCGGTTGACGTTTTGCCGCAGCATGCGCAAAGTCGGCGCATGACCGATGACCCTTCCTCTGCGCTTGATGCCGTCTTTGCGGCGCTGGCCGACCCGACGCGGCGGGCGATCCTGACCATGCTGCTCGAAGACGACATGGCCGTGACCGACGTGGCCGAGCCGTTTCAGATGTCGCTCGCGGCGATCTCGAAACATCTGGCGATCCTCGCCGAGGCCGGTCTGATCTCGCAGGAAAAGCGCGGCCGGGTGAAATGGTGCAAGCTCGAACCGGCGGCGATGGAGGGGGCGATCGTCTGGATCCAGAGCTTCGGGCAGTTCGAGCCGCTCGATCTGGAAGCCTTCGAGCGGTTTCTGGAAACCGAACTGCAGGCGCCACAGCCGGAGTAAGGGGGGCAGCGCCCCCCTGCCCCGTCAGTCGAGATCGCAGCCATGCGTGCGATCATAGCCATTGCGCGCAGGCGACACCCGGCCCGCGGGCGGGGCTTTCGGGGTAAACACTTCGACCAGCAGCGGATAGCAGGCCGCCGCATCCGAGGAATGCTCAGACGAGCAATCCCCGCCCGGGCAGGCCGAGAGCGCTCCGCCCAGATCGATCTCGGCGAAGAATTCCAGATAATCGCCCGGCCGCACCGGCGAGGCCTTCATGAAATACTGCCCGGTGTCGCGGGTGAAGCCCGTGCACATGAAGACATTGAGCACGTCATGCACATGGAACTCGCAGGCGTGTTTCATCAGCCCCGTCGCCTCGGTCAGCGCGCGGGTCAGGTTCGAGTGGCAGCAATGGTGGTAATTGTCCCCGCCCGACAGCATGTGATGCGTATAGGGGTCGCAGCGCGTGCCAATCACGTCATGCACCGAGCCGCCGTGCTCGTCGATGCCGTACCAGTCGAGCGTGTCCTCGGTGATCGTCGCCATCGGCCGCAGATAGGGGATCGAGGACCAGAGCTGATCCCCCGTCGACAGATGCGTGCCGTGCAGCGCCCGGGTCTTGCCGGAAAAGAAGCGCTCGTTCAGATCCTCAGCCGCCCAGAGGTTCAGGTCGCCGACCTGCGGCCCCAGGGTCGAGGTGATGCGGAAGAAGCACCCGGCCGGGACTTCGAAATATTTCGCCTCGCGCGCGGGGACGATCACCTCGGCGGTCTTCGTCCAGCCGTCGCGGGCGGCGCGCAGCGCGGCAAGATCGGGGCGCGGCAGCGTCTCGACCGGATAGCAGATCACCGGCTTGATCGCGCGCGAGCGCGCGGCATCGGCGGGCGGGGCATGTTCAGGATGGGTCAGTTTCACGGGGCGCGGTCTCCTTTGCCCCAGTCTCACCCGGCTTTGGCGCAAAAGAAAAGCCCCCGCCGACCGGCAAGGGGGCTTTTGCGGCACGCGCGGCTCAGGCCGCGTAATATTCGAACATCTGTTCGATTTCGGTCTCTTCGACCAGGTCGGCCTTGCCCCGGGCAGGCGTGTAATAGGCCCAGGCATCGGCCAGAATCTTCAGCGCTTCGGCGGCTTTTTCCTGCTCGTATTTCTTCCGGAAGGTGACGATCTTCGACATGGGACGCTCCTGTAGGTCGCTCTTCTCCCCTGCGACAAACTATCCCATGTTGGCGCTCACAAACACGACCAATGCTGCAACTGCGATATGCATTTTCCGCAACGCAGCAAAAAGGCCCCGGCATTGCCGGGGCCTTTTGGGGTTCGAGACCGGATCAGACGTGCCGACCAACCATCAACTTCTTGATCTCGGCAATCGCTTTCGCCGGGTTCAGCCCCTTCGGGCAGGTCTTGGCGCAGTTCATGATCGTGTGGCAGCGATAAAGCTTGAAGGGGTCTTCCAGCGCATCGAGACGCTCGGCCGTGGCCTCGTCGCGGCTGTCGATGATCCAGCGATAGGCATGAAGCAGCGCCGCCGGGCCAAGGTAGCGGTCCGAGTTCCACCAGTAGCTCGGGCACGAGGTCGAGCACGAGGCGCACATCACGCATTCATAAAGCCCGTCGAGTTTCTTGCGGTCCTCGATCGACTGCAGCCATTCTTTTTCCGGCTTGTTCGTCGTCGTTTGCAGGAACGGCATGATCGAGGCGTGCTGCGCGTAGAACAGCGTCAGGTCGGGCACGAGGTCCTTGACCACCGGCATGTGCGGCAGCGGATAGATGCGGACATCGCCCTTGATCTCGTCGAGACCGTAGATGCAGGCCAGCGTGTTGATCCCGTCGATGTTCATCGCGCAGGAACCGCAGATGCCCTCGCGGCAGGAGCGCCGGAACGTCAGCGTCGGGTCGATCTCGTTCTTGATCTTCAAGAGCGCATCCAGAACCATCGGGCCGCAGCGGTCCATGTCGAGGAAATAGGTGTCCACCCGCGGATTCTCGCCGGTATCCGGGTCCCAGCGGTAGATCTTGAACTTGCGCACGTTTTTGGCGCCCTCGGGCCGCGGCCAGGTCTTGCCGACGCGGATCTTGGAGTTTTTCGGAAGCGTGAACTGAACCATTGGGCGTCCTTTCAGTGCGAAGCGGACCGGGCCGGGGGCGGCTCGGCCAAGTCGAGAAGCTCATCGGGGGTGGAAATCTGCTCGATGAGACGGATGAGATTGGGAATGGCCTGCGCCACCGGGGCAGCCTGGGCCACGAGCCAGTGCAGCGCGTCGTCAAGCACCGCCTGGCGCCAGGCATCAGGGTCCCAGTGCCGGGCAAGCGGCACGCCAAGATCGGCGAAAGCGGCAAAGAGCGCGGGCAGGTCGTAGAAGGCCGCGTAAAGGTGGCGGAATTCGCGCGGGGTCGTGTGCTCGGGCCCCTTGAACGTGCCCGAAACCGTCAGATGCCCGGCGACGACATCGTGATACTGCAGGCTGCGGCAGCGCGGCGTCAACACGGCCTTGCTGACATCAAGCCCCGCGCGGCGGCGCAGGATGTGAATGTCCTGATCGAGACGGCCCAGCAGCTGGCGGCCATGCAGCGCCGAGCCTTCGGCGAAGAGCAGCGCCTCGGCCTGGGCATAGGCCTGCATCTGCGCGCGGATCGGCAGGCGACCGGGGTCGACGACCGTCACGCCAAGCTCTGCAAGCAGGCCCGCCAGATAGCTCTCGCCCAGATGCCCGCCGCGGCCCTGCGCCACAAGCCCGGCGCGGCTGACATAGACAAGCGGCAGACGCGGCTGCAGCTCAAGCCCGTGACGGTCGGGCAGCGTGTCGAGAAGGTCGAGATAGGCCGGATCGGGGGCGACGCCGCCCATCATCTCGCCCTGGGCGCAGACGCGCAATTCGGGGGCGAGGCTCGGCTCGGTGACGAAACGCGCGCGACGCGGCGGCATCGTCAGCCATTCGAAGAGATCATGGACCCAGGGTGCCAGCGCCTCGGGCGCCATCCCGGTGGGCAGGGTGAACAACACCACATCTTCGCCACGCTGGCTGACAGCGGGCAGAAGCCGGGTGATGTGCTCGGCGACCAGATGGCCGAATTCGTGGCTGAGATAGCCCCCCCAGAGCGCCGGACGGTGGAAGTTCCGCACCGGCTTGCGCAGCGGCGGCGCCGCATCGACCGGACGGCCGGAATGGCAGAAGCGGGCGGCGGTCTGGCGCTCGAACTCGGGCCAGAGCGGACCGCCCAGCGGGATATGTTCGCGGATCCGGGTGACCGGCATCACGGGAACGTCGCTGAAGCAGAGCATCTCCATCTCAGCGCCTCCCGCCCACGTCGTAATAGGGGCGGCTCGGCGCCTGTCCGGCCCGGGCGCGGACGCAATTCGCATAGGCGACGCCGGGGTCTCCGGCGGCGCCCAGGTTGAAGGTCAGATCGATATCCGAATGGAAGTTGCCATCCGAGGCGATACCCATCCGGCCTTCGCCGGAAAGGGGGGCTTTCGGGGCAACGGCCTCGGCGCAAAGCTCTTCGGCTTCGGGCAGGGCCATGGGGCCGCAACCGGCAAGGGCAAGCCCTGCCGCTGCGATCCCATATGCCCAGACCCGTGCCATCTCAGAACGTCCGCGCTTTCGGGGCGATCTTGGCGAGGCTGATGCCGCCTTCCGCTTCGGTGGTCAGCGGTTCGGTGATCACCGGGCGGTAGGTCAGATCGACCTTGTTGCCCTCGACCCGCATGATCGAGTGCTTGCGCCAGTTCGCGTCGTCGCGCGTCGCATGGTCTTCCGAGGCATGGGCGCCGCGGCTTTCCTTGCGGGCTTCGGCGCCGACGATGGTGGCGAGCGCGTTCGGCATCAGGTTCGTCAGTTCCAGCGTTTCCATCAGGTCGCTGTTCCAGACGAGCGAGCGGTCGGTGACTTTCAGATCCGACACTTTCGCCGCGATCTCGGTCATCTTCGCCTTGCCTTCGGCCAGCGTCTTGTCGGTGCGGAACACCGCCGCATCGGCCTGCATAGTGCGCTGCATCTGCAGACGCAGATCCGCCGTCGGCGTGCCGCCCTTGGCATGGCGCAGCCCGTCGAAGCGATCGAAGCACTTGTCGACCGAGGCCTGGTTGTAGGCCGCCGGACGCGCTTTCGGATCGACGATTTCGCCCGCGCGGATCGCGGCGGCACGGCCGAAGACCACGAGGTCGATCAGCGAGTTCGAGCCAAGGCGGTTCGCCCCGTGCACCGAGGCGCAACCGGCCTCGCCCACGGCCATCAGGCCCGGAACGACGGCATTCGGGTTGTCCTTGGTCGGGTTCAGCGCTTCGCCCCAGTAGTTCGTCGGAATGCCGCCCATGTTGTAGTGCACCGTCGGCAGAACCGGGATCGGTTCCTTGGTCACGTCGACACCGGCGAAGATCTTCGCCGATTCCGAGATGCCCGGCAGACGTTCGGCCAGCGCTTCCTTCGGCAGGTGGCTGAGGTTCAGGTGGATGTGGTCCTTATGCTCGCCCACACCGCGGCCTTCGCGGATTTCCAGCGTCATGCAGCGCGAGACATAATCGCGCGGCGCCAGATCCTTGTAATGCGGGGCATAGCGTTCCATGAACCGCTCGCCTTGCGAGTTCGTCAGGTAACCACCCTCGCCGCGCGCGCCTTCTGTGATCAGGCAGCCCGAGCCATAGATGCCGGTCGGGTGGAACTGCACGAATTCCATGTCCTGCAGCGCAAGGCCAGCCCGCGCCACCATCCCGCCGCCGTCGCCGGTGCAGGTGTGCGCCGAGGTGGCCGAGAAATAGGCGCGGCCGTAGCCGCCCGTCGCCAGCACGACCATCTTCGCGTTGAAGACGTGGAAGGTGCCGTCATCGAGTTTCCAGCACACCACGCCCTGGCAAACGCCATCGTCGGACATGATCAGATCGAGCGCGAAATATTCGATGAAGAATTCCGCGTTGTTCTTCAGCGACTGGCCATAGAGCGTGTGCAGGATGGCGTGGCCGGTGCGGTCGGCCGCGGCGCAGGTGCGCTGCACCGGCGGGCCGTCGCCGAATTCGGTGGTGTGACCGCCGAACGGGCGCTGGTAGATCTTGCCCGCCTCGGTGCGCGAGAACGGCACGCCGTAATGTTCCAGTTCATAGACCGCCGCCGGGGCGGAGCGAGCCAGATATTCCATCGCATCGGTATCGCCGAGCCAGTCCGACCCCTTGACGGTGTCGAACATGTGCCATTGCCAGCTGTCCGGGCCCATGTTGCCCAGCGAAGCGGCAATCCCGCCCTGCGCCGCAACCGTGTGCGAGCGGGTCGGGAACACTTTCGTCACGCAGGCGGTGCGCAGCCCCTGTTCGGCCATGCCCAGCGTCGCCCGCAGGCCCGCGCCACCGGCACCGACCACCACCACGTCATAGTTGTGGGTTTCATAAGTATAGGAAGCCATTGTCCGGGTATCCCTGTCAGTTCGCCGAGTTCAGCACGATGCTGAGGAAAGTCATCTTCGCCAGAGCGTACAGCACGAGGGCCGTGATCACGTAGGACAGCGAATAGACGAGGATCACCAGCCCCTTGCGCAGGCTGCCCTGGGTGTAGTCTTCCAGCATGACCTGCGCGCCCTTGGCGAAGTGGCGCATGCCCACAAGCGTGACGAGGCCGGTCAGGATCGCCGGGAAGGGCCGGGCGAAATGCGCGATCACCTCTTCCTGCGTGCCGCCGATGGCCGAGCCGAAGACGAAGATGAAGGTCGGAACGAGGAAGGCGAGCGCCACCGAGGACATCGTCATCCACCAGTAATGCTCGGTGCCGGAACCAGAGGCCCCCTTGCCGACGGCGCGTTTGCGATCGGTCAGATACCGCATGGTTGCCTCCTCAGAAAATCGCCAGAATGATCAGGGTCAGGAGCGTCAGCACGACCGAGCCGATGATCGCCCCCCAGCCGAGTTTCTCGGCGGTTTCGATGTCGAGCCCCTTGCCGGTGTCCCACAGCAGGTGCCGCAGCCCGGTCAGGTAGTGATACCACATCGCCCAGGCCATCCCCGCAAAGACGAGATAGCCCAGCCACGAGGTGACGATCCAGTTCACGAAGCCGAAGTAGCCGGGGCTCGAGACGGCGGCGATCAGCCACCACGCGCCGAGCACGAAGCCCGCAATGAGCGCATTGCCGGTAATCCGGGTCAGGATCGAGCTCATCGACGTCATCTGCGGACGGTAATACGGGCCGATCATGAAGGGGGAAAGGGGTCGCTCGACCCGTTTCGGTTCAGCCATTTGGGGTCCCTCACTCGCTGGGCCGTCTGCGCGGGCCAGAGAGTGGAGGCAGACGGGTTGGCCGGAATTGTGGAACCTGAATAGGCGGTCACGGCGCCCAAGTCACGCATCCAGATCAAATTTCACCCGCGCAGTTGCAAAAAAACGCACGAAATACCGCTTTGTGATCACAAATTCGCACAGCGCGGGGATGTCGTCCGGTAACATTCAAATGCCGCTTTTCATCCCGGGCAAGGCGGCCTCCAGCCCTGCGCATGGCAGCGCAAACAGAGGGGGCGGAAACCGTGACCCGGTTTCCGCCCCGTTTGTCCGACTCACCCGCCACAGGGCAGATTTGCGATCACATCGGCATCAGCGCCCAATAATCGAGATCCAGAAGCACCTCGGGCGCGTATTTTCCGTCCTCGCCCTTCAGGGCAAAGGGCGCCGCACCCTGTTTCACCGCAACCAGCCGCAACCGGATCGCGCCGACGCCCGGGGCCTCGGTCTCGGCCTTGTCGAGCACCTCGGACCAGGCCTTGACGGTATCGCCCGCAAAGCAGGGATTCGCATGCGCGCCACCGTTCAGCGCCACGATCATCTGCGCATTGGCGAGCCCGTTGAACGAGAGCGCCCGCGCCATCGAGATCACATGGCCGCCGTAGATCAGCCGCTTGCCATCCTCGCGGAAGGTGGCGTCGAAATGCACCTTGGCAGTGTTCTGCCACAACCGGGTGGCCAGCATGTGCTCGGCTTCCTCGATCGTCACGCCATCGACGTGGTCGATCTTCTCGCCGATCTCGTAATCGCCCCACCGATGCGGCTCGCCGGAGAGCGTGAAGTCGTAATCCTCGAAGGTCAGCCCCTCGGGGATCACCAGATCCTCGGGCGGAACGACCTTGCGCAGCTCGGGCAGCACGGCTTCCGGCGCGGGGCTCGCGGCATCGCGTTTGCGCACCATTACCCAGCGGACGTATTCCAGCACGACCTCGTCATTCTGGTTCAGGCCTTGGGTGCGGACATAGACATTGCCCGACTTGCCGTTCGAGTTTTCCTTGACCCCGATCACCTCGGAGACCGAGCGCAAGGTGTCCCCCGGATAGACCGGCAGAAGCCAGCGCCCCTCGGCATAGCCAAGGTTGGCGACGGCATTCAGCGAGACATCGGGAACGGTCTTGCCGAAGACGACATGGAAGGCCACGAGGTCATCAAGCGGCGAGCCGTCCAGACCGCAATGCGCGGCGAAGACGTCGCTCGAATAGAGCGCATGCCGGGCCGGATAGAGCGCGTGATACAGCGCGCGCTCGCCCTCGGCCACCGTGCGGGGGACAGCGTGTTCGATCACTTGCCCCACCTTGTAATCCTCAAAAAACCGTCCGGGGTTCGTCTTCGCTGCCATTCACTGCTCTCCCAGTTTCAGATCGGGGTGGTAGTCGCCCGGCACATCCTTCACCACCGCCTGCGCACAGCGCATCACGCCGCGCGCGGCGTCGAAGCCATAGGCCGGGTCGCCATGCAGCGCCCAGCCTTTCGAGAGCGCAAGCGAGACCTTGTGACAGAAGGCCGACGTGTCATCTTCGGTCAGGAGCCGGTAGAGTTTCATGGATAGGTCCCCAGAAAGAGGCTGTGGCCGATGACGAGCTGGTGCACCCAGACGATGATGCCATAGAACATCAGCGTGCCGATCAGGTTCTTCAGATCGCCCTTGAGCGAGCCGGGTTTCGGTTTCTTCCACGGGCCGGCGCGGTTGATCAGCACCATCTCGGCCACGGCCCAGATGCCCAGCGCGCCAAAGAGCACGACGGAGGCCGGATCGCCATTCACCAGCAGGTGCGCGACCGCCCAAAGCAGCATGCCGGTCAGCATCGGATGGCGCATCTTGTCGATCAGGATCGAGCGCGCGCCACCGACACCGAACAGATAGACCGCGATCAGCATCAGCGTGTTGTTCGCATGCCCCATGCCCGGCAGCGGGTCGTAAAGGTTCGGCATCGCCTCGGTCGCGCGATAGCCGATCACCATCAGCGCAGTCCCGATCAGGATCAGCGCGGCGTCGATCGCCTTGATCTGCGGCATCAGCATCAGATGCTTGCGCGGTGCAAGGCGCTTGAAGGAATGGGGCAGCACCCAAAGCAGGATGCCGAGGATCATCAATGACATGGCTTGCCTCTCAACTTGCGAGTGCGGCAATCGCCTCCGCTTTCGCAAGGACCTGCCGCGCCGTCACGATATGCAGGTTTTCGACGATCTTTCCATCCACAACCGCGACCCCCTGGCCTGCGGCTTGCGCCTCGTCAAAGGCGGCAATCTGGCGCCGGGCCAGGTCGATCTCGGCCTCGGAGGGCGCAAAGGCGGCGTTGGCAATCTCCAGTTGCGCCGGGTGAATCAGCGTCTTGCCATCAAAGCCCATATCGCGGCCCTGATCGCATTCGGCCTTCAGCCCCGCGTCATCCTTGAAGGCATTGTAGACGCCATCGACGATGATCTTGCCAAACGCCTTGGCGGCCAGCAGGCACAGGCCCAGCCCCGTCTGCAGCGCCAGACGATCCGGGCGGAAGCGGCATTGCAGCTCTTTTGCAAGGTCGTTCGTGCCCATCACCATGCCCTCAAGGCGCGGATGCGCGGCGATGTCGGCGGCATTCAGCATGCCGAGCGCCGTCTCCATCATCGCCCAGAGCGGCACGGTCGGGATCAGGTTCGCGACGGCATCCAGATCGGATTTGGTCGAGACCTTGGGGATCAGCACGGCGTCGATCTTCACGCCATCCTTCAGCGCCGCGGCCATCGCCAGCGCATCCTCGCGCCCCCAGTCGCTGTCGAGCCCGTTGATCCGCACGATCCGCATCCGCGCGCCGAAATCGGCCTCGCGCAGCGCCGTGATCAGAATGGCACGCGCATTGACCTTTTCCTCGACCGCCACGGCGTCCTCAAGGTCGAAGATGATCGCGTCGCAGGCCAGACCCGTGGCCTTTTCCAGCGCGCGCTCTTTCGAGCCGGGGATATAGAGCACCGAACGGGTGGGGCGGGCAGCGGTCATGATTCTCTCCTCGCAACAATCTTGCGCGATGAAGCACAAGGCGGACAGATTCAGCAAGCCCGGATTTGCCGCAGCGCAGAATAACGTCGCGAAATCGGGTCAGATCGGAGCCCGCGGCGCATTAACCTTATTTTGAATGAGTCGGGCGCAGCCTTTTTGCATCCCCAACCGCAAGAGGCATCCGATGCGCCCGCTTCTGTTCACGCTGTTCTCCGGCTTTGCGGCGCTTCTGGTCGCCGCCCTGCCCGCCGCCGCCGAAGGTCCGGCCTGCGGCACCCGCGCCGAGATCGTCCGGCAACTGGAAAACCGCTATGCCGAGAGCCGTCACGGCATGGGCATCGCCTCGAACGATTCCGTGCTGGAGATCTTCGCCTCGGAGGCGAGCGGAACGTTTTCGGTGCTGGTCACCCTGCCCTCCGGCCAGACCTGTCTGATCGCTTCGGGCAATGACTATCAAAGCCTGGCGGAACCGCTGCCCGCTCAGGGCAAGGGCGCCTGACGCGGTCCGGCGCGGCACGCCGCACCGGCGCGAAAGGGGGCGCTGCCCCGCTCCACGTTTCAGACGAGCACATCCCACAGAAGCTTGAGCGAGATCAGCAACAGCGCCCAAGTGACAAGCTTGTAGAAGATTTCGTGCGGCAGGATCCGCACCAGCTTCACGCCCAGAAAGACCGACAGCGCCGCCACCGGGGCCAGTTTCAGCGCGATGCCAAGACTGCCGAAATTGATCTGCCCCAGCGCCGCATAGGGAATGAGCTTGATCGCATTCACCCAGGCAAAGAGGATCGTCGAGGTTCCGGCAAAGACCGTGCGCGGCAGGTTGAGCGGGATCGTATAGGCCTGAAACGGCGGGCCGCCCGAATGGCTGACGAAACTGGTGAAGCCGGTGATCGTGCCCCAGAAGATCCCGGGCGTCAGCCGCGCCGCGCGTGCCGCGCCAAGGCTTGGGCGCACCAGCGCGTTCAGTGCAAAGACCACCCCGATCACGCCGACCAGCGCTGTCACCGCCGCCTCGGGCACCACCGAGGCCGTGGCCCAGCCGAGCCCCACCCCGAGCGCCGTTGCGGGCACCATGATCTTCAAAACCCGCGCGTCGAACTCGCGCCTGTACGCAATCAGGCCGAACACGTCCGAGACGATATAGACGGGCAGCAGCAGCCCCGCCGCCGCGACCGGGTTCATCAACCCCGCCAGAAGCGGCACCGAAAGCGACGAGATCATCGGCAAGCCCCCCTTCGCCATGCCGACGCTGACCGCCGCCAGCACCGCCATGAGCCAGCCGAAAGCATCCAGTTCCATCGCCCCTCCGAGAATCACCTGCGCGTCCGCCCGGCTCTCCCCGATCAGGGGCCGCGCCGCAAGGAAATGTTTAGCGCAAACAATGTGCAGTTGGCGGTATGCAATCGCATACTATTCGAAGGAAGCGGCTTTGCTGCCCCGCAGCGCCCTTGCCAGACCAGCCCCGAGACGCTAGTCCTTCGCCACGCTTACACCATTCCCGACCTGTGGAGGAACCCATGGCCCGACCCAAGATCGCCCTTATCGGCGCCGGTCAGATCGGTGGCACGCTTGCCCACCTCGCCGCGATCAAAGAACTGGGGGACGTCGTCCTCTTCGACATCGCCGAGGGCACGCCGCAGGGCAAGGCGCTCGACATCGCCGAATCCGGTCCCTCCGAGGGCTTCGACGGCTGCTTCAAGGGCACCAACACCTATGAAGACATCGCGGGCGCAGATGTCTGCATCGTCACCGCCGGGGTTCCGCGCAAGCCGGGCATGT
This sequence comes from Rhodobacter viridis, assembly GCF_003217355.1. Classification (GTDB taxonomy): domain Bacteria; phylum Pseudomonadota; class Alphaproteobacteria; order Rhodobacterales; family Rhodobacteraceae; genus Rhodobacter; species Rhodobacter viridis. Next base: position 111,858 of record NZ_QJTK01000004.1, on the reverse strand, counting down.
CGCGCGACGACCTGCTGGGCATCAACCTCAAGGTGATGAAATCGGTCGGCGAAGGCATCGCCAAATACGCGCCGAACGCTTTCGTGATCTGCATCACCAACCCGCTCGATGCGATGGTCTGGGCGCTGCAACAATTCTCGGGCCTACCGGCCGAAAAAGTCGTCGGCATGGCCGGCGTGCTCGACTCGGCGCGCTTCCGTCACTTCCTCTCGGTCGAATTCGGCGTCTCGATGCGCGACGTCACCGCCTTCGTGCTGGGCGGCCACGGCGACACGATGGTGCCGCTGGCGCGTTACTCGACCGTCGCGGGCATCCCGCTGCCGGATCTGGTGTCGATGGGCTGGACCACGCAGGACAAGCTCGACGCGATCATCCAGCGCACCCGTGACGGCGGCGCCGAGATCGTCGGCCTGCTGAAGACCGGCTCGGCCTTCTACGCGCCCGCCACCTCGGCGATCGAAATGGCGGAAGCTTACCTCAATGACCAGAAACGCCTGCTGCCCTGCGCGGCCTGGGTGGATGGCGCCTTCGGCCTCGATGGGATGTATGTCGGCGTGCCGACGATCATCGGCGCCGGTGGCATCGAGAAAGTCATCGACATCAAGCTGAACGATGCCGAACAGGCGATGTTCGACAAGTCGGTCGACGCGGTCAAAGGTCTGGTCGCGGCCTGCAAGGCGATCGATCCGACGCTCGCCTGAGCGATCCGACATCTCTCGAAAGGGCGGGGTTTCCCCGCCCTTTTTCGTTGCTCACGCAAGGCTTTCCGGGTCAAAGCCGAACTCGGCCCGAAGGCTTTCCAGCAAATCCCGCTCGCGCGCGATCAGCGCCCGGTCGAAGGCGGCGGGACTGAGGTCGGGGCAAAAGCCGAGCTGCGCCTCGAGACATTGCGCGATGCCGGGCGCGTCGTGGCTCAGCACCCCGCGCGTCTCGAGCGCCGCCGCCTGCGGGCGGTCGAGCGTCTTCGCCAGTCGCCAGATCCGGTGCAGCCGCTGCGCATCGCCCGCCCTTCCCGCCACCGCCGCAATCTGCACCAGACGCGCCGCGCTGTGGCGCGAGGGCGCGCCGGGAACACCCCCCTGCGCGCGGCGCAATATCTTGAGAAGATAGTGCAATTCGGTCAGCCCGTCGAAATGCAGCAGACGCAGCCCCGGCAGCGACCCGTGCGCGGGCGCGCGCTCGCCCGCCCAGGTTTTCAGCCCGTGATGCACGCCCACGAACAGCCCCCGCCCCGCCCGCGCACAGCATTTGCCGTTGTGATGCCCGGCGATGCCGTGATGCAGATACTCGCGCGCCGCCGCGGCGAAGACCTCGGCGCCCTCGGTGGCAAAGGCGCGCCAGGGCCTCCGGAAGGCGCCCGCGAAGATATCGGCACCGGCGCGCCCGCCGATCTGCACCCGCTCGGCCACATCAACGGCAACCCAGTCGAGCGCCGCGGGCGCGGCGCCGAGCACCTCGGCCACGCTGCCCCCCGGCGCGGTCAGAAACTCGTCGGCGTCGCAATGCATCACCCAGTCGAGCCGGGTCTCGGCGAGCGTCTTCGAAGCGATATACTTCTGCCGCGCGGTGTGCAGTTTCGGACGTTGCCCGCCACCCTGAAACGCCCAGCCATCCTCGCCCGCGTGATGCAGATGCACCCCCGCCACCGCGCCCAGAAGATCGGTGGCCTCCGGGTCGGGCCGGTCAAGCCACAGGTGCACCTCGGCCGCCCCCGCCGCAAGATGATGCGCCGCATGAGCCGCCAGCAACACCGCCGGTTCATCGACCAGCGCAACCACGCCCCAACTTGCCATAGCAACCCCGGTTTTGAAATTTCCTTGCGAAAACCAAAGCCGATTCCGTTAACGCAATCAAGTTCGCTGCCTTGCAGCATTTTGTGATCACACATTTGCGACCCGTGATCACAAAGCCGATTTTTCTTCCGGAACGCCCGGTCTTTGCGCAATTTTGGGTTTGTGCCCGGGGCGGAATGTGCCAAACCACCCCAAACACATCAGCATGGGATAAATGCCATGAATATCCACGAATACCAGGCCAAGCAGTTGCTCAAGAGCTACGGCTGCCCGGTCTCGAACGGTCGCATCGTGCTCAAGGCAGATGAGGTCAAGGCAGCTGCCAGCGAACTCGACGGCCCGCTCTGGGTGGTCAAGGCGCAGATCCACGCCGGTGGTCGCGGCAAGGGCCATTTCAAGGAAGCCGAAGCGGGCGAAAAGGGCGGCGTGCGTCTGGCCCGGTCCGTGGCCGAGGCCGAAACGCTGGCCCGCCAGATGCTGGGCCGCACCCTTGTGACCCACCAGACCGGCCCGGCCGGCAAGCAGGTCAACCGCATCTATATCGAGGAAGGCTCGGACATCTCGCGCGAGCTTTACCTCGCGCTGCTCATCGACCGCAAATCCTCGCGCGTGTCCTTTGTCTGCTCGACCGAGGGCGGCATGGACATCGAGGAAGTCGCGGCCCACACGCCCGAAAAGATCCTCTCTTTCTCGGTCGATCCGGCGACGGGTCTGAGCGATTTCCACGGCCGCCGCATCGCCTTTGCGCTGGGTCTTGAAGGCAATCAGGTCAAGCAATGCGTGGCGCTGATCAAGAAGCTCTACAAGGCCTTCCTCGAGAAGGACATGGAGATGCTGGAGATCAACCCGCTGATCGTCACCACCGACGGCCATCTGAAGGTTCTCGATGCGAAGCTCGGCTTCGACAACAACGCGCTTTACCGTCAGCCCGACGTGCTGGACCTGCGCGACGTGACCGAGGAAGACCCGAAAGAACTCGAAGCCTCGCGGTTCGACCTGAACTACATCGCGCTTGATGGCGAGATCGGCTGCATGGTGAACGGCGCGGGTCTGGCGATGGCCACGATGGACATCATCAAGCTTTACGGCGCCGAACCGGCCAACTTCCTTGACGTGGGCGGTGGCGCCACCAAGGAAAAGGTGACCGAGGCGTTCAAGATCATCACCTCGGATCCGAAGGTGAAGGGCATTCTGGTCAACATCTTCGGCGGCATCATGCGCTGCGACATCATCGCGGAAGGCGTGCTGGCGGCGGTGACCGAAGTTGGCCTGAAGGTTCCGCTGGTCGTGCGTCTCGAGGGCACGAACGTCGAGCTTGGCAAGGACATCATCGCCAAGTCGGGGCTCAATGTGATTGCCGCGGACGATCTCGCCGACGGCGCGAAGAAGATCGTGGCAGCGGTGAAAGGCTAAGAAGATGGCAGTCCTCGTCAACGAAAACACCAAGGTCATCTGCCAGGGCTTCACCGGCTCGCAGGGCACCTTCCACTCTGAACAAGCCATCGCCTACGGCACGAAAATGGTCGGCGGCGTGACCCCCGGCAAGGGCGGCAGCGAGCATCTCGGCCTGCCGGTCTTCAACTCGGTCCACGAGGCGAAACACGTCACCGGCGCCCATGCGACGGCGATCTATGTGCCGCCGCCCTTCGCCGCGGACAGTATCCTTGAAGCGATCGACGCCGAGATGGAGCTGATCGTCTGCATCACCGAAGGCATCCCGGTTCTGGACATGATGCGGGTGAAACGCGCGCTGATCGACAGCAAATCGCGCCTGATCGGGCCGAACTGCCCGGGCGTGATGACGCCGGATGCGTGCAAGATCGGCATCATGCCGGGCTCGATCTTCAAGCGCGGCTCGGTGGGCGTCGTCTCGCGCTCGGGCACGCTGACCTATGAAGCGGTGAAACAGACGACCGACGTGGGCCTGGGCCAATCCTCGGCCGTGGGCATCGGCGGCGACCCGATCAAGGGCACCGAGCATATCGACGTGCTCGAGATGTTCCTCGCCGACCCGGAAACCACCTCGATCATCATGATCGGCGAAATCGGCGGTTCGGCCGAAGAAGAAGCCGCCGAATTCCTGATGGCGGAAAAGAAAAAAGGCCGCTGGAAACCGACCGCCGGTTTCATCGCCGGTCGCACCGCGCCTCCCGGCCGTCGCATGGGCCATGCCGGTGCCATCGTCTCGGGCGGCAAGGGCGATGCGGAAAGCAAGATCGAAGCGATGAAGCGCGCGGGCATCGTGGTGGCGGACAGCCCCGCCCACCTCGGCGAAGCCGTGCTGAAAGCGATCAAGGGCTGAGGCCCCGCGGGGCCGCGGCAGAGGAGGCCGCGGCTCCACCCACTGGCAAGACGGGGTGTCGGGCCCCGAAAGACGCGGACAACACCGGCCGAAAGGCCAGAACGGGAGGTACGAATGACGCTGAAACGTACAACCGCGGCGATGACCCTTGCCGCGCTGGCTCTGGCGGGCTGCGGTGATCCGACGGTGATCGATCCCTCGGCTTCGGGTCCGATCACCACCTATCCGATCGTGACGACGCAAAAGGTTCCCGCGGGCATGACACCGACCGGCTCGACCGGCTATGCGGTGGCGAATTCGGCGCGCACGAATGGCACGATCGTCGACGGCACCGCTGCGACCTGCGGCGCCGAAAACACCGGTGGCAATTACGACATCGCCTGCAACGCCGCCGCCGGACTTCCCGGCGTCGCTTCCCCCTATCGCCGCTAACCTGCCCGAGGCAAAGAATGCTCCGTTCCGCGTCGGCCCTTCCGGCCGTCTTCCTGATGCTTACCCTTTCCGCCTGCATGCAGGTCGAGCTTGCGCCGTCCTCGACGGGGCAGGACCTCGCCCCGCCGATCCCGGTCGACAACCGGCCGAAAGCGGATTTCGAGAAGATGACCGGCATCAACAGCGATGCCGTCGCGGCGATCTCGGGCGATGCGAAACGGTCCTATGTCTATTTCGACCTGTTCGCGGCCGACAAGGCGGCGGTGAAAGGCGCACCGGAACGACTTTGCAACCATTATGGCCGCAGTTTGAAGTCGTCCCATGTCGCCGAGCCCGGGGACCGGGTCCCGGGGATGAAGACCCTTGTGGTGGAGTGCAACTAGGCTCGCAAGGCCTCAGTCCTGAAAGGAAAGACGATGCGTCCCCTCACGCTCGCTCCGATCCTCCCCCAGCCGCGCGATGCGGCCTGCACCGGGGTGACCGCCCCGGTGCCCCGGGTCCTCTCGGCCCCCGCCCACGGACAACCGCGCCGGGCAAAGCGCCGCCTTCCCGTCAGCTCTTGAAGTAACCCGTGCCGGCGCGTCCCTCGCGCGCCGGAACCCCGTATCCCTCCGGCCTCCGGCCGTTCCCGCAGCCGATCTCGCAAGGATCATCCCATGAACGACCACACACCGAACGACCAGTTCCACGCTTCGTCCTTCCTGCAAGGGGCGAACGCGGACTATGTCGAGCAGCTCTACGCCCGCTATGCTGCGGATCCGACCTCGGTCGATCCGAACTGGGCCTCCTTCTTCGAAAGCCTTGGCGACACCGAGCTTGACGCCAAGCGCTCGGCCCACGGGCCGAGCTGGGCGCGTGCCGACTGGCCGCCCTCCCCCAATGACGATCTGACCGCCGCGATGACCGGCGAATGGCCGATGCCCGTCGCGCCGAAGGAAAACAAGGCCGCGGCCGAGAAACTGGCGGCGGCGGTGAAGGCCGCGGGCGTGCAGGTCTCGGACGAGGCGATCAAGCGCGCCGTGCTGGACAGCATCCGCGCGCTGATGATCATCCGCGCCTACCGGATCCGGGGCCACCTGATCGCCGATCTCGATCCCCTTGGCATGCGCTCGGGCGAGCCGCACCCGGAGCTTGACCCGCGCTCCTACGGCTTCACCGATGCCGACATGGACCGGATGATCTTCATCGACAACGTGCTGGGCCTGCAGGTCGCCTCGATGCGGCAGATCCTCGACGTGCTCAAGCGCACCTATTGCGGCACGTTTGCGCTGCAATACATGCATATCTCGAACCCCGAGGAAGCCGCCTGGCTGAAAGAACGGATCGAGGGCTACGGCAAGGAAATCCAGTTCACCCGCGAAGGCCGCCGCGCCATCCTGAACAAGCTGGTCGAGGCCGAGGGCTTCGAGAAATTCCTGCATGTGAAATACACCGGCACCAAGCGCTTCGGCCTTGATGGCGGCGAGGCGCTCATTCCGGCGATGGAACAGATCATCAAGCGCGGCGGTGCGCTTGGGCTCAAGGAAGTCGTCATCGGCATGCCGCACCGCGGCCGTCTGAACATTCTGGCGACGGTGCTGGCGAAACCCTACCGCGCGATTTTCCACGAATTCCAGGGCGGCTCCTACAAGCCCGAGGATGTGGACGGCTCGGGCGACGTGAAATATCACCTTGGCGCGTCGTCGGACCGCGCCTTTGACGGCCATACCGTCCACCTGTCGCTGACCGCGAACCCGTCGCACCTTGAAGCGGTGAACCCGGTCGTTCTGGGCAAGGTCCGCGCCAAGCAGGATCAGGCGCATGACGAAGACCGCACGCAGGTTCTGCCGATCCTGCTGCACGGCGATGCCGCCTTTGCGGGTCAGGGCATCGTCGCCGAATGTCTGCAGCTTTCCGGCATCAAGGGGCACCGCACCGGCGGCTGCATCCATATCGTCGTGAACAACCAGATCGGCTTCACCACGGCGCCGCATTTCAGCCGCACCTCGCCCTATCCGACCGACATCGCCCTGATGGTGGAAGCGCCGATCTTCCACGTCAACGGCGACGACCCGGAGGCCGTCGTGCACGCCGCCAAGGTGGCGACCGAGTTCCGGCAGAAGTTCCACAAGGACGTGGTCATCGACATCTTCTGCTACCGCCGCTTCGGTCACAATGAAGGCGACGAGCCGATGTTCACCAACCCGGCGATGTACAAGAACATCAAGGGCCACAAGACCACGCTGCAGCTTTACACCGAACGTCTCGTGGCCGACGGCCTCATCCCCGAGGGCGAGATCGAGGATATGAAAGCCGCCTTCCAGGCGAAGCTGAACGAGGAATACGAGGCCGGCAAGACCTTCCGCCCGAACAAGGCCGACTGGCTTGATGGTCGCTGGAAGCACCTCGACCGGCAAAGCTCGGATTACGACGCGGGGGTGACCCCGATCTCGCCCGAGCTGATGGCCGAGGTTGGCAAGGCGCTGACCTCCTATCCGGAAGATTTCGACATCCACAAGACGGTGGCGCGCCAGCTCGACGCCAAGAAGGCGATGTTCGAAACCGGCAAGGGCTTCGACTGGGCCACGGCCGAGGCGATGGCCTTCGGCTCGCTTCTGGCCGAGGGCTTCCCGGTGCGTCTGGCGGGGCAGGACTGCACCCGCGGCACCTTCAGCCAGCGCCATTCCGGGCTGATCGATCAGGCGACCGAGGAACGCTACTATCCCCTGAACCACATCAAGCCCGGTCAGGCGAAATACGAAGTCATCGACTCGATGCTGTCGGAATATGCCGTGCTCGGGTTCGAATATGGCTACACGCTGGCCGAGCCCAATGCGTTGACGCTGTGGGAAGCGCAGTTCGGTGACTTCGCCAACGGCGCGCAGATCATGTTCGACCAGTTCATCAACTCGGGCGAACGGAAATGGCTGCGGATGTCGGGCCTTGTCTGTCTCTTGCCGCATGGCTTCGAGGGTCAGGGGCCGGAGCACTCCTCCGCCCGGCTTGAACGCTATCTGCAACTCTCGGCCGAGGATAACTGGATCGTCGCGAACTGCTCGACGCCCGCGAACTACTTCCACATCCTGCGCCGTCAGATCCACCGCAACTTCCGCAAGCCGCTGATCCTGATGACGCCGAAATCGCTGCTGCGCCATCCGCTCTGCGTGTCCAAGGCCGACGAATTCACCACCGGCTCGTTCTTCCGCCGCGTGATGTGGGACGATGCCGATGCGCAGCATCACGGCAATTCGGAAATGACGACCAAACCCGATGCAGAGATCAGCCGCGTCGTGATGTGCTCGGGCAAGGTCTACTATGACCTGCTCGCCGAACGCGACAAGCGGGGTCTGGAAGACGTCTACATCCTGCGTGTCGAGCAGCTTTACCCGTTCCCGGCGCATTCGCTGGTGACGGAACTCGGCCGCTTCAAGGATGCCCAGATCATCTGGTGTCAGGAAGAGCCGAAGAACCAAGGCGCCTGGAGCTTCATCGAGCCGAACCTCGAATGGGTTCTGTCGAAGATCGGGGCGAAGCATGGCCGCGCGCGCTATGCGGGCCGCGCCGCGTCCGCCTCGCCGGCCACGGGCCTCGCCTCGCGCCACAAGGCCGAGCAGGAAGCCCTCGTGAACGACGCGCTGGAGGGCTGAGATGACCGAGATCCGCGTTCCCGGGCTTGGGGAAAGCGTCTCGGAAGCCACTGTCGCCACCTGGTTCGTGAAACCGGGCGAGATGGTCGTGGCCGATGCGATGCTCTGCGAGCTTGAAACCGACAAGGTGACGGTCGAAGTCCGCGCCCCCTCTGCGGGGGTGCTGAGCGAGATCATCGCCAAGGAAGGCGAGACGGTGGCGGTGAACGCCCTTCTGGCCGTGCTTTTGTCCGCTGGCGCGATGGCGCCCGCGCAACCCAAACTCGACGGCCCGGCAGCCCCTCAAAAAGCCGCGCCGCAGATTCAAGAGGTCAAGATGACGGATGTCATGGTCCCCGCGCTGGGCGAAAGCGTTGCCGAAGCCACCGTTTCCACCTGGTTCAAGAAACCGGGCGATGCCGTCGCGCAGGACGAGATCCTGTGCGAGCTTGAAACCGACAAGGTCTCGGTCGAGGTTCCGGCGCCGGTCGCGGGCGTGCTGAGCGAGATCCTCGCCCCCGAGGGCGCCTCGGTCGCCGCGGGCGGTCGTCTGGCGATCATGGCCGCGGGTGCCGGTGCTGCCGCTGCTCCGGCGGTCGCCGCCCCCGCCCCGGCCGCGGCGCCTGCTGCCGCGCCCGCGAAGGACGTGGAACATGCGCCCTCGGCCAAGAAAGCGATGGCCGAAGCCGGTCTGTCGCCCGATCAGGTCGCAGGGTCTGGCCGCGATGGCCGGATCATGAAGGAAGACGTGGCGGCCGCCGCTGCCGCCCCGGCCCCCGTCGCGCCCGCGCCGATGCAGACCGCGCAAGTCTCGATCGCGCCGCCGCCCGCGTCGGTCCCGCGCGCGCCGGTCCCGGCCGAGGATGCGATGCGCGAAGAGCGGGTGAAGATGACCCGCCTGCGCGCCACCATCGCCCGTCGCCTGAAGGACGCGCAGAACACCGCCGCGATGCTGACCACCTACAACGAGGTGGACATGTCGGGCGTGATGGACCTGCGCAACGTCTACAAGGACCAGTTCGAGAAGAAACACGGCGTGAAGCTTGGGTTCATGGGCTTCTTCGTGAAGGCCTGCTGCCACGCGCTGAAGGAAATCCCGGAAGTGAACGCCGAGATCGACGGCGGCGACATCATCTACAAGAACTACGTCCACATGGGCGTGGCCGTGGGCACGCCCTCGGGCCTTGTGGTGCCGGTGGTGCGCGACGCCGATCAGAAGGGCTTCGCCCATATCGAACGCGAGATCGCGGAACTGGGCAAGCGCGGCCGGGATGGCAAGCTGACGATGCAGGAGATGCAGGGCGGCTCGTTCACCATCTCGAACGGCGGCGTCTACGGCTCGCTGATGTCCTCGCCGATCCTGAACCCGCCGCAATCGGGCATTCTCGGCATGCACAAGATTCAGGACCGCCCGGTGGTGGTGAACGGTCAGATCGTGATCCGCCCGATGATGTACCTGGCGCTTTCCTACGATCACCGCATCGTCGACGGCAAGGGCGCGGTGACATTCCTTGTGCGCGTGAAAGAGGCGCTGGAAGATCCGCGCCGCCTGCTGATGGATCTCTGATCCGGTCCGATGCCGCAGGGGGCGGTCCACCCGCCCCCTTCCTGCAAACCGCCTCCCTTTCATCTTGCTGAAAATACCTCGGGGGGCCCGGGGGGCAGCGCCCCCCGCCATTCGTCAGGGGAATGACCATGGCAGAATTTGACGTCATCATCATCGGCGGCGGCCCGGGCGGCTATGTCTGCGCCATCCGCTGCGCGCAATTGGGCCTGAAGACCGCCTGCGTCGAAGGGCGCGGCAGCTTGGGCGGCACCTGCCTCAACGTGGGCTGCATTCCCTCGAAGGCGCTGCTGCACGCGACGCATGAGCTGCACGAGGTTCACGAGAACTTCGAAAAGATGGGCCTGATGGGCGCCAAGGTGAAGGTCGATTGGGCGAAGATGCAGTCCTACAAGCAGGACGTCATCGACGGCAACACCAAGGGCATCGAGTTCCTGTTCAAGAAGAACAAGGTGACCTACCTGCAGGGCTGGGGCTCGATCCCGGCGCCGGGTCAGGTGAAGGTCGGCGACGAGGTCCACACGGCCAGGAACATCGTCATCGCCACCGGCTCGGAATCTTCGGGCCTGCCCGGCATCGAGATCGACGAGCAGACCGTGGTCACCTCGACCGGGGCGCTGTCGCTCGCAAAGGTGCCGAAATCGATGGTGGTGATCGGCGCGGGGGTGATCGGGTTGGAACTCGGCTCGGTCTATGCGCGGCTTGGCGCCGAGGTGACGGTGGTCGAATATCTCGACGCGATCACGCCGGGCATGGACGGCGAAGTCGCCAAGGGGCTGCAGCGCATCCTGTCGAAACAGGGGCTGAAATTCGTTCTGGGCGCCGCCGTGCAGGGCGTCGACAAGGCGAAGGGCAAGAACACCGTGCGCTATACCCTGCGCAAGGACGAGAGCGCCCATGCGATCGAGGCCGAGGTGGTGCTGGTCGCGACCGGCCGCAAGCCCTTCACCAAGGGTCTGGGGCTCGAGGCGCTCGGCGTCGAGATGCTGCCGCGCGGGCAAGTGAAGACCGACAGCCATTGGGCGACGACTGTGCCGGGCCTTTATGCGATCGGCGATGCGATCGTGGGTCCGATGCTCGCCCACAAGGCCGAGGACGAGGGCATGGCGGTGGCCGAGGTGATCGCGGGCAAGCATGGCCATGTGAATTACGACGTCATCCCCGGCGTGATCTACACGACGCCCGAGGTGGCCTGCGTCGGCAAGACCGAGGAAACGCTGAAGCAGGAAGGCCGGGCCTACAAGGTCGGCAAGTTCTCCTTCATGGGCAACGGCCGCGCCAAGGCGGTGTTCCAGGCCGAAGGCTTCGTGAAGATCCTCGCCGATGCGGCGACGGATCGGGTGCTGGGGGCCCACATCATCGGCCCGTCGGCGGGTGACATGATCCACGAGATCTGCGTGGCGATGGAATTCGGCGCCTCGGCGCAGGATATCGCGCTGACCTGCCACGCGCATCCGACCTATTCGGAAGCGGTGCGCGAAGCGGCACTGGCCTGCGGCGACGGCGCGATCCACGCGTAAGATTTCGCCTCGCTTGCGCGAGGCGACCCGCGGGGGGCTCCGCCCCCCGCACCCCCCGGCGTATTTTGCCAGGGAAAAGCCTAAGGCTCGGCTTTGACCTTTGCGGAATGGCTCCATCCGAGGCTTCGGAAGCCTGCCCTTCCCCCCAAAACCTACCCATCAAGCGTTCGGCAAGCCGTCGGGCGCTCTTTTATCTTGCTCCAAATATCTTCGGGGTCCGGGGGCAAAGCCCCCGGCGGGTCGCTCCGGCGCAGCCGGGGCGAAATGAAAAACCCCGCCGTTTCCGGCGGGGCCTGTGGTCGGGTCTGATACAGCTCAGTGCCGGATCAGATGCAGCAGTTCTTCCAGCGACTTCTTCGCATCGCCGTAGAACATGCGGGTGTTTTCCTTGTAGAACAGCGGATTCTCGATCCCCGAGTAGCCCGTGCCCTGACCGCGCTTCGACACGAAGACCTGTTTCGCCTTCCAGCATTCCAGCACCGGCATCCCGGCGATCGGCGAGTTCGGATCTTCCTGCGCCGCCGGGTTCACGATGTCGTTCGAGCCGATGACGATCGCCACGTCGGTGCTCGGGAAGTCCTCGTTGATCTCGTCCATCTCCAGAACGATGTCGTAGGGAACCTTCGCCTCGGCCAGCAGCACGTTCATGTGCCCCGGCAGACGGCCCGCAACCGGGTGGATCGCGAAGCGCACGGTCTTGCCACGGCCCCGCAGCACCGAGGTGAGCTCCGACACCGCCATCTGCGCCTGCGCCACCGCCATCCCATAGCCCGGGATGATGATGATGCTGTCGGCTTCCGACAGCGCATCGGCCACGCCCTGCGCGTCAATAGCGATCTGCTCGCCCTCGACCGCCATCGCCGGACCCGAGGTATTGCCGAAGCCGCCCAGGATCACCGAGATGAACGACCGGTTCATCGCCTTGCACATGATGTAGCTCAGGATCGCGCCCGAGGAGCCGACCAGCGCGCCGGTCACGATCAGCAGATCGTTGCCGAGCGAGAAGCCGATCGCCGCCGCGGCCCAGCCCGAGTAGCTGTTCAGCATCGACACCACGACCGGCATGTCGGCGCCGCCGATCCCCATGATCAGGTGATAGCCGATGAAGAACGCCAGCAGCGTCATCCCGATCAGCGGCAGCGAGCCATAGCCGAGCATGAAGAGCACGAGCATGGCGATCGAAGCCAGCGCCGCCGTCGCGTTCAGGAAGTGACCGCCCGGCAGTTTCTTCGCCTTGGTGTCGACCTTGCCCGCGAGCTTGCCGAAGGCGATGATCGAGCCGGTGAAGGTCACGGCCCCGATGAAGACGCCAAGGAACAGCTCGACGCGCAGGATCGCAAGCTCGGTCGGCGTCTTGTGGGCGACGAGCGCCGCAAAGCCCTCGAGCGCCGCTTTCGCGGCATCGTCCATGCCCGGCACGCGCACCGATTCAATATAGGCGTTGTAGCCGACCAGAACGGCGGCCAGACCGACGAGCGAGTGCATCGCCGCGACGAGCTGCGGCATCTCGGTCATCTGGACCTTTTTCGCGACCTTCATGCCATAGAAGCCGCCCGCGCCCAGAAGGAGGAGCGACAGGACCCAAAGCCCCTGCCCCGGCCCGACCAGCGTCGCCGCCACGGCCAGCGCCATGCCGACGATGCCGTACCAGACGGCACGTTTCGCGCTTTCCTGCCCAGACAGGCCGCCGAGCGAGAGGATGAACAGAACTGCCGCAACGACGTAAGCGGCCGTGGTGAAACCGAAATCCATTGTTCTTTCCTCCGCTTACGACTTCTGGAACATCGCCAGCATGCGCCGGGTGACCATGAAACCGCCGAAGATGTTGATGCCCGCCATGAAGACCGAAACGCCCGAGAGCAGGATGACGAGGAACGAGCTCGACCCCACCTGCAGCAGCGCGCCGAGGATGATGATCGAGGAAATCGCGTTCGTCACCGCCATCAGCGGCGTGTGCAGCGAGTGGCTGACGTTCCAGATCACCTGGAAGCCGACGAAGCACGACAGCGCGAAAACGATGAAGTGCGCCATGAACGAAGCCGGAGCCACGAGCCCGATCGAGAGCAGCAGCGCGCCGCCGATGCCCAGCATCAGGATCTGGTTGCGGGTTTCCTTGCGGAAGGCGGCTTTCTCGGCGGCCCGGATTTCTTCGGGCGTCAGGACCTTGGCCTTTTCCTTCGGCTTTTGCGCCGCGATCGCCGCGATTTTCGGCGGCGGCGGCGGGAAGGTGATCGCGCCCTCGAAGGTCACGGTCGCGCCGCGGATCACGTCGTCTTCCATGTTGTGGACCACGACGCCGTCCTTGCCGGGCGTCAGGTCGGTCATCATGTGACGGATGTTGGTCGAATAAAGCTGCGACGACTGCTGCGCCATGCGCGAGGGGAAGTCGGTGTAGCCGATCACGGTCACGCCGTTCGGGGTGACGACTTTCTCGTCCTTCTTCGTCAGCTCGCAGTTGCCGCCACGCTCGGCCGCCAGATCGACGATGACCGAGCCGCGTTTCATCTTCTCGACCATGTCCTTGGTCCAGAGGATCGGCGCGTCGCGGCCGGGGATCAGCGCCGTGGTGATGACGATGTCCATCTCGGGGGCGAGTTCGCGGAATTTCTTCAGCTGCGCGTCGCGGAATTCGGGCGAGGACGGCGCGGCGTAACCGCCGGTCGCGGCGCCATCCTGCGCTTGCTCCTCGAAATCGAGATAGACGAATTCGGCGCCCATCGATTCGATCTGTTCGGCCACTTCGGGACGCACGTCAAAGGCATAGGTGATCGCGCCCAGCGCTGTCGAGGCGCCGATCGCGGCCAGACCCGCAACGCCCGCGCCAACGATCAGCACCTTGGCCGGGGGCACCTTGCCTGCCGCCGTCACCTGACCGGTGAAGAAGCGGCCGAAGTTGTTGCCCGCCTCGATCACCGCGCGGTAGCCCGAGATGTTCGCCATCGAGCTGAGCGCGTCCATCTTTTGCGCGCGCGAGATCCGCGGCACCATGTCCATCGCGATAACAGTCGCCCCGGTGGCCTTGGCAGCCTCGAGCAGATCCTTGTTCTGCGCCGGATAGAAGAAGGAAATCAGCGTCTTGCCAGACTTCAGGCGGGCCACTTCGGCCTCGACCGGCGGGCGCACCTTGGCCACGACGTCCACCGCGTCGAAAAGCGCCTCGGCGCCCTTCACGACGGTCACGCCGACGGCCTCGTAGGCGGTATCTTCAAAGCCCGCGGCATGGCCCGCGCCCGCTTCCACGAAACAAGTGTGCCCCAGCTTCTGAAGCTGGACCGCAGAGTCGGGGGTCAGCGCAACACGCGCCTCTCCCTCGAAAATCTCCTTCGGAGCGCCGATTTTCACTTCTGTCTCTCCCAATGCTGCCCCGGGACGATTTCAGCCCGGGGACAAAACGTGGCGAGACCTCTTAACACTGCGTAAGAAAGTTTCACAAGCGCTTGGTCACACGTAAGAGTCGCAAAACTGGTGCCGGGTTGGGCCACCCCCGCGGTATACCTTTGCATACCATGTTACCGCTGACAATTTTGGCGCGGATTCAAGGGTTTGGCGGGGGTCACCTGCCCTGCCGCAGCGCGGATTTGGCACAGCGATTGCGACGGGGTGCGACGATTTTTCTGCAATGCAGCAAATAGGTCACAGCCAGCGGCGGACGCGGGCGCGATAGGCCTGATACTCGGGTCCAAAGAGCGTGGCGATGGCGACTTCCTCGCCCCGAATGTAGCGGCGCGTGATCAGCGCCATGAAGGCCGGAACCAGCGGCGCCGCCAGCGCGGCATCCCAGACGAGGATCAGCCCGGCAAGGATCATCGCATCGGCCAGATAGATCGGGTTGCGTGAAAACGCGAAGACGCCCGAGGTCACCAGACGGCAGGGCTCGCGGCGCGGAATGACCGTGGTGCGCATCAGCACCATCTGTCCGGCGGCGACCAGCGTCAGCACGACGCCCGCCAGCACCAGCGCATAGCCCACCGGATGCGTATAGGGCAGCGCCAGCGGCACGACGGTTCCGGTGATCCAGACCAGGGCCGCGAAAGCGGCCAGCCAGAGCGGCGGCAGGTCGATGTCCCTCAGCGCGTCTTTCACGGTCATGATGGCCTCCCCGCCCCAAGGTGACGTCGGATCAGCCGCCGCGCAACCCCCCTTGCGGCGGCCGGGCGCCCGCGCCAGTTTGGCCGAAAGGAGACCGCGATGACCACCGATTTTACCGCCACCAAGGCGCTTTTCGATCTGCCCGAAGGGGTGATCTATCTTGACGGCAATTCGCTTGGCCCGCTGCCGCGGGCGGTACCCGCGCGGGTCGAGGCCGCGATCCGCGCCGAATGGGGGGCGATGCTGATCACCGCCTGGAACAAGGCCGGGTGGATGGACCTGCC
The DNA here is from genome assembly GCF_003217355.1 of Rhodobacter viridis. GTDB lineage: Bacteria > Pseudomonadota > Alphaproteobacteria > Rhodobacterales > Rhodobacteraceae > Rhodobacter > Rhodobacter viridis. Next base: position 96,269 of record NZ_QJTK01000004.1, on the reverse strand, counting down.
CGAGCGTCTGGGCAACCGGATCGGGCGGCTGATCGGGGCGGAGCCGGGGGCGGTGACGCTGGGCGATACCTTGTCGATCAAGGTGTTTCAGGCGCTCGACGCGGCGCTGCAACTGCGCCCCGCGCGTCGGGTGATCCTGTCCGACAGCGGCAATTTCCCGACCGATCTTTACATGGCGCAGGGGCTGACCGGGCTTCTCGGTCAGGGCTACGAACTGCGCGTCGTCGCCCCCGAAGAGGTCGAGGCCGCGATCGACGAGACCATCGCCGTCACCATGCTGACCGAGGTCGATTACCGCACCGGGCGCAAGCACGACATGAAAGCGCTGACCGCCAAGGCCCATGCCGCGGGGGCGCTTGCGTTCTGGGACCTTGCCCATTCTGCCGGTGCGGTGCCGGTCGATCTGGCCGGTGCGGGCGCCGATTTCGCGGCGGGCTGCACCTACAAATACCTGAACTCCGGCCCCGGCGGCCCGGCCTTCATCTATGTCGCCCCCCGTCACGCGGCGCAGGTGCAGCCGGTGCTTTCGGGCTGGCTCGGCCATGACGCGCCCTTTGCCTTCGAGCCCGGCTATCGCCCCGCCCCCGGCACGGCGCGGATGCGGGTCGGCACGCCGCCGGTGCTGCAACTCGCCGCGCTCGACGCGGCGCTCGATGTCTGGGACGGCGTCTCGATGGCCGAGATCCGCGCCCGCTCGATCGAACTGACCTCGCGCTTCATCGCCGCCGTCGAAACCGCCTGCCCCGATCTGACCCTTGTCACCCCGCGCGATCCCGCCACCCGCGGAAGCCAAGTCAGCTTCGCCCATCCGCAGGGCTATGCGATCATGCAGGCGCTGATCGCCCGCGGCGTGATCGGCGATTTCCGGGCGCCGGACATCCTGCGCTTCGGCGTCACGCCGCTTTACATCGGCGAGGCCGAGATCGACCGCGCCACCGCGATCCTGACCGAGGTGATGGCGACCCGGGCCTGGGACCGGCCCGAATTCCACGCCCGGGCGAAAGTGACCTGAGGTCGCAAGCCCGCGACAAGCCGCCGCGGCCGGGCCTTGCCGGGCGGCGGCGGCTCGCCTACCTTCAAGGCATGGAACGCCTGATCGACCCTTTCGCGCGACGGATCACCTACCTGCGGGTCTCGGTGACGGACCGGTGCGACTTTCGCTGCAGCTATTGCATGGACGAGGGCACGCAGTTCCTGCCGCGCGCCGATCTTCTGAGCCTCGAAGAGCTGGACCGGCTCTGCACCGCCTTCATCGGCCTTGGCGTGCAGAAGCTGCGCATCACCGGCGGCGAGCCCCTGTTGCGCCGCAACGTGATGAGCCTGTTTCGGGCGCTGTCGCGGCATCTGGAAACGGGCGCGCTGCGCGAGCTGACGCTGACCACGAATGGCTCGACGCTCGCCCCCCATGCCGCCGATCTGGCCGCCTGCGGGGTGAAACGGGTGAATGTGTCGCTCGACAGCCTGCGCCCTGCGAGGTTCACGGCGATCACCCGGCGCGGCGATCTGGCCACGGTGCTGGCAGGCATCGCCGCCGCGAAAGCGGCCGGGCTGCGGGTGAAGATCAACACCGTCGCCCTGCGCGGCGTGAACGAGGACGAGCTGATCGATCTGGCCACTTGGGCCGGGGCCGAGGGCCATGATCTGAGCTTCATCGAAGTGATGCCGGTGGGCGAAATGCCGATGACCGACCGCGCCGCCACCTTCCTGTCCTTGGCGGAGGTGCGGGCGCGACTGTCCGAACATCTGACGCTGAGCGATCTGCCCGAAACCACCGGCGGGCCTGCGCGCTATGTCCGGGCCGCGGAAACCGGGCAAAGGATCGGCTTCATCACCCCCCTCAGCCACGGCTTTTGCGACAGCTGCAACCGGGTGCGGATCAGCGCCACCGGGACGCTCTACCCCTGTCTCGGTCAGGAGGGCGGCACCGATCTGCGCGGCCCGCTGCGCGGCTCTGAGGGCGATGCTGCCCTGCTTGATGCCATCCGCACCGCGATCGGGCGCAAGCCGCGCGGGCATGATTTCGCTTATGGGCTGTCCGGCGCCTCGGGGCAGGTCGGGCGCGGCATGAACCACACCGGAGGCTGACAATCGCGGCGCAGTACCGGACAGAAAGCGTGACCTGTATCAAGGTGCCCGCCCATTTTCCGGGCAATATGAGCTCATCCGTAACGACGCCTTCAAAGGAGTCCGCCATGTATTCCAATATCATCGTTCCCGTCGCCTTCGATGCCGAACACAACCCTGACACCGCGCTCAATGTCGCGCGGACGCTGGCGGCCCCGGGGGCGCGCATTACCATCGTGCATGTGATGGCCGACGTGCCCGGCTATGCGATTTCCTACATGCCCGAGGGCTATGACGCCGACCTGCGCCAGACGCTGCAAAACCAGCTCGACGCGCTGGCAAACGAATTCGAAAATGGCGCGGGGGTGCTGCGCCAAGGCCATGCGGCGAACGAGATCCTGGATCTGGTCGAAGAGATCGGCGCCGACTGCATCGTGATCGCCGGACATCGGCCGGGATTTGGCGATTTCCTGATCGGCTCGACCGCCGCCCGCGTCGTGCGCCACGCGCCCTGCTCGGTGATGGTGCTGCGGTAAGGAAGGGGGGCTCTGCCCCCCGCGGCCTCGCGGCCGTCCCCCCGGCGCATTTGAACCAAGAAAAAACCGATGATCTTTTTCTTGGCTCAAATATGCCGGGGGGTGAATTTGCCGAAAGGCAAAGAGGGGGGCAGCGCCCCCCTTTCGCGTCTCAGGCGGCGGGCATCCGGCTTTCGACCATCCCCGCATACCAACTCGACCCGAAGGGGATCGCGCTGTCGTCGAAATCATAGGCCGGGTGGTGCACCATCGCGCTGTCGCCATTGCCAAGGAAGATATAGGCACCCGGCCGCGCGTTCAGCATGTAGGAGAAATCCTCGCCGCCCATCATCGGCGCCATCGACGTGTCGACCTGCCCCGACACCGCCTGCGCGACGTCGATCGCGAACTCGGTGTTTTCGGGCGTGTTCATCGTCACCGGATAGCCGCGGATATAGCGGATCTCGACCGTCGCCCCATGCGCGGCAGCGATGCCCTCGGCCACTTCCTTCACCCGCCCTTCGGCGAAATCGCGGATCGTCGCATCCAGCGTGCGGACCGTGCCCTTCAGATGCACCGTCTGCGGGATCACGTTATAAGCCTCGCTCTCGGTGCGGAAGGTGCAGATCGAGACGACGATCTGCTTCAGCGGATCGACATTGCGCGACGCGATCTGCTGCATGGCGACGACGATATGAGACGCCACCAGCGTCGTGTCGATGCATTCATGCGGTTTCGCGGCGTGGCCGCCCTTGCCGGTCACCACGATGTCGAACTGATCGGTCGCGGCCATCATCGCACCGGGGCGGATCGCGAAGCTGCCGACCGGGAAGCCCGGCATGTTGTGCATGCCATAGACTTCCTGAATGCCCCAGCGCTCCATCATGCCATCGTCGACCATCGCCTTGCCGCCGCCGCCGCCCTCTTCGGCGGGCTGGAAGATGACAACCGCCGTGCCGTCGAAATTCCGTGTCTCGGCCAAATACTTGGCCGCGCCCAGCAGCATCGCGGTGTGGCCGTCATGGCCGCAGGCATGCATCTTGCCCGGCACTTTCGAGGCATGCGCCGCCCCGGTCTGTTCCACGATCGGCAGCGCATCCATGTCGGCGCGCAAGCCCACCACCCGGCCCGCCGTATCGCTGCGGCCCTTGATCACGCCGACGACGCCGGTGCGGCCGATCCCCTCGACCACCTCGTCGCAGCCGAAGTCGCGCAGAAGCCCCGCGACCTTGGCGGCGGTGCGGTGCACCTCGTACAGAAGTTCCGGGTTTTCGTGAATGTCGCGCCGCCAGGCAGTGATCTCGGGCAGCAGTTCGGCGAAGCGGTTCTTGACAGGCATGTGCTTGCTCTTCCTATGGAAAACGGCAGGATCGCCCGGGCAGGCTGGCAGGGACGCCCGCCCTTGGCAAGGTCAGAAGGTGGGGCCGAGGTCGATTTTTGATCCGTCGGTAAAACGGCCCCAGCGGAAGCGGCTCAGATCATGGCCGGGAGATTGCCCGGTCATCAGGCTGGCCATCACCCGGCCGACGCCGGGGCCGATCCCGAACCCATGCCCCGAGAGCCCGGTGGCGACGAAAAGCCCGGGCAGCGGCGCGGCATCCAGAACCGGCACGGTGTCGGGCATCACGTCGATCATCCCGGCCCAGTCGCGCACCAGCTTCGGCTCGCCCAGAGACGGGAAGGCGCGGCCGAAAGCGCGCTGGACATTGTGCAGGAACACCCGGTTCGGCGCGGGGTCGAGAATCCGGCACCGCTCGAACGGGCTTTCGCGATCCTCCGACCACATCCGCGCCGTTGTCCAGCCATCAGGCCAGCCCGGCTCGGGCGCGCGCGGATGGATCGAGGTCTTCGACAGATCGCGGGCCATCTGCGGCATGTATTTCCGGAAATGCCGCAGCCCATCCGGCCCCATGTAGAAGTCGTGCGAGGTCCCGGGCGCGACCGTGTAGCTGCCATCGAGCCGCCGCCGCCAGGCAAAGACATCATCGACGCCCGACACTTGCGTGATCTCGGGCAGGGGCACGGTCTGCGCCACGGTCGAGCGGACGAGCAGCTGCGGCAGGCTCAGCCCGTGCCGGCGCAGGAAGAGCGAGGACCAGGCCCCCGCCGCCACCAGAACCTGCTCGCAAGCGATGCGGCCGTTTTCAGTGACGACGCCCGCCAGCTGCCCGCCAACGATATCCAGTGCCCGCACCGCGCAATGCTCGATCACCGTCACCCCCGCCCGCACCGCGCGCGCAGCCAGCATCGGCACGGCGACGAAAGGCTCGGCCCGCGCATCGGACGGCGTGATGAGTCCCGCGACCCAATTCGTGGCATGGGGAATCGCTGCGGCCAGTTGCGCCCGCCCAAGCAGATGACTTTCGAGCCCATGCGCCCGCGCCAAATCGACCCAGGCCGCGAAGCCCTCCGCCGCGGCGGGCTTGTCGGAAAGATAGGCGACACCGCAGCGGCGGAAGCCAAGTTCGGGGCCAAGCTCGGCCGCGATCTCCTCCCAGAGCCGGATCGCTTCCTGCATGATCGGCAATTCCGCCGGATCGCGGCCCTGTTGCCGGATCCAGCCCCAGTTTCGCGAAGATTGCTCGCCCGCCACCCGGCCTTTTTCAAGAACCACCACCCGACGCCCGGCGCGCGCAAGATAATGAGCGGCCATCACGCCAGCGACCCCCGCGCCCATCACCACCACATCGGCGGCCTTGGGCAAGGCGGCGGAAAAACGGACAGGATCATTGAGCGAAATCACAAACGGCATCGGGCGCTCCTTCGGGTCGGGATGGGGAAGGCTTGACCGCGAACCGGCCAAGGTCAAGCCCGGACGCGCGGGCAAGCGACATGCGCGGGCCGCAGGGCTTCCCCAGCGTTAGCGCTTGCACTGGGCGGGAAAATCTCTAACACTCGGTAAAATTCGTTCACCACTTGGTGATCGCCAAGAAGAACCAGCGCCAAGAAACGCTGCAAATACAAAGACTGGGGGACGCCATGCGCGAGGAAGCGCAGCCCGTGCTCGAGGTGACGAACCTCAAGACGATCTTTCGCACCCGTGGCGGCGAGGTGCATGCCGTCAACTCTGTCTCGTTCGATCTGAAACCCGGCGAATTGCTGGGTGTCGTCGGCGAGTCGGGCTCGGGCAAATCCGTCACCATGATGTCGCTGATCGGGCTTCTGCCCAGCCCCCCCGCCGAAGTGCGGGACGGCCGCGTGATGTTTGACGGGCTTGATCTGCTCAAATGCACCCCCGCCCAGCTGCGTGCCGTGCGTGGCCCCGGCGTCGGCTTCATCTTTCAGGACCCGATGACCTCGCTCAACCCGGTCTTCACCGTGGGCTATCAGCTGCGCGAGCCGCTGATGAAGCACATGGGCATGACCAAGGCGCAGGCGCAGGTGCGGGCACAGGAGCTGCTTGAGCTGGTGGGCATCCCCGACGCCGGGCGACGGCTGAAAGATTTCCCGCACCAGTTCTCGGGCGGGATGCGGCAGCGGGTGATGATCGCCATCGCGCTCGCCTGCGATCCGAAAGTGCTGATCGCGGATGAACCGACGACCGCGCTCGATGTGACGATTCAGGCGCAAATCCTTGAACTGGTGAAGGATCTTCGCCAGAAGCTCGGCATGGCGATCATCTGGATCACCCATGATCTGGGCGTGATCGCGGGCATCGCCGACCGGATCATGGTCATGTATGGCGGCCAGATCGTCGAACATGGCACGGTGAAGGAAGTCTTCGCCAAGCCCCGCCACCCCTACACGCGCGCGCTGTTGCAAACGGTGCCCTCCGTGCGCGGCGAGCGGGCCGAGAAACTGAACGTGATCGAGGGCCAGCCGCCGATCCTGCGCGCCGCGCCCGCCGCCTGTCCGTTCCGCGACCGCTGCAGCTTGCGCTTTTCGGCTTGCGACGCGGCCAACCCGGCACGTTATGATGTCGGCCCGGGCCATGATGCGGCCTGTTTTTGGGATTTCGACGCGAATGCCCCGCGCAAGGAAGTGACGGAGAAAGCCCATGTTTGACGGCGGCAAGCGGCCTCTGGTCGAGGTCGAAGGGCTGAAGATGTATTTCCCGATCACGGCGGGGCTGTTCCGCGCCAAGGTCGGCGATGTGAAGGCCGTCGATGACGTGACCTTCACCATCTACGAAGGCGAGACGCTGGGGCTGGTGGGCGAATCGGGCTGCGGGAAATCGACCTGCGGCCGGGCGATCCTGCGGCTTTACGAACCGACCGCGGGCTCGGTGACGATCGACGGCGAGGATGTTCTGGCCGCGCCGCCGAGCGAATTGCGCGCGATGCGGCCGAAGATGCAGATGGTGTTTCAGGACCCGCAGGCGTCGCTCAACCCGCGCATGACGGTGGCCGGGATCATCGGCGAGCCGCTTGACGAGCACACGACGCTCACGAAGCCGCAAAAGCTCGCCCGGATCTACGAGTTGATGGACAAGGTCGGGCTGAACCGCGATTTCGCCAACCGCTATCCGCACGAGTTTTCCGGCGGCCAGCGCCAGCGCATCGGCATTGCCCGGGCGCTTGCGCTCAATCCGCGCTTCATCGTCTGCGACGAGCCGATCGCGGCGCTTGACGTGTCGATTCAGGCGCAGGTGGTGAACCTGCTTGAAGAGCTGCAGGACAGCCTCGGGCTGACCTATCTCTTCATCAGCCACGACCTGTCGATGGTGCGCCACATCGCCGACCGCGTGGCGGTGATGTATCTGGGCCGGATCGTCGAACTGGCCACCCGCGATGCGCTTTACGAGGCGCCGCTGCATCCCTACACGCAGGCGCTCTTGTCGGCCGTGCCCGAGCCCGACCCGAATGCCGAAAGCACCCGGCAGCGGATCATCCTCAAGGGCGATGTGCCCTCGCCCGCCAATCCGCCCAAGGGCTGCAATTTCTGCACCCGCTGCCCGAAGGTGATGGATCTGTGCCGGTCGGTGGAACCCGAGTTCCGCGAAGTGGCGCCGGGTCATTTCACCGCCTGCCATCTGCACAATCAGACCGCCGGGTAACGGCGGCGCGAAGTGACCGGGCGGGAAGCCCGAGCAAACGTGATCTCTGCATCCAACGAAGGAGAGGACGCATGAAACTCAAGACCGCATTGATGGGGGCCGCCGCTTTGCTGGCCTTCGCGCCTGCCGCGTTCGCCGAACGCGGCTCGGACGGTGAGCTGAAGATCATCCAGTCGCAGGCTGCCTCGACGATGAACCAGTACCTGTCCTCGGGCACCAAGGACATCAACGCCTCCTCGATGGTCTCGGAACCGCTGGCCTCCTACAAGCCCGATGGCACGATGATGCCGCGTCTGGCCGTCGAGATTCCGACGCTGGAAAACGGTGGCGTCTCGGCCGATGGCAAGACCATCACCTGGAAACTGCTGCCGGGCGTGAAATGGTCGGACGGCACCGATTTCACCGCCGATGACGTGGTCTTCACCGGCCAATACTGCATGGACCCGGCCGGCGGCTGCGCGCAGCTGTCGAAATTCGAAGGCATCGACAAGATCGAAGCCGTCGATCCGCTGACCGTGAAGATCAGCTTCAAGGAACCGAAGACGAACCCCTATTCGGCCTTCGTCGGCGCCCTTGCCCCCATCCTGCAGAAGAAACAGTTCGAGAAATGCCTCGGCGCGAATGCCTCGAGCTGCACCGATGCGAACTTCAAGCCGATCGGCACCGGCCCGTTCGTGGTCACCGACTTCAAGACCAATGACGTGGCGGTTTTCGTCGCCAACCCGAACTACCGCGATCCGGCAAAACCGGCCTTCGCCACCGCCACGCTGAAGGGCGGCAACGACGCGATGTCGACCGCGCGCGCCGTGATGGAAACCGGCGAATACGACTATGGCTGGAACACCCAGATCGAGCCCGAGGTGCAGGCGCAGATGATCGCCGCCGGCAAGGGCAAGTTCATGACCGCTTACGGCGGCCTTGTGGAACGGCTCGAACTGAACATGACCGACGCCTCCTCGGCCCTGCCCGAGGGGGAGCGCTCGACCGCCAAGCATCCGCATCCGATCTTCTCGGACATCCGCGTGCGCGAAGCGCTGTCGAAAGCGATCGACCGCTCGCTGCTGGTGGAAATCGGCTATGGCGAAGCCGCCCGCCCGACCTGCAACCTGGTGCCCGCGCCCGAGATGTTCGCGTCGGACAACACCGGCTGCCTGACGCAGGACGTGGAAGGCGCGAAGAAGCTGCTCGATGAAGCGGGCTGGACCGACAGCGACGGCGACGGCATCCGCGACAAGGACGGCAAGAAGCTGAGCCTCGTCTATCAGACCTCGGTCAACCCGATCCGCCAGAACTTCCAGGCGATGATCAAGCAGTGGTGGAACGACATCGGCGTCGAAGTCGAGCTGAAACAGATCGATCCGTCCGTGTTCTTCGGCGGCGATGCAGGCTCGCCCGACACGTTCCAGAAGTTCTACGCCGACGTGCAGATGTTCGCGAACGAATGGGACGGGACCGACCCGCAGGCCTATCTGGCACAGCTGACCTGTGAAAAGGCGCCGAAGCCGGAAGACCAGTGGCAGGGCGAGAACATCCCGCGCTTCTGCAACCCGGACTATGACGCGCTGATCAAGGAAATGCTGACCACCGCCGATCCGGCCAAGCGTGCCGACCAGATCAAGAAGCTCAACGACATGGTCACCAAGGATGCGATGGTCACCGTGCCGCTGGCGAACCGGGCCCGCTTCTCGGCCGTGTCGAACACCCTCGTGGGCGTCGACATGAACGCCTGGGACAGCGAATACTGGAACGTGGCCGACTGGTCGCGGGCGAAGTGATCGCAGCATGAGAGACCGTGAGGTCGGACCGGCAAGGCCGGTCCGACCCGGGCGGGGGGCGCCGGGCCGTTGGCCCGGCGCCCCCCGCCACCCCCCGAGAGACACGAGAGACGAGCCGAGGCGCCGATGTTCCAGTATACGATGCGACGATTGCTGATCGCGATCCCGACGCTTCTGATCATCTCTTTGGTGATCTTCCTGCTGCTCGAGGCCGCCCCCGGCGACCCTCTGGGCGAGGTTCCCCTGACCGTGCCGCCCGAAGTGAAGGCGAAGATGCGCACCGCGCTTGGCCTCGATGCCTCGTGGTACATCCGCTATTTCCTCTGGCTCAAGCAGATGTTCTGGATCGAGCCGATGCATCTGTGGGACACTCTGTTCGGCACCCACATGGCCGATGACATGCAGCGCGTGATCTCGTTCCAGTCGCGTCAGCCGGTGATGGACATCATCGCGCAGCGCATGCCGCAAACCTTGATCGTCGTCGGTTCGGCTTACGTGATCGGCGTGCTGATCGCAGTGCCCATCGGCATCCTCTCCGCCTATCGACAGTATTCCTGGTTCGACAACCTCGGCACCTTCATCTCGATGATCGGCTTTTCGGTGCCGACCTTCTTTACCGGCGTCGTGCTGATCGTGATCTTCGCGGTCAAGCTGCAATGGTTTCCGATGGTCTACGACACCACGTTGCAGGTCACCGACTGGGCCAGTTTCACCAAGCAGCTCAAGCAGATGGTGATGCCGGTCACGGTGCTGTCGCTGTTCAACGCGGCGCAGATCTCGCGGTTCATGCGCTCATCCATGCTCGACAACCTCGGGCAGGATTACGTCCGCACCGCCCGCGCCAAGGGCCTGACCGAGCGCGTCGTCGTGCTGATCCACGTGCTGCGCAACTCGCTCATCCCCGTCGTCACCGTGATCGCGTTGGGCGTGCCCTCGATCTTTGGCGGGGCGATCATCACCGAGCAGGTGTTCAAGGTGAACGGGCTCGGCCAGCAGCTGATCCTCGCCATCCATGCCAACGACCTGCCGATGGTGATGACGCTGACCTTCATCTTTGCCGTGCTGATCGTGCTCTTCAACCTGATTGCCGACCTGCTTTATGGCATCCTCGACCCGCGGATCCGTTATGACTGACACCACCACCAAAATCCGCCCGCCCCGCAATCAGTGGTGGGATGTCTGGGACCAGTTCAAGACCCACAGAGGCGCGCTGGTCGGCCTGACGATCTTCGTGGCGATCCTCGGCCTGATCCTGATCGGGCCGCTCGTCTGGCACATGGACCCGACCTATGTCGACTTCCGCGCCCGCAACAAGGGCTTCTCGCTCGCCCATCCCCTGGGCACCGACCAGCTGGGCCGCGACCTGCTCGCGCGGATGATGGCGGGGGGCAAGGTCTCGATCTCGGTCGGTCTGACCGCGATGTCGCTCTCGATCTTCCTTGGCGCGGCAATCGGCGTGCTGGCGGGCTATTTCAAGCGGCTCGACGGGCATCTGATGCGGCTGACCGACCTGTTCCTTGCCCTGCCGCTGCTGCCCTTGCTGCTGCTGATGGTGACGCTGTTCCGCGATCCGCTGTCGAAAGGCTTCGGCCCCGAGGGCGGGATTTTCCTGCTGATCGTCACCGCGATCGGGGCGACCTCCTGGATGCAGACCGCGCGGATCGTGCGCGGCGAGGTGCTGGCGCTGAAGGAACGCGAATTCGTTCTGGCGGCGCGCTCGATCGGCACGCCCGCGCATCGGCTCGTGCTGCGCCACATCCTGCCGAACGTGATGTCGCCCATCATGGTCTCGGCCACGCTTGGCATCGCTTCGGCGATCATCACGGAATCGGCACTGTCGTTCCTGGGCCTCGGCTTCCCGCCGGACTTCCCGACCTGGGGGCGGCTTCTGTTCGACGCCGTCGATCAGATCCAGCTGTACCCGATGCGGGTGATCCTGCCCGGCATCGCGATTTCGCTGACGGTGCTCTCGGTCAACTACATCGGCGACGGGCTGCGCGACGCGCTTGATCCGCGCATTCGCGGCCGCTGATCACCACGGCATCGAGATCTGCGCCGGGGGCTCTGCCTCCGGCGTTTTCATTTTCGCAAGGAACGCCGCGGCCTCGGCGGTGATCGCGGCCCGCTCCCCCTCCCCCATCGCGGCCAAAGCCTTGTAGGGCAGCGCCATGCGGGGGTTCTTGCCGAACCGGGCCTGATGGGTGATCAGGAAATTCCAGTAGAGCGTATTCATCGGGCAGGCATTCCGCCCGGTCCGCGCCTTCGCATCATAACCGCAGCCGCGGCAGTAATCCGACATCCGCCCGATATAGGCCGCCGCCGCCGCATAGGGCTTGGACCCCAGCCGCCCGCCATCCGCATGCGCCACCATGCCATGCACATTCGGCAGCTCCACCCAGTCGAAGGCATCGGCATAGACGGCGAGATACCAGTCCTCGATCTCGGCAGGCGCAATCCCGGCCAGCAGCGCGAAATTGCCCGTCACCATCAAGCGCTGGATGTGATGGGCATAGGCATTCTCGCGCGTGCCCCGGACCACCTCGGCGATGCAGCGCATCCGCGTGTCGCCGGTCCAGTAGAACGACGGGAGCGGCCGCGTCGCGTTCAAGGCATTCGTTTGCGCATAGCCGGGCATCTCGGTCCAATAGATCCCGCGCACGAATTCGCGCCAGCCGATCACCTGCCGGATGAAGCCCTCGACCGCATTGAGGGGCGCCCTGCCCTCAAGGTATTCCCGTTCCGCCGCTGCCGCGACCTCGAGCGCGGTCAGCAACCCGATGTTCAGCGCGGGCGCGATCAGGGAATGATAGAGGAAATCCTCCCCCGCCTGCATCGCATCCTGCCAATCGCCAAAAGACGGCAGAGCGACGCGCAGGAAATCATCAAGCGCCAGAAGCGCCTCGGTCCGCGTCACCGGCCAGCCGAAGCGATCAAGCGTGCCGAAGTGATCCACAAACCGGGTCTCGACCAAGGTCATCACCTCGGCCGTCACCGCATCGGGGGCAAAGCGCTTGCGCTTCGGTGCGCGATGGCCGCGCGGCAGCGCCTTGCGGTTCTCGGCGTCGTAATTCCATTTGCCGCCGAGGGGCTTTGCGCCCTCCATCAACAGCCCGGTGCGCCGCCGCATCTCGCGGTAGAAATACTCCATCCGCCCGGTCTTGCCCGCCGTGGTCAGCCGCGCGAATTCCGTGGGCTGACACAGGAAGCGATCATCGTCGCGGATCTCGACCGGCACGCCAAGCGCCTCGGACCAACCCTGCATCAGCTGCAGCACCCGCCATTCGCCCGGATGCGTCACCACAACCGCCTCGGGCCGATGCCGGGCGACGGCACGGGCCAGTTCCGCACTGAAATCCTGACGGTTTTCGGGGTCATCAAGACGGACGTAATCGACCGTGATCCCCTCGGCCCGCAACTCCTCGGCAAAATGGCGCATCGCCGAGAGGACCAGCACCAGTTTCTGCTTGTGATGGCGGACATAGGTGGCCTCGGCCGCGACCTCGACCATCAGCACGACATCGCGCGCGGGGTCGAGCCCGTCGAGCGACGAGATCCCCCGCGTGAGCTGATCGCCCAAGATGAAAACCAGCCTCATCGCGCGCGGCGGCAACGGTCCGAGCAGAACCGGACGTTCTCCCAATCCCGCGCCCATTTCTTGCGCCAGGTGAACGGGCGACCGCAGCAGGCACAGAGCTTTTGCGGCAGATCGCCCTTTTGGACCCTCTTCGCCATCTCAGCTTTGCGGCAAAAGCGGCTCGAAGGCGCCACGGATCGCGCTGCCTTCGGGCTTCGTCATCGAGCCCCAGGTGGCCACGACCTTGCCATTGCCATCGAGCAGCACCTTGTTGAAGTTCCAGCGCGGCACAAAGCCCTGCGTCTCCTTCAGCCATTTGTAGAACGGATGCGCCTCGTCGCCGAGCACATGGGTGATGTCGGCCATCGGGAAGGTGATGCCATAGGTGACGGTACAGAACTCCGACACTTCCTTGCCGCTGTCCAGCTCCTGCTTGAAATCGTCCGAGGGCACGGCGAGCACGATCAGCCCCTTCGGCCCCCAGACCTTGTGCAGCGCCTGCAGCCCTTCCAGCTGCGGGGTAAACCCGCAGAGCGAGGCGGTGTTGACGACCAGCACCGGATGACCGCGATAAGCAGCCGTGTCGATCACGCCGCCCTCGATCGAGGGGAAGGTGAAGGTCGGCGCCGCCGCCTCCTGCGCCTGCACGGCAGGGGTGGAAAGCGCCCCGAAACCGGTCAGGACCGCGGCTGCCATCAGCTTGAGATTCATTGCAGTTTCCTCCTGCGCAAAAGAAGCGTTGCCGTCACGAGCAAAAGCCCGCCAGCCGCGAGAGAGAGCACCGGCCAGTCCCCCGCCCGGGCATTCGACACGATCACCCCAAAGAGCGCCCAGCCTGCGCCAAAGGCGTAGCTTGGCACCTCGGGGCGGCGCCAGACGACGATCAGCGCGGCAAGAATGACCCCCGTCAGCGACAGATAGGCCGCCTGCTGGCCGGTCAACACCCCCTGCCCGCCCAAAGTGATCGCGATGGCGACGCCACAGGCCGCCGTCACCCAGCCCGCATAAAGCCCGACCGGTCCCGCCGCCCAAAGCCCGGCCCCGCCTTTGCCGGTCGGCGCCCGCAGAAAGGCGGCACTCGCGGTCGCGGCCATGAAGATCAGCATCACCGTCGCCAGCACCGGCTGCAGGTTCGCCACCGTGATCCAGAAGCTGCCGACCGCCAGCGACAGGATCAGCGCAAGCCGCATCTCCTGCCAGTCCGGGTTGCGCCATGCCCGGACGAGCCCGTAACCCGCCCCCACGATCAGCCACAGATAGATCGCCCCCCAGATCGAGAAGGCCCAGCCCACCGGCTGCACCGGCCAGCGATCGGCGACGACCGGGAATTGCGACGGCGTGAAGCCGCGAAAGCCCTCGGAGAGGAACGGCGATCCGGCAAAGGTCAAAGCGACGATCAGCGTCAAGGGCGCCAGCAGCTTGCGGTCCATCCTCGTCCTCCCTTTGCGCCCATCCTGCGGGGCGTTGCCGCCAAGTGCAACCGCGGCGGTTGTCATCGCGGCGGGCCTCGTGGCATTCTCCTCTCGACAAGACGCAACCGGCGGGCAAAAGGTTGCGTCCGAAACGACAAAAGCGGCGAAAGGCAACCGGATCAGATGGCGGATGCAGGACAGGATCTGGGCGATCTGCTGGCGCGGGTGGCGCTGGCCGACCGTGCGGCCTTCGAGCGGCTTTATTCCGTGCAGGGCGCGAAACTTTTTGGCCTCTGCCTGCGTCTCCTCAAGGACCGCCGGGAAGCGGAGGATGCCTTGCAGGATGTGTTCGTGAAGATCTGGATGAATGCCGACCGTTATGTGCCGGAGGTGGCGAGCCCCGCCGCCTGGCTCAATTCGGTCACGCGCAACCTGTGCATCGACCGGCTGCGGCGGCGCAAGGGCGGCGAGATCGGCGTCGAGGCACTGGAAGAGTTGCCCGCCGAGGCCCCCGGCCCCGAAGCGGCGGCGATCCGCGCCTCGGAAGGGCGGCGGATTGACGATTGCATGACGCGCCTTGACACCACCCGCGCCGAAGCCGTGCGAAGGGCCTATGTGGAGGGCGAAAGCTATCTGGAACTGGCCGAGCGCTTTGCCGTGCCGCTCAACACGATGCGGTCCTGGCTGCGCCGGTCGCTGATCTCGCTGCGGGAGTGTCTGGAAGGATGAGCGGGTTGCGGCAGGACGATATCGCGCTGGCGGGCGAATATGTGCTGGGCACGCTGCCCGGCACGGAACGGCAGGCGGCGGTGCGGCGGATCGCGACCGATCCGGATTTCGCGCGCGAGGTGGCCCGCTGGGAAAGCCGCTTCGATCCGCTGGCCGACGAGGTGACGCCGGTGGCCCCGCCCGGTCGGGTCTGGGGCGGTGTCGAGACGCGGGTCTTCGGGAGACCCGAGCGGACGGGGGCCGGGCTCTGGCGCTGGCTCGCCGGGGCTTCGGGGCTCTCGGTCGCCTTTCTCGCAGCGCTGCTGACGCTCGGTGAGCCGATCCTGCCCGCGCGCGGGCCGCTGCTGGTGTCGGACATGGTGTCCCAGGATGGCGCGGTGCGGCTGGCGGCGCTTTACGACAGCGAGACGGGCGAGATGCGGGTCTCGATGGGCGGCGATGCGCCCGCGCCGGGGCATGATTTCGAGCTTTGGGTGATCGCGGGCAACGCCGCGCCGATTTCGCTCGGCGTGATGCCGCGTCAAGGCAAGGCGGCGATGCCGATCCCGGAAGCGATCCGGCCGATGCTGGCCGATGCGACGCTCGCCATCACCGAGGAACCTTTGGGCGGCGCCCCTGAGGGCGTCGCGACCGGGCCGCTGGTCGCCAAGGCGGCGCTGCGGCGGATCTAGCCTTCCACGCCGGGACCAAAGCCGCCCGTCATCGGGGTGCTGGGCGCGCGGCGCTGGTGCAGGCTTGTCACCACTTCGTCGATCTGCGCGCGGCATCCCGGGCAGATGACGTAATCGACCGCCGCGGGGTGATCCGCGCCCAGATCCTCGGCAAAATTCCAGCCCTGTCCGGGCTGATGCACCGCACCGCAGAACGAGCATTTCCGCGCCTCGGCCGCTTCGTCGGCATGCCAGTGCGGCAGCGCCTCCTCGAAACCGCGGGCATCGCGCAGGTCATGCACCATCAGCACGCGACCGTCCTTCATCGGCTGGATCGTCATCTGGAAACGGCGCAGCAGCGTCGGGCTGTCGCAGCGATAGTCGATGCGCAATGGCCCCTGCACCGCGCGCACGGCGTCGATCATCCGCGCCAGCGCCGCCCGCGTTTCGACCCCTGCCACATGATGGGCAAGCGGCGTGGCCAGCACGGCGTTCGAGCGCGCGCCCGAACCGCCATTTGCCAGCGCAAACTCGTCCCATTCGCCGCCGATCCACAGAATCCGGCTTTCCGGATCAAGCACGTAGTAAACTTGTTGGAATTTCAAGAGATTCGCCCGACTGCAGACCCCGCCCGACCGCGAGATCCTGTCCGACTGTCTCATGTACAACTTGTCGCAGGCAAGCATTTTGCGCAGACGTGACGAAATTCCGTCCCGTCCGCGCAAGGATGCACAAGCCGCGCTTACGCGCTGTGAACGATCCGCACCGCTTTCGACGGCCGCGCCGCCGCCATCGCGGTGTCGCGGATATCCTCGGCGGTCAGACCGGCCCAGGCATACATCTCCTCGGGCGAACCGTGATCGATGTAGCGATCGGGCAGCGTCATCGTCCGAATGGCGCGGCCCTTTTCCAGCTGTCCGGTGCGAGCCAGATGGTGCAGAACCATCGCGCCAAAGCCGCCCATCGCGCCCTGCTCGACGGTGATCAGCGCCGCGTGGGTGTCGAGCAGCCGGTCGATCAGATCGGTGTCGAGCGGACGGCAGAAGCGCGCATCGGCCACGGTGGTCGAGACCCCCTCGGCTTCCAGCATCTCGGCCGCCTTCAGCGCCTGCGAGAGATGCGCGCCAAAGGACAGGATCGCGACCTCGGTGCCTTCGGTCAGCACCCGGCCCTTGCCGATTTCCAGCACTTCGCCGCGTTCGGGCATCTCGACGCCGCGCCCCTCGCCGCGCGGATAGCGCAGCGCGATCGGGCCGCTGTCATGCGCCGCCGCGGTCACGACCATGTGGCACAGCTCCGCCTCGTCGGCGGCGGCCATCACGGTGAAGTTCGGCAGGTTCGCCAGCATGGAAACGTCAAACGCCCCGGCATGGGTCGCCCCGTCCTGCCCGACCAGACCCGCGCGGTCGATCATCAGCCGCACCGGCAGGTTTTGCAGCGCAACGTCATGCACGAGCTGGTCATAGCCGCGCTGCACGAAGCTCGAATAGAGCGCCAAGAAGGGCTTCAGCCCCGAGGCCGCCATGCCCGCGGCAAAGGTCACCGCATGCTGTTCCGCGATACCCACGTCAAAGACGCGGCGCGGGAAGCGTTTTTGCATGATGTCGAGACCGGTGCCCGTCGGCATCGCCGCCGTCACCGCCACGATCGCCTGATCGCGGGCGGCTTCCTCGGTCAGGCGTTGACCGAAGACAGTGGTGTAGTTCGGCGCATTCGGGATCGATTTCTTCTGCTTGCCGGTCTCGATGTCGAATTTCGACACGCCATGCAGCTTGTCCTCGGCGCCTTCGGCGGGGGCATAGCCCTTGCCCTTGGTGGTGCAGACGTGGATCAGCACCGGACCCGACGCGCGGGCGCGGGTGACGCGCAGCGTTTCCACCAGTTCCGCCATGTCATGCCCGTCAACCGGACCGATATAGTCGAAGCCGAGTTCTTCAAAGAGCGTCGCGCCGCCGGGCATGGCGGTGACCATCTGCCGCGCGCGACGTGCGCCATCGCGCACCGGGCCGGGCAGATGCATTTCGATCCCCTCGGCGGCGGCTTTCAGCGCCGCGAACGGACCCTGACGGGCGATCGTGTTCAGATAATGCTGCAGCGCGCCCACGGGCGGGGCGATCGACATGTCGTTGTCGTTCAGGATCACGAACATGCGCGATTTCAGGTGGCCGGCGTGGTTCAGCGCCTCGTAGGCCATGCCCGCGGTGATCGAGCCGTCCCCGATGATGGCGATCGTGTCACCGACCGGCTGACCGAGTTCCCGACCGACTGCAAAGCCCAAAGCGGCCGAGATCGAGGTCGAGGAATGGCCCGCGCCAAAGGCGTCATGCGGGCTTTCCGACCGTTTCGGGAAGCCCGAGATCCCGCCCGCCTGACGCAGCGTGAGCATGCGCGACCGGCGACCGGTCAGAATCTTGTGCGGATAGCATTGGTGCCCCACGTCCCAGATCAGCTTGTCGCCGGGCGAGTTGAAGACCGCATGCAGCGCGACCGAAAGCTCGACGACGCCAAGCGAGGAACCAAGATGCCCCCCGGTCTGGCTGACCACTTCGACGATCTCGCGCCGGACTTCGGAGGCGAGCGCCGTCAGATCGGCAATGCTCAT
This sequence comes from Rhodobacter viridis, assembly GCF_003217355.1. GTDB lineage: Bacteria > Pseudomonadota > Alphaproteobacteria > Rhodobacterales > Rhodobacteraceae > Rhodobacter > Rhodobacter viridis. The sequence goes on along the minus strand of NZ_QJTK01000004.1, from coordinate 77,952 downwards.
CGCCTTCAGATCGGCGGGACCGGTCACGCGGTCAAGATGGGGGGTGCGGGATGGCGTGGCGCTCATGGTTGCGTCCTCCGATGAGCCTTCTGGTCTAAAAGGGTGCCGCGGGGGTCGGACCTGCGGCACCAGGTGCCTGAATTAACAGGGAAGGGATTCGGGGCTGTGGGCCCCGGAGTTTCCGGAGCCTTGGCCCGGAACGGAATACCCCGGCCGCGCGCATCGACGCGCGGCCGGGGGAAGGGGTCTTACACGACGTCGGTCGTGTGCATCACCACGATTTCGCTGGTGTTCGGGTAGGGCGTCGGCGTCTGGTGCGACCGCTCGGGAAGCATCAGGCCGAGACCGTAGGACCCCATCACCAGGCCGAGGCCGAGCAGGAAGGGGATCGAGCCGAGGAAGGCACCATAGGCCATCTGACGACCGATCCAGAGTCCCATCTCGAACTTGGAACCGTTTTCGTAGTCGAAGGGTTTGTCGAACATGGACATGGTCTCTTCTCCTTACGGGGTCACGGGGGCATAGCCGTGGACTTGCGCCCAGACATACCAGTTGTCGACAACGGTGCCCGAGAGCAGGATGCCGATACCACCGGTCAGCGTCACCATCACGGCCATCCAGATCGCCCAGCGGTGGATGCCTTCCATGGTGGCGTTGAAGCCCATCGTCCAGCGCCAGAACAGGGCGGCGCGTTCCGAAGCGGTCCCGCGGTCGACGATCTGTTCGAGTTCGCGGTCACCACCGAAGCGGGTCACCGCAAGAATGGTCGCGCCGTGCATGGCGAACAGGAGCGCCGAGCCGTAGAGCGAAGCGATCGAGAGGCCGTGGAACGGGTTGTAGAACAGGTTGCCGTGGTCGAGCGAGAACTGGTTGGTCCAGTCGAGGTGCGAGAAGATGCCGTAGGGCGGAGCATAGCTCCAGGACCCCATCAGGATCGGGCGCCAGAAGCCGAGGACCGACCACAGCCAGATGGCCGACAGGAAGGCCCAGGCCATGTGCTTGCCCATGCCGAGTTGTTCGGCGCGGGTATAGACACGGACCCACCACGCGATGACCGAGATCGCCATGAACAGCGACGCGATCTGCCACACGCCACCTTGTTTCAGCGGAGCAATCGCAAGACCGTATTCGGCCGGCGGCGGCTCCAGGCTGAAGAAGAACAGGTCGCGCATGAAGATGAAGGGATCAAAACCGGCTTGATACCAGTACCAGACCCCGATCGTCATGAACCAAGCCGCGCCGAAAGCGAGCGAGGTGATGCCGGCGATGCCCAGATAGATCGGCCCGAGTTGGGCGTTCCCCATCCAGCCGAGCAGGCTCACGAAGGTGGCGGGGGTGCGTTCGAACGTGTCGACCCCTTCCTTGAGCCCCATTTCGGGCTCACCGCTCACCTGCACTTGGGTGAAGAAGTTCTGATACTCAGCCATTGATGCCTCCTGCCATGTCAGCCCAGAACGGCATGTTCACCCACCAGTACCACCAGTCACTCCACAGATCGAAGTAGATGGTGCCGGAGACGAGCATACAGCAGGCCGACCAGAACACCGCGTTCAGCGCGAGAAGCAGGCCGAGGCGGTGGATGCCGAGCGTACCGAGCGAGTAGCCGATGAGGTCACGGAAGTAGGTGTCCTCGTGGTCCGGCGTCCGCATCGTCTTGCCTTTGACGGGGTTGGCCGCCGAAAGGATCAGAGCCCCGTGCATCGCCAGCGCCCAGGCGGTGGTGAAGAACAGGCTGATGCCCAGCATGTGGAACGGGTTGTAGTGGAAGTTGCCGTAGGTGTAGCCGGTGTTGGAGACCCAGTCGAGGTGCGTCCAGATCCCATAGGGGAAGGCATAGCCCCACGACCCCATCAGCATCGGACGGATCACGACCAGCACCAGATAGGCGAAGATCGCCATCGAGAAGGCGGCCGGGATATGGAAGCCAATCCCGAGTTTGCGGCAGATTTCGACTTCACGCAGCGCCCAGCTGCAGAAAGCCCCCGTCGCGCAGACGGTGATAACCTGCCAAAGACCGCCCTTGTCGAGCGCGGCCACGTTCAGACCATTTTCCACCGGCGGCGGAAAGATGGAGATCAGTTGGGGGTTCCACGTGCCCTGCATCGCGGCTCCCCAAAGGATAAGCAAAAAGCCGAGCGTGGCGAAGAAGATGGTGGTGACCCCGAAGAACCCGACATAGAAGGGTCCGACCCAGAAGTCGAAAAGGCTCCCGCCAATCAAGGTGCCGCCCGGCACACGGTATTTTCGTTCGAAGCTGAGCAAAGCCATGCCCGTGTCTCCGCTGTTGCGGGACGGTCCTTGGCCCGGCAAAAGGCCTCAGATCGTGCCGATGGGTTGCGTCTTGCGGTATGGTCGCGGGCGGGGCGAGACCCTCGCCCCGCCCGCAACGCTCAGTAACGCTTACTGGGCAGCAGCCACGTAGCCATGCTTGGCAGTGGCAACGGTCAGCCAGTTGAAAGCGGGGGTCGAGAGCAGGATCAGGTGGATCAGCACCGCGAGCAGGAACAGGAACACGCCCTGAGCCACGAACACGCGACGGGGGTCGAAAACGAGCCAGATTTTATAGAACTTGGACATTTTCAGTTTCTCCTCAGAACCACGGACGCCAGATCATGACCGCCAGATGGGCGAGCACCGCGACGGCGATGAACGCCGACAGCCCGCTCATGTAGACGGCATGCAGTTCTTGCGCTTGCTCGTCGGTAAGACCTGTGAAGCTCAGGTCGTTCTTATCAGCCATAACAACCTCCGGATTGGCAGACTGACGCCGCATTCCCTGCGGCTGGGCAAACGAAATGGCACCTGCCATCCCGCATTTCCACCACGAGGGGCTCATCCCACCCGTGGAGAACTCGAACCGTCGGGGATATGGCCCCCGCCGGAATTCCTCACCGGCTCAGGGCCGGAAAATCTCGGGCGTGATCTCGCCGGCCTCGCGCCAGGCACGGGCGAAGGGCCCGCACTCGGGGACACGGCGTTCCCGCACCAGAGACATGACCCAGCCGACGAGCGCGAAAGGCACCGCAACGATCAGGATCAGCGTGAAGTAAAGGGCGAACTCGGGCCGCGGCACACGGTCGACATGGTGGACGCCATGAGCGCGAAGACGTTGACTTTGCATTTCAGTTCCCCCCCTTCCGATCCATGGTCGCATCCCCGAGGGCTTCGACCATTTCTAGAACCACTCTCTCGGCCCCCTGATCGAGGGCCGCCTTCTCGGCCGCATCACGCAGCGACTTGGCCGCCGAAATCCGTGTCAGAACCGGGTGTTGCGACACGATCCGGTCCAGAGCTGCCTGTGCATCCGCATCCCAGGGCATGTCACGACGCAAGGTAGCAGGCGTTGCCGCGGCACTGTCCATTTCGGAAGCAAGCGGCAGGATATTGAAGAGCGCGTCGAACAGTCCGTTACAGATTTCTTGCAGCAGGTAGACGCTACCCATGTAACCCATGAAGGGGGTGCCCGTCGCGCGGCGGATTGCCGCTCCGGGGAAGGAGGCGGGCACGAACGAGGCCGCAGGGCCGTGACCGGCCTTGGTTTCGGCCAGGTAAATCTTCTCGTTGATCGAGCCAAACACCACCAGAGGGCGAGTTTGGCGGATCAAACCGCGAACTTCGTCGCTTTTCGTCTTCTCTCCGGCCTTTCTGGCCACCGCAAAGGCGCAAGGCAGGCCCAGATCGCCCTCGAGATAGGCTTTTATGCCGCGGGCATAGGTCTCGGTGGCGCAGATTCCGAAGCTCGCCGTCGCGAAGAAGTCTTGCGTGACAGATCGCCACAGATCCCACAAGGGCTTCAAAGTTGCATGTTTTTCGCGCTCGATGAAGGGCTCGGGGTCCAATCCGAGCAGTTCGCCAAGGCTGCGCAGGAACTTCGTCGTGCTCTCGAGCCCGATCGGCGCCTGCAGATAGGGTTTGCCGAGAATCTCTGCCAGGTTCCGGCCGAATTCGCGGTACATGACGACGTTCACGTCGGCATTCACCAAGTTTCGGACCTCGCTCAGGTGAGTCCCGAGCGGGAAGACCATGTTCACCTCGGCCCCGATTCCCTCAACCAGACGGCGAATCTCGTGCAGGTCCGAGGCCATGTTGAAGGCGCCGTACATCGGCCCGAGGATGTTGACCCGCGGCTTCGCCCCTTCGGGGCGCATCCGCTCGCCCGGCATCCGGCCTTTGGTCATGCCGTACTCGGTAAAGAGCCAGGTCATCGCGCGGTCGGCGCATTGCCACTGGTCTTCGTCGATGGTGCGCGCGAGGAAGCGCTGCAGGTTCGTGCCCTGCGGCGTCACGCCGCCGCCGATCATCTCGGCGATCGAGCCGGTGACGACGACCGAGGGCAGCAGCGGGTCAAGCGTCTTCCACGCCCGACTCATCGCGCCTTCGGTGCCGTCGCGGCCCAGCTCGGCCTCGCCGAGCCCGGTGACGACGATCGGCAATTCATGCGGCGGCAGCCCGTCGGTGTAATGCAGCACCGAGGTCACCGGCAGGTTTTCACACCCCACCGGCCCATCGATGACCACTTGCAGGCCCTTGACGGCGCAGAAGGTATAAACCGCGCCCCAATAGCCCCCTGCCCTGTCGTGATCGAGGAGAAACATCAGATCATCTCCTCGGCTTTGGCCAGTTTGGCGGCTTTTTCCATCTTCTTGCGCTGTTGTTCGCGGAAGTCGGGGTAAAGCTTCGGCGTATCCTGCCAGATCCCGGCGGTGTCACCCTCGCCCACGCCCTCGAAGAAGGCCTTCATCTTGCCCATGCGCTCACGGTTGCCCATGGCGGCATTCATCACCTGCGCCAGCGATCCGGCGCCCGCAGGCCCCATCAGCGGCCGGGCCGAGATCAGGTTGGTGAAGTAAAGCGCGGGGATCCCCAGCGATTTCGCCTTTTGCACCAAGGGCGTCGTGCCGATGGCCAGATCGGGCTCGAAACCCTCCATCGCGGCGCAATCGTCTTCGAGGCTGGCACGGTATTTGACCACCACGCCCCGCGCCTCGAGCCACTCCTTGTCCCAGGCGCTCCAGGGCGTGCGGGGGGCGGCCGTGCCGACGTAGGGCACTTCGGCACCGGATTCGATCAGAAGACGCGCCACCAGCAGTTCCGAGCCCTCGTAGCCCGAGACGGTGATCCGCCCCTTGATCGGCGCGCCCGCAATGGCACCCTTGATCGCCGGACCAAAGGCGTTCTGCGCGGCGGCGATCTTGTCAGCCGAGACGTCATAGGCGCGGCCGATATTGGCGAGCCATTCCATCGTGCCGTCATGGCCGACCGGTGCCGAGCCGACGATGGCGCGGCCAGCGGTTTCAAACTGCCGGATCGCCGAGGTGTAGAACGGATGGATCGCCGCAATCACCTTGCTGTCGAGCGCGGCATAAAGCTCGCGCCAGTCGCGCATCGGCACGGTCGGCCCCACGGCCAGCCCCATCGGTGCCAGCATTGCCCCGATCACCATCGGATCAGCCGGGAACATCTCGCCCAGCAGCGTGACGGTCGGGCGGTCCGACCGGCCAGAGACCGGCGCAGGCACCGGCCCCGCCATGATTTCCTGCCGCGCATAGGCGAGCATCGCGCCCGAGAGCACGTCCTTGGCTTCCGCATGCGTCGGCACGCCAAAGCCCGGCACGTCGATGCCCACAACGCGAACGCCGTTGATTTCGTTCGGCAACAGCTGCAGCGGCACGCCCGAAGCGGTGGGCACGCAGAGGTTGATGACGACGATCGCATCGTAACGCGCGGGGTCGGCCAGATCATGGACCGAGGCCCGGACGTCTTCGAACAGCTTCCCGGTGACGAGCGTTTCGGAATCGAAGGGCACATAGCCCACCGAGCGCCGCGCGCCGTAGAAGTGCGAGATGAACGACAGCCCGTAGACGCAGCAGGCCGAGCCGCAAAGAACAGTGGCGACGCGACGCATCCGCAGGCCCACGCGCAGCGCGCCGAAGGCCGGACACATCGTCTGCGGCTTGTCATGCGGCCCGACCGGATAGTCGGCCTTGAACCGCGCCATCAGCTCGGCATTGCCCGAAGCGGCGGCCTGAGCGGCCAGACGTTCGTTGCCCGCGCCACAGCCGCCTTCGGCTTGCGGAAGATCGGTCATGTCCGGCCCCCCATGCAAGCGGTCCGGATTTCAACGGCAGTGCAGTCAGACATCGTCGTAGATCACTTCCAGAGATTGCTTCGGCGCGGCGTTCGAGCCACGCAGGTCTTCGTCGGTCGCCGGAACCAGATCGACGATCCGATATTCCTCATCCGTCTCAAAGAGACCCAAAAGCGCATCGGGCGTCAGAGGGCGCGGCCGCAGCGGCGGCGCATCGGCAACATTGCCCGCGAGTTCTTCAAACAGCTTGCCCCAGGGCGTCGCATGGGTGCCGACGATCTGATAGGCGGCCGACTTGCGGCGCAGTTCCTCGTCGGCCGGAATCGCGGCCAGAACCGGAATGCCCGCCGCCTCCGCGAAAGCCTGCGCCTCGCCGGTGCCGTCATCCTTGTTGATCACGATCCCCGCCACGCCGACATTGCCGCCGAGCTTGCGGAAATACTCGACCGCGTTGCAGACGTTGTTGGCGACATAGAGCGACTGCAGGTCGTTCGAGCCGACCACGATCACCTTTTGCGCCATGTCGCGGGCGATCGGCAGACCGAAACCGCCGCAGACCACGTCGCCGAGGAAGTCGAGCAGGACGAAGTCGAAATCCCAATCATGGAAGCCGAGCTTTTCAAGAAGCTCGAAGCCGTGGATGATGCCCCGCCCACCGCAGCCGCGACCGACTTCCGGCCCGCCAAGCTCCATCGCGAAGACACCGCCCGATTTGAAGCAGACGTCGCCGACTTTCACTTCCTCGCCCGCGAGTTTCTTCTTCGTCGCGGTTTCGATGATCGTCGGGCAGTTCTTGCCGCCGAACAAGAGCGAGGTCGTGTCCGATTTCGGGTCGCAGCCAATGAGCAGCACGCGCTTGCCCATTTCGGCCATCATGTGGCTGAGGTTCGCAAGCGTGAAGGACTTGCCCGAACCGCCCTTGCCGTAGATCGCGATGATCTGCGTCTTCTTGGTCGGCGGATGCTCGGGGATTTCGAGCGTCGGATCTTCGGCGGCTTCTTCCCTCAGGCGGGCGTCAAATCCCTTCAGGTTGGGTGCGTCAGTCATTATTTTGCATCTTTCCAGTCAAGGATCATCTTCAGGCAGTCAGGATTTTCGAAAGCGGTCTGATAGGCCTCGGCCGCTTCCGCCGCGGGGCGACGATGCGTGATGAGACCGTCGAGCGAGAGCGCCCCGCTTTCGATCAGCGCGCGCGTGGCCGACAGGTCGGCCGGCTGCCATTCGGCGGCGATGCGCAGGCGCATTTCCTTCATGAAGGCAGGGACGAAGGCGAAGCTGACCGGCACGGTATAGAACCCGCACAGCACCAGTTCGCCGCCCTTGCCCAGACGCCCGACGAGCTGGTCGATCAGACCGGGCGCGCCCGAGGCGTCATAGATGGCCTTGTAGTCGCGACGGGGGTCGGCTTCGGGGTCCAGAACCTCGTAGCCCACCGCGCCCGAGCGACGCGCAGGATTGGTTTCCCACACCATCGGCGGCTTGCCACCGGCAGCGAGGGTCAGACGCGCGAGCAGACGGCCCAGCGTGCCGTGACCCACGATCAGATCGGGAAGAGCATTGTCGAAGCCCGCAAGCGCATGACGCGCGGTCGCGGCGAGTGCCAGCAGGGCCCCCTCGGGTCCGATCGCGGCATCGAGGCGGCAGACCCGCGACGCGGCCGTGACAAGACGTTTGGAGGCCCCACCGAACAACCCGCGCACGCCGCCGGTAAAGCAGTTTGCGCCGGGTACGAAGACGTGATCGCCCGGTCGGAAGCCGGTGTCGGGGGCGGCTTGAACGACCTCGCCGAAACTTTCATAGCCAGGAACAAGCGGGTATCCCATGCCCGGGAAGGGTGGCATGGTGCCGAGCCAGAACAATTTCTCGGTGCCAGTCGAAATGCCAGAGTAGGCGATGTCTACAACGAGATCCCCCGGTCCGGGGTCGGTCAGACCGGCGGTGCCCGTCGAGATGGCCTTCGGCCCGGACATTATGACGACTTGCGTTTCCATTACGTGCTCCCGGTATGATCGAGCCGGAGAGTCGGGCTGATCACGCCTGTGTGTATCATTGAACTTACACGCCCGACTGTCAATTTGATTAGACACTTTTGCGCCAATCGGATGTGCGACTTTCTGCCCCTCGAGCGCGGGGCGAAGTCCGAACGCAGCCGTGTCAGCCGCGTTCGGCTTCGATCACCGAGGTGATGAAGGGGCGCAGGGCACGCGGTTTGGAAACCTTCGAGAACCCAGCCTTTTCAAGCATTTGCTTGATTTCCTCGGGCGAGCGCGTGCGCCCCGAGCTCATCGCCATCGTGTAGAAGGCGAAGTAGACATCGCAGGCACGATCGGGCTTTGCGCCCCCCGCCATCGCTTCCGAGATGATCAGACGCCCGCCCGGCGGCAGCGCGGCATGAACCTTGGCCAGAAGCGGCTCGACCACGCTGTCAGGATGGTCATACAGCACGCGCACCAAAGTGATGACATCGGCGCCCGTCGGGATCGGATCGTCGCGGAAACTGCCCGGCGCGAAGTCAAGCTTCGGGCTGAAGCGCTCCGCCACGGCCAGCACATGCGGCAGGTCAAACAGCGTCAGCGGCAGCTCCGGATATTGCTTGGCGACCGAGCGCAGGAACGCCCCGGTGCCGCCGCCCACATCCATCACCCGTTTGGCGTTGCGCAGATCGACCATGCGCAAGGTGTCATCGGCGACGACGCGCTGGCTGTCGGCCATCAGCTGCGAATAGCGCTCGGCCAGACCCGCATCTTCCTGCGCCAGCGGCCCGAAGACATAGGGCCAGAAGCCCGCCAGCTCCGGTTCGGTGTCGCCCTTCAGGAAGGCCACCGGATCGGCCAGATCGCGGTAAAGGACCGGGTGATGGCGCACCATCGCCTCGAGCCCCGGCACGGTGATGAAGGCCGCGCCGCGCGGCGCCAGCTGCCACAGGCCGCGGCGGAACTTCACCAGCTTGAGCGCGGCCGCCGCCTGCATCAGCACGGCCAGCCGGGTCTCGGGCAGGCCGGTACGCTCGGCCAGCGCGGGCAAGGGCCACGACGCCCCGGCCAGAATGTGCAGCACCCGGAATTCGACAACGGCCAGCAGAACCTGGCTTTGCACGAAGCCCGAGACGACGTCGAACAGTGCCTCGCCCTCGCGGCGGGTGACGCGGCGCATCAGCGGCATGCGTTCGAAGATTTCGTGCAACCGCGGCGACAGCGCGATACGGGTGAAGAAATTCACCCGCCCCGGCTGCACCGGCACCGGCCCGGGCTGCCCGGGAACTTGCGGCTGTTTGCCCATCAGGCTCGGCGCGGAAGTCTGATCGGTCATCGCGCCCTCTTGGTCGTCCTTCGGCACGATCAGCCCCTCTCGGCGCTGGCCGGGATGTCCATGATCTTGTGGGCGTAAAGCTGCACCATCTGGGCCAGCTTCGCCTCACCGGGGCAAGACGGGATCGAGGCGATCGCCCCGGCCAGAACGTCCTGCAGATGCTTGCGCGCCCCCTCGATGCCCATGGTCTTCACCGCATTCGGACGCTCGTTCGCGATGTCCTGCCCGGCGGGCTTGCCCATCGCCTCGGCCGACATCAGCGCATCCTTCAGGTCATCGGCGATCTGGAAGGCGGAGCCGATCCGCATCCCCAGATCGAACCACGGCTCGGCCTCGTAGCCCGCCGCAATCGCGCCCATCTGGGTCGCGGCAATGAACAGCGCCCCGGTCTTCGCCTGATGATAGGCGGCCAGATCGACCTTGGTTTCGCTTTCCCAGGCCTGCCCGGCGCAGATGCCGCCACGGGCGCCCGAAAGCTGACCGAGCTTCGAAATCAGTTTCAGCGCGCGGTCGGAGTTGACGTGCCCCACATCGGCCAGAACCTCGAAGCCGCGGATCAGCAGGCTGTCGCCCGCCAGAACCGCCAGCGGCTCGTTATAGGCCTTGTGCAGGCTCGGTTTGCCGCGCCGGATGTCGGCATTGTCGAAGGCGGGCAGATCATCATGCACGAGGCTCGCGCAATGCATCAGCTCGAGCGCCACGGCCGCGGCATCGGTGATGGCCGGGCAATCGTCGCCACAGGCGAGCGCGACCGATACAAGGATCGTCGGCCGGATCCGCGCCCCACCGGGGAACACGCCATAGGGCAGCGCGGTGGCAAGCAGAGGCGGACATTCGCCCAAAGCTTCGGGCGACAGCGCCTTAAGCAGCGCCGACTCGATACGTTTATCCAGAGACATGACAGAGCCCTCCGCTGCGTCACGACGCACATTGGCATTCGCACCTACCTGTGTAAACTGAAACGTACACCCAAGAATATGGGACAAAATTGCACTCCCGAGGGGGTGCGGATGGCGGTGCGTGCGGGAGCGAGCGATGCGGAGTGAAACGGACGTCGTGGTGATCGGCGCCGGAATGGGCGGCCTTGCGGCGGCCATCGGTGCGGCGGCGGCGGGCCTGCGGGTAACGGTTGTTGAGGCGGGCGATGCGCCCGGGGGCAAGGCGCGGGCGGTTCCGACCCCCGGCGGGCCTGCGGATACGGGGCCCACGGTCTTGACGATGCGGCATGTTCTGGACGCGCTCTTCGCGGCCTGCGGCACCCGCACCGACGAACATCTGACGCTGATCCCCCTGCCCCGACTCGCCCGGCATTTCTGGCCCGACGGCTCCTCGCTCGACCTCTTCACCGACACCGAGGCCAATATCGAGGCGATCCGCGCCTTTGCGGGCGACAAGGAAGCTGCGGCATTCCGCCGCTTCGATCGGCTGTCGCTCGGGCTCTGGGAGGCGTTCCATGCCTCGGTCATTGCCGCGCCGAAGCCGGATCTGCTGCGAATCGCTGCGGCAACGGTGACGCGCCCGCAGCTTTGGCCCGCGCTGCGACCCGGCCTGACGATGCGCGATCTGCTCGGCGCGACCTTCAAGGACCCGCGGCTGGCGCAGCTTTTCGGTCGTTATGCCACCTATGTCGGCGGCCGTCCGGGGGCGACGCCCGCGGTGCTGTCGCTCATTTGGCAGGCCGAGGTTCAGGGCGTCTGGGCGATCCGCGAGGGGATGCACGGCGTGGCCGCCGCGCTGGCCCGCGTCGCCGAGACGAAGGGGGTCCGGTTCCATTACGGCGCCAAGGCCAAGCGCATCGTGCGCAAGGAAGGCCGGGTGACCGCAGTCGAGATCGAGACCGGCGCCTCGATCCCCTGCAACGCCTGCATCTTCAACGGCGATCCGGGGGCGTTGCGCGACGGGCTTCTGGGCGATGCCGCCCGCGCCTCGATGGAGAAAACCGCCCGCCCCGATCCGAGCCTTTCCGCCTGGGTCTGGGCCTTTGGCGCGACGCCGATCGGGGTGGACCTCGCGCATCACAACGTCTTCTTCACCGCCGATCCCGAGCTGGAATTCGGCCCGATCGGCGCGGGCGAGATGCCCGAGGAACCCACGCTTTACATCTGTGCCCAGGACCGCGAGATGGCCGCCCCGGTGCCGGAAATCGAGCGCTTCGAGATCATCATGAACGGCCCCGCAGGCCATCAACCCTTTCCTCAGGAGGAGGCACAATGCAGGGCACGCACCTTCCCGATGCTCGCCGCGATGGGACTGACCTTCAGTCCGGACCCGGACAGCAAGGCGCTGACAACTCCGGCGCTGCTGTCACGGCGGTTCCCGGGCTCGCTGGGGGCGATCTACGGCGGCTCGCCGGAGGGGACGCTGGCGACGTTCCGGCGGCCCTTGGCGCGAACCGGGCTCAAGGGGCTCTATCTGGCGGGTGGGGAACGCACCCGGGTGCCGGGGTGCCCATGGCGCTGACTTCCGGGACGCATGCAGCACGGGCCTTGCTGGCGGACCGGATTTCCGCCGCGAAGTAGGGCCGAACGGTTACGCCTGGTGGTATTGCGACGGCATCTCCGACGACGGCGAAAAGGCCTTCTCGATGATCGCCTTCATCGGCTCGGTCTTCAGCCCGTGGTATCGCTGGTCGGGGCGGCGCGAGCCGCAAAACCACTGCTGCATCAACATGGTGACGACCGGCACCGACGGGCGCTTCACGATGACCGACCGCGGCCGGTCTGCCCTGCGGCAATCGCGCGACAGCTTTCAGGTCGGGCCGTCGAAGCTGACCTGGACCGGCAAGGAACTGGTGATCGACGTTGACGAATGGGGCGCGCTGCCGAAGCTGGGCAAGCTGAAGGGTCGCGTCGTGCTGACGCCGCGCGCGGTGACCGGGGTCGAGGTGCGGCTCACGCCAGATGCGGGCCACACCTGGCGGCCCTTCGCGCCCATCGCCGATGTCGAAGTCGATCTGGCACCGGGGCACAAATGGACCGGCCACGGCTATTTCGACGCCAATTTCGGCGACCGCGCGCTGGAGGAGGACTTCTCGTTCTGGACCTGGGGGCGGTTTCCGCTGCGCGACCGGACGGTGTGTTTCTACGATGCGACGCGGCTTGACCGGTCCAAGGTGGCGCTGGCCGTGCAGATCAACCCGGACGGGTCGGTGTGCGAGATCGACACCCCGCCGCCGCTCGTCAAGATGAAGCGCACGCCGTGGTTCGTGCGCCGCGAAACCCGCTGCGATCCGGGCGCGCATCCGGCGGGCGTCTATTCGCTGCTGGAAGCGCCGTTCTATTCCCGCGCGCTGATGCGCACGCAGATCGACGGCGAGGAAACGGTGGGGATGCACGAGGCGCTCGATCTGGTGCGGTTCCGCCAGCCGGTCCTGAAACCGATGCTGGCCGTGCGGGTGCCGCGCCGGGCCGGGTGGAAACACAAGGACTAAGAAAAAGGCCCGCCGGTGATCCCGGCGGGCCTTTGCAAGCTTGAGTCAGGTCAAAGCTCGATCGGCTTTTCCCCCGGATTGAGCCGCCAGACGCTGAAGTTCAGCGCGCCCGCGGCGGTGACCCAGGCCACATAGGGCACGAACATCAGCCCCGAAACCCAATCGACGCTCCAGAACACGACGCAGGTGGCAAAGACGCTCAGCCACAGCAGCACCAGCACCAGCATGCCCCCGGCCAGCCGGTGCAGGCCGAAGAAGATCGGCGTCCAGAGCGTGTTGACGGCGATCTGTATCGCCCAAAGCCCAAGCCCCAGCACGGCCAGTTCGTTTTCCGCGGCAAAGCCCGAAATCCGCGCGGCCGAGATCGACATCAGGATGTAAAGCGTGGACCAGGCGACGGGAAACAGCCAGTTCGGCGGGATCCAGCTCGGTTTCTTCAAGCCTTCATACCAGGCCCCCGGGCGGAAGATTGCCCCGGTGGCCCCGGCGCAGGCGCAGGCAACGAAATAGACGGCAAACAAGGTCAGGCTCATCTCGGGTCTCCCAAATGAAACACGCCCCGTTGTGAACCCGGGGCGCGTGTTTATCCAGTGACTTTCCGTCGCGGGCGTTCACGAAACCCGTCAGGACACCCCCTTACGAGGCGCGATCGACCACCAGCCCCCTGTCCCGCGCCTTCAGCGCCATCAGCGCCGAGATCAGCACCTCCGAGCGTTCCGGATGCAGGTTGCGATGCGCGGCGGCATCGACCAGATGCGCCACTTCGGGTTCGGGACGTGCATGCACCCGCGGCGAGAGCGGCAGCAGCGACGCCGCCGTCGCCGACATCGCGGAATTCGCCACCAGCCACAGCTTGCGGCCCTTGGTCGTGTGCGCGCGCTGGGTGATGTTGTCGAATTTCGCCTTGGCGACCTCGGTGCCGATCGCGGCATAGATCTTGCCCGCGGCCAGAATCCCCGGACGGCAATCGAAGGGCAGAAGCCGCACCCCCGTCGCCGCGCGCCAGTAAAGCCGGTCAGCCCGGTTCAACAGACGCTCGGTCACCCGGCGAATGCCCTTGGTCGGCTGCGGATCACGCAGGAATTCCTGCGGATCGACCCCCTCTTCGACCATCCAGTCGGTAGGCAGGAAGAGACGGCCCGCACGGGCATCCTCGCCCACGTCGCGGGCGATGTTCGACATCTGCATCGCAAGGCCCAGATCGCAGGCTCGCGCCAGCGCATCGGGGTTGCGCACCCGCATCAGCACGCACATCATCGCGCCCACGGCCGCCGCGACCCGCGCCGAATAGGCCTGCACGTCGGACAGCGTGTGATACCACCGCCCCTCGGCATCCCAGGCGAAGCCCTCGAGCAGCGCCTCGGGCAATTCGCGCGGCATCTCGAATTCCTCGACCACCGCTGCGAAGGCGCGATCCGAGGGCGCATTGCGCGGACGACCGGCATAGATATCCTCCAGCCGGTCGCCAAGTTTCAGAACCGCCGCAGCCTTGTCGCGCGGCGCGCCGACTTCGTCGACTTCGTCATCGGCGACGCGGCAAAAGGCGTAAAGCGCCAGCGCGGGGTCTCTCACCCGCGCCGGCAGAACTTTGGACGCCGCATGGAGGGAGTAACTGCCGGTGCGGATCAGCTCCCGGCAGACCTCCATATCCGCTTCGGCGATCATTTCGCCGCCTTGGCCCGGGGCGACCGGGCCTTGGGCGCAACCGCCGCGGTGGGTTCGGGCTTCGGCGCATCCGGGATCATCTGCGCGACAAGCTCGCCCGAGCCGATCACCGAAGGCACACCGGCGCCCGGATGGGTGCCCGCGCCGACGAGATAAAGGCCATCGACCTCTTCCGAGATGTTGTGCGGGCGGAACCAGGCCGACTGGAAGATCCGCGGCTCAAGCGAGAACCCGGCACCGAGCGGCGACAGATAGCGGTCGCGGAAGGTCTCCGGGGTGAACACCACTTCTTCGGTGATCTTCTCGGTGACGCCCGGCAGCAACCGCTCCTCGATCACCTTCAGCACCTTGGCCTTGTATTTCTCGGCCTCGACCGACCAATCCACGCCATTGTCGAAGCCGAGGTTCGGCACCGGCGACAGCACGTAGAAGGTGTCGTCGCCCTTCGGCGCGGCGGTCGGATCGGTGACCGACGGACGGTGGACATAAAGGCTCATGTCCTCGGCCAGCTCGCCCTTGATGAAGATGTCGGCAACGTGGTCCTTGTAGCGCGGCCCGACGACGACGGTGTGGTGACCCACATCCTTCCACATCTTGGCCGTGCCCTTGGTGCCGAAATACCAGACGAAAAGCCCCATCGACCAGCGCTTCTTGTCGAGCTTGTCGTCGGTCCAGCGCCAGCGGTCGCGGTTGCGCAGCAGGCGCTTGTAGGTGTGGCCCGCATCGGCGTTCGACACGACCACGGCCGCCGGAAGCTCGGTGCCATCCATCAGACGGATGCCCGTGGCCTTGCCATCGCGCGACACCAGGATCTCGTCGACCTCGGTGTTCAGCCGCACTTCGCCGCCCTGATCGCGGATGACATTCGCCATCGCATCGGCGATCGCCTGAATCCCGCCCATCGCATAATGGACGCCGAATTTCTTCTCGAGCTGGCTGACGAGGATATACATCGACGTCACATGGAAGGGGTCGCCGCCGATGAAGAGCGGGTGGAACGACAGCGCGAAGCGCAGATGCTCGTCCTTCACCATCTTCTTGGCATGGCCATAGACCGAGCGGTCGGCGCGCAGCCAGCCAAAGGTCGGCAGAACCTTGATCAGGTCCCACAGCTTGTGCATCGGCTTGCGGCCGAGATTCTCATAGCCGAATTCATAGCGGGCCTTGGCGTCCCACATGAAATGGCGGAACCCTTCGACATCGCCGGGGCTGATGCGCGCCACCTCGGCCTTGACCTTCTCGTCATCGCCGTAAGCGGTGTATTTTTCGCCATCGGGGAAATCGATGGTGTAGAAGGGCTCCATCGGAGCAAGCGTCACGTCCTTGTCGAAATCACGCCCGCAATCGGCCCAAAGCTCGCGCAGACGGTCCGGCACCGTGACGATGGTCGGCCCGAGATCGAATCGATGCCCGCCCTTGGTGATCGAGGATCCACGCCCGCCGGGCCGATCAAGACGATCGACGACCGTCACCTTGTAACCCTTTGCGCCCAGCCGCATCGCCGCAGCAAGACCGCCAAGGCCGGCACCGATAACGACGGCGCGACCCATACCTTCTGTGTTCTTGGACATGGTTTCTTCGGTAGTTTCAGGTTTCATTGATGGGATGATAGGTCGTCAATTCCGATTTACAACTGTCGACGCCGTCTCGCGACAAAACGTCTGAGGCCTTCCATTACAAGGGTGCCAGATGTAAATATCACGTTACACTTTCTAGGGGAGGACGTAGATGCCTGTCGCCTCACTCAGCCTGTTCCGCTTTGACGGGACAAGCTCGCTGCCCTGGGTCATCAGCCAGATGATCCTCTCCCGCCGCCCCCTGAACGACGAGCCGCGGGTGAAGTTCTACAAGCTCTGCGGGTCCGGCACCGGCGAGGGGTTCACGCCGAAGCCGAACTGGCGCGTCTGGGCGATCATGGCCGCCTTTGACACCGAAGCCGACGCGCGCGACGTGACGACCAACCATCCGGTCTGGAAGCGCTGGCGCGCGCATGCCGCGGAAACGCTGGTGTTTCACCTGCAGCCGCTTTCGGCGCGCGGCACCTGGGGCGGTGTGAACGCCTTCCTGCCCGAAACGCCCGCCGAACCGAGCCCGAACGAACCTGTCGTCGCCCTGACCCGTGCCGCGATCAAGCCGCACAAGGCCAATGCCTTCTGGTCACGCGTGCCGAAGATTTCCGAAAAGGTCGGCGAGGATCAGAACCTGATGTTCAAGATCGGGATCGGGGAAATTCCCCTTTTCCATCAAGTGACTTTCTCGATCTGGCCGGATGTGGCAAAGATGAATGCCTTTGCCCGCGGCGACACGCCGCATGGCAAGGCGATCCGCGCTGCGCGTGAAGAAGGTTGGTTCACCGAAGAACTCTACGCCCGGTTCCGACTGCTTGGGACCGAGGGAAGCTGGATGGGCAAGGACCCGCTCGCCAGCAAAGTCTTGGAAAGGGAAACTGCATGACTACCGCCGTCGCTCGACTTCAACCCTCCGCCTCCGGGGCGAAGACGAGACCCGTATTTCCCTTTTCTGCCATCGTCGGTCAGGAAGACATGAAACTGGCGCTGCTGTTGACCGCGGTTGATCCCGGCATCGGCGGCGTTCTGGTCTTTGGCGACCGCGGCACCGGCAAATCGACCGCCGTGCGCGCGCTGGCGGCCCTGCTGCCCGAAATCGAAGCGGTCGCGGGCTGCCCGGTGTCCTCGCCGAACGTGGACATGATCCCCGATTGGGCGACCGTGATCTCGACCGAGGTGGTGCGCAAGCCGACCCCGGTGGTCGACCTGCCGCTCGGTGTGTCGGAAGACCGCGTGGTCGGTGCGCTCGATATCGAACGCGCGATCTCGAAGGGCGAGAAAGCCTTCGAGCCGGGCCTGCTCGCCCGTGCCAACCGCGGCTATCTCTACATCGACGAATGCAACCTCTTGGAAGATCACATCGTCGACCTGCTCTTGGACGTCGCCCAATCGGGCGAGAACGTGGTCGAACGGGATGGTCTCTCGATCCGTCACCCGGCCCGTTTCGTTCTGGTCGGCTCGGGCAACCCGGAAGAAGGCGACCTGCGTCCGCAGCTGCTGGACCGTTTCGGCCTGTCGGTCGAAGTTCTGTCGCCCCGCGACGTCGAAACCCGGGTCGAGGTGATCCGTCGCCGCGACACCTATGACGCCGATCCGAAGGCCTTCCTCGAGGAATGGCGTCCGAAGGACATGGACATTCGCAACCAGATCCTCGAGGCGCGCGAGCGTCTGCCGAAGGTCGAGGCGCCGAACACCGCGCTTTACGACTGCGCCGCGCTCTGCATCGCGCTTGGCTCGGACGGTCTGCGGGGCGAGTTGACGCTGCTGCGCTCTGCCCGTGCCTTGGCCGCGCTCGAAGGCGCGCCGGCCGTGGGTCGCGATCACCTGAAGCGGGTGGCGACGATGGCGCTCTCGCACCGTCTGCGCCGCGATCCCCTTGATGAAGCTGGCTCGACGGCCCGCGTGGCCCGGACGGTCGAAGAAACGTTGCCGTAACATGGACCACGAACGCCTGAAGTCGGCCCTCGCGGTGCTGACGGTCGACCCCGCCGCGGTCGGCGGATTGTGGCTGCGCTCGCGCGCCGGTCCGATCCGGCTGGCCTTCACCGATACGCTGGCCAAGCTGCCCTTCCCGATGGCGCTGCGCCGTCTGCCGCCGAACGTGGATGATGGCGCGCTTTATGGCGGGCTCGACGTGGCCGAAACGCTGCATTCCGGCAAACCCGTCCTGAAGGGCGGGATGCTGGATCGGCCGAGCGTTTTCATCCTGCCGATGGCGGAACGCTGCACGGCGAAACTGGGCGCGCGTCTGGCGCAGGCGCTCGATCTGCGCCAGCATGCGCTGATCGCGCTGGATGAGGCCGCTGAACCCGACGAGGCGCTGCCGCATGCGGTGGCGGATCGGCTCGGGCTCTTCGTCGATCTCTCCGAGGTGCGGTCGATCGACGGGCCCGGGCTTTTGCCCGACACCGCGCAGATCGAGCGCGCGCGGGAATTGCTGCCCCATGTCAAGATGCCCGCCGACCGCGTGGGCGAGATTGTCGAGGGCTGTCGGCAACTGGGCATCGGCAGCCTGCGCGCGCCGATGCTGGCGCTGACCGCGGCGCGGATCCTGACCGCTTTGGCGGGCCGCACCACCGTCGAGGCCGAGGACGTGCTGCATGCTGCGGAACTGACGCTGGCGCATCGGGCCTTGCCGCTCGAAGAGCTGCCGCCGCCCCCTCCCCCGCCGCCGCCGGAACCGCCGGAGCAGAACGAGGGCGAGAACCAGCAGGACGAACAGGATCAGATCGACCCGCTCGACGGCATCCCGCCCGAGATCGTGGTCGAGGCCGTCCGGGCGATGCTGCCCGACAACATCCTGCAAACGCTGAACATGGGCAGCCGGTTGCGCGCGGCCTCGGGCGGTCAGGGTGCCGGGCAAGAGCAGATCGGCAACCGCCGCGGCCGCCCCCTGCCTGCGCGCAAGGGCAAGCTGGAAGACGATGCCAAGATCGATCTGGTGGCCACGCTGCGCTCGGCCGCGCCGTGGCAGGGCCTGCGGCGCCGTCAGGCACCCGCGGGCACCGAACGGGTGCTGCTGGTCGAAAGCTCCGACATCCACATCAAGCGCCGCAAGGAGATGTCCGACCGCGTGCTGATCTTTGCCGTCGACGCCTCGGGCTCGGCGGCGGTGGCGCGGCTGTCGGAAGCCAAGGGCGCGGTCGAGCTGCTGCTGGGCCGGGCCTATGCGGCGCGGGACCATGTGTCCTTGATCACCTTCCGGGGTACGGCGGCGCAAGTTCTGCTGCAACCGTCCCGCTCGCTGACGCAGACGAAGCGGCAGTTGCAGGGCCTTCCGGGCGGCGGTGGCACGCCGCTCGCAAGCGGGCTTGAAATGGCGATGGTGACGGCGAAACAGGCGCGCTCGCGCGGCATGACGCCGACGATCGCGGTGCTGACCGACGGTCGCGGGAACATCGCGCTGGATGGCACGGCGAACCGCGAACTCGCTGGTGAGCAGGCGACCAAGGTCGCGCGCGCGATCCGGGCCAGCGGCATGCCGGCGGTGATCATCGACACGGCGATGCGGCCCAATCCGGCGCTGGTCGACCTTGCCCGCAACATGGACGCCCACTACATTGCCCTGCCAAGGGCGACGGCGCACAAGATGGCCGACGTTCTGGGAGCGGCTCTGGAGGCGTAACGATGGACCCACGCGTGCTGCCGGCAAACTGGCCCTATCGGTCGGCCGCAGCGCGCCACAGGGTCGGGCCCATCGACTGGTGGGTGATCGACACCGGCCCTGCTGACGGGCCGGTGTTGCTTTTGCTGCATGGGCTTGGCGCCTCGGGCCACAGTTTCCGCCGCATGATCCCGGGGCTTGTGGCCGCGGGCTATCGGGTGATTGTCCCCGATCTGCCGGGGCATGGCTGTTCCCGCTCGACCGCGCGCAACCGCTTTGGCCTGAAACCGATGGCCGAGGATGTCTGGAAGCTCTGCCAGCAGATGGCGATCAAGCCCGTGGCGGTGATCGGCCATTCCGCGGGCGGCGCGATCGCGCTGCAACTGGCTTTGGAGACACCCGTGCCGCGGGTGGTGGGGGTCAACGCCGCGCTTGATCACTTCGAGGGCGTTGCAGGGGTGATCTTCCCGATGATGGCGCGGGGCCTCGCCGCACTGCCCTTCACCGCGCCGCTGGTGACGCGGTTCGGCGCCTCGCGGCAAAGGATCGGGCAGCTTCTCGACATGACCGGCAGCACGATCGACGCGGCGGGCAAGGCGCAATACACGTTCCTGATCCAGAACCCCGAGCATGTGGATGGCGGGCTGCGGATGATGGCGCAATGGGAGCTCGGGCCGCTGATCGGCGCCCTGCCCAGGATCGCCAAGCCGGTGTTCCTGATTGCAGGGAATGGCGACAAGGCGGTGCCCGCCCATGTCTCCGCGGACGCAGCGCGGTTCCTGCCGCTGCCCACTCTCAGGCGGATCGATGGCGGACATCTGATCCACGAGGTGGCGCCGGACGGGCTGTCGGGGATGATTCTGGATTGGCTCGAGGGGTGAGATTTCGCCTTGGCTGCGCCAAGGCGACTCGCCGGGGGCTCTGCCCCCGGACCCCCGAGATATTTGGAGCAAGATAAAGAGTAACCCGGGGGATCCGCCCCGCGAAGCGATCAAACGCTCAACCCACTCCGGCTTTTTCCTTGGCAAAATACGCCGGGGGGTGCGGGGGGCGGAGCCCCCCGCGGGTCGCCCGGGGCGCTTGCGCCCCGGGCGAAATCTTACGCCACGACCGGCGGAAAGATCATGTCGCGGTGTTGCTCGATGTAGATCTTCAGCCAGGGCGTGAAGCGCTCCGGATTGGCGTGGATCTCCGAGCGCAGCGCGTCGATGCGGACCCATTCGGTATCCGCGACCTCTTCGGGATCGGGCTGCGGCTCGACGCCTTCGGGCGCTTCGGCGGTGAAAACCTCCACCACCTCGTGCTCGATCATGCCGTTGTTCACATCGGCCCGGTATTCGAGCTGCCCCATATGGCGCAGCTTCAGCCCGACGATGCCCAGCTCCTGCCCCAGACGCCGCGCGGCGCAGGTGGCCGCGTCCTCGCCCCAATAGGGATGGGTGCAGCAGGTGTTCGCCCACAGCCCCGGCGTGTGATATTTCGACAGCGCGCGTTGTTGCAGCAGCACCTTCGTGCCCCGCGTCACGAAGACCGAGATCGCCAGATGGCGGAGGCCCTTCCTGTGGGCCTCCAGCTTCTCGACGGGTTGCAGCACGCCCTCGACCCAGGCGGGGATCATTTCCTCGGCCATGATCAGGTCCACTGCGGCGACACGAGGCCCGACAGGTGCGCCAGGTTCTTGAAGCCGATCTTCAGGTTCTTCATCGGCTGGAACTTGGTCATCTTCTTGTTCATGTAGCTCTCGAACGTCATGCGCTGCACGTCGACGTCATGGCAAAGCGACACGAAGCGCTCGCGGCGTTCGTCGCTGTGGTAATACTTGTCCTGCATCATCCGCAGCACCTTGAAGACGGTGCCGTGCTCTTTCATGAAGCCCGCCCGCGCCAGTTTCAGATCGGCGGGTTTGCCCGATTTCAGGAAGGCCATAGCGGCTTCGGCGGCATAGCGGCCACCGGCATGGGCGTAATAGATCCCCTCGCCCGAGGACGGCGCCACGACGCCCGCGGCATCGCCCGAGAGCACCACATCCTTGCCGTTGTCCCAGACATCGAGCGGTTGCAGCGGGATCGGCGCGCCTTCCTTGCGGATGGTTTCCTCGCCCGCCAGACCCGACATCTCGCGCAAGAGCGCGGTGCAGTCCTTCAGGCTGACATCGGGAAGCTCGGTCCCCATGCCGATCGAGGCGGTCTTGCCATGCGGGAAGACCCAGCCGTAGAAATCCGGGCTGATGCGGCCGTCATAATAGACATCGCAGCGCGTCGGGTCGTAGTTCGCCACGTTGGTCGGTGCCTTGATGATCTCGTGATAGGCGAAGACGAGCGGGATCTTCGTCGCGGGCACTTCATTGCGCACCTGCGAATTCGCCCCGTCGGCGCCGATCACCACGCGGGTCTCGGCCTTCATTTCCTCGCCCGTGACCTTGTCGCGCCAGACGACAACGGTCTTGCCGCTGTCGCGCTCGATCCGCAGCCAGGTGCCGGTGATCCGGTCCGCGCCCGCCTTGCCCGCGCGCTCGCGCAGCCATTCGTCGTAATCCTCGCGGTCGACCATGCCGACAAAGCCGTTCTCGATCGGAATGTCGACGAAGCGGCCCGTGGGCGAGATCATCCGCGCCGAGGTGATCTTGGCCACCAGCAGGTGATCGGGAATGTCGAAGTCGCGGATCAGCCGCGGCGGGATCGCGCCGCCGCAGGGCTTGATGCGACCGGCCCGGTCAAGCAGGGCCACCTTGAGACCCGCGCGGGCCATATCCCATGCGGCAGTCGACCCGGCAGGGCCGCCACCAACCACGAAAGCATCGTATTTCATTTCATTCACCCGCCATGACCGTGGGAACCCGTGCCGCGCCCCGTGCGGCGACCGTGCCGGTCGCCATCATGGCCGCGACGATGAACAGGAGCGCCTGCGCCCCGAAAACCACCCCGAACGCCGTGGCGTCGGGCAAAACCAGCCGCATCACATCGGCCGCGCCAGCGCCCAAGAGACCGCCGAACCCGGCCGCAATCCCCTGCGCCGCGCCCCAAAGGCCCATCCGCGTGCCTTCGCGGGCCGAGCGCCCCTCGCCCGCCAGCGACATCATCGCGCCGACGGCGGACACGGCGAAGACGCCGTTGAAATACCCCAGCGCCCAAACCGCGGGCAGGATGCGTCCGCCCTCAACCTGCCCCATCGCGGCAACCCCGGCGATGGCGGCGGCGGAGCCGAGGCAACCCGCCACGACCCAGCCGCGCAGAGTGCCGATCTTCAGCCCCGACAGCGCCAACCCGACCGTGGCCATCCCCAGAAACACGCCCTGATGCTGCACCGAGGTCAGCTTCGTCGTCTCGCCCGCGGTGAAGCCGAAGACGAGCCCCGCATAGGGTTCAAGGATCAGCTCCTGCAGGAAATAGGCGGTCATCGACAGGAAGATGAAGAGGGTGAAACGTCGCGCCTGCGGTTCCGCCCAGACCTCGCGCAGGCCGTCGATGAGCCGGACCGAGGCCTCCTCGGTCGCAGGGGCGCCAAGCTTGCGCTCGATCCCCCAGACGGCGGCTGTGGTCACGGTGACAGCGATCAGCGCCACGGCTGCGACGATCCAGAGAAGTCGCACGGGCGAATAGGGGTCCAGCAGGCTGCCCACCACACCCGCGGTGACGGCAATGCCGAAGATCATCATCAGCCAGGTGATCGTTGCGGCCGCGGCGCGGCGGCGAGGATCGGTGCCCGAGGCGAGCAGCGCCAAAAGCGACGTGCCCGAGGCGCCGACCCCAAAGCCGATCAGCACATAAGCAAAGACCGAAAGTGCCAGCGCCTGCCATCCGGCCAGCGGATAGATCGCCACGGCCAGCGCGGCAAGGAAGGTGCCAAGGCCAAGCGCCGCCATGCCGCCGATGATGAAGGCGGTGCGGTTGCCCTTGGTATCCGAGCGCAGGCCAAAGGCCGGGCGGCTCATCTGCAGGGCGTAGTGCAGCGCGACAAGCGCGCCCGGCAGAATCGCAGGCAGGGCCAGTTCGACGACCATCAGCCGGTTCAGGGTCGAGGTGGTCAGCACCACGACCGAACCGATGCACAGCTGGACAAGACCCAGCCGGACGATCTGGCCCCAGCCCAAGGTCATGACGGCAGGCCCGTGAAGCCCCGCAGCGCAAAGGCGGTGATCATCATGCCCGAGACATACATCACGACGCCGGTGCCGTTATACCAGGGCGCCTTGCCCTCGGGGTCGCGCATCCAGACCGCCATCGCCCAGAACTGCCCGAAGAGCAGGAACAGCACGGCGGTGGCATGGAAGGGTTTCGAGAACAAAAACAGCATGGTGATGACCAGCGATTGCGCCAGCCCCATCACCGTGCAGGCGATCTTCGCCGCGATTTCCGGGCCGTAGACGGCGGGCAAGGACTTGATGCCGAGCTTGCGGTCGCCCTCGATCGCCTTGAAATCGTTGATCGTCATGATGCCATGCGCGCCAAGCGCGTAAAGCGTCGCCATCATCACGATCGGGAAGCCGGGCGCGCTGTCCGTGGTGGCGAGCAGCACGGCGGCGCCGGTGATCCAGGGCAGCCCCTCGTAAGCCAGCCCCACCAGCCCCGGCCCCCACCAGCCCGAGCGTTTCAGCCGGACCGGCTCCACCGAATAGGCCCAGGCGGCGGCAACGCCCAGAAGCGTCGCGACAAAGCCCCAGCTGCCCAGTTGCCAGCCGACAACGAGCGACAGAAGCGACATGGCGATGGCGATATAAAGCCCCCAGAGGCCCGGGATGCGGCCGGACGGGATCGGCCGATGCGGCTCGTTGATCGCGTCCACATGGCGGTCGCACCAGTCATTCGCGGCCTGGCTCATGCCACAGACGATCGGACCGGCCAGAACGATGCCCAGCACGACGACGCCCTTGTTCTCCCAGATCGGCACGTTCGACGAGACCGCGCCACAGAGATAGGCCCACATCGGCGGGAACCACGTCACCGGCTTGATCAGTTCCAGCATCGCCCGCGGTTCGGGAATGCTGCGGCGGCTGGGCGAAAGGTCTTGGGCGCTCATGGGGTCAGGTCACCGGAAGTTGCGGGGCATGGGCCCGAAGGGGCCTCAGCCGGATTGGACAGAGCTGGGCATAGCCGCTTTCTTGCCGTGCGGATGCAGGACAAAGAGACACGGCCCCCCGCTGACCGAGGCGCAGGAGATTTCCTCCACCGCCACCTCGGGCCAGACAAGCGTGCCGAACAGCCGCTCGAACACCGCCGCATGCCAGAAGCACGAGGGGCGTTCAGCCGCGTCGGCGCGCAGCGGATTGTCATCGATGCGGAAGGTCAGCGGGCGGAAGCGTTCCACCCGGAACCGCCCGGAGCCGACGAAGGTCCAGGCGTGTTTGGTGATCGCAGAGGCAAGGAAGCGCGCGCCGAGAAACCCCGGCAGCGCGCGGATGATCGCCTTGGCGAACCCCGGAATGCGGTTGGCAAGAATATAATCGCCGGTCGCAAGCCCCGAGAGCCACAAGAGACCCTCGGAGGCTTCGCCTTGATCGACCCGCAGCGCCTGGTGCACGGCCCGGCACTGGCTTTCCGGCAGCATCCCCGAGTCAGGCGGCGGGACGGGCACGCCCGCCAGCCGCATGATCCGGTCGCGCTCGGCACGGCCAAGGTGGCGGTCGAGCACGCCGATCGTTTGCAGGATGGCATTCGGCCCGATCCGGGGCTCGTCATCCTGCGGCGCATGCTCGGCACCGCTCATGGCCGTCACTCCTTCTTATTCCGCAGCGTCGACCATCTGGTCTTTGCCGCCACCGCAGGCCATCGCCGCATGTTCGGCGCTGCGCGCTTCGTGCGTCTCGGCCGAGAGGTCGAATTCGTCCTCCGCATCCGCGGGCATCACGAAGTTGGCAGTGTTGCGCTCGGTCGCACGGTCTTTCATCTGCGCCCGGATCGCTTCCTGCCGTTCCTTGTGCTTGCGCGAACGGTCGGCCGCGGCTTCCCAGTCGGCCACCTGAGCCTCGGCGATCTGCCGGGTGGTGTCGAAGTGGAAATCGACGGTGTCCTTGGTCTGCGGGCCCCAGTACCCGGCCTTGCCGAGGTCATAGAAGGTCCGACCGACGCCCGCCTTGAGGAAGGCCTTGAGGCAGCCGAGCAGATATTTGCGGCGGAAGCCCGTGCCGCGCCACGGATAGTGGAACAGCGCCTTGCGCATATAGAAGCGGCGGTAGTTCTTCATCACGCCGTCGAGCAGCTCGCCGCGGGTCAGCGCCTTCGGCTTCATGATCGGGGTCACGAAGTTGTATTTCGAGAAGTCGAACACCTCGACCTGATCGCGCAACTCCTGGAAGAGCGGCGTGAAGGGCCAGGGCGTGTACATCGACCAGTTCGCAAGGTCCGGCTGCCAGTCCCAGGCCATCTGGAAGGTTTCTTCCAGCGTTTCCTTGGTCTCGTTGTCCAGACCGACGATGAACTGCGCTTCGGTGAAGATGTCGGCCTCGCGCAGAAGGCGGATCGCCTCCTTGTTCTCGGCGACGGTGGTTTCCTTGTTGAACAGGTCGAGCTTCAGCTGCGCCGCGGCTTCGGTGCCGAGCGAGATGTGCACAAGGCCCGCTTCACGGTAGAACTTCAGCAGGTCGCGGTCGCGGTAGATGTCGGTCACGCGGGTGTTGATACCCCACTTGACCTTGTGGTTCAGACCGCGGTCGATCATCTCCTGGCAGAATTCGACGAATTTCTTCTTGTTGATCGTCGGCTCTTCGTCGGCGAGGATGAAGAAGCCAACCTGGTAGTTGTTCACCAGATCTTCGATCTCGTCCACCACGGCTTTCGGCGAGCGAACGCGGTAATCGCGCCAGAATTTCCACTGCGAGCAGAACGAGCAGGTGAAGGGGCAGCCCCGCGCCATGTTCGGGATCGCGACGCGCACGCCAAGCGGAATATAGATGTAGTGCTTCCACTCGATCAGCGACCAGTCGGGTTTCAGGCTGTCGATGTCCTTGACGGTCGGCGCGGCCTGCGTGGCCACGATCTCGGTGCCGTCATGATAGGCCAGACCCTTGATCGAGGCGCGGTCTTCCGGCCAGCGGCCTTCGGCGACGCAGCGCGCCAGTTCGACCATGATCTCTTCGCC
This sequence comes from Rhodobacter viridis, assembly GCF_003217355.1. Taxonomy (GTDB): domain Bacteria; phylum Pseudomonadota; class Alphaproteobacteria; order Rhodobacterales; family Rhodobacteraceae; genus Rhodobacter; species Rhodobacter viridis. Next base: position 51,214 of record NZ_QJTK01000004.1, on the reverse strand, counting down.
TTCGCCGCGCACGATCGCGTCGACCCAGGGCGCTTCCGACAGGACCTGACGGAACATGAAGGTGGCATGGACGCCGCCAAGCACGCGCACCGCATTCGGCACGACTTCCTTGGCGATCTTCAGCGTCTCTTCCGCCTCGTAGATCGAGGGCGTGATCGAGGTCACGCCGATCAGGTCCGGCTGCAGTTCGGCGAACTTCTTGCGCAGTTCATCGTGGGACACGTTCAGCGTCATCGCATCGATGAAATGGATGTCGTCGAAACCCGCTTTCTTCAGGTGACCGGCAAGATAGGCGACCCAAGCCGGGGGCCAGTTCCCCGCGATCTCGGCCCCGCCGGAGTGGTAATTGGGGTGGACGAAAAGGATGCGCATGGCTGACCCTCCAGGGCGTAGGTGTAAACCTCAGTTGACATGTATCCCAACCATATTAAATCGCACAGGTCAAATGCAGAAAATTGCCGCACCCCTGTCGCGGCGCCCAAACCGCGCCCGCAAGCTTTTGATATTCCTTGATTCTGCATGAGCCCCTCCCCCACCCTCGGGGGGCCTGCGACGGGGTGGCGCAGCCGGAAACGGGCGGAAAAAAGCGGGAACAAGGGGGTGCCGAAAGCGACCCTTCGTCCATCCTGGGCGACGGGCTTTCCCAAAGGTGAATCAGGCATGGGGGATTTCAGCTGCAGCGGGCGCGGAGTCCTTGCGGGAACGGGAAACGCAGGACGCTTCCCGGCCTTGCTCCAATCCGCGACGGCGATCTTATTCGGCGTCTTTCGACAGCAGGCCGAACTTGCGCAGCTTGACGTAAAGCGACTGGCGCGACAGCGACAAAAGCTCGGCCGCCGCCACCCGGTTGTAGCCGGTGAGTTCCAGCGCGGTCTCGATGCACATCTTCTCGATGATCTCGGTGGTTTCCGAGACGATGTCGCGCAGCGTCGCGTAGCCGACCATCTGCATCACGTTGCGCAGCCCCTCGTTCGAGGCCATGCCCGGCATGATCCGCGTCGCATCGGCAAGGTTGCTGTCCCGGATCACCAGCGCGATCGTCGGCGTGGCCCGATCGTGGAACAGCGTCGCCGAAAGCTCGACCGTGACCTGCCCCGAGAAATCGGTGTTCAGCCGCGTCACGTAATGGCGCAGGTGGCCGATGCGCTTGACGTTGTCGAGCAGCACGTTGAGGTCAATCGCCCCGCGCGACATGAATTCCGCAAAGGAGCGCCCCTGCACCAGCGATGCCGAACCGGCATCGGTGAGATACAGGAAGGCATCGTTCGCCGCCCGGATCGTGCCATTGGCATCCAGAAAGACCATCGCGTCGATACCTTTGAGGAACAGACGCTCGGTCAGCTCGGCAGTGTCATCGACGCGGGTGCGCTGCGCCTCGGCTTCGCCCAGACGGCACAGCAGCAGCCGGTCGCCCGCGGCGCGGAAAAGGGTCGCCGTCACCGTCACCTTGCGGCGTGAGCGGCGGATCGTCAGCTCGATTCCCCCAAGCGGGTCCGACCCGGCCAGCTTCGCCAGATTCTCGAGGAACTCGCCGCGCCGACGGCCGTCGAGCTCCTGCCCCACCGGCGCGTCGATCAACTCGGCCCGGGTGGCGCCGATCATTTCGGCGGCGGCAATGTTGAGGTCGGCAATCCGCCCGGTCGACATCGACACGATCAGAAGCGGCGCCGGATGGGCCTCGAGCAGCACGCGATAGCGCGTTTCGATCTCGCGCTGCGCTTCGTAATCGCGTTCCAGCGCCAGCTGCGCCTTGACCAGCTGCTGCTGCACCTCGGCCAGAGGCTGCATGTCGCGCCCGATCATCAGAAGCGTGCCATCGTCGCCCGAGCGGGTGATCGAATAGCGGATCGGAAGCGAGAAGGCGTCGCCGTTATGGGTCAGCTCAAGATGCAGCGTGCGCCCCGGCTCCGGACCGTCGGCAAGACGGTTGTCCAGCTTGTGCGCGCTTTCCGGGCTGAAGATCGTCGCGAGACGCGCGCCCTGCCACGATGCGAAGCGCTCGGCGGAGCCAAGGTTCGGACTGATCATGACCGATTCGATGACCCGCCCCGGCGACACGACCAGAGCGATGTCACAGGCTGACGTCACGATGTCAGCCAATAGCTCGGGAGCGACCCGTTGCAGGGCCTCCCGGCGCATCAAGAAGCTTCCATCAGATGTCACGGCCGTAACCTTTCCACAACCCGTGTCTCTTCGTCAGCCTTCCTTCGTCATCCTCGACCCACAACCGTTTTCAGTCATACCAGAGAAAATTCCGAAATGACGAGCGAAAGATCATTCGTCACCAGATCCGCTCCGGTTCTTGCGAGTGCTTCCGCGCGTTGTGATACGATGGCCCCACCTATCGCAACCCGCATCCGCCCCTTCGTCAGGCTGGAGAGGGTTTTGACAAGTTTGGCGCAGATTTCAACCCTGTCCATGCTGCCGACCGTAATCAAAGCAGCATCGAACCGGGTTGTCGCCATCAAACGCGACAAATCACTCAATCCCGGGGCGAAAAGCATCCTTACGGACACCCCCCTGCGGCGGAGTTCCATCGCCACGATCAGCGACCCGAGGGTGTGCTGCTCGCCCGGCGGGATGACCAGAAGGACCGTCGCACCGTTAGCGCAACCAACTGAGTCGGCCGCGACCATCGACTGCGCGGCATGAACCAGCTCCTGCAGGCGCGAAATCGCGATCGTCACCTGCGCGAAACCGATCCGGTCGGCGTCCCAGGCGGCGCCGACCTGGCGGGCCGCCTCAGGGATGTAATGGGTGGTCATCTCTTCGACCGAAACGTGCGCGGCGCGGAATTCGTCGAACAGCAGGTCCATCGCACCAAGCTCAGGTCCCGTTGCAAGTTCGACCATCCTGTTCACAAGCACGGTCTGCAGTTCCGCCACTCCGTTCATGCGTCGCGCGACAAGCCGCCCGATCGCTTCGAGAGCAGGACCGACGAAGCCGTCAAGGCATCCCGTCGAGCCATGCTCGAGTTCAACACTTATATCCCGCATTCGAGTCCCCGAAACCCAACGTCGTCAAGGATCGTTCCTCATCCTCGACGAGCGGAACATGACATGGGTCAATAAACCCACATCTATTGCACATCAACTCGCCGTGTCTGTCCAACACAATTGCCAAGGCGCAGCGATGCAACCATCGCCGCTTGTGCAAGAACCGGGCCAGACAGGACAGGGCGCGTCCCGCCTCGCCAACGCCTTCCACGTTGACGAGCCGTGGCATGGGTTTAGCCGGGCCGACCCCACCCGTTCAAGGCGACCAGACGCCCCAAGGCAGCGGCGTTTCGTCCCGCCCCTGAGTGTAAGTTTTCATTGACACTTTCTTGTGACAAGCCCAGTTTTACAGCAGAGTGCGCTCACGAAGAAAGGCTGGCTGCCACTATGCCAAACTCCCCTCAAAATCCGTCGCGTAAAGCACTCTACACCGATGAAGAACGCGCCCGCAGGGACGCGACGCCTTGGACGCTGGTGCAGGGAATCCTTGCCCCGCTGCAGTTCCTGGCCTTCGGTGTCTCTCTCGTGCTGGTGGTCAGATTCCTTTTGACCGGAACAGGTTACGAGGCAGCGACGATCTCGATCCTGATCAAGACGCTTTTGCTTTACACGATCATGGTGACCGGAGCGATCTGGGAAAAAGTCGTGTTCGGGCAGTACCTTTTCGCCCCCGCCTTCTTTTGGGAAGACGTGTTTTCCTTCGGGGTGATCGCGCTGCACACGGCCTATCTCTGGGCGCTTTTCACCGGTCAGTCCGATAACACCCAGATGTTCATCGCGCTGGCTGCCTATGCAACCTATGTCATCAACGCCGGACAGTTCCTGTGGAAACTGCGGCAAGCGCGGCTTCAGGCGGCTTCCGAAGCTGCCGGCTCCCTGGTGATGGAACGGGGGACGCCATGAGCCTCGATTCGCCGACTTTCGGCTGCACCGATTCTCCGGTGCGGCGTGAGCGTGGTCAGAAAGCCGTCTTCTGCGGCCTGACCTCGATCGTCTGGCTGCACCGCAAGATGCAGGACGCCTTCTTTCTGGTCGTGGGGTCGCGCACCTGCGCGCACCTGCTGCAGGCCGCCGCGGGCGTGATGATCTTTGCCGAACCGCGGTTCGGCACCGCCGTTCTGGAAGAACAGGATCTGGCCGGTCTCGCCGATGCGCACAAGGAGCTCGACCGCGAGGTCGCGAAGCTGCTGGAGCGCCGCCCCGATATCCGGCAGCTGTTCCTTGTCGGCTCCTGCCCCTCGGAAGTGCTGAAGCTCGACCTCGACCGTGCCGCAGAGCGGCTCTCGGGCATCCACGCGCCGCATGTGCGGGTTTACAGCTACACCGGCTCGGGTCTGGACACGACCTTCACCCAGGGCGAGGACACCTGCCTGGCCGCGATGGTGCCGACTCTGGAAACCACGCAAGCCGAGGAACTGCTGGTCGTCGGCGCCCTGCCCGATGTGGTCGAGGATCAGTGCCTGTCGCTGCTGACCCAGCTTGGCGTCGGCCCGGTGCGGATGCTGCCCGCGCGGCGCTCGGATATCGAGCCCGCCGTCGGGCCGAACACCCGCTTCATCCTCGCGCAGCCCTTCCTTGGCGAAACCGCCGGGGCGCTGGAGCGGCGTGGGGCGAAACGGATCGTGGCCCCCTTCCCCTTTGGCGAAGAAGGCACGACGCTGTGGCTGAAAGCGGTCGCCGATGCCTATGGCGTCTCGGCTGAAAAGTTCGAAGCCGTCACCGCCGCGCCGCGGGCCCGGGCAAAAAAGGCGATTGCCGCGCATCTGGAGACGCTGAACGGCAAGTCGCTGTTCATGTTCCCCGACAGCCAGCTGGAAATTCCGCTGGCCCGGTTCCTCGCACGCGAATGCGGGATGAAGACAACCGAGATTGCCACCCCCTTCCTGCACAAGGCGATCATGGCGCCTGACCTGGCGCTCTTGCCCTCGAACACCGCGCTGACCGAGGGGCAGGATCTGGAAGCCCAGCTCGACCGTCACGAAGCGATCAACCCTGACCTGACCGTCTGCGGTCTGGGCTTGGCGAACCCGCTCGAGGCGAAAGGTCATGCGACGAAGTGGGCAATCGAACTGGTGTTCACGCCGGTGCATTTCTACGAGCAGGCGGGGGATCTGGCCGGGCTGTTCTCGCGCCCGTTGCGCCGTCGTGCATTGCTGAACGGAGGCGCGGCATGAAGCTGACGCTCTGGACCTATGAGGGCCCGCCGCATGTCGGCGCGATGCGTGTTGCCACGGCAATGAAGGACCTGCAGCTGGTGCTGCACGGGCCTCAGGGCGACACTTACGCCGATCTTCTGTTCACGATGATCGAGCGCCGCAATGCCCGCCCGCCGGTGAGCTTCTCGACCTTCGAGGCCTCGCATATGGGGACCGACACCGCGATCCTGCTGAAGGATGCGCTGGCGGCGGCCCATGCGCGCTACAAGCCGCAGGCGATGGCCGTGGCGCTGACCTGCACGGCGGAACTGCTGCAAGACGATCCGAACGGGATTTCCCGCGCGTTGGGCCTGCCTGTGCCGGTGGTGCCGCTGGAACTGCCGAGCTATTCGCGCAAGGAAAACTACGGCGCGGACGAGACCTTCCGCGCGCTGGTGCGGGCTTTGGCGGTCGAGATGCCGCGCACGCCCGAGGTGACCTGCAACCTGCTCGGCGCCACCGCGCTTGGCTTCCGTCATCGCGACGACGTGGCCGAGGTGACGAAGCTTCTCGCCACGATGGGGATCAAGGTCAATGTCTGCGCGCCGATGGGCGCCAGCCCCGATGACCTGCGCAAGCTCGGTCAGGCGCATTTCAACGTGCTGATGTATCCCGAGACCGGGGAATCGGCGGCGCGGCATCTGGAACGGGCCTGCAAGCAGCCCTTCACCAAGGTCGTGCCGATCGGCGTCGGCGCCACCCGCGATTTCCTCGCCGAGGTCAGCAAGATCACCGGCCTGCCGGTCGTCACCGACGAATCGACGCTGCGCCAACCGTGGTGGTCGGCCTCGGTCGACTCCACCTATCTGACCGGCAAGCGCGTCTTCATCTTCGGCGACGGCACCCATGTGATCGCCGCCGCGCGGATCGCCGCGAAGGAAGTCGGTTTCGAAGTCGTCGGCATGGGCTGCTACAACCGCGAGATGGCCCGCCCGCTGCGCAGTGCCGCGGCCGAATACGGGCTCGAGGCGCTCGTTACCGATGATTATCTGGAAGTCGAAAAGGCGATCGAGGCCGCGGCACCGGAACTGATCCTTGGCACGCAGATGGAACGCAACATCGCCAAGAAGCTGGGCCTGCCCTGCGCGGTGATCTCGGCGCCGGTCCATGTGCAGGACTTCCCCGCCCGCTACGCCCCGCAGATGGGCTTTGAAGGCGCGAACGTCCTTTTTGACACCTGGGTGCATCCGCTGGTGATGGGGCTCGAAGAGCACCTGCTGACGATGTTCCGCGAAGATTTCGAATTCCACGACGCGGCCGGGGCCAGCCATCATGGCGGCAAGGCTGTGGCGCGCGAAGAAACCCCTGTCGTCCCGGCCGCAGAAGCGGCCCCAGCGGCGACCTCCGACACCCCGGCAGCGCCCTCGCCGGTAGTCGACACCCCCGCCAGCGGCGAAATCCGCTGGATGCCCGAGGCCGAGCGCGAATTGCGCAAGATCCCGTTCTTTGTGCGGGGCAAGGCCAAACGCAACACCGAACTGTATGCCGCGCACAAAGGCGTGTGCGACATCACCGTCGAAACCCTCTATGAGGCCAAGGCCCATTATGCACGATGAGTCGATGAGCGGAACCATGCCGCTGCCGCCGCACCGTCCGGGCGGCTATAACGTCGTGATCATCACGCTCGACCAGCATGCCGCAGGTCCGGCTGCCCGCGCCCTGCCGCGGTTGCAACACGACTTTCCCGACATCCATGTTTCCGTCCACGCCGCCGCCGAATGGTCGGAAAACCCGGCCAAGCTGGCGGCTGCGAAAGCGGCCGTCCTTGGCGCGAATATCGTCGTCGCGAACCTGCTGTTCATCGACGAGCACCTGCAGATGATCCTGCCCGAGATGCAGGCGGTCCGTGACGGGCTGGATGCCTTTGTCGGCATGGTCGCCGATCCGCAGATCGTCCGTCTGACGAAGATGGGCGATCTCGACATGACGAAGCCCACCTCGGGGCCGATGGCGCTTTTGAAGAAGCTGCGCGGCAAGTCGCAACCGGGGGCGGGATCTGCCGAAAAGCAGATGTCGATGCTGCGGACGATCCCGAAGATGCTGAAGTTCATTCCGGGCAAGGCGCAGGATCTGCGCGCCTGGTTCCTGTGCATGCAGTATTGGCTGGGCGGGTCCGAGGACAACATCGAATCGATGGTCCGCTATCTGGTGGGCCGCTACGCCGACAACCGCGACTGGCGCGGCATCAAGGCGGCGGCACCGATCGATTACCCCGAGGTCGGTCTTTATCACCCCGACATGCCGGGCCGGATCACCACCGATCCGAAGAAACTGCCGCAGCCTGCCAATCCGGTCGCGACGATCGGCATCCTGATGCTGCGCAGCTACATCCTGGCCAATGACACCGCGCATTACGATGCGGTGATCCGCGCATTGCAGGCGCATGGCGTCGCCGTTCTGCCCGCCTTCGCCGGTGGTCTTGATGGCCGCCCGGCGATCGAGGAATTCCTGCAAGGCAAGGTCGATACGCTGCTGTCGCTCTCCGGCTTCTCGCTGGTGGGCGGTCCCGCCTATAACGACAGCGATGCCGCGGTCGAGGCGCTGAAAGCGCTCGACGTGCCCTATATCACCGCGCAACCGCTCGAATTCCAGACGCTTGGCCAATGGCGGGCGTCGGGGGGCGGGCTTGGCCCGGTGGAAACCACCATGCTGATCGCGCTGCCGGAAATCGACGGCGCGACGAACCCGACGGTGTTTGCGGGCCGCCATGATCCGGCGGGCTGCCTCACCTGCGCACGCGGCTGCAAACCCGACCCGGAAGCCGAGAGCCACGCGATGGCCCCCTGCCCCGAGCGCATCGAGGTGCTCGTCGACAAGGTCGTCCGGATGGCGAAGCTGCGCCGCTCGCAAGTGGCCAACCGCAAGGTCGGCATCGTGCTTTACGGCTTCCCGCCGAACGCGGGCGCGGCCGGGACGGCGGCTTACCTGTCGGTCTTCGAGAGCCTTTTCAACGTCATGCACGCGATGAAGGCGAACGGCTACCAGATGGGCGAGCTGCCGGAATCGGTGCAGGAGCTGCGTGACGCGGTGCTTTGCGGCCCGAACACGACGCATGGCCAGCCCGCGCAGATCGCGGCCCGCATCCCCGCGGCCGAGTTCGTGGCGCGCACGAAATGGCTGAAAGACATCGAAGCCGCCTGGGGTTCCAGCCCGGGCAAGCACCAGACCGACGGGCGCGACGTCTTCGTTCTGGGCCGTCAGTTCGGCAATGTCTTCGTCGGCCTGCAGCCGGTCTTCGGCTACGAAGGCGACCCGATGCGGCTCCTGTTCGAAAAGGGCTTCGCGCCGACCCATGCCTTCGCGGCCTTCTACCGCTGGCTGCGCGAGGATTTCGCCGCCGACACGCTTTTGCATTTCGGCATGCACGGCGCGCTCGAGTTCATGCCCGGCAAACAGGCGGGCATGTGCGAAAGCTGCTGGCCGGATCGGCTGATCGGCAACCTGCCGAACGTCTATCTTTACGCCGCCAACAACCCGTCCGAAGCGACGCTGGCGAAACGCCGCTCGAACGCGGTGATCGTCTCGCACCTGACGCCGCCGCTGGCGCAATCGGGGCTCTACAAGGGTCTGGCCGAGATCAAGGAAAGCCTTGGCCGTCTGCGCGCCCTGCCCCCCGACTCGCCCGAGCGCGAAGACCTCGAAGCGCTGGTGCGCGAACAGGCCAAGAGCGTCAACATGGACGCTTCTGACCTTTCCACCCTTTGGGAAAAACTGCTCGAAACCGAAGGCGCGCTGATCACCGAAGGCCTGCATGTCGTCGGCAAGACCATGACGCCCGAGGCGCGCGCCGAGATGCTCGATCTGATGCCGGAGAATGCCGACCGCGCGCGGGCGGACCAGCTGCTGCAGGAAGAGCATGAAATCGCCGGGCTTCTGCGCGCACTTGATGGCCGCTATGTGCCGCCGGTGCCGGGGGGCGATCTGGTGCGCTCGCCCGAGATCCTGCCGACGGGGCGCAACATCCACGCCTTCGACCCGTTCCGCATGCCGACCGCTTTCGCGATCAAGGACGGCGCGGCGCAGGCGGCGCGGTTGCTCGCCACTCACCCCACTCTGCCGCGCTCGATCGCGCTGGTTCTGTGGGGCTCGGACAACATCAAATCGGATGGTGGTCCGATCGGTCAGGCCCTCGCCCTGATGGGCGCGCGGCCGCGGTTCGACAACTACGGGCGCTTGGCCGGGGCGGAGCTGATCCCGCTGGCCGAGCTTGGCCGTCCGCGGATCGACGTGGTGATGACGCTCTCGGGCATCTTCCGCGACCTGCTGCCCTTGCAGACCAAGCTGCTGGCCGAAGCCGCGTATCTTTGCGCCTCGGCCGAAAACGAACCGCTGGCGCAGAACTTCATCCGCGCCAACGTGCTCGCCACGATGCAGGACACCGGAATGGACTTCGATACGGCCTCGCTGCGGGTCTTCTCGAATGCCGAAGGGGCTTACGGCTCGAACGTCAACACGCTGGTCGGCTCTGCCGGCTTTGGCGATGAGGACGAGCTGGCCGATGCCTACGAGGCGCGCAAGTCCTTTGCCTATGGGCGCGACGGCAAGTCCACGAAGCAGGTCAGCCTGCTGCAAAACGTACTGTCGAAGGTCGATCTGGCCTATCAGAACCTCGAGTCCGTGGAACTCGGTGTGACCACCGTGGACCACTATTTCGACACGCTGGGCGGCATCGCGCGGGCGACGAAACGGGCGCAGGGCGGCAAGGAAACGGCCGTCTACATCGGCGACCAGACCCGCGGCGCGGGCACGGTGCGCACGCTGCAAGACCAGATCGCGCTGGAGACCCGGGCGCGAAGCCTCAACCCGAAATTCTACGAAGGGCTGTTGAAACACGGCGCCGAAGGCGTGCGGCAGATCGAAGCGCAGGTGACGAACACCCTTGGCTGGTCTGCCACGACAGGGCAGGTTGAACCTTGGGTCTATCAGCGGCTTTCGGAAACCTTTGTGCTTGACGACGAGATGCGCGAGCGGCTGGCAAGCCTGAACTCGGCCGCATCAAGCCGGATGGCGCAGCGGCTTCTGGAGGCCTCGGACCGCAACTACTGGCAGCCGGATCCGGCGACGCTGGCGGCTTTGCAAGCCGCCGCGGACGAGCTGGAAGACCGGATGGAAGGCGTTGCGGCAGAATGACATGGACGACGACGAAAAGGAGGGCCGCATGAGCCCGCGCGACGATATTCCCGACCTGAAGGGCTTCGACGGTGACGGCGAAGGCTCGGTGCAGGTGCACGACAGCGAAGACATCGGCCTCGATGTCGGCGGCGCGCGCGTGTTCTCGGTCTATGGCAAGGGGGGGATCGGCAAATCGACGACCTCCTCCAACCTCTCGGCCGCTTTCTCGCTTCTGGGCAAGCGCGTGCTGCAGATCGGCTGCGACCCGAAGCATGACAGCACCTTCACCCTGACGGGTCGGCTGCAGGAGACCGTGATCGACATCCTCAAGCAGGTGAACTTCCACCCGGAAGAACTGCGCCCCGAGGATTACGTCACCGAAGGCTTCAACGGCGTGATGTGCGTCGAAGCTGGCGGCCCGCCCGCGGGCACGGGCTGCGGCGGCTATGTGGTCGGCCAGACGGTGAAGCTGCTCAAGCAGCATCACCTTTTGGAGGACACCGACGTGGTGGTGTTCGACGTGCTGGGCGACGTGGTCTGCGGCGGCTTTGCGGCCCCCCTGCAGCATGCCGACCGGGCGCTGATCGTGACCGCGAACGACTTCGACAGCATCTATGCGATGAACCGCATCATCGCGGCCGTGCAGGCGAAAGCGGTGAACTACAAGGTCCGCCTGGCGGGCTGCGTGGCCAACCGCTCGCGCGAAACGAACGAGGTGGACCGCTATTGCGAGGCCGCCAACTTCAAGCGCATCGCCCATATGCCGGATCTGGACTCCATCCGCCGCTCGCGGCTGAAGAAGCGCACCCTGTTCGAAATGGACGATGCCGAGGATGTGGTGATGGCGCGCGCCGAATACATCCGTCTGGCCGAGACGCTCTGGCGTTCGACTGGCGAGCCGGGCCTGACGCCCGAGCCGCTGACCGATCGCCATATCTTCGAACTTCTGGGATTTGATTGAGATGTCCTCCGACTACGCAGACATCCGCGATCGCGTCGAACACTACTTCGACCGCACCGCGACCCGGGCCTGGGAACGGCTGACGACCGCGGATGCGAAGGTGAGCAAGGTTCGCCAGACCGTCCGCGAGGGCCGCGACACGATGCGTGCCGTCATGCTGTCGCGTCTGCCCGACGATCTGACCGGCTGCCGCGTCATGGACGCGGGCTGCGGCACGGGTCTGACGACGGCCGAGCTGGCCAAGCGCGGCGCCGAGGTGGTGGCGGTGGATATCTCGCCGCAGCTGATCGACATCGCGAAAGGGCGCCTTGCGCCCGAATTGCAGGGCAAGGTCAGCTTTCATGTCGGGGACATGGCTGACCCGGCTCTGGGCCAGTTCGACTATGTCGTGGCGATGGACAGCCTGATCTACTACCGCGCGCCGGATATCGGCCGGGTGCTGACCGAGCTGGGCAAGCGCACGCATAGCGCCATCGTCTTCACCGTCGCGCCGAAAACGGCCTTCCTGATGGCGTTCTGGTGGCTGGGCAAGCTCTTCCCGCGCTCGAACCGCTCGCCGACGATGATCCCGCATGCGCTCGACAAGTTGCAGCGCCACGCGGGCGACAGCCTGATCAAGATCGACCGCGTCGCGCGCGGTTTCTACATCTCGGAATGCCTGGAGTATCGGCCATGATGCTCTCCCGCCGCATGATCGGTTCGCTGGCGATGACCTGGCTGCCCTTCGCCGATGCGGCGTCCGAAGAACTGCCGCTGCGGCAATTGCTGCGGCTCTCGCTGTTTCAGGTTTCCGTCGGCATGGCGCAAGTCCTGCTTCTGGGCACGCTCAACCGGGTGATGATCCTGGAGCTGGGCGTGCCCGCGCTTGTCGTGGCCGCGATGATCTCGATTCCGGTGCTGGTGGCGCCCTTCCGGGCGATCCTCGGGCACCGGTCCGACACCTACCGCTCGGCGCTTGGCTGGAAGCGCGTGCCCTACCTGTGGTTCGGCTCGCTCTGGCAGATGGGCGGGCTGGCGCTGATGCCGTTCTCGCTGATCCTGCTTTCGGGCGATCAGACGATGGGCCCCGACTGGGCGGGCGAGGCTTTCGCGGCCGTGGCCTTCCTGATGGCGGGTCTTGGCATGCACATGACCCAGACCGCGGGTCTGGCGCTCGCCGCCGACCGCGCGACCGAGGAAACCCGACCGCAGGTGGTGGCGCTGCTCTACGTCATGTTCCTGGTCGGCATGGGCATTTCGGCGGTGATCGTCGGCTGGCTGCTGCGCGACTTCGATCAGATCACGCTGATCCGCGTCGTGCAGGGCTGCGGGGCGATGACGCTGGTGCTGAACGTCATCGCGCTGTGGAAACAGGAAGTGATGCGGCCGATGACCAAGGCCGAACGCGAAGCGCCCCGCCAAAGCTTCCGCGAGGCCTGGCGCCTTCTCGCCGCCGAGACCGGAGCCCTGCGGCTTCTGGCCACGGTGATGGTTGGCACACTTGCCTTTTCGATGCAGGACGTGCTTCTCGAACCCTATGGCGGGCAGGTGCTTGGCCTGAAGGTGGGGCAGACGACCTGGCTCACCGCAGGCTGGAGCTTCGGCGCGCTTGTCGGTTTCATCTGGTCGGCGCGGCGCCTTGCACAGGGGGCCGTGGCCCATCGCATCGCTGCGCGCGGGCTTCTGGTCGGCATCGTCGCCTTCACGACGGTGCTGTTCTCGGCGCTTTTCGCCAGCAAGGTGCTGTTCTTCGCTTCTGCCATGGGCATCGGCCTTGGCAGCGGCATGTTCGGAATTGCCACGCTCACCGTGGCGATGATGGTGGTCGTGCGGGGTGCTTCCGGCATCGCGCTCGGCGCCTGGGGTGCTGCGCAGGCCACGGCGGCGGGGCTTGCGGTGTTCATCGGGGGTGCGACGCGTGACCTCGTTGCCCACGCCGCCGCAGCGGGTTATCTGGGGTCACTCCATAGCCCGGCGCTCGGCTACACGGTGGTCTATGTGACCGAAATCGGACTGCTCTTCATCACTCTTGCCGTGCTCGGACCGCTCGTTCGCCCCGGCAGCCTTTTCCCCAAGAAGCCGGAAGCCGGCGAGGCTCGGATCGGCCTTGCCGAATTTCCAACCTGACAAAGGAGGACCAACATGGTCGGTGTCAATTTCTTCGGAGACTTCGATCTGGCCAGTCTTGCAATCTGGTCGTTCTGGGCGTTCCTCGCCTATCTGATCTACTACCTGCAAACCGAGAACATGCGCGAAGGCTATCCGCTCGAAAACGACGACGGCCTGCCTTCGGTCAACCAGGGCCCGTTCCCGGTGCCCTCGCCGAAGACCTTCGAACTGGCCAACGGCCGCAAGGTCGTCGTTCCCTCGGTCGAGAACGAAGAAGCCCACCGTCGCACCGACCTCGCGCTCGAGCGCACCTCGGTCAACGAAGGCTACCCGTTCCGCCCGACCGGCGATCCGATGAAAGACGGCGTGGGTCCGGCTTCGTGGGTGCCGCGGCGTGACGAACCGGAAGTCGATGCGCATGGTCACAACAAGATCCAGCCGATGCGCAAGACCGAGATGAAGGTTTCGGCCGGTCGCGATCCGCGCGGTCTGCCGGTGCAGGCGGGCGACACCGAAGTTGTCGGCAAGATCACCGACATGTGGGTCGACGTTCCGGAACAGCTGGTGCGCTACCTCGAAGTCGAGCTGAACTCGGGCAAGAAAAAGCTTCTCCCGATGACCATGCTCAAGATCTGGTCGGACCGTGTTCGCGTCAATGCGATCACCTCGGACCTGTTCGACGCCATCCCCGACATCAAGTCGCCGGAAGTCGTCACCAAGCTCGAAGAAGAAAAGATCTCGGCCTATGTCGCCGGGGGCTACATGTACGCCAAGGGTGTCAAACCCTACGCGCTCTGATTGCGAGCCTACGGGGACGGCGCGCGCCCGCGCCGTCCCGTCTGACCGCACTACTGGAATACGGAGGTCTGCATGTCAGACCATGACTTCGACTTCGAACCCCAACCGGGGATCCCTGCCCCCCTGCCCGAGGGCGAAGAGATCCTCTGGCAGGGCAAGCCCGACATGTGGACGCTGGCGCGTGACGCCTACAAGATCCGCTGGATGACGGGCATCATGCTTTTCGTGGCCGCATGGCGGACCGTGCTTTACTGGCACGAGGAAGGCGCCCGTGTGGCGCTGCCGACCGCGGTTCTGTTCCTTCTGATGGCCGCTGCGATCTACGGGCTGATGCTTCTGCTCGCCTGGGTGCAGGCCCGTGCCACGATCTACACCATAACCTCGGCGCGTGCGATTCTGCGGGTCGGCGCGGCGCTTCAGGTGACCTTCACCGTACCCTTCACCGTGATCGAGACGATGTCGCTCGCCAAGATCGGCCGCCGCGGCATGGGCACGATCGCGCTGCAGACGCGGTCCGACATGCGCCTGTCCTATGGCGTCCTTTGGCCCCATGCCCGCCCGTGGCATTTCCGCGTGCCGCAACCCGCCTTCCGCTGCATCCCCGATGCCGAAAAGGTCGCCCGCATTCTGGCCGAGGCCGCGCAGGCGAAATTGAACGAGCCGCAGATCGTCGCCGCGCCGCAGGCCGGGGCCGGTCTGGCCGTGGCGCAGTAAACGAGGGCAGACATGGCACAACATCCCGTCTCCCCCGCCCCGCAGCGTCCCGACGCCAAGGCCGGTCGCAAGCCCGAGCCCGAACTGATCCCGAAACCGCTTCTGCGGGCAATGATCGGCATCGCGCTGCTGTCGCTCGCTCTGACCACCTATTCCGTGCTGACCAAGCGCCCGCATGAAGGCGTGCCCGCGCCGGGCAATGTCGTGGCCGAAAAGATGGTGATTCTGAAGGATATCGACGCCCGTCATGCGACGGTGGCCGATGCCGAGGGCAAGATCCTGCTCGATCTGCCCGAAGGCGGCTTCGTCGACGTGATGGCGGCCGCCGTGCGCCGCTCGCGCGCGGTGGCGCGGATCACCGACAACCCGCCGGTGCGGATCGTGCGCTACGACAACGGCCGTCTGACGATGGAAGATCCGGCCACCGGTTGGTCCGCCGAACTTTACGCCTTTGGCGCCGACAGCAAGGCCGCCTTCGAGCGCATTCTCGACATGAAGTGAGGAACCCATGCCCGCTTTGACCGCCCCTTGCCTTCCGAAATCTGCCGCAGCCCAGGCGCGGCGGAAGGCGCGGTCTTGCGGGTTCTGCGTTACCGCCCCCGTGGCGGTCCGGATCGGGGCGATGGGCGCGTCCCCCGGTCCAGCGCGGCGCCCCCGTGATCGGGGGTGCCGCGCATGAACAATCCCTGGCTTGTGGCGCTGACGACGATCTTCGTGTGGTGGTTCTCCACCGGCGCGATCCTGTGGCGCATCCGCCGTGCCGACCTGTCGGGCCGGGCCGCGCATATGCGCTCGGTGCTGGGCGGGCTGCCGCTTCTGATCGGCGGCTATATCGCGATGTCGAACTCGGCCGATGACACCTCGGTGCGCGGCGCCCATGTCGCCTTCCTCTCGGCCGTCTCGGTCTGGGGCTGGTTTGAGCTGGCGTTCCTGTCGGGCGTCGTCGCCGGACCGAATCGCGACCATTGCCCGCCCTTCGCCTCGATGACGGAACGCTTCATCCGCTCGGTCGGCACGCTTTTGTGGCATGAAATCGGCCTGATCTCGGCTCTGATCCTGTGTGCCGTGCTGGTCTGGGATGGCGAGAATCGCTTCGGTCTCTGGACCTTTGGCACGCTCTTCCTGGCCCGCGTTTCGGCGAAGCTGAACCTCTTCTTCGGCGTGCCGCGGATCAACGTGCAATTCCTGCCGAAGCCGCTCGCCCATCTGGCGAGCCACTTCCGCCATGCCCGGATGAACTTCCTGTTCCCGGTCTCGATCACCGTTCTGACCTTTGCCACCGGCTGCTGGATGGAACGCGCCGTCGCCGCCGAGACCGACGGCATCTTCATCGGCTTCGTGCTCCTGACCGTGCTGACCGCGCTCGCGCTGCTCGAGCACTGGTTCATGGTCCTGCCGCTGCCCGATCAGAAGCTCTGGACCTGGATGCTGCCCGCGGTCGACGAGACCGAAGAGGACGCGCTGCTCGACACCGTTCCGGTGCGCATTCCCGCGGGCGAGTGACGCCCAAGATCTGACGCGCGCAATCGTTAACGCGGGCCCCGGTGAAATGTGACGACGTCACAGACGCCCCCTCCCCTGCCCGCTTATCTGCCCGCATTCGCTCCTTTCACAAGGTTTTCGCCGATGCGCGCCGCGACCTTCTCTCTTCTGATTGCCCTTGCCTGCCCCACCGCCGCGCTTGCCGGCAATGAAACCGCCGCCTGCATGGCCGATGCCACGACGCCCGAGGAGCAACTGGCCTGCGTCGGCAAATCCTCGGATGCCTGCCGCGCGCATCTG
Organism: Rhodobacter viridis; assembly: GCF_003217355.1. Taxonomy (GTDB): domain Bacteria; phylum Pseudomonadota; class Alphaproteobacteria; order Rhodobacterales; family Rhodobacteraceae; genus Rhodobacter; species Rhodobacter viridis. Next base: position 34,568 of record NZ_QJTK01000004.1, on the reverse strand, counting down.
GTCGACGCCCAGCCCTCGCTGGTGGCGGGCTGCATCACCGACGAGGTGGGCTGGTGGCGCCATCGCATGATGGATGCCGAAGCGGCGATGCAGGCGCGGGCCGAAAAGCTCGACGTGCCCTATACGAAGCAGATCGCCGATGGCGCCCCGCGGCTGACCGACGATTTCGACACCATGCGCAAGGCCTGGACCAACTGGGCCGAGAAGCGCTGCACCTTCGAGGCGATGCTGCATCGCAATTCGCCGCGGCGGATGGTATATGCCATCGACTGCCACCTGCACCTGACGGCCGAACAGGCGCTTTATCTCGAAGCCGCGGCCAAGGGCCAGTAATCCAAGGAACCTTCCATGCTCATCGCTGTTGCCAGCCAGAATTTCCGCACCATTTCCGGCCGCGCCGGAGAGACCGGCCCGTTCCTGATCTACGAGGTCGAAGCAGGCGGCAAGGCGCAGGAAGTGGCCCGGATCGACCTGCCCGAGGCGCTGCAGATGCCTGCCGAGGATGCAGCCTCGCCGCATCCGTTCGACGACATGACCGCGGTGATTTCGTCAGCCGCGATCGAGACCTTCGGTGACCGGATGGCGGCGCGCGGCGTTCTGGCCGTGGTGAGCGAGGAAGAGACCGATCCCGCCACGGCGGCGGGTTCGCTCGCGGTCGCCATCATCGAGGCGCTGACGGCGGCGGGGATGCGGCTTGAAGATCTGGACGGCTGTGGCTGCGGGTGTGGCGATCACGGCCGCGAAGGCTGCGATGGTCAGGGCGGCTGCGGCGGCCATGATCACGGCCATGACCACGATCATGGGGACTGTGGCGGTGGCGGGCATCGTCACGGTCACGGCCATGGGCACCGTCACGGTGGCGGAGGCTGCGGCTGTGGCGGTCACGATCACGATCATGACCACGAGGCCGTTCCGGTGCTGCGCGATGCGCCGCGCCAAAGCGGCGGCGGCTGTGGCTGCGGCGGCGGTGGCTCTTGCCGGGGCTGAGCCCCGTCCTATCTGACCGAAACCCAAATCCGGAGCGATCATGACCGAGCGAAAGCCCGAAATGAAACCTTTGCCCGTACCGTCCTCGCGCTTCGTGCGTGCGGCGAAGCTCGGCGGGCTGGCGTCAAGCATTGCGGGGTCGGTGATGGCCGAGGGGGCGAAAAGCCTTGCCCGCGGGCAGCGCCCGGTGATGAGCGATCTGCTGCTGACGCCGCAAAACGCGCTCAAGGTCGCCGACAAGCTGGCGCAGATGCGCGGCGCGGCGATGAAGATGGGGCAGCTGATGTCGATGGACGCGGGCGAGATGCTGCCGCCCGAGCTCGCCCAGATCATGGCCCGGCTGCGCGCCGAGGCGCATTTCATGCCGCCCGCACAGCTGAAAAAGGTGCTGATCACCGCCTGGGGGCCGGATTTCCTGAAGCATTTCAAGAAATTCGACGTGCATCCCATCGCCGCTGCTTCGATCGGGCAGGTGCACCGCGCCTGGACGAAGGACGGCCGCGATCTGGCGATCAAGGTGCAATATCCGGGCGTGCGCAAGTCGATCGATTCGGATGTCGACAATGTCGCGACGCTGATGAAGATTTCCGGGCTGGTGCCGAAGGGGCTGGATATCTCGCCGATGCTCGACGAGGCGAAACGCCAGCTGCACGAGGAAGCCGATTATGAACGCGAGGGGCGGTATCTGGCGCTCTTCGGGCAGCTGAAGTCGCAAAGCGCCGATTTCACCGTGCCCGCACTGCATCCAGACCTGACCACGCGCGAGGTTCTGGCGATGTCCTTTGTCGAGGGCGTGCCGATCGAAAGCCTTGAGACCGCGCCACAGGCCGAGCGTGACCGGGTGATGCGGCTGATCGTCGATCTGATCTTCCGCGAGCTTTTCGACTATCGGCTGATGCAGACCGACCCGAATTTCGCGAATTTCCGCTACGACCCGGCGACGGGCCGGGTGATCCTGCTCGATTTCGGCGCGACGCGCGAATTCCCCGAGGACTTTGCCGCGCGCTATCGGCGGCTTCTGCGCGCGGGGCTCGATGACGACATGACGGGCGTGCGCGATGCCGCGCGCGAGATCGGCTTCCTGCATGCCGAGATGCCCGCGGATCTCGAGGCGCTGCTGCTTGACATGTTCCGGATGTCGGTCGAGCCGCTTCGGCAGCCCGGGCTTTACGATTTCGGCCAGAACGATCTGGCGCTGCGGATGCGCGATGAAAGCCTGGCGCTGCAATCGCATCGCCATCATTTCCGCTTCCCGCCGGTGGACAGCCTGTTCCTGCAGCGCAAGTTCGGCGGCGTCTATCTGCTGGCGACGAAGCTGCGCGCCCGGATCGACCTGCGGACCTTGGTCGAAAGCTGGCTCTGACCCGCGGTCGGGCAGCGACGCGCCCCCGCCACTCTCAGAACGTCACCACCACCCGCGCCTGACCGGCGCGGATGGTTTTCTCGACCCTGGCCCCCATCGCCGCCGCCAGCGCCGCGACGATGGAAAGGCCAAGCCCCAGCCCACGCGAGCCCGGGCCCTTGCGGAAAGCCTCCTCGACAAAGCCCGTTTGCGCGGTCGGGTTTTCGATCATCAGCGCCGGTCCGGCCCCGTCGGCGGGCGGACGGATCACCACCCGCACCGCGCCCGTGCCATGCTCAAGCGCGTTTTCCAGAAGATTGCGGATCAAGATCGCCAAGGCATCGGCATCGACAGGCAGGCTCAGGCGTTCCAGATCGCCATCGTCGAACCGGATCACCGCGCCGGGCCGACGGGCTTCCTCGACGAGCAGCCGCACCACCTGCACCAGATCGGCCGGGCCACGGCCAAGCCCCAGACCAGCCTCCGAGCGCGACAGCTGCAACAGACGCTCGACCCGGCGGGTCAGATCGTCGAGCATCGGCAGCGCCGCCTCGGCCCCGGCGCCGCCGCCCAGCTCCAGCCGCGCCCGGATCGCCGCGATCGGCGTGCGCAGCTCATGCGCGGCATTGGCGACGAAACGGCGCTCGATCGCGCGCAGATCATCGATCCGCGCCAGATAGCTGTTCAGCCCATGCGCCAGCGGATGCAACTCGCGCGGCAGGCCCGTTTCCGGCACAGGCGACAGATCATCGGGACTGCGCCCGGCAATCGCGCCCGCCAAGGCGTCAAGCGGCCGAAGCGCCCGTGCGAGCGCGCGGCGCAGCCCCCAGATCAGCAGCCCCACCACCGGAACCACAAGCACCAAGAGCGAGACCGCGGCCTCGCCCATTTCCCTGTGCCGCCAGTTGCGGTTATGCGCGACCTCGACCACCTCGTGATCGCCGGTGCGCCGCAGCACCCGCCAGCCCATCGAGTCGAAATAACCGTCCTCGGCGGGCGAAACCCAGGGCACCTGAGGCTCGGGCACGCCGGGGCGGATGATCCGCAACAGCCGGTCGTTTTCCTTCGCCGTCACCGCAACCAGCCGCGGCACGATGTGATCCGCCCCGGTTTCGAGCGCCACCAGCGTCGTCTCGGCCACCAGTTCCAGTTCCTCGTCGAAGCCCTCGCTCATCTCGCGATCAAGGAAGAGAACGGTCATCGCCACCGTGCCGAGCCAGCCCAGCGCCACCACCCCAAGCACCGCCCGCATCAGCCGGTTCCGGATCGAACGGGGGGCACGCCGTTGCGTCATGGCACCACATATCCCAGACCGCGCCGAGTCTCGATCACCTCGGGACCAAGCTTGCCGCGCAGCCGCGAGACATAGACCTCGATCGCATTGCCCTCGATCCGGTCGTCAAAGGCGTAAAGCGCCTCCTCCAGCGCGGATTTGCCCAGCACGCGGCCGCGCGCGCCCAGAAGCGCTTCGAACAAGGCCCATTCCCGCGCCGTCAGCCGCACCTCGACCCCGTCACGCCAGACCCGCGCCAGCGCGCGATCGACCTCGACCGGCCCCAGCGCGATCCGCGCCTCGGGGACGCCCTGCGCCCGCCGGGCATGGGCCCGGATCCGCGCAGAGAGTTCGTGCAGATCGAAGGGTTTGACGACGTAATCGTCGGCCCCGGCATCCAACCCGGCGATGCGGTCGGAGATCTGATCCTGCGCCGTGGCGATGATGACGGGCGTGCGGTCGCCGCGGTCGCGCCGGTCGCGCAAGACCGCCAGCCCCGAGCCGTCCGGCAGCCCAAGGTCAAGGATCACGCAGGCATATTCGGTGACCGCCAGCGCCGAAAGCGCCCCCTCGACATCCTCTGCCAGATCGACGGCATGGCCCTCGGCGCGCAGATGGCGCGCAAGGGTCTCGGCCAGATCGGCGGTATCTTCGACAAGCAGCAGGCGCATGGTCCCGAAATAGCCCCGCGCGGGCATTTTGACGAGGATTTTCGTGCCGAAGATTTTACCACCCGGTCGGCAATCGTAAGCTTGGCGCAAGGCTGCACGACGACACGGGCCGCCAGACTGCGCAAGGAGACCAGAATGTCGAGCAAGCCCCTTCCCTTCACGCCGCCGAAATCCGGCCAAGCTCCGGGCAAAGGCCGGTTCGAACTGACCCCCTGGGGGCTCAATCTGATCGTTGCGGCCTATCTGCTTGCGGTACTGAACGGCGGGATGTGGACGTCGATCTTCAAGGTCTTCGCCGCGGACCAATTGGCGCTGGTGGCCTTCAGCGTCTCGGTGTGCCTGCTCCTGCTCGTGCTGATGTCCTTCATCACCCTGCCCTGGCTGCAACGCCCGGCCTTGGCCTTCATGATCCTCACCGCCGCGGTGGCCGAGCATTTCCGCCATGCCTACGGCGTGCTGATCGACCGCGACATGATCCAGAACGCGATGCTGACCACCACGACGGAAAGCAAGCACCTGTTCACCGCGCAATTCTTCCGTGACATCGGACTTCTGGGCCTTCTGCCCGCCGCGCTCGTCTTCGTGCCGCGGCTGCGCGTGTCCCCGCTGCGCCACCTGCTCTGGCGCTGGCCGCTGGGCATCGCGCTTTCCCTTGCGGTGCTGGTGGGGCTTCTGGCCGCCAACTACCGCTCGATCGCACCCGCGGTGCGCAACCACCACGAAATGCTCGCCTCGTTCCAGCCGGGCGCGCCGATCCGCGCCATGGCCCGCTACGGCGCGCTGCGCCTTGCCACCGCCGACATCACCGCCGCCCCCTATGGCCGCGACGCGACGCAAGGGCCGCTGCTGAAGGCGGCGAAAAAGCCGGTGCTGTTTGTGCTTTTCGTCGGCGAGACCGCGCGGGCGCAGAACTTCGGGCTGAACGGCTATGCCCGCGACACCACGCCGGAGCTTTCGAAGCTTGATCTGGTGAACTTCCCCGACACCTGGTCCTGCGGTACCTCCACGGCCGTCTCGGTGCCCTGCATGTTCTCGGGCCTTGGCACCGACGATTATTCGCAAAAACGCTTCCTTGGCCGCGAAAATCTGGTCGACATCCTCGTGCATGCCGGGATGAAGGTCGAATGGATCGACAACAACACCGGCGATCAGCAGGTGGCGAAGCGGCTGAACGGCATCACCCGGATCGACGCGACGATCGATCCCGCCGCCTGCGCGGGCGGCGAATGCACCGATGCGGCCTTCCTGCCGCTTCTCAAGGCACGGATGGCGACGATCACCGAAAACACCGTGCTCGTGTATCACATGATCGGCAGCCACGGCCCGGCCTATTACCTGCGCTATCCGGCCGATCAGGCGGTCTTCACCCCCGATTGCCGCTCCTCCGCCTTTGCCGATTGCGCGCAGGAGACGATCGTCAATTCCTATGACAATTCGCTGCGCATGACCGACCATGTTCTGGCCCAGACGATCCAGATGATGGCGGCGCAGGACCGCGTGATCCCGGCGATGTATTTCGTCTCGGATCACGGCGAGAGCCTGGGCGAGAACGGGCTTTACCTGCATGCGGCGCCGATGTTCATGGCCCCCGACCAGCAGCGCAAGGTGCCCTTCGTGATCTGGATGTCGCAAGCCTTTCAGGACACGCTTGACGTGCCGCAGTCGTGCCTTGCCGCCAAGGCCGGACAGCCCGCCTCGCAGGATAACCTGTTCCATTCGGTGCTTGGCCTGCTCGACATCCAGACCTCGGTACGCGAGGATGCGCTCGATCTCAGCCACGGATGCCGCAAGGGAGGGGCGTGATGACCAAGGACGACAAACCCGCGCCGCAGGTGGTGCCGCCACGGCCGGGGCTTGGGCATCTGATTGATGCGACAGGCTATTCGATCGCCGGGATGGTGCGGCTGATGCGCGAGACCGCGGCCCGGCAAGAGCTGATCCTCGGTCTGGCGATGCTGAGCCTGCTGGCCATCTTCGGTGCGGGCGCCGGGCATTACGTGGCCTATGGGGTGCTTTTTGCGCTGATGATCGCGGTCGAGGCGCTCAATACCGCGATCGAGGAGCTGACCGACCGGGTCTCTCCCGAATGGTCGAAGGCGGCGAAGGATGCCAAGGACCTGGGCTCGCTCGCGGTCGGGCTGATGGTGGTGTGCAACCTCGGCTTCGTCGGTGCCGTGGGGCTTGGCCTCGTCTGATCCCGTCCGGATGGACAAATGCGCCGCGCGGCCCTAGGGTCCGCGCGGTTTTTGCTGCCCCGATGGAGAGGAGCGCCGTGACATCCCCCCGCCCCAAGCGTGACGGCTGGCAGCTGCGCGCCTATCTCGCCGCGCGACCGCTCTTGCAGCCGCTGATGCGCGCCGTGCTGGCGCGGCGGCTGAAGCAGGGCAAGGAAGATCCCGCCCGCCTGCCCGAAAAGCTGGGCCAGCCGACGGCCGCGCGGCCTGAAGGGCGGCTTGTCTGGCTGCATGCGGTGGGTCTGGGCGAGGTGCTGGCGCTGCGCCCGCTGATCCTTGCGCTGCAAGCCGAAGACCCGGCGCTCTCGGTGCTGATCACTTCGACCGCGCGATCTTCGGCGCAGGTGCTGGGGGCGAACCTGCCGCCGCGCTGCGTGCATCAGTTCCTGCCGCTCGACGGGCCGGACTTCCTGCGCGGTTTCCTCGATCATTGGCGCCCGGATCTGTCGATCTGGTCCGAGCAGGATCTCTGGCCCGGGGCGATCTGCGACAGTGCCGCGCGCGGCGTGCCGCTGGCCTATGTGAACGCGCGGATCGGCGCCAAAGCCGCCGCGAAACGCGCGCGGCTCGGCGGGCTTTACCGCGACGTGCTGGCCCGTTTCGCGCTGATCGCGGCGCAGGATGCGGGTTCGGCCGAGCATCTGCGCGCCCTTGGGGCGCCGGGCGTGCGGGTGATGCGCTCGCTCAAACCCGCGGCCGCGCCGCTGGGCGTCGATGCGGCCGAGCTCGCCCGGTTTCAGACCGCCTTGGCCGGACGCAAGATCTGGGTCGCCGCCTCGACCCATGCCGAGGATGAAGCCGTGGCGATCGAGGCCGCCCGGCGGCTTGCGGCGCAAGACCGAAGCTGGCTGATGATCCTTGCGCCGCGGGTGCCCGCCCGGGCGGAGACGATCCTTGCGGCGCTGGCGCAAGCGGGCCTTGCGACGGCGCGGCGCAGCGCGGGCGAGATGCCGGGGCCGCAGGTGCAAGTCTATCTGGCCGACAGTTTCGGCGAGCTGGGCCTCTGGTATCGGCTGGCCCGCATCGCCTGTGTCGGCGGCAGTTTCGGCGGCGTCGGCGGGCATAACCCCTGGGAGCCGGTCTGCCTTGGCCTGCCCGTGCTCTCTGGCCCCGTCACCCATAATTTCGCCGCCGATTATGCCGATCTGGCCGCCGCGGGCCTTGCGCAGCGCATCGAGATCGGCCCGAAGGCTGGCGCAACCCTCGCCCGCGCCGTCGCCGAAACCGAGCCCGCCGCCCGCGACCGCGCCCGCGCGCTGGTCGAGGCGGCCCGGGCCGAATTGACCCCGCTTGCCCGCGACTTGCGCGCGCTGATGGAGACAGCTCGATGATCCTGCGACTGGTCATGATCGCCTATCGGCTGCTCTGGCTCGTCGGCCTGCCGCTGGTACTGGTCTATCTGTGGCGCCGCGGCCGTCGCGACCCGGCCTATCTGCAGGCCCTGCCCGAACGCTTCGGCTTTTACCGCCGCCCGCTGCCGCAAGGCGCGATCTGGCTGCATGCGGTCTCGCTGGGCGAAATGCGCTCGGCGATTGCGCTGGTGCGGTTGCTGCTTGATCGCGGCGAAAACGTCGTGCTGACCCATTTCACCCCAGCCGGGCGCAGCGAATCCGCCCGTGCCTTCGGCCCCGAGATCGCCGCGGGCCGGGTCACGGTGGTCTGGGTGCCGCTCGACATGGGCTGGTGCTGGCGGCGCTTCCTGCGGGCCTGCCGCCCGCGCCTTGGCCTGACGCTGGAAGTCGAGATCTGGCCCGCGATGATCCTTGCCACCCGCGCCGCAGGCGTGCCGCTTTACGCCGCGAACGCGATCTATACGCAGGGCCGCTTTGCGCGCGATCGCAAGGGCTTGCGGCTGCGCCAGCGGGTGATTGCCGAGCTTGCCGGAGCCTTCGTCAAATCGCGCCTTCAGGCCGAGCGGTTTGCGACGACGGGGCTGACAAACATCACCGTCACCGGCGAATTGCGCTTTGACCAGCCCGTGCCCCCGGCGCTTCTGACAGCCGCCGAACGCCTGCGCCCCACCCTTGCCGCGGGCCGCGAGGTGATCACCATCGCCAGCTGCGTCGAGGCCGAAGAGCCGCTTTTCGCGGGCGTCATTGCCGAAATCACCGCGAAAGCTCGCGCCGAAAACCGCCCCGCGCCGCTTTTCGTGCATGTCCCCCGCGCCCCCGAACGCTTCGATGCGGTGGCGGCGGGGCTCGAGGCTGCGGGTCTGAATGTCCTGCGCCGCAGCCGCGCGCTGGACCGCGATCTCGCCCCGACCGGCCCCCTTGCCGCGCCCGATGTGCTTCTGGGCGACAGTCTGGGCGAGATGTTCTTCTACCTTGCGCTGGCCGATCGGGTGATCGTCGGCGGCGGCTTCAGCCCGAAGGGCGCGCATAACGTGATCGAGCCGCTGATGCTGGGCAAGCCGGTACTGACCGGGCCGCAGGTCCACACGATCGAATATCCCTTTGCCGAAGCCGCGGCGGCCGGGGTGGCGCAAAGCCTGCCCGACCGGGCGGCGCTGCTGGCCGCGCTGGCGAAACCGGCGCCCGACAACCGCGCCGCCATCGCGGCCTTTCTGGCCGAGCACGCCGGGGCAAGCGCGCGCACCCTTGCCGTCATCGACCGCGCGCTTGCCCGCGGCTGAACCGCCGCGGCCCATTGCCCCGACCGCCACCATCCCATGTGGTCGACTGGACTTGGCCCAAGGATCGGGTCACAACGGGCGGGTATTCACGCAAGAGGTTGAGGATGAGCGGCAAGGTATTTCTGGCAGGCGCCGCCGTGATTGCGGCCGCAGCGGGCGGATATTGGTGGATCGCCACGCCCCAGGCGACCGAGGCCGGGATCGACCGGCTGCGCGGCGAACTTGAGGCGACGCTGGGACCGGCAGCAAAGGCCGTGACCCTCACCCCGCAAGGTGATCACTACACCGTCGTCATCGACCCTACCCCCGTTCTGGCGCCACGGCTCGCGGGCACCGCGGCCAAAGCCTCGATCACCCCCTACACGATGCGCCTGACCCCCGAGGGCAAGGGCGTCTGGCATCTGGAAGGCGACCCGCAGACGGTTGATCTGCATCTGCAGACCCCGCAGCCCCAGGGCTTTCCGCCGCAGAGTTTCGACTACCGGCTCGAGGGGATGCAAGTCTCCGGACGTTTCGACGAAAGCCTGCGCACGATGACGGAGGTCGACAGCAAGGTGCTCAGGATCATCATGCATCAGCTCGATCCCCAGGGGGCGGCGGGCACGGTCGAAACCACCACGACGCAAGGTCCGATGACCTCGCAAACCCGGGCGAAACAGGGGGCAACGGGGCTCGAGGTGAGCGGGCACATGACGGTCGCCGCCGTCGAGCAAACCATCGTGCTGCCCAAGCCGCAAAGGCAGGGCACAGCCGGAACGCTGGCCCCCGCCGCGGTCCCGCAGAAGATCGTGATCCGGATGCACGCGGTGCAAAGTGACGGCACGCTGACCGGGCTGCGTTGGGACGAGATCCTGACCCTTCTGCGCAAGCTCGTCGCGCTGCGGCCAGATGGCCAGCCGGTGCCGAACGCGGCGCGGCCGGAAGTCGTGCAGATGATGCGCGACGTCTTGCCGCTTTTCGACGGCATGACCAGCACGACCGCGATGACCGATCTGACGATCGACGCCTTCGGCAAGCGCTTCGCCCTTGCCCGCGTCGAAGCCGCGGTGGACAGCTCGGGCATGACCGATCGCGCGCATCTGCGCGAGGTCGTCACCCTGGAGGGGCTGAGCCTGCCGCCCGAGCTTGCCGCGGACTGGGCGCTGCCGATCGTGCCGAAACAGCTGCGGCTCGATATTTCGGCGGCCGACCTCGATCTGAACGCCGCGGCGGCCCTGGTGCTTGACGCAACCCGGACCGGAGAGACGACGACCACCCCCGCCTTCAATGCAAAGCTCGCCGCGGCGCTGATGCCCGAGGGCACGATCGCGCTGGCGCTGGGGCCAAGCCATATCGAGGGCGAGGGATATCGGTTCGAGGCCGAGGCGGAAAAACGGATCGGCCCCGACACCGGGGTACCGCAACCCTTCTCGGCCAAGCTGCGTCTTGCCGGGCTCGACACGCTGCTGACGGCGCTGCAAAAGGCGCCCGAGGATGTGCGGCAGGTCGCGATGGCGCTGATGATGACGCGCGGCTTTGCCAAGGTGGAGCCCGATGGCGCGCTCAGCTGGGCGCTTGCGACGACGCCCGCGGGGATTTTGACGGTAAACGGCACGCCGCTGAGCGGGCTGAAGGGAATGATGCCATGATCGAGATTACACTGTCGTCACCGCTCGCCCCCGAGCTGGCGCTTTTGCATGAACGCCATACGGTGGCGATGCATGCCGACACGCCGCCCGAGTCGATCCACATGCTGCCCGCCTCGGCGCTGGCGGCGCCGGGGATCTGGTTTTACGTGCTGCGGTTCGAAGATCGCCCCGTCGGCATGGGGGCGCTGAAGCGGATCAGCGCGCATCATGCCGAGGTGAAATCGATGCATGTGCTGTCGGAGATGCGCGGGCGCGGGCTGGCCCGGGCGCTGCTTTTGCACCTCGTCGCCGAGGCGCGGCGTCTGGGCTTTGACCGCGTCAGCCTTGAAACCGGCTCGCAAGACAGTTTCGGTCCGGCCCGCGCGCTCTATCTGGCCGAGGGGTTCGTCGAATGCGGCCCCTTCGAGGGCTATCGGCACGACCCGAATTCGGTCTTCATGACGCGGGCGCTCTGAACGCTTGCATGCCCGTCGCGCTTGTCGCAAAAGAGGGGCGTGCGGTCCCGTAGCTCAGCTGGATAGAGCAGCTGCCTTCTAAGCAGCGGGTCAGGGGTTCGACTCCTCTCGGGATCGCCACATCTGCGCCAAGGCATCTTCGGGAAACCGCGCCCGTGCATCGGCGCGGATCGGCCGTGCCGTGATCAACCGCGCGCCCAATAGCCGCTGACCGAGACCCCGCGCCGCAGGCTCGCGACGCGGTCCTTGAGCCGCGACCGCAGCGCAAGCGCTTCGGATTTCTCGGCGCCAAAAAGCACTTCGGTCGCGGGATCGGCCTGCAGAGCCGCGCTGGCGATCTCGCCGAAGGCCGCGCCGAGCGGGGCATCGCGCCCACGCATGAGCCAGGTCACCGCAACCCCCGCGGGAGCCGCAAGCGGCCGGATCTCGGCCGGATCGCCCAACTCGATCATCACCTGCCCACGGGTGTCGGGGGCGGCGGTTTGCAAAATCCGGGCGATGACCGGCAGCGCGGTCTCGTCGCCGCCAAGGCAGAGGCGCGCCCCCTTGGGCAGCCAGCCGCCACCGGGACCGGAGAGCCCCACCCGCGCACCGGGCCGGGCGGTTTCGGCAAAGGCGCAGGTCGGGCCATTGCCGTGCAGGAAGACCTCGACCTCGATCCAGCCCGCCGCGGCATCAATGGCCCGGATCGTATAGACCGGCATGTGCAGCGCCCCCGCCCCGGGCCAAAGCGTGCGCCCGTTCGCCGCCAGTCGCGGCCAGACCGGATCGGCCGGGTCCGCCGGTTGCAACAGCCGCAGATGCAGACCACCGGTGGCAAGGAAGCCGATATCCTCGGCCGCAAACCGCAACCGCTGAAACCGAGGCGAGATCCGGTCGGACCGGATCAGCCGGGCGATGCGGAAGTTTGGCGGGAACTGCCCGGCAAGCGCCCCCGCGTCTTGCCACGCAAGCCCCGCCGACAGCCCCTCGCGCGCGGTGTCGAGCATATGGGCAAGGGTGTCGCGCAGCACCTGCAACCCGGGGTCGGACCGCGCCACCAGCCGCACGCCGGTGCGGTCGGGCGTCCAGCGCAGCGCGATCTCGCCCGGTTCAAGCTGCACCGTCACCTGATGATCGAGGCTCACATGCACCTTGCAGAACTCGGCCAGCGCCCGGGCAAAGGCCGCGATCTCGGGCCAATCGGCCTTGGCCAGCGCGCCAAGCTGCACAACGGGGCGATCCATCGTCACCCCGCCAGCCGCGCGTAAAGCCCGCCCTGGCGCAGCAGCGCCGCATGCGCGCCGATCTCCTGCACCCGGCCGTTTTCCATCACCACAATCCGGTCCGCCGCCCGGATCGTACCCAGCCGATGCGCGATCACCAAAGTCGTGCGGCCGACGGAAAGCGCCTCGAGTGCCGCCTGAATCTCGCGCTCGGTCTCGCTGTCAAGCGCCGAGGTCGCCTCGTCCAGGATCAGGATCGGCGGGTTTTTCAGAAACGCCCGGGCGATGGCGACGCGCTGTTTCTGCCCGCCCGAGAGCATCACGCCGCGCTCGCCCACCAGCGTGTCGAGCCCCTCGGGCAGGGCCGCGATCAGCGCCGAAAGCTGCGCCTTGTCGGCGGCGGCGACGATTTCGGCCTCGCTGGCGCCGAGCCGCCCATAGGCGATGTTGTCGCGCAGGCTGGTGCCGAACAGGAAGACATCCTGACTGACGATGCCGATCTGGCTGCGCAGGCTTTCGAGCGTCATCGCCGCGAGCGGCTGCCCGTCGATGCGGATCATGCCGCTGTCGGGGTCGTAAAACCGCGGCAAGAGCGCCAGCAGCGTGGTTTTTCCCGCACCAGAAGGGCCGACAAAGGCCACGGTCTCGCCCGCAGCGATCGAAAGGGACACGTCTTGCAGCACCGGGCGGGTGGCGTCATAGCCGAAGCTGACCCGGTCAAAGGCGATCTCGCCGCGCAGGGCGGTGACGGGGCGGGCGTGGGCGGCATCGGCGATCTCGGCTTCGGTGTCCAGAAGCGCGAGATAGCGGCGAAAGCCCGCGATGCCCTTCGGATAGGTCTCGATCACCGCAGCGATCTTTTCGAGCGGACGGAAGAAGACACCGACGAGCAGCAGGAAGCCGACGAAGCCGCCGGTGCTCAGGCTGCCGTCGAGCACGAAGCCCGCGCCCGCCACCATCACCACCACCTGCACGAAGCGCAGGCCCATGTAATGCACCGCGCTTGACACCGCCATCAGCCGATAGGCGTCGAGTTTCGTCGCGCGATAGGCGCGGTTGTCGCTCTCGAAAAGCCGCGCCTCGTGGCGCTCGTTGGCGAAGGCCTGCACGACGCGGATGCCGCCCACGGCCTCCTCCAGCCGGACGTTGAACTGCCCGACGCGGCCGTAGATCTCCTGCCAGGTGCGGGTCATGCGCCCGCCATAGACCGCCACCAGCCAGACCGTCAGCGGCACGATCGCGGCGGTGATCAGCGCCAGCGTCGGGTGCAGCGCCGCCATCAGCGCGAAGGCGCCGACAAAGGTCATCACCGCGATGAAGACATCTTCGGGGCCGTGATGGGCGACCTCGCCGATGTCTTCCAGATCGCGGGTGACGCGGGCGACCAGTTTCCCGGTGCGGGCGCGGTCATACCAGCGCCAGGAAAGCCGCGTCAGATGCGCAAAGGCGCGGCGGCGCATCTCGGTCTCGATCTCGATGCCGAGCATGTGGCCCCAGTAGATCACGATCCCCATCAGCACGGTGTTGACCGCATAGACCGCCAGAAGTGCGGCGGCGGCGACAAGGGTCAGCGACCAGTCGCCCAGCGGCAAAAGCCGGTCGATGAAGAGCGTGATCGCCAGCGGAAAGGCCAGTTCCAGAAGCCCCGACAGCACGGCCGAGCCGAAATCGAGCCAGAACAGGCGCTGGTGCGGGCGGTAATAGGCAATGAACTTGCGCAGCATCTTTCGTCTTTCGGTCAGGCGGGCAGGGCAAAGGTGTGACCCGCATGGGTCGTCACATTCATCGGCAGGTCATAGACGCGGGCGAGCGCCGCGGGCGTCATCAGATCGGCGATCGGCCCCTCGAGAACCCGTTGCCCGCTCACCAGCGCCACCACCCGGTCACAAAACCGCGCCGCCATGTTCACGTCATGCAGCACGATCACCGCGGAAAGCCCGGTCTCGCGGCACATCCGCTGCACGAGGCCCAGCACCTCGACCTGATGTGCGATATCAAGCGCCGAGATCGGCTCATCGAGCAGCAGCGTCCGCGCCCCTTGCGCCAGCATCATCGCGATCCAGCCGCGCTGCCGCTCGCCGCCCGAGAGCGTGTCGACCAGACGCTCTTCGAGCCCGGCAAGACCGCAGCGCGCGATGGCCATGGCAATGGCCGCGTGATCCTCGGGGCGCAGGCGGCCAAGGGCACCGCGCCACGGATAACGGCCCAGCGTCACGAGTTCGGCCAGCCGCATCCCCTCGGCCGGGGGCGTGACCTGCGGCAGATAGGCGAGCGCCCGGGCCAGATCGCGGGCAGGCCAGGCGGTCAGCGGGCGCCCCAGATGCGTGATCTGCCCCGAGGTCGGGCGGGTCTGCCCGGACAGAAGCCTCAGAAGCGTCGATTTCCCCGATCCGTTGCGCCCGATCAGCGCGGTGACGCAGCCCGGGTGCAGGATCAGATCAAGCCGCGCGATCAGCCGTCGCCCGGGCACCTCAAGCGTCACGGCCTCAAGGGTGAACAGCGTCATGCGCGCCCCTTTCCCAACAGAAGGATGAAAAGCCACGGGCCGCCGATCAGCGTGGCGCAAAGGCCAAGCGGCAGGTCATAGGGGCTGCCAAGGGTGCGCGCGGCAAAGGCGGCCAGCACCATCAGAAGCGCGCCGATCAGCCAGCTTGCGACGGTGAAGGGCACGGGGCGGATCAGGCCCAGGCTGCGGGCGAGATGCGGCGCCATCAGCCCGACGAAACTGACCGGCCCGACAAGGATCGTCGCCGCCCCGGTCGCAAGGCCCGCAAGCAGGATCAGCCCGAGCCGCAGCCGCGCGACGGGCAGGCCAAGGGCGCGGGCGACGTCAGGGCCGAGCGGCAGGATCTCGAGCCAGCGGCCAAGGGCCAGCATCAGGCCGAGAAGCGCCAGCGCCAAGACCGCCAAGGTCATCGCCGCCGCGGGCGTCACGGCCGAGGCGCTGCCCGCGAGCCAGCCCAGCACCACCCAGGCCCGCAGATCGCCCGAGGCCATGATCGCCGACAGCACCGACGCGGCAAAGGCGCCGATCGCAAGGCCTGCCAGCAAAAGCCGCGCGGGGGCGATGTCGCGGCGCAGGGCAAATGCCGCAAGCCCCGCAAGCGTCAGGCTTGCCCCCAGCCCCGCGCCAAGCGCCAGCGCCAGTTGCCCCGGCGCGGGATGCACGAACACCGTCGCGGCATAGCCGAGCGCCGCGCCGCCGGTGACGCCCAGCACCTCGGGCGCGGCCATCGGATTTGCCGTGAGCCGTTGCAGCACCGCCCCCGATCCTGCGAGCAGCGCCCCCGCCGCCGCCGCGGCAAGGATCGCAGTGGCGCGCAGCGGCAGGAAGCTTTCCCGCAACTCGGGCGGGATGACGCCCCAGCCCGCAGGCCCGCGCCCAGCAAAAAGCGTCAGCATCGCGACGGTCAGAAGCACCAGGGCCAGAAGCGCCATCCGGCGGCCGGGCGCAGGGGCGCGCGTGCTTTGCGCCGTGCCCGTCTCGGCACCGGGGGGCACATGGGCCTGCATCTGCGGCAAAAGCCAAAGCAGAAGCGGCCCGCCGATCAATCCGGTCAGCGCCCCGGTGGGCAGGTTCGGACCGCCGAGCGCCGCCAGCACCAGCAACAGGCTGTCGGCCAGTGACAACAGGACTGCCCCCGCCAAAGGCGCGATCAGCAGCCGCCGGGGCAGACCGCGCGCCCCAAGGCCCCGGGCGATGGCGGGGGCGGCCAGACCGATGAAGCCGATCAGCCCGAGTTCGGCCGAAACCAGAGCCGAGAGCCCCACCGCCAGCGCCAGCGCACTCAGGCGCAACGGCGCCGCGGACAAGCCCAGCCCCCGCGCCCCCTCGGCCCCCAGCGACAGGACAAGAAGTGGTCGCGCCAAAAGCGCGCTTGCCGCAAGCGCCGGGATCAGCGCCAGCGCCAGCGTCGCCGCCGGGTGCCAGTCGTCCTGCGTCAGCGCCCCACCGTTCCAGATCACCAGCGACAGCAGATAATGCCCCTCGGCCAGCGTCAGCGCCGTGGCAAGGGCGCTGGCGGTCATACCGACCAGCATCCCGGCCAGCGTGACGGTCACCGGGGCGAAACCGCGCCGGGCGGCAAGCACCATCACCAGCGCCGTCGCGACCCCGGCCCCGCAAAGCGCCACCGGTAGATTGCCCCCGGCAAACAGCTGCGGCGCCAAAACCGTGGCCGCGACGATGGCCAGTTGCGCCCCCGCAGCGGTGCCAAGGGTCGTCGGATCGGCGAGAGGATTGCGCAGAACCGCCTGCATCAGCGCCCCCGACAGGCCCAGAAGCGCGCCCGCCAGAACCGCGACGACGGCGCGCGGCATCAGCCCCTGCGTCAGCAGGAGCTGCGGCAGCTGCATCCGGTCGGGCTGCCACGGCAGGTCGGGCCATTGCGCCAGCGGCAGGCTTGCCTGTGCCGCAAGCAGCCAAAGACCGAGCGAGGCCAGCGCCGCAAGGGGAAGCACTGCGCGTCTCATGCGGCCTCAAGCGCGGCGGTCAGCACCCGGGCAAAGCGCAGGGCCGAGGGCAGGCCGCCAAAGCCGTTGATCTCGCCCAGCCGCGTCACCCGCCCCGCGCGCACGGCAGGCAGCGCGCTCCACAGCGCCGACCGAGCGATGTCGCGGGCGATCTGCGCCGGGATCGCACTGGTGATGACAAGGCGGGCCTCGGGGAAATCGGCCAGCGTTTCCAGCGGCACCGGGGCGGCAAAGCTGAAGCGGCTGGCCTGATCCCAGGCATTCACCAGCCCCAGTTCCGTCAGCGCGCCGTGAAACAGGCTGTCGCTGCCAAAAAGGCGCACATGCCGTGCGTCACCGATTTCAAGGATCAGGCAGGGGGCGGCCCCTGCCGGAAGACGACGGGCAAGGGCGGCAAATTCGGCACGCGCCCGGGCCTCGGCCCGATGGGCCACCTCGGGTGTGCCGATCTGCGCCGCGAGATCCCGCAGCGCAGCAAAGAGCTTCGGCAGCGGCGGCGCACCTGGCACGAAAACCGGGCGGGAAAAGACCGTCGCGATGCGGGTCAGCTGCGGCTCCAGAAAGCCGTAGTATTGCGACGACAGGATCAGATCGGGGGCGGCAAGGGCCAGCGTCTCAAGGCTCGGCCCGCCGCGCAGGCCAAGGTCGATCGTGCCCGGCGCAACCGGCAAAGGGGCGGAGCGACGAAAGGCGATCAGCTCGGCGATTGCCACCGGCGCGGCCCCCAGCATCAGCGTGGTTTCCGCCATCGCCCAATCGATCGCCGCGATCCGCAGCGGCGGGGCCGCAACGGCCGAGCGGGGCCAGCCCGCCGCCACGGACAGGACCGCAGCGGCAAGACAGGCGCGTCTTGTGGGATGCGACGGCAGCGCGCTCACCACTTGGTGCTGAGGCTGGCCGAGATCGTGCGCTCGTCGCCCAGATAGCTGGCGAAAGACCCGACCCCGGCCACATAGGCCTTGTCGGTCAGGTTCGAGACGCTGATCCGCCCGGTCACGCCGTTCTCCCATGCATAGGAGGCGCCCATATCAAGCAGCGTCACCGCCGCAAGCCGCGCGGTGTTGGTGTCGTTGGCGTAACGCGAGCCGATGTAGCGCACGCCCCCGCCCAGCGTCAGCCCCTGCATCCGGCCCGCAAAGTCATGCGACAGCCACAGGCTGGCGGCATGATCGGGGACGTTCTTCAGCGCGGTTCCCGCATTCGCGCCCGACAGCACCTCGGTATCGGTCCAGGTATAGGCGGTCTTCACCGTCCAGCCCTTGGCCAGTTCCGCCACGCCCTCAAGCTCCAGCCCGCGGATCCGGGCCTCGCCGATCTGACGGGTGCCGGTCAGGCTGCCTTCGGTCACCGAGCTGTTGCGGTCGGTCTCGCGCAGATCGAAAAGCGCCGCGCTGAACAGGCCCTCGAACGCGGTGGGCTCGTATTTCACCCCCAGCTCCCATTGCTTGCCGCGGGTGGGATCGAGCGCCTTGCCGTCGATATCGGCGCCCGGCTGCGGCAGATAGGAGGTGGCATGGGAGAGGTAGCTCGCCACCCCATTGTCCGCGACATAGCCCAGCGAAACATGGCCGGTCGTCGCCGCGTCCTTGCGGGTCAGATCGGTGGTGCCGAAGTTGGTGACAGTCTGCCCGTCCTGCTTGGACCATTCATGGCGCAGCCCCAGCGTCGCGCGGAATTTTCCGAAGGTCATTTCATCGACGCCATAGACGCCGACCTGCGTCACCTCGATGTCCTTTTGCGCGGTATACCACGGCGCGCCGAAGCTCGCCCCATAGGCCGGGGCGGTGATGTCGATCGCTGCGAGGCTGGAAAAGCCGGTAAAGGCGCTTTCCTCGAGCTTCATCGCATCGACGCCGAAGGCAAGCTTGTGGGCAAGGCCGCCGGTCGCGGCCTCGCCGCTCAGCCGCAGGTCGGTGCCAAGGCTGTCAAAGCTTTCGCGCTGCGCAATCACGCCGCGCGTCGCGCTGGTGGCCGTGCCCCCCGAGACATAGACGCTGTCATAGTCCCAGTCATGGCTGGTGACGCGCAGCGTGTTGTTCAGCTTCCAGCCATTGCCGAAATCATGCGTCAGGCCAAAGGACAGCGTGCGCATCTGCCGGTCGCTGCGATTGATCGCGGGATCGCCGAAATCGAAGCTGCGCAGGCTGTCCCAGTCGACCACCCCCACCATCGCCCCGGGCACGCCAGTCGGCGATTGCGGCGCGTCGTCATGCATCGAGGCCATGATCTCGAGCTCGGTCGTGTCGGTCAGCAGGTAGCTGGCCGAGACCGCCAGATAGTCGCGGCGGTTGTCGATTTCTTCGACCGAGGTCTTGGTGTCGCTCGATTTCGCGGTGATCCGATAGGCGAAGCGGTCGTTCACCACCCGGTTCGCATCGCCAAAGACCTGCCACGCGCCGTTTGAATCAAGACCGAACCCCAGTTCGGTGAAATCGCCGCCCGCCTGCGCGCGTTTCTGGATCATGTTGACCAGACCCGCCGGCGTGCCTGCGCCATAAAGCACCGAGGCCGGGCCTTTCAGCACCTCGACCCGTTCGAGGCCATAAAGCTCGAAACTGGGCGCGCTGGTCGGATATTGCGTCGAGCGCATCAGCCGCAACCCGTCGAGCAGCTTGTCGTTCTCAAGGTTGAAACCGCGCAGGTACAGGCTGTCGAAGCGCGGATCCGCGCCGTAGTTTTCGGTCACCACGCCCGCGGTATAGCCCACCGCCTCGGCCAACGTCGTCGCCCCCTGCGCCTCGATCTGCGCGCGCGGGATCACCGAGACCGCAGATTGCGTTTCCAGAATCGAGGTGCCGGTCTTCGTCGTCGCACTGGTTTTCGCCACCGGACCGGAAAGCGGCGCGGTCGGATTGGCGCCCCCCTCGACCGAGATCGTGCCAAGGAAGGTTTCGCGGCTGTCGTCGTCCTGGGCCAGCGCACCGCTGGCCGAAAGGGCAAACAGGCTGGCGCCAAGAAGGAGGCGAGCGGAGAGGGTCTTGCGCATGGGCGTTTCCTGAGTGGGGCGAATTAATTCCCGAGCGTTTAACATAGGTATTTTCGATCTGTCTTGAACAGGGCTGCGGGGATTTGTTCAGAACGCGGGGATTGCGCGGCGCCGCCAGACCGAGGGCGGCACCCCATGCGCGGCGCGAAACAGTCGCGACAGATGCGCCTGATCGGCAAAGCCGGTCGCATGGGCGATCTCGGCCAGCGAGACGGCGGGATCGGCCATCATCTCCTGCGCCGCCGCAAGCCTGAGCCGCGATTGCCAGCGCAGCGGCGTTTCGCCGAACTGCTGCTTGAAGCGATGCGCGAACCAGCTTTCCGACAGGCCCGCCACCTGCGCCAGTTCGGCCACCGTCACCTGCCGCGACAGGGTCGCGCGCAGATGCGCCTCGACCGCCGCAAGCTGGCGCGGCGTCAGACCGCCGCTGGCGGGGGGCGTCGGGTCTTGCGGGCCGGTGTCGAAAACCTCGCCCAGAAGTGCCGAGAGCAGACCATCCAGCACCATCTCGCCCCGACGCGGGCTGCGGACTTCCTCGGCTGCCATCTGCGCGAGGGCCAGAAGCCGGGGAGTGTCGGCAATCATCCGCGGCTGCGTCAGATCGGCCCGCACCGCGGCCCGCTTCAGCCGCCGGTGCAGCGCCGCGCTTTCCAGATGGACGTCGATATGGGCCAGGTCCTGACCGCGCTCGAGCCTGCTCCAGAGCGGCACCCCCGCGGGGATGTAAAACGCCTGCAGGCCGCGCAGCTCGGGGCCGTGTTCGGCGGCGCGCAGGGTCATGGCGGGGGCGGTCGGGGTCAGGAAGACGACAAGGCGCGGATCGGGGGCAAGGTAGAACCCGCCGCCACCCGCCTCGCCGCGCACCGACCAGACATCGGCGATCGCCCCCTCGACGCGGCGAAAGGCCAGCGGCGCAAGCGTGCGCAACGCATGGGTTTGCGCCTGCATCCGCGGCATGAAGCTTTCGGTGATCCGACCCAACGACCCTGCCCTTTCCTGTTTTTGGCGGCGGGCCCTTAAATGACCAAAACAGTCAACTTATGCAAGAGGCGGATCACGCGCTGCGAAACGCCGTGCCTCAGGCCGGGTCGATCAGCGCCGCCAGCGCGCGGTTTTCCAGCGCATCGCCGTTTTGCAGCACCGTCGCCCAAAGCAAGAGCGGCAGCGCGACGATGCCGCCGATGGCACCCCAGAGCCACAGCCCGAAGAGCAGCGCGATGAAGACCAGAAGCGGGTTCAGCGCCATCCGCCGGCCCACCAGAGCCGGGGTGACGAACTGCCCCTCGAGGGTGATGAGCACGCCATAGGCAAGGAGCGGAAAGACCGCCGCGGCGCCGTCGAACGCCGCCACCCCGGCCAGAAGCAGCGCCACCGCAACCGCGGCGGGGCCAAGATAGACGACGTAATTCAGCAAGAAGGCCACGATGCCCCAGGAAAACGCCCCGGGCAGATCAAGCGCCCGCAGCGCAATGGCCGTGGCGATGCCAAGCCCCGCGTTGATCAGCGTGATGGTCAGGAAATAGCGCGAGACCGTCCCTTCGGCGGCGCGCAGGCGCAGCGCCAGTTGCCCGCGTCCGACGGGGCTGGCAAGGCGTCGCGCGGCCCAGTCGTAGATCTCGGAACGGGTGAGCAGAAAGAAGAACAGCGTGCCGACAAAGGTCAACGCCTGCGCGGCGATCGCGGGGGCGATCATCAACGCGCCGGTGGTGACGGCGGGCAGGTCGACCATCTGCTGCGGCGCGGGCCCCGCCTCCGCGCGCGTGCCTTGCACCACCGCCCCCGAAACCTCGCGCGTGGCCGCCATCAGCCCGGCGAGAAGGCCCTGAAACGCCTTCAGCAAATCCTGACTGTCGGCCCAGACCTTCGGCGCCTGATGCACCAGCTCCGCGACCAGCGGCTGCAGCATCAGCCCGAGCGTGCCGAAGGCCGCAAGCGTCAGCACGAGGCTCGCCGAAGCGCCCAGCGCCGGGGAAAGCTTCAGCCGCTCCCAGAGATCCGAGAGCGGCGACAGGACGACGCCGACGACAAGCGCCAGCGCCATCGGGGCGGCAAGGTCGCGCAGCGCCGCAAGGGCGGCAACCGAGGCGATCAGCCCCAGCGCGACAAGCGAAAGCTGCGCGGCGCGATCCATCCGATCCCCCTAGTGCCGCGCGGCACCATTGAGCGAGGGTTTCGCCCCGCGCATCGTTTTCGCCGCGGCTTCGGCCTTGCGCGCGCCCTTGCGCGCCTCGGCCGCCTTGCGCGCCACCGCGCTCGAAACGGTATCAAGCGTCTCCTCGGCGGCTTCGGCGACAGCCTCGGCCTTGCCGCGCAGGGTCGGGCGATCGCGACCGATCACCCGGCCCGCCTGCAGGGCCAGCCCCGCAAGGGCAAGCGGCAGACCATATTTCAGCGCCGGGCGGCTGTGCGAGGACAGCGCCATCAGCCCGGCCCCGGCGGCAATTCCCGCAGCGCTTGCCGCCACCGGATGACGCGCGGCGATGTCCTTGCCGTCTGCCAGACCCTGACGCGCGGCGCGGCTGCCCGCCTCCATCGCCTCCCAGACCGATTGCCGGGCGGTCACGATCAGATCGGCCGCCTCGGCGCCAAGGCCATCAAGCCCGTGCCGGAACGCGTCGGAGAGGGTGCGCGCCATCCCGGCGGCGACATCGGCCTTGGCCTCGGCCGTGGCCTTTCCCGCCTCGTAGAGCGACAGAAGCTCGTCGCGGGCGGCATCACGGGCGGCCTCGGCCGCGGCAAGCCAGCGCTCGTCTTCCCAATCAAGCGCCTCGAAGGCCGGGCCGCCATCATCTTCCCAGCGCGCCAGCGTCTCGGGGCGCGGCGATTTCCCGCTGACCGCCGCCTCGGGTTTGCGGCGCAACAGCGCGTAACCGGCCAGCGCCAGCGCCCCGGCCCCGAGCGCCAGCGGCAACGGATGCGCCTTTGCCGTGCTCAGCACACGCGGCGCCGCGGTGGTGCCCCCCAGCGCACCGACAAGCGCGCCAAGCTGGTCCCGCAGCGCATTTTCCCGCGCGGCCAGTTCCGCCGTCAGACGACGTTTCGAAGAGAAGGACATGAGACACTCCTTGGTTGGCCCGGTCCCTAGCGGGCCGGAGTCGGATCTTGGGGTCGGATCTTGTCGAAAGGGAAAGGCTCAGCCGCCGAGCGCCCCGCGCAGCGCGCGATCGGCAAAAAGCAGGATCATCAGCGACAGGAACGCCGCGCCGCCCGAGGTCAGCGCAAGCGCCGCGGACAGGCTCCAGCCCGCCAGGTGCAGCTGCACCACGGTGGCGGCAAGTCCAAGCCCGATCGCCGCCGTGCCGACGAGGGTGGCCAGGACAGTCAGCACCAGACCGCCCATGCCCAGACGCATCCGCGCCTGCGCCTCGATCTGCCACAGCTTCAGGCGCAACTGCGCCGTTTCCTGCGCGGCAAGCCCGATCCGGGCCAGAAGCCACAGACTTTCGGTGACGCCCGCGCTCATGGCTCAGGCCGCGGCGGAGGACGAGCGCGGCCCGGCCAGAAGCCAGAGGAAGAAGCCCAGCACCGGCAGAACAAGGATCAGAAGCACCCAGACGAGCTTCTTGCCGGTCGAGGTCGTCGCGCCCAGAACCGAGATCAGCGCCCAGAGATCGAGCACCAGAACGATCAGCCCGCCAAGGCCCGTGTAGGTCATGTGATCCATTGCCGTTCTCCCTGACATGGTTGCAGGGACAACGCGCCGGGCGAAAAATGGTTCCGGGAAAATGTGCCTTTGACCGGGGCGGGGTCAGCCCCGGCCCAGCCCCGCAAGCATCAGCCGCATCAGCGCGCCCGCGCGCGGCTCGGGCACGAAGGTCGTGGCGGGCGCATAGGCGATTTCGTGCAAGAGCGCGCCCAGCGTCACCGGCGCGCCAGTGGCCCCGAACCACGGCGCCGCCACGGTGCCAAGCCGGGTCCATTGCGCCACGAGAAGCGCCTGCAGGGTCTCGACCGAAGCCCCCTCGCGCGCGGCGGTGCGGGAATATTCCAGGATCGTCATCGGCCAGAGCCCGGCCTGCGAACAGCCATCGGCCCAGTCGATCAGAAGCGTCTCGACCTCGGCACGTGTCGCGGCCGCGGTGATCGCGGCAACAAGCGGCTCAAGCCGTTCGCGCCCACCCTCTTCCAGCACCGTCAGAAAGATCGCCGCCTTGGCCGGGAAATGCGCGTAGAACGCCCCCTTGGTATAGCCCGCCTCGGCTGCGATCGCCTCGACCGAGGTCGCCGCATAGCCATCACGCGCAAACAGAAGCCGCGCCGCCGCCCGCAGCGCCGTGCCGGTCTCGGCCATGCTGTCCTTGCGTGTCCGCCGCCCTGCCATCGGATTTATTTCTCCCTCGCCCTTGACGCTCGGATACCGAAGAGTATCTGAATTGTAAATACCGCTCGGTATCCGACCCCCCCTCCGAAGGAGATCCCCATGAGCAAGACCCATGATATCGCCGTGATCGTCGGCTCGATCCGCAAGGGGTCGCTGAACCGTCAGCTGGCCGAAGCGCTGATCGCGCTTGCGCCGGAAACCCTGCGCCTGCGCATCGTCGAGATCGGCGATCTGGCGCTGTTCAACCCCGATCTGGACGAGACGACGCCGCCCGCGGCCTGGACGCGGTTTCGCGCCGAGATCGCAGGTGCCGACGGGGTCCTTTTCGTGACGCCCGAGCACAACCGCTCGATGCCGGCGGCGATGAAGAACGCGCTCGATATCGGCTCGCGGCCCTGGGGCCAGAACGCCTGGGCGGGCAAGCCTGCGGCGGTGGTCTCGGGCTCGCCCGGGGCGCTTGGCGGCTTTGGCGCGAACCATCATCTGCGCCAGACGCTCGTCGTGCTCGACATGCCCGCGATGGCGCAGCCCGAGGCCTATGTCGGCCATCTGGGGCAAGCCTTCGACGCCGAGGGGAACCTCACCTCGGAAGCCACCCGCGCGCATCTGAGCGCGATGATGCAGGCCTTCGCCCTTTGGGTTGATCGCCATACCGCCGCTTGATCCGATGACCGACCTGCCGTCGGAAACCGGCCTCGCCGGGTCCCGCATCTGCGGCTGACCTTCGCGGGGCTTCTGCTCGCCCTCACCCTTGCCGCGCTCGATCAGAGCATCGTCAACACCGCCCTGCCCGCCGTCGCAAGCGATCTGGGCAGGCGGGGTCGATGCCGGAGTTGATCGGCGCGCGGTTCCTGCAGGGCATCGGCGGCGGCGGGTTGATGACGCTGACCCAGACGGCAATCAGCGAGGTCGTCGGGCCGCGCGAACGGGTGCGCTATCAGGGGCTCTTCACCGGGGCCTTTGCGCTCGCCGCGGTGGCGGGTCCGGTGATCGGCGGCAGCCTGACCTCGGCCCTGTCCTGGCGCTGGGTGTTCTATGTCAACGTGCCCGTGGGCGTGCTGGCGCTGCTTCTGATCGCCGCCGCCCTGCCCGCCTCGACCGAGCGGCAGCGGCACCGCATCGATGTGCTGGGGGTGCTGCTTCTCGTGATCTGGGCGGGGGCGCTGCTGCTCGTCAGCCTTGCGGGGTCGCTTTTCGCCTGGACCTCTGCGACCGCGCTGGGCCTTGGCGGCGGCATCGCGCTTGAGGCGATCGGCCTTGGCGGGCTGGCGCATCAGCAGGCGGATCTGCCGTGGTTTCTGGCCGCGCTGGCGGTTCTGGGCCTTGGCATGGGGGTGGCGATGCCGCATGCGACGGTCATCGTGCAAAACGCCGTTCCGCGCGAGCAGATGGGGGTGGCGACGGCGGCAATGTCCTTCCTGCGCTCGATGGGCGGCGCGCTTGGCGTGGCGGTCTCGGCCGGGGTGATGGCCGGTCAACTCGGCCCGAAGCTGGCGTCGCTCGGGGGCGGCCTCGATGCGAAGAGGCTGCTCGAGGGCGGCATGAGCGCGATCCACGCCCTGCCCTCCGCCACGCAGGCCGAGGTCGCCGGGGCCTTCGGGCTGGCGATTTCGGCCAGTTTCCTCATCGGCGGCGCGGTGATGGCGCTCGCCCTTGCGCTGGCGATGACCTTGCGCGGCACCGATCTGAAACAGGCCCGAGCCGTCGCGCCCCTGCAACGTTGACATTCGGCAAGCGGGCGCCACGTTATCCTCAGCAAGGCCCTTACGGCCGCAGCGCCGCGGCTTTGGATCCTACACCCCCATCCTACGCCCCCATGGCCGAAAGGCAGGAGCAGCGCATGCCCGAGCACAAACCCGCAGAGCCGTTCTTGCGCGCAGTCTATCTGCTGCTCGGCCTGTTCTTCACCGCAGTGGCTTTCGTCGGGATTTTCCTGCCCGTCCTGCCGACCGTGCCCTTCCTGATCCTTGCCGCGGCCTTTTTTGCGCGATCCTCCGAGCGGCTGGAGACCTGGCTGATGAGGCATCGCCACTTCGGCCCGATGCTGCAAGACTGGCGCGCGCGCGGCGCAATTCCGCTGCGCGGCAAGGTGATGGCCTTTTGCGGCTCGGCGCTGGGGCTGGGCCTCTTTCTGGGGCTGCGGCATCCGCCGCTCTGGCAGACGGGGGTTGTGGCGGCCGTGATGATCACGGGAATCGCCTATGTCTTCACCCGCCCGACGGCCTGAACGACCGGCGCGCGCCCTGACGGCCGGATTTCCCCGCAAAATTCCGTCGCAGATTTCGCGATTTTTCCTCTTGCGCCCCCCCGCGCCCTTGGCTAAACACCGCCGCACAGCGTTGGGGTATCGCCAAGCGGTAAGGCAGCGGTTTTTGGTACCGCCATTCCTAGGTTCGAATCCTAGTACCCCAGCCAAACCTCCAGATCAGCCTTGAAAAACAGACACCTTGGCCTATTCGGCTTGGGAATTCTGGGGTCAGGTTACACAAGAGGTTGCACACCGGGTTACACAAACACCCCGTGCATCCCTCTAGAACCCGAAGCGGCCAGGACCTCGTCAGCGACTTTGAGAAGAGGTCGTCATGAGGGTCACGCCCTATCTTTGCCAGCGTCGAGGGCGCTTCTATTTTCGTCGTCGCGTCCCGGGGTTTTCCCCAAAAATGCGACCGGTGATGGTCTCGCTGGGGACGACAGACGCCCGGACAGCGTTTAAATTATGCGTGCAGCTCACTGCGCACATGGACCTTATGCTGACGGACACCCTCCATAGCCCCCTGTCGGACGCGGACATCACCGCCTTCTTTCATGCAGAATTGCTCAGCTATCTGGGCAGCCTTCGTGAACAGCGCCTGCATGAACGCATCGACGGCTCGCTCACCTCCGAGAAAGCCCGCAAGAACCGGCTGGAGGCCCTGGTGTTGCGCGGGATGGTCGAAGATGGCCTGCGCGAAGAAATGCCGACCGAAAGATCGAACGCGCTCGAGGCCGGAGAGAGCGAAACCGCCCGGAGCCTGTACGACGCCCATCTCCAGCATTTCCTGCGCCCGGCCTTCAATGACGATATCCAACGCCGGGCCATCGCCCTTCTCGGAAACCGCGATCTGACCGCCTTCGACAAGCTGCAGCTGCGCTGGGCCGCCGTCGAGGCCCGCGCGGCGGCTCATGAGGCCGTCGAAGCTGTGCCCCTGCACAGAGCCGAAACCGCGCGCGGCGCCGCTATCGCGCTCTTGCACGACATGCTTGGCGCGGCGCTTCCCACCGTGACCATTCCTGACCATCCTCCGCAGATGACGCCCCCCGTCGCCGCCGCGCCCCCTGTCGCAGCGCCGATACCCGTCCCCTCCGGCCCCGCGCCCGATCCTGTAGCCCCGCTCACCCCGGGCGTTGAGCTGATCACAGGCCGCTTCACGGCGACGACCCTCAAAGCGCAAAGAGAGCAGGCGGAAAACCAGCCCGAAATCGGCCAATTCGACGGTCACGCCTCCGCGCCCCAAAACGAGGCGATTTTCGGCACCGATCTCTTCGGCACCACCGTGCGCATGAACCGCCGGTCGCGGGCCAAGGACGAAAGCTGCACGCAAAAGCTCAAGACCGTCACGCTGTTCATCTATCTGACCGGTGTGCAGCGGGTGACCGAGATCCGGCAGCATCACCTCGACCTGTTCGGGCGGGAGATTGAGCACAACCTGCCAAAGTATTACTGGAAATCACCTTCGCAACAGGATCTGACCTATCGCGAATTGCTCGACACCTGTCGCAACCTGCCCCGCGACGCGATCGGCGTGTCGCGCGGAACGATCAAGCGTCACGTGACGGTGATGAAGGAGATCATCGGCTACGCCGCGCAAGAGGGCCATGGCGCCGCCTTCGCCCCGGCAACCGCGCATCTGTTGCCGCCCGAAGAGCGCACCGAGGCGGAGAAGCGCCCGGTTTTCACCGCCGAACAGGTCCGCAAGGTCTTCAGCCACCCGCTCTGGACCGGGTGCAAATCGGAATACCGACGCCACACGCCCGGCAAGAAGGTGGTCAAGGATCACCATTTCTGGGTCAACCTGCTGCTTGTCTACACCGGCGCCCGCCGCAGCGAGATTGCAGGGTTGCAGGCCACCGACCTGAGCGAGGAAAACGGCATCCCGTTCATCTCGGTGCGCCCCAACCACCTGCGCGGCCTGAAGAATCGCCATTCCAAGCGGCGCATCCCCCTGCATCCGCACCTGATCGAAGAGGGATTTCTGGAGTTCGTCGAAAAGGCGCGCAACCGCGGCGCGCCAATCCTCTTCCCCGAGGCGATCCCCGCCAATAAACGCGCCGCGGTCTTGCGCGACACGGATGCGCGGCCGAGTTATGACCCGAAATTCGGCGATGCGCTTGATCATGTCTGGCGCGAATGCCTTGAGCGGAGCCTTCCGGACGCCCCGAAAGGCCTATGCCTGCACAGCCTGCGCGGGTATGTCAACGATACGCTGATCAACCTGCGCGAAGCCGATGGGCGCACACAGATGGTGCCCGACATCGATCGTCGCGATCTGATGGGCCATGTGGCGACCGACACCAACGAGGCCAACTATCGCCGCGACGAGAAGCCGCTTGGCCGCCTTTATGAAGCCGTGAAACTCCTGCCGCGGGTATTTTAGCAGGTTTTATGGCGTGGTTGATGAAGAAGGGGGAGTAGAGAGGAGAGGAGGAAAAGATCGGAAAGAGAGAAATGGCACAGATCGTGAACGAGAAAGGGAAAGGGAAAGGGAAAGGGAAATCAGAAAATAGTTGAAGTGGCCTTGAAAATAAATAGGAGAAAAAAGAAAAAGCTCCACCTATATCAAAAAGAAAGACAAAACTTATATCAGGCGTTCACAATTGATCTCCAGCTTCGCGGGCCGCTTCTTTGGTTGCCGCCCGTAATGTAAGAGGATTTTGGCCTTGATGGCGAGTGAGCGAGTGCGGTCTTCGTTCAAGCCTCGTTTCGCGGCACTTCGAGAAGCCGCAGTATTTATTTTCACCCAGAACTGAGCCGGGCTTTCCATCGAGAATTGAGCCACCCCTGATTATGGATTTTTCGTCAGTCGTGGGGCAAGGGTGGGTTTCACTCCTTCTTTTTGCGGGTTGCGGCGGCTGAGCACGCCTTGAAGCGGAAGCTGTCGTTTCCGGTTTCAGGGATGTGACAGCGGTGGGTCAGGCGGTGGAGCAATGCGGTGGTAATCTTGGCATCGCCGAAGACCGTATGGGCCGCGAACGCCGGGCGGGTCGGAGCGTTTGGACCAAGCGCGATGTCCCCTGCCTTGAGGGTGTTCGACGTGGATTTCCGCCACCCTGCGGCGACCGTCGCGCTGAGGTTCGCCGAGATACCTTCAAGAAAAGCGTCATGCCACGAACCGCAGAAAAGGCGTGCTCGCCTTTGGGCAAAGGTTCCCGGCTTTCGAGCAGGTGAGGTCGGCCGATCCGTCAGAGCGGGTTTCCAGAACGCTGAGCGATCATTCTGCGGTATCGGCCCGGAAAAACCGGGTCATTTCCTCGACGAAGGCGCGCACCGCCGGGCGGACCAGATGGCCGGGCGGATGCAGCACCCAGGCGCCGATAGCGGCCTCGCCGATCTGCCCCCAGGACACCAGCCGACCTGCCTCCAGATCTTGGGCTACCAGCGACAAGGGCAGGATGCCCGCGCCCGCGCCTGCCAGCACCGCCTCGTGGACGAGCAGCATCGACGAGGATCGCACCACCGGGCGGGGACGCAGGCGCCGTTCCTCCCCCTCAAAGAGCAGCGTCCAGATCTCCGAAGCGGGCCGGGAGGAGAGCACGACAGCGGGCACCTCGGCTTCGGGCGCCTCAGGCAGCGGCAGGTCCGGCACCGCCGCGACGATCCCGCGCGTGCGCAGGAAAAGCCGCCCGACAAGCTCGGACTCGGGCCCAGGATTGGCCCGGATCACCAGATCATAGCCGTCGCGCAGCGGATCGACGAACCGGTCATCGACGTCGATCTCCAGCGTCACCTCGGGGTGATGGCGCAGGAAATCGGTGGCGAAGGCGGCGATCCCGAACCGCGCCAGCAGCGCCGGAACCGAGATCCGCAAGACCCCGCGCACCGCCCCCCGGCCTCCGCGCAGCTCTGCCCCCGCCGCCAGAAGGGCCGCCAGATGCGGCGCCGTGCGCTCGTAAAGCGCGCGGCCTTCCTCGGTCAGGCGCAGCGCCCGCGGGCCGCGCAAGACAAGATCGGCGCCAAGATCGTGTTCGAGCGCGCGCAGATGCCGCGACAGTGTCGCCTTTGGCACCCCCGTCGCGCGCGCCGCCGCACTCAAGCCCCCATGCCGCGCGATGGCGGCAAAATGCGTCAGGGCCTCAAGCGTCATCTGTTCCATATTCGGACCGAACCGTTCCATTTGCCCGGCTTATCCTTGCTGCAATGAGACGCTAAGTCCAGTGCCAAGCCGATCATCGAAAGGATTGCGCCATGACCGACCTCTGGACCCCGATCTCGCTGGGCGGGATCACGCTGAAAAACCGCCTTGCCATGGCGCCGATGACCCGCTCGCGCGCCGGGGTTGATGGCACGCCCTCGCCCCTGGCGGCCCGCTATTACGCGCAGCGCGCCGGGCTTGGCCTGTTGATTTCCGAAGGCACCCAGCCCTCGGCCGAGGGTCAGGGCTACATCTTCACCCCGGGTCTGATCACCGCCGCGCAGGTGGCGGGCTGGCGTGCCATCACCGCGGCGGTGAAGGCCGAGGGCGCGGCATTTTTCATCCAGCTGATGCATGTCGGGCGGATGTCGCATCCGGCGAATGTGGGCGGGGCGCAGGCGCTTGCCCCCTCGGCCATCGCCCCGGCCGAGCAGATGTTCACCGCGACGGGGATGCAGCCGATCCCGGTGCCGCGCGAGATGACCGAGGCCGACATCGCCCGCACCATCGCCGATTTCCGCGCCTCTGCCGCGCGTGCGATCGAGGCCGGCGCCGACGGGGTCGAGATTCACGGCGCGAACGGTTATCTGATCCAGCAGTTTCTGGCCCCGAATGCGAACCTGCGCCGCGACGGCTGGGGCGGCAGTCTTGAAAACCGCGCCCGTTTCGCGCTCGAGGTGACGCGGGCCGTCGCCGCCGAGATCGGGGCCGAGCGCACCGCGCTGCGGCTCTCGCCCGGCGCGACGCTGGGCGGGCTGGACGAGGGCGCCGAGGGCCCGGCACTCTATCGCCATCTGGTGGCAGAGCTTGACCGGCTGGGGCTGGCCTATCTGCATCTGATGCATCTGGGCAACGAGGCGCTTCTGGCCGAGATCCGCGCGCTTTGGCGGGGGGCGCTGGTGCTCAACCGTCCGGGCCGTCCGCGCGAGGCGATCGGGCAGGATGTGGCCTCGGGTCTGGCCGAGATCGAATCCTATGGCCAATTCGTGCTGGCAAACCCCGATTTCGTCGAGCGGCTGCAAACGGGCGCGCCGATGACGCCGCCCGATCGCAGCACCTATTTCGGCGGCGATGCGCGGGGATACACCGATTACCCGCGACTGGTGCCACAGGGCTGAGCCCGACCACAGGTGTCAGCGCCGCTGCAGCTTGGGTGTCTTGTCGTGCCCAAGCTGCACGGTACCTTTGTCAGCGCAAAGATCTTGCGATCGGGCGTTTGCCCCTCCTGATCACGGGGCTCTCGCGGTGATGATCGCGACGGACGGAGATGAAAACGCCTCCGCCAATCGCATCGGCGTTCTCTGTGCGCCGGTGTGCAGAAGGGCCTATCTGGTTTTGGAAAGTCCTGCCCGCACGGCACTCGAAACCTAAAACAAGACGATCGTGACCGCTCACCGGGACATCTTCAACAATCCGCCTGACGCGTTACGCGACCGATAGGTGTTCCAGAGTGGCCCGAGCCGCCACCGGGATATACTTTCCGCTGGTTCACATTTGCGCCCCGGCTTATTTACGGATGTACTTTGACCATCCATCCGTGGGCCGTGCAGAGAGCCACTTCTTCTGGCGCGACTTTGTGAGAGATAAAATCGCTTGATCCGCAATTCGGCAACGCCAGTGATCGAATTAGGGCAGAGTCATACGTGCCGCTCAACAGCAAGATACCCTCCGCAGCAAGTCGGTTGCGACTTCCGTGTCTGCCGTCAGAGCGTATTCTGCGCATGAAGTCTTTTTGAGCCGCCGTCTCCTCGACGATCCGCCGCGAAATGACGCGATCCGTCACACCCCTGAAGAGTTCTACGATCCTGTCATTCCCTGTCGGAGCGGCGAAGATCGATGCGACCAGATCCGAAGACAGGGTCCGCCAGAAATTCGGCTCGACCGGATGATCGCGCAAAAGCCAAAGGATCTGCGTTGCCCCGTGGGCTGACACGCTCTTTTTGCCGTCCCTGTTCACCCCGCCTGTGAGATTTTCCGGGTCGGCATAAAACAGGCCCAGAAAGCATCTGGAATTGTTCTCGTCGAGCGCCGCCAACAGGCAGGCATGCCCGATCGCTTCCTGGGGGATCATCCAGTTTCCGGTGATCGTGAACTTCATGTCCACGTCTTCATCGCCGATGATGAAGTCCAGCTGCCCCTTTGGCACCTGCAGTCTGGCACGCATCAGGATCTCGACGCGGGTTCCCAAATAGGTTTTCTCGGTCTTCTCAAGCTGCCCATAGGATCTGCGGCGCGTATTGACCGTATCGACGACATCATCGACGACCTTTCGGAGCATGCCCGGGAACCAGTCGGCCATCGCGGCCGCACCTCCGAGCAACCGCTCAACCTCGCTCGCAAGGCGCACAAGGTCACCATGCCGCGGATGGCCCGGAACAATTGCGCTGCCAGGCGGTGATTTCATGCGACAGCGTGGATGCGCTTGGATCGGATGGCCGCCGCGATCTGGTGTCCGACGGCCTCTGCCACCGGTGGCGGAAATGCGTTGCCCACCTGACGATAGGCATGTGTCTTGCGGCCGTGGAACTGCCAGTCGTCGGGAAAGCCTTGCAGACGCGCCACCATCCGGATCGTCAAACGCGGCATGCCGACGAAGCCCTTTTCCGGGGCTTCTTCCGCGAGGGTCTTGCCGTTGACGCCAAGGGTTGCCCAGGCGGCCCGCGCGCGGGTGGGGCCAAGGTCGGGTCCGCCATGCTTCTTCGATCCGCCAACGATTGTCGGCGCGATTTCATCGGCCCGCTTGGCCCAAGAGCGCGCGCCCTGCCAGCCTTTGGCCGCCATCAGATCCTCAAGCACCTCGCCCACCGTCAGCGGGTTATGGTGCCTCTCCTCGGGCCAAGCGAACTGATCGGCGATCTCCTTCTTCACGGCGACGATCACCACGCGCGGCCGAAGCTGCGGGACACCGAAATGAGAGGCGTTCAGCAGTCTCCAGTCCGCAACATAGCCCATCTTCGTGAGTTTCGCTTTCAGCGACTGACGATAGTCAGCGAAAACAGCATCCAGAAAACCGCGCACGTTTTCCAGCATGACCGCCCGGGGGCGGATCTCGTCGACCAATCTCAGCGCCTCGGGGAAGAGGTCGCGTTCGTCATCCTTTCCAAGCTGCTTTCCCGCCACGGAGAAGGGCGGACAAGGGACACCGCCCGCCAACAGCTCAACCCCGGCGAAGGGTCGCCCGTCAAAGGTGCGAAGATCCCCCTCGCGCACATCCCAAGCCGGTCGATTGAGGCGCAGCGTCTGGCACGCATGTGCATCGATCTCGACCAGAGCATCATGCGCAAAACCGGCGCGCTCAAGCCCCAAGGCCTGCCCGCCCGCCCCCGCACAAAGCTCAACCGACTGCATGCCCGATCTCCGTAACCAGTTTCGGGCATGATACGGTCTTGATCGGTCGATTTGAAGCGGCAACAAGAAATGACGCTCGGTATTCTGGAAGGTCTCTGAAGCCACGACAGGCACCAGGGCTTCGTGTTCGGACAGGTCAGCCTCCTCGAAAAGAAACCTGCGTTCATCTTCCGTCAGGCCAACCACCCGGTTCGCGATTTCGCGCAGGGTTCTGCGGTTCGAAGCAATCTTGGAAAGAGCCAATCGCCCCCTTGGCGATTGCCTTTGCGACAGTGGCCTGCCATGGTTTTCCCGCCCAATCAAATCGTGCGGCCACAGTACTCTCGTTCACGAACAGCCCGCCGGTCGAGAATGACATTTTGCAGGATCCGGCAGATCTCATTCGGGAATACCCAGACGATCGAGACGACCATACACCAGTTCATGCGCACCCGAGCGCAATGACAAAGGGGGGCGGTATTGGCAGCGTCTTCGCTGTACGAACATCCCACCAGACCAAGTGCTGTGACCCCCGATGTTCATCCGGCTGAAACCAGAGTCCTTTGCTGAATTTGGCGCGGTTGCGCCGACGGAGCAATGGGCGATCTGCGCAGCCGTTCAGTTGCGCGAAGCTGATCGCCCATT
>NZ_QJTK01000003.1:39527-344167 GCF_003217355.1 Rhodobacter viridis | reverse complement strand
CAATCGAAACTGCTGCGCGTGCTGCAGGAGGGCGAGTTCGAACGCGTCGGCGGCTCGAAGACGATCAAGGTCGATACCCGCATCGTCGCCGCGACGAACCGCGACCTAGAGGATGCCGTCGCGCGGGGGCAGTTCCGCGCCGATCTTTACTTCCGCATCTGCGTCGTGCCGATCGTCCTGCCGCCCTTGCGCAACCGCAAAAGCGACATCAAGCCGCTCGCGCAGCTCTTCCTCGATCGCTTCAACAAGCAGAACGGCACCAATGTCAAATTTGCCGCCGATGCGTTTGAGCAGATCTGTCGCTGCCAGTTTCCGGGCAATGTGCGCGAGCTGGAAAACTGCGTGAACCGGGCCGCCGCGCTCTCGGATGGCGAGGTGGTGCTGGGCGAAGAGCTGGCCTGCCGACAGGGCGCGTGCCTTTCGGCGGAACTCTTCCGGCTGCAGGACGGGTCTTCGCCGATCGGCGGCCTGGCCATCGGGCGGATGATCACCCCCACCGTGCGCGTCCCCGCCCCCCCGGTCGAGCCGCCCGTGGCGGTGACGCCTGAACCGGTGCCAGAGCCCGAGCCGCTCGCGAAGGACGAGGTGCAGCTGCGCACCAAGACCGCGCAGCTGAGCCGCGAGGAACTGGTGCGGGTGATGGAAAGTGCAGGCTGGGTGCAGGCGAAAGCGGCGCGGCTTTTGGGCATGACGCCGCGCCAGATCGCCTATGCTTTGCAGAAATTCGAGATCGAGGTGCGCAAGATCTGACGGCGGTTGGACGCGGAGACTGGCCCCGGCCTCGGCCGGGGTCTTTGTTTTGGCCCCCCCCTGTCGACCCGTGTCGCATTCCCGACAAAAGCGCAGGTTTTGTGCCAATCGCCCCGCCGCGCGGCTGGCACGGTTCTTGCTGCATCCCCCATGACCCCCGAACGGGCAGAGCATGGAGAGCAGCATGTCGGACAATGTCGTGGCCCTTGGCACCCTTTCGATCGGCTCGAAGGAGAGCCTCTCGGCCGCGCTGGCCTCCGGCGGCTGTTCCTCGACCAAATCGGCAACCGGTTGTGGCTCCAAGGAAAAACCCGAAGACATGGACCCGGCGACCTGGGCCAAGGTGAAGGATCACCCCTGCTATTCCGAGGAAGCGCACCACTATTTCGCGCGCATGCATGTGTCGGTGGCGCCCGCCTGCAACATCCAGTGCAATTACTGCAACCGCAAATACGACTGCTCGAACGAAAGCCGCCCCGGCGTCGTGTCGGAACGGCTGACGCCCGTCGAGGCCGCGCGCAAGGTGATTGCGGTGGCGAATGAAGTGCCGCAGCTTTCGGTTCTGGGCATCGCCGGGCCGGGCGACAGCGCCTATGATTGGCTGAAGACGAAAGAGACCTTCCGGCTGGTGACCGAGCAGATCCCCGACATCAAGCTGTGTCTGTCGTCGAACGGTCTCGCGCTGCCCGATCATCTGGATGAACTGGTCGAGATGAATGTCGATCACGTGACGATCACCATCAACATGATCGACCCCGAGGTGGGGGCGCAAATCTATCCCTGGATCTTCTACAATCGCAAACGGATCTATGGCGTCGAGGCGAGCCGGATCCTGCATGAGCGGCAGATGGAGGCGCTGGACGGGTTGGTTGCACGCGGCATCCTCGTCAAGGTGAACTCGGTGCTGATCCCGGGGATCAACGACGCGCATCTCCTCGAGGTGAACAAGGAAGTCAAACGCCGCGGCGCGTTCCTCCACAACATCATGCCGCTGATTTCCGCGCCCGAACATGGCACGCATTTCGGCCTGACCGGGCAGCGGGGTCCGACTGCGGCCGAGCTTCTGGCGGTGCAGGAAGCCTGCGCGGGGGGCGCCAATCTGATGAAGCATTGCCGCCAATGCCGCGCCGATGCGGTGGGGTTGCTCGGCGAAGATCGGGGTCAGGACTTCACTCTGGACCTCGTGCCCGAGGCCCCGGTCTATGACGGCGCCGCGCGCGAAACCTATCGCGACTGGGTCGTCGCCGAGCGCGAAGACCGCCGCGCCGCGGCCGAAGCGGCGCAGGCCGCGACCGAGGCTCTGGTGGCGGCGAGCTCGCCGAAACTCCTCGTCGCGGTGACGACGCAGGGCGGCGGGCGGATCAACCAGCATTTCGGCCATGCGACGGAATTCCAGGTCTTCGAGGTCGACGCGACGGGCGTGCGCTTCGCCTTTCATCGCCGCTGCGACAACTACTGCGTCGATGGCGGCGGCGCGGAGGACCGGCTCGAGCGGGTGATCGCGACGCTCGACGGCATCGACACGGTTCTGGTGGCCAAGATCGGCGACTGCCCGCGCGAGGGTCTGGCCGAAGCCGGCATCACCGCCCGAGACACCTGGGCGCACGACTACATCGAAACCGCCGTCCTCGCGCTTTACCGCGAGAAGATGGCCCAGAAACAAGCGCAAAGCGCCTGAGGATCAGGCCGGGCCGATCCAGACCGCAACATCGCGCGGCGGCGCTGCGAAGGGCGCAGAGGTCACCAGCACCTGCGCCCCCGCAGCCGCATAGGCGGCGGCATTCGCGGCAGTGATGCCGCCTGCTGCCGCAATGTGGCCGCGCCAGTCCGGGCCAAGCCCGGCGACGACCTCTGCCACCTGCGCGGGGGTGAATTTCTCCAGTTGCAGCACCTCGGCCCCGGCCCGCGCGGCCGCCAGCGCCTCGGCGGCATCGGCCACTTCCACCACCACCTTGCGCTCGGGGCATGTCGCGCGCAGCCGGGCGATCTGCGCCGCCAGCGCGTCTTCGCCGCCAAAGGCGCGATGTTCGGCAAAGAGCAGAACCGAATCCGAAAGCCCGGTGCGATGCACCGTCGCGCCCCCCAAAGTGACCGCACGCAGCGACAGCGCCCGCGTGCCCGGCACCGATTTTCGGGTGCAGGCGATGGTCACCGCGGGGTTCACCGCCGTCGCCGCCGCGACGATCTCTGCCGCCGAACTGGCCAGCCCCGAGGCCCATTCGATCAGGTTTTGCGCCACTTTCCAGCCCGCCAGCAGCGCCTCGACCTGACCGCGGGCGAAGAGCAGCATCTCGCCGCCCTCGACCGCACGGCCCGAGGCGGTGGCGATCCAGGCCTCGGCGCCCAGAAGCTGCAAGATCCGCACGGCCTCTTCCGAACAGGCGACGGTCATCGGGCCACGCGCCCGCATCGTCATCTCGCCCGCCTCGGTGGCCAGCCCCAGACTGCGCGTCGTCAGATCGCCCGCGGGCACGTCTTCGCGAATGAGCGCCATCAGCGCGATGTCGTCGATCAGGAACATCCCTTACCCTCCGGTCTGCGCGGGCGCGCTCAGCGCCATCGCCTTGAGCCGCGCCACCACCTTTTCCCCGGGCCGAAACCCGAGTCCGTCCCAGGACTTGCGCGAGACGCGGGCGAGCAGACTTGCCCCCTCGCCCGTTGCCCCCAGCGCCAGCCGCACGGTGATCTGATAGCCCTCGGCGGCCTCGGCGCCAAGGATCACCGCGGGCAGTGCGTTCAGGATCGTGGTGTCGGTGGGCGCATGGCGGCCAAGGCTGACATCGGTCGCAGGCACGCGCAGGCGCCGCCGCGTGCCGATCGGGCCAAGGTTGCCCGGCACGACGATCTGGCCGCCCGGCACCTGCAGGGTGCTCAGCCCATAGGCGGGGTCCAGCGCCACCACCACCCCC
Source organism: Rhodobacter viridis (assembly GCF_003217355.1). Classification (GTDB taxonomy): domain Bacteria; phylum Pseudomonadota; class Alphaproteobacteria; order Rhodobacterales; family Rhodobacteraceae; genus Rhodobacter; species Rhodobacter viridis. Next base: position 340,508 of record NZ_QJTK01000003.1, on the reverse strand, counting down.
TCGATCACCGCGGCAAGGTCGGGTCGATGAATGAGCGGCAGGCTCGGATCGGCCTGCATCGCGGCGATCGGCCCGGCGGCGCGGACCCGGCCCGCCTCCATCAGAACCAGCGTATCGGCGAGCCGCTCGACCTCGGAGAGATCATGGCTGACCAGCATCACCGGCATCTGCAAACTCGCATGCAGCCGTTCGAGATAGGGCAGGATTTCGTCGCGCGAGATCCGGTCGAGCGCGGACAGCGGCTCGTCCATCAACAGCAGTTCCGGTTGCGACAGCAGCGCCCGACCGATGGCGACGCGCTGGCGTTCCCCACCCGAAAGGGCCGCGGTGGGGCGGCGCAGAAGCGGATCGATGCCCAGAAGCTGGGTCACCTCGGCTTCCGAAATCCGCAGCGGACCGCGGGCGCGTTTGAGCCCGTAGATCAGGTTTTCCCGCACCGAAAGATGGGTGAAAAGGCTCGCCTCCTGAAACACATAGCCGACCGCGCGGCGATGCGGCGGGGTGATCTGGCGCCCCTCCTGCCAGGTGACGCCATTCACCCGCAGATGCCCGCCCGGCAACCACGCCAGCCCCGCCATGCAGCGCAGCACCGTCGTCTTGCCGCAGCCCGAGGGACCGAACAGCGCCGTCACCCCCTGCCCCGGCACCTCGAAGGCCGCGTCCAGAGTAAAATCGCCCTGCCGCCCGGTGAAATGCGCCGAAATCATCGCCGGGCTCCGGTGCCGTAGCGGCGCTCGATCAGCATCATGGCCAGAATCACCACGAAGGACATCGCCAGCATGCCGCCCGCAAGCACATGCGCCTTGTCCCATTCGAGCGTCTCGACATAGTCGAAAATGGTGACCGACAGCACCTTGGTCCGGCCCGGAATGCCGCCGCCGATCATCAGCACGACGCCGAATTCGCCGACCGTATGGGCAAAGCCAAGGATCGCCCCGGTGATCAGCCCGGGCAAAGCCTGCGGCAGCGCGACGGTGACGAACGCATCCAGAGGTGAGGCCCGCAGCGTCGCCGCCACCTCCATCGGGCGCGGTCCCATCGCGGCAAAGGCGTTGCGGATCGGGTTCACCACGAAGGGCAGCGAATAGATCACCGAGCCGACGACCAGCCCCGCGAAGGTGAAGGAGAGCTTGAAGCCCAAAAGCGCCGTCAGCGGCGACTGCGGCCCCATCGCGATCAGCAGATAAAAGCCCAGCACCGTCGGCGGCAGCACGATCGGCAGGGACACCAGCGTGGCGACGATCTCTTTCCAAAGACCGCCGCCACGCGAAAGCCACCAGGCCAGAGGGGTTCCCAGAGCCAGCAGCAGCACCGTCGTCACCGTCGCCAGTTTCAGCGTCAGCGCCAGCGTTTCGAACATGGCCGCGTCGAACAGAATCCCCTCCGTCATCCGCCTTATTCGGTGACGTAACCGTATTTCTTGATGATTTCCAAGGCCTCGGGCGATTTCAGGAAGTCGAGATAGGCTTTTGCCGCCTCATCCTCGGCGCCGGTCTTCAGCAGCACGGCATCTTGCTTGATCGGCTTGTAAAGGTCTTGCGGCACCATCCAGCTCGAGCCACCCTCTTTGCCGATCACCTGCGAATAGGCGACGAAGCCCACGGGCGCATTGCCGGTGGCGGCGAATTCGTAAGCTTGCGTAATGCTTTTGCCGGTGACCAGCTTCGGTTCCAGCGCCTCGTAAACGCCGAGCTTCTGCATCACCTCGATCGCGGCCGCGCCATAGGGGGCCGATTTCGGATCGGCGATCGCGACATGCTCGAGATCGGATTTCAGCACCTCGCCCTTGGCATCGACCTTGGCCGGATCGGCCGACCAGAGCACCAGCTTGCCCACCGCATAGGTGAAATCGGTGCCTGCGACCGCATAGCCTTCCTCGATCGCCTTTTTCGGGCGCGAGGCATCGGCCGAGAGGAACACCTCGAAGGGCGCGCCTTGGGTGATCTGGGTGTAGAACTGGCCCGAGGGGCCGAAGGTGTAGGTGACGGTATGGCCGGTCTTTTGCGTGAAGAGCGTGGCGATTTCCTTCGCCGGTTCGGTGAAGTTCGCGGCGACGGCGGCGATCACCTCGCCCGCGGCGGCCGGAACGGCAAGCGCCATCACGAGGGCAAGCGCGGTCGAGCCTGCGCGCAGGGTTTGCGAGAACTTGGTCATGTCGGGATCCTTTCTGTCGGGGAGGAGGGGTCAGGGCATCGCCAGAATGACGTGGCTTGCCTTGAAAAGAGCGGTGGCGGGCACGCCGGGGGCCAACCCCAGCGCATCGGCGCTGGTGTGGGTGATGACGGCGGTGATGGATTTGCAGTTGCCCAGATCGAGGATGATCTCGCTGTTCACCGGCCCGTCGGTGCGGGCGGCGACGATGCCGGTCAGGCGGTTGCAGGCGGAAATCCGACCCGGATCGCCGCCCGCGGCCAGCATCACGAAACTGGCCTTGATCAGCGCGAAGACCTCGACCCCCGGGGCAAGGCCCATGTCGGTGGCCGAGCGTTCGGTGATGACGGCGGTCAGGCTGTGGCCATCGGTCAGCGCCAGCTCCACCTCGGCATTCACCGCGCCAAGGGTGACGCTGGTAACGGTGCAGCGCAGGGTGTTGCGGTTCGAGGTGCGCATCGTCAGGCTCCAGAGCGTGTTGAGGGCTTTTTCGGGCGAGGCGACGCCGCCCTGAAGCACGCCCAGCGCCTTGCCGAGCGCCGCTTCCAAGAGGTCGAACCCCGCGATCAGCGCATGCCCCGCTTCGGTCACCCGGGCATTGCCGCCGGTGCGGCCACCCGGGGCGGCCTCGACCAAGGGCTGCTCGAACAGGTTGTTGAGCGTGCCGACCGAATCCCAGGCGGTCTTGTAGGACAGCCCGACCTCGCGCGCGGCGCCCGCGATGGTGCCGTGCCGGGCGATCGCCTCCAGAAGACGGATCCGGTCGCCCCCCACGCGCGGCGCGCCGGCACGTTGCAGGCTCAGGGCGGCGGTGAGGGGGTGTTCGTTCATGGCGGGTCTCGAAGCGGTTCGTTATGTACTTAAAGCTAATAGCGATGCTTTCTCAAGAGCGGCAGAGACTTGTCGGTCGTATTGCTCCCCGCTATCACCCACAGCTTCATGTCCCATGCCAAGTGGCGCAAAATTGGGCCGATTTCGGAACATTGCCCAAGACACAGGCGGCCCGCGAAGGATTTCGCCCCTATTGCACCGCCGCGTGAGTCGTCTTCGCGCAGGCGGAGGTGGCCCCCGGGGTCGAGTTGCGTCAGAATGGCGGCAAGGAAAACGGAGGCAGCGATGACGGACGGGCTACGCGGGGCACTGGTGCTGGAACGGACGGGCTCGCGCATGGGCGCCGAGCGGGTGGCGCTTCTGGCGGCGGTCGGGCGCACCGGCTCGATCTCGGCGGCGGCGCGCGAGGTGGGACTGTCCTACAAGGCGGCCTGGGACGGGGTGCAGGCGATGAACAACCTGTTCTCGACCCCTGTCGTCACCGCGGCGCCGGGCGGCAAGGCGGGCGGCGGCGCGGTGCTGACGCCTACGGGCGAGAAACTGATCGCGGCCTATGGCGCGATGGAGGAGGGCGTCGCGAAGCTGCTGGCGAGTTTCGAAAAAAGCCTGAACCTCGATCCGGCAGAGGTGCTGCGCGGGCTGAGCCTGCGGACCTCGGCGCGCAATGCGTGGCTGTGCAAGGTCTGGTCCGTGGCCGCCGATGATGTCGCCGCGCAGGTGCGGATGCATCTGGCCGAGGGGCAGGATCTGACGGCGGTGATCACCGCGCGCTCGGCCGCCGAGATGCGGCTGGCCCCCGGGGCCGAGGTGCTGGCACTGGTGAAATCGAATTTCGTCATGCTGGCGGGCGCGGGCGTGCCGGAGCGGCTTTCGGTGCGCAACCGGCTGAAGGGCCGGGTGATCGAGCGGATCGATGCGCCCTTGGCAAGCGAGGTGACGCTGGATCTGGGCGGAGCGAAAACGGTCACCGCGACGATCACCCGCGACAGCGCCGAGATGCTGGATCTGCAGCCCGGGACCGAAACGACGGCCTTGATCAAGTCAAGCCATGTCATTCTGGCCCTGCCGTGACGGCAGGGCCGAAAGCTTACGCGACGCGGCGGAAGCGCAGATAGGTCATCAGGCCGAAGGGCGGCAGCCGGGTTTCCTCGACCAGCTTCAGCCGCGGCTCGGACATCACCTCGTCGCGGGCGAAGTCGGAATGCCAGCCCAGCGCATCGGCCATCGGCGCGGCGAGTTTCGCGGCCACGCCCCAGCCGCCGGTTTCGCGGGCGAAGTGGTTGGTGATCAGCACCGTGCCGCCGACGCGGCAGACGCGGGCCATCTCGGCCAGCACGCGGCGCGGCTCGGGCACCACCGACATGATGTGCAGCGCGACGACGTGATCGAAGCTCTCATCCTCGAAGGCCAGTTCGCGCGCATCCATGATGTGCAGCCCGGCGACATTGCGCAGCCCCTGCGCCTCGGCCCGCGCCTGCGCCTTGGCCAGCATGTCGGGCGACAGGTCGATGCCGGTGACCGCAACTTTCGACGGCTCGTAAAGATCAAGCGCCAGCCCGGTGCCGATGCCCACCTCGAGCACAGCCCCGCCGGTCGAGTTCACTTCCCGCGCCGCATGATGGCGGCCGGCATGGGTGATCTTGCCAAAGGTTCTGTCATAGATCGGCGCCCAGCGCTTGTAGCTGCGGGCAATCGCGTCCGTATGCATCCCGAGACCTTCCTCCGACATTCAGTCGATCGAATCACTTTCGCGGGCACGTTGTGGTGCCCATCGAGAGGCATCAAGACCATTGTCGCTTTTGAGTGTCAACAAGTCGCTTTTTGATCGCCCAATCAATCAAAGCGCGAAGTCATGGCACCGAGACCTGATCGACGAACCCCAGCACCCGGGCGCAATCCTGACGCGGCATCGGCCTGCTCCAGAAGTAGCCCTGGCCGATCTCGAAGCCGAACTCGCGCATCAGCGCCGCGATTTCTTCGGTCTCGACCCCCTCGACGACGGTGCCCAGCCCCAGCGCTCCGGCCAATGCCTGCAGGGATTTCAGGATCGCCCGATACCCCGGACCGGTGTCGATGCCCGCAACGAAACTCTTGTCGATCTTGAGCTTCTGCACCGGATGGCGGGCAAGACAGGTGAGCGAGGCATAGCCGGTGCCGAAGTCATCCAGCACCAGACCGACGCCCAGAGCATGCAGCGTTTCGAAGACTTCGGAACTCTGGGCGGCGGGATCGATCACGATATTTTCAGTGATCTCGATCTCAAGCTGCGCCGGGGGAAGACCGCTTTCGGCCAAGGCCCGCAGGATGGACGCAGGCAGGATGTCGCGGTCGAACTGGCGCGGAAAGACATTCACCGCCACGGTCAGCGGATTGGCGCGGTTCATGTTCCAGCTTGCGACCTGCGCACAGGCCTCGCGCAGCACCCATTCGCCAACCGCCAGCGAAAGCTCGGACGAGCTGAGGACCTCCATGAAGGCCCCCGGCAACAGCAATCCCCATTCGGGGTGTCTCCAGCGCAAAAGCGCCTCCAGCGCCACGATCCGGCCGCTCGCCAGCTCGACCTGCGGCTGGTAGTAAAGCTCGAACTCGCGCCGCTCGACCGCGGACCGCAGATCACGCAGCAGCCGGTGCCGGTGCTCGACCCGGTTGCGCAGACTTTCGTCATAGCCGGTGGGCCGGTTGAACGCCGCCTTGGAGGCCGCCAGCGCCAGGGCCGCATTGGCGATCAGCTCCCCGGCCTGAACACCATGTTCGGGCGACGAGGCATGGCCGATGCCGAATTCGAGATGCAGCGGCTGGCCGCCGATTTCAAAGGGCGCCCGCAGCACCGTCATCACCCGGGCAAGCTGCGGACCGGGCACCGCGGGCTCGGCCCGCTGCACCATCAGAAAGATGAACCCGTCCTCGCCCGAGCGGTAAAGCCGCATGTCATCGGTTTCGAGCCCTTCCAGCCGCGCGGCGCAGGCCCGGATCAGCGCATCATGATGCGCCGGATCGACGGACGCGCGATTGCCCGCGAAAGGATCTATTTCGACGAACAGAAGACAAACCTGCCCCTGCGCCGGATCGGCCTGCCTCAGCAGCGCATCCAGATCGGCGCGCAGGGCCCGGCGATCGGGCAGACCGGTCAGACGGTCCTCGCCCGGCTCGCGGCTGTCGCCCCGCGCCCCGCCCGGACGATCGAGCGGATGCAGGAAGGCGAAGACCCGCCCGGTATCGGCATCGCGCTTGAGCATGACATGCAGCGCCACCTCGGTTCCGTCGCGGCGCACCCCCGCCACCGAGCGCATCCGGCCGATCGCCAGAGGCACCTTTCCCGCGGTGAAAGCCCGCCGCAACTGCGCATGAATCTGGGCCTGCCGCTGCGGGATCAGCACTTCCAGCGCCTGTCCCAGCAAGACACCATGGTCATATCCGAACAGCGCCGCGGCCGCAGCGTTGAGATAATCGATACGGCCCTGCGCATCGATTGCGACGACACCATCTTCAGGCGCCCCGCGGGTTGGCCACGAATAGTCCATTCTGGAGTCCGCTGCATGGTGACGGGGAGGGGCCGCCACACGCCTAAGGTGTGCACTGCTTCGTTCAGTTTCGCAAGCACGAGATTGTGTCTTTTCATTTGACCGACTGTCGCAGCTTCGATGCGGTCGCGGGCGAAACCCTCTGGCCAGCGACGGCCTGCCACGCTAAACGGCTGCAGTTGCGGCAAGCGGGCAAGGGTCATGGCGCGTCATCTCATCACCTCGGCGATTCCCTATATCAATGGCATCAAGCATCTGGGCAACCTCGTGGGCAGCCAGCTGCCGGCCGACCTCTACGCGCGCTATCTGCGCGGGCGCGGCCACGAGGTGATGTTCATCTGTGCGACCGATGAACACGGCACGCCCGCGGAACTCGCCGCGGCCAAGGCGGGCAAGCCCGTCGCCGAGTATTGCGCCGAGATGCACGACGTGCAGGCGGCGATCGCGGGCGGCTTCCGGCTGTCCTTCGATCACTTCGGCCGCTCGTCGAGCCCGCAAAACCGCGCGCTGACGCAGCATTTCGCAAAAGTGCTGGCTGATCAGGGGCTGATCCGCGAAGTCACCGAAAAGCAGATGTATTCGGTAACCGATGGCCGCTTCCTGCCCGACCGCTACATCGAGGGCACCTGCCCGAACTGCGGCTTCGATTCCGCCCGCGGCGATCAATGCGACAATTGCACGAAGCAACTCGACCCCGTCGATCTGATCAACCCGCGCTCGGTGATTTCGGGCTCGACCGATCTGGAGATGCGCGAGACGAAGCATCTGTTCCTGCGCCAGTCGGCGATGAAGGACAAGCTCGCCGCCTGGATCGACAGCAAGACCGACTGGCCGGTGCTGTCGACCTCGATCGCGAAGAAATGGCTGTTCGATGGCGAGGGCCTGCAGGACCGCGGCATTACCCGTGACCTGAGCTGGGGCGTTCCCGCGCAATTCGACGGCGCGCCGTGGCAGGGCATGGAGGGCAAGGTCTTCTACGTCTGGTTCGATGCGCCGATCGAATATATCGCGGGCACGCAGGAATGGGCCGAGAAGACCGGCGGCGACTGGGCGCGCTGGTGGCGCCTCGATCAGGGCGCGGGCGACGTGACCTATACCCAGTTCATGGGCAAGGACAACGTGCCCTTCCATACACTGAGCTTCCCCTCGACCATCCTTGGCTCGGCCGAGCCGTGGAAGCTCGTCGATTACATCAAGTCCTTCAACTACCTGAACTATGACGGCGGCCAGTTCTCGACCTCGCGCGGGCGCGGCGTGTTCATGGATCAGGCGCTGGGCATCCTGCCCTCGGATTACTGGCGCTGGTGGCTGCTGTCGCACGCGCCGGAAAGTGCGGATGCCGAATTCACCTGGGAGAATTTCCAGGCCTCGGTGAACAAGGATCTGGCAGATGTGCTGGGCAACCTCGTCAGCCGGGTGACGAAGTTCTGCAATTCGAAATTCGGCACCGAACTGCCCGCCGCGGTGGTGATGACCGAGCGCGAGACCGCGCTGATGGCGCAATTCCGCGAAGGTCTGGCGGCTTACGAAAAGGCGATGGATGAAATCCACGTCCGCCGCGCCGCCGAAGAACTGCGCGGGCTCTGGGTGCTTGGCAACGAATATCTGCAGGCCGCCGCGCCCTGGAGCGTGGTGAAGACCGACGAAGCCGCCGCGCGCGGCATCATCGCCTTCGCGCTGCATCTGATCCGGCTTTACGCGGTGCTGTCGCGCCCGTTCATTCCGGATGCGGCGCAGGCGATCATGGCATCGCTCGACTGCGAAGACTGGGCCTGGCCCGAGGATCTGGACGCCGCGCTGACGGTTCTGCCCGCGGGCCATGCCTTCACGGTGCCGGAGAACCTCTTCCGCAAGATCACCGACGAAGAGCGCGAAGACTGGGCGAAACGCTTCGCCGGTCGGCGGGAGTAAGGGGGCTCGTTCAGGGGGCTTACGCGGCGCCACTGGCGCCACGGTCCCCCTTTCACCCCGTCCTTCGGGGCTCCCCCGAGGTATTTTTGGCAAGATGAAAGTCATGCCGTTTTCACCTTGGCTGAAATATCCTCGGGGGTGAATTCGGGCGTAGCCCGAAGAGGGGGCAGACGGCCCCCTTCTCCGCGCATCGAAAGGAACCCGCCATGACCCAGAAAGTGATCCTGATCGGCGCACCCGTTGACACCGGGCAAAAGCGTGCGGGCTGTCTGATGGGCCCGGCCGCCTATCGCGTGGCGGGTCTGGCCGAGGCGATCAGCGGCCTTGGCCATCAGGTGATCGACCGCGGCGACGTTGCGCCCGTCGCCCATGAACCGATGCCGCATCCGAACCCGGCCGTGCATCATCTGGCCGAGACCGTGGGCTGGACCGAGGCCCTGTCGCAAGCCGGACAGGCCGCGGCGGCCGAGGGCTTTCCGATCTTTCTGGGCGGGGATCATTCGCTCTCGCTCGGCTCGGTCGCGGGGGTGGCGGCGCATGCGGAAAGCGTCGGGCGACCGCTCTTCCTTTTGTGGCTCGATGCGCATACCGATTTCCACACGCTTCAAAGCACGCAATCGGGCAATCTGCACGGCACCCCGGTCGCCTATATCGCCGGTCGGCCGGGCTTCGACGCCTTCCCGCCCTTCCCCGCGCCGGTGGCCCATCACCGCATCTGCATGCTCGGCATCCGCTCCGTCGATGATGCCGAGGAAGCCGCGCTGATCCCGGCCGAGATCGAGATTGCCGACATGCGGGTGCTCGATGAGCGCGGCATCGGCGCCCCCTTGCGCGAATTTCTGGCCAAGGTCCGGGCCGAAAACGGGTTGCTGCATGTCTCGCTGGATGTCGATTTTCTCGACCCCTCGATCGCGCCTGCGGTGGGCACGACGGTTCCGGGCGGCACCACGTTTCGCGAGGCGCATCTGGTGATGGAGCTTCTGCACGAGTCGGGGCTTGTCAGCTCGCTTGATCTGGTCGAGCTGAACCCGTTTTTGGACGAGCGCGGGCGGACGGCCGAACTGATGGTCGATCTGGTCGCCTCGCTGATGGGCCGGAAGGTCTTCGACCGGCCCACCCGGATGCATTGATCACGCGGCGGGCGCGGCCCCGGCGGCGCCTTTCGACAGGAACTCCGCCAGCGCCGGGTTTTCCTCGGGCGCGGTCGGGACGGCGGCGGCGGGGGTGGCGCGGGCACGACTGTAATGGAACTCGCGCGCGCCGAAGTAAAAGCTGACGATGGCGCCCAGAAGCCACCAGAGCGGCTCGGGCACGGCATTCAGCCCGACCATCCGGTCCTCGAACCCCGCGGGGTCGATCATCGCATAGACGAAGAGCCCGAGCGTGCCCAAAGCCAGCATCGGCCGCGGCAGACGGTTCAACCCGTTCACGACGCGATCGAACAGCCCGGGCTGCGCGGTTTGAAACTCGGTCCCGTGTTCCGCAAGCGCCGCCTGCCAGGCTGCCGCATCGGCTTCCATCTTCTTCGTCGCGTTGGGGGTGAAGACCTCGGCCACCGAGGTCACCGCCGTGCCGATCGCCCCCGTCGCGGCGGGAGTGCCCAGAAGCGCCCCGATCAGCCCCATTTCGCCACCCGCGCCCGGTGCTGCGCCGCGCTCAGATGAAAGCGCGGCGAGATGAATTCCTCGGCGCGCAGGATCCAGCCGCCCTTGGTGCCCGCCCGCGTCGTCGCATATTTGCGGCTGGCCGGGCGGCGGTCGGCAAGGTCGTAATAGTAGTTGCGCCGCGCAATCCCGTAGGCATCGGCAAAGAGTTGCGGATCCCCCGCCGCCGCCGCCTGCGCCGCCGCGATCGTCTGCGGCCCGAGCACGCCATCGACCACCACCGGATGCCCCATCCGGCCCAGCAATTCCTGCAGGATGCGGATCGCATGCGCCCCCGCATTCACCTGCATGTCGAAGACCGAGGCCTGCAGCGCCGCAGGCAGCTGATCGAGTTTCGGCGCCTTGAAATACTGCGAGACAAAGATCTCGGCCGCCTGATCGGGGGTCAGCAGCTGCACGTCGCGCGCGCTCACCACTCCGTCGCGGTTCAGATCAAGGCCCAGCCCGCGCAGCGTGCCAAGCGTCACCCCGTATTTCGTCGCCCCCCCCGGGTCGGAGGGGTCGTTCACATAGCCGCCCTCGCGGGCGACGATTTCGCGGGCAATGTCAGTCACCGATTTCATGGCTCTCCCCTTGGCTGCCGGGGAAAGCCTCGCGAAATCAGGTTAACGGCGACGCAACAGTCCGCCCTCAGCCCTCGGGCTTGGCCGGGTCGCGGTAGACGCCCTGTTCCTTCAGCGCGTCGGTCACTTCCTTGGGCATGTAGTTTTCGTCATGCTTGGCGAGGATTTCCCGCGCGATGAAGGTCTCGCCCTGCATCTCGCCGGTGCCGACCATGCCCTTGCCCTCGCCAAAGAGGTCGGGCAGCACGCCGGTGAACTTGACCGGGACCGAGGCGCCGCCATCAGTGACCTTGAAGGTGATCTCCTCGCCCTGCCCGCGCACCAGCGTGCCGGTTTCGACCAGACCGCCCAGACGGAAGACCTCGCCCGGTTTCGGCGGCTCGGCCAGAACCTGGCTCGGCGCGCGGAAGAAGTTGATGCCGTCGCGCATGCCATAGCCGATCAGCGCGGTCGAGAGCGCCAGCGCCACCCCCGCCACCGCCAGAATCTGGATGCGCCGCGTCTTCTTGAGGTTCTTCATCGTCGTGCCTTTGCCTTACGGGAAGACCGGGGCCAGCATCAGCCCCATGGTTTCGGGCAGGCCCAGCATCAGGTTGGCGTTCTGGATCGCCTGCCCCGAGGAGCCCTTGGTGAGGTTGTCGAGCGCGACGGTGACGACGGCGCGGCCCGGCAGCCGATCGCCGATCACGCCGACATGGACGAAGTTCGACCCGGCGATCGAGCGGGTCGAGGCGAGCTGGCCAAAGGGCAGCACCTCAAGGAACACCTCGGTCTCATAGCGCTTGGCCAGCGCCGCGTGGATGTCGGCAGGCGTGCCGCGGACATAGACGGTGGCGAGGATCCCGCGGTTGAAGGGCATCAGATGGGGGGTGAACTGCACCCGCACCGCGCGGCCCGCAACCTTGGAAAACTCCTGGTCGAACTCGCCCAAGTGCCGGTGCTTGCCGCCCGCCGAATAGGGCATCGTGCCGCCCGCAAGCTCCGCATGCAGCAGGTTTTCCTTCAGCGAGCGCCCCGCCCCCGAAACCCCGGCCTTAAGGTCGATGACGATCTCGTCAAGGTCGATCACCCCCGCCTCGATCAGCGGGCGGATCGCATATTGCCCGGCCGCCGCATTGCAGCCCGTGCCCGCGCAGAGCCGCGCGGTTTTCAGCTCTTCGCGGTAGAACTCGGTCAGCCCGTAGACCGCCTCGGCCTGCAGATCCATCGCCGCATGCGGCTTGCCATACCATTTTTCATATTCCGCCGCGTCGCGCAGCCGGAAGTCGGCGGAGAGATCCACCACCTTCAGATCGCGCGGCAATTCGGCGATCACCGCCTGCGAGGTCGCATGCGGCAGCGCGCAGAAAGCGAGATCGACGGCGGAAAAATCGATGTCCTCGATCTTCACCAGATCGGGCAGCCCCATGTGGCGCAGATGCGGGAAGACCTCGCCCATCCTCATCCCGGCTTTTCGGTCGCCCGAAAGCGCGACGATCTCCATTTCGGGATGGGTCGCGATGATGCGGGCAAGCTCGGCTCCGGTGTAGCCCGAAGCCCCGAGGATGGCGATTTTCTGGGTCATTGTCGTCTCCGCAATTGTCGCCCCGTCCTGCCTCAGGCTAAGGTGTCGCGCAAGCAAAGTTTGCGCGAGGGTTTTGATGACGAAAGCGTGGCATTACGCATGGGCCGGCAAAAGCGAAGGCCCGGTGGACGATCTGGCGATCCGCGATCTGATCCGGGCGGGCCGGATCAAGGCCGATACATTGATCTGGAGCGAGGGCATGGCAGATTGGCAAAGGGCCGATCTGCACTTCCCCTTTGCGCCGCCCCCGCTGACGACGGCCATGCCGCCGCTGCCGCAAGGCGCCCGGATGCCACCGCAATTGGCCCGGGACGGCGGTCAGGGCGCCGCCCCACCGCGCGATTTCGGCGAGGCGATCAAGGTCTGTTTCACGAAATACGCCACCTTCAAGGGCCGGGCGAGCCGCTCGGAATATTGGTGGTTCTTCCTGTTTTGCCTGATCCTCGGTTTCGCTGGCGGATTTCTGGAGGGGATCATGGGCCGCGATGGCGCGGCGCTGAGCGGGATTGCCTCGCTTGCGACCTTCCTGCCCTCGCTCTCCGTCACGGTGCGGCGCCTGCATGACACCGACCGGTCGGGCTGGTGGATTGGCGGCTTTTATCTGGCGATGATCCCGGTCGGCGTGATCATCGGCCTTGTCGCGGCGGCGGCCGATGCGGCGGGCACGAACGACCCTGCGGTTGGCATCGGCCTGATGGGGCTGATCATGCTGCTGCTGTTCGGCTATTCGATTGCCGTCCTCGTGTTCCTGTGCTCGCGCGGCACGCCGGGGCCGAACCGTTTCGGCTGATTTCCCGCCAGATCAAAGGTTTAGACATGTCGTACGCATGGCATTACGCACAGGACGGCAAAGCGCTTGGTCCGGTCGGAGAACCCGGGCTGCGCGCGCTGATCGTGGCGGGAACGGTGACGCCCGAAACGCTGGTCTGGCGGAACGGGCTGGCGGGCTGGGAGCCTGCCGGGCAGCATCTGAGCTTTGCGCCACCGGCGCCCATGCCTCCGGAGGTCGAGGCAGCGGCCGAAGACCAATCCAGCGGCCCGCGCTATACCGAGCCGACCGGCCGCACGCCCGGAGACTGGGTGGCCCGTGCCCGCGCAAAGGCCGCTGCGGACGGCCCATGGCAGGACCAGACGCAGGGCACAGCGCAGACGCGAGCCGCGACTGGGGGATGGTCGAGCGGCGCCGGATCGTCGGCGCGCCTCGGCCCGGACGGGCTTTACATCGGCGCCCCCTCGCGCGGCCCGATCGAGGCGATCCTTGTCTGCCTGTCGAAATTCGTGAGCTTCTCTGGCCGTGCCAGCCGCTCGGAATATTGGTGGTTCATGGTCGCCTGCGGTCTGTTCAACGTGCCAATGAGCCTGTTTGCCGGGCTTGGCCTGCCGTCTGTCATCACCATCGGCGGGCTGTTCTCGCTTGTGCTGGTTCTTCCGATGATCGCGGTGACGGTGCGGCGGCTGCATGACATCGACCGGTCGGGCTGGTGGGTGGCCGGCTCGTTCCTGACGACGGTGCTCAGCGGCTTTGCCAGCGTGTCAGCGATCATCGCCGCCATGTCGTCCACCAGCGACCCCGAACAGGCGCTGGCCGCGATGAAGGCGATGTTTCTGGTGATCTATGGCATCACCGGGCTTTACGGGGTTTTGATGTTCGTCTTCCTGTGCAGCCGCGGCACGCCCGGGCCGAACCGCTTCGGCTGAGGCTCAGGCGGCTTCGAACTTGATCTGGTGACGCAGGAATTGCGTCGCATGGGTCGAGACCGAGGCCGGATCACCGGTCGTGATGAATTTCGACACCGTGCCCTTGCCGACGAAGTCCGGCTTGCGGGCCAGATAATCGGCGAGGCTTTCCGCCACCAGATTGGCCTGGGAATAGACCTTGACCTGCGGGCCAAGCGCCTCCTGAAAGGTCTTCTGCATCAAGGGGTAATGCGTGCAGCCCAGAATCGCCGCCTCGGGATGCGGCATCCGGCGCTTGAGCGCCTCGACATGGCTTTTCACCAGCGCTTCGGCAAGGATCTCATCGCCCGCCTCGATCGCATCGACAACGCCGCCGCAGGGCTGCGCTTCGACATCCACCCCGATCGCGCGGTAGGCCAGTTCGCGCTGGAAGGCGCGCGAGGCGACCGTGGCCGGGGTCGCAAACAGCGCCACATGCTTCACCGCCACTTCGCGCGGCGGGCTGTTGTCGCCCCATTGCCGTTCGGTCAGCGCCTCGATCAGCGGCACGAAGACACCCAGAACCCGCTTGTCTTTCGGGATCCAATGTTCCTGCATCTTCTTCAGCGCCGCGGCCGAGGCGGTGTTGCAGGCCAGAATCACCAGATCGCAACCCTCGTCCCAAAGCCGCGAGACGCCCTTGCAGGTCAGGTCGTAGATGTCATCGGGGGTGCGCACGCCATAGGGCGCATGGGCGTTGTCGCCGTAATAGACGAAGGCCACCTCGGGCAGCCGCTTCGAGACCGCTTCATAGACCGTCAGACCACCCAGCCCACTGTCGAAAACACCAACCGCCATGTCTGCCTCTCCGCCCTTTGCGTCTTCAACGCCCTTTTCTTGGTTCTAAGCCTCTCGGCTGCGAAAAGAAACGCCTATTGCGCGAGCAGCCGCGGCCGGGATGCCTGCACGGATGCACAAAAGTCGCTGCGACAACAAAGTTTATGCGCTAACAGCGAATTTCGCCGAAAGCCGTTTGGCAAGGGGCGCTGATTTAGGTATGCAACCTGCGCAGAACAGGTATGAGCAGGTGACGTCGTGAACGGCATGGACTGGGACAAGTTGCGCATCTTCCACGCGGTGGCGGATGCCGGGTCGTTGACCCATGCGGGCGATGCGCTGCACCTGTCGCAATCGGCCGTCAGCCGTCAGATCCGCGCGCTGGAAGAATCGCTTGGCACCACCCTCTTTCACCGCCACGCCCGCGGCCTGATCCTGACCGAGCAGGGGGAACTCCTGTTCGACGCCACCTCGACGATGGCGAAGAAACTCGACGCCGCCGCCGCGCGCATCCGCGACAGCGAGGAAGAGGTCTTCGGCGAACTCAAGGTCACGACGACGGTCGGCTTCGGCACGATGTGGCTCGCACCGCGTCTGGTGAAGCTTTACGACCGCTACCCGGATCTGAAAATCGACCTTCTGCTGGAAGAGCGCGTGCTGGATCTGCCGATGCGCGAAGCCGATGTGGCGATCCGGATGAAGGAACCGGCGCAGGCCGACCTGATCCGCAAGCGGTTGATCAATATCCGCATGCGGCTTTACGCGACGCCCGAATATCTTGCCCGCGCCGGTCGCCCGGAGCGGATCGAGGACATGTCGAAACACCGGCTGATCTGCCAGAACCCGGCCACGCCGCAGGTGCAGGCGGGGGCGCAGCTGACGCAAAGCGTGATGGCGCATGGCGTGCCCTCGACGCTGATGGTGAACAACTATTTCGGCGTCCTGCAGGGCGTTCTGAACCATATCGGCGTCGGCGTGCTGCCCGATTACCTGACCGCCGACTTCCCCTATCTCGAGCGCGTCCTGCCTGTGGTCGAGTCGGTCGAAGTGCCGGTCTTTCTGGCCTATCCCGAGGAACTGCGCTCCTCGCGCCGGGTCAACGCCTTCCGCGATTTCGTGCAGGAAGAAATCCTCGCCTATCGCCGCGGACAGACGACCGATCCGGCCGCCGACTGAGCCTCAGCAAGAATGCAACCAAGAGGCGAGAAAAGACATTCGCCCAGCGCATACCGGCCATGCTGCATGCGCAGCATGATTCTCCTTGAACCGTTCTTACTCTGCCCATAAATCGGGCTTTGAAGGCGATGGCCTGCGGAAACGCGCATCACCTTCTACCTCCCTGTTGGACTAAGGCCGAGCTTGTCTCGGCCCTTTTTTTATTCCGGGGGCCCATGTCGCTTTGAGTTAAGCGCATGTCGCTTTGCGTCGCTCTCGCCCATTGCGTGCATAGGCGCCCCCCGGCCGCGGCAAAAACCGCGCGCAGGCCCTGCTCTCCCCTTTCCCGACCGGCCCCGATGTTCTAAGGGAAACGCAACCAGCCGATGCCGGAGGAGCCGATGACCGAGCCGCAGATCACCCCCGACCTGATTGCCGCCCATGGGCTCAAACCGGATGAATATCAGCGCATCCTCGAGATCATCGGCCGCGAGCCGACCTTCACCGAGTTGGGCATCTTCTCGGCGATGTGGAACGAGCATTGCTCCTACAAATCGTCCAAGGTCTGGCTGCGCACGCTGCACACCACCGGCCCGCAAGTGATCTGCGGCCCGGGCGAGAACGCGGGCGTCGTCGATATCGGCGACGGTCAGGCGATCATCTTCAAGATGGAAAGCCACAACCACCCCTCCTACATCGAACCGCACCAAGGCGCGGCGACCGGTGTGGGCGGCATCCTGCGCGATGTCTTCACGATGGGCGCGCGGCCGATCGCGGCGATGGACAGCCTGAGCTTCGGCGTGCCCAGCCATCCGAAAACGCCGCATCTGGTCAAGGGCGTGGTCGAGGGCGTGGGCGGCTATGGCAACTGCTTCGGCGTGCCGAACGTCGGCGGCGAAGTGCGCTTCCACAAAAGCTACAACGGCAACTGCCTTGTGAACGCTTTCGCGGCGGGCCTCGCGCAGACCGACAACATCTTCTACTGCGCCGCCTCGGGCGTCGGCATGCCGGTCGTGTACCTTGGGGCCAAGACCGGCCGGGATGGCGTCGGTGGCGCCACGATGGCCTCGGCAGAATTCGACGACACGATCGAGGAAAAACGCCCGACCGTGCAAGTCGGCGACCCCTTCACCGAGAAATGCCTGATGGAAGCCTGCATGGAGCTGATGCAGACCGACGCGGTGATCTCGATTCAGGACATGGGGGCTGCGGGCCTGACCTGTTCGGCGGTGGAGATGGGCGACAAGGGCGGGCTTGGCATCAAGCTCATTCTCGACGCCGTGCCGCAGCGCGAAAAGAACATGAACGCCTATGAGATGATGCTGTCCGAGAGTCAGGAGCGGATGCTCATGGTGCTCAAGCCCGAGAAAGAGGCCGAAGCCCGGGCGATCTTCGAGAAATGGGATCTGGATTTCGCCATCGTCGGCGAGACGATCGCCGAAGACCGCTTCCTGATCCTGCACAAGGACGAGGTGAAAGCCGATCTGCCGCTGTCGAAACTGTCGTCGGCGGCGCCGGAATACAACCGTCCGTGGGTGGAAACGCCTGCCGCCGCGCCCCTGGGCGCGCTGCCGCAGATCACCCCGATCGCCGGTCTGAAAGCGCTGATCGGCTCGCCGAACTATGCCGCGAAGAACTGGGTGTTCGAGCAATATGACACGCAGGTGATGGGCGATACCGTCCGCCGTCCGGGTCTGGGCGCTGGCGTCGTGCGCATTCACGGCACCAACAAGGCGGTGGCCTTCACCTCGGACGTGACGCCGCGTTACGTGAAGGCGAACCCGTTCGAGGGCGGCAAGCAGGCGGTGGCGGAAGCCTATCGCAACCTCTCGGCCGTGGGCGCGCTGCCGCTGGCGACGACCGACAACCTGAACTTCGGCAACCCCGAGAAACCCGAGATCATGGGCCAGTTCGTCGGCGCGATCAAAGGCATCGGCGAGGCCTGCAAGGCGCTCGACTTCCCGATCGTCTCGGGCAACGTCTCGCTTTACAACGAGACCGACGGTTCGGGCATCCTGCCGACGCCGACGATCGGGGCCGTCGGCCTCTTGAAATCGCTCGACGATCTGATCGGCGGGCTGCCGGACGCGGGCGACATCGCGCTGGTGATCGGCGTCACGCATGGGCATCTGGGGCAATCGGCGCTGGCCGCCGAGGCCTTCGGGATCGAAGAGGGCGACGCGCCGCCGGTCGATCTGGCCGACGAGCGCAAGCACGGCGAATTCATCCGCGCCAATGGCCGGATGCTGAAAGCCGCGGCCGACCTGAGCGATGGCGGTCTGGCGCTCGCCGCCTTCGAAATGGCGGAAGCGGCCGGGCTTGGTGTCTGCCTCGACAGCGGCGACATCGCGCAGCTTTTCGGCGAAGATCAGGCCCGCTATCTCGTCGCCTGCGACGAAGCGGGGGCCGAGGCGCTTGAAGCCGCGGCCAAGGCGGCTGGTGTGCCCCTTTATCGCGTTGGCGTCTTTGGCGGCGACACCGTGGCCTTCGGCTCCGATGCTGCGCCGATGGCCGAGCTGAGCACGCTTTACCGCACCGCCTTCGCCGCGGCCGTCGAAGGCTGAGGGCGGGCCGATGGCCCGGCTTGCCTCGATCTCGCTGATCGTCGGCCCACATCAGACCGGGGCGCCTCTCTTGCAGGAGGCGTTCCTTGCCGCCCGTGAGCCGCTCCGGACCGAGGGCGTGGGGGTGATTTCCGGCGCCGAGGTGCGCGATCATCTGCGCCTTGCGCTGCAACCCGAGGGCCGCTCCGCGACCGAGGTGAAGGCCCTGACCCGGGCCGCGCTTGACCGGCTGTGCCCCGGCGCCCGGCATGTGGTGGTGATCGAGGAAAACACCCTTGGCACGCTGGCCCGGCCGCAGTTTCTGGGCGAAACCGGCATCCTCTATCCCTTCGCGGCCAAGCGTCTGCGCGATGCGCTCGCGGCCTTTGGCGGCGCCGAAGTGCGGGTGGGGCTGGCGATCCGTCATCCGGCCAGCTTCCTGCCCGCCTGCTGGGCCGAGCAACTGCGGCTAGCGCCCTGGCAGAGCTTTGACGACTTCGCCGCCGCCCTGCCCCCGGCGGGGGTACGTTGGCTCTGGCTCGTCAACCGGATGCTGCCGGTCTGTTCGACGCTGACACTTTGGTCCGAGGAAGATCTGGCCGCCCTGCGCCCGCAACTGATCGACTGGGCCACCGGGCTGCGCGGCTTCGGCGCGCGCCTTTCCCTGCCCGATCTGCCCCCGGCCGCGCCGCTCTCGCACCGCGCGATCACCCAGCTGCATGCCCGCATGGCCGAAGACCCCGGCGCCGATTATCGCCTGCTTCTGCGTCGCGCCCGGGCCGCCGCCCGCCAGCAGCCCGACCTGCCCGCCTTCGCCCCCTGGAGCGCCGAGGACCGCGCCGCCTTCGATCGCTTCCATGCCGAAGACCTGCGCGATCTCGCCGCCCTGCCTGCGGTGACCCGGCTTTCGCCGCGTTGACCGACTTGGCACGCCCGGCGGGTGCTTGGCCCTTGTCGCCTGTGCGCCCGCAGCTTAGATTGATCCCAGAACAAGGAGTTGCCCATGCCGATGGAAGCCAGTGACATCGAAGCCCTGATCCGCGCCGGGTTTCCCGATGCGAAGATCACCATCACCGACCTTGCCGGCGACGGCAACCATTGGGGCGCCGAAGTGATCGATGCCTCGTTCAAGGGGCTGAACCGGGTGCAGCAGCAACGCGCCGTCTTCGCCACGCTGAAAGGCGCGATGGACGGGCCGAATGCGCCGCTCCATGCCCTTGCCCTGACCACCAAGGCTGAATGAACCGCAGCGCAAGCGTTTCTTAGAAAGGACCCCTCGCATGACCGCACTTGACCAGATCAAGGCCGATATCGCCGGAAACGATGTCATCCTTTACATGAAGGGCACGAAGGAAATGCCGCAATGCGGGTTTTCGAGCCGCGTCGCGGGCGTGCTGAACTACCTCGGCGTGACCTACAAGGATGTCAACGTGCTGGCCGATCAGGACGTGCGGCAGGGCATCAAGGATTACTCCGACTGGCCGACGATCCCGCAGCTTTACGTCAAGGGCGACTTCGTCGGCGGCTGCGATATCGTCACCGAGATGATGCTCTCGGGCGAGCTCGACAAGCTCTTCGACGACAAGGGCATCGCCTATGACAAGGGCCGGGCCGACCAGATCCGCTCTGCCAACGCCTGAGGCGACAAAGACGCGAAAGCCCCGCTTTGCGGGGCTTTTTCATTTTCGGGACTTTCAGAGTTTTGCGAAAAAGGGATCGATATCCCAATACGCCAGCAGATCGCTGGCCCTTTCCCGGGCCATGCCCAGAAGTTGCATCGCATAGACATCCATGCTGACGAGCGCCGCCAGCCGGTAGCCCTGCATCGCCGCATCGCGGGCGGGACTGGCTTCGGTGAAAGAGGTCTCGATCGCCGAGGCCGCAGAGACAAGCGCGAAGCCCAGTTCCAGCGGCGGCTCTTCGGGCCACTGCTCGACCATCTCGCGCACAAGGCTGCGCCAGGAGTCATCCGCCCGCAGCAGCCGTTCGATGGCAAACGCCACCCGTTCCTCGATTCGCAAAGACATCATTGTCATGATCACCTCAAAGAATGTCAGCTTGCCCAAATCCGGCCATCCCACAATGCCCTCTCCTCATTTTTCCCCAGCTTTCGGGGGCACAAGGTGAAGACCGGCGGGCTTTGGCCGATCAGCCAGACGTTGAAGCCGGGGGCGGCAACCGATAGCCTGCACGAACACAACGACAGGCCTGCCATGACCGATCCGCATCTTCGCAATCCGGGCATCTCCCTCGACCGCAGCTGGTTCGAGGAGATCACCATCAATACCCCCGCCGCCGAAGCGCGTGCCGCGCATCTGGGGACCAGCCGGTCGCTGAAGAAGGAGTGGCAGGCGGCCTGGCTGGTGAATGCGATCCGCTGCATGGACCTCACGACGCTTGCGGGCGATGATACCGAGGCGCGGGTGGCACGGCTTTGCGCCAAGGCGCGGGCGCCGCTGGCCGATCACATCCTGACCGGGCTGGGGCTTGAGGGCCTGACGACCGGGGCCGTCTGCGTCTATCCGACGATGGTGGCCGCGGCGGTCAAGGCCTTGCAGGGGACGGCAATTCCCGTGGCCTCGGTGGCAACGGGCTTTCCCGCCGGGCTGATGCCCTTGCCGCTGCGGTTGGCCGAAATCCGTTACGCGGTCGATCAGGGCGCCGCCGAAATCGACATCGTGATTTCGCGGGCGCTCGCGCTGCGGGGTGACTGGGCGCAGCTGCATGACGAGATCGCCGCGATGCGCGAAGCCTGCGGGGCGGCGCATATGAAGGCGATTCTGGCGACGGGCGATCTGCAGACGCTGTCAAACGTCTACAAGACCTCGATGGTGGCGATGCAGGCAGGCGCCGATTTCATCAAGACCTCGACCGGCAAGGAAGGCGTGAATGCCACCCTGCCGGTGTCGCTGACGATGGTGCGCGCTGCGCGTGACTATGGCGCGCGGACAGGGGTGAAGATCGGCTTCAAGCCCGCGGGCGGGATGAAGACGGCCAAGGATGCGCTGAACTGGCAGATCCTGATAAAGGAGGAGCTGGGCACCGACTGGCTCAAGCCGGATCTGTTCCGTCTGGGCGCCTCCTCGATGCTGGGCGATATCGAACGCCAGCTCGAAACCCATGTCACCGGCCGCTATGCCGCCAGCCACCGCCACGCGCTTGCCTGAGGGAAAGATGCCTTCCGTGAACGACATCCTGACGACGATGGAGTATGGCCCCTCGCCCGAGGCGACGGGCGAGGTGAGCGCCTGGCTGAAGGCGCGCGGGCGCTTTGGCCTGCTGATCGACGGGGCGATGACCGCGCCCGGGCCGGGATTTGCGACGCAGAACCCGGCCACGGGCGAGACCCTGGCCGAGGCGACACAGGCAACCGCGGCCGATGTGGCCGCCGCCGTCGCCGCCGCGCGGGCCGCCGCCCCCGGCTGGGCCGCCCTTTCCGGCCATGAGCGGGCAAAATGGCTCTATGCCATTGCCCGCAATCTGCAGAAACGCGAGGCGTTTTTCCGGGTTCTGGAAGTTCTGGACACCGGGAAACCGATCCGCGAGACCCGCGACATCGACCTGCCGCTCGCCATCCGTCACTTCTACCACCACGCCGGTTGGGCCGAGCTTAGCACCGACGATTTCCCCGGCCATGCGCCCCTTGGCACCGTCGGCGCGATCATCCCGTGGAACTTCCCGCTGCTGATGCTCGCGTGGAAAGTCGCCCCGGCACTGGCCGCGGGCAATACGGTGGTTCTGAAACCGGCCGAGGAAACCCCGCTCACCGCGCTCGCCTTTGCCGAGATGTGCCTTGAACTCGGCCTGCCGCCGGGCGTCCTGAACATCGTCACCGGCGACGGCACCACCGGGGCCGCCTTGGCCACCAGCGCCGTCGACAAGATCGCCTTCACCGGCTCGACCGAGGTCGGGCGCAGCTTGCGTCAGGCCACGGCAGGGTCGGGCAAGGCGCTGACGCTGGAACTGGGCGGCAAGTCGCCCTTCCTCGTCTTCGCCGACGCCGATCTCGACGCCGCGATCGAGGGGGTCGTCGCCGCGGTCTGGACCAATCAGGGGCAGATCTGCTCGGCCGGGTCGCGGATCTTCGTCGCCGAGACCGTGGCGGAGCGCTTCACCGACAAGCTGATCGCGCGGTTCGACAAGCTGCGTCTGGGCGATCCGCTCGACAAGGGCACGGATATCGGCGCGGTGATCTCACCGGCGCAGCGCGACCGTATCCAGTCCCTCGTGGCCCGCGGCGTCGCGGCAGGCGCACGGCTGGTGCACTCCTCCGCCCCCCTGCCCGCACAGGGCAGCTTCGTCGCCCCGGGCCTGCTCCTTGAGGCGCAGCCGACCAACCCCTGCATGATCGAGGAAATCTTCGGCCCGATCGCGACGCTCGCCACCTTCCGCACGCCGAGCGAGGCGGTCGAGCTGGCCAATGCCAGCCGCTACGGGCTTGCCGCCTCGATCTGGTCTGAAAACGTGACGCTGGCGCAGGATGTGGCGGCGAAACTGGTCGCCGGAACGGTCTGGATCAACAGCCACACCCTTTTCGACGCCGCCGCCCCCTTTGGCGGCATGCGCGAAAGCGGCTTTGGCCGCGAGGGCGGGCGCGAGGGTCTGCGCGCGTACCTGCGCCCCGCCGCGACCCCCGCCCTGACCGAGGCCCCGGCGCCCGATTTCAATGCCGCCCCCTGCCCCGAGCCGGCCCAGCCGCAGGCCATCGACCGCACGGCGAAGCTTTACATCGGCGGCGCGCAGAAACGCCCCGATGGCGGGCAGAGCTGGCGCGTCACCCATCAGGGCCGCGAGATCGGCCTTGCCCCCCTTGGCGGGCGCAAGGACATCCGCAATGCGGTCGAGGCCGCGCACAAGGCCGCGGGCTGGTCCAAGATGACCGGCCACGCCCGGGCGCAGGTGCTCTACTTCCTCGCCGAGAACCTCTCGCTGCGGGCGGCGGAGTTCGAGGCCCGTCTAGCCGAGACCGGGCATGATCCCGCCGAGGTCGCGCAGACGATCCGCCTTGCCTTCCGCGCCGCCGCGCTGGCCGACAAGATCGCGGGCGAAGTGATCCAGACGAAGCCGCAGATGCTGACCCTGACCCGGCCCGAGCCCTGGGGCGTTCTGGGCATCGCCTGCGCCAACCGCCAACCGCTGCTGGGGCTGGCCGCGCTGGTGCTGCCCGCAATCGCGGCGGGCAATCGCGTCGTCGCGATCCCGGCGATGGTGCAGCCGCTTGTGGCGGCCGATTTCGCGCAGGTGCTCGATACCTCGGACGTGCCGGGCGGGGTGGTGAACCTGATCTGCGGCCCGCGCGACGATCTGGCGAAGGTGCTGGCACAACACGATGACGTGGCCGCGCTTTGGTATGCGGGCACGCCCGAAGGCGCCGCGAGGGTCGAGCGCGACAGCGCCGCCAACCTCAAGGCCACATGGTGCCCGACGGGTCGTGACTGGGCGGCACAGGATCTGCGCGAAACGCTCACGCAAGCCACGCAGACGAAAACCATCTGGGTGCCCTACGGCATGTGAAGCGAAAACCGCGCCCGGAACCCGGACGCGGTTGGCTTTATCTTGCCCGAAATATCTCAAGGTGAGATGGGATCGAGCCACTTTCCAGTGGAAGGTGGCCCCATCGAACGGGCTGCCCGTGGCAGCCCTGGGGGCAGCGCCCCCGGCCTGTGTCACTTCTTCCCGGTCAGATCGTCGAACATGCCCCGGGCCTTGTCGACGCCCGATTCGGCCCGGTCGGTCACATCCTCGATCGCATCGGCGACATCGCCCAGCACCGGATCGATCGCATTGCGCCGAAACTGGATCCAGAGCGCCCGCACCGTCAGGATCGCCATGGCGAGCAGCGTCAGGAAGACGATGTTGAACCACGGAATGATCGAGACATCCGGCGCATCCACGGTCTTGATCGAGATCGCGTTCGGGAAGATCGAGAACAGCTCGCTGCGCCAGCCGTAATAGGTGACCACGCCCCATTTCGGCGCCTCGGCCGTCGATTGCAGGTCAGCCGCCTGCGTCGACAGGTTCGCGGTGTCGAATTTGAAATAGGGCGGCCAACCCCAGCCGGTGTCCTCGTTGCGATAGACGACGGGTTTGCCCTCGGGCGTCACCGTCGAGATGAACTGCACGTCATAGTTGGTCTGGCCCGCAGTCTTCACATCCGGCCCCGACCAGAAGATGCTGGTCCAGCCGCTCAGATCCTGCCGTTCCTGATAGATGTTGACCACCCGGACGACTTCATGCCGGGGCAGGGTGTAGTGCAGGAAGCTGCCGAAGATCACCGTGATCAGCAGCCAGAAAGTCCATTTGACGTATCCCATACTCACCTCTCAGTTGGCGAAATAGACAAGCGCTCCCACGACCGCGAAGGGCAGAAGCATCACCAGACGCAACATGCGCAAAGGCAGGCTGCTTTCCCATGCGGCCATTCCGCTCTGTAGATAGGCATCGAAGTCCAACGCATCACCGGCGCCATCGTTCCAAGCCGTCTCCAGCGCTTCACGTTTTCGCGATGCCAATGACAAGCGCAAGACCCAGTACCCCGATACCGCCATGATGGCGAGAAACACCAGTAATCTGCCAAATCCGATCATTTTTCGTCCCCGACCAGTCCGAACATGTGACAGGACCGCGGACAAGACACCGCGTTCCCGAACAGCCCGACCCGTCCGGAATGCGCTGTGGCTGCGCCCAAATGCGGACAGAGGTCCGCTTCGACCCTTTGGTCAGGAAAACTCACAAATTCGTCAGAGAACAGATGCACCGATGCCGCAGGGAAAAAATCTGCCGATCCGTGGCGCGGTCCACACGGCGGGACGGGCCCTCAATCGAGGCGAAAGACCTTGTCGCGCGCCGTCTCGCCCCGGATCAGGGTGAGCCGCGTCTTCGCCACGCCAAGGCTTTTTGCCAGCAGTTTCAGCACCGCCGCATTGGCCTTGCCGCCCTCGGGCACCACCGTCACATAGGCGCGCAACCCATCCTCGGCCGCCACGATCTGATTGCGCGACGCCTTGGGCGTCACGCGCAGGGCGATTTCCGCGCCCGGCTGCGCAAGATGGCTCAGATCACTCATACCCCCTTCTACCGCGCCCGCCTCGCCCGGCAAGCCCCCTGCTTGCAATCCCGGCCGCCCCCGCCGATATCTTTCACAGACAGGAGATGCGCGATGGATATTCCCCCCGGCACCGTCAACCGCGCCTTGCGCGACGAGACGACCCTCACCTTCCTTTCCACCCGCCGCTCGCGGCCGCCGAAGATGCTCGCCGCCCCCGCGCCGAACCGCGCCGCGCTGCGCGAGATCCTGACGATCGCCGCGCGCGTGCCCGATCACGGCAAGCTCGAGCCCTGGCGGTTCATCGTCCTTGAAAAACCCGCGCTCGAGCGGCTGGCCGACGAGGCTGCGGTTTTCGCCGCCACGCATCTTCTGCCCGAGGAGGTCGCGGCCAAGGGCGTGTCGCAATTCGTGCAAAGCCCGCTTTGCGTCGCGCTGATCGCCGTGCCGCGCCCGACCGACAAGGTGCCCGCGATCGAGCAGACGCTGTCTGTCGGCGCCGCCGGGATGCAGCTCGTGAATGCCGCGCTGGCCGCGGGCTGGGGGGCGGCCTGGCTCACCGGCTGGGTCGCGCATGATCGGCGTTTTGCCGCCCCGGCACTTGGTCTGGCCGAGGGCGAATGGGTTGCGGGCCTCATTCACATCGGCACCGAGACCGCCCCCCCGCCCGAACGCCCCCGCCCCGATCTTGACTGCCTCATCACATGGGTGACCGCATGATCTTCGACATCTTCCTGCGCGGTTGGGCCGATCTGGCCCGGCCCGGCGCGCTGAAAGTTCTGCTCAAGGGCATCGGCCTTGCGATCCTGCTGCTGCTTGCCGTCTGGTTCGGCCTCTTCGAGCTGATCGGCTGGTTCGTCCCCGACACGATCACCCTGCCGTGGATCGGCGAGATCGGTTGGATCGATCCGGCGCTGTCGATCGCCTCGATCGGCGTGATGCTGATCGCCTCGATCTTCCTGATGGTGCCGGTGGCCTCGATCTTCACCGGGTTCTTCCTCGACGAGGTTGCCGATCTGGTCGAGCGCGCGCATTACCCCGGCCTGCCGCCGGTGCGCGGCCTGAGCCTGTCGGAAACGCTGGGCGACAGTCTGCGCTTCTTCGGCGTGGTGCTTGCGGCGAACCTTGTGGCGCTGATCGTCTATCTGTTCGTCGGGCCTTTGGCGCCCGTCGTCTTCTTCGCGCTGAACGGCTATCTGCTCGGGCGCGAATATTTCCAGATGGCGGCTCTGCGGCGCATGGGCCGGGCCGAGGCACGGGCGCTTTATGCGGCCAACAAGACGACGATCTGGGCCTCGGGCGCGCTGATGGCGCTGCCGCTGACGGTGCCGGTTCTGAACCTGGCCGTGCCCGTGGTGGGGGCTGCCGCCTTCACCCACCTGTTTCACCGGCTGGCGCAGCGGTAACCGCGCCAGCCGAAAGGCTTACACCTGCTCGAGTTCGATCAGGCAGCCGTTGAAGTCCTTCGGATGCAGGAACAGCACGGGCTTGCCATGCGCGCCGATCTTCGGCTCGCCGGTGCCCAGAACGCGGGCGCCTTCGGCCTTGAGCTTGTCGCGCGCGGCCAGGATGTCTTCGACCTCGAAGCACATATGGTGGATCCCGCCCGAAGGATTCTTGTCGAGAAATCCCTGGATCGGGCTGTTTTCACCCAGAGGGTAAAGAAGCTCGATCTTGGTGTTGGGCAGTTCGATGAACACCACGGTCACGCCGTGGTCGGGTTCGTCCTGCGGCGGATTCACTTTGGCGCCAAGCGTGTTGGCATATTGCGCCGACGCTGCCGCAAGATCCGGCACGGCGATGGCGACATGGTTCAGACGTCCGATCATGGTGGGCCTCCAGTTGCTTTTCTTCGCATAGGGGGGGGGAAACCGCGATGCAAGCGCGCCGTTCGTTGTTTGCGTTAACCCGACGTTAGGCAAATGCACCGTTAACTCAGGGAAACGCGATTCCTCTGCCAGGGTGGCGCCATGACCGACGATCTGACCTCTTTCATCTCCTGCCGCCCGGCCACGGCGGAACGACCGCTGCTTGGTTTGACCGTGCTTCTGGTCGAAGACAGCCGCTTCGCCTCCGAAGCCGTGCGGCTTTTGTGCCTGCGCTCCGGCGCACGCATCCGCCGGGCGGATTGCCTGCGTTCGGCGCATCGGCATCTGGCCACCTATCGACCGAATGTGGTCGTGGTGGACATGGGCCTGCCCGATGGCTCGGGCGCCGATCTGATCCGTCACATCAAGGCCGCCGGTCCCGGCAGCCCGGCGGTGATCGGACTTTCCGGCGATCCCGGCATGATGGCCGAGGCGATGGAGGCCGGCGCGGATGCCTTCATGGAGAAACCGCTCGATTCGCTCGTGGCCTTCCAGGCGCGCGTGCTCTCGGTGCTGCCGCCCGACGTGCGCCCGGCCGGGGTGCGGCCGATGAATGACGACAAGGTGCTGCCCGACCCGCTCGCGCTGCGCGACGATCTGAGCCATGTGGCCGATGTTCTGGCAGCCGAACCCGATGGCGCGGTGCTGGGCTATGTGGCGCAGTTCCTCGCCGGTGTGGCGCGCTCCGCGCATGACGGCGATCTCGAATCGGCGGCCTCGGCGCTTGGCGGCAAGACTGCCCCGACCGAGGCGGCGATCTCGCGGCTCACCGGGATCGTGCAGGCCCGACTGGCCGCCGCCTCGGGGTTCTGAGGCTCGCCCGGACGAGCCCGCGCAAGGGCGTATTTGGGCCAAGAAAAAACCACGGCTTTTCCTGGCTCAAATACGCAAACCGTCCTACCCCTGCAGCACCGGGTCCGAGGCGACGCGCACCAGCCGCGTCAGGTCGGTCAGGCGCTCGATCTGCCGCCCGTCGGCATCGAAATTCGCCGGGGAGAGCCAGGCCTCATAGGCTTCCTGCAATCCCGGCCAATCCTTGTCGGTGGCGGCGAACCAGGCGGTGTCGCGGTTGCGCCCCTTGACGATCACCGCCTGCCGGAACGTGCCCTCGTAGCTCAGGCCAAGCCGCTCGGCCGCGCGGCGCGAGGGGATGTTGAGCGCATCGCATTTCCACTCAAAGCGCCGATAGCCTGCCCGGAACGCCCAGGAGATCATCAGGATCATCGCCTCGGTCGCCGCGGTCGAGCGCGACAGACGGCGCGACAGGTTGATGTGACCGAGTTCGATCACCCCCATTTCCGGGGTAATTCGCAGATAGGACATCACACCGGAAGCCAGCCCGGTTTCCTTCTCCACCACCGCATAGAACAGCGGATCGCGCGACGCGGCCATGTCGCCGACCCAGCGGATGTAGCCCGCTTCCGAGGGGAACGGCCCATAGGGCAGGTAATCCCAGATTGCGTCATCCTCGCTGTTGGCGCGGAAAAGCGCATCGGCATGGCGTTCCTCGAGCCGCTCCAACTGGCAGGCCCGGCCCTCGATCACCTCTGCATCGGGAAACCGCGGCGCCACCCAGCCCGTCAGCGCTTCGCCAAATTTCTTCATCTTCACCCTCCCCTTTCGGATCAGGCTAACCGCCCCGGCGCGGCGGCGCAATTGCCGCGCAAAGGCACCAATGCTTCCCAGATCCTGCCGCAATCCACGGCGATCCTGAGCGGGATCCCCCTGCCAGAGGACCGCCATGAAAGCACACGCCCTTCGCCTGATGAATGACAAGCGCCTGATCGATGCGGCGCATTGGACCAGCTTCAGCCTTGGCGCGACGAGCCTCGTCGTCGCCATCGGTGGCACCGCCTGGACCGCCTTCTTCGCCTGATCAGGCGAGGAAGCGCGGGTCCGTTCCCATGTCGAGCCCCGGAAAGATCGTGCGCTCCAGCGTCTCGCGCGGGGTTCCGTAAAGCCCCGCCAGCGCCCAGGCGCCGTAAGCGCGGATGTCCGCCGTCGGCATCAGGTCACGCCCGGCATAAAGATCGGCATCGGCCAGCCCCGGCCATTTGCCATAGACCTTGCCGCCCTTGAGGGCACCGCCCGCCATCACCATCGCGCCGCCGGTGCCGTGATCGGTACCCGCCGTGCCGTTCTGCCGTGCGGTGCGGCCGAATTCCGTCATCGCCAGCACCAGCGTCTCGCGCCAGACCGGGCCGAGTTCGGTCTTCAGCGTCGTCAGCATCGCCGCCAATTGCTCGGCCGGGCGGCGCAGCGCATGTTCCTGACCGCGGTGGGTGTCCCAGCCGGTCAGCGAAAAGGCCGCGATCCGCGCCGCACCCTTCAGCCGCGAGGCCGCAAAGGCCGCCAGAGCATTATGGCCGGGGACCTTTTCCGTCTCGGGTTTCGGCGGGCGCCGCCGGGCCGTGGGCACATCATCGCCAGAGAGATCATCCTCCATCGTCGCCTCTGGCGCGGTCATCGTCAGCGCATCGGCCGCCGCATCGCGGAACAACGGATCGTCGTGATAGATCGACTCGAGCAGCCGCCGCCCCTGCGAGGACAGGCCAAGCCAGGCATCCGGGGTCCAGGACATCGTCGGCGCCGCGCCCGAGAGGAGGCGCAGCTCTTCCTCGCCCACCGAATAGGCGGTCTCGGCCGTCGCGCCCGGCAGGGTCTGCAGCAGCCGGTTCAGCCAGCCGTCGCGGATCATCGAGACCGGCACATCCATCCCGGTCCCGGCTTCCAGCATGTCCTGACCGTCGAAATGGCTGCGCTTGTCGCGATAGGGGGTGGAAACGGCATGGGCAAAGCCAAGCTCGCCCGCGGTCCACATCGGCATCAGCTGCGGCACGAGCAGCGGATGCAGGCCGAAGAACCCGTCCAGATCGGCCGCCCCGGCCTTTGGCCCGATGGCGAAATCGGGGCGCAGCTTGGCCAGCAGCGGATCGCCATAGGGCTGCACGATGTCGAGCCCGTCCATGCCGCCACGCAGGATGATCACGACAAGCCGCCGATCCCCGGGGACGGCCGCGAAGGTCACCGAATTCATCAGCGGATGCGCCGCCGCCGAGCAGCCCGCCAGCATCGCGCTTTGCAGGAAGAAACGCCGTGTCAGCATGGGCTTATCTCCTCATGAATTCTGCCGAAGCCAGCACGAGTGCCACCGCCTCGGCCTTGGTTTCGGACCGTGGCACCGCCTGTGCCAAAGCCGGGGACAGCCGCGGGCCAAGGGCCGCTTCGGCAAAGGCCATCGGATCCGCGGGGGCCGCGCCATAAAGCAACGGCGCCCGCATCGCCCAGTTGATCCGCGCCGCAAGCTGCTGCGGCGAGATCCATTCCTCGTCTTCCTCGGGCCAGCCGTCGGGGCCGTTCGTGGCCAGCCACGGCTGCCCCATCTGGCGCATCGGAGCAAAGGCCGTGTTGCGGATTTCCTTGATCTTGCGCGCCCTCACCGCATCGCCGTCGACACCCAGCGCCCGCAGCCCGGTCGCCACATAGTCGAAGGGCTGCCGCACCTTGGCAAACTGCGGGGTCAGCGCGCCGGGATGCGTCAGGAGCACCTTGTAGACCGGCATCAGCTCGCCCCCCGATCGGCTGTAGGCCTCGGCCATCGCCGTGACCAAGGCCGGATCGGGCGCGGGGCCGACGAAATGCACCGCCAGTTTCGAGGCGAGATGGCGCGCGGTGTCAGGATGCAGCGCGAGCGTATCCAGCACGGCGTAGATGTCTTCGAGTTTGGCCGGATCGCCGCCGAAGGTCTTGCCCAGCACCGTCTCGGTGCCCGGCTCGGCCAGATTGGGGGCAAAGGCGAAATCCTCGCCCGAATCCGCCTGCATGCCGGTGAACAGCTCGGCCAGCTGCCGCACGTCGGTCTGGCTGTAATGGCCGCCCACCCCCAGCGTGTGCAGCTCCATCGCCTCGCGCGCGAGGTTTTCGTTCAGGCCAAGGCCGGGCCGCTTCTGCGCGCGGCGTGAATTCGGCCCGATCGAATAGCTCTGATCGAGGTAGATCAGCATCATCGGATGGGTTTCGGCCACCCGCAGCAAGGTCTTGAAATTGCCCGCGATATGAGGGCGCAGGGCCTCGCCATGCGCGCAGGACAGGCCGACATCCTGCCGCCGCTTCGCCATGACGGTGAAATGATCGCGCCAGAACGCCCAGAGCCTTTCGCGAAACCCGTCCGGGGCCTCGACCGCGCGGGCCAGGGACACTTGCAGGTTCTGCAGCAGGATCGTGGTCATGCGCTGCTTTTGCGCCGTGAAGGCGGCCTGCGTCGCCTCCGCATCAGCCTTGCTCGCATGTTTGGCGGTTTTCTTGGCGGCGCGGAAGTCGCGGGCCGCGGCCAGGGCATCTTCGGTGCTCAGCCCCGGCCATCGCGAGGCCAGAACATCGGGACCGGCCAGCGTTTCAAGCATCGCGCCCGCATCGGCCGGAGCGGGCTTGCCCGGTGCGGGGCCGAAGCCGAACCGCACCTGTGCCAGTTGCGAAAACTCCATCCTGCCCTCCCCTCAGAGACGTTGCGATGGATGTTACGCAAAAAGGAAAGGATGCCGTCGTCACCTTCGGCACCCTTTTTCTCACGCTTGCGTGAAGATCACGCGTCTTTCGGCAGAACCCGCAGGCGCAGTTCGCGCAGCTGTTCGTTCAGCGGCTCGGAGGGCGCGCCCATCATCAGGTCTTCGGCGCGCTGGTTCATCGGGAACATGATGACTTCGCGGATGTTCGCCGTATCGGCCAGCAGCATCACGATCCGGTCGATGCCCGCAGCACAACCACCGTGGGGCGGGGCCCCGTAGCGGAACGCCTTGACCATGCCGCCAAAGCGTTTCTCGACTTCTTCCTTCGGGTAGCCCGCCAGCTCGAAGGCCTTGAACATGATGTCGGGGCGGTGGTTGCGGATGCCGCCCGAAACCAGTTCGTAGCCGTTGCAGGCGAGGTCATATTGATAGGCATAGACCTTGAGCGGATCGCCCATCAGCGCCTCGAGCCCGCCTTGCGGCATCGAGAACGGGTTGTGGCTGAAGTCGATCTTGCCCTCGTCGGTCTTCTCGTACATCGGGAAATCGACGATCCAGGCGAAGCGGAAGGTGTCGGTTTCCGTCAGGCCCAGCTCGCGGCCGATCTCGTTGCGGGCCTTGCCCGCGACGGATTCGAACTGCTCGGCCTTGCCGCCAAGGAAGAACACCGCATCGCCTTCGGTCAGCGACAGCTGCGTGCGAATGGCTTCGGTGCGCTCGGCGCCCAGCGCTTTCGCGATCGGACCGGCGGCTTCCATCGAGCCATCCTCGGCCTTGCGCCAGAAGATATAGCCCATGCCCGGCAGGCCGTTCGCTTGCGCAAAGGCGTTCATCCGGTCGCAGAACTTGCGCGAGCCGCCCGTCGGCGCCGGGATCGCCCGCACTTCGGTGCCGTCGTTTTCGAGCAGCTTCGCAAAGATCGCAAAGCCCGAGTCGCGGAAATGCTCCGACACATCGGCCATCTTGATCGGGTTGCGCAGGTCGGGCTTGTCCGAGCCATACCACAGAAGCGAGTCGCGATAGGCGATCAGCGGCCAGTTCGGATCGACTTTCTTGCCTTTGCCGAATTCCTCGAACAGCCCCTGAATGACCGGCTGCACGGCGGCAAACACGTCTTCCTGCTTCACGAAGCTCATCTCGATGTCGAGCTGATAGAAGTCGGTCGGCGAGCGGTCGGCGCGGGGATCTTCGTCGCGGAAGCAGGGCGCGATCTGGAAGTAACGGTCAAAGCCCGCCACCATGATCAGCTGCTTGAACTGCTGCGGCGCCTGCGGCAGCGCGTA
Source organism: Rhodobacter viridis (assembly GCF_003217355.1). Lineage (GTDB taxonomy): Bacteria > Pseudomonadota > Alphaproteobacteria > Rhodobacterales > Rhodobacteraceae > Rhodobacter > Rhodobacter viridis. The sequence goes on along the minus strand of NZ_QJTK01000003.1, from coordinate 307,411 downwards.
GAACTTGCCCGGATGCAGGCGCGACGGCACGAGGAAGTCGCGCGCCCCTTCGGGCGAAGACGCGGTGATGATCGGCGTCTGGAATTCGGTGAAGCCGGTGTTCCACATCCGGTTGCGCAGGCTGCGCACCACATGCGAGCGCAGCATCATGTTCGCATGCAGGCTTTCGCGGCGCAGATCGAGGAAGCGATAGGTCAGGCGGGTTTCTTCCGGATATTCCGGCTCGCCGAAGACCTGCACCGGCAGATCGCCCTCGACCGGGCCGAGCACTTCCACGTCCTTGACGTAGACCTCGATCTCGCCGGTCGGGATCTTGCTGTTCACCAGCGAGGCATCGCGCAGCTTCACCTTGCCGTCGATGCGGATCACCCATTCGGCGCGGACCTTTTCCAGCGCCGCGAACGCCGGGCTGTCGCCGTCGCACAGGATCTGCGTGATGCCGTAATGGTCGCGCAGGTCGATGAAGAGCACACCGCCGTGATCTCGCACCCGATGCACCCAGCCGGACAGACGAACTTCCTCACCCGCATTCGCGGCGCTGAGGGCGGCGCAGGTATGGCTGCGATAGGCGTGCATAACTCTCCCCTTTCCCGGGCTTGTCGTATCGTCGCCCGATCAACCGCGAAGGCCGGGCAAAGTCAAGCCACCGCCTTGCGCCGCACCGTCGCCATTGCGTGAACAATCGCCCAAATTAAGCCAAATTCGCCGCCTATCCGGGCGCAACACCTCGAAATGACCCGGACCATGCCCACACCTGACCCGTCGCCCCGCCGCTCTGTCGCGCTGCATCTTGCCCTTGCCGCGCTTTGTGCGCTTGCGGCGACGCGGGTTCTGGGCTTTGCGGCGCCCTCGCGCGATCTGATGGCACTCTGGCTGGCGGCGCAGGAGGTGGCGGCGGGAACGCCCGACCGGATCTATGCCCCGCTCGAGCCGCTCTTCACCATGCGCCCGGCAATGGACTGGTATGCGAGGGCCGAGGTGCTGGGGCGGCCCGGGCAGGTCTATCCCTATCTTTATCCGCCGCTCTGGGCACATCTGCTGGCGCCGTTGACCGGGCAGATCGGCTTTGCCAATTTCGCGGCGGCGGTGCTCGGGGTGCAGGCGGGGTTGCTCGCGCTGATGCCGATGCTGGCGCTGCGGCTCGCGGGCCTTGTCGCGCCCCCGGCGCGGGCGCAGATCCTGTTCTGGATCGGCGCCGTGGCCGCGCTGATCCTGAGCCATGGCGTGCCGATTGCCCTGACGCAGGGGCAACCGCAAATCACCGTTGCCTTTCTGACCCTTCTGGCGCTGGAACGCGCCGCAGCGGGACGCCCGCTGAGCGCGGGGCTGTGCATGGGGGTGGCGATCGCGCTCAAGCTGACGCCGCTGCCGCTGGCGCTGCTCTGGTGCGTCACCGGGCAGGGCCGCGCCGCTGGCATCGCGCTGGCCACTGCGGCGGCGCTGGCGTTGGTCTCCATCGCCTGGGCCGGTTGGCCGGTGCACGCGCTCTTTCTGGCGCATCTGCAGGCGATCAATGCCACGGCGATCTCGTCGATGGTCGTCGCCTCCTTCGATCAGCTTTGGGGCAGCCTCTGCTGCTCGGATCTGGCACAGAAAATCCCCGACCTGCCGCCCGAAATCGGGACCTCGACCACCGGCTGGTTCATCTTGCCGAAATCCGCGCTTTGGGCCGGCGCGCAAAAGCTCGCAATCGTGATCGCGCTCGCGGGCTTCGGCTGGGCCCTGCACCGCAAGACCGATCCGCTGCCCCGTGCCCTGCTCTGGGGGGCGGCGATCGCGACGCTCGCCTTCCTCGGCCCGATCGGCTGGCTTTATTACTACCTGGTGTCGCTCGTGCTGCTGCCGCTTGTCGTTCCGGCGCTTGGCTTGCGGGCGCTGCTCCTGCCGGGTCCTGTCCTTCTTCTGATCAACCTCGGCCGCGGTCCCGCCCTGCCCGGCTGGCTTTCCCCCTTCGCCCATGTCTCGACATCGCTGGCGATGCTCGTCATGATCGCGGTCTTCCTGTGGGCGGCCTTCCGCCCCCTGCCTCAAAACCGCATCCCGCCCATGCAATGACGCTTGCGCCGCGCCGCGACCTGACTATAACCCCCATCAATTTGCGCACCGGACCCCACGGCCCGGTGCGTCTTGCCGCGCCATGACATAAAGGGGTCCCCCATGCCGAAGAGAACCGACATCCAGTCCATCCTCATCATCGGCGCGGGCCCCATCATCATCGGGCAGGCCTGCGAGTTCGACTATTCGGGCGCCCAAGCCTGCAAGGCGCTGCGCGAAGAGGGCTACCGGGTCATCCTGGTGAACTCGAACCCGGCGACGATCATGACCGACCCGGAAATGGCCGATGCGACCTATATCGAGCCGATCACCCCCGAAGTTGTCGCGAAGATCATCGAAAAGGAACGCCCCGATGCGCTTCTGCCGACGATGGGCGGGCAGACCGGCCTGAACACCTCGCTGGCGCTGGCCGACATGGGCGTTTTGGAAAAATTCGGCGTCGAGCTGATCGGCGCCAACCGCGAGGCCATCGAGATGGCCGAAGACCGCAAGCTTTTCCGCGAGGCGATGGACCGGATCGGGCTCGAAAACCCGAAAGCCACGATCATCTCGGCGCCGAAGCTGGAAAACGGCAAATACGACATCTCGGCGGGCGTGCGTCAGGCGCTGATCGACCTTGAGCACATCGGCCTGCCCGCGATCATCCGCCCCGCCTTCACGCTGGGCGGCACCGGTGGCGGCGTCGCCTACAACCGCGACGACTACGAGGCCATCGTGCGTTCGGGGCTTGATGCCTCGCCCGTCGCGCAGGTGCTGATCGACGAGTCGCTCCTGGGCTGGAAAGAATACGAGATGGAGGTGGTGCGCGACAAAGCCGACAATGCCATCATCGTTTGCTCGATCGAAAACGTCGATCCGATGGGCGTGCATACGGGCGATTCCATCACCGTTGCCCCGGCGCTGACGCTGACCGACAAGGAATACCAGATCATGCGCAACGGCTCGATCGCCGTGCTGCGCGAGATCGGCGTCGAAACCGGCGGCTCGAACGTGCAATGGGCGATCAACCCGGCCGATGGCCGCATGGTGGTGATCGAGATGAACCCGCGCGTCAGCCGCTCCTCGGCGCTGGCCTCGAAAGCCACCGGCTTCCCGATCGCGAAGATCGCGGCGAAGCTCGCCGTCGGCTACACGCTCGATGAGCTCGACAACGACATCACCAAGGTCACGCCCGCCTCGTTCGAGCCGACCATCGACTATGTCGTGACCAAGATCCCGCGCTTTGCCTTTGAAAAATTCCCCGGCTCGAAGCCGGAACTGACCACCGCGATGAAATCGGTAGGCGAGGCGATGGCGATCGGCCGGACCTTCCACGAATCGGTGCAAAAGGCGCTCGCCTCGATGGAAACCGGCCTGACCGGCTTTGACGAAATCGCCATCGAAGGCGCCCCCGACAAGGCCGCGGTGATCAAGGCGATCTCTCGCCAGACCCCGGACCGGATGCGCCTGATCGCGCAAGCCATGCGCCACGGCCTGACCGATGCCGAAATCGTTGCGGCCACCGCCTTCGATCCCTGGTTCCTCGCCCGCATCCGCGAAATCGTCGAGGCCGAGGCCGCGATCCGCAAGACCGGCCTGCCGCTCGATGAAAAGGGCCTGCGCAAGCTGAAGATGATGGGCTTCACCGATGCCCGTCTGGCGAAGCTGACCGGCCGCGACGAGGGCCAGGTCCGCCGCGCCCGCCGCAATCTGGGCGTCACCGCCGTCTTCAAGCGCATCGACACCTGCGCCGCCGAATTCGAGGCGCAGACCCCCTACATGTATTCGACCTACGAAGTCCCGGCGATGGGCGATGTCGAATGCGAGGCCCGGCCGAGCGACCGCAAGAAGGTCGTCATCCTTGGCGGCGGCCCGAACCGGATCGGTCAGGGGATCGAGTTCGATTATTGCTGCTGCCATGCCTGCTTCGCGCTGACGAAGGCGGGTTATGAAACCATCATGATCAACTGCAACCCGGAAACGGTGTCGACCGATTATGACACCTCGGACCGGCTCTATTTCGAGCCGCTGACGCTGGAACATGTGCTGGAAATCCTGCGCGTCGAGCAGGATAACGGCACGCTGCATGGCGTGATCGTGCAATTCGGCGGCCAGACGCCGCTCAAGCTCGCGAATGCGCTCGAAGCCGAAGGCATTCCGATCCTTGGCACCACGCCCGACGCGATCGACCTTGCCGAAGACCGCGAGCGCTTCCAGCACCTGCTGAACGATCTGGAGCTGAAGCAACCGGTCAACGGCATCGCCTCGACCGAGGCGCAAGCCTTTGAAATCGCAGGACGTGTCGGCTATCCGCTCGTCATTCGCCCGTCCTATGTGCTGGGTGGCCGCGCGATGGAAATCGTGCGCGACACCGAGCATCTGAAACGCTACATCACCACCGCCGTGCATGTCTCGGGTGACAGCCCGGTGCTGCTCGACAGCTATCTGTCGGGCGCGATCGAGGTCGATGTCGATGCGCTCTCGGATGGCAAGACCGTCCATGTCGCGGGCATCATGCAGCATATCGAGGAAGCGGGCGTCCATTCGGGCGACTCGGCCTGTTCGCTGCCGCCCTATTCGCTGTCGGCCGAAACCGTGGCGGAGCTGAAGGCGCAGACCGAGAAAATGGCGCTCGCCCTTGGCGTCGTCGGTTTGATGAACGTGCAATTCGCGATCAAGGACGGGGTGATCTACGTTCTGGAAGTCAACCCGCGTGCCAGCCGCACCGTGCCCTTCGTCGCCAAGGCCACCGACTCGGCCATTGCCTCGATCGCCGCGCGTCTGATGGCGGGCGAGCCGATGGCGAATTTCCCGATGCGCGCCGCCTATCCCGAAGGCGTCGGCCCGGAAACGCCCCTGCCCTTCGCCGATCCGCTGACGCTCGCCGATCCGAACACGCCGTGGTTCTCGGTCAAGGAGGCGGTGCTGCCCTTCGCCCGCTTCCCCGGCGTCGATACCCTCTTGGGGCCGGAAATGCGCTCGACCGGGGAAGTCATGGGCTGGGACCGCAACTTCCCGCGCGCTTTCCTCAAGGCGCAGATGGGCGCGGGCACGCATCTGCCGGAAAGCGGCCGGGTGTTCCTGTCGATCAAGGATGCCGACAAGTCGGATGATCTGGCCGATGCCGCCCGCGATCTGATCGCGATGGGCTTCACGCTGATTGCCACCCGCGGCACCGGCGCCTGGCTGAAGGAAAAGGGCGTCGAGGCCGAGGCGGTGAACAAGGTCTACGAGGGCCGTCCGAACATCGTCGACCGGCTGAAGAATGGCGATATCGCGCTGGTCTTCAACACCACCGACGGCAACCAGTCGGTTTCGGACAGCCGGGAAATCCGCGCCGTCGCGCTTTACGACAAGATCCCCTATTTCACCACCGCCGCCGCCTCCATCGCCGCTGTCGCCGCGATGAAGAGCCGTGCCGAGGGCGAAATCTCGGTGCGGCCGCTGCAGGCCTGATCCCAAGGCACGGAGCCCCAGCGGCTCCGTGCCGCCACAGTTTGTAGTCCGTCGCAACATTTCGCGCTGCGACATGCTGGCACCACCACCAGCGGCAATCGTGGGTTGATTCGCCCCCTCGATCCGCCTAGGTTCCGCCCGACAAGAAATTTGGAGGCAGGAATGAAACGCATTTTCCTTTGCATGTTGGCATGCAGCGCGATCAGCGCCCCGGTCGCTCAGGCCGCAGACGTCACCGGGGCCACCCTCGGTCTCGATTACAGCGCCTTCACCGACGACACCGGCGGCACCGCGAACAAGACTGCGCTCTCCGGCAGCGTCGAGCTTGGCTTCGACCGCAATTTCAGCCTGCAGGGTGACATGTCGATCGGCCATTTCGGGCTCACCGATGTCGATACCTTCGGTGCCGCGGTGCATGGCATCTATCATGCCAGCGAATTCGCCTCGGTCGGCGCCTTCATCGGCCGTGACTCGATCGAGGGCGACGGCGATACCTTCTATGGCGCGGAAGCCGGGTTCGAGCAGGGCCAGTTCAGCGGCAATGTCTATGTCTCGCACATGAACGACCCGCTGGCAGATGGCACGCTGATGGGGATCGGCGGCGCCTATAAAGCGACCGACGCCTTCACGCTCGGCGCCTCCTACGACAATATCGACGTCGACAGCTACGACCTCTCGCGGGCCCAGTTGGAAGCGGAATACCGCATGGACAACTTCGCCGTGACCGCCCAGCTCGGCAGCGCCGATGCCGAGGGTTTCGGGTCGGAAACCTACTTTGGCGTTGGCGCCAAAGTCACCTTCGGAGCCAAGCGCGGGACAACCTTCGAGCAGCGCGGATTGCTGGCCATCTGGCCGGGACTCTAAGCCACGACCGGGGAAAATGCCCCACCCGCAATACGAGAACGACCGGAACGCAGCCTCGTTCCGGTCGTTTCGGTTCAGAGGAACGGCACCAGCGGCACGCTGTCACCGCAGGCAGCCAAAGTCAGCAGCAGTCCAAGCATCAGAACATGTTTCATCGCAGCCTCCTTGGGTGTCCCCAGCCTAGGCCCGGCAATGGACCCGATGCAATCTCCCTTTTCAACCGGCTTGCTCCTCACTAACCTGCCGCCATGCAGACCGATTTTCTCATTCTTGGCGGTGGCATCGCGGGGCTTTCCGCGGCCGCCCATCTGGCCCCCCTCGGCACGGCGACCCTGCTCGAGGCCGAGGCCGATCTGGCCTATCACGCCTCGGCGCGCTCGGCCGCGCTTTACGAACCGCGCTACGGAAATCCGGTCGTGGTGGCGCTGTCGCTGGCGTCGCAGGCATTCTACGAGGGCTCCGGCCTGCTCACCCCGCGCGGGCTGATGGTGGTGGATGACGCCGCGCACGAAGCGCGGTTCCGCGATCATCTTGACCATTTCCAACTGGATGAACTGACGATCCCCGCGGCGCAGGCGCTTTGGCCGATCCTGAACCCCGAGACGGTGGCCTTTGCCGGTTATGCCGCGCGCGCCAAGGACATCGACACCGATGCGCTTCTGGCCCGCTACACCCGCGAGGCGCGGGCCGCAGGCGCCACGATCCGCACCCGCGCGCGGGCGACGCGGATCACCCGCATCCCCGCGGGTTGGGAGGTCGAGGCCGGGGGCGCGGTCTTCACCGCGAAGATCCTGATCAACGCGGCGGGCGCCTGGGTCGATCAGGTGGCCGCGCTCGCCGGGGTCAAGCCCCTTGGTTTCACGCCCTTGCGCCGCTCGATGGCGCGGATCCCGGCGCCCGAGGGGATGGATGTGCGCTCGTGGCCGATGGTGATCGGCGGCGGCGAGGACTGGTATACGAAGCCCGATGCCGGGGCGCTGATCGTCTCGCCCGCCGACGAAGACCCGGCCGAGCCGCATGATGCCTGGGCCGACGACATGGTGCTGGCCGAGGGGCTGGCGCGCTATGAAGAGGCCGTGACCGCCCCGGTGACCCGGCTGCTGGCGAATTGGGCGGGGCTGCGCACCTTCGCCCCCGACCGCGCGCCGGTGATCGGCTTTGACGCGGCCGCGCCCGGCTTCTTCTGGCTGGCCGGTCAGGGCGGCTACGGCTTCCAGCTGGCGCCTGCAGCGGCGGAACTGGTGGCCGATCTGATCTCTGGCCGCCCGCCCGCGCTCGACCGCGCGCTTCTGTCCAACCTCGCGCCGTCGCGTTTCGGTTGACATTCCAAAATATGAATATATCTAGGTCTCAAAAGGAGGCCCAGATGAGCTACAAGACCAAGATCGAGACGATGCGCGGTGAGCTGCGCGTGATGCGCAAGATCATCCCCGATGCGATGCGCGGCTTTGGCGAGATGGAAAAGGCCATCACCGAGAACGGCGTGATGGACAAGCGCCAGAAGGAATGGATCGCGCTCGCCATGGGCATCGCCCAACGCTGCGAACCCTGCATCGGCTTTCACATCGGCGCGATGATGCGCGCGGGTGGCACGCGCGAAGAGCTGGCCGATATCTGCGCCGTGGCGATCCAGATGGGCGGCGGCCCGGCGATGATGTATGCGGCCCATGCGCTGGCCTGCTGGGACGAACTCGCCGCCGATCAGCCGGGCGCCACCAGCGCCTGAGCGTCAAATTTCCGCAAGCCCGGCCACGCCCCCGTGACAGCGGGGGCGTTTTGCGTCACCCTTTGCTCCAATCAGACCAGCACGGGCAGAGGCAGGCATGCGGATTTCAACGATTCTCGTCACGACGGCGCTTTGCGCGCTGGTTATGGGCTGCGGCCATCACGGGCGCGGGCATCATGGCCCGGTGAAAGGGCGGCTCGAATCGCCCTCGGGCATGGATGCCGCCGATTTCCGCGCCCCCGGCCTGCCCTCGGGCTTTGGCGACACCGATCCGCATGACTGGCAGGGCATCACACCCGCGCGCTACGCGGTGCATGGCCTTGATGCCTCGCGCTATCAGGGCGCGATCGATTGGCGCGCGGCCCGGCGGGCCGGGGTGTCCTTTGCCTGGCTGAAGGCGACCGAGGGCGGCGACCGTGTCGATCCGGGATTTGAACAGAACGCGGGCCCCGCGCGCGCGGCCGGTGTGCCGGTCGGCGCCTATCACTTCTACTATTTCTGCCGCCCGGCCTCGGAACAGGCGGCCTGGTTCATCCGCAATGTCCCCGAACAGGCGGGCGATCTGCCGCCGGTGCTCGACATCGAGTGGAACCCCGATTCGCCCAGCTGCAAGGCGCGCCCCGATGCGGCCTGGGTGCGGTCGGAAATGCGCACCTTCCTGAGCCTGCTCGAGCGCCATTACGGCACCCAGCCGGTCGTCTACACCACCCCGGATTTCTACCGCGACAACGATCTGGGCAGCATGTCGGGGGTGGATTTCTGGCTGCGCGCCGTCACAGCGCATCCGTCCGAGCGCTACCCGGGCGAGCGCTGGACCTTCTGGCAATATACCGGCACCGGCGTCGTTCCGGGCGTGGGCGGCATCGTCGACATCAACGCCTTTGCCGGATCGCGCGGGGCGTGGGAAAGCTGGCTCGCCGCCCGCGCCCAGCGCTGACAGGAAAAGGGGGGCGCTGCCCCCCTCTCGGCCTTCGGCCAATTCACCCCCCGGCGTATTTGGGCCAAGAAGAAACACACCCAGCTTCTTCTTGGCCCAAATACGCCCTTGCGACCGCAGCCCCAAAGCGAACGGGCCGGGGTTTCCCCCGGCCCGCTGGTTTCAGCCATCCTTGCGGATGCGCGCGTTCGTCGGATCATGCGGGCTGTCTTCGGTGACGACCGCATCCCATTCCTTGAGCTGGATCTTCACCTTCAGCTTGGTGCCGACCTCGGCCAGATCGGGGCGGACATAGCCCATGCCGATCTGCTTGCCGAAGGCGACCGACCAGCCACCCGAAGTCAGACGGCCGATCTTCTCGCCATTGTGGATAAGCGCTTCCTTGCCCCACGGATCGGTGTCCGACGGTCCGTCGATGAGCAGCGTCACGCATTTCGCACGGATGCCGGTGTCGAGCATCGCCTGCTTGCCACGGAAGTCCTTCGAGAGGTCGATGAAGCGGTCGAGACCGGCCTCCATCGGCGTCGCATCGCGGCCCAGTTCGTTGCCGAAGGCGCGGTAGGATTTCTCCTGACGCAGCCAGTTCTGCGCGCGGGCGCCGACCGGTTTCAGCCCGTGCTTCGGCCCGACCGACCAGATCAGATCCCAGAGGTAGCGGCCGAATTCGATCGGGTAGTGCAGTTCCCAGCCAAGCTCGCCGGTATAGGCGACGCGGATCGCGCGGACCGGGCACATGCCCAGTTCGATGTTGCGGCAACTCAGCCACGGGAAGCGCTTGTTGCCAAGCACCGTCTCCGGGGTCGCATCCTTGACGATCTCGTTCAGGATCGCGCGGGCATTGGGGCCCGCCAGCGCATAGACGCCCCATTGCGTGGTGACATCGTGGATGTCGATGTGACCGCCACCGGCCGCCATGAAATCATCGGCGGATTTCTGCAGGAAGTCATAGTCATAGGCGGTCCAGGCACCAGCCGAGATCAGGTAGTATTCGTTCTCGGCCAGACGGACGATGGTGTATTCCGTCCGCGTCGTGCCGGCATCGGTCAGCGCATAGGTCAGGTTGATCCGGCCCACCGCAGGCAGCTTGTTGCAGGTGAAATGGTCAAGGAAAGCCGTCGCCCCCGCGCCGCGCACCAGATGCTTGGTGAAGGCCGCCGCGTCGATGATCCCCGCAGTGTCACGGATCGCTTTCGCTTCCTCGACCGCATAGGGCCACCACGCGCCACGGCGGAAGCTGCGGCTGTTGTGGTCGAAATCGGCGGGCGCATCGACCGGGCCATAGTAGTTCGGGCGTTCCCAGCCGTTCACTTGACCCATCTGCGCGCCGAGCGCGAGCTGGCGGTCATAAGCGGGCGCGGTGCGCAGCGGGCGGCAGGCTTCGCGTTCTTCGTCGGGGTGGTGCAGGATGAAGACGTGGTCGTAGCATTCCTCGTTCTTGCGCGCGGCATATTCCGTCGTCATCCAGTTGCCGTAGCGCTTGGGATCGAGCGAGGCCATGTCGATCTCGGCTTCGCCATTCACCATCAGCTGGGCGAGGTAATAGCCGGTGCCGCCCGCGGCGGTGATACCGAACGAAAAGCCCTCGGCCAGCCACATGTTGCGCAGCCCCGGCGCCGGGCCGACGAGCGGGTTGCCATCGGGCGTGTAGCAGATCGGGCCGTTGAAGTCGTCTTTCAGACCAACCGTTTCCGAGGACGGCAGGCGGTGGATCATCGACATGTATTCCGCCTCGATCCGCTCCAGATCGAGCGGGAAGAGGTCGGCGCGGAAGGTTTCCGGCACGTCATAGAGGAAGCGGGCCGGGGCGCCCTTTTCATACGGCCCAAGGATCCAGCCGCCGCGTTCCTCGCGCACATACCATTTCGCATCGGCATCGCGCAGAACCGGGTGTTCCGGGTTCGACTTGCGCCATTCCTGCAGCATCGGATCGGGCTCGGTGACGATGAACTGGTGCTCGACCGGAATCGCCGGGATCTTGATGCCCAGAAGCCGCGCGGTGCGCTGCGCGTGGTTGCCCGTCGCCGTCACCACATGCTCGGCATGCACGTCGACGAACTCGCCGGAGCCCACAAGGTTGCCGCCCTTTTCGACCATCTTTTCCAGCGTCACGATCCACTCGGAGCCGGTCCATTTGTAGCCGTTCACCTGCAACTTGCGCACGATGTCGACGCCACGCTGACGGGCGCCCTTGGCCATCGCCTGGGTCACGTCGGCCGGGTTGATGTAGCCGTCCTGCGGGTGGAAGAGCGCGCCCTTCAGGTCGTCGGTGCGAACGAGCGGCCAGCGCTCCTTGATCTGCGCGGGGGTCAGGAATTCATGATACACGCCCGCGGTCTCGGCGACCGAGGAATAGAGCATGTATTCATCCATCCGGTCCTGCGTCTGCGCCATGCGCAGGTTGCCGCAGACCGAGAAGCCCGCGTTCAGGCCGGTTTCGGCCTCCAGCTGCTTGTAGAGATCGACCGAGTATTTGTGGATGTGGGTGGTCGCATAGCTCATGTTGAAGAGCGGCAGCAGACCGGCGGCGTGCCAGGTCGAGCCCGAGGTCAGCTCGTCGCGCTCGACAAGCATCGTCTCCCAGCCCGCCTTGGCAAGGTGATAGGCGATCGAACAGCCGACGGCACCACCGCCGACGACAAGGGCTTTGACATGGGTCTTCATCGGGAACTCCTGAAGCGTTTCCCCCGTTGTCGCAGGTTGGCGAAGCTTCGGGCAAGCGTTGCCGACATTTATTGGCTAAAAACGACACAAACCGATGAAGGCCGGTCGGGTTTACCATTCAGACAGCTTTACGATGATTGGCGGGGCCATCGGGTGTAAAGTCGCTTCGTATTTATTGCTCAGAGGCTGTCCTGCGATGATCGCGTCCATCTCTGCCGTCTCTTCCGTCTCCGCCGTTTCCCGGGGGTCTTCCCGCTCAAGCGGCGAAAGCGCTGCGGCTGTCGCCGCCCCCGCCTCCACAAGCTCCTGGGGCGCCGGACCGGGTCCGACCAGCGGCGTGATGGGTCATGTCGTCGAAGCCTCGCTCATGGGGCCTGCGGAACTGGCCGAAAGCCGGGACACGACGCCCCTGCGCGGCATCCGAGACATCTCGCAGGAAGCGGCGAAGATGCCCGAAAACACCGCCGCCGACACGATGAAGCGGGAAATCGCCAGCACCGAAAGCCAACCGGCCGGGGCGGTCTATTCGGTCAAGAAAATCGCGACCGAAGCCGAAACCGAGATGAAGGACCGCGAGCCGACGCCGATCGAGATCCTCAAGGAGCAGCAGGCGGGCGGCAAGCCGGGTGGCAATGTCGAAGAACTGAACGCAATGATCGAACAGACCTCGCCCCTGGCGCAAAAGGTCGATCTGTCCGCGAGTCGGCCCGATGCGCGGACGCAGGATGCCGAGATGCGCAAGGTGGCCGAGCAGGCTCTGGCGCAGGGCCGGGCCGAGCGCGGCACCAGCCTGACCGACAAGCCGAGTGCCGTGGAACAGATGCAGCAGCAGTTGCACGCTGCCCAGTCGCAGGAAAGCGCCTATTCGACGCTCTCGCTGGCGGCCGTCAGTTCACAGGCCCAGCAGGGCCGCAAGATCCGGCTGACGATGTGAAAAGGGCGGCCCCGGGGGCCGCCCTTTCGCTTACAGCATCCCGGGCACGACCAGATCCGGCGGCCGGTGACCATCGGCAAAGGTCTTGATGTTCAGGATCACCTTTTCGCCCATCTCGATCCGACCTTCGCGGGTGGCCGAGCCCATATGCGGCAGCGCCACCACATTGGGCAGTTCGCGCAGCGCCGGGTTGATGTTGGCGCCGTGCTCGTAAACGTCCAGCCCCGCCCCGGCCACTTCGCCCGCCTTCAGCGCGCGCACCAGCGCGTTCTCGTCGATCACCTCGCCGCGCGAGGTGTTCACGATGACGACCGAGGGTTTCATCAGCTTCAGCCGCCGCGCGTTGATCAGATGGAAGGTCGAGGGCGTGTGCGGGCAGTTCACCGAGATCACATCCATCCGCGCCACCATCTGGTCGAGGCTTTCCCACCAGGTCGCCTGCAGCTCGGCCTCGGTCTCTGGGCGCAGCTGGCGGCGGTTGTGGTAGTGAATCTCCATCCCGAAGGCGGCGGCACGACGGGCGACGGCCTGACCGATCCGGCCCATGCCGATGATGCCCAGACGCTTGCCGCCGATCCGCCCGCCAAGGTTGGCCGTGGGCGCAAAGCCCTGCCATTCGCCGCTGGCCATCTGCGCCAGCCCCTCGGGAAGACGCCGGGTCACGCCAAGGATCAGCGACATCACCATGTCGGCCGTATCCTCGGTCACCACGCCGGGCGTGTTCGACACCAGCACATTGCGCGAGCGCGCCGAGGCGACGTCGATATGATCGACTCCGGCGCCGAAATTCGCGATCAGACGCAGGCGGTTGCCCGCGCCTGCCAGCATGTTGGCGTCGATATGGTCGGTCAGCGTCGGCACCAGCACGTCGGCGCTTTGCATCGCCGCCACCAGCTCTTCGCGGGCCATCTTTTCGTCGCTCTCCCGCAGGGTCACGTCGAAAAGTTCCTTCATCCGCGTCTCGACCACTTCGGGCAACCGTCGCGTCACGACAACACTCAGTCGCGGTGCGGGCATGGTTGTCTCTCCTCTCTTCCAAACTCCTGTGCTTGGGTGCAAATTGACCGTCAAAGGGGCAAGTTACAAGGCCCGGAGAGAGCAGAAATGACGATTTTTGGCGTGTTAGCGCAATTTTCTTGCGCGCGCGATCGTGAACGACACCTGTCAAGCAGGCTGCCGGGGCTGATGCTGGCCCTGACGCTCGGACTTGGCACGCTGCCTGCACCGGCGCAGGAAATCGACGACGGCCCGCCGCCCACGGAAGAAGCCGTGGCGCAGGCGCTGGCAACGCAAAGCGGCCGCGGTCCGGTGACCAACCTGCCCTTGCCGCGCTACGTCTCGCTCAAGGGCTCCGAGGGCAACGCAAGGCGCGGCCCCTCGCTCAGCCACCGCATCGACTGGGTCTTCACCCATGCCGGAATGCCGCTGCGGATCACCGCCGAATTCGGCCACTGGCGCCGGGTCGAGGATCGCGACGGTGCGGGCGGCTGGGTGCATTACTCGCTGCTGTCGGGGGTGCGGACGGTGATCGTCGAGGATGACATGACCGAGCTGCACGCCCGCGCCGATGCGAAATCGGCGGTGGTGGCGCTGGCCGAAATGGGCGCAGTGGCGAAACTCGGGGATTGCACGCTCGAGTGGTGCGAGATCAGCGCCGAGGAAGCCGACGGCTGGGTGCAAAAAACCGCCATCTGGGGCGTCGACCCCGATGAAATCCGTGACTGAGGCACGGGGATCGGTTAGGGACAGGGCCCGCAACCTGATCCCGAGTCGCCGATGCCCTATGATGGTCCCGCTCAGAAGCTGAATATCTCGGCAGGGTTTGCCTCGGTTTCCGTGGCAGCGACGCTGGTGGTGCTGAAGCTCTGGGCGCTTTGGGCGACCGGAGCCCTGTCGATCGCCGCCTCGCTCGCCGATTCGGCGATGGATCTGTTCGTTTCGGCCGCAGGTCTGGCGGCGATCGTCTATGCGGCGCGACCAGCGGACGATGACCACACCTTCGGGCACAGCTCGGTCGAGGATCTGGTCTCGCTCGGTCAGGCGATCTTTGTCGCGGCCTCGGGCGGGCTGATCCTCTGGGTCTCGGTCGAGCGGCTTCTGGCCGCCTCGGTGCCGCTGACCGCCGAAGGGGCGGGCATTGCGGTGATGGCGGTTTCGGCGGCTCTGACGGCGGCACTGGTGCTCTGGCAACGCCGGGTGGCGCGGCAGACCGGCAACAAGGTCGTGGCCGCCGACATGCTGCATTACGTGGGCGATCTCTTGCCGACGGTCGGCGCAATTCTGGCGCTCGGCCTCTCGGCCCGGTTCGGCTGGTCGCGGGCGGACAGCGTGATCGCGATTCTGGCCGCCCTTCTGATGCTGCGCGGCGCGCTGCACATCGGGATTTCCAGCTGGCACGCGCTGATGGACCGCGCCGCCCCCGCCGAGCTGGTGCAGGGCATTTCGAACATTGCCGATCTCTGGCCCGGGGTACGCGGCCACCACGATCTGCGCACCCGCACCGCGGGCGCGCGTGTCTTCGTGCAGATCCATATCGAACTTGACGGCGAGCAGACCCTCGACGCCGCCCATGCGATCGCGCGCAGTTTGAAACGCGCGATCCGCGAGGCCTATCCGCAGACCGATGTGATCATTCACATGGATGTCTGGCAAGGCTGACGAAGGCGGGGGCGCTGCCTCCCGGCCTCCTGCGGAGGCTCCCCCCGGCGTATTTTCCCCAAGAAGAAGCACAGGGTTTCTTCTTGGCTCAAATACGCCCTTTTCTCAGGCCTCCACGAGGCCCCGGCCTTTCAGCAGCGCCTCGACCCCCGGGGTCTTGCCCCGGAAGGCCATCCAGGCCGCATCGGCAGGCACCGAGCCGCCGACCGACAGGATGCAGCGTTCAAGCCGCTCGGCCGTGGCCGGGTCGAAGGCATTGCCGGTTTCCTCGAAAGCCGCAAAGGCATCGGCATCCATCACCTCGGACCACATGTAGCTGTAATAGCCCGAGGAATAACCGTCACCGCTGAAGACATGGCCAAAATGCGGGGTGGCATGGCGCATCCGGATCGCTTTCGGCATCCCGATCTCGGCCAGCACCTGCGCTTGCAGCGCCATCGGATCGGCCGGGGCCGCGCCTTCGTGGAAGGCCAGATCGACCAGCGCCGAGGCGACGAACTCGACCGTCAGGAAGCCCTGATCATAGGTCGCCGCCGCAAGCAGCTTGTCGAGCAAAGCCTTCGGCATCGCCTCGCCGGTTTGCCAGTGGCGGGCGTGCTTTTCCAGCACCTCGGGCACTTCCATCCAATGTTCGTAAAGCTGGCTCGGCAGCTCCACGAAGTCCCGCGCGACCGAGGTGCCCGAGACGAACTGATAGGTCACATCGGAGAGCATCTGATGCAGCGCATGGCCGAATTCGTGAAACAGCGTGCGCGCATCGTCATAGGACAGCAGGCAGGGATCGCCCTTGGCGAAGTTGCACACGTTCACCACAATCGGCCGCGTCTCGCCGCCCAGCTTCTTTTGCGACCGCATCGCAGAACACCAGGCGCCCGAGCGTTTCGAGGGCCGCGCAAAGTAATCGCCCAGAAACACCGCGATATGGCGGCCCTTGCGGCTGACCTCCCAGCCGCGCACATCCGCGTGGTAGAACGGCCCCGCGATCGGGCGGAAGTCGAGGCCAAAGAGCCGGTTGGCCGTGTCGAACATCGCGCCCAGCATCGCGTCGAGCGAGAGATAGGGTTTCAGCGCCGCCTCGTCGAAATCATGCTCGGCCACGCGGCGCTTTTCAGAATAGTAGCGCCAGTCCCAGGCCTCCAGATCGCCATTGATGCCGTCGGCATGCATCATCGCCGTCAGCTTCGCAGCATCGGCCTCGGCCCGGGCCTTGGCAGGCGTCCAGACCCGCATCAAGAGATCGCGGACGTTTTCGGGCGTCTTCGCCATCTCGGGTTCCAGCTTGTAGGCGGCGAAGCTGTCGTAACCCAAAAGCTTCGCGCGTTCTTCGCGCAGGTTCAGGATTTCGGCGGCAATCACCCGGTTGTCGGTCGGCCCGCCATTCGCGCCGCGCGCCACCCAGGCCTCATAGGCGGTCTCGCGCAGATCGCGGCGCGACGAGAATTGCAGGAACGGCACGATCAGAGAGCGGTTGAGCGTCAGCACCGGGCCGTCCTGCCCGCGCTCCGCCCCGGCGGCTTTGGCGGCGGCCACGACGAAATCGGGCAGACCCTCCAGTTCGTCTTCGGCGAGCGGGCGGAACCAGTCGCGTTCATCGGCGAGCAGGTTCTGCGAAAACGCGGTCGAAAGCACCGCCAGCCGTTCCTTGATCTCGGTCATCCGCTCGGCATCGACGCCCTGCAGCGCCGCGCCCGATCGCACGAACATCTTGAAATAGAGCTCCAGCACCCGGGCCTGTTCCGGGGTCAGCTCCAGGCTTTCGCGCATCTCCCACAGCCGCTCGACACGGGCGAAGAGCGGACGGTTCATCGTCACTTCGGAAGCGAAGGCCGCCATTTTCGGCGCCAGATCGCGCATCAGCGCCTCGCGCGCGGGGGTGCTGTCGGCGCCCGAGAGGTTGTAGAAAACGCCCGCCACCCGGTCGAGCAGCCCCTCGGCCTGTTCCAGCGCCTCGATCGTATTGGCGAAACTCGGCGCCTCCGGGTTGGCGGCGATGGCAGCGATATTCGCGCGGGCCTCGGTCAGTGCCTGATCGAAGGCGGGGGCGAAATCGGCGTCGGTGATCGCGGCGAAATCGGGAAGGGCGAAGGGGCCAAGGCCCTCGGCCAGAACGGGATTGGTCATGCGGAACTCCTTTGGCGGAAAGCTAGGACGCGCCGGGGCAAAGGAAAAGGGGCGATGCCCATGGCACCGCCCCTGCTCGCGTTTTCGTTTGGCTCAGGCGGCCTTTGCCGCCGTGCCGGCACCGAAGCGGGCGTAGAAACTGTCGCCCTTGGCCGCGATGTCGCGCAAAAGCGCGGGGGGTTCGAACCGGGCGCCGTATTGAGCGGCAAGCCCGTCGCAGATCTCGACCGCCCGGGCCGCGCCCAGAATGTCGAGCCAGGCGAAGGGGCCGCCCGACCAGGGCGCAAAGCCCCAGCCAAGGATCGCGCCGACGTCGCCTTCGCGGATGTCGGTCAGCACGCCCTGTTCGAAGGCGCGGACGGCTTCGAGCACCTGCACCATCAGCAGACGGTGCTGCACATGGGTCAGGTCGGGTTGATCCGCGGCGCGGGGATATTGCGCCGAAAGACCGTCCCACATGCCGCCGCGCTTGCCTGCGTCATAAGTGTAAAAGCCCGCATCGGCCTTCTTGCCCAGCCGCCCCTGTTCGGCCATCCAGAACACGACCTCGTCCACCGCGCCATCGGGATAGGCGTCGCCCATCGCGGCCTTGGTCGCCTTGGCGATCTTCACCCCAAGATCGATCGAGGTTTCGTCGACCAGCTGCAGGGGCCCCAGCGGCATGCCGACCAGTTTCGCGGCATTTTCCACCAGCACCGGGTTCACCCCCTCGGCCACCATGCGGATGCCCTCGTTGATATAGGGGATGATGCAGCGGTTGGCGTAGAAGAAGCGGGCGTCATTGACGACGATCGGCGTCTTGCGGATGGCGCGGACGAAATCGAGCGCCTTCGCCACGGCGACCTCGCCGGTGTCCTTGCCGCGGATGATCTCGACAAGGTTCATCTTGTCGACCGGGCTGAAGAAGTGAATGCCGATGAAATTCGCCGGGCGTTGGCTGGCCTTCGCCAGACCCGAGATCGGCAGGGTCGAGGTGTTGGTGGCAAAGATCGCCCCCGCGCCGATCACCGCTTCGGCTTTCGCCGTCACCTCGGCCTTGACCTTCGGATCTTCGAAGACCGCCTCGACGACCAGATCGCAACCCGCCAGCGCGGCATAATCGGTGGTGGCGGTGATACGGTCCAGAACCTCGGCCTTCTTCGCCTCGGTTACCTTGCGGCGTTGAATGCCCTTGTCGAGGATGCCGGTCGAATAGGACTTGCCACGGTCGGCGGCCTCCTGGCTCGCGTCGATCAACACGACCTCGATCCCGGCATTGGCGGCAACATAGGCGATGCCCGCCCCCATCATCCCCGCCCCCAGAACGCCCAGCTTCGTCACCGACTGATCGGCGACCTTCGGCCGGTTCGCGCCTTTTTCCAGCGCCTCCTTGTTGATGAAGAGCGAGCGGATCATCGCGCCCGAGGACGGGTTCATCAGAACTTTCGTGAACCAGCGCGCCTCGATCCGCAGCGCCTGATCGAAGGGCACAAGCGCGCCTTCATAAACCGCGGACAGGAGCGCCTTGGCGGCCGGGTAAACGCCCATCGTCTTGCCATGCACCATGGCACTGGCGCCGACATAGGTCATGAAGCCCGCGGGGTGATAGGGGGCACCGCCCGGCATCTTGTAGCCCTTGGCATCCCAGGGCTTGACCAGATCGGCGTCGGTGGCTTTCAGCACCCAGTCGCGCGCGGCGGCCATCGGATCGGCGCAAACCTCGTCGATGATGCCCGCGGCTTTCGCGGCCTTCGGATCACTCAGCTTGCCTTCCAGCAGGAACGGCGCCGCCATCATCGCGCCCATCTTGCGCACCAGCCGCGTCGTGCCGCCCGCGCCCGGGAAGATGCCGACCATGATCTCGGGCAGGCCGATCTTCGCCTTCGGGTTCTCGGCGGCAAAGATGCGGTGGCACGACAGCGGCAGTTCCAGCCCGATGCCAAGCGCCGTGCCCGGCAGGACGCAGGCGATCGGCTTGGCCCCTTTCAGCGTCTTCGGGTCCATCCCCGCGCGCTCGATCTTGCGCAGCACGGCATGCATCTGCATCACGCCCGCAAAGATCGCCTCGGCCCCGCCTGCGCGCATCTTCGCGATCACGTTCAGGTCCATGCCCCCGGCGAAATCCTTCTTGCCGCTGGTCAGCACGATGCCCTTGCAGGCCGGATCGGCCAAACAGCCGTCAACCAACGCGCTGAGCTGGGCAAAGCCCTCGAGGCTCATCACGTTCATCGACTTGTCGGCCACGTCCCAGGTGATGACGGCGACGCCATCGGCGCCCAGATCACAGGTAAAATCGGTCATTTGCTCTCTCCCTTCGGCGCAAGGTCGCGGGGGCCCGCCCAGTCGCTG
The DNA here is from genome assembly GCF_003217355.1 of Rhodobacter viridis. Taxonomy (GTDB): domain Bacteria; phylum Pseudomonadota; class Alphaproteobacteria; order Rhodobacterales; family Rhodobacteraceae; genus Rhodobacter; species Rhodobacter viridis. The sequence goes on along the minus strand of NZ_QJTK01000003.1, from coordinate 287,692 downwards.
CCGTCATGGTAGGTGAAGCGGGCCTTGCCGCCCGCAATGTGAATCTGCATGTCGACGTCGGAATAGGTCGCCACCTCCTCGGCGGCCTTGGTCCCGACGATCAGGAATTTCCCCGGTGCGTCCGAGCGGTTGACGAAGCGATGCCCGTTCGGCACGCCCGCCTTCCACGCCGCGCAATCGCCCGGGCCCATCTCGGTCTCGCCGTCGTCCTCGATCAGCGTCAGACGGCCTTCCAGCACCAGCGCGAATTCGTCTTCGCACAGGTGCCAGTGCCGCAGCGAGGCCGCAGCGCCGGGTTCCAGCGTCACGATATTGACGCCGAACTGCGTCAGCCCGGCCAGATCCCCGAACCGGATCGAGGACCGCCCCGCCATCTGCGCGGCGTAGGGCGCCGGGTAGATCGAGCCGGTCTTCACCGGCGCCTTGGACGGGTCGAGCTTCGGCATCAGACCCTCTCGATGATCGTGGCCGCGCCCATGCCCGACGCGATGCAGAGCGTCGCGAGGCCCGTGGACAGGTCGCGACGTTCGAGCTCATCGAGCAGCGTGCCGATGATGATGGCCCCGGTCGCGCCAAGCGGATGGCCCAATGCCATCGCGCCGCCGTTCACGTTGACCTTGTCCTGCCCCACGTCGAAGGCCTGCATGAAGCGCAGAACGACGGCGGCAAAAGCCTCGTTCACCTCGAAAAGGTCGATGTCAGAGATGCTCATGCCGCTGTCGCGCAGGATCTTCTCGGTGACGGGCACCGGGCCGGTCAGCATGATCGTCGGATCGGTGCCGATCTTCGCCGTCGCGCGAATGCGGGCGCGGGGTTTCAGCCCATGCGCCTCACCAAATTCCTTCGAGCCGATCAGCACGGCCGCCGCGCCATCGACGATGCCGCTGGAGTTGCCCGCATGATGGATATGCTCGATCCGCTCCAGATGCGGGTATTTCAGCATCGCCACCTTGTCAAAGCCGGGCATCACCTCGCCCATGTCCTTGAAGGCGGGCTTGAGCTTGGCCAGGTCTTCCATCGTGGTTCCCGGGCGCAGATATTCGTCACGCTCAAGGATGATCAGACCGTTCTGATCGCGCACCGGAACGATGGATTTCGCGAAACGGTTCTCGGCCCAGGCCTCGGCGGCGCGGCGCTGGCTCTCGACCGCCAGGGCATCGGCCATCTCGCGGGTGAAGCCATATTCGGTGGCGATCACATCGGCCGAAATCCCCTGCGGCACGAAATAGGTCTTCATCGCGAGGGAGGGGTCAACGGCGATCGCCGCCCCGTCCGAGCCCATCGCGACGCGGCTCATCATCTCGACGCCGCCCGCGATATAGGCCGCGCCCGCGCCTGCCTTGACCTGGTTGGCGGCAAGGTTCACTGCCTCCATTCCGCTGGCGCAAAAACGGTTGATCGAGAGGCCGGGGATCGATTCATCGAGCCCCGAGAGCAGCACCGCCGAGCGCGCAAGGCAGCCGCCCTGCTCGCCCACCTGCGTGACATTGCCCCAGATCACATCCTCGACCGCATGCCCGGTCAGGCCGTTGCGTTCTGCCACCGCATCGAGAAGCCGCGCCGAGAGCGCGACCGAGGTCACTTCATGCAGGCTGCCATCAGCGCGCCCCTTGCCCCGCGGCGTGCGGCAGGCGTCATAGATATAGGCTTCGGTCATCGTTCCTCCTCTGCCCGGACGAAACCGGGCCTGCTCCCCTCGCGGGAAGCCCCGCGTCGGCAGACATATTGCAACGAATTGACGTGCGCGTAACTAGCTTGGCGACGAAGTGGCGCAACGTCACGAAGGCCCGCAGCGGAGAGGTCGCAAAGGGGCGTATTTGGACCAAGAAGAAAGAGCGAAATCTTTAGGTAACCAAACTCTGTCAGGCTCACCCTGCGGTACAGGCTGGCGAGCCGATGACCGCCCAAGGAGAAGTCGCCCCGGCGCGTGGGATGACCTTCCTCAGAGGCTTGAGTGACCTCCGTCAGCCGGGGCGCATCCGCCCCACCCGTCTTGCGATTGCCATTTCTTCTTGGCCCAAATACGCCCTTGCCGCCGCAGGCCCCAAGCGCGCCCTCAGGCCTTGCGATCTTCGAGTTCCGCCTTGAAGAGCCGCAGCCGCACCGTCAGATTTTCATGATGCGTGACCGAGTTGAAATGCTCGAAGAGGAAGCACAGCGCCTCGTCCGGGCTCAGCCCGGCCTCTTCGGCGAAGCGGTGCAGGGCGCGATAGGCATCATTCGTCAGCGAGACCGGAAAGCGGCGCGTCAGGCGCAGGCGTTTGGGCATGGGCAAGTCCTTGTTGCCCCGCCAAGCTAAGCGGGCGGACCCGCGAAGGCCAGAGGGCACGGATCCTTGCCGTGATCTTGTGCCGCAGCCGCACCGGATTGATCGCGGCCGTGCTCTGGCGCTCAATCGCGGCGGGAAACAGGGCCACCGGCCCGGGAGGACAACATGGTCGTGAAATTCTACAGCGGCGATACCGTACCGCTTGAAATGCACAAGGTGCGGGTGGTGCAGAAGCTCACCCTCGCGCCGATCGAGGACCGGCTGACGGCGATCGCCGCGGCGGGCAACAACACCTTCCTGCTGCAAAACCGCGACGTGTTCATGGACATGCTGACCGACAGCGGCGTGAACGCGATGTCCGACCGGCAGATGGCGGCGATGATGGTGGCCGACGACAGCTATGCCGGTTCCGCCACCTACGAGAAATTCGCGGCGAAACTGGTCGAACTCTTCGGGATGAACTTCATCCTGCCGACCCACCAGGGCCGCGCCTGCGAAAACATCCTGAGCCAGGTGCTGGTGAAGCCGGGCACGATCGTGCCGATGAACTACCACTTCACCACCACCAAGGCGCATATCGTGCTGAACGGCGGTTCGGTCGAGGAAATCCCCTACGATCGCGGCCTTGAGGTCACCTCGACCCATCCGTTCAAGGGCGACATGGATATTTCCAAGCTCGAAGGCCTTGTCGCCACGCATGGCGCCGAGAAGATCGCCTTCGTGCGGATGGAGGCGGGGACGAACCTGATCGGCGGGCAGCCGATCTCGATCGCCAACCTGCGCGAGATCCGTGCCGCCTGCGACAAGCACGGGATGATCTTCGTGCTCGATGCCTCGCTCCTGGCCGACAACCTGTGGTTCAACAAGACCCGCGAGGAAAGCTGCAAGGATCTGAGCATCGCCGAGATCACCCGGCAGATCGCCGATCTGTGCGACGTGATCTATTTCTCGGCGCGCAAGCTGGGCTGTGCCCGCGGCGGGGCGATCTGCATCCGCTCCGAGGAACTTTACCGCAAGATGCGGGTGCTGGTGCCGCTCTACGAGGGCTTCCTGACCTATGGCGGCATGTCGGTGCGGGAAATCGAGGCGCTGACCGTCGGCCTTGAAGAAACCATGGACGTGGACATGATTTCGCAAGGCCCGCTCTTCATCGACTACATGGTGACCGAACTGGTCAAACGCGGTGTGCCCGTCATCACGCCGCCCGGGGGCCTCGGCTGCCATATCGATGTGATGCGCTTCCTGCCGCATATTCCGCAATCGCAATATCCGGCGGGGGCGCTGGCGTCCGCGCTGTTCATCGCCTCGGGCATTCGGGGCATGGAGCGGGGCTCGCTCTCCGAGCAGCGCAACCCGGACGGCACGGAAGTCTATTCGAACATGGAACTGCTGCGCCTCGCAATGCCGCGGCGGGTGTTCACGCTGTCTCAGGTCAAATACGCGATCGACCGGATCGACTGGCTCTATCAGAACCGCGATCTGGTTGGCGGGCTGGTCTTTGTCGAGGAACCGGAGATCCTGCGCTTCTTCTACGGGCGGCTTGATCCGGTGGGCGACTGGCAGCAGAAACTGGCGGCGAAATTCCGCGCCGATTTCGGCGACAGCCTGTAAGGTCGAAAGGTCGGGGCCTTCGGGCCCCGATCCTCAATCAAAGGTGCCAGTGACGCGCCCCAACAGCATGAAGGCGCGGGCGGTGCGGGTTTCGGCCAGTTCCGCCACTTCCTGATCGCTGGCGTTCTGCTCGAATTCCACGAAGGTGCGGTCGAACTGGCGCAGGAAATGATGCGCCGCGTCGCGGAAGATCGTGTCCGTGCGCATCCGCCCCGAGGTCAGCGCCAAGGACGAGCGATCCCGCACGCCACCCAGCGCCGCGATCTCGCGGCCGCGCTCGCCCTTGGCGAAGCGGCGCCACAGCTCGGGCCGGGCGCGGTCGGGTTTCAGATCGTCCATGTAGATGCCGTCCTGCGCCAGCAGGTTCAGCACGTCCTGCGCGGCGCGCAGCAATTTCGCCATCGTCCGGTCTTCGAGCGCAAGGCGCAGGGCGCGGAAGCCCTCCTTGTCCTCGGCATTGTCGGGGAACTGCATCGCGCGGATGAAATCCGCGACCGAAACCGGCGGCTTGAGGTCTTCGGCCGGTGTGCCGAGCGCAAGCGTCGGCTGGTCGTCAACCGGAACCGCGGGCTTCGGCGTGGGCAGTGCCGCCTTGCGATCGGCCGGGGGGTGGGCGGCGGCACTGTCGCGCCGGGTCGAAAAGGTCGCCAGCGCCGATTCCGCTTGCCGCGCGGCGATCGCCACCTCGTCGAGCTTCTTTTCCAGCGCCTGACCGCCGCGGATCTGGGTCTGGTTGAGCCAGGCCGAGCGCATCGCCTCGAGTGCGACCTTCAGCGCCTGCGCCTCGGCGCGCATCTCCTGCGCGGTGCGGGCGGTGACGGCGGCGACCCAGATCATCACCACCGGCAGCACGACGCCCACCACCGTCATCACCAGCGAGGCGGCATTCAGCCCGGTCGCATCGCCCGAGGGCATGAAGAGCCAGAACGCACCCACAAGCGCCAGCCAGAGCGCCGTCAGCCCCCCCGCGACCCATTCGGTGCGGTTCGACGGCACAGCAGACGGCAGCGGCGCAGGCGACCATGCCACCGCACCGCTTTCAGGGGTCTTGCGCTCGGACTGGGGCTCGCCCATCTCGCCATCCTTGACCGGGGTCCGCTTACAGGAAGCGGACCGACAGGATCTCGTAACTGCGCTGCCCGCCCGGAGTGCGAACTTCGACGCTGTCGCCTTCGTCCTTGCCGATCAGCGCGCGCGCAAGGGGGGACTTGATGTTCAGAAGACCGCGTTCCAGATCGGCCTCGTGTTCGCCGACGATCTGATAGGTGCGTTCTTCGTCGGTATCCTCGTCGACAAGCGTCACCGTGGCCCCGAACTTGATCGAGCCCGACAGCTTCACCGTGTCGATCACCTCGGCCCGGCTCAGAATCGATTCGAGTTCCTTGATCCGACCCTCGACGAAGCTCTGCTTTTCACGGGCGGCGTGATACTCGGCGTTTTCGGAAAGGTCGCCATGCTCGCGGGCTTCGGCGATCGCCTTGATGACGGTCGGCCGTTCCACGGACTTCAGCGTTTTCAGTTCCTCGTCGAGCACGTCGTAACCGGCGCGCGTCATCGGTATCTTTTCCATGGAGGTGCTTGACCTGTGCTGGCTGACAATTCTTCTTCTTAGCCCTGTGAGGTAAATCCGCCAAGCGGGTCCGGTGTCAAGGGTGGCAGGGCGTTTTCCGCCGACCGGGTGCCGCATCCGGGCGGGCGTGTCTTTTCTGCAGATGCGAAAGATTGTTGCGTCGCGGCGCTGCGTAACAATTGCTTCATGTTCTCATTCGCGTTACCACGTCGCCGGAACGCGCTGCTGCTGCCTGAACGAAGGAGCCCCCCGATATGGCCGAAATCGAACGCGAGTCGATGGAATACGATGTGGTGATCGTGGGGGCCGGTCCGTCGGGTCTTTCTGCGGCGATCCGGCTCAAGCAGATCGACCCCGATCTGAACGTGGTCGTGCTCGAAAAGGGCTCGGAAGTGGGCGCGCATATCCTTTCGGGCGCCGTTCTGGACCCGCGCGGGCTGAACAAGCTCATTCCGGACTGGAAGGAAAAGGGCGCGCCGATCAAGACGCCGGTCAAGGAAGACAACTTCTTCCTGCTGTCGGCGGCCGGTCAGACCCGGATCCCGAACTGGCCGATGCCGGGGCTGATGTCGAATCACGGCAATTACATCGTCTCGATGGCGAATGTCTGCCGCTGGCTGGCCGAACAGGCCGAGGGGATGGGCGTCGAGATTTTCCCGGGCATGTCCTGCTCGGAACTCGTCTGGGACAAGGACGCGAACGGCAAGGACCGCGTCGCCGGGGTCGTCGCGGGCGAGATGGGTCTGGCCGCGGATGGCACGCCCGGTCCGAACTACGAGCCGGGCATGGAACTGCGCGGCAAATATGTCTTCCTCGCTGAAGGCGTGCGCGGATCGCTTTCGAAGCAGCTGATCGAGCGCTACAACCTTTCGGACGGCAAATGCCCGCAGAAATTCGGTCTGGGCATGAAGGAAATCTGGGAGATCGACCCGAAGAAGCACCGCGAGGGCACCGTCAGCCACACGATGGGCTGGCCGCTCGACCACAATGCGGGCGGCGGGTCGTTCATCTACCATATCGAGAACAATCAGATCTACATCGGGGTCGTGGTTCACCTGAACTACCAGAACCCCTATCTGTCGCCCTACATGGAATTCCAGCGCTTCAAGCACCACCCGATGGTCGCGCAGCTGCTGGAAGGCGGCAAGCGCGTGGCCTATGGGGCGCGGGCGATCTCGGAAGGCGGTTGGCAGTCGATCCCGAAACTGACGGTGCCGGGGGCCGCGCTCTTGGGCTGCTCGGCTGGCTTCGTGAACGTGCCGCGGATCAAGGGCAACCACAATGCGATGCTCTCGGGCATTGCCGCCGCCGAAGCCGCCGCGAAGGCGATCAAGGCCGGGCGCGAGGGCGACGAACTCGTGGATTACGAAGCCGATGTGCGTTCGGGTCCGATCGCGAAAGACCTGATCCCGGTGCGCAACGTCAAGCCGATGTGGTCGTGGTGGGGGATCTGGGCGTCGATGTTCCTCGGCGGGCTCGACATGTGGACGAACTCGCTTTTCGGCTTCTCGTTCTTCGGCACGCTCAAGCACAAGAAGACCGATGCCGCCCATACCGGCAAGGCGAAGGATTTCGCGCCGATCGACTATCCGAAGCCGGATGGCAAGATCAGCTTCGACCGGCTGACCAACGTCAGCTTCGCCTTCACCAACCACGAGGAAAGCCAGCCCTGCCACCTGCGGCTGAAGGACCCGTCGGTGCCGATCGCGGTGAACCTGCGCGACTATGCGGAACCGGCGCAGCGCTACTGCCCGGCGGGCGTCTATGAAGTGCTGGGCGAAGGCGATCAGGCCCGCTTCCAGATCAACTTCCAGAACTGCGTGCACTGCAAGACCTGCGATATCAAGGACCCGTCGCAGAACATCACCTGGACCACGCCGCAGGGCGGCGACGGCCCGAACTACCCCAATATGTGAGTCTTGCGCGTCACATCGGCGTGTTGCGGGGGAGGCGAATGCCTCCCCCGATTGCTTTGCACGATGGGCCTCGCTACCTTTTGCGGCAGCCCGAGCATAAGGACCCATCCGTGCCCTTCCTTTCGAGACTTTCGCCAGCCCTGTGCCTGATCGCCACCCTTGGCCTTGGCGTGACCCTGCCTGTCACCGCCGCCCGGTCCGAGGATGACGGCGCCTATCTGGCGGCGCAGGCCGCATCGATGGACAACAACTACGCCGAGGCGACGAAATATTATCAGCGTCTGCTGGCCGACGACCCCACCGACGGGCGCGTGCAGGAGGGTCTGCTGATCAGCCTCCTGTCGCTGGGCGATGTCGATGCCGCCCGCGATCTGGCCGCCCAAATGGTCAAGGCCGAGAAACCCTCGCAGGTGGCGGTGCTGGTGATGCTCGCCGATGCCGCGAAATCGGGGAATTTTGCCGCCGGGGAAGCGCTGCTCGCAAAGGGCGGCGATGCCGGTCAACTGGTGAGCGGGCTTTACAAGGCCTGGGCGCTGGCCGGGGCGGGCAAGATGTCCGAGGCGATGGACGGCTTCGAGAAGCTGGGCAAGATCGACGGGCTTGACGGCTTTGCGGGCTATCACCGGGCGCTGGCTTCGGCGCTGGTCGGCGATTACGAAAGCGCGGAAGCGATCTTCTCGGGCAAGTATGCGGATTACTTCAACAGCACCCGGCGCGGGATTCTGGCGCATGTGCAGGTGCTCTCGCAGCTGGAACGCGACCCGGATGCGATCGCGCTGATCGACAAGGCCTATGGCGCGGCGCTGCCGCCCGAGATCGCCGCGATCCGCAAGCAGCTTGAAGCCGGGGAAACCCTGCCCTTCACCCGGATCGGATCGGCGCGCGATGGCGTGGCCGAGGTGTTCCAGTCGGTGGCCCTCGCCCTGAATGCGGATTCGTTGCCCGGTTTCGCGCTGATCCACACGCGGCTGGCGCTCTGGCTGCGGCCGGACGACGTCGATGCCGCGCTTCTGGCGGCCGACATCCTGGAATCGCAAGATCAATTCGACCTCGCGATTTCCGCCTATGCCGAAATCGGCCCGGACAATCCGGCCTTCTACGCCTCAGAACTGGGGCGCGCGCAGGCGATGGTCTCGGCAGGGCGTTCGGATGCGGCGATCGAGGTGCTGGAGCAACTCAGCCGCACTCATCCCGACCTGCCCAATGCCTGGTCCTCGCTCGGCGACACGCTGCGCCATGAAGAACGCTATGCCGAGGCGGCGAAAGCCTATGACAAGGCGATCGCGCTGAATGGCGAACCGCGCCCGGAGGATTGGGGCCTGTGGTATTCCCGCGCCATCGCGCAGGAGCGGTCTGGCGCGTGGAAAGAAGCCGAGAAGGGCTTCCGCGAGGCGTTGAAACTCTCCCCCGATCAGCCTGTGGTGCTGAATTACCTCGGTTATTCCTATGTCGAGAAACGCGAGAACCTGAAAGAGGCGCTCGAGATGATCGAGAAGGCCGTCGCCGGGCGACCGGATGATGGCTACATCACCGACAGTCTGGGCTGGGCCTATTACCGGCTGGGCCGCTACGAAGAGGCGGTGGTGCAGATGGAAAAGGCGGTCGAGTTGACCCCCGCCGATCCGCTGCTGAACGACCATCTGGGCGATGTTTACTGGGCCGTGGGCCGCACCCGCGAGGCCGAATTCCAGTGGCGCCGGGCGCTCAACCTTGGTCCGTCGAATGATCTGGATCTGAACCGTGTCCGCCGCAAGCTCGAGGTCGGACTGGATGTCGTGCTGAAGGAGGAAGGTGCAAAACCGCTGCACCCCGAACATGCCCAGAATTGACGTCTTTGCCCCCGCCAAGGTGAACCTTGCCCTGCATGTCACCGGCCAGCGCGCCGATGGCTATCATCTGCTCGACAGTCTTGTCGCGTTTTCCCCCGTGGGCGATGCGCTGACGCTCGCCCCGGCTGACGCGCTGGTGCTGAAGGTCAGCGGCCCCGAGGGCGCTGCCGTGCCGGAAGGGCCGGAGAACCTTGTTCTGAAGGCCGCGGCGCTGTTTGGCGTGGGCGCGGCGGTGACGCTTGAAAAGTGCCTGCCCGCGGCGTCCGGGATCGGCGGCGGCTCCTCCGATGCGGCGGCGGCGCTGCGCGGCATGGCGGCGCTGACCGGCCAGCCCCTGCCCGATGCGGCCGCGGTGCTGAAACTCGGGGCCGATGTGCCGATGTGCCTTGACCCGCGCCCGGCCCGCACCCGCGGCATCGGCGAGGATCTGACCCCGGTCGCCCTGCCCCCGCTTCCCGCCGTGCTGGTCAATCCGCGCGTCGAGGTGCCGACGCCATCGGTCTTCAAGGCGCTGACGGTGAAGGACAACCCGCCCCTGCCCGAGATCCCCGCCTTTGCCGATGCGGGCGCCTGCATTGGCTGGCTTGCGGATCAGCGCAACGATCTTCAGGCCCCGGCCGTGGCGCAGGCGCCGGTGATTGCCGAGGTGCTGGCCGTGCTCGCCGCCCTGCCCGGCTGCAAGCTGGCGCGGATGTCGGGATCGGGGGCCACCTGCTTTGGCCTCTTCGGCTCGGAAGCCGAGGCGGAAGCGGCGCAGACTGCCCTTGCGGCAAGCCACCCGGGCTGGTGGAGCGCGCATGGCAGCCTTGGCGATCAGGCGCAAAAGGCGGCGGCCACCGTCAGGTGATCGCCGCGATCAGCCCGAGATAGCCCAGCAGCGTCGCGACCAGCACGAGGCCGAAGGGGAATTTCTTGTGCCCCCAGCTGGCCCAGTCGGGCGTTGCCGCGCGCACCGCCGGGATCGCCCGGGCGATGCGATGGGCCGCAAAGCAGAGGATCAGGCAGGCCTGCAGCAGCAGGATCGCCAGCATCACCCGCCCCGGATCGGCGGAAAAGAACGGTGCGGCTGCAGCGGCGAATTTCACGTCGCCCATGCCCACGCCCAGCGCGATGTTGAGCAAGAGCCCGATGACAAGGATCACCGGCAGATGCACCCAGCGCCACATCCAGACCTCGAGCGGCAGGACCAGAAAGCCCGCGACCGCGAAGACCGCGACCAGCGCCAGAACCGCGACGTTGCGGATCTTCATGAATTTCAGGTCGGTGTAGATCACCCAACCGCAGATCGGCAGCACGGCGACGAACAGCGCCAAGGCCGCCTGCGAGACGCTCAGACCCAGCATGTCAGCCCCGCTTGCCGCCGGCATCAAGCGCTTCGAGCGCCCGCGCGGCTTCTTCGAAATAGACCGGCGAAGTATCGACCGCGTCCTGCAACAGGCCCTTGCCGATCGCCACGTCGCCCTGCTTGATCGCCGAGAGCGCGGCCGTATACAGCAGCTTCGCGCGCTCGGTCTGGGTCATGTCGACGACGGGAAGATCGTATTTGTGCTGCGCCGCCCGCGCCATCACCAGGTTGTTCTTCGTGGTGAAAGAGGCGGAATCATAGGTCAGCGCCTCGGAGAAAAGCTTTTCCGCGCCCTTGGCATCGCCCCGGGACAGCTTCGAGAAGCCCCAGTTGTTCAGCACGCTCGACGGCCGCGTCGTCAGCCCGACCGCGGTTTCATAGAAGCTGTCGGCCTTCTTCCAGTTCTTCTCGCTGTCGGCCACCATCGCCTCGAGCTTGTAGCGCTCGAAGGTTTCGTGCGTCGGCGGAATGGTGTTCAGCGTCGCCTTGGCCTCATCCCATTTGCCCGCGCGGATCTGCGCATCGGCCAGCGAAACCTTGTCGTCATTATTCGCCGCGGGCATGGCAAGGACGCGGTTCCAGACCCCGATCGCCGCATCGGCCTGCCCGGCCCGCACCATCGATTTGGCGAGCCCGCGTTGCAAATCGATCCGGTCGGGGTGTTCGCTCGTGGCACGGGTGAAATAGCTTACCGCCTCGCGCGGGTCGCCCACCGTGAGCATGATGTCGGAAAGGTTCGTCGCATCAACCGCGTTGACCGAGTCGAGCGCCTTGTTGACCTCGGCCTTTTCGCTGCCCATGCAGCCGCCAAGAACAAGCGCTCCGCCCGCAAGGGCGGCCAGAAAGATCGGGTGGCGCATGTTTCTGCGTCCTTTTGCTCGTGCCTCACTGCTCGGTCAGCAGAAGGTACTCGCCCACCCCCCGCCGGACCAGCTTGAACGGTCTGTCCGTCGGCGGATCATAATCAGGTTTCTCTTTTTTTGCGAGAGCCAGACGCAGGTTTTGCCGGATCGAGTCCGAATCGCCACTGTCGAGCCCATAGGCGATCTGGAAGACCCGCGCCGCCTCGGCCGGGTGGCCCTGCTCCATCAGCACGACGCCAAGGTTGTTCCAGGCGGGCACGAAGCGTTCGTCCTTTTCGGTGGCACGGCGCAGGATCTGTTCCGCCTGCCCCAGACGGCCAAGCTTCAGGTCCGCCGAGCCGATGGCCGAAAGCACGTCGACCGTCGCGCCCTTTTCCGCCGCCGCGCGGTAATAGGCCTTGAGCGCGAGTTCATATTCCCCCGCCTCCATCAGCCGGTGCCCGACCAGAAGCCCGTCCACCCCGTCGCCCTCGGCCGCGCCGGGCGCAAAGGGGCTGCCCTTCGATGCGCCAAGGCCGCCCGACATGCAGGCGGCCAGAAGGCAGAGCGACAGTGCCGCGCCCAAAGCGCGAAAGGAAAGGCCCATGGATCACATCTGACTGAAGGCTTTGAAGTTTTCCATCATATCATGGACCGAGGGACCGACAAGGATGATGAGCAGCGGCGGCACGGTGAAGAGCATCGTGCCGAGCGTCATCTTGGTCGGGATCTTGTTCGCCGCTTCCTCGGCGCGCATGATCCGCTTGTCGCGCATGTCGGCCGCGTAAAGCCGCAGCGCCTCGGCAATCGAGGTGCCGAACTGTTGCGACTGGATCATCACGGTGACGAAGGAGGCGACATCGGGAACGCCCGAGCGATCGGCAAAGGCGCGCAGCACGGAAGGCTTGTCGAGACCGGCCTTGATCTCGTGGGCGACGGTTTCGAATTCCTCGGCCAGCGCGGGATAGGAGGTGGCGAGTTCCTTCGACACCCGGATGATGCCCTGATCGAGCGATTGGCCCGCCTCGACGCAGACCAGAAGCATGTCGAGCGCATCGGGAAAGCCGTTCTGCATCTCGGCGGTGCGGGCATCGACGCGCTGGTTCACCCAGCGGCGCGGCGCATAATAGCCAAGCACGGCCGGGCCGATGATCGCCAGAACCGCCTTGGTCGAGTCGAGCGGCACTTCATGCCCGGCATTGTAGGACAGCACGTAAAGCACGCCGAGCAGCAGAAGCCCGATCGCCAGCGCGAATTGCACGGCGTGGAAATGGCGCACCGCATGCGGGCCGCGATAGCCCGCCTTTTGCAGCCATTTCCGGCTTTCCGACATCTCTTCCTTGCTTTGCGGCTCCAGAAAGCCCGCGAATTTCTCCAGCTTGTCGGGGCCGGAGGTGTTGCGCAGCTTCTGTCCCTTCTTCGCCGCCGCCTGCTGGGCGCCGCCGGGGACACCCCCACTGGCCGCCACGCTCTTGCGCAACTTGTCGAGCGGGTCTTCGCGTTTCGACAAGAGCGCGGGCAGCGCCGCAAGGATCAGGACCGCGCCAAGGCCCGCAACGACAATGACCGGGCCCATCGGGCCCAGCATGTTGGTCAGCGTCTCGGTGATCGCACTCAGGGACATTCCGGCCTCCTCACACCTTGATCGTCGTCATGACCTTCATGAACAGCATGTTCGCCCCGAGCAGCGCAAAGACGATCAGCGCGGCCGGAATGAACGAAGGCGTGTCCTTGACCCCGTCGTAATAGTTCGGCGAGACCACCTGGATCACCACCAGCACCGCAATCGGGAAGCCCGACAGGAAGATGCCCGACCATTTCGGCTCGGCGGTGATGGCGCGGACGCGGCGGAACAGCCGGAACCGCGAGCGGATCACCTTGGCCAGACCTTCCAGCACCTCGGCGAGGTTGCCGCCCGAGGTCTGCTGGATCGACACGGCGACGGCGAGGAAGCGCAGATCCTGCATGTCGAGCCGTTCCGCCAGATCACGCAGACAATCGACGACGTTGCGGCCATAGGCGGCCTCGTCGGCGATGATGCCGAATTCGGTGCCCAAGGGATCGGGGATTTCCTTTGCCACCGCCTGAATCGCCGAAGCGAAGGGATGGCCCACGCGCAAGCTGCGCACCATCAGCTCGACCGCATCGGGCAGCTGTTCCTCGGCCAGTTTCAGGCGCTTGTTGGCCTTGCCGTTGATCCAGAAATAGACCCCGCCCACACCCATCAGAACGGCCAGAGCGGCCCGGACCGGGGTCGAGGCTTGTGTGCCGAGCGTCAGACCCAGAAAAGCCACGAAGCTGACGAGCGCCATCACCCCCATCAGCGCGGGGGGCGAGAAGGCGATATTGGCCTTTTGCGCTTTCGAAGCGAGCAGCGAATACAGCGGGATGCCCTGCGCATTCGAATGCTGCGTCGCTTCCTTGCGGAGTTGCTCCAGCACCTGTTCGCGCCGCTGCCCCTTGTCGAGCATCTCGAGACGGCGGTTCACCCGGTTGTTGAGCGAGATCGACTTGCCGAAGACGAGCAGGTAGATGCCCTCGACCAGCAAAAGCACGGCGACGAAGATCAGACCATAGATGATCGGCGTGGCGGAAATGATCATGCGTGCTTCCCTCGTCAGTCCTGAACCGGTTCGTAGATCGAGGCGGGCAGGTCATAGCCCCATTGCCGGAACCGGTCCGAATAGTGGCTGCGCACCCCCGTGGCGGTGAAGCGGCCGATGATCTTGCCATCCGGCGCAAGGCCAAGCCGTTCGTAGCGGAAGATTTCCTGCATCGAGATCACGTCGCCTTCCATCCCCGTCAGTTCGGTGATCGAGACCATCCGGCGCGAGCCGTCCTGCAGACGCGAGGCCTGCACGATCAGGTTGACGGCGCTGGCGATCTGGCTGCGCACGGCCTTGAGCGGCATTTCGATGCCCGCCATCGCCACCATGTTTTCCAGACGCGAGATGCCGTCGCGGGCGTTGTTGGCGTGGATCGTCGTCATCGAGCCGTCGTGGCCGGTGTTCATCGCCTGCAGCATGTCGATGACTTCCTCGCCGCGGGTTTCGCCGACGATGATCCGGTCGGGACGCATCCGCAGCGCGTTGCGCAAGCAGTCGCGCTGGGTCACGGCGCCCTTGCCCTCGACGTTCGGCGGACGGCTTTCCATCCGGCCGACATGGGTCTGCTGCAGCTGAAGTTCGGCCGTGTCTTCGATCGTCAGGATGCGTTCGGAGTTGTCGATGAAACTGGACAGCGCGTTCAGCGTCGTCGTTTTCCCCGAGCCCGTCCCGCCCGAGACGATGACGTTCAGCCGCGTTGCAACCGCGGCTTGCAGATAGGCGGCCATTTCCTCGGTGAAGGCACCAAAGCGGACAAGATCGTCGATCGCGAGCTTGTCCTTCTTGAATTTCCGGATCGAGACGAGCGAGCCATCGACGGCGATCGGCGGCACCATCGCGTTGAAACGCGAGCCATCGGCCAGACGGGCGTCGACATAGGGGTTGCTTTCATCGACGCGGCGGCCCACGGCCGACACGATCTTGTCGATGATCCGCAGCAGGTGCTTTTCATCCTTGAAGGTGACATCGCTGAGCTGCAGCTTGCCGAAGCGTTCGACGAAGATCTGGTTCGGGCCGTTCACCAGAATATCGGAAACGGTGTCGTCCTTCAGAAGCGGTTCAAGAGGCCCGAGGCCCATCACCTCGTCGTACAGCTCCTGATGCAGGCTTTGCCGCTCGGCGGTGTTCAGGGCGACCGACATTTCGGTCATCGCCTCACCCGAGATCGCGGCGATCTCGGATTTCAGCTCGGCTTCCGAGGCATGTTCGAGCGCGGCAAGGTTCAGGTTTTCCAAAAGGCGCTTGTGCAGCTCGACCTTGAGCTCGCCCATCCGTTCCTTGCGCTTGCGGTCCTTGTCAGCCGCCGCCACCTGCGGCGAAACCGGGGCCCCCGGCATCACCTTGCGCTGCACGGATGCTTTCGGGGCCTCGGCGGGCGCGGCAATCGGCGCCTTGGCCGCGACCGGAGCCGCGGGAGCGGCGGCAGATCGGGGGGCAAGGGCAGCGGGTGTGGGCGCACCGGTGGCGGGTTTCTTGTAACGCGAGAACATGGGCTAACTCCGGAGAGCCGTTCAGGCCGTGGCGGCCTCGGTGGCGCGGGTCAAATCGGCGATGGACTGGGCGAGCTTCTGGATTTCCTTGCGCAAGGGCGCCTTGGCCGCCGAGAGCGCCAGCGGAAGACCGTGATCATTCGCCTGCGTGACGATGCGGCCACAATCCGACAGCATCAGCTCGATCGAAATATCGAGGCTTTCCGCCAGCCGCTTGACCCGGGACTTGCCCGAAAGATCGGTGAATTTCGGCGCGCGGTTGAGCACGAAGCGCAGCTTCTCGATCGGCAGGTTTTCCGCCTTGAGCGCGCGGATCATCCGCAAGGTGTTCTGCGCCGAGCGCATGTCGAGTTCCATCAGCGCGAAGTAAAGATGCGCCTGGCTCAGCACCGTCTCGGTCCAGCTGACGACGGTGCTCGGCATGTCGATCACCACGAAGTCGAAGTTCGACCGCGCCATCTCGATGATGCGCGAGATATCTTCGGACGTGACGATGTCGAGCGGCAGCATCTCGGAGGGGGCGGTCAGCACATGCAGCCGGTCGTTGAAGGTCAAAAGCGCCTGATTGAAGCTTTCGACATCCATATGGGCGGTGTCCTGCAGCAGTTCGAACACCAGATCGCGGCGCGGCAGGTCGAGATAGGTGGAGGCCGAGCCGAATTGCAGGTCGAAGTCGAGCAGGCACACCCGCGGCGGCTGCACCGGCGCCTTTTTCGAGGCCTCGGGCGAGGCCAGTTCCCAGGCCAGGTTCACGGCGAAGGTCGTCGCCCCCACCCCGCCTGACAGGCCATGCACCGGCAGCACGACGCCATCGCGCCCACCGGTGTTCTTGAAGCTCGGCGGCGCCGCGGGAACGGCGGGCATCTCGGGCGGCAGGTCGGATTGGCCGAGACGCTCGATCGCCTCGTGCAGCGCGCCTTCGGGCAGCGGATAGGGCACGAAGTCATCGGCGCCAAGGCGCAGCAGCTGGTGCAGGGCGATCGGGCTGACTTCCTCGGCGATCAGGATCACCCGGATGCCCTTTTCCTTGGCGGTGCCGATGATGCCGGAAATCCGCGCCAGATTGTTTTCGTCTTCGCTGTCGACGGCGATGGCGACGAACTCAAGCATCTCGGCGTCGGGTTGATTGAGGAAGACCACCGCATCCTCGAAGGTCAGGTCGCCCCAGCTTTCGCCAAGCTCGGCTTCCATGTCCTCGATCAGAAGGTCGAAATTCGAGACGTCCCGCGATACCGTGCAGGCCACGATCGGCGCCGGTTCCGGAGAAAGAATTGCTGCTGCACTCATTGCCTCGGTCCTTTGTTACGCATTCCGTGACGTGAACCGGGGGGAAACAACGACCGGCACAGCCACGAAAGGGGCACGACTCAGCGGACGTGCCATTTCCTGCCTCCCCAAGGTCGCGACCAATCTGGGCGACATTTGGGCCGGATTGTTCCAATTGTGGGATTATTGGCGACGATCAACGAAACAAGCGGGCCTTGTTGCCAAAGCCCGCCTGCAAACCGGAATACCTGACCAAGTTACTTGGACGACCCGCCGCCGCCACCGCCGCCGGTGGCGCTGCCCGTCGAAAGCGTGATCGTGCTCTCCGTCGCCGCCGAGGCGACGTATTCGCGGAACACCAGCTCGGCATATTGGCCGTTGAGATATTGCGTGTTGCGCTTCACCAGCCCCGAGACCTCGGTCACGGTGCGGCGGTTCTGCACATTCGGACCCGGATCGTAGACGAGCGGCTGCGTCTTGCCATAGGACACGACCGCCTCCAGCCGCGCGCGGGAAATCCCCTGCCCGGTCAGGAAGGTGACCACGGCCTTGGCACGGCGCAGGCCCAGCGCCTTGTTGTAGCCATCCGAGCCCACAAGATCGGTGTGACCATAGACGCGGAATTTCACCTCGGGGAACTGTTTGATCCAGTTCGCCTGCTGCACCAGCGCCGCCCGAGCCGTGCCGTCGAGCACATCGGAGTTGAAGGCGAAGTTGACCGTGTTGGGCACATCTTGCGCAAACTTGCGGGTCAGGCTGATGGCGAAGTCGCGCTGCCCCGTCATCACCAGCGTGTTGTTCATCGTGGCATTGCCGAAACCGCCGGTTTCATACTGGCTGCCCACTTCCGAAGTCCCGCATCCTGCCAGCGCCAATGCGCCCGCCACGATCACCCAATAGCGCATGGTCTGGCCCCTACCCTGCATCCTCTCACTCCATCACATAGCCATAGGAGCCGGAAAAGTCCTGCTTGGCAACTTCGCCCGCGGCACCGCCTTCGGTCTTGCCGCGCAGGAAAAGCTCGGATTCGCTCGGCAGCCTGACGCGGTCGGTCGGCAGCGCCAGCGCCTCACCATGCGTGGGCGTGACCAGATGCGGCGTGATGATGATGACAAGTTCGGATTGCTTGCGTTCGAACGCGGTCGAGCGGAACAGCGAGCCCAGCACCGGTACGTCGCCCAGCCACGGGATCTGGCTGTTCAGATCGTTGAAATCGTCCTGCAGCAGGCCGGCGATGGCGAAGCTTTCGCCATCACGCATCTCGACCGTGGTCGAGGTCTCGCGGCGTTTGAAGGCGTTCACGGTGGTGCCGTTGTTCGTCATCGTCACCGAGGTGTCGATGGCCGAGACGGCCGCCGCAATCTCGAGGTTGATCAGATCGCCTTCGACGACGCGCGGCACGAAGGTCATCTCGACACCGAAGGGCTTGTATTCGATCGAGACGCCGTTGTCGGACACCACCGGGATCGGATATTCGCCACCCGCCAGGAACTTGGCCTGCTGGCCCGAGAGCGCGGTCAGGTTCGGCTCGGCCAGCGTGCGGACCATGCCCTTGCTTTCAAGCGCTTCGAGCAGCACGCCGAATTCCATGTTGCCGACGGTGAAGCCAAGCCCCAGCGCGCCCTGCGTGCTGCTGGAGATCGGGAAGGTGCCGTCGCCGCTGGAGGGGAAAGCATTCGCCAGCGCGCCGTTGGCGGTGAAATTGCCGGTGCCGGTGCTGACGCCCGTCTGGGCATTGCCACCGCCAACCGTCCCTTTCATCGCCAGAGACGAGGCGAGGTTTTTCGACACCGAGCGCTGCATCTCGGCGAAGCGGACTTTCAGCATCACCTGCTGCGTGCCGCCGACGTTCATCAGGTTCGAAACCCGGTCGCCCGCATAGCGCTTGGCCAGATCAAGCGCGCGGTCGAGCTTCGACGAAGACGAGACCGTGCCCGACAGCACGATGCCGTCGTTGGCGGTGCGGACCTCGATATTCTCGCCGGGCAGGATCTGCTTCAGGCGTTCCTTGAATTCGGCGATGTCGGGGGTGACCTGCACTTCGACGTTCGAAAGCAGCGCGCCATCCGCGCCCAGAACCGTCATCGTCGTGCGGCCCGGAACCTTGCCCAGAACGTAGATCGTCTTGTCCGACAGGGTCGTGACGTCGGCGATACCGGGGTTGGCAATCGACAGTTCAGAGAACGGCTTGTCGCTTTCCACAACCACGGCCCGGTTCATCGGCACAGCGAGCGGTGTGCTGCCGGTGCCCGAGACAATGCGCAGCGTTTCCGCGAACAGCGGGACCGAAACACCGGACGCGAGCGCGACACCCATCGCGCAAGCGCCGAAGAAACTCTTCATATTCATGGTGATCCTGCCTCTCCGATCACGCTGCTCTACCCGGATCTGACGCCCGGTATCGGTGATTTTCACCGCTGTGGCACTGACAATGCCCTAGTGTTTGATTTTTTGCAAGAATCAACCGTTTTTGCGGCCCCTTTCCTGCGGAATGTGCCCAAGCCGCATATCCGCCGCGGCCCCGGGCAGGGGGCTCGGCACTCAGTTCTTGCAGGGGATCGGGGTCTCGACCAGTTCGGTGCCCTTGCGCATCTTCACGGTGCAAACCCGTTCGGCTTCGACTTTCACCGCTTCTTGCGCCTGAATGCCCAGAAGCTTGTTGCGGTCGATCTCGATCGCACCCGGATCGGAGGTGTTCTGCATCCCCACGAGCGAGAGCGTCAACTCGCCGGTGCCTTGCGCCAACGTCAGGGCCGCCACCTGTTCGGGCGTCACCTCCGCCGTCACCGTGGCGGCGACCTTGGTTTCCTCGGAACGGTCGGCATCGGCGCTCTGGTCGATCGCGATCAGACGCAGGCTGGTGTCGATCAGCTTCGTCACCCTTTCACCATTCACCTCGCCCGACCAGTAGACGTCGACGCGATCGCCCGGCCGCAGGAAGCCCGAAACCCCGGTCGTCGCGTTCACCGAAATCGTGAAGGCGCGCATGTTCGGCGACAGGTTCGCCATGATCCCGGCATCGACGCCGGGCGCGGTGATCTTGTTCGCGAGGATCGCCTCATACGCATCATAGGAGCGCAGCGCGGCGCGCGGACGGGTTTCGCCGCCCGGGAAGACCGAGGCCGCGAGCGCCTCTTCGGGCGCCCCAAGCGGCGTTGCCACCAAATGGAAGATCCCCTCGGGAAGATGGCCCTCCTGCATCTTGATCACACCGAGATCGGCGGCGGTGAACCGTTCCCCATAGGCCAGCGCCCGGCGCAGGATCACGACATCGACCAGCTTCGGCGCATTCGCCTGCTCGGCCACAAGCATGTCGCGTTCGTTCTGGAATTGCGAGATCTGCTGCTGCGCCATGTAAACGGCGGCACCGGCAAGGGCGACACCCAAAACCAGCACAAGAGCGACAATCATGCGCATCGGCTCACCATGTTCCTTTCAAGGCCGAACCTTCGGCCAAAATACTGTTCCGGACACTCGACGTGAATTCGGGCAATTTCATGGCCTCGGGGAAGCCGCTGAGGCGGTGCAGCAAACCGCATTGCAACTCAGAACGTGGTGATCACCGATTGCGAGCCGATGTAGGATGACACATTGCGCGCGACGCTGCCGGAGTTCGTCCAGACGATCCCCCCGGCAAGCATGCCCATTGACACGACGGCCGCAGTGAGCACGACCCAATCGACCGTGATCGCGCCGTCTTCTTCGCAAAGGATCCAGGTCCAGCCTGCTGCTGTCATGCTCTTCCCCATTCTTGTGCTCCATGCGGCCTGCGGCATTCCAACCCGGCTATGCACGGGCAAGGCGGCGTAATTGGGGCAGATCGACGCATTTTTTTCGGCGAAATCCGAACTCGGTCGATCTGCACCGATGCGGGGCAGCCCGGGCCGCCCCGCTCGGGTCCGTCAGCTCAAAAGCTGGTCTTGACCGAGGCCGAGGCCAGATAATTGCCGACCTTGGTGCTCAGAGTTCCGGTCTTGGTGCGCACGATGCCAAGCGCGGCTGCGCCGAGACCGACAACGGCCGCCGTCAGCACAACCCAATCGACTGTCACGGCGCCGTCTTCTTCGGCGCGGATCTTGCGGGCAATTTTGAAGAATTTCATATCGTTAACTCCTGTTACCAAAGACGCGTGAAACCGGTTTTCTGCCAATGCCGGTTCCAACCCGGTGCTTATGGTATCGCCACAGAAAACGACCTTAATAAGGCATTAACGAAATTATTTCGCGTCAGGGTTGCATCGCGTTTCCAGATAGCATCGCCCCGCAGACCCGCAAATGGAAAGGCCGCCTTGCGGCGGCCCCTAAAGCCCATGGGCAAGGCTCAGAAGCTCGTGTTGACCGACGCCGAGGCGAGGTAATTGCCGATCTTGGTGGTCAGCACGCCGGTCTTGGTACGCACCAGCGTCAGCGCAGCAGCCCCAATTCCGACGACAGCAGCAGTCAGCACGACCCAATCCACAGTCACGGCGCCCTCTTCCTCGGTGCGGATCTTGTGGGCAATCTTGAAAAATTTCATCTCGTCTCTCCTGAAGTCGTGTGGATGCGGAGCTGCTGGAAAATGCCAAGCGGAATGCCTCGCGGATGGACGAAGCCTGCCGAAAAATGATGACGTTAATAAGGCCTTAACGGTTTTTCTTTCAGGCGGGTGAGGGCCGCCGGAAATGCGAAAGGCCGCCTCGAGGGCGGCCCTTGCGATCCTGGCCTTGCGACGGGATCAGAAGCTGGTGTTCACCGAGGCCGAGGCCAGGTAGTTGCCGACTTTGGTGGTCAGCGTGCCGGTGTTGGTGCGCACAAGGGTCAGCGCAGCAGCGCCGAGGCCGACGACGGCGGCGGTCAGCACAACCCAGTCAACGGTCACGGCGCCGTCTTCTTCGGTACGGATCTTGCGGGCGAGTTTGAAGAAGTTCATCGGAAGTCTCCTTGAGTTCAGGTTTGCCGCGCTGCTGCCGGGCTTCGCTATCTCCAGCCTCGCGGGATGGGTTCTTTGTGGCGGTGAATCGTGACGTGATTGGGGCGGAAGCGGTATATCTTCGCGGCAAGGCCAAATCCGTCTTGGAGTAAATTAAACATTAACCATTTCGGTGGCCGGGCCGTTCTGACGACGTGGGTCAGGCAGAATCGCAACGCCGATTCCCACGGCGCCAAAAGCGAAAAGGCCACCTCGAGGGCGGCCTTTGCGATCTTCGTCTTGCGGCGCGATCAGAAGCTGGTGTTGACCGAAGCCGAGGCAAGGTAGTTGCCGATCTTGGTGGTCAGCGTGCCGGTGTTGGTGCGCACGAGGGTCAGCGCGGCAGCGCCGAGACCGACGACGGCGGCCGTCAGCACAACCCAGTCAACGGTCACGGCGCCGTCTTCTTCGGTGCGGATCTTGCGGGCGAGTTTGAAGAATTTCATCGGGGATCTCCTTGGTTGTCCGGTTCGACGAGCTGTCCGCCGCGGTGTTGGCTGGGTATCTTCCGTTCCCCTGCATCGCGGTATGGAGACTTTCTGCCGTCGAATCGTGGCCCGATTGGGGCAGCTTCCAGAAATCTTCGCGGCGACAGAAATTCGTTAAGAAGGTACTAACAAAACAGCGCCGCGCGCGAAAATTGTCCAAGCCCGTTTCGCCGGGGCCAGCCAGCGCCGACCCGCCCGCAAAGGGTCTCAGAACGACGTATTGACCGAGGCGCTGGCCAGATAATCGCCGACCTTCGTGCTCAACGCGCCGGTGTTCGAGCGCACCAGCGTAAGGGCCGCCGCGCCAAGGCCGACCACCGCCGCGGTCAGCACCACCCAATCCACGGTCACGGCACCATCTTCCTCGGAACGAAGCATACGGGCAAGTTTGAAGCAGGTCATCGCGTTTCTCCTGATCTCTGCGTTGCATTCATGGTTGTGCAAGTCGGGTGAGTTCGCCTTTCGGGCGTGTCGATTTCCGGCCCGGATCGTGGCGCGATTGCGGCGCAACGATGCCATATCCAAGACAGGTTAACCGCCATCCCGCCCCTGAAGTACCGGCAAGACCAAGCCTTCGTGCAACACTTCGGCGCCAAAGCACGGCCGTTTTCCCGGGGAAATCGCGTTTTCCTTGGTTTTTCAGCCGATTTCGGGAATAGTGACCGCAACCGGCACCAGCCGGACAAAGGGTCCAAAATCGGACCGCAAGAGCAGGATCGCGCAAATGCGCCGTATATTTGTTGTCAGTCTCGCCCTGAGCGCGACCGTTTCGGTCGTGCCGGTTTTCGCTGAGATCGGCCCGAAAACGCCGACTGTCCACCATTTCGAGCCGCGCCGCGTGCTGCCGCCGAAGGCGGGGCAGACGCGCTTTCTCACCATCCAGATCGACCCCGAGGAACAGGCCGCCGCGCTGGCGGCGCAGGCCGCCCAGCCCTTCGCGCCGATCACCGCAACGCCGCCTCCGGCCCCGGGCGCGGCCTCGACGCGGCCCGCCGATGGCGGGTCGGCCTCTTATGCCTGGTTCTGGAGCGTGGTGTCGCCCAATCTTGCGGATCGCTCGGGACGGTTCCAGCAGGCGCTTGACGCGCTGACCATGGGGCCGGGCGGGCAGGCGGTTCGGGGGCCGCGGCTGGCCAATCTGCAGGCGATCGCACAGACGCATGGCCGCGACATCCTTGCGGCGACGATCGGCACCGAGGTCTCGCCGGCGCTGGTGCTTGCGGTGATCTCGACCGAGTCGGGCGGTCAGGCGGATGCGGTCTCGCATTCGGGGGCAGTCGGGCTGATGCAGCTGATCCCGGCCACGGCCACCCGCTTCGCCGTCGCCGACAGCCGCGATCCGGGCCAGAACATCAAGGGCGGCGTCGCCTATCTGGACTGGCTGATGAAGGAATTCGACCGCGATCCGCTGATGGTGATCGCCGCCTACAACGCCGGGGAAAACGCCGTGAAGGGCAATGGCGGCGTTCCGCCCTATGCCGAGACGCGCGATTACGTGCCCAAGGTGCTGGCGGCCTGGCAGGTGGCGCGGGGGCTCTGCCTGAGCCCGCCGGAATTGGTCACCGACGGCTGCGTCTTCGCATCGAAGGGATGAGAATGAGCAACGACAAACCGCTGGTGCTTGATGTCGACGGCACCTTCCTGACCACGGATCTGCTCTACGAGGGGTTCTGGGCCGGTCTTGGCCGCGACCCGATCGGCACGTTGCGGCTTGCGGCGACCTCTTTTGGCGACCGCGCCCGGCTGAAGGCGGAGTTGGCCGCGCTGGTACCGCTGCGCACCGATCTGATGCCGGTCAATGCCGCCGTCGCCGAGGTGGTGATCGAGGCCCTGCACGAAGGACGCGAGGTCTGTCTGGCCTCGGCCTCGGATCGATCGCTGGTGACACAGCTGGCGGCGGATCATGGCCTGTCCGAGCGGGTCTTCGCCTCGGATGGTCGGGTCAATCTGAAAGGGGCGGCCAAGGCCGGGGCGCTGGTGCGGGCCTTCGGGCCGCGCGGCTTCGTCTATGCCGGCAACGAGGCCACGGACATGGCGGTGTGGGAACATGCCGAGACCGCGGTGGTGGTCGGGCATGTCTCCGAGGCGAATGCCCTGCCCGCGCGCGGCATCGGGGTGGTGAACCTGCCCGGCGGCTGGACACCCGCGTCGCTACTCAAGGCGATCCGGCCGCATCAATGGGTGAAGAACGTCCTTCTGCTCTTGCCGATGATCGCGGCGCATCGCTTCGATGCCGCGACGCTGCTGCCGATCCTGTTCGGCATGATCGCCTTTTCCTTTGCCGCCTCCTCGATCTACATCGTCAACGACCTGCTCGATCTCGAGGCCGACCGGCTGCATCCGACGAAGTGCCACCGGCCCTTTGCCTCCGGCGCGGTGCCGATCAAGGTCGGGATGATCGCCTTCCTCGGCCTTGCCGCCGCGGCCCTTGGCATCGCGGCGGCGCTGAACGCGAGCTTCTTCGGCATCATCGTGCTCTACATGATCACCTCGCTCGCCTATTCGCTGAAGCTGAAGCGGATGCGCTGGGTCGACATCACCACCTTGGCCGCGCTGTACACGATCCGCGTCGTGGCCGGGGCGGCAGCGGGCGTGGTCGATGTCTCGATCTACATGCTGATCTTCATCTTCCCGATCTTCCTCAGCCTTGGTTGCGTGAAGCGGCTGACCGAGTTGACGCTGGCCACGAATGACGAGCCCCTGCCCGGCCGCGGCTATGGTCGCCCGGATCGGGGCGATCTGCTCAACGTCGCCGGGATCGGCGTCGTCGGCGCGCTGGTGATCTTCTTCCTCTATTCGATCTCGGATCAAGGGCGGATGCTTTACCCCGACACCTGGCTTTTGTGGCTGGCGATGCTGCCGATGGGCTGGTGGCTGGTGCGCATGGTGGCACTTGGCTGGTTCGGCAAGCAGGATTACGACCCGATCGTCTTTGCGCTGCGCGACAAGTTCGGGCTCGGCATCCTGATGATGACGCTGAGCCTGATGTTCTGGGCCGCGGGCCTTTGGGCGAAATGGTTCGGGATGGGCGGCTGATCTCGCCGCAGCGGCGGGGGTTTCACACCCCCGCACCCCCGTGGGATATTTCCGGCAAGATAAATGGAAAGCTTCCGGCCCCTTTATCTTGCCCCAAATATCCCGGGGGGAGGCGAAGCCGGGGGGCAGAGCCCCCCTTCTTCTTATCCGAGTTCGGCCAGACGCTTCAGCGCCGCGCCGATCTTCGCCGCTTCTTCCTCGCGCGCGGCGAGGTTTTCGCGGGCTTCCTCGATCACCTCTTCGGCGGCATTGGCGACGAATTTCGGGTTCGCAAACCGCGCCTTCAGCCCCGCCGCTTCCTTCTCGACCTTGGCGAGCGATTTCTCGAGCCGGGCCTTTTCCGCCGCCACATCGATCACCCCTTCCAGCGGCAGCCCGAACAAGGCCCCCGCCGCCGGGATCGAGATCGAGCCCTTGGCCACCACGCCTTCGGTGATCGCCTCAAGCCGCGCCATGCGCAGGATCAGCGCCTCGTTCCGCGCCAGAGCCTCACGCGCCTGACCATCGGCCTCGGCCAGAACCATCGGCAGCCTCAAAGCGACGGGCACGCCCATCTGCGCGCGGGACGAGCGGATTTCCTCGATCAGCGCGATCACCCAGTTCATCTCGCGGTCGGCCTCGGCGTCGATCAGCTCGGCGCCATAGGTCGGCCAGTCGCCATGCACCAGCATCTTCGCGCGGGTGCCGGTCAGGCCCCAAAGCTCTTCGGTGATGAAGGGCATGATCGGGTGCAGCAGCGTGTAGCACTGATCCAGCACCCAGCGCATCGTCGCCCGCGTTTCCGCCGCGTGTTCGCCATCGAAGAGCGGTTTCGAGAATTCGACATACCAGTCGCAGACCTTGCCCCAGACGAAGCCGTAAAGCGCGTTGGCGGCGTCATTGAAGCGATAGGCGGCGAAGGCTTCATCGACCACTTCGCGGACCTTGGCGGTTTCGCCGATGATCCAGCGGTTCACCGTCTGCGTCGGCGCAGGGATGCCCGCGACCTCGGCCTCGAAGACGCCGTTCATCTCGGCAAAGCGGGTGGCGTTCCACAGTTTCGTGCCGAAGTTGCGATAGCCCGCGATCCGGTCTTTCGAGAGTTTCAGCACGCCGCCAATCGCCGCCATCGAGGCGTTGGTGAAGCGCAGCGCATCGGCGCCGAATTCGTCGATGATTTCGAGCGGGTCAATGACGTTGCCCGCCGTCTTCGACATCTTCTTGCCCTTCTCGTCACGGACGAGCTGGTGCAGGTAGACGGTGTGGAACGGAATCTCGCCGGTCACGGCCAGCTGCATCATCATCATCCGGGCGACCCAGAAGAACAGGATGTCAAAGCCCGTCACCAGAACATCGGTGGGGAAATACTTGCTGGTGCTCTCGTCCCAATTCGGCCAGCCAAGGGTGCCGATCGGCCAGAGACCCGAAGAGAACCACGTGTCGAGCACATCGGGGTCGCGCGTCAGCACTTTGCCCGGGGCCATCGCCTGCGCCTCGGCCTCGGAGGGGGCGCAGTAGTGGTTGCCCTCGGCGTCATACCACACCGGGATCTGGTGCCCCCACCAGAGTTGACGCGAGATGCACCAGGGCTCGATGTTTTCCAGCCAGTGGTAATAGGTCTTCTCGCCCGCCTCGGGCATGATCTTCGTCTTGCCCGTCCGCACCGCGTCAAGCGCCGGGCCAACGACCTTTTCGGCATCGACATACCACTGGTCGGTCAGCATCGGCTCGATCACCACCTTCGAGCGGTCGCCGAAGGGCTGCATGATCGGCTTCGCTTCGACATAGGGGATCAGCTCGGGCTGGCCTTCCTCGCCCGCCTTCGGGTTCGCGATCATCACCGCCAGACCTTCGGCGTTGATTTCCTCGACCACGATCTTGCGGGCGTCCATCCGGTCAAGGCCGCGCAGGTTCTCGGGGATCAGGTTCAGCGTGTCGACCTCGGCCTCGGTGAAGGCGGCGCCTTTCGAAATCTCCATCGCCCGGCGGGCGCAGGTTTCGTAATCCGCCCCGTCGGCGCGCATCTTCGCGCGGGTGTCCATCAGCCGATACATCGGCAGGTTGCCGCGTTTGGCCACCTGATAGTCGTTGAAGTCATGCGCGCCGGTGATCTTCACCGCGCCCGAGCCGAAGGTCGGATCGGGATATTCGTCGGTGATGATCGGGATCAGGCGGCGGTGTTCCTTCGGCCCGACCGGAATTTCGCAGAGCTTGCCGACGATCGGCGCATAGCGTTCGTCAGACGGATGCACCGCCACCGCGCCATCGCCCAGCATCGTCTCGGGGCGCGTCGTCGCGATCGAGATGTAATCGCGGACCTCTTCGAGGATCACGTTCCCCTCGGCGTCCTTTTCCACATAGGTGTAGGTTTCGCCGCCCGCGAGCGGGTATTTGAAATGCCACATGTGCCCGGCGACTTCGATATTCTCGACTTCCAGATCGGAAATCGCGGTCTCGAAATGGGGGTCCCAGTTCACCAGCCGCTTGCCGCGGTAGATGAGCCCCTTGTTGTACATGTCGACGAAGACCTTGATCACCGCGTCATGGAAGTTGCCCTCCTCGCCCGCCGGCGCATTCGGCGCGCCCGACATGGTGAAGGCATTGCGCGACCAGTCGCAGGACGAGCCGAGGCGCTTGAGCTGGTTGATGATGGTCGAGCCGTATTGCCCCTTCCATTCCCAGACCTTCTCCAGAAACGCATCGCGGCCGAGTTCGGCGCGCGAGGGCTGCCCGGTTTTCGCCAGTTCGCGTTCGACCATCAGCTGGGTGGCGATGCCCGCATGGTCCTGCCCCGGCTGCCAGAGCGTGTCGAAGCCGCGCATCCGGTGCCAGCGGATCAGGATGTCCTGCACCGTGTTGTTGAAGGCATGGCCGACGTGCAGGGCGCCGGTGACGTTCGGCGGCGGGATCATGATGCAGAAGGTTTCCGCGCGCGAGGCATTGGCCCCGGCCTTGAAGGCACCGGCCTGTTCCCATTTCGCATAAAGCCGCGGCTCGGCTTCGCGCGCGTCGAAGGTCTTTTCCATGCTCATCGGTTCTGTCCTTTCAGGGCTTGACGCTCTTTAGCGCGAGCCCCCCGCAAGGAAAAGCCTTTGACGCGGGCCGGGCCTAGCGATTGGGGCCGACGACCGAGAAATGCGCGCCTTGCGGATCGCGAAACCCGGCAACGTAGGCCGGGCCGGGAACTTCCATCGGGCCATGCAGCACGGTGCCGCCCGCGGCCTGCACCGCCGCAATGGTTTTCGAGACCGTCGCGACGCCGAAATAGGGCATCCAATGCGGGCAAGGCGCCTGACCCAATCCCATCATGCCGCCGATCTGCGTGCCGCGATGCGCGAAGACGTAATAGGAACCGGCCGGTCCCATGTCGAACAGCATGTCCTGCCGCCAGTCGAACAGCTGCCGGTAAAACTCCAGCGCCGCTCGCGGATCGGAGGAGATCAGCTCGATCCAGGCACCGTGGCCCGTGGCCCGCTGATTCCACGCGCCGCCCACCTGCGGCGGGTCCATCGGCAAGGGCGTCAGCACCCCGAAGACCGCACCTTGCGGATCGGCCAGAACCGCAAAGCGCCCGGTGCCGGGGATGTCGGCCGGTTCCTTGCAGATCCGGCCACCCAGATCGCGCGCCCGGGCGGCCGTCGCGTCGCAATCATCGACGGCAAGGTAGATCATCCAGTTCGGCGGCGTGCCTTCGGGACATTCAGACAGAGGGAACGCCCCCGCCACCATGTCGGCCCCGGCGCGGCCAAGGCGGTAGTCGAGGGTCGGCATGCCCGCGCTGCCCCACTCCCACCCCATGACGGGACCGTAAAAGCCCTGCGCCGCATCAAGGTCGGGCACCGAAAGCTCGAACCAGCAAGGAAGACCGTGAAAGGACATCTGCACCTCCTTCTAAGGACGCCCCAGCCTAGCATGATTCGCGTGACAGATCGGCCCTGCTTTCACCTTTGCGCCGTCTCCGGCTTACACTGCGCGGTCGAGTTTCGTGCTGAGGTGAATCAGGCTTTCCGAGCTGCGCACCCCCTGCATCTCGCCGATCTGGTCGAGCACCACATCGAGTTGCGCCGTCGAATTCGCCGCCACCTGCAGCAAAAGATCGATCCGCCCCGAGGTGGTCGAGATCCGCTCGACCTCGGGGATCGACTTCAGCCGGGTCAGGATTCCGGCCTGCGACCGGGGTTCGACCATCAGCAGAACGGTCGCCCGCAGCCGCCCCGCCCGGGCCGCTTCGCCCAGCTTGACGGTATAGCCCGCGATAACGCCCGAGGTTTCCAGCCGCTCCAGCCGGGCCTGAATCGTCGAGCGCGCAACCTTCAGTCGGCGCGACAAAGTCGCCACCGAAATCCGGGCATCGCCCGACAGCAGCCCCACGATTGCCGTATCAAGTTCGTCCATTGTGCGACACTTGCAGATTGACCGATGATTTCGTCATTATAACGATAGATCGCCGCATTTCTACTCTTTTGATCGGTGAAAATGTGCATCATATCGCGCATTCTGAGAGAGCAGGAAAAGGGCGGCTCATACGCACCTGGCCTGGGTTAGGTCGAAACGCGTCGTAAGCGTCTCCCCACCCGTAACATAGCCGGGGCAAGAGGTGGCTGCGTTCTATTGGCGAGGAGAAGCCGATGGGACTTTCCAAAACTATTTGGACTCAACCGTCCGAAATCATCCGTACGAAACAACCCGATCATCCGGTGCTGGTGTTCTCGCCCACCGCGTTGCAGGCAACCGCGCGGCGGTTCCTGAAGGGCTTTCCGGGCGTCGTCACCTATGCGGTGAAGTCGAACCCGGATGAAATGGTGATCCAGAACCTCGTCGCCGCGGGCGTCAAGGGGTTCGACGTCGCCTCGCCCTATGAGATCGACCTGATCCAGCGTCTCGCCCCCGGGGCGGCGCTGCATTACCACAACCCGGTCCGCGGCCGCGAGGAAATCGCCCATGCGGTGCGCGCGGGCGTGAAGACCTGGTCGGTCGATTCGCGCAGTGAGCTGGAAAAGCTGATCGAGATGGTGCCGACCGAGAACTGCGAAATCTCGGTGCGCTTCAAGCTGCCGGTGCAGGGTGCCGCCTACAACTTCGGCGCCAAGTTCGGCGCCACCGCGGATCTGGCGGCGGAGCTGCTGCGCCGCGCGGCCGAGGCGGGCTTCATCCCCTCGCTCACCTTCCACCCGGGCACGCAATGCACCGATCCGGCGGCCTGGGAAGCCTATATCCTTGTCGCGTCGGAAATCTGTGCCACCGCGGGCGTGCGGGCGCACCGGCTGAACGTCGGCGGCGGTTTCCCGAACCATCGCCAGATGGGCCCTGCCCCGGTGCTCGAAGACATCTTCGACCTGATCGACCGGGCCACGACTGAAGCTTTCGGCTCGGATCGTCCGATCCTCGTGTGCGAACCGGGCCGCGGGCTGGTGGGCGATGCCTTCACCCATATCACCAAGGTCAAGGCGCTGCGCGACGACACGCATGTGTTCCTGAACGACGGTGTCTATGGCGGTCTGGCGGAACTGCCGCTGATCGGCAACATCGAGCGGATCGAGGTCTGGTCGCCCGAGGGGTTCCAGCGCGGCGGCGACATGGTCGATCGCATCGTCTTCGGCCCGACCTGCGACTCGGTCGA
Organism: Rhodobacter viridis; assembly: GCF_003217355.1. Lineage (GTDB taxonomy): Bacteria > Pseudomonadota > Alphaproteobacteria > Rhodobacterales > Rhodobacteraceae > Rhodobacter > Rhodobacter viridis. The sequence goes on along the minus strand of NZ_QJTK01000003.1, from coordinate 256,878 downwards.
CCGGTTGCCGGGCGACGTGGCCCTGCCTGCCGAGCTTTCCGAGGGCGATTATGTGGTGTTCCACGGCATGGGCGCCTATTGCTCGGCCACCAACACCCGCTTCAATGGCTTCGGTCAGATGGAGATTGTCACGGCGCTGTCGCTGAAGGGCTGACCCGGAAGCAACAGTTGACGACATCCGCGACACTTTGGCGCGCGCGTAATTGAGGATTAACGGCCTTGCCCTAAGTACAGGGTAAGGCCGTTAACATTTCAATGTCGCAAGACGGTGGGGTCGCGTCATGGTCGGACTGTTTCATCGCGTGGTTGGGAAGTGGCGGCAACGCAAGGCCAGCGGGGCACGCGTCGACGCAAGTCCGGTCAAACGCCCCGCACGCGGCTCGGTCGACCATGTGGTGCTGCTTGATGGCACGCTTGGCTCGCTCTCGCAGGCGCATCTGACCTCGATCGGGATGATCTACAGGTTCTTGCGCCGCGCCTCGCCGCGGACCTCGGTCTATTACGGCAAGGGGCTGCAATATCGCGAATGGCGCGACATCAAGGATATCTGGCTGGGCTGGGGCGTGGAATCGCAGATCCTGCGCGCCTATGGCTGGCTCGCCATGCGCTATCGTCCCGGGGATCGAATCTTTCTGATCGGCTATTCCCGCGGGGCCTTTGCCGCGCGCTCGCTCGCCGGGCTGATCGACCGGGTCGGGCTCTTGCGCAAGGATGCCGCGACCGAGCGGAATGTCGAACAGGCGTGGCGGCATTACCGGGCCGAGGTCTCGCCCACCGCCTTTCGTGATGCGCTCTGCCATGCCACGGCACCGATCGAGATGGTCGGCGTCTTCGACACCGTGGCGGCGCTTGGCGTGCGATTGCCGCTCCTGTGGACGATGAGCGCGGAACGCATCCGCTTTCACGATCACCGGCTGGGCCGCTCGGTCCGGCACGGCTTTCAGGCCCTGGCCCTGCACGAAACCCGGCCCGTCCTGTCGCCGCTGCTGTGGAACAGCGACGGCACCGGTGCCGCACGGATCGAGCAGGTCTGGTTCCGCGGCTGCCATGCCGATGTGGGCGGGCAGCTTGCCGATTACGATGCGGCGCGGCCCCTGTCGAACATTCCCCTCGTCTGGATGCTGGAACAGGCCGAAAACCTTGGCTTTTCCCTGCCGAGGGGATGGCAGTCGGAATTTCCCTGTGATCCCGCGGCGCCTTCGGTCGGCAGCTGGGGCGGTTGGGGCAAGCTTTACATCATGCGCCAGCCGCGCCGGGTCGGCACCGACGGGTCGGAGCGGCTGCACGACTCGGTGCGCAAGCGCAAGCTGGAATGGTGGATCCGCGTCGGCACCGGGCTGAAGAAGCGCGGACCGAAACCGGAACTGGCGCTCGCCCCCGCTCAGGCGGAGCCGCCCATGATCAGACAGGTCGCCGTGCCAAGGGCGTAGGTCTTGCCATCTGCCACGCCGACGATCTCGCCACGCGCCACCCCGGTCGAGCGGCCCAGATGCTCGGTCCGGCCAATCGCGCGGACCTCGGTGCCAAGCGGAATCGCGCGCAGCATGTTGACCTTGTATTCCGTCGTCGTCTGATATTGCCCGGCCTTGAGCCCGGTGATCACGGCGCAGGTCAGCGCGGTATCGAGCAAAACCCCGTACCAGCCGCCATGCACGCCCCCGAAAGCGTTGGTGTGCTCATGCCCGGGCGTGCCCGTCACCTCGACCAGACCGGGCTCGACCCGGGTGACGCGGTAGTTGCAGCCGCGCGCGATCGTGGTTGTGGGCACCTTGCCCGCAAGCATCGCCTGCATGAACGCCAGTCCCGTCATCGCCTGCAGGTCGGCAAGCGTCAGAAAATCCTCGGGGCCAGCGGCATATTTCGGTTCGGTCATTTCTCTCTCCCTTTGCGCCAGCGTGACGCAGGGGAAAGAAACGGAAAAGGGGGCCGAAGCCCCCTGCGCCTGTTCCGTCACGTCACGGCGCAAACGCCTGCCCGGGAAGCGCAAACCGGCTCTCACTTTTGGCGGCAGGCTTGTCAGGCGACGTTTTCCAGCACCACATCCGGGTTGACGCCCAGCGCATGGCAGACGTCGCGGGTCATTTGCGGCCGGTTCAGCGTGTAGAAGTGCAGATCGTCCACGCCGCCCGCGATCAGGTTGTCGCACAGCTCGGTGCAGAGCGCGGTGGCCAGAAGCGCCTCGCGGTCGTCGCGGATCGCATGATCGAACGCCTCTTCGACCCAGGTCGGGATCGAGGTGCCGCAGCGCTGCGCAAAGCCCTTGGCGCCTTTCCACGACTGGATCGGCAGGATGCCCGGGATGATCTTGGCGGTGATGCCTTCCTTCACGCAGGCATCGCGGAAGCGGAAGAAGGTCTCGGCCTCGAAGAAGAATTGCGTGATCGCCGAGGTCGCGCCCGCCTCGCATTTCCGTTTCAGCCAGCGCACATCGGCGAAGCTGTCGGCGGCTTCCGGATGCGGCTCAGGGTAAGCGCCGCAACGGAGCGTGAAGCGGCCATCCTCGGCCAGCCATTCGATCAGATCGACCGAGGAGGCGAAGCCCTCGGGGTGGGGCGTGAAGCGGGCGGCGCCTTTCGGCGGATCCCCGCGCAGCGCGACGATCTCGGTCACGCCGGCCTCGGCATAGGCGTCGATGATCTCTTTCGTTTCGGCTTTCGTCGCATCGACGCAGGTCAGATGCGCGGCGACGTTCAGCCCGTAATTCTTGTGGATCGCCGCCACGGCCTCGTGGGTCAGCTTGCGGGTGGTGCCGCCCGCGCCATAGGTGACCGAAACGAAGCTGGGTTTCAGCGGCGCCAGAACCTGCGCCGTCTCCCACAGCCGGAACGAGGCGTCGAGCGTCTGCGGCGGGAAGAATTCAAAACTGATGTTCGGCGTGGTCATGGCGGCGTCCTTTGTGCGTTGCCCCCTTGTCGCCGATTCCGCGATGTGAGACAAATTCATAATCTTCAAGAAGGTGATGAGGCTGCCTCATAATGCATATCGAGTTCCGGCATCTGCGCACGATCAAGGCGATCCATGATGCGGGCGGTCTGGCGAAGGCGGCCGATCTGCTGCACATCACCCAAAGTGCGCTCTCCCATCAGGTGAAGGGCCTTGAAGATCAGGCGGGCGTCGAGCTTTTCGCCCGCCGCTCCAAGCCCTTGCGTCTGTCCGCCGCGGGGCTGAAGCTGCTCCGGCTGGCCGAACGCATCCTGCCCGAGATTGACGCGACCGAGGCGGAATTCGCCGCGATCCGGCAGGGCCGCGCCGGGCGGCTGCATATCGCCATCGAATGCCACGCCTGTTTCGAATGGCTGTTCCCGGTGCTGGAAGCCTTTCGCCGCGTCTGGCCCGAGATCGACATCGACATTCGCCCGGGTCTGGCCTTCACCGCGCTGGCCGCCCTTGCGCGCGAAGAAGTCGACCTTGTCATCTCCTCCGACCCCGAAAAGATCGAGGGCATCACCTTCAACCCGCTTTTCGATTATTCGCCGACCTTCATTGCCGCGGCAAGCAGCCCGCTGGCGGCCAAACCCTATGTCGTGGCCGAGGATTTTGCCGATCAGACGTTGCTCACCTATCCGATCGACCGGGCACGGTCGGATGTGTTCTCGCTGCTGCTCGCCCCGGCCAAGGTGGAGCCGAAGGCGCATCGGCAGGTGGAACTGACGACCGTCATCCTGATGCTGGTGGCCTCGGGGCGCGGGGTTGCCGTGCTGCCCGATTGGGTGCTGCGCGAGGTGAAATATCAGCCCGATTACGTGACCAAGCGGGTGACGGAACACGGGCTGACGAAGCGGCTTTATGCGGCGACGCGCGAGGAAGACGTGACCGGGCCCTATATGGCGCATTTCCTGCGTCTGGCGCGGACCGAGCCGGTCAAGCTGCAACGCGCGTAACACAAGGGTGATGTAACCGTCACAAAGTTGCGCGTGACGCGGGATCGGGGCCGGGCTTAGATCGCGGCCTCAGCCCGAGGACCGTCCATGACCGCCATTCCCCAGCCGCGCGCCGCTCAAGCGACCGTGTTTCCGATCCTTCTTGCCGTTTCCGCCTGCCACATGATGAACGATGTGATGCAGTCGATGCTGTCGTCGATCTATCCGATCCTGAAGACGGATTTCGCGCTGCAATATTGGCAGATCGGATTGATGACGCTGGCCTTTCAGGGCACGGCCTCGCTTCTGCAACCGGCGATCGGGATCTACACCGATGCGAAACCGCAGCCCTGGTCGCTGCCGCTTGCCTCTGTCTGCACCTTCATGGGGGTGATGGGGCTGGCCTTCGCGCCAAGCTACCCGGCGCTGATCGCGGCGGCGATGCTGGTCGGGCTCGGCTCGGCGATCTTCCACCCGGAGAGCAGCCGCGTCGCCCGTGTCGCCTCCGGCGGGCGCTTTGGTCTGGCGCAATCGGTCTTTCAGGTCGGCGGCAATTTCGGCACCGCCATCGGCCCGCTCTTGGCCGCTTTCGTCGTGCTGCCCTATGGCCGCCCCTCGGTGGCGATCTTTGCCGGGCTCGCCGTTCTGGCCGGGATCGTTCTGGTGCAGGTGAGCCGCTGGTATGCGAGCCACCTCGCCTCCCGCGCGAAGAAAGTTGTCGACAAGACCCTGCCGCTGTCGAAGGGCCGCACCATCGCCGCCATCGCGGTGCTGGTGATCCTGACCTTTTCGAAGAACGCCTATATGGCGTCGCTGCATTCCTATTACACCTTCTACCTGATCGAGAGTTTCGGCGTCGACACCCGCACCGCGCAGCTGATGCTGTTCCTGTTCCTCGGGGCCGTGGCCGCGGGCACGGTGCTGGGCGGTCCGATCGCGGATCGCTGGGGGCCGATGGTGGTGATCTGGATCTCGATCCTGGGCGTGCTGCCCTTCACCCTGGCGCTGCCGCATGTCGGGCTTGTCGCCTCGGGCGTGCTGACGGTCTGCATCGGGCTGATCCTCGCCTCGGCCTTCTCGGCCATCGTCGTGCTGGCGCAGGAGCTGTTGCCGGGCCGTGTCGGCATGGTCGCGGGGATCTTCTTCGGCCTCAGTTTCGGCATGGGCGGGATTGCCGCCGCAGGTCTGGGCGTTCTGGCCGACCATGTGGGGATTCGCACGGTCTATCTGATCTGCTCGGTCCTGCCCGCGATGGGGGTGCTGACGATCTTCCTGCCCAAACGCGCTGAATTGATCCGCGGCTGACCTCTTGGAATCTTCACTTCTGCCGTGTAAGGCAGGCGCTTGAACCGAAGGAGCCCACCCGATGCAAGGCAGTGCCAACCTCAACCTGATGATCAAGGCCGCGCGCAAGGCGGGGCGGGCTCTGGTGAAGGACTTCCGCGAGGTCGAGAACCTTCAGGTCTCGGCCAAGGGGCCGGGCGACTTCGTGTCGAAAGCCGACCGCGAAGCCGAGCGGATCATCAAGGAAGAGCTGCGCGGCGCCCGTCCGAGCTATGGCTGGCTCGGTGAGGAAACCGGCGAAGAGGCCGGCGAAGACCCGACCCGCCGCTGGATCGTCGATCCGCTCGACGGAACCACCAACTTCCTGCACGGCCTGCCGCATTGGGCGGTGTCGATCGCGCTCGAACACAAGGGCGAAGTCGTCGCGGGCGTCATCTTCGACGCGGCGAAAGACGAACTTTACTATGCGGAAAAAGGCCTTGGCGCCTTCATGAACGAAAGCCGCCTGCGCGTGTCGGGCCGTCGTCACATGATCGAGGCGCTGTTTGCGACCGGCGTGCCCTTCGGTGGCCGCTCGACCCTGCCCGCGACGCTGCAGGATCTGGCCCGGCTGATGCCGGTCTGCGCGGGCGTGCGCCGCTTCGGCTCTGCCGCGCTCGATCTCGCCTATGTCGCCTCGGGCCGCTACGACGGCTATTGGGAGCGCGGCATCAACGCCTGGGATATCGCCGCCGGTCTGATCATCGTGAAGGAAGCGGGCGGCTTTGTCGGCCCGGTGCGCGCCGATCGCGGCATTTTCGAAAGCAGCTCGGTGATCGCGGGCAATGCGGAACTCTTCGAGCCGCTCTGCAAGATCATCCGCGACGTGAACTGATCGGCCCAAAGCATGAACGCACAGCGAACATCGCGCTGAGCGTTCACCGCTTGTTCACCCCGTTGTGACAGGGTGCCTGCATCACCAGAAGGGGATGCATCATGCTTCACGACGCTGCCTGGACACTTGCCGGAAACCTGTACAGTTCTGCCCGCCCTGCCCGGGCGCTTTTTCCGCTCGAATCGGCGATGGACGATCTTGGCCGCGCCGCGCGCGATATCGCCTTTGCCGAAACCGCCGATGTGATCGCCCTGCACCGGATTTCTGTCTTGCGCGACATGATCGCCGCCTGCCGCGCTGAAATCGCGGTGCAGGAAGATACGAAGGTTGCGCTGGAACTAGCCGCCGCGATCGACGGTCTGAGCGAAGAATTGTCGTCGTTCGAGGAAACGCTGCCGCTGGAACGCGCCTTCCGTGCCGATCAGCGCGATCATGCCGTCGTCCGGATCGAAGCCGCGCAGTCGCGTCTGCGCAGCTTCATCGAGACCGAGGGGATGGGCGCTGATCTGTTCGATCCGGCCCTGACCCGGGACGAGGCAGTCGAACTGGCCCGCGCCGCGCTGGCGCGCAGCCCGGCACAGATCATTGCCGCCGCCCGGCTCGAAGCAGAAGCCCGTCAGACAGGTGCACCGATCCCGACGCCCGAGGGCTCGCCCTTCCATTTCACCCAGCCGGAGGGCTGGATGGCCTGGCTTGCCGCACGGCTGGCCGAGCGCGCCGGTCGCGGCATGTCGGGCGGCCCCTCTCAGGCCTGATCGCGCAGCGGCACCAACAGACCGCGCTGCACGGCGGGGCGGTCAAGGAATCGATCGAGCCAGGCAGGCACATGGCGCAGCGCGTCCCAGCCGACCAGATCGGTCACCTTGTAATGCACCTGCAACGCGCGCAACCAGGGACAGATCGCAATGTCGGCAATGGAATAGTCGCCCGCGATCCACTCCTTGCCCGCCATCACCTCGTCGAGCACCCGCAACAGCCGCGCCACCTCGGCGCGGTAACGCTCTTTCGGGCGAGGGTCTTCGATGTCCTTGCCCGCATAGTTGTGGAAATAACCCAGCTGGCCGAACATCGGCCCGACCCCGCCCATCTGGAACATCAGCCATTGCAGCACCTCGTAGCGCTGCGCCTGGGGCAGGAATTGTCCTGATTTCTCGGCCAGATAGATCAGGATCGCACCGCTTTCGAACAGCGCGAGCGGCTTGCCCCCCGGCCCGTTCGGATCGAGAATCGCCGGGATCTTGTTGTTCGGATTGAGCGAGAGGAACTCGGGCGTCATCTGGTCTTGCGTATCGAAACTGACCAGATGCGGCTCATAGGGCAGACCCGTCTCCTCGAGCAGGATCGAGACCTTGATGCCATTCGGCGTCGGCAGCGAGTAGAGCTGGATGGCTTCGGGACGGGTCGCGGGCCAGCGCCGGGTGATCGGGAAAAGCGAAAGATCGGTCATGAGGGGCCTCCTGTGGGACCAGCCTGCCCGAAATCTGCCCACGCGCAAGCCGCACCGGCGAACAGCCCCTGTTCCGACATGCACGCCGGAACAGGGATTATCTTACAGCTTCAGCGCCGTCGCCGGATCGATCGCCGTCAGGCCCAGCGCCGCGCCGACCGGGGCGCAGGTGATCCGGCCCGCATGGACATTGAGCCCGGCGAGCAGATGCGGATCTTCGGCACAGGCCTGCCGCCAGCCCTTGTCAGCAAGCGCGAGCAGGAAGGGCAGCGTCGCATTGCCCAGCGCCTGGGTCGAGGTCCGAGCCACGGCGCCCGGCATGTTCGCTACGCAATAGTGAATGATTCCATCCACTTCGTAGATCGGGTCCTGATGGGTCGTGGCTTTCGATGTCTCGAAGCAGCCGCCCTGATCGATCGCGACATCAACCAGCACCGCGCCCGGTTTCATCGTCTGCAGCATCGCCCGGCTGACCAGTTTCGGCGCCGCAGCCCCCGGCACCAGAACCGCGCCGATCACCATGTCGGCCTCGGTCACCAGTTCCGCCGTCAGCGCGGCCGAGGCATAGCCGGTGCGGAAGTCCCGGCCGAAAACGTCATCCAGATAGCGCAGCCGCGGCAGCGAGCGGTCGAGCACCGTCACATCGGCGCCCATCCCGGCCGCCACCCGCGCCGCCTGCGTGCCGACGACACCACCGCCGATCACCAGAACCTTCGCGGGCAGAACCCCGGGTACGCCGCCCAGCAGCACGCCGCGCCCGCCATTGGCCTTTTGCAGCGCCTAGGCCCCGACCTGCGGCGCAAGCCGCCCGGCCACTTCGGACATCGGCGCCAGCAGCGGCAGCCCGCCGTTGCGGTCGGTCACGGTCTCATAGGCGATGCAGGTGGCGCCGGATTTGATCAGATCCGCGGTCTGCTCCGGATCGGGCGCGAGGTGCAGATAGGTGAAAAGCACCTGCCCGGGGCGCAGCTGCGCGCGCTCGCCCGCCTGCGGTTCCTTGACCTTGACCACCATCTCGGCCTCGGTCCAGACCGTCGCCGCATCGGCCGCGATCGCCGCACCGGCGGCGACATAATCGGCGTCGGTGAAGCCCGCACCCAGCCCCGCACCGGTTTCGATCATCACCGCATGGCCATGCGCCACCGCCTCCTGCGCCGCAGCCGGGGTCATGCCGACGCGGAATTCCTGCGCCTTGATCTCTTTCACGCATCCGATTTTCATGGGTCCCTCCCTGGACTTTGTTCGGTCAGTCTGCGCCTGCGACGATGAAAAAGGCATTCAAATGTGCTTGCAAAACGCACCATTCCCCGCCCATATCTTCGATGGAACCCCCTCACCTTCGAAGAAACTTGCGCCCCCATGAGCCTTGACGCCACAGATCGCCGGATCCTGACCGTATTGCAAAAGCAGGGGCGGATCTCGAACGCCGAACTTTCCGAACGGGTCAACCTCTCGGCCTCGGCCTGCCACCGCCGGGTGCAACGGCTCGAGGAAGAGGGCTACATCAAGGATTACGTCGCCCTGCTCGACGCGCGTCGGCTGGGTCGCCCGACCACCGTCTTCGTCGAGATCACGCTCTCGGGTCAGGCGGACGAGGTGCTTGAAGCCTTCGAACGCGAGGTGAAAAAGATCCCCGACGTGCTCGAATGCCATCTGATGGCGGGCTCGGCCGACTATCTGCTGAAGGTCGTGGCCGAGGATACCGAGGATTTCGCCCGCATCCACCGCTCGAAACTGGCGCGGTTGCCGGGCGTGCAGGGCATGCAGAGCTCCTTCGCGCTGCGCACCGTCTTCAAGACCACCGCGCTGCCGATCTGAGCAGAATTTGCACACAAGTTTCAGCGCTTAAGAAGCCTGAACATCGGTTGTTAAGAGCTTGCGCCTAGGCTTCCGGGAGGAGGCTTCGATGCGACTCGAATTCATGGTTCTCGCCCTGTCCATAACGATCGCTCCCGCGGGGGCGCTTTTTGATGCAAAGGCATCGGGGGCTGGCCCTTGGGTCATCGTCGTCCCCCCTTGGCGCAGCGCAGATCTGATCGCCGAAAAAGCGGGCGCGCATCTGATCGGCCCGACCGAGGCCCCTCTTGGACATCTGGTGGCCGCGTCGGACCCGGGCGCGGCAGGGCGCCTGTCCGATGCCGGCGCCTGGGCGGTGGTCGACGCAGCGACCGTCACCGCATTTTGTGGAGTTTACTGACATGACGACCCCCTCGACGGAACAGGACGTGATCTCGATCCGGTTGCGGCTTTTTCTGCTTGCAACGCTCGCCTGTGCCGTCCTCATCACCGGTGTCGCGATTTACGTCGGCACGGCGGCGCTGGCCGCAAGCCTGATCGCCTGGGCCTTTGCAGGCGTTGCCGGGCTTGGCTATCTGCGCGGGGAATGCACCAGCGGGCGCACTCTGGTGGCGCAGGGGCTCGTCGGTCAGGCGATCGCCTTTACCGCCGCCCTGTCCGGACAACCCTGGCAGATCGACAGCCATATGGTTTATTTCGCGGTTCTGGCCACGCTCGGGGCGATGGTCGACATCCGCGTGCTGCTGATTTCGGCCGCCACGATCGCGCTGCATCACCTCTCGCTCAGCGTTCTGGTGCCAAGTCTCGTCTATCCCAGCAATGAACTTTGGCCCAACATCCTGCGTACCCTGTTCCACGGCGCCCTGGTGGTGGCGGAAACCGCGGTTCTGATTGCCAGCGTGATCTATCGCCAGCGGATGGAGGCGTCGCTTTCGGCGCAACTCGAGAGCGTGCATCAGATGTCCCACCACGCCGAAGAAGCCCAGCGCCGCGCCGAAGAGGCCGCCCAGCAGGCCGAAACCCGTCGGCGCGAGTCGGAAAAGGTGGCGCAGGAGGCCCATGCCCTGCGCGCCGAGGCCGAGGCGACAGCCCGCTCCGCGGCCGAAGCCAATGCCCGCGCACTGGAAGCCTCCGCCCGTCTGGCGGACGAGCGCAATGTCCATACCGCACGCCAGGAAGAGGTCGTCACCCGCCTGCGCGACGTGCTGCGGGCCCTGTCGGGCGGCGATCTGACCGTGCGGCTGGCCCGGCTTGAGGGCGGCGATTACGGCTCGCTGAGCGAGGATTTCAACGCCGCCGTGACCCAGTTGGCCCAGGCGATCGGGGTGGCGCTGTCCTGCTCGGAAGAGATCACCGCCCAGATCGCCGACATCACCTCGGCCTCTGAAAATCTCTCGGCGCGGACGGAACGGCAGGCGCATGCGCTGGCCACCACCGCTTCGGCGATGAACGAATTGTCGAGTTCGGTGGGGTCTGCCGCGCAGATGGCAACTTCGGCCGCGCAGGCGGCGCAGGCCGCGGAAAAGATGGCGCGCGACAGCACACATGTTGTCGGCGCCTCGATCCGCGCCATGGGCGAAATCGAGCAGAGCTCGCATCAGATCGCCTCGATCACCTCGGTCATCGACGACATCGCTTTCCAGACCAACCTGCTGGCCCTGAACGCCGGGGTCGAAGCCGCCCGCGCGGGCGAGGCGGGCCGCGGCTTCGCCGTCGTGGCCTCGGAGGTGCGCGATCTGGCTCAGCGCTCCTCGGCCTCCGCACGCGAGATTTCGACGCTGATCCAATCATCCGAACGGCAGGTGAAGACCGGCGTGGACCTGGTGAACCAGATGGTCACCACGCTCGATGGCATCGTCGCTGCGGTGGAAAACATCTCGGCCCGGGTCGCCGAAATCGCCCGCTCGGCCGAGGAGCAATCCCGCGCCCTGACCGAGATCAACGGCTCGGTCGAGCAACTCGATGCGGTGACGCAGCAGAACGTGGCCATGTTCGAGGAAACGACGGCCGCGAGCCGGGTGCTGTCGGGCATGTCGGCACAGTTGCGCGAGGCAATGATCCTGTTCCGCACCGAATCGATGGATGCAGCGCAGCGCCGCGTGGCCTGAGCCAGACTGCCCCCCCCAAAAACCAGAAACCCCCGTTGGCTGAGCCACGGGGGTTCGCGGTGCGGGCAAGCCCGCCAGCGTTATCAAACGCCTCTTAAAGTGCGCCTTCGCGCTGAGCTTTCTTCCGCGCCAGTTTACGGGCACGGCGAACGGCTTCAGCTTTCTCGCGCGCTTTCTTCACGGACGGCTTTTCGAAATGCTGCTTGAGCTTCATTTCACGGAAAACCCCCTCGCGCTGAAGTTTTTTCTTCAGGGCACGAAGCGCTTGTTCGACGTTGTTGTCGCGAACGCTGACCTGCATGTGGTGTCACCACCTTCCTAAGTTTGAGTTGCATCAGTTTGCAGGAAGCGGCCATATAGCAAAGGTCCGGACATTTGTCCACCGCTGCCGCGCAAGGGAAAAGCAATGAAAAACGACCATTTGGAGGCATCGCGCCTGCGGGCCGACCTGCTCGAGGCGATCACGCCGCATGTGCCTTTCGATGGCTGGTCCGATCCGGCCTTTGCCGCGGCAGTGACCGACCTCGGCGTCGATCCGACGCTTGCGCGGCTTGTCTGCCCGCGCGGCGCCATCGATCTGGCGGCAGAATATCACCGCGCCGCTGACCGGGCGCTGGCTGCGGCGCTGAAAGAGCAAGATTTTCAGGACCTTCGCTTCCGCGACAAGGTGGCGGCAGCGGTGAAGATGCGCATCGGCATGGTCGATGCCGAGCTTGTCCGCCGCGCCAGTTCCGCCTTTGCCCTGCCGCAGAACATGGCGCTGGGCGGGCGACTCGTCTGGGAAACCGCCGATACGATCTGGCTCGGCCTTGGCGATGAGAGCCGCGATTACAACTGGTATTCGAAGCGCCTGACGCTGTCGGGCGTGTTCTCGGCGACGGTGCTGTTCTGGATCGGCGACGAAAGCCCCGAGCATGCCGACACCTGGGCCTTCCTGAACCACCGGATCGAGGACGTGCTGCAGTTCGAAAAGATCAAGGGCGGGCTGCTGCGCCTGCCCGGCCTGCGCGGTTTCCTCGACACGATTCGCGCGCCGGGGCCGCGGACCGCGCCGGGCAGTCTCTCGCCGCGGGGGGACACGCTTTGAAAGCCCTGCCGCAGTCGATGCGCTGCATCGAGATCACCGCCCCCGGCGGCCCCGAGGTGCTGAAACTTGCCAGCCGCGCCGTTCCGGTCCCCGGCCCGGGCGAGATCCTGATCGAGATCGCCTATGCCGGGGTGAACCGCCCCGATGCGCTGCAACGCGCGGGCGCCTACAAGGCCCCGCCCGGCGCCTCGGACCTGCCCGGGCTCGAATGCTCGGGCCATGTCGCGGCGCTCGGCCCCGGCGTGTCCGGCTGGTCGGTCGGCGATCCGGTCTGCGCGCTCCTGCCCGGCGGCGGCTATGCCGACTATGCAACATGCCCCGCCGCCCATGCCCTGCCGATCCCGGTCGGAACCAGCCTGCGCGACGCCGCCTGCCTGCCCGAGACCTGCTTCACCGTCTGGTCGAACGTGGTGATGCGCGGCGGCCTTTCGGCGGGCGAGCGGTTTTTGGTCCATGGCGGCTCCTCCGGCATCGGCACGACGGCGATCCAGATCGCCCGCGCGCTCGGCGCCCGGGTCTGGGCGACCGCGGGAAGCGCCGAGAAATGCGCCGCCTGCGAAACCTTGGGCGCCACCGCAATCAACTACCGCGCGGCCGATTTCGCCGAGATCCTGCGCGCCGAGGGCGGCGCGAACCTGATCCTCGACATGGTGGGCGGCAGCTATATCGCCCGCAACCTCAAGGCCTTGGCGGACGAGGGGCGGATGGTCTTCATCGCCTTCCTCGAAAGCCCGAAGGCCGAGATCAACTTCGCCCAGGTGATGCTGCGGCGCCTGACGATCACCGGCTCGACCCTGCGGCCGCAATCCGACGCCGCCAAGGCCGAGATCGCCCGGCAACTGCGCGCGCAAGTCTGGCCGATGGTCGAGGCGGGCAAGCTCAAGGTGGTGCAGGACAGCGTCTTCCCGCTGGAAGAGGCCGCGGCCGCCCATGCGCGCATGGAATCAAGCGCCCATATTGGCAAGATCGTGCTGCGCCTCTCCTGAGAACGCCCCCGGACAGGGCGTATTTGCGCCAAGAAGAACCCCTGCGGCTTTTCCTGGTTCAAATACGCCCTTTCAGGTGCTTATCGCACGCGCTCCATCAGGGCATCGCGCAGGCTGCACTCGCGCCGCACATCCGCCCCGCAGCGCCGCGGCGCCAGATCCTTCGTCAGACAGATCCGCACCTCGTCGATCCGGTCGCCCTCACAGGTCACCGTCACAGACTCGCGCGACAGCCCCGGATTGGCGTCCAGAAAAGCGTCCTCGACCACAGAGGCAGGCAACCGCAGATCCCGCGCAAGCGCTTGAAACGGCTTCGGAACCGCGATGCTCGCATAGGCTTTCCGCGCCGTTGCGAAATAGTCCGCCGCCGCCAGACCGGAACAGCGGCCGTGCTTCTTCCACTGATACCAGGCCGCCCCGTCCGAGCCCATCACATCCGCCATCGCCGCCGATTGCGCCCGCGACGGATCCCGCACCGAACTGCGGCAATAGCTCGGATAGCCCTCCTCGAATTGCGGCCAAAGCCCGTGCAGCACGAATGCGGCGCCGCTGCCCGGATCGCATTGGCGGGCGTCCCGGTCCCTGCCCTCGGTCGCACACCATCCGGGCGACCAGCTCAGCGCCAGCACATAATAGTCGAAATCGCCCGCCCGCTCGCCCTCGGCAAAGGCGGTCGAGCCAATCAGAACTGCGGCACAAATGGCGAAAAGTCTCATTTTCTCTTTCCTCCGCAGCCATTCGGCCCTATATAGTCCGGCAATTCCCCACCAGAGATGGACCGCGGCCGGGGGGAACCCGGGCCGCAGCCGATTTCTCGGCCCGGGAGAGATATGTGTAGAGGATCGCTCCGATGACGAACAAGCCCCTGATGGCGAAGGCCACCGCCGTTTGGCTCGTGGACAATACGACCCTGACCTTCAAGCAGATCGCCGATTTCTGCGGCATGCATGAGCTCGAGGTGCAGGGGATTGCGGATGGCGACGTCGCGGTGGGGGTGAAGGGCTTCGATCCGGTCGGCTCGAACCAGCTCGACCCGCGCGAAATTGAAAAGGGTGAGAAAGACCCGATCTACAAGCTGCGCCTCAAGTTCAACGCCGCCGCCGTCGGCGAGGACAAGCGCCGCGGGCCGCGCTACACGCCGCTCTCCAAGCGTCAGGACCGCCCGAATGCGATCCTCTGGCTGGTCAAGTTCCACCCCGAGCTTGCCGATGCGCAGATCGCCCGTCTGGTCGGCACGACGAAACCGACGATCGCCTCGATCCGCGAGCGCACGCATTGGAATATCGGTTCGATGACCGCCATCGATCCGGTCGCGCTCGGTCTCTGCCGTCAGTCGGAACTCGACAGCGAAGTGCAGAAGGCCGCGAAGAAACGCGCCGCCGACGGCGTGATGAGCGATGACGAGCGCCGGAAACTGGTGTCGACCGAGCAGAGCCTCGGCATGAGCACCGAGCCGCGTCTGCCGGGCACCGGCATCGAGGGCTTCGGCCTCGATCCGCGCGACGAAGAGCCCGAGGATCCGAAAGACTTCTCGGATGCCGACAGCTTCTTCAACCTGCCGCATGGCGACGACGACGAGGATGAAGACGACAGCCACGATCCGCGCCGCTGATCGTTCCGCCGTTTCAAAAGCAAGAGGCCCTTCCTTCGCCGGAAGGGCCCCTCTTCCATTTTCGAACCTCGAAACCGGGTTCCGCTTCTTCTTGGTCCCAATACGCCGGGGGTCCGGGGGCGGAGCCCCCGGCGGGTCGCCTCGGGCGCAAGCCCGAGGCGAAATCTGCGCCCGCTCAAAACTGGTCGACCGACAGCCCCATCACCGTCTCCGCGCCGCTTTCGATCCGCGCCAGATGCAATCCGCAGGCGGGCAGGTGCCGCGCCATGTAATAGCGCCCGGTGGTGATCTTTGCCTCGTAGAAGGCCCGATCCGAGGCCCCGCCGTCCAGCGCCGCATGCGCCGCCGCGGCCATCCGCGTCCACATAAGTCCCAGGCAGACATGCCCCATCAGATGCATGAAGTCATAGCTGCCCGAGAGCGCCGCATCCGGGTTCTTCGCGGCATTCTGCAGGAAGAACATCCCCGCCGCCTGCATCTGCTTCGAGGCCACCTTCAGCGCATCGGTGAAGGGCTTCATCCGCTCGTCGCCGTCATGCGCCTTGCACTCGGCCTTGACCATCTCGAAAAAGCCCATCAGCGGCTTGCCACCCTCGGCCGCGAGCTTGCGCCCGACCAGATCGAGCGCCTGCACACCGTTCGCGCCTTCGTAGATCATCGCGATCCGGGCATCGCGAACGAACTGGCTCATCCCCTGTTCTTCGATATAGCCATGCCCGCCCCAGACCTGCTGCGCCAGCACGCAGGTCTCGAAACCCTTGTCGGTCAGGAAGCCCTTGATCACCGGCGTCATCAGCGAGATCAGCCCCTCGGCCCCCGCATCCTGCAGCCCATGCGCGCGGTCGATCAGCGTCGCGCCCCAATAGGTGAAGGCCCGCGCCCCTTCGAGGAAGCTCTTCTGATCCATCAGCGACCGGCGAATGTCGGGGTGCACGATCAGCGGATCGGCCGCCCCCGCGGGGTTCGCGACGCCGGTCACGGCGCGGCCCTGCAGCCGGTCCTTCGCATAGGCCAGCGCGTTCTGATAGGCGGCCTCGGCCACCGCATAGCCCTGCAGACCCACGCCCAGCCGCGCCTCGTTCATCATCGTGAACATCGCGCGCATGCCCTTGTGCAGCTCGCCCAGCAGATAGCCCATCGCGCCGTCATAGTTCATCACGCAGGTCGCCGAGCCGTGAATGCCCATCTTGTGCTCGACCTTGCCGACGCTCACCGCATTGCGGGCGCCCAAGCTGCCATCGGCATTCACCAGAAACTTCGGCACGATGAAGAGCGAAATCCCCTTCGTTCCCTCGCCACCGCCCGGCGCTTTGGCCAGCACCAGATGGATGATGTTCTCGGCCAGATCATGCTCGCCCGCCGAGATGAAGATCTTCGTGCCGGTGATCTTGTAGCTGCCATCCGCCTGCGGCTCGGCCTTGGTGCGCAACAGCCCCAGATCGGTGCCGCAATGCGGCTCGGTCAGGTTCATCGTCCCGGTCCAGTCGCAGGCCACCATTTTCGGCAGATAGGTCGCCTTTTGCGCGTCAGTCCCATGCGCCTCGATCGCCGAGACCGCGCCATGCGTCAGGCCCTGATACATGTTGAAGGCCATGTTGGCCGACACGAACATCTCGCCCACGGCGCAGTTGATCACATAGGGCATCCCCTGCCCGCCATAATCGGGGTTGCAATCCAGCGCGGTCCAGCCGCCTTCCTTCATCGCGGCGAAAGCCTTGTCGAAGCCTGCGGGCGTGCGCACGGTGCCATTTTCCAGCTTGCAGCCCTGCGTGTCGCCGACCGCATTCAGCGGCGCCAGCACCTCGGAGGCCACCTTGCCCGCCGCATCCAGCACGGCCTCGGTGAAATCACGCTCCAGATCGGCATAGCCGGGCACATCCTGCCCGGAGACGTTCAGCACCTCGTGCAGCACGAACTGCATGTCACGGATGTTCGCGGTATAGCTCGGCATGGGTCTCTCCCTTTTCCCTCCGACCCGGGAAAGGAGCGCGGCCTACTCTGCCAGCTTCCCCTCGCCCCAGGCGATCTGCGCCGCCAACTCGTCGATCGCCTGACCGAGTTCGTCGCGCTGACGCTCCATCTCCCTCAGCCTCTGACGCGCCAGTTTCAGCGTCTCGGCCATCTGCGTCTTCTGCTGGTCCCCCATGTCATAGAGGTCCAGCAGCTGGCGAATATCCTCGAGGCTGAAGCCGAAGCGCTTGCCGCGCAGGATCAGTTTCAACCGCGCCCGGTCGCGCCGGGTGAACAGCCGTTTCTGCCCCTCGCGGACCGGAAACAGCAGCTCCTTCGCCTCGTAGAACCGCAAGGTGCGGGGCGTCACCTCGAACGCATCGCACATCTCGCGGATCGTCATCACGTCGTCACTCATCGTGCCGCCCCTTGCTTCCCTTTGCGTAACGTAAGGCGGCAGATCGAGTTTCCACCATCACATTACAAGTTTGGTTGACGTTCGCGTCACTGTAACGTCGCGTCACGGTTACGTTGACGTAATGTCAGACAGAAAAGCGCATCAAAATGGAAATCCGGTTACCCGCGACGGGCGGGCAAAGTGATCGCACAGCGGAAAAGATGGCCCTGAAAGAAGGCCGATTCGAGGTCAGTCGGTGAGGATCCGGGCGACATCGTCGCGCAGCGCGCGCAGGTCGGTGATCGCCGCCTGCAGCTCGTCAAGCTGCTTGCCCAGAACGCCCAGCTGCCGGTCGGCCAGTTCGATCCAGGCGCGGTTCTGCGCCTCGGTGCCCTGATGATCGTAGATCAAGAGCCACTGCCGCAGCTCTTCCAGGCTGAAGCCGAAGCGGCGCCCGCGCAGGATCAGCGTCATCCGCGCCACTTCGCGCGGGCCATAGAACCGGGCCCGGCCTTCCTTCTGCGGCGCCAGCAGCTCGATATATTCGTAATAGCGCAGCGTTCGCGGCGTGACGTCGAAGCGCGCGCACATTTCCTTGAAGCTCAGCACGTCTGCCATGGCTTGCTCCCCCCTCGCGGGCGAAGCTAACGCGCGGTTGACGCAGCATCAACCTCTCTCGCGCCGCGTGTGGCTTGCCTTGGTCGCAACGTCACGGCATCGTGGCCGAAACCGGAGGGCACATGGACGAGGCAAAGCTGAAACAGGCGCGGATGTTCATCGAGGCGATCCCGCATGCCCGCGCGCTGGGGATGCGTCTTGACGCGATCGGCGGCGGAGCGGCGGAACTGTCGATGGAGTGGCGCGAAGATCTGGTGGGCGATCCGCGCACCGGGGTCATTCACGGCGGCGCGGTCTCGGCGCTGCTCGATACCTGCTGCGGGGCTGCAGTGATGAGCCACCCCGAGGCGCCCGCGGGCACGGCGACGATCGACCTGCGCATCGATTACATGCGCGCGGCCACGCCCCGCCAGCGCATCACCGCCCGGGCAGAGGTCTATCACATCACCCGCACCGTGGCGTTTTTGCGCGCCACCGCCCATGACGAGGAAGCGGGCCTGCCCGTCGCCTCGGCCACCGGCGCCTTTACCGTCGAACGCCCGAAAGGGGGTGCGCAATGAGCCGCCCGAAGCCCGAACCCGTGCATCTGGTGAAAGGCCGCCGCGATGCCGCCTTGCGCGCGCTTGTGTCCGGCGTGCCCTATATCCAGTTCCTCGGCATCGAATTCGACCGTCGCGGCGACGAATTGACCGCGGTGATGCGCTATGACGACAAGCTGATCGGCAATCCCCTGATCCCGGCGATCCACGGCGGCGTGACCGCGGCTTTCCTGGAAGTCGCCGCGATCATGGAGCTGTCGTGGACGCTGCTTTGGGAAGAGATGGAGGCCGGCCTGATCGACCTTACCGGCCCGGAGACGGTGCTGCCGCGACTGCCGAAAACCATCGATTTCACCGTGGATTACCTGCGCTCCGGCCTGCCGCGCGATGCCTATGCGCGGGCGCGGGTGAACCGCTCCGGGCGGCGCTATGCCTCGGTTCATGTCGAGGCCTGGCAGGACAACCGGGCGAAACTTTTCGCGCAGGCGACCGGGCATTTCCTGATGCCGGACCGCGAGGAATGAACCAGATCAGCCACGGCCGGGTGCTGCGCATTGCGCTTCCGATCGTGATCTCGAATGCGACCGTGCCACTTCTGGGTGCGGTCGATACGGCCGTCGTCGGGCAGATGGGACAGGCCGCGCCCATTGGCGCCGTCGGCCTCGGCGCGGTGGTGCTGGCCTCGGTCTACTGGATCTTCGGCTTTCTGCGCATGGGCACCACGGGGCTCGTGGCCCAGGCCCGGGGCGAGGGCGACAGTCTCGAGGTCTCGGCCGGGCTGATCCGCGCCGTCCTGATCGGCTGGCTGGCGGGTCTGTGCCTGATCGTGCTGCAATCCCCCGTCCTCTGGGCCGCCTTCCAGATCGCCCCCGCCTCGCCCGAGGTCGAGACGCTTGCGCGCGATTACCTGTCGATCCGGATCTGGGGCGCCCCTGCCACGATCTCGCTTTACGCCTTCACCGGCTGGCTGATCGCGCTGGAACGCACCCGCGCGGTGCTGGTGCTGCAACTGCTGATGAACGGGTTGAATGTCGGGCTGGATCTGTGGTTCGTGCTTGGCCTCGGGCTCGGCGTGAAGGGGGTGGCGGCGGCGACGCTGATCGCCGAACTCTCGGGGCTGGTGCTGGCGCTCTGGCTTGCCCGCGCGGCCCTTGTGCCAGGGCTGAGCCGGGCGGTGATCTTGGCCGCGGCGCCGCTCAAGCAGATGGCGCGGGTCAATACCGACATCATGATCCGCTCGGTGATCCTGCAGGGCAGCTTCACCACCTTCCTGTTTCTGGGCGCGGGTCAGGGCGATGTGAAACTGGCCGCCAATCAGGTGCTGCTGCAGTTTCTGGAAATCACCGCCTATGCGCTCGACGGCTTCGCCTTCGCCGCGGAAAGCCTCGTCGGACAGGCGGTCGGCGCCCGCTCCCCCGCCCGGTTACGCCGCGCGGCAATCGTCGCCGCGCAATGGGGCGCAGGCGGCGCGGCGCTTTTGGCGGCAGGCTTCGTGATCTTCGGCGGCACGATCATCGACACGATGACCACCGCGCCCGAAGTGCGGGAAACCGCCCGGACCTACCTGCCCTGGATGGGATTGGCGCCGCTGATCGGGATTGCCGCCTGGATGTTCGACGGCATCTTCATCGGCGCGACGCTGACCCGCGAGATGCGCAATGCGATGCTGCTTTCGGTGGCGATCTATATCGCCGCGCTCTGCGCCCTGATCCCCGCGTTCGGCAATCACGGGCTCTGGGCGGCGTTGATGGTGCTGAACCTCGCGCGCGGCGTGACGATGGCGTGGCTTTATCCCCGGGCCGAGGCGAAAGCCGCACCGGCGCAGGGGGGCGCTGCCCCCCTCTGACCTGCGGTCAGTCACCCCCCGGGATATTTGAGGCAAGATAAAGGGGCTGATCTTTATCTTGCCTCAAATATCCCGGGGGTGCGGGGGCAGAGCCCCCGCCTCCGTCGCTTACCGCGAGCGGATCATCCCCATGATCTCGAGCGTCTTTTGCAGGATCGGCTGGGCGATCGCATCGGCCTTGTCTGCGCCCTTGCCCAGAATCCGGTCAATCTCGGCCGGGTCGTTCATCAGCCGGCTCATCTCGGTCGAGATCGGCTCGAGCTTCGAGACCGCCAGATCGGCCAGCGCCGGTTTGAACACCCCGAACCCCTGCCCGGCGTAGTCCGCAATCACCTCGGCGGGGGTCTTGTCGGCCAGCGCCGCATAGATGTTCACAAGGTTGCGCGCCTCTGCCCGGCCCTCAAGCCCTTCAAGGCTGTCGGGCAGCGGCTCGGGATCGGTCACAGCCTTGCGGAACTTCTTCGCGATCGTGTCGGCATCGTCGGTCAGGTTGATCCGGCTGGCATCGGAGGGGTCCGATTTCGACATCTTCTTCGAGCCGTCGCGCAGGCTCATCACCCGGGTCGCGACGCCCTCGATCAGCGGCAGCGGCGCCGGGAAAAAGTCGACCCCATAGTCATGGTTGAACTTCGCGGCGATGTCGCGACACAGCTCCACATGCTGTTTCTGATCCTCGCCCACCGGCACCATCGTCGCGTGATAAAGCAGGATGTCCGCCGCCATCAGCGAGGGATAGGCAAACAGGCCCAGCGACTGCTTCTCGGCATTCTTGCCCGCCTTGTCCTTCCACTGCGTCATGCGGTTCATCCAGCCCATCCGCGCGACACAGTTCAACAGCCAGCCCAGTTCCGCATGGGCCGAGACCTGCGATTGATTGAACAGCACCGAGCGCGCCGGGTCGATGCCCGAGGCGATGAAGGCCGCCGCCGCCTCGCGGGTCTGTTTCTTCAGCGCTTCGGGGTCTTGCCAGACCGTGACCGCATGCAGATCGACGAGGCAATAGATCGTCTCGATGCCCTCGTCCTGCTTTTGAGCGAACCGCTTCAGCGCCCCCAGATAATTGCCGAGCGTCAGGTTGCCCGAGGGCTGGATGCCGGAAAAGATCCGCGGCGTGAACTTGGCGTTGATCTCTTCGGGGGTAGGTTGCGACTGTTCGGACATCTGGGCGCTCCGGGCTGGAAATTCGGATGCCTTGCGCTTATCGCTAAAGGGCGCGGGGCGTCAATGAGCGCCCAAAAGGAGGGACAATGCACCACGGCCATGACGAACACCCGGTCAACCCGCTGCCGCCCGTCGTCTGGGTTCTGGCCGCGCCGATCATCGTGACCGAGATCCTGTTCGCCCTGGGCACGACCGGGGCGCTTGGCGCGCAAGCGATGGGCTGGCGGTTGGCGATCCTCGGGCAGCTGGGCTTCGATCCGGTCACCTTCCGCCATATGGCCGAAATCGGGCTCTGGTCGGTGCATGATCTGCTGCGGCTTGTCAGCTATGCCTTTGTCCACCTCAATCTGACCCATGCGGCGATGGTCGTGGTCTTCATTCTGGCGATCGGCAAATTCGTCGGCGAGGTGTTTCCGGGCTGGGCCGTGGCGACCGTCTTCATCGGCTCGACGCTCGTCGGCGCGCTCGTCTATGCGCTGATGCCCTTCACCCAGATGATGCTGATCGGCGGCTATCCGGGCGCCTACGGGCTGATTGGTGCCTTCACCTGGATCCTCTGGATGCGGCTTGGCGCGGGCCATCCGCACCGGATGCGGGCGTTTTCGCTGATCGGGATGCTGGCCGCCTTGCAGCTGGTCTTTGGCGCGCTCTTTGGCACCGGGCCGGACTGGATCGCGCAGTTCTCGGGCTTCGGCGCCGGGTTCCTGATCAGCTTCTTCGTCGCCCCGGGGGGCTGGGGGCATCTGCTGCGCAAGATCCGCAAGCGCTGATCAGCCGCGACGGCGGCGCAACATGCCCTTGAGCTCACCCAGACCATAGGCGCCGACAATAGCCCCCAGCGCGAAGTAAAGCGCGATCCCCGACCCGCAAAGAATGCCCAGCGCACCCCAGCGCGCGGCGCCGTGCTGGGCCAGCTGCGGGGCAAGCCAGTCGGCGGTGAACCAGAGCTGCACCCCCATCACCCCCGAGACCACGCCGATCCGCCACAGCCTGCGCCAGAAGCGGGCGTCTGGGCGGGCGGCGTCGCCCATCTTGCGCGCCCCCCACCAGAGTTGCCCGACCATCACCCAGCCCGAAACCGTCGTGGCCAAAGCGGCGGCGACGAAGCCCATCACCGGCATCATGCCGACGGCGAAAGCCGCGTTCACCACCATCGAGACGACGGCGAAACGGAACGGGCTGCGGCTGTCTTCGCGCGCGTAATAAAGCGGTTGCAGCACCTTGTGCAGCACGAAGGCGGGCAGACCAAGGCCATAGGCCGCCAGCGCCAGCGCCGTGGCGGTCGTATCTTCGGGCTGCCACGCGCCGCGATCGTACAGCACCGAAATCAGCGGCGTCGCGATCACGACGAGCGCCACCGCCGCGGGCAGGGTCAGGAAGATCGCGAATTCGGCGCCGCGGGAAAAGCTGTTGCGGGCCTCGTCATGCTCGCCCGCGCGCAGATGGCGCGACAGCACCGGCAACAGCACCGTGCCGATGGCGATGCCGACGACGCCCAGCGGCAGCTGATAGAGCCGGTCGGCATAGGAAAGCCAGGCCACCGCGCCCTCGGTGAAAGACGCCACCTGACGGCCAACGATCAGGTTCACCTGCACGACGCCGCCCGCCAGAACCGCGGGCCCGGCGATGATCAGAAGCCGCTTCAACTCCGGGGTGAAGCGCGGAATGCCGGGCAAGAGCGTGTAGCCCAGCCGATGCGCCGAAACCCATGTCATCGCGAATTGCGCGACGCCGGTGACGGGCACCGTCCAGGCCAGCGTCATCCCCATGTCCCAGCCCGCATAATCCGCCAGTCCCATCGCGATGATGAAGATCAGGTTCATCAGCACCGGCACCAGCGAGGCCTCGGTGAAATGACCGAATGCGTTCAAGACGCCGGAAAGCAGCGCGACAAGCGAGATGAACAGGATGTAGCTGAACCCGATCTGGCCATAGAGCACCGCCAGATCGAAGCGCTGATCTCCGGCAAAGCCCGAGGCCATCGCCCAGACGAGCCAGGGCATCGCCAAGGTGCCGACGATGGTGAAGAAGAACAGGACCGCCGTCAGCCCCTTGAAGGCATCCTGCGCGAAGCCCAGAGCATCCTCGCCGCCTTCGAGCTTTTTCGCGAACATCGGCACGAAGGCCATGTTGAACGCGCCCTCGGCGAAGAAGCGGCGGAACATGTTCGGCAGCGAAAAGGCGACCAGAAAGGCCTCGGCCACCGGGCCGGAGCCAAGATAGGCCGCCATCATCATGTCGCGAACGAAGCCAAGAAGGCGGGACCCGAAGGTCCAGCCGCCCACGGTCAGAAAACCGCGGACCAGTCGAATGGGTTTCATGCCTGCCCTGCCCGTTCGGCGCCGCGGATGATCGCATCGCGCAGCCGTTTCTCAAGCGACTCCTGCCGCTGCCCCGAATGCAGCTTCAGCCCGAACATGTCCTTGACGTAGAAGGTGTCGACCACCTGCGCGCCATAGGTCGCGATCACGGCGGAAGCGATGTAGATGTTCGAAGACGCCAGCGCCCGGGTCAGATCGTACAGCAGCCCCGGCCGGTCGCGGGTGTCGACCTCGACGATCGTGTAGATATCCGAGCCCTCGTTGTCGAAGGTGATATGGGTCGGGAAGCGGAATTCGCGCTCGCGCTTCTTGATCTTGTCGCGATCCTTCAGCGCATCGCGCGCCACCACCTCGCCCTTCAGCGTCTTCTCGATCATCCCGCGAAGGCGGGTCAGTTTCGAGGCCTCGTAGGGGTGGCCTTCGCTGTCCTGCACCCAGAAGACGGCGGTCGCATAGCCGTCCTTCGAGGTATAGGTCCGCGCATCTACGACGTTGGCGCCCACCAGCGCCAGAGCCCCCGCCAGCCGCGAGAAGATGCCCGGGTGATCGGCCAGCGCAAAGGCCGCCCGCGTGGCATCGTGATCGGGGTCGGGATCAAGGTCGATGCGGATTTCGTCATCGCCCAAGCCCCGCAGCAGATCGGCAAAGATCGCCTGCGTCGCCGTGCCCAGCCCCTGCCAATAGGGGTCGTAATGCCGGGCCAGTTCGGTGCGGATATCCTTTTGCTCCCAGCCGATCAGCGCCTCGCGCAGGGCCTTTTTCGCCTCGTCGGTGCGTTGCTCGCGGTTCACCGCCTCGAGCCCGTGCTCGAGCGCCCGGGTGGTGTCGGAATAAAGCCGCCGCAGCAGCGTCGCTTTCCAGTTGTTCCAGACATTCGGCCCGACGCCGCGGATATCGCAGACGGTCAGCACGGTCAGCAGATCCAGCCGCTTGCGTGTCTTCACCTGCTTGGCGAAATCGCGAATGGTGCGCGGGTCCGACAGATCGCGCTTCTGCGCCACGTCCGACATCAGCAGGTGATGGCGGATGAGCCATTCCACCGTCTCGCCTTCCTCGGCCGTCAGCCCCAGCCGCGGCGCCACCCGGCGCGCGATCTGCGCGCCCAGGATCGAGTGATCTTCGGGCCGGCCCTTGCCGATGTCGTGAAGCAGCAGCGCCACATAAAGCACCCGCCGGTTCACCCCCTCGTCGAGGATATGCGACGAGAGCGGCAGCTCCTCGATCAGCTCGCGCCGTTCGATCTGCGCCAGCGTCGAGATGCACTGGATGGTGTGCTCGTCCACCGTGTAGCTGTGATACATGTTGAACTGCATCATCGCCACGATCGGCTCGAATTCGGGAATATAGGCGGCCAGCGCGCCCAGTTCGTTCATCCGCCGCAGCACCCGTTCCGGGTTGCCGTGGTTCAAGAGCAGATCAAGGAAGATATGCGCCGCTTCGCGGCTTTCGCGCAGCCGGTCGTCGATCCGGTCGAGATTGGCCGCGATCAGCCGCATCGCATCGGGATGCAGCAGCATGTTGGTGCGCAGGGCTTCCTCGAAGATGCGCAGGAAGTTCAGCGGATCGTCGAGAAAGGCCCGGGTATCCGCGACGTTGACGCGCGAGACATCATCGAAGAACGGCGCCTTGAGCGGCTTCTTGCGCCGGAAGAGCCGTTTCAGCACCGGCGCCGGTTTCGCATGCTGGGCCTCAAGCACGGTGAGGAAGATCCGCGTCAGCTCGCCCACCCGCGTCGCATGGCGGAAGTAATGCTGCATGAACACCTCGACGCCGCGGCGGCCCGCGGTATCGGCAAAGCCCATGCGCCGGGCCACCTCGACCTGCGCATCGAAGGACAGCTGGTCGGCGGCGCGGTTGGCGATCAGGTGCAGATGGCAGCGCACCGCCCAGAGGAAATCCTCGGCCTCGTAGAAGACCGCATATTCCTCGGCGGTGAAGACGCCCAGACCGACCAGATCGGCGGTGTCGTTCACCCCGTGCAGGTATTTCGCGATCCAATAGAGCGTCTGCAGATCGCGCAGACCGCCCTTGCCTTCCTTGACGTTGGGCTCCAGCACATAGCGCTGCCCACCCTGACGGCGGTGGCGCTCGGACCGCTCGGCCAGTTTCGCCTCGATGAATTCGGGGCCGGTATTGCGGAACAGATCGTTGCGCAGGGTCTGGTTCAGCCGCTCGGCCAAAGCCGCATCGCCGTCGAGATAGCGGTTTTCCAAAAGCGCCGTGCGGATCGTGATATCCTCGCGGCCAAGGCGAATGCAGTCTTCCACCGTGCGCGAGGAATGGCCGACCTTCAGCTTCAGATCCCACAGCATGTAAAGCATGCTTTCGATCACGCTTTCGGCCCAGGGGGTGATCTTCCAGGGCGTCAGAAACAGCAGATCGACATCGGAAAAGGGCGCCATCTCGGCACGGCCATAGCCGCCGACGGCCAGAACCGAAAGCCCCTCGGCCGCGGTCGGCGCCTGCAGCGGATGCAGCCGGGTGGTGGCGACATGAAAGACGGCGCGCACCAGCCCGTCGGTCATCGCGGCATAGGCGGCGACAGTCTCGCCCGCCTTGCGCGGATGGGCGCCGAACTCGGCCACGATCCGCGGCAGGGCGGCATCGCGCTCGGCCATCAGCAGGCGCACCGTCTCGGCGCGGATGTTGCGCGGTTCCGTGCCTTGCAGGCTGGCATCAAGCCGGGCGGTCAGGGCGGGAAGGTCGAAAAGCAGGCTCGCCCCGGTGTCGGCCGGGGCGGTTCTGGCGCTGTCGCTCACGTGCGTCTCATGATCCTTGGGGCCTTTCGGCGGCGGGTTTCGGCGGCGGGGAACGGCCGGGATCAGAACCCGGCCATGCCGAAGGAACGGGGGGCGGCGTCGATGACGACAGCCTGCCCGTTGCGGATTTCGGCGACGGCGAGGCCGCGCTCGTTCGTGCCATCGGGACGCAGCCGGAAGATGCCATTCACGCCGACAAAGCCCGAGGGCTGGGTCAGCGCATCGCGGCTGAGCGGATCGGGGCGGCCCGATTTCACCAGCGCGCCGATCGCGGCGATGCCGTCATAGGCGAGCCCCGCGATCGGATGCGGCGCCGCGCCGAAGGCGGTCTCGTAACGCTCCTTGAAGCGGTTGTTCAGGTTTGGATCCGGCATCGCGAACCAGCCGCCCTGCAGCCCCGGCAGTGCCAGAGTGGCCGGGGGAATGTCCCAGCGCGTCAGGCCGATGAACTTCACCTGCCCCGGGTTCACGCCGTTGTCGGGCAGCATCTCGGCCAGAAGCGGCAGCGCACCCGCGGTGTCGGCGGTCAGGAAGATCGCATCGACGCCGCCGCCCTTCACCCGACCCGCGATCGTCGGCATCGCCTCGACGATGCCCTGCTGCGAGAACGGATAGGAGGCGATGCCCGCCACCGAAGCACCCGAGCGCGCAATCGCCATTTGCACGGCGCCAGCGCCGATCGTGCCGGCCGGGGTCTGGTCATGCACGACCATGATGTTGCGCTTGCCCTGCGCGGCAGCGAAGCGGGCCAGCCGGTTCGCCGTGTTCGGGAAGGTCGGCCCCAGCACGAAGACGTTGCCGCCCGCGATGTCGGTGTTGTTCGAGAAGGACAGCACGCTCACGCCGCGGCTGGCGACAGCCCGACCGGCCGCATTCGCGGATTCGGCAAAAACCGGGCCAAGGATGATCTTCGCGCCTTCGTCCACCGCCTTGGTCGCCATCGCCGCCGCCTGATCGGGGCTGGAGCCGGTGTTGTAGACGCGCAGGTCGATCTTCACCCCGTTGAGGTCCGAAATCGCGAGCTGCGCCGCCTGTTTGAGCGAGGCCGCCAGCGTTTCATCGCCGGTATTGCCAGAGCCCGCCGGCACCAGAAGCGCGACCGGCACGGCAGCGCCGCTGTCGACGCTCGGTCCGGTGTTCGTGCCCGGAACCGGCTCGCAGGCAGCCAGCAGAAGCGAGGAGACCAGGGTGACGAAGATCAGCAGGGGGTTGCGGGGGGTGCGCAAAGCAGCGAACATGAAAGCGGCCTCCGTGTCGGCGGGGGAAATTGGGCGAACCGTAAGCGTTTCGCCGCGCGAAGTAAACTTGACTCGGAAACGGTAGGCGGATCGATGACGGACCCTGATGACGAGTGCGACCTGCCGCTGACCCCGCTCGAGGAATATGGCCCGGGCGGCCGCAAGCCCGCGCCGGGTCTGCATTTCGTCTCGACGCCGATCGGGGCGGCGCGGGACATCACCCTGCGCGGGCTCGACATCCTGCGCGAGGCGGATCTGCTGGCGGCCGAGGACACCCGGACCCTGCGCCATCTGATGGACATTCACGGCATCGCGCTCGGCGGGCGGTCGATCGTTGCCTATCACGACCATAATGGCGAGGCGGTGCGCCCCCGGCTGCTCGCTGCGCTGGCCGAGGGCAAGGCGGTGGCCTATGCCTCCGAGGCGGGCACGCCGCTGGTCGCCGATCCGGGCTTTCAACTCGGCCGGGCCGCGATCGCCGCGGGCCATAGGGTCTTTGCCGCGCCGGGCCCCTCGGCGGTTCTGGCGGCGTTGACGGTGTCCGGCCTGCCCTCGGATCGGTTCCTGTTTGCGGGTTTTCCGCCCAACACGGCGCAGGCCCGCCGCAAATGGATCGCCGAATTCGCACAGGTGCCCGCAACGCTGGTTTTCTATGAATCGCCAAAGCGCGTTAGGGACATGTTAACCGATCTGGCCTCAGAATTGGGCGCAGATCGAGAGGCCGTGCTGTGCCGCGAACTGACCAAGCGATTCGAGGAAGTCCGTCGCGGGACGTTGGCGGATCTGGTCGAAAGCTGCGCAGATACGCCGATCAAGGGCGAGATCGTCGTGCTTGTCGATCGCACCCGGGCGCCGAGGTTTGGCCCCGAAGATGTCGAAGCGGCGCTGCGGGACCGGCTGCAGCGGATGAGCGTGAAGGATGCGGCGGCGGAAGTGGCCGAGATGCTGGGGCTACCCCGGCGCGAGGTCTATCAACGCGCCTTGGCGATGGAGAAGGACGGATGAGCGGCGCCTTGTCATATCACTCCGGCCTTGCGGCCGAGCATCAGGTCGAAGCGCATTATCAGCGCGGTGGCAGCAAGATCGCAGCGCATCGCTGGCGCGGTCGCTATGGCGGCGAAATCGATCTGATCGCACGCGACGGCGACACCGTCGTCTTCATCGAAGTCAAACGGGCGCAGACCCACGCCTGGGCGGTCGAGCGGGTGAGCCGTCGACAACTGGAGCGGATCGGCGTCTCCGCCGATGAATTCGTCGCCGGGCAACCGGATTGCGCCAATCTCGACCGCAGGTTCGACGTGGCGCTGGTGGATGCGCAGGGGCGGATCGAAATCCTCGAGAACGCCTATCAGTTCGACTGAGCCCGATTGCATCGGCCGGGCGCGCAAGGCATCAAGGAGGCAACGAAAGGGGGCGTCATGGCCTTGAAAGTTGCATTCCAGATGGACCCGATCGCGGCCATCAACATCGACGGGGACAGCACGTTCCGCATCGCGCTCGAGGCGCAGGCGCGCGGGCACGCGTTGTTCTATTACACGCCGGACCGGCTGATGTATCGGCAGGGGCGTGTGCTGGCGCGCGGCTGGCCGCTGACCGTGCGGCGCGAGAAGGGCGCCCATTTCACGCTCGGCACCGAGGCCGAATTCGATCTGGCCGAGATGGATGTGGTCTGGCTGCGGCAGGACCCGCCCTTCGACATGGGTTATATCACGACGACGCATCTGCTGGACCGGATCCATCCGAAGACGCTTGTCGTCAACGATCCGTTCTGGGTGCGCAACTACCCCGAAAAGCTGCTGGTTCTCGACTTCCCCGACCTGACCCCGCCGACGCTGATCGCCCGCGATCTGGCGGTGATTCGCGACTTCAAGGCCGAACATGGCGACGTGATCCTGAAGCCGCTTTACGGCAATGGCGGCGCCGGGGTGTTCCGGCTCGACCCGAACGACCGCAATCTGGCCTCGCTGCACGAGCTCTTCACCTCGATCAACCGCGAGCCGATGATCGTGCAGAAATACGTTCCGGCCGTGGTCAAGGGCGACAAGCGCATCATCCTGGTGGACGGCGAGCCGGTCGGCGCGATCAACCGCGTGCCTGCGGCGGGCGAGACGCGTTCGAACATGCATGTGGGCGGCCGCCCCGAACCGACGCAACTGACGGACCGCGAACGCGAAATCTGCGCCGCCATCGGCCCGACCCTGCGCGAAAAGGGGCAGATCTTTGTCGGCATCGACGTGATCGGCGATTGGCTGACCGAAATCAACGTCACCTCGCCCACCGGCATTCAGGAGTTGGAGCGGTTCGACGGCACCAATGTCGCCGAAAGGATCTGGCAGGTGATCGAGGCGAAGCGGGGTCTGTGATGAGCCTGCGCGCGCGTCTTCTGACCCTTGCTCTGCGGCTTTTCACCAAGCCGAAGCTGGCGAAGATGACCGATCCGGCCGAACTGCGCGAGGCGATGGAGCGGTTCACCCGGATCGCTTTGCGCCCCGCGCCGGGCAGCGTGGCGATGCCGCTCGATCTGGCGGGTCGGCCTGCGCTCTCGATCCGGGCGGGCATCCCGCGCGAGGGGGCGGCGGTGGTGCATTTCCACGGCGGCGTCTTTATCGCGGGCAGCCCGCGAGAGCATCTGCCGATGCTCTCGCGGTTGGCGAAACTGGCGCAGGTCACGGTGATTGCGCCGAGCTACAGCCTTGCCCCGGAACACCCGTTCCCGGCCGCCCTGCGCGACGCGGAAGCGGCCTGGGAGGCGCTGCTGGCACAGGGATACCGGCCTGAAAACCTGATCTTGTCGGGCGACAGCGCGGGGGCGGCACTGGCCTTTGCGCTGCTGTCGAAACTCTGCGTCCAAGGCACCCCGCCCGCAGGGGCCTTTGCCTTTTCGCCCTGGTTCGACCTTACGGGCTCTTCGCCCTCGGTGCACCAAAACGCGCAGTCCGACCCGATGCTGGCAGGACATCGCCTGCCCGATGCCGCGCAATTCTACCTGCAGGGCCATCCGGCCGACGACCCCGAGGCTTCGCCGATCTTTGCCGCCTTCCCAGATTGCCCGCCGGTGTTGCTGCAGACCTCGGAGACCGAGATCCTGACCGATGACGCGCTGCGGATGGAGGAGAAGCTGCGCAAGGCGGGCACCGAGGTCACGGTGCAGCTTTGGCCCGGCGTGCCGCATGCCTGGCAGATGATGGACGGGCTGATCCCCGAAGCGCGGGACGCGCTGCGCGATGCCGCCCGTTTCGTGACCCGCGTGCTTACCGCGCCGCCGCAAAGGTCAGACGATAGCTGACAGCTTCGGCCAGATGGGGCGCGCGGACCTGATCCGCGCCCTCTAGGTCGGCAATCGTCCGCGCCGTGCGCAGCACCCGGTGATAGCCGCGCGCGGTCAGCCCGAACCGCGCGGCGACCTTGCCCAGAAGCTCCCGCCCCTCGGCATCGGGCGCGGCAATTTCGTCGAGCACCACGCCTTCGGCCTCGGCATTGACCCGGATCTGCGGATGATCGGCAAAACGACGGGTCTGAATGGCGCGTGCCGCCGCGACCCGGGCTGCGACCGTGGCCGAACTGTCCCCCGCGGCGGGCAGGTCCAGATCACGCCAATCGACGGCAGGCACTTCGATGCGCAGATCGAAGCGATCCATCAGCGGGCCGGAAATTCGACCCAGATACTCCTCGCCACATTGCGGCACCCGGGCGCAGGCGCGGGCGGGATCGCCCAGATAGCCGCAGCGACAGGGGTTGGCCGCCGCGACCAGCAAAAACCGGCAGGGGTAGCGCAGATGGGCATTGGCGCGGGCGACCACCACCTCGCCGGTCTCGATCGGTTGGCGCAGGGTCTCCAGCACCGGGCGGGGAAATTCCGGGAACTCGTCCATGAAGAGCACGCCGTTATGGGCAAGGCTCACTTCGCCCGGCCGTGCGCCGCGCCCGCCGCCGATCATCGCCGCCATCGAGGCGGTGTGATGCGGCTCGCGAAACGGGCGATTGCGGGAAATCCCCCCTTCGGACAAGAGCCCCGAGAGCGAATGCACCATCGAGGTTTCAAGAGCTTCCAGCGCCGAGAGCGGCGGCAGGATGCCGGGCAGCCGCGCCGCCAGCATCGACTTGCCCGAGCCGGGGGGCCCCGCCATGAACAGATGATGCCGCCCCGCCGCCGCGATCTCGAGCGCGCGTTTCGCCCGCTCCTGCCCCTTCACGTCGCGCAGATCGCGGACGGTGGGCGGCGTTTCCACCTCGCCCGGCCGCGCCGGGTCGAGCGGCTGCTGCCCGGTCAGATGCCGCAGCGCCTCGGTCAGGGTTGCGGGGGCAAAGACTTGCGTCGCGGCGACCCAGGCGGCCTCCGCGCCGCAGGGTTTGGGACACATGAGCGCGCGATCCTCGGCCGCCGCCGCCATCGCCGCGGGCAGCGCGCCGACGACCGGCACGATCCGGCCATCGAGCGCCAGTTCCCCGATCGAAACGAGCCCCTCGACCTCCTCGCGCGGCACCACCTCGATCGCCGCCAGAAGCGCGATGGCGATCGGCAGGTCGAAATGCGAACCTTCCTTGGGCAGATCGGCGGGCGACAGGTTCACGGTGATCCGCCGCATCGGCAGCGCGATCGACAGCGCCGCGAGCGCCGCCCGCACCCGGTCGCGCGCCTCGGACACCGCCTTGTCGGGCAGGCCGACGATGGCAAAACTGGGCATCCCGGCGGCAAGGGCGCACTGCACCTCGACCGTGCGCGCCTCGACGCCCTCGAAAGCCACCGTGTAGGTCCGCGCAACCATTGAAACACCCGCTCAGGCTGCGCCCATGCTTGCCGCAGTTTGGTTTATGAAGGGTTAACGACTGAGCCTCGCGCGTCGCCGGGCCAGGGCCGGGTCGGCCAATCGCGCTTGTAAAAGGGCTGATCGGGGCCTTCGGACAGGCCCTCGGCCCGCCAGGCGCGGAACTCCGGATCGGCGAGCCAGGTCGCCACATAGGCCGCCGCTTCGGCACCAACCGGCAGGTTGTAACCCGCGATCCGCGCCGCCACCGGGGCGAAGAACGCATCGGCCAGCGACCACTTCCCGAAGAGCCACGGCCCCTCTGCACCATGGGCCGTCTGCGCCATCGACCAGAGCGACTCGATCCGGGCCAGATCGGCCAGAACCGCCTCGGTGGGCGCGCAGTCAAGATAGCTCACCCGCAGGTTCATCGGGCAATGGCTGCGCAAGGCAGTGAACCCCGCGTGCATTTCCGAGGCCAGCCAGCGCGCCATCGCGCGGGCGTCAGGATCGGCGGGCCACAGCCCGGCTTCGGGGTGACGCTCGGCGATCGTTTCGGCAATCGCGAGCGTCTCTCCGATCACCAACCCCGAGGGCAGACGCAGCGCAGGGGCCAGCCGCGCGGGCGCAAACTCCGCCAAAAGCCGTTTGAAATCATCGCTGTAAAGCCGCCCCGAAACGGTCTTCACCGGCACGCCCGCCTTGGCGAACACGAGCCAGCCCCGCAGCGACCAGCTTGAATACGACCGATCCCCGATCGCCAGTTCATATCCCATGTCAGCCTCCCTTTTGGCGCGAATGCTAAGATCTAGGCGCCTTTTCGCAATGGTGAATCCTGCACAGTGATTTTTTTGTGATGCACAGTGCAACTTGGAGACATTCCAGATCGTTTCTGTCAGTGTAGGTGCAGTGAGCACGCCTAACAGCGGGTTGGGAGACCCGGGGAGACTGACATGGCACTCGATGGAATGACCGACGACACGCTTCCTCGGCAAGCGATGCGCGCGGAATATCTGGACGCCGAGACCGAAGCAGCCTTGGCCCGCGCCTGGCGGGACAAGCGTGACGAGGCGGCCCTGCACCGGCTCGTCAGCGCCTACATGCGGCTTGCCATTTCGATGGCCTCGAAGTTCCGCCGCTATGGCGCGCCGATGAACGACCTCATTCAGGAGGCCTCGCTCGGGCTGATGAAAGCCGCCGACAAGTTCGACCCCGATCGCGGCGTGCGGTTTTCAACCTATGCGGTCTGGTGGATCAAGGCCTCGATCCAGGAATTCGTGATGCGCAACTGGTCGATGGTGCGCACCGGATCGACCTCGTCGCAAAAGGCGCTGTTCTTCAACCTCAAGCGGGTGCAGGCGCAGATCCAGCGCGAGGCCGAGGCCGAGGGTGTGGTTCTCGATGCCGCGCAGCTGCGCGAAAAGGTGGCGATCTCGATCGGCGTCTCGATGGCCGATGTCGAGATGATGGAGGGGCGGCTTTCGGGCTCGGACCTGTCGCTGAACGCGCCGCAGTCGAATGACGAGGACGGCCGCGAATGGGTCGACACGCTCGAGGACGAGGGCGGCAGCCCCGAAGCGCGGGTATCGGAATCGCATGACGGTGCGAAGATGCGCGACTGGCTGGGGCAGGCGATGGGCCAGCTCTCGGCGCGGGAACGCTATATCGTCGCGCAGCGCCGTCTGATCGACGAGCCGCGGACGCTGGAAAGCCTGGGCGAGGAACTTGGCCTGTCGAAAGAGCGGATCCGGCAGCTGGAGGCGCAGGCCTTCACCAAGATGCGCAAATCGCTGGAAAGCCGCAGTGAAGAGGTCATCGGCTTCTTCGCATGAGGTTTGCTCCGGGTCTTGTTGCGCTTGTCTTTGCGGCTCCGGTCGCGGCCGAGGAAATCACGGCCGCCGACCTTCCCGCCCGGATTGTGGCCGCGGCCCCGCAGGTGGCCGTGCTGGGCGAGGTGCATGACAACGCCGCGCACCACCGCGCGCAGGCCGCGGCGGTGGCGGCGCTGACACCGAAGGCGCTGGTTTTCGAGATGCTCGACCCGGCGCAGGCGGCAAAGGTGACGCCCGCGCTGATCGGCGAGCCTGACGAACTGGCCAAGGTGCTGGGCTGGGACGCCGCGGGCTGGCCCGATTTTTCCATGTATGCGCCGATCTTTGCCGCCGCTCCCACGGCGCGGATCTATGGCGCGGCTTTGCCCCGCGACCAGGTGCGGCGCGCGATGAAGGAGCCCTTGTCGCAGGTCTTCCCCGAGGCGGCGCGGTTCGGCCTCGACAAACCCTACCCCGCCGATCTGCAAGTGCGGCTCGAGGCCGAGACGCAGGCGGATCACTGCAACGCCCTGCCGCCCGAGCTTCTGCCCGGGATGGTCGCCGCGCAACGGCTGCGCGATGCGGCCTTTGCGCAAGCGACGCTCACGGCGCTGGCCGAGACCGGCGGGCCGGTCGCGCTGATCACCGGCTCGGGTCACGCCCGCAGCGACCGCGCCGTGCCTGCGCTGATCGCCCATGCGGACCCGGGGCTGCGCCTGCTGTCGCTCGGTCAACTCGAACACCCGGCGGAAGGAACGCAACCTTTCGATCTGTGGATCGTCACCGACCCCGCGCCGCGCGAAGACCCCTGCAAGGCGTTCCAGTAACTTGCGCCATGCGCGCTGCCGCCCTACACCTTGGCAAAACCGGAGGGGCGCATGGCAAAACGGATTCTGCTGATCATCGGCGGCGGCATCGCGGCGGTGAAGTGTCCCGAGTTGATCCGGCTTTTGCGCGGCGCGGGCTATGCCGTGACCCCGGTGCTGACGAAAGCCGGGGCAGAGTTCGTGACGCCGCTCTCGGTCTCCTCGCTCGCTGGCGAGGCCGCGCATACGGCGCTTTTCGATCTGACACATGAGTCCGAGATCGGCCATATCCAGCTGAGCCGCGCCGCCGATCTGGTGGTGGTTGCGCCCGCGACCGCCGATCTGATGGCGAAGATGGCGGCGGGTCTGGCGGGCGATCTGGCCTCGACGCTGCTTCTGGCCACCGACAAGCGGGTGCTGATCGCGCCCTCGATGAACGTGCGGATGTGGCAGCACCCGGCGACGCAGCGCAATCTGAAGCAGGTGCAGGCGGATGGCGTTCTGACCGTCGGCCCGAACGAAGGCGACATGGCCTGCGGCGAATATGGCTTTGGCCGGATGGCCGAGCCCACCGAGATTCTGGCCGCGATCGAGGCCGCACTGGCGGATGGCCCCCTCAAGGGGCGGCATGTGCTGGTGACCTCGGGTCCGACGCATGAGCCGATCGACCCGGTGCGCTACATCGCGAACCGCTCCTCGGGGGCGCAGGGCACGGCGCTGGCCGCCGCGCTGCGCGATCTGGGGGCCAATGTCACCTTCGTCACCGGCCCGGCCACGGTGCCGCCGCCGTCGGGGGTGAAGGTGGTGAAGGTCGAAACCGCGCGCGAGATGCTGTTGGCGGTGCAAAGCGCCCTGCCCGCCGAGGCGGCGATCTTTGCCGCCGCCGTCGCCGATTGGCGGGTGGCGAATGCGAGCCTGCAGAAGATGAAGAAGGACGGCACGGGTCAGGCGCCCGCGCTCGCCTTTGCCGAAAACCCGGACATTCTGGCCACCGTCTCGAAGCTGACGACGGGGCGGCCGAAACTGGTGGTCGGCTTTGCGGCCGAGACCGAGAATGTCGAAGCCCATGCGACGGCGAAACGCGCTCGCAAGGGCTGCGACTGGATCGTGGCGAATGATGTGAGCCCGGGCACCGGCATCATGGGCGGCAGCGAAAACGCGGTGACGATCCTTGACGATACCGGGGCCGAGACATGGGCGCGGATGGGCAAGGACGAGGTGGCCCGCAGGCTGGCGGCACGCATCGCAGCCGCGCTGACCGCGGGCTGACAGGGCGAAAGGGCGTATTTGTGCCAAGAAGAAACCCATGCAGTTTCTTCTTGGTCCAAATACGCAAAAGACAACGGAAGGGGCAGGCATGACGCCGATCATCAAGGTGCTGCGCGAGGACTGGGCTGACCCGGCGGTGCCGCTGCCGAGCTATGAAACCCAAGGCGCGGCCGGGGCGGACATTCGCGCCAACCTGCCGCCCGAAATCCGCGACACCGGGCTGGTGCTGGCGCCGATGGGCCGGGTGATCGTGCCGACCGGGTTGCGCGTCGAGATCCCCGAAGGCTTTGAGATGCAGATCCGCCCGCGCTCGGGGCTGGCTTTCAAGCATGGACTGGGCCTGCCGAACACGCCCGGCACGATCGACAGCGATTATCGCGGCCCCTTGGGCGTCTTGATGATCAACTTCGGCGCCGAGGCCTATACGATCCGGCACGGTGACCGGGTGGCGCAGGCGATCATCGCCCCGGTCGTGCAGGCGCGCTACGAGATCGTCGCAGATCTGGGCGAGACCGACCGCGGCGCGGGCGGTTTTGGCTCGACCGGCAAGGGCTGAGCCGTGACCGGACTGATCCTGCTGGCCGTCATCGCCGCCCTTGGCTGGAAACTGCGCGCCCCCGCGGGGCTTTTGTGGGGGACGCTGGCGATCCTTTGGGGCGCCTTCGTTCTGGTGCATCTGCTCTTTCCCGACCCGACCCATCCGCTGCCCGCGCTGATCGGCGGCAGCCTGCCCGCCTGGATCGGCCTTGGGGTCGTGGCTGGGATCGTGCAGGCCTATCGCTGGGCGCTGGCCCGGCTGCGCGCCCGCGCGGTGACGCCCGAAGCGCCTGCCGAGGGGCCGTTTTCCAAGACCGAACTGAACCGCTACTCCCGCCACCTGCTTTTGCGCGAGATCGGCGGCACCGGGCAGCGGCGGCTCAAATCCGCGCGGGTGCTGGTCGTGGGGGCGGGCGGGCTCGGCGCGCCGGCGCTGCTCTATCTGAGCGCCGCGGGCGTCGGCACGCTCGGCGTGATCGACCATGACGAGGTGAGCAACTCGAACCTGCAGCGGCAGGTGCTGTACCGCGACGCCGATATCGGCACGCCCAAGGTCTTTGCCGCCGAGACGGCGCTGAGGGCGCTCAATCCGTTCATCGCGATCAAGCCCTATCACCGTCGCCTGACCGAGGATATCGCCGCGGATCTGATCGCGGACTACGATCTGGTGCTGGATGGCTGCGACGATTTCGAGACCCGGCAACTGGTCAACCGCGCCTGTGTCGCCGCGGGCAAGCCGCTGATTTCCGCCGCGATCTCGCAGTGGGAGGGGCAGATCGGCCTTTACCACCCGGCAACCGGCGGCCCCTGTCTGGCCTGCCTGTTCCCGAAAGCGCCCGCCCCCGGCCTTGCCCCCACCTGCGCCGAGGGTGGCGTGATGGCGGCCCTGCCCGGGATCCTTGGCACGATGATGGCGGCCGAGGCGATCAAGGAGATCACCCGGGCGGGCACCAGCCTGCGCGGCAAGCTGCAGCTGATCGATGCGCTTTACGGCGAAAATCGCACCATCGAGGTCAAGCGCGATCCCTCATGCCCGGTCTGCGGCGGCTGAGGCTGGACAGCCCCCGCCCTCGGGAATAGCGTGAGCCGACCCCTGAACCGGAGCCTTCCGATGAAACTGCCCCTGCTTGCCGCAGCCCTGCTTGCCGCTTCCCCCGCCTTGGCCGAGCTGCCCGATCTGGCGGGCCGCGCCGTCACCGTGGTGACCGAGGACGCCTATCCGCCGCTGCAATTCGTCGACGGCTCGGGCGCGCCGGTGGGCTGGGAATATGACGCGATGGCCGAGATGGCGCAGCGGCTGCACATGACCGTCAGCTACGACCATTCGAGCTGGGACGCGATGATCCCGGGCGTGTCCGCCGGGCAATATGATATCGGCATGACCGGCATCACCATCCGCGACGACCGCAAGACCGCGGTCGATTTCTCCGACCCCTACATGCGCTCGGAAATGATCATGCTGGTGCGCGGCGACGAGAGCCGTTTCACCGACGGCAAGAGCTTTGCCGCCAATCCCGACCTGCTGATGGCGGCGCAACCGGGCACGACGCCCTTTTATGTCGGCGTCTACGACCTGCTGGACGGCAACGAGGCGAACCCGCGCATCAAGATGTTCGAGACCTTCGGCGCGGGCGTCGAGGCGCTGCGGGCGGGCGATGTCGATCTGGTACTGACCGATTCCACCGCGGGCGAGGGCTATGCCAAGGCCTCGAACGGCGCCTTGAAGATCATCGGCGAGAAACTCGGCGCCGAGGATTTCGGCTTCATCTTCCCGAAGGGCTCGGATCTTGTGGCGCCGGTGAATGCGGCCATCGCCGAGATGAAGGCCGATGGCACGTTCGACAAGCTGAACAAGAAATGGTTCCTTGACTACAAGATGGGGGAATGAGCCCCAACGCCGACCGTGATTTCCCGTGGTGGCTGGTGGCGCTTGGCGCGGCCGCCCTCGGGCTTGGCGTGGCGGTCGCCGCCGATCCGATGCATGCGAAGATCTTTGCCACGCTGTCGAAAGGCATCGGCATCACTGTCTTCGTGACGCTTTTCGCCTTTGCGGGCGCGCTGGTTCTGGGGCTGGTGCTGGCTGTCGCCTCGCTCTCGCGCCATCTGATCTGGCGCCAGCTTGCGCGGTTTTACACCGAGGTGATCCGCGGCGTGCCGATCATCGTGATGCTGCTCTACGTTGCCTTCGCGCTGGTGCCCGCGGTGGTGGCGGGCTGGAATGCGCTTGGTCTGCCCGAGGCCTCGGTGCGGGATTTCCCGCTGCTCGCAAGGGCGGTGCTGGCGCTGATCCTCGCCTATGCCGCCTTTCTGGCCGAGGTCTTTCGGGCTGGGCTGCTCTCGGTCGAGCGCGGCCAGATCGAGGCGGCGAAAGCGCTCGGTCTGAACGGCTGGCTGCGGTTCCGGCTGATCATCTTCCCGCAGGCCTTCCGCACCGTGCTGCCGCCCTTGGGCAATGATTTCGTCGCGATGGTGAAGGACAGCTCGCTTGTGTCGGTGCTGGGCGTGGCCGATATCACCCAGCTCGGCAAGGTCACGGCCGCGGGCAATTTCCGCTATTTCGAGACCTACAACGTCGTCGCGCTGATCTATCTGGCGATGACGGTCACGCTGTCGCTGGCTTTGCGCAAGCTCGAGGCGCATCTGCGCAAACGTGGGGCGCCTGAACGCGATTGAAAAGGCCGCCGGGGGACGGACCGGCGGCCTTTCGACGATCAGGCAGGTGTCCGGGTGTCAGAGAGAGGAGCCCTGATCGTCTGTCTCGATCAACTGCGCGACGATGGCGCGGGCCATGTCCATCGGCAACGCGCTGTAGCCGATCGCATCCACCCTCATCGCGCCGAAGGAGAGACCCGCGACCGAGCCGCAATGGATCATGCCGGTGCCATTGGCATAGATCACCTCTTCCTCGGCGAATTGCAGGGTGACGATCTCGATGCGCTGATGCGGCGTGATGCGGTCGATGCCGCGATAGCCTTCGAGCGCGGCCGCCGGGATCAGCGCGAAGGGGTCACCGAAGACCGTCTCGGCGAGATCGCTTTCCACCAGCACATTCTGTTCGGGCAAAAGCAGCATCGGGCTGGCATTGCCCAGCGCCCCCACCGGCACGGCAAGTGGCATCAGAGGACGCGGGCAGGCATTGCGACCGGCGAACAGATGGCTGCGATGCACCGAGACCACCGGGCGCTGACCATGATCGAAGGTCATCACCATGTCGCCGGGCGCGATCGCCTCGACCGGGCGCCAACCCATCTCGGTGGCGATGCGGGTTCCGGCGACGATGCCCTGCGATTGCCCAAGACCGGAGTTCGTCTCGAACCGCTGCGACACGAAGAGCTCGTCGAAGTCCCGGGCATGATCCCAGGCATCGGCACGTTTGGCAGTGGTCAGTCCGAACATCCGTCTTCCCCTCGTATTCTACCGGGTGGGACCCGCGTTTCCTGAGGTCATTTCGGGTGATTCAAAGGAAGTTTCCGGGGCATGTTTGGGGCGCAATCAAGGCACTGTTTCCGCAGGCGACGGCAATGAGCGCCGGCGGCCAGAACCTTTGCGCGCCCGATCGACAATTCCGGGGGTGAAGGTAAACGGCTCAGAAGGAATAGTGAAAGCGGTCGATATCGGCGGCCGCGATCCGCGCGACCTGTTCGGCGCTCGCGTCGTCGTAATAGCTGCGCCAATCCGCCCGCCGGTCCGAGGCATTGGCCCGGGCAAGCGGAAACAGCCGGAAGCCCAGATGCGCCTCGAGCGCCGCGCCGTCTTCTTCGAGATGCTCGAGCCGCAGGAAGGCGCGGGCGGCCTCGGTGCCATCGGGCAGGCGCAGGTAACTGCCATAGGGAGCGCCTCCGACCGAGGCGACGGTTTGCGGATGCGCGACGAAGCCCGCGAAATCATGGCCTTGCGCCAGAGCCACCGCCGGATGGGCAAAGCGTTGCGCCCGCAGCCAGTGGTAATAGCTCACCATCCGGTCCCAGGGGTTGCGCACCAGCGTGAAGGTGAACCAGTCCCGCGCCTGCGCTTCGGTGTAAAGCCCGATCCCCTCGGCCAGCGTCGTATGCTTCCACAGCCGCCCCGCCGTCGTCACCCCCTTGAGCCGCGCCTTGCGCCGCTGCGCCTTCGGCGTGTCGCCGATCAGGATGTCATCGGCCATCGCCCGCGCCTCCAGCGCCAGCGCGAGCGCCGTGCCCCCGGTTTTCGGGATATGGACGAAGATGAAGCGACGGCCCGGAGAGATGATCATGCGGGCAGTCTAGCGCCCCCGCGCGACGATCGCGAGACCCGCGAGCCAGATCAGCCCCATGCCCGCCCATTCGCGCAGGCCCGGAACCTCGGCCCAGAGCAGAAAGCCCCAGAGCGCGGCGGCGGGCAGCACGGTATATTCAAAGACCGAGGCGCGGGTGGCATCGGCCAGCTGATAGCCCTTCACCATCAGCCCCACGGCGACCAGCGACCCCAGCGCCTGCGCGAAGACCCAGAACAGCACCGTGTTCGAGGGCATCGCGGGGCCGCGCAGGATGAAGGCCAAAGGCCCCTCGCCCGCCATCGGGAAAAGGGTCAAAAGCCCCAGCCCACAGGCGCCAAGGATGCCGAGCATGGTGAAGAAGCCCGCCGTCAGCGTCACCGCCCCCTCGCCCGGGCACCAGCGCTGCGTGGCGATATTGCCCAGCGCATAAAGCGCCCCGCCCAGAACCGGGATCACCGCGGCGGGGCCGATGCGCGCCGCCTCGGGGCCAAGCACCAGAAGGATACCGCCAAAGCCCATCGCCACGGCGGCAATGCGGACAAGGCCGATGCTCTCGCCATAGACGAAGCGGGTGATCAGCAAAACGAAGATCGGCGCGGTGAACAGGCCCGCCGCCACCTGCGGCACCGGCAGAAAGCCGAGACTGCCGAAATAGCACAGCATCGCCACGCCATGCACGGCCGAGCGTGCCGCGACGGCACGGAAGTTGCGCGGCCGCAGATCAAGACGGAACAGCGGCACGGCGACCAGCAGCAGCACCGCCACCATCAGCGAGCGCGTCAGGTGAAATTGCCACAACCCGATTTCCGAGGCGATGACGCGCACGTAATTGTCGGTAAAGCCGATGATCAGCGCATAGCCCGATATCGCCGCCGCGGCGAGCGCGGTGTGGTTCTTGTCCGTCATTGCGGCTGCTCCCTGTCCCTCACCAAGGTGTGACGGTCGCTTTGCGGTTTGGCGCGTCCAATCCCGACACATGAGACGCCATTCGGCGTGAAAACGACCTCTTGCGCTCTGTCTGCGGGGTGACGAATCACGCAATTGACCCCGCTGCCCCAATCGCTATTCTTTGAGGTGAAGAGAGCAAAAGCCTCAAGCCTTAGTCGAAGCCGAAAATGACCGCGCTGCCGCAATATGAAATGCTGACCGCGCAGGGACTGTGGCGGGAAACGCCGCAGGCGCAGCGGCGGCTTGTTCTGTTGTCGCTTGGCGATGCGACTCTGGTGATCCGCGACAACCTTTCCGACCGGGCGCTGGCGCATTGGTCGCTGGCGGCGCTGATCCGGCGCAATCCGGGTGGCAAGCCCGCGCTTTACACCCCCTCCGAGGAGCCGGGCGAGGAACTCGAGATCGGCGATGAGCTGATGGTCGAGGCGATCGAGAAGGTTCAGGCGGTGCTTGAATCCCGGCGCCCGCATCCGGGGCGGCTGCGGCGGATCGGCTGGGGGCTCGGGCTGGTGACCTTGAGCATCGGCGCGGTGTTCTGGCTGCCCGGCGCGATGATCGATCAGGCGGTGCGGGTGGTGCCGATCGCCAAGCGCACCGATATCGGCCGCATGGTGCTGATGGACATGGAGCGCAGCACCGGAGTCGCCTGTCACTCGACCGAGGGCGATGCCGCGCTTGAGGC
This sequence comes from Rhodobacter viridis, assembly GCF_003217355.1. Lineage (GTDB taxonomy): Bacteria > Pseudomonadota > Alphaproteobacteria > Rhodobacterales > Rhodobacteraceae > Rhodobacter > Rhodobacter viridis. The sequence goes on along the minus strand of NZ_QJTK01000003.1, from coordinate 213,959 downwards.
GTTGGCGAACCGGTTGCAGGACATCAGCGAAATCGCGGTCGTGCCGCGCGGGCTGAAGGGGGCGCGGATCTTGCCCGGTGGCGTCGTCGCGCTTGGCACCGATACGCTGACCGGCCCCGACACGCCCGAGGTGGCAGCGGGGGCGATCCTTGCGGCGCAGCAGGCGCAAGCGGCCGAAGACCCGCTGCATGCGGCGCTGGCCTGGGCGGGCAGCGGCGCGGCGCTGACGCTTTTGACCACGGGGGATCTGCCCGCCGAGCGGATGCAGGGGTTTGGCGCCGCGGTTCTGGCGACGCCCACGGCGATCACGCACAGCGAGGCCGAGACCGATGCGCTGCTGGCCGCCTTCAAGGCCGCGGGCGTGTCCTCGACGCCCTATGCCTATGCGATCGATCCGACGGGCGAAGCGGCGCTGGGCCTGATCGAGGCCGATCCGTTCCGCGGCTCGCCGGCGCCGGAACCGGTTCTGGCCGACGATCAATGGCTGGCGCTGAAAGACATCTGCTCCTGAACGCCTGCAACGGAAACGGGCGGCCCGTGAGGGGACCGCCCGCGATATCCTTTGAACGATCGGCTCAGCGCAGGATCACATCCGCAAAGCCCGCACCCCGCACCGTCGCCAGCGCCTGACGCGCATCGGCGAAGGGACCGGCAAGAACCACCACCAGACCACGTCCGGTCTGCGCGGACGAGACCGGCAGGCCCGCCGCGGCCAGACGCGCCTTGGCGGCCTCGGCATTGCCGGGCATCGCGAAGGTTCCCACCTGCACATAGCGCGGCCCGGCCGCCTGCGGCGCCGGGGCCACCGGGGTCACCACGGATTTCGAGGACACCCGGCTTGCCACCGGCGCATAGGGCACGGCATAGGCGGGGGCCGCGACATAGACCGGCTCGGCCGGAACGATCCGCTTGCGCGCCGGGGTCTTTGCGGTCACCGGGCGTGCGGGCACCTCGTTCGTCCAGAGCACGCCCTGCTGGGCATCGCCCATCGCCGTACGCGGACCGCGGAACGGATTGAGCCGCCCGTCATCAAAGGCCGGGGCATAGCCTGTCGGGCCGGCATCGGTCGCCACTTCGATCGGGGTCAACGTCGACTGCCCGGAGGGCGAGCGCACATAGACCGGCGGCGGGGTATAGCTGTTCGACGACACCCGCCCGGCGGTCTGCGGCACCGCAACCGTACCGCCGTTCAGCCTGTAGGGGCTGGCAGTGGCATAGGCCTGCTGCGGCGTCATCCCGCCCGAGACCGTCGTCATGGCCTGCGTCGAATAGCTGACACCGTAGCCGGTGCCACCGACCATCGGCGCGGTTGTGGTGACCGGATAGGCGCTTGCGTCATAGGCCGAGGGACCATAGCCCGTGCCGCCCACCATCGGCGCGGAGCCGACGACCAGTCCCGGCACGGCGGCGGCATTGATGAAGGCCTCCGGGTTGGCGGCCGCGCCACCGCAGCGCACGACGGAGCGCCCATCCGAAAGCAGGTAGCGCTGCGCCGCGCTGGTGCCCGCCGGGCAGGAGGTCGCGGTCGCAGCCACCGTCTCGGTGCCGACGATCTGGACCGGAACGGGAAGGGTGTTGTGATAGCGCACGCTGCCACGAACGGGCGGCGCAACCGGCGCAGGGGCAGGCGTTGACGCGACCATGCCCCCGTTCAGCGCATAGGGCGAGACATAGCCCGAGCGCGTCGGCATCGCCGCGGGCGTCGGCGCGATCACCGGCGCAGGGGCCGGGGGCGCGACGGCAACCACGACCGGCGCCGCAGCAACCTGAACCGGCGCGGGCGACGGCACGCGGGCAGGCGCGGCGACGGGACGTGGTGCCGCGGCAACGCCGAGACCGATCCGGGGCGGGGCCTCGGTGGTCGCGATGGTTTCCATCGGCTTGCCGACGAAAGGCGTGGGCTCGAAGGGCGATTTCGAGGGCTTGACCGGCGCCGACGTTGCAACTGCCGTCGGTGCGGCTGTGCCTGTCGGCGTGGCCGCAGCGGCCACCGGCGTCGTCGCCGGAGCGGGCGCGACCTTGGCAATATCGATCACGGGCTCATTGCCCTTGAGGGTCGGCGTGTAGCCGCAAAGCTGGTTCTTCGTGCGATCGACGCGCGGCACCCAGTTCACATTGCCGCCATAGCCCGCGCGAACGAACACGCAGCCCGCGCTGTCGACATATTGCCGCCCCTTGAACGACAGGGGCGGCACTTCTGCCGGACCATTGAGATTCATCTCCGCAAGGGCGGCCGTGCCACCCATTGCGGCCGCGACTGCCGTCGCAGCCAACAACCAACCGTACCGCCGCATGTCATCCCCCGATGATCTTTGCGGAAAAATTGCAGCACAATTGTTGCAGAGTAAAGGAAAATCCGCCTATTTGGTGCCGAACATCCGATCGCCCGCATCCCCTAGCCCCGGAACGATATAGCCGTGATCGTTCAGATGGCTGTCGATCGCGGCGGTGACGATCGGCACATCGGGGTGCGCGGCGCGCATCCGCGCGATGCCTTCGGGGGCGGCGAGCAGGCACAGGAAGCGGATGTTCTTCGCCCCCTTGTCCTTCATCAGCTGCACCGCCGCGACCGAACTGTTGCCCGTCGCCAGCATCGGATCGACGACGATCACCATCCGGTCTTCAAGCTCCGCAGGCACCTTGCAGTAATATTGCACCGGCTGCAGCGTCTCGGGATCGCGGTAAAGCCCGACAAAGCCCACCCGCGCCGCCGGGATCAGCTCGAGGATGCCATCGAGAAGCCCGTTCCCCGCCCGCAGGATCGAGATCAGCGCGAGTTTCTTGCCCTCAAGGATCGGCGCATCCATTTCGCACAGCGGCGTCTCGATGCGCTTCGTGGTCAGATCGAGCCCGCGCGTGACCTCATAGGCGAGCAGCAGGCTGATTTCGCGCAGAAGCTGGCGGAAGGAGGCGGTGGAGGTATCCTTTTCCCGCATCAAGGTCAGTTTGTGCTGCACCAGCGGGTGATCGACGACGGTGACCTGTTGATCCATGGTCTTGTCCTTTCAAAGAAAACTGCGGCCGGGGCCGTGCGGGGCCACGCCCAGATGCGTCGCGATCGACGCGCCGATGTCGGCATAGGCGACCTGCCCCACCGGGCGCAACCCAAGCCCGTGACCCAGCACCGGCACGCGCTCGCGGGTGTGATCGGTACCCGACCAGGTCGGGTCGTTGCCGTGATCGGCGGTGAAAAGCGCCAGATCACCCGGGCGAAGGCTGGGCAGGAAGCGGCCCAGACAGGCGTCGAACCATTCCAGTGCGCGGGCATAGCCCGACACGTCGCGCCGATGCCCCCAGAGGCTGTCGAATTCGACGAAATTGGCAAAGGTCAGACTGCCCTCCTCGGCTTCGGACCCAAGGCGGATCAGATGCTCCATCAGATCGGCATCGTTCTTGCCCTTGTGCAGATGGGTGATGCCGCGATGGGAAAAGATGTCGCCGATCTTGCCGATGGCATGGGTCACGCGGCCCGCGCCCTCGACCCAGTCGAGCACGGTCGGCGCAGGCGGTTCGATGGCGAAATCGCGCCGGTTCGGGGTTCGGGTGAAGGCGCCGGGCGTGCCGGTGAAGGGCCGCGCGATGACGCGACCGACCTTCATCGCATGCAGGCGGGGGGCCACGTCGCGGCACAGCTGCAAGAGCCGGTCGAGCCCGAAGCTCTCCTCATGCGCTGCGATCTGGAACACGGAGTCGGCCGAGGTGTAGCAGATCGGCCAACCGCTGCGCAGATGCTCCGCGCCAAGCCGCTCGATGATCGCGGTGCCCGGGGCGTGGCAATTGCCCAGAATGCCCTCGGTTCCGGCGGCTTTCGCGACGAACTCGACCAGATCGGGCGGAAAACTGTCTTTCGTGTCAAGGAAGTAATGCCAGTCCCACGGCACCGGCACCCCCGCCAGCTCCCAGTGACCCGATGGGGTATCCTTGCCGCGCGAGACCTCGGTCGCGGCGCCCCAAAGGCCCTGCGGTGCGACGCCAAGCCCGGCGGGGGCGGTGCCGGAGGCAAGGTCAACAGCCGCCGAAAGGCCCAACGCATCCAGATGCGGCAGCTTGAGCGGACCGGAGCGCCCCTCCTCCGCCCGACCCTCGGCACAGGCCGCGGCGATATGGGCAAGCGTGTTCGCCCCGGTGTCCGGGCGGCCCTCGTTGAAGAAGTCGGCGGCATCCGGGGCGCCCCCGATACCGACGGAATCCATCACGATCAGAAAGGCACGGGCCATCAGACGTCCTCCGGCCCGATCCGGCAATGGATCAGCGGCGGCTCCTCGGGCGGCTCCTCGGAGAGTTCGTAGGCGGCCAGAACCGCCGCAACCGCCCGCTCGGCCCGGGCCTGATCGGGGGCGTGGACCAGCGCCAAAGCCTCGCCGCGCACCATTTCCTCGCCGATCACCGCCTGCCCGGTCAGCCCGACCGAGGGGTTGATGCGGTCGCTGCCAACCAGACGCCCGCCGCCCAGACGCACCACCGCCTCGCCCAGCGCGCGGCCGTTGACCCGCGCCACGAAGCCTGCGCGCGGCGCGGGCACCGGCACGATCACCGGCGCGGCCGGCAGCCGGTCGGGGTAGCGCTCGACGAAATCGAGCGGCCCGCCCAGCGCCGCCACCATCTGCCCGAATTTCTCGGCGGCGCGGCCGGTCTCGATCGCCGTGTCGATCAGCGCGGCGCCATCATCAAGGCTCGCCGCCTTGCCCGCCAGCATCAGCACCTCGCCCCCCAAAGCCGAGGTCACATCCCACAGCGCCTCGTTGACCGAGGTGCCGGTCAGCGTCTCCATCACCTCAAGCACTTCCAGCGCATTGCCCGCCGATTGCCCGAGGCTCTGGTTCATGTCGGTCATCAAGGCCGAGGTCCGGCAGCCCGCGTCATTCGCCGTCTTCACCAGACTTTCCGCCAGCGCCTGCGCGTCCTCGACCGTGGCCATGAAGGCGCCCGAGCCGACCTTAACGTCGAGCACCAAGGCCCCAAGCCCGACCGCAAGTTTCTTCGACAGGATCGAGGCGGTGATCAGATCGATGCTTTCGACCGTGCCCGAGATATCGCGGATACCGTAAAGCCGCTTGTCGGCCGGGGCGATTTCGTCGGTCGCGCCGACGATGGCGCAGCCGACCTCGCCCACGATCTTGCGCAGCGCCTCGATGCCGGGCAGCGCCTTGTAACCGGGGATCGATTCCATCTTGTCGAGCGTGCCGCCGGTGTGGCCCAGCCCCCGCCCCGAGATCATCGGCACATAGACGCCGCAGGCCGCCAGCGCCGGGGCGAGCAGCAGCGAAACGGAATCGCCGATGCCGCCCGTCGAATGCTTGTCGACCACCGGGCCGGGTAGATCCCAGCGCACCACCTGTCCCGAGTCCCGCATCGCCTGCGTCAGCGCCACCCGGCCCGCGGGACCGATGCCGCGGCACAGGACGGCCATCGCGAAGGCCCCCCCCTGCGCATCGGAGACGGTGCCATCGGCCAGCCCCTTGGCGAACCAGGCGGCGGCCTCGGGGGCAAGGCCCGCGCCGTCGCGCACGGCCATGATGATCGAGCGGGCGTCCATCAGACGTTGTCCATGTGACTGGCGTCGAACCGGCCCGGCAGCAGATCGCCGATGGTGGTGTCGAGCCGCGCCCCCGCGGTCGTCGCCAGCGTCACCGGCACAGAACCGCGCCCGAACTCGGCCAGTTTCTGCCGGCAGCCACCGCAGGGCGGCACCGGGGCCGGGCTGTCGGCGATCACCGCAACCTCGACCAGTTCCGTCTCGCCCGCCGCCACCATCGCGGCAATCGCGCCCGCCTCGGCACAGGTGCCCTCGGGGTAGGCGACGTTTTCCACGTTCACCCCGCGATAGATCGTGCCAGAGGCCCCCCGCACCGCCGCCCCCACCTTGAATTTCGAATAAGGGGCATAGGCATTCTCGCGCACATCGCGCGCGGCATCGAGCAGGGACATCGTCCGCCTCCGGCAAAGGGTTCGGTTCGAGTGATCCTGCGCCGGGCGGGGCGGCAGCGCAAGGGGGGTGCCTGCTTGCGCTATCAACGCTTCCCGACGATCTGGAATTGGTTTAAGGCTCAACCATCTTCAGGGAGAGGCATGATGACCACCGATCGGCACCCGTCCGCACGCCATCCGGCGCTGGATTACCACGAATTTCCGAAGCCCGGAAAGCTGGAAATCCGCGCCACGAAGCCGCTGGCGAACGGGCTTGACCTGAGCCGCGCCTATTCGCCGGGCGTGGCCGAAGCCTGTCTGGAGATCAAGGCCGACCCGGCCGAGGCGGCGCGCTACACCGCGCGGGGCAATCTGGTCGCCGTGGTGACGAATGGCACGGCCGTTCTGGGGCTGGGAAATATCGGCCCCTTGGCCGCGAAACCGGTGATGGAAGGCAAGGCGGTTCTGTTCAAGAAATTCGCCAATATCGACGCCTTCGACATCGAGGTGAACCAGCCCGACCCGGAGAAACTGGCCGATCTCGTCTGCGCGCTCGAACCCAGCTTCGGCGCCATCAACCTTGAGGACATCAAGGCCCCCGATTGCTTCATCGTCGAGCGGATCTGCCGCGAGCGGATGAAGATCCCGGTGTTTCACGACGACCAGCACGGCACGGCGATTGTCGTCGGCGCGGCGGCCACGAATGCCTTGCGCATCGCGGGCAAGCGGTTTGACGAGATCAAGATCGTCTCGACCGGCGGCGGGGCGGCGGGGATCGCCTGTCTGAACATGCTGGTGAAACTGGGCGTGCGGCGCGAAAACGTCTGGCTCTGCGACATTCACGGGCTGGTCTATCAGGGCCGCGAGGTCGACATGAACCCGCTCAAGGCCGCCTATGCGCAGCCGACGACGAAGCGGACGCTCGATGACGTGATCGAGGGGGCGGATCTGTTCCTTGGCCTCTCCGGTCCCGGCGTGCTGACCCCCGAGCATGTGGCGCGGATGGCGCCGCGCCCGATCGTCTTTGCGCTCGCCAATCCGACGCCCGAGATCCTGCCCGAGGCCGTGCGATCCGTCGCGCCCGAGGCGATCATCGCCACCGGCCGCAGCGATTTTCCCAATCAGGTCAACAACGTCCTGTGCTTCCCCTTCATCTTCCGCGGCGCTCTGGACGTCGGCGCGACAACGATCAATGATGAGATGCAGCTGGCCTGCATCGAAGGCATCGCCGCGCTTGCCCGCGCCACCACCGTCGCCGAAGCCGCCGCCGCCTACCGGGGCGAGAAGCTGACCTTCGGCCCCGATTACCTGATCCCGAAACCCTTCGATCCGCGCCTGATCGCCACTGTCTCGACCGCGGTCGCCAAGGCGGCGATGGAAACCGGCGTCGCCACCCGGCCGATTGCCGATCTGGACGGCTACCGGCGCAAGCTTGAAGGCTCGGTCGTGCGCTCGTCGCTCTTGATGCGGCCGGTCTTCGAGGCCGCTGCCACCGCCGCGCGGCGCGTCGTCTTTGCCGAGGGCGAAGATGAGCGCGTCTTGCGCGCGGCGCAGGCGATGATCGAGGAAACCACGGTGAAACCGATCCTGATCGGCCGCCCCGAGGTGATCGAGCGTCGAGCGGAACGGGCCGGGCTCTCGCTCGTGCCCGGGCGCGATTTCGAGGTGGTGAACCCCGAACACGACGCCCGTTACCGCAGCTATTGGGAGACCTATTACGGGCTGATGGCGCGGCGCGGCGTGACCCCCGATCTGGCCCGGGCGATCTTGCGCACCAACACCACCGCCATCGGCGCGATCATGGTGCATCAGGGCGATGCCGACAGCCTGATCTGCGGCACCTTCGGGCAATATCTGTGGCACCTGGGCTATGTGCGGCAGGTGCTGGCGCGGGGCGGGCTGCACCCGGTCGGCGCGCTCAGCCTGATGATCCTCGAAGACGGGCCGCTCTTCATCGCCGACACCCATGTGCATCACGAACCGACGCCGGACGAGATCACCGCCACGGTGATGGCGGCGGCGCGGCATGTGCGTCGCTTCGGTCTGGCGCCGAAGGTCGCGCTGTGCTCGCACAGCCAATTCGGCAACCTCGACACCGATTCCGGGCGGCGGATGCGCGCGGCGCTGGAGCGGCTCGACACCCGCGAGCCCGATTTCGTTTACGAGGGCGAGATGCATATCGATGCCGCGCTCGATCCGCAGATCCGCACCCGGCTTCTGCCCGACTCGCGGCTTGAGGGGGCGGCGAATGTGCTGGTCTTTGCCAATACCGATGCCGCGTCGGGGGTGCGCAACATCCTCAAGGCGAAGGCGAACGGGCTCGAGGTGGGGCCGATTCTCATGGGCATGGGGAACCGGGCGCATATCGTGACCCCCTCGATCACCACGCGCGGACTGCTGAACGTCGCCGTGCTGGCGGGCACCCCGGTTGCCGCTTACGGTTGATTCTGCAAAGCCGGGCAACTTTGCAAAACGCTTTTCGCTTTCGCGGCGACATTCATAGAATCGCAATGTTTGCAAAAGTTTGCGGCAACAGCCGGGCCAGCTTCTGCAAATTTCGGGCTCAACCGTGCACCTGCAGCGGTAACAATCTTGCACAAACCTTTCCGCCTTCGTAACAAGCTTGCAAGGTTGGAGGAGGGAGACCATGGGATACAAGGAAGTCTATTCCGCGTGGCAGGCGGACCCCGAAGGGTTCTGGATGGATGCGGCCAAGGGCATCGACTGGGTGCAAGGCCCCTCCAAGGCACATTTCGATCAGGGCCCGGCCGGCGAATGGTTTGCCGACGGCATGGTAAACACCTGCTTCAACGCGGTGGACCGTCACGTTCTGGCCGGTCGCGGCGATCAGATCGCGATCATGCACGAAAGCCCGATCACCCATTCGACGAAGGGCATCACCTACAAGGAACTGCAGGCGCGCGTGTCGAGCCTTGCGGGCGCGCTGCGCATGCGCGGCGTCGAAAAGGGTGACCGCGTCATCATCTACATGCCGATGATCCCGGAAGCGCTGGAAGCGATGCTCGCTTGCGCCCGCATCGGCGCCATTCACTCGGTGGTGTTCGGCGGCTTTGCCGCGCATGAACTCGCGGTGCGGATCGACGACTGCACGCCGAAAGCGATCATCGCGGCGTCGTGCGGTCTCGAACCGGGCCGCGTCGTGCACTACAAGCCGCTACTTGATGCCGCCATCGATCTGGCCACCCACAAGCCCGAATTCTGCGTCGTCTTCCAGCGCGAACAAGAGGTTGCGAAGCTGGTCGAGGGCCGCGACTTCAGCTGGCACGGCTTCCAGTATGGCGTGAAACCGGCCGAATGCGTGCCGGTCGAGGGCAACCACCCCGCCTATATCCTTTATACCTCGGGCACCACCGGGGCGCCGAAGGGCGTCGTGCGTCCGACCGCGGGCCATCTGGTCGCGCTCAATTGGTCGATGAAGGCGATCTACAACATCGAGGCCGGGGACCGCTTCTGGGCCGCCTCGGACGTGGGTTGGGTCGTCGGTCACAGCTACATCTGCTACGGCCCGCTGCTGGCTGGCGCCACCACCGTGGTGTTCGAGGGCAAGCCGGTCGGCACGCCGCATGCGGGCGTGTTCTGGCGGATCATCCAGAACCACCGGATCAAGTCGTTCTTCACCGCGCCGACCGCGCTGCGGGCGATCCGTCGCGAAGACCCGAACGGCGATTACATCAAGCGCTACAAGCTGCACGAGATGCAGGCGCTGTTCCTGGCTGGCGAACGTGCCGACCCGGAAACCGTGAAATGGGCGCAGGAACATCTGGGCGTGCCGGTGATCGACCACTGGTGGCAGACCGAAACCGGCTGGGCGATTGCGGGCAACCCGCTGGGTATCGAACTTCTGCCGGTCAAGGTCGGGTCGCCGACGAAGCCGATGCCGGGCTATGACGTGCAGGTGCTCGACGAAGGCGGCCATCCGGTGGCCCCGGGCACGCTGGGTGCCATCGCGATCAAGCTGCCGCTGCCGCCCGGCACGCTGCCGACGCTGTGGAATGCCGACGACCGCTTCAAGAAGAGCTACCTGAGCCACTTCCCGGGCTATTACGAGACCGGCGACGCGGGCTACATCGATGAAGACGGCTATGTCTACATCATGGCCCGGACCGACGACGTCATCAACGTCGCGGGTCACCGTCTCTCGACCGGCGCGATGGAAGAGGTTCTCGCCTCGCACAAGGACGTGGCTGAATGCGCCGTCATCGGCGTCGCGGACGAGCTCAAGGGCCAGTTGCCGATGGGCTTCCTGTGCCTGACCAAGGGCTGCACCCGCCCGGCGGCCGATGTGATCAAGGAATGCGTGCGTCTGGTGCGCGACCAGATCGGCCCGGTTGCGGCGTTCAAGCTGGCGGTCGTCGTCGACCGTCTGCCGAAGACGCGCTCGGGCAAGATCCTGCGCGGCACGATGGCGAAGATCGCCGATGGCGTCGAGTACAAGATGCCCGCGACGATCGACGACCCGGCGATTCTCGACGAGATCACCGCGGCGCTGAAGGCGATCGGCTATCCCGAAGCGGCCTGATCCGACACCGACAAGGCCCTGCACGTGCAGGGCCTTGTCTTATTGCACCTTTTGCGCGAAGTTCTGTTCGACTTTTCGATCGCCCACATTCTCGGGACTTGATTTGCAAACGCCGGACTGGAAGATGAACCGGTCAAGGTGTCGTCATGAATGAAATTGGTCCTCCCTCCGAAAACGCCAGCAGCGAACCCTCGGAAAACAAGGCACAGATTGCGCGGATCATGCTCCTCGGGCATGACCTCAGGGCAGCTGTCTCGGATATTCTGGGCGGGCTGCATCTGCTCGCCGACGAGGATCTGAGCCCCGGGATGCGGTTGCAATTCGAACGGATGCGCGCGGCGGGCGAGGACATGGCCCGGCTGATCGAGGAAGGCTTCGAGATCGTCACCGATCAGGCCGTGGGGCCTTTGCGCCAGACCGTGCAGCTGGCGCGGCTGCTTTACGACATCGAGATGCGCTGGACCGGGCGGGCGCAGGAAAAGGGGCTCGGCTTTCACGTCGCCATGGCCCCCGACGTGCCGGTGCTGGTGCGGCTCGACCGGATCGCGCTCGAACGCGTGCTGTCGAACATGCTCTCGAATGCGGTGAAATATACCGACAGCGGGTCTGTGCGGCTGGCGCTGACGGTCGAGGCGAACGCGCGGCTGCTGTTCACCGTGCTTGATGACGGGCCGGGGTTCGACCCGGAGCTGCGCGGGCGACTGTTCCGGCAAGGGGCGCGCGGCGAGGTTCCGGGCAAGGCGGGCAACGGGCTTGGCCTCTTCATCTCGCGCGACATGGCCCGCAGGCTCGATGGCCGGATCGAGGTTTCAAACCGCGAGGAAGGCGGGGCCCGGGTGGCGCTGTCGCTGCCGCTCGAGGGGTTGATGCCGCCAGAGATGGCGATCGACATGCCCCTGCCCGACCTCAGCCGGATGCGGGTTCTGGTGGCCGAGGACAGCGCGCTCAATCAGGCGGTGCTGGGTCACATGCTCTCCGCCATGGGAGCGCATTGTGATACCGCCCCCGACGGGGTAGAGGCGCTCGAGATGCTCGACAATGGAAGTTACGATCTGGCGGTGATCGACGCCGAGATGCCCCGGCTCTCCGGGCTCGATCTGATCCGCACCCTGCGCGCCAGTGGCGGGCGGCACAGCACGATTCCGATCGTGGTCTGTACCGCCTATGTCTTGCGTGCGAACCGCGAAGCAATCGTGGCGGCGGGTGCGGATGCGATCGCCTCGAAACCGCTGACGGCGATCGAACCTCTGGCGGAGGCGATCACCCATGCGATGGAGCGGCAAAGCGCCGATCCCGCGGGCGACGGGCGTCGCCCCTGCCCGCCTGTCGTCGACGAGGCCATTTTCGAGGAATTGCTGGCCGTGGCCGGTCCCGGCGCCTCGCAGGAGCTGCTGCAACGGCTGATCTCGGATCTGACCCGGGTCGAACGCGGGCTTGTCGCAGGGCTCTCGGAGCCGAACTTGCCGCTGGTGCGGGCGGACAGCCATGTGCTGCTGTCGGTCTCGGGCGCGGTGGGGGCGGTGCGGCTGCAGGAACTCTCCGAAGAGCTTTGCGCCTGTGCGCGGAGGGAAGATATCGCCGCGATGCAGCTGATCGGGCGCTCTGTGCTGACGCAGATCGACCGGCTGATCGCCTATGCCGGGCGCCGACAGCGACGTTTTGACGAGGTCGGTGCATGAACCTGCCGCTGCCCGCGATTGATGCCCCCGATATCCTGCTGGTCGAAGACACCGCCTCGATGCGGACGATCTATGAATCGCATCTGCGACGCGCGGGCTATCGGACGGTGTCGACGGGCACAGCCGCCGAGGGGCTGGAGATGTTCCGGGTGCACCCGATTTCGGTGGTGCTGCTCGATCTGATGCTGCCCGACCGCGACGGGCTCGATCTTCTCGTCGATCTGCTGGAAATGCGCCCCGAAACCTCGGTCGTGGTGGTCGCCGCGGAACGCTCGACCGAGCGGACAGTGGCCGCGATCCGCAGGGGGGCGCTGGATTATCTGGTGAAGCCGGTCACGGAATCGCGGCTGATGGAGGCGGTCGAGGCCGCCCGCCGCGCCGCGACGATCGCCCATCCGCCGCATTCCACGGAATCGCGTGCGCCCCTGCCCGATTTCATTGGCCATTCCCCGGCCATGCGCGATATCTACGACCGCATCCGCGCCGCGGCCCGCTCGATGGCGCCGGTCTGCATCAGCGGCGAAAGCGGCACCGGCAAGGAACTGGCGGCACTGGCGATCCACCGGCTCTCGACGCGGGCGCAGGGGCCGTTCATCACGCTCGACTGTGGCGCGATCCCGCCCGACCGTCTGGAATCCGAGGTCTTCGGCCATCGCCGCGGCGCCTTTGTCGGCGCGCTGTCGGACCGGCTTGGCGCGGCCGAACTGGCCGATGGCGGGACGCTGTTTCTGGACGAGGTCTGCGAATTGCATCCGACGCTGCAGCCCCGGCTCTTGCGCTTCCTGCAAAGCGGGCTCGTGCATCCCTTGGGCGCCGAGGCGGCGCGGCGGGTGAACCTGCGCATCATCTCGGCCTCGACGATGCCGCTGGCCGAAGCGGTGCGCTCGGGTCAGTTGCGCGAGGATCTGTTCTACCGCCTGCAGGTGGTGGGCCTGCAGATGCCGCCGCTGCGCCAGCGCGGCGAGGATATCCTGCCGCTCGCCGAGACCTTCCTCGCCCGCTATGCCGCGATCGAGGGGCGCAGTTTCACCCGGATTTCGCCCGAGGCGATGGCGCTGTTGCGGGCCTATTCCTGGCCCGGCAACGTGCGGGAACTGTCGAATGTGCTGCGCGCCGTCACCGTGCTGCACGAGGGCGACGAATTGACACCGGCGATGCTGCCCGCCGACTTGCGCGGCTCCGCGGTGCTCCCCTCGACCGAGAGCGGAGACCTGTCCGGCCTGACGCTGGCCGAGGTCGAGCGCCGGGTGATCGAGGCCGCGCTGGATCGCCACGATGGGGCGGTACCGAAAGCCGCCGCCGATCTGGGCGTGGCCGCCTCGACGCTTTACCGCAAGCTCGAAAGCTGGCGCACCGATTAGGCGAATTGTTCCCGCATCAGCCGTTCTTCCAGCCCGTGGCCGGGATCGAAGAGGATGCGGTGGGTGATCGTCGGCTCGGACCGGATCTCGACCCAGAGCACCGGCTTCACCGAGCGGCTGTCGGCATCGGCCATCACCGGGCGCTTCGCCGCTTCCAGCACGTCAAAGCGCACCGTGGCCGAGCTGGGCAGGATCGCGCCTTGCCAGCGCCGCGGCCGGAACGGCGCGATCGCCGTCAGCGCCAGCACGTCCGAGCCGATCGGCAGGATCGGCCCATGCGCAGAATAGTTGTAGGCGGTCGAACCGGCGGGGGTCGAGACGATCGCGCCGTCCGAGATCAGCTCCTCCATCCGCACCCTGCCATTCACGGAAATCCGCAGCTTCGCCGCCTGCGGACCAGCGCGCAGCAGCGAGACCTCGTTGATCGCCAGCTCCTCGCGGATCACCCCGTCGGCGGTCTTCGCCCGCATCGCGAGCGGATTGATCAGCGCTTCTTCCGCCGCGGCGAGCCGCTCGGGCAGGTCGAAGACACGGTAATCGTTCATCATGAAGCCGACCGAGCCGCGGTTCATCCCGTAGACCGGCAGCCCCGATCCGGCATGCAGGCATTGCAGCATCATGCCGTCGCCGCCCAAGGCCACGATCACGTCCGCCTCGACGAGCGACGCCTGACCATAGCGCGCGATCAGATCCTCCAGCGCCTCCTGGGCGCTGTCGGCCTGCGAGGCCGCGAAATGGATCTTGCTCGGTCGGTTCACGGGCGGCCTCCGGTTCCTCTTGGTGTGACAAGACGGGGGGCGAATGACAAGCCCGTTCGACGCCGTGGCACGTTTCCTGCCCCGCAGAAGTCGCGACCGCGTGACGCGCCAAAATGCCCGTTTGTCGCTTTGAGTGCTTTCGGGTGACGATTTTCTGCGATAAACGGACGACGACATTCGCCTCAGGAGTTGCCCATGACCGATCAACGCGACGCCGGGTTCTTTACCGAGAGCCTCTCCAGCCGTGACCCCGCGCTTTTCGCCGCCATCCGTGGCGAACTTGGCCGTCAGCGCGACGAAATCGAGCTGATCGCCTCGGAAAACATCGTCTCTGCCGCCGTGATGGAAGCGCAGGGTTCGGTGATGACGAACAAATACGCCGAGGGCTATCCGGGCAAGCGCTACTACGGCGGGTGCCAGTTTGTGGACGTGGCCGAGCAACTGGCGATCGACCGCGCCTGCGAACTCTTCGGCTGTTCCTTCGCCAACGTGCAACCGAACTCGGGGAGCCAAGCGAACCAGGGCGTGTTCAACGCGCTGCTGAAGCCGGGCGACACCATCCTTGGCATGAACCTCGCCTCGGGCGGTCACCTGACCCACGGCGCCGCGCCGAACCAGTCGGGCAAATGGTTCAACGCCGTGCAATATGGCGTGCGTCAGCAGGACTGCCGGATCGACTACGACGAAGTCGCCCGTCTGGCGAAAGAGCATAATCCGAAGCTGATCATCGCCGGTGGCTCGGCCATTCCGCGTCAGATCGACTTCGCGAAAATGCGCGAGATCGCCGACAGCGTCGGCGCGTATCTGATGGTCGACATGGCCCACTTTGCCGGTCTCGTGGCCGGTGGCGCGCATCCCTCGCCCTTCCCCTATGCGGATGTGGCGACGACCACCACGCACAAGACGCTCCGCGGTCCGCGTGGCGGCATGATCCTGACGAACAACGAAGAGATCGCGAAAAAGGTCAATTCGGCGATCTTCCCGGGGATTCAGGGCGGGCCGCTGATGCATGTCATCGCCGCCAAGGCCGTCGCCTTCGGCGAGGCGCTGCGCCCCGAATTCAAGGTCTATGCGAAACAGGTCATCTCCAACGCGCAAGCGCTGGCCGATGAGCTGATGAAGGGCGGTCTCGACATCGTCACCGGCGGCACCGATACGCACGTCATGCTGGTGGACCTGCGCCCGAAAGGCGTGAAGGGCAACGCCACCGACAAGGCGCTCGGCCGCGCGCATATCACCTGCAACAAGAACGGCATCCCCTTCGACCCGGAAAAGCCGACCGTGACCTCGGGCATCCGTCTGGGCACGCCCGCCGGCACCACCCGCGGCTTCAAGGAAGAAGAGTTCCGTCAGATCGCCCGGCTGATCATCAAGGTCGTCGATGGGCTGGCCGCCAATGGCGAAGAGGGCAATGACGCCGTCGAAGCCGAAGTGCGGGCGGAAGTCTCGGCGCTCTGCGCGAAATTCCCGCTCTATCCGGCGCTCTGAGCGGTTCACCAGATCGAGAAGGCCCCCGGTTTCGGGGGCCTTTTTCATTGTCCGAACGGCGGCTGCACGCTAGATCCCGCACATGCTGAGTTTCATCGCCCATGGCCCCGACACCGCCCTGCCGCCGCTCTTGATTGCCCCGGGTCTTTTCGGCTCGGGCCGGAACTGGGGCGTGATCGCGAAGCGGCTGTCGGCAGGGCGGAAGGTGCTCGCGCTTGATCTGCGCAATCACGGCGACAGTTTCTGGGCCGACAGCCATACCTACCCCGATCTGGCCGCCGATCTGGCCGCGGTGATCGAGGCCGAGGGCCGCGCCTGCGATGTGATGGGGCATTCGATGGGCGGCAAGGCGGCGATGATGCTTGCCCTGACCCGGCCGGGGCTGGTCGAGCGGCTGGTGGTGGCCGACATGGCCCCCGTGCCCTACTCCCACGGCGCGGCGCATGGCGGGCTGATCGCGGCGATGCAGGCGATGAAGCTTGACGATCTGACGACGCGCGCCGAGGCCGACAAGCGTCTGGCCGAGATGGTGACAGACCCCGGCACGCGGGCATTCCTGCTGCAATCGCTGGAATTGCGCGACGGGCCGGTGCGCTGGAAGTTCAACCTGACGGCGCTGGCGGCGAACCTGTCCGCGATCCTCGACTGGCCCGAGCCGCTGCCCGCGGGGGCAAAGCCCTTCACTGGCCCGGCGCTGTTTCTTTACGGCGCGGCGTCGAATTATGTCCGCCCCGAGAGCCATGAAAAAATCCGCGCGCTGTTCCCGCACGCGGATTTCCAATCGGTCGAAGGTGCGGGCCACTGGCTGCATGCCGAGCGCCCGCGCGAGGTGGAAACGGCCGTGGAAACCTTCCTCGGCCGTTGAGGCTTATTCGGCCTTCATCATCCGGGCGATGACGTTCGTCTTTTCGACGAACTGCTGCTTCAGCGCGCCTGCGACATGGAGCGCCAGCAACACCAGCAGAACCGTGGTCAGAATGCCATGCGCGTCACCGGCGGCTTCGATGCCCCCGAATTTCGCGGTCGCACCGCTCACCACGATCAGCGTCAGCACCACATAAAGCAGGTGATGCACGCCCTTGGCGACTTTCGTCATCGGCGCCTTGGGATCCGACACGGGCGCCGGGGCGCCATGGGTGATGCGCAGCACGACGCGCCAGATCACCGCGGCACAGATCAGAAGGCCAGTCAGAATGTGCAACGGCGCGGCGGCGTTGAACGGCACGGCCGTGCCTTCAAGCCCGGCATCGAACGCTTCGCCAATGGCGTCGTTGAACAGGAATTGCGGGATGATCAGCACCGCGACCGCCCAGTGGAGCAGGATCTGGGTGCGGCTGTATCCTTTCGAGATCGGCATGATGTCCTCCGGAACGGGTTTCAAAACTGAAACGGGGCAGGAAAGGCTTGCACAGCCCCTCCCGCCCCGCAAGCGGATAGATCAGCGCAGGGGCGAACTCCTTCCCAAACCCGCCCCGCGCCCGATCTGTCCGCGATCACGCGTCGTTGATCTTGCCCGCCACGACCCAGGCGACGGGAAGGGCGGCGACGAAGCCGACGATGGCGGCGTAGATCATGGTTTTCATGTCGTACATGTTCATGGTCAGCGCCACGATGATGAGGACGCCAGCCACGGTGGGGCCGACGAGGGCATAGATGATGCCGAAAAGGCGGGTCATGGGTTCCTCCGGTCGAGCGCGTTTCATGCAAAGGAAGATATGTTTGCACGTGATCCGGCCTTGATCTGAGTCAGATCGGCGACGACCGGGCGACACAGCGCCCGCGACGGAACGCCGCAGGCCGAGGCGTCTCAGCCGCAGCGCAGGTCGAACCGCGCTTCGCCCGTATCCCCCGGCAGCGACGGCGAGCGATAAATCCCCGTCGCCGGTCCGGTGACCTTGCAGCCCGAAGCCTGCTCGGCCGCCGCGATCATCAACGCTGGCACCGCCTTGCGCTCGGCCCGGGACAGATAGCCCAGCCGGATCACCTCGGCATGATTGTCCTTCAGCAAGACCGCGAAGTGATAGCCCTGCAAGGTCACGTCGTTACGGCTGGCGCCGAAAAACGGTGGCGCCGCCGAGGCTCCACAGGCCGAGAGGAGCACGGCCAGCACCAGCGCGAACAGCAGCGGCGTCGACAGCAACCGGGCCGCGCGGCGGGGCGGCGCGGTCAGACGGCGCCGGGAAAGAAGGAGGGCGGGGGTCTGAGCAGTCGGATCGGCGTGCATGGCAACCTCCATTCGACGCCCTCAGCATCCGCGTTCATGGTTAAGCAAATGTTAAAGTCACCCGCTGGGTCACGCCTTTCGCGACCTTGGCACAGGATTTCCACAGCTTTTGCGCGAAATCGGGGCGGCGGGGCCACTGTGCAGAAATGCGAGATCCCTGCGGCTTGTCTTTCGGCTTTGCGCACCACATGTTCTGCCAAGAAAATCCGCCTGCCCGGTCCTTGCGACGGGTGGGCTTGGCGTGGCGCTCGTCGCGCCCATCCACGTCGCGTCTGCGGAGCCGCCCATGATCAAACGCCTGCTCATCGCCATCGTCGCTCTCGTCATCGTGGCGGGGGGGATCATTGGCTACAACCTGTTCGTCGGCAAGATGATCGCCGGCATCTTCGCCAACATGAAGGCCCCGGCCGTCGCCGTCTCGGTGACCAAGGTGACGGCAGAGGATTGGCAACCCGGACTCGAGGCGATCGGCACCGCCGCCGCCGTACAGGGGACCGATCTGGCCACCGAAGCCGCGGGCATCGTGCGCGAAATCCGCTTCACCGCGAACGACCGTGTCGCCAAGGGTCAGGCGCTGGTGCAGATCGACGACCGGCAGGAGCGCGCCGATCTGGACGCCGCCCGGGCCGGGGAAACGCTGGCTGAAACCGCGCTGACCCGCGCCAAGGAACTGCGGCAAAAGGGCGTTTCGGCGACCTCGGCGCTCGATGAGGCGGAAGCCGCCGCGATCGAGGCCCGGGCCACCGTGGCGAAACTGGAAGCGACGCTGTCGACGAAACAGCTGACAGCGCCCTTTGCCGGCACGATCGGGATTCCGAAGATCGAGATCGGCTCCTATGTCGCCGCGGGCACCACCTTTGCGACGCTGCAGGACCGTTCGCGGATGCGCGTCGATTTCACCCTGACCGAAAGCGATGCGGCGCTGGTCAAGCCCGGCATGCCGGTCACCGTCACCTCGGAAGTGGGCGATGTCTCGGTCGAGGGCAAGATCACCGGCATCGAGCCGAAGATCGACCCGAATTCGCGGCTGGTGACGCTGCGCGCCGACGTGCCGAACGACCATGACACGCTGACACCCGGCCAGTTCCTGCGCGTGCGCGTGGCGCTGCCGGTCGAGAAGGACGTGATCGCCCTGCCGCAGACGGTGATCTCGTCGAGCCTTTATGGCGACAGCGTCTTCGTCGTGCGCGAGGAAAAACCCGAAGGCTCCGACACGGCCGAGCTGCATGCCCGGCAGGTCTTCATCAAGGTCGGCCGTCATTTCGACAACAAGGTCGAGATCCGCACCGGCCTGCAACCGGGCGATCAGGTGGTGAATGCGGGGCAGAACAAGCTGTCCTCGGGCGCGCTGGTCAAGATCGACAATTCGCAAGCGCTGACGGGCGCGGGCGGGAACTGAGGGCCGGGGGATGCATTTTTCCGAACTCTTCATCCGTCGCCCCGTCCTGTCGATGGTGCTGGGCGCCTTCATGCTTCTGCTGGGCTTTCAGGCCTTCATGAGCCTGCCGGTGCGGCAATATCCGAAGGTGGACGAGACCGTCGTCACCATCACCACGACCTATCCGGGCGCCTCGCCCGACCTGATTCAGGGCTTCATCACCGCACCGATCGAGGCGGCGGTGGCGACAACGGAAAACATCGATTACGTCACCTCCTCCTCGATGCCGTCGGTGTCGCAGGTGTCCGTCAACATGAAGCTTGGCGCCGATCCCGATACGGCGCTGACCGAGGTTCTGTCCAAGGTGCAGCAGGTCAAGGGCAAGCTGCCCTCGGACGCCGAGGACCCGGTGATCGTCAAGGGCAACGGGCATACCTTCGCGCTGATGTATCTGGCGGCGCTGAACCCGAACATGACGACGGAACAGCTGACCGAATATCTGGAACGCGTCGTGCGGCCGCGGATGTCCACCATTCCGGGCGTGGCGGAGATCGAGGTGATCGGGGCGGCGAATTACGCGATGCGGGTCTGGCTTGACCCGATGAAGCTCGCCGCGCGGGGGGTGACCGCCTCCGAGGTGCTGGCGGCGATCCGGGCCTCGAACTATCTGGCCGCGCCGGGCTCGACGGAAAACGAATACGTCACGAAGTCGATCACGCTGAAATCGACGCTGCAGACGCCCGAGGCTTTCGGCGCGCTGCCGATCCGCGCCGAGGGCGATGCGGTGGTGCGGCTGCGCGACGTGGCCCGGGTCGAACTCTCGTCGGATGACAGCGGCGAGATCGTCACCTTCAACGGCGCCCGGGGGACGTTCATCGGGCTGTCGCCGACGCCCTCGGCCAACCCGCTCGACACCGCTGCGGCGGTGCGGGCCGAATTGCCGAAAATCGCCGATACCCTGCCCGAGGGCATGACGATCGAGCTTGTCTATGACACGACCGAGCAGATCTCGGCCTCGATCACCGAAGTCTTCAAGACGATCGCGGAAGCGGTGGCGATCGTGGTGCTGGTGATCTTGTTGTTCCTTGGCTCGATCCGATCCGTGCTGATGCCGATCGTCACCATCCCGTTGTCGCTTGTCGGCGTGATGGCGGTGCTGCTGGCGCTTGGGTATTCGATCAACCTGCTGACGCTGCTCGCCATGGTGCTGGCGATCGGGCTCGTCGTCGATGACGCGATCGTCGTGGTCGAGAACATCCATCGCCACATGGAGGAGGGGATGAAACCGATCCCCGCCGCCGTGCAGGGGATGAAGGAAATCACCGGCGCCGTCGTCGCGATGACGATCACGCTGGCCGCGGTGCTGTCGCCGCTGGCCTTTACCGGCGGCGTGACGGGGGCGCTGTTCCGCGAATTCGCTTTCACCCTGGCGGGCTCGGTGATCCTGTCGGGGATCATCGCGCTGACGATCACGCCGATGATGTCGGGGCGGATCCTGAAAGAGGGGCACGCCACGGGCTTTGCCGCCTTCGTCGACCGTACCTTCGAGCGGTTCGCGAATTTCTACGAACGCCGCGTGGCGGGCTCGCTGAAATTCCGCCCGGTGACGCTGCTTGTCGTCGTGGTGCTGGTGGGCACGATGGGCTTCATGTTCCGCCACACCCAGACCGAGCTTGCCCCCGACGAGGATCAGGGCGCGGTGATCGCGATGGTGCAGGGGCCGCGCTATGCAACCGCCGATTACACCGCGCATTACATCGACCAGCTCGGGCAGGCGACGAAGGACATTCCCGAGGTCCGCACCGCCTTTTCGATCGCCGGTTTCGGTGGCTCGGACAGCATGGGGATCTACATCTGGGCGCTGGAGAAATGGGCCGACCGCGACCGCTCGCAGGAAGACGTGCAGAAGGACATTCAGGCGTCGATCGATGCCTCGACCGGGATGGAGGGCTTCGCCTTCGCCCCCCCCACCCTGCCGGGCGCGGGCGGCAGCCTGCCGATTTCGGTCGTGGTGCAGTCGATCTACGGGCCGGACCGCGTCGCCGAAGTGGCCGAGGAGATCCGGCAAAAGGCGCAGGCAACCCACAAGTTCATCTTCGTGCAGAACTCGCTGTCGTTTGACGCGCCCGAGGTCCGCGTGACCATCGACCGCGACCGGGCGGCGGCGCTGAACGTGCCCGTCTCCGACATCGGCGCGACGCTCGGCCTGCTGGTCGGCGGCGGCTCGGTGGCGCAGTTCGACCGTGACTCCAACAGCTATGACATCATCCTGCAGGTGCCCAAGGACTACCGCGGCAACCCCGAGGATCTGGGCCGCTACTTCGTCCGCGCGGCGAGCGGCGAGATGGTGCCGCTGTCCTCCGTGGTGAAGATCGACACCGGCTCGATGGCCTCGAAGGTCGAGCAGTTCAACCAGCTGAACTCGGCGACGATTTCGGCGCTGCCGATCCCGGGGCAATCCTCGGGCGATGGTCTGGCGGCGATCGTGCAGATCGCGAACGAGGTGATGCCGGAGGGCTTCTTCCTCGATTACGCCGGGCAGTCGCGGCTGGAGCAGACCCAGGGCAACACGCTGATGATCGCCTTCGCGGCTGCCGTGCTGGTGATCTATCTGGTGCTCGCCGCGCAGTTCGAGAGCCTGCGCGACCCGTTCATCATTCTGATGTCGGTGCCGCTGACGATCTTCGGCGCGGTGCTGCCGCTCAACCTCGGGCTTGGCACGCTGAACATCTATTCGCAGGTGGGGATGATCACGCTGATCGGGCTGATCACCAAGCACGGCATCCTGATGGTGGAATTCGCCAACCAGCAGCGCGAGAAACACGGGCTGAGCCGGAACGAGGCGATCGTGCTGGCGGCGAAGACCCGACTGCGGCCGATCCTGATGACCACCGCCGCGATGGCGCTGGCGGTGGTGCCGCTCGTCATCGCCGATGGCGCGGGGGCGGCGGCGCGTGAGGCGATGGGGATGGTGATGTTCTCGGGCCTCTTGATCGGGACGATGTTCACGCTGTTCGTGGTGCCGATGTTCTATACCTTCATCGCGCCCTCCGATGCGGCGATGAAGGCGGCGGAAGAAAAACGGCTGGCGGCGGGGTAAATCCTGCCGCAGGATCGGGCGGAGAAGGAAAGGCACCGCCTTTCCCCGCCCGAAAGCGCCACAGAGGTCGCAAGACCGTTTGCCCGAGGCACAGCAGAGGCCAGCGCCCAGCCCCGGCGGCGCGAAAGCGCCCGCCATGGGCGGGGCGGGCGCTGGCCGAGTGCCTGAAGCACTCGGCGGTCACAGGGATGGATGTGCCGCGTGACCTCGGCGATGGCCTCGGCCATGGCAACCGGAAAGAGCCTTGTCGCCCCCTTGCCAGCTGCCCTGCCCTTTGGCATTCTGGGGTTGAGCCGTGGCGATGGCGTCGCCACAGGGCCCTGCCCGATGCTTGCGGGGGTTTCCCCGCTTACGTCCTGAACGCCGGGATCTTTCGGGGTCCCAGAGGCCCAAAGGACAGATCATGCAAAGACCGGAATTCTACACCTGCGAAAATGGCCCCAAGGTTCTGCTGCCCTTCGAGGCCGCGGAATACGAGGCGCGCCTTGCAGGCCTGCGCGACATCATGGAGCTGCACAGCCTTGACGCCGTGCTGCTCACCTCGATGCACAACATCGCCTATTACTCGGGCTTCCTTTACTGCAGCTTCGGCCGTCCCTACGGGCTGGTGGTGACGAAGGACCGCTCGGTGGTGATCTCGGCGGGCATCGACGCGGGCCAACCCTGGCGGCGCTCGCATGGGGAAAGCCTGACCTATACCGACTGGGCGCGCGACAATTACTGGCGCGCGGTCGCCCATGTCGTGGGCCAAGGCAAGGCGGTGGGCTGCGAGGCCGATCACCTGACGATGCTGAACGCGGAGAAGTTCAATCACTTCCTGAAACCGAAGCGCGGGTTGGACATCGCCCCGGCGACGATGACGCAGCGGATGGTGAAATCGCCTGCCGAAATCGACCTGATCAAGCACGGCGCCGCCGTGGCCGATGTGGGCGGCTATGCGATCCACGACACGATCAAGGAAGGCATTCGCGAGATCGACGTCGCGATGGCGGGCCGCGATGCGATGGAAGCGGAAATCGCCAAACGCTTCCCCGATGCCGAATACCGCGACACCTGGGTCTGGTTCCAGTCCGGGATGAACACCGACGGCGCCCACAACCCGGTGACGGGGCGGGTGCTGAAGCGCGGCGACATCCTCAGCCTGAACTGCTTCCCGATGATCTCGGGCTATTACACCGCGCTCGAACGCACGATGTTCGTCGGCGAGGTCGATCCGGCAAGCTTGAAGATCTGGGAGGCGAACGTCGCCGCGCATGAATACGGCATGTCGCTTCTGGTGCCGGGCGCCGTCTGCTCCGAGGTCACGCACAAGATCAACGCCTTCTTCGAGGAACGGCAGCTGCTGCAATACCGCACCTTCGGCTATGGCCATTCCTTCGGCGTGCTGTCCCATTACTACGGCCGCGAGGCGGGGCTCGAGTTGCGCGAGGATATCGACACCGTGCTGGAACCCGGCATGGTCATCAGCATGGAACCGATGCTGACCCTGCCCGAAGGCATGCCGGGCGCGGGCGGCTACCGCGAGCACGACATTCTGGTGATCGGCGAAGATGGCGCCGAAGACATCACCAAATACCCCTACGGTCCCGGCTTCAACGTCGTGGGGTAAGACCGGCAGGGGCGGCAAAGGCCGCCCCTTTCGCCACAGCCAGCGGAATTTTCACGACTTTTCAGGATCACGACCGCGCGAGGGCTTGACCTTGCGTCGGCGCCGCCCCCTGATCGCCGCCAATGCCCCGCTTGCGGGGGGATTCGCTCATTCTTCGACAGGTGCTGCCCGTGTCCCGTCTTTCGTTTGTCTACCGCGCCCCGCTTGCGGGACTTCTGGTTCTTTCCGTTCTGGCAGGCTGTGCCGCCGATCCGAAGGCCGCCACCCAGGCGCCGCTCCGGGGCGTGCCGCCGGAATATCAGGCCCGCCCGGATGGCGAGCGCGTCGTGCCCGCGGTGAACCCCGTCTATCTGAACGAACGCAACCGCCGCCGCTGGGTCGAATACACCGGCCCCGAGGGCAAGGATACGATCGTCATCGACCCCTATGCGCGCGTGCTTTACCACGTCGTCGAGCCGGGCAAGGCGATGCGTTTCGGCATTGCCGTCGGCAAGGCGGGCAAGGGCTTTTCCGGCAATGCCGTCGTCGGCCGCAAGGAAATGTACCCGTCCTGGCAACCGACCTCGCGGATGGTGCGCAATGACCCCGCGCTGTACGGGCCGCTGGCGGGCGGGCTCAAGGGCGGGCTCGACAACCCGCTTGGTGCGCGGGCGCTGTATCTTTACCGCAACGGCCACGACACCTATTTCCGCATCCATGGCACGATGGACCCGTCCTCGATCGGCAAGGCCACCTCGGCGGGCTGCATCCGGCTCTTCAACCAGGACATCATCGACATGTTCGACGAGGCGCCGATGGGCACCCGCGTCAAGGTCCGCACCCGCGCCGAGAGCCTTGAACTCGAAGGCCCGATGCACGAGCTGCATACCGGCTATGTCGTGCCCGAGGCCGAGGTCGAGCTGATCGCCGCCGATGACGCCGCCTGGGCCGCCGGTCAGATCACCGATCCGGCGGTGCTGGAAGCCCAGCAGCACGCCGCCGCGGTCGAAGCCGCCCGGCGGGCTGGCGCGGGCAACTGAGCCCTAACGGACCAGGATCACATAATCCTTGCGGGTGGTTTCGATCACCCGCCAGATCCCCTGAAAGCCCGGGCGGATGAAGAACGCATCCCCCGGACCGACCTCCAGCCGCTCGCCCTCTTCGCCCTCGATCACCGAGCGGCCAGACAGAATGCGGCAATATTCCCATTCCTCGTAACGCACCCGCCACGCCCCCGGCGTGCTTTCCCAGATGCCGCAGTAAAGGCCGTCGTCCTCCTCGGCATTCCAGGCGCGGTGAACGGGGTCACCTTCGATCAGGCGCTCGGGGTCGGGGCGGGAGATTTCCGGATCGCCCTGAGGCGTCAGACGTTCGATCAGCATGGCGGGACCTTCGGGGTTCAAGGACAGGACCGGGGCTTTGCCCCGGACCCCAGGATATTTGTGGCAAGATGAAAGCAGAAGTCGCACTGCGACGAAAGACGTCGCGGCGAATGCTGCGTCGCGGCGGTGTCACTTTGCATTTACGGATTGGAAAGAGTAGGAAGCGCGCACGGGAGAGGGAGGATTCCATGAGCGCAACCGCAAGCCAGAAACGGCTGATGCCGTCGGACATTCTG
The DNA here is from genome assembly GCF_003217355.1 of Rhodobacter viridis. Classification (GTDB taxonomy): domain Bacteria; phylum Pseudomonadota; class Alphaproteobacteria; order Rhodobacterales; family Rhodobacteraceae; genus Rhodobacter; species Rhodobacter viridis. Next base: position 188,318 of record NZ_QJTK01000003.1, on the reverse strand, counting down.
GCCCTGAAGGGCAAGGTGCCGGTGGTGGTGCTGACCGCCTATACGACGCCGGTCGCGCGGCTGGCCGATCCGGCCTGCGACGTGCTGCTGGTCGGCGATTCGGTCGGCATGGTGCTGCATGGCCTGCCCTCGACGCTGGGCGTGACGATGGAGATGATGATCCTGCATGGTCGCGCGGTGATGCGTGGCTCGGATCGGGCGCTGGTCGTGATCGACATGCCCTTTGGCAGCTACGAGGAAGGGCCGGAACAGGCCTTCCGCAATGCCGTGCGGATCATGGCGGAAACCGGCGCGGGCGCGGTGAAGCTCGAGGGCGGCGTGCATATGGCGCAGACGATCGCCTTTCTGGTGGCGCGCGGCATTCCGGTGATGGCGCATATCGGCCTCACGCCGCAATCGGTGAACACGCTTGGCGGCTACAAGGTGCAGGGCCGCGGCGCCGATGGCGACCGGCTCAAGGCCGATGCGCTGGCCGTGGCCGAGGCCGGGGCGTTTTCGGTGGTGCTGGAAAAGGTGCCCGCCGAACTTGCGGGCGAGATTTCCGCGATGCTCGCCATTCCGACGATCGGCATCGGCGCCGGGGTCGATTGCGATGGTCAGGTGCTGGTGATCGACGACATGCTCGGCCTTTTCACCGATTTCCGGCCGAAATTCGTCAAGCGCTATGCCGAGCTTGGCCGCAGCGCCGCCGAGGCCGTCGCAAGCTATGCCGCCGAGGTCCGCAGCCGCGCCTTCCCCGCGCCGGAATATTCCTTCTTCGACGAGGTGAAGAAATGACGCAAGTGATCCGCACCTCGGCCGAGCTGCGCGAGAAGGTGGCGACCTGGAAGCGCTCGGGGATGCTGGTGGGCGTCGTGCCGACGATGGGCGCGCTGCATGACGGGCACATGTCGCTGGTGCGCGAGGCCCGCAAGCAATCGGACCGGGTGATCGTGACGATCTTCGTCAACCCGATGCAGTTCAACAACAAGGACGATCTGGCGAAATATCCGCGCAACGAGGATCACGATCTGGCGCTGCTTGAAGCCGAGGGCGTCGATGTGCTTTTCGCGCCCGGCGTGCACGAGGTCTATCCGGACGGCTTTGCCACCGTCGTCTCGGTCTCGGGCGTGTCGGAGCCGCTCGAAGGCGCCTTCCGCCCCGGCCATTTCGAGGGCGTGGCCACCGTCGTGAGCAAGCTCTTCGGCATGACGCAGGCGGGCCGTGCCTTCTTCGGCGAGAAGGACTGGCAACAGGTGCAGGTCGTCAAGCGCATGGTCGAAGACCTGAACGTGCCGATCCGCGTCATCCCCTGCCCCACGATCCGCGAAGATGACGGGCTCGCGATGTCCTCGCGCAATGTGCGGCTGAGCCCCGAGGAGCGTGCGCTGGCCCCGAAGCTTTACGCCGAGATGCAGGCGGCGGCCGAGGCGATCCGGGCAGGCGCGCCGGTGGCCGAGACGCTTGCGGCGGCAAAGACCGCGATCAGCGCGGCCGGGTTCGGAGACTGGGATTATCTCGAATTGCGCACCGCCGACGGTCTGCGGCCGATGACCGAGCTTTCGGAACCGGCGCGGATGCTGGCGGCGGTTTATCTGGGCGATGTGCGGCTGATCGACAATATCGCCGTGTGACAAGCGCCGGGGGCGCTGCCCCCGGACCCCCGGCGTATTTCAGCCAAGAAAAAGACCATGACTTTTCCTGGTCCAAATACGCCCTTGCGCGGGCGGGCCTTGCTCAGGCCTTGGTTCTGGATTGCAACCGATAGACGCCCTCGGGCAGGTCGAGGGCGGCGGCCAGTTCGCGCAACTGGGCATGCGAAAAGACCACCCGCACCACCGTCTCGGTGGTTTCGTCGAGTTGCTCGACCACCACGCAATCCTCGAAGGACTGTATGGTGATGTCTTCCTGCAGATAGTCGCGCGGATCATCTCCCTCGTCGACGAGGGTGATCACGGTGGCGTCGAATTCGTGCTCGATGGTGAACATGGCCTGATGCTAACGCGCATGGGCGGACACGAAAAGGGCAAACATTTCGGTGATCGGACCGAAGGCGATTGCGCCCGGACGCCGCGCCGCTAGTATCGCCGAAATTCTTTCCGGTCCTTACGATCCATGCCGCGCCGTCTCCTTGCTGTTCTTGCCCTGCCGCTGGTGCTGGCCGCCTGCGAGGCCCCGCAACCGGGGTTGGACGGCGCATCCCTGCCGCGGCCAAAAGCGCCGGTGGTGACGGTCGAGACCGGGCCCGACGCCCATACGGCGGCAGCGAATTTTCTGGCCGTCGCGCGGGACATGGAACCGCGGATCGAAAGCGAATGCCTGTCGCGGACGCATGGGCGGATGAATTGCGACTATCAGGTGATGGTCGACGAACGCTCCGATCCGCAGCCGAATGCGTTTCAGACGCTGGACGCGCGCGGCCGCCCGATCGTCGCCTTCAACCTTGCGCTGATCGCCGAGGCCCGCAATCGCGACGAACTGGCCTTCGTCATGGGGCATGAGGCGGCGCATTACATCCTCGGCCATCTGGAACAGAAAACCTCGGATGCGACGCGGGGAGCCTTGATTCTGGGGGCGCTGGCGGCGGCCTCGGGGGCGGATGCCGATGGTGTGGCACAGGCGCGCGACTTCGGCGCGGAAATGGGCGCGCGCGCCTATTCCAAGGATTACGAATTGCAGGCCGATGCGCTGGGAACGGTCATTGCATGGAACGCGGGCTACAACCCCGAACGCGGGGCGATGTTCTTCACCCGTCTGCCCGATCCCGGACACAGCTTCCTTGGCACCCATCCGGCGAATGGCGAGCGCATCGCCGTCGTGCACCGAGTCACTTCGGCGCTGCGCAAGGGCAGCTTCCGCGGCTTCTGATCCGCACTCTGCCCAATTCCTTGGCATATCCAATTGCGCGAGCGGTAACACCGTGCGCCTCGCGCAAAGATTGATCTGAATCATGGCAATTCGACACCCGCGGCAGATGATTTATGCGACCCTGCCCGGAACAAGGAATTGCTTATGCACGGACGGAAGACCCTCAATCGGCACGCTGCCCTGATGAACCGCATGGCGCAGGCTCTTGGCATCAATCTCACCGAGATGATGTTGCAAGGGAAGCTTGGCGGTGACGACTGGCGCGAAGCGGTCGTGCGCTGTGCCGGATGTCCGGAGCCGACCGAATGCTTGGACTGGCTCTCTGCGCATGACGACGACAACGGTCGCGCGAAGCCGGAAGCCGAGGCCCCGGGCTATTGCGCCAATCGTGACATGATGGCCCGCCTGCGCGAGACGCTGGCGAAGGATCAAGTTCTTGCTAACGCCGATGGAGGGAAGTGATGGGCATTCAGGGCAACATCGATCTGTATTTCTGGATCGCCCGCGGCATGGGCCGCCGGATGGGGGTCAACCTCACCGAGGCCATGCATGACGGATTGCTCTCGCAGGCGGATTTCGCACAGATGATCAATCACTGCCGCCTGTGCGCAGGCTCGGAAGGCTGCCTTGCCTATCTTTCGGAACATTCCGAAGAACGCGGATCGGCGCCGGACTGGTGCGCGAACGGCAATGTGCTGCGCGAAATCGGCGAGATGGTCTGAGCCCCTCGCCGCGGCGTCTCAGCCCTGCAACCCGGCCAGATAGGAGGTCACCGCTGGCCGGACGCTTTGCATCCCCCGCGCGCGGGCGTCATCGATCACCGCTTTCAGCTCGGTCAGATCGGCGCGGCGCAGCAGATGCTTGACCGGCCCGATCGAGGCCGGGCGCATCGAAAGCGTGCGAATGCCAAGCGCGGCGAAGGTCAGCGCCTCGATCGGACGTCCGGCATCCTCGCCGCAGAAGCTGAGCGCGGTTTCATTCGCCGCGCAGCGCGCGATGATCTTTTCGATGAAGGTCAGGAAACTGGTGTCGAGCGTGTCATAGCGCCGCCGGACGCGTTCGTTTTCGCGGTCCGCCGCGAAGAAGAACTGCTTGAGGTCGTTGCCGCCGATCGAGATGAAATCGCAACTGGCAAAGAAGCTGTCGGCGGCAAAGGCCAGTGACGGCGTTTCGAGCATCGCCCCCACGCGCAGATCGGACGGCACGGGCCGACCCAGCGTCGCCTCGCGGTCGATCTCGCGCAGAAGCGTGGCTTTCGCCGCGTTGAATTCGTCGGGCGTGGCGACAAAGGGGAACATGACCGAGAGCGGCCGCCCCTCTGACGCGCGGATCAGCGCCTGCAACTGCATCCGCAGCACGCCGGGCTTGTCGAGGCCGAGCCGGATCGCCCGCCAGCCCATCGCCGGGTTCGGTTCCTCCTGCGGCTTCATGTAGGGCAGCACCTTGTCCGAGCCGATGTCGAGGGTGCGGAACTGCACCTTGGCGCCCTTGGCGGCGTCGATCACCCGCTTGTAAAGCGCCGCCAATTCGCCGCGACGCGGCACGCGCGAGCGGATCAGGAATTGCAATTCGGTGCGGAACAGCCCGACGCCATCAGCACCCGAGCCCTTGAGCGAGGGCAGATCCGCCATCAGCCCTGCGTTCATCATCAGGCTGACGCCATTGCCCGCCCGGTCCACCGCCGGTTTCGTGCGCAGATCGGCATAGCGTTTCTGCGCCTCGGCCTGCATCGCGATCTTGTCGCGGAAGGCGGCAGCCACGGTATCTTCGGGGCGCAGGTGGACGATGCCCTGATCGCCATCGACCAGAATCGGATCGCCGTTCAGCGCCTCGTTGGTGATTCGCGTCGCATGGATCACCAGCGGAATCGCCAGCGCCCGAGCCACGATCGCGGCATGGCTGCCCACCGAGCCCTCTTCCAGCACGACCCCCTTGAGCCTGCGGCCATAGTCCAGCAACTCCGCCGGGCCGATGTTGCGCGCGACCAGCACCGGATTGTCGGGCAGTTCGGCGCCCGTATCCTTGCCCTGCCCGGTCAGCAGCCGCAGCAGACGGTTCGAGAGGTCGTCCAGATCGTGCAGCCGCTCGCGCAGGTAAGCGTCGGTCGATTGCTCGAGCCGCGCCCGCGCCGTCGATTGTTCCTTTTCCACCGCCGCCTCGGCCGACAGGCCAAGGTCGATGTCCTCGCTCATCCGCCGGACCCAGCCGCGCGAATGGGCGAGCATCTTGTAGGCTTCCAGAACCTGACGCTGTTCCTTGTCCATGCTGGCCGAGCCGATCAGCATGTCGTCGATCTGCGCCTGCAGCGTCGAGACCGCAGCATCGAGCCGGGCCTTTTCGGCATCCGGGTCATCGCCGACCGGATTCGTCACCACAACGCGCGGCTCGTGCAGCCAGACCCGCCCCTCGGCCGCGCCTTCCTGCCCGGTCGAGCCGCGGAACATGACGGGGAACCGATGCGCCGCGCCAATGCCGCCCTGATCGCCGGTAAAGGCGCCCAGTTCGGTCATTTCCGCCAGCACCATCGCGACGACTTCCAGCCCGTAGACCTCGTCATCCGAGAAGAGCCGCGCTTCCCGCGATTGCACGACCAGCACACCCAGTTTCTCGCCGACGCGCTGGATCGGCACGCCGAGGAAGCTCGAATAAATCTCTTCGCCGGTTTCCGGCATGTAGCGGAAACCGGGCTCGGCAGGCGCATTGGCGGTATTGGCGGGCTGGCCGGTGCGGGCGACGCGGCCCACCAGACCCTCGCCCAGCCGCATCCGGGTCTTGTGCACGGCCTCGGGGTTGAGACCCTCGGTGGCGCAAAGCTCCAGCGTTTCCGGATCGCGGAACAGATAGATCGAGCAGACCTGCGTCCGCATCGAATGGGCGATCAGATGGGTGATCCGGTCAAGCCGGTCCTGTCCGTCGCCGGGGGTGGCCAGAGTATCGCGCAACCGGCGCAACAGCGTGCGGCTGTCACTTTCGCTGCGATCCACCATGGCCTAGCCGCCCCCGTTTTAGAGGCCTGAACTGCGCGTCAGGCCTTTTCCAGTTCAAATGCATCATGGAGGGCCTGAACGGCCAGTTCCATATATTTCCGATCGATCAGCACGGAAATCTTGATCTCCGAGGTCGAGATGACCTTGATGTTGATGTTTTCGGCGGCCAGCGCCTCGAAGGTGCGCGCCGCGACGCCCACTTGCGACCGCATGCCGATGCCGACGACCGAGACCTTGGCGACGTCGGTGTCGATGATCAGCTCGTCATATTTGATCTTGCCCGCAGCCTTGGCATCCTCGAGCGCCTTTTGCGCCCGCGCGACCTGATTGATCGGGCAGGAGAAGGTCATGTCGGTGACGGCACCCGGATGGTTGTCGTCATAGTCCTTTTCCGAGATGTTCTGCACGATCATGTCGACGTTCACGCCGGCTTCGGACAGCGGCCCGAAGATCGCCTGCGCGACGCCGGGGCGGTCTTCGATGGTGAAGAGGGTGATCTTGGCCTCGTCGCGCGAATAGGCGACCCCCGAGACGACTTTCGATTCCATGATTTCATCCTCCCCGCAGACAAGGGTTCCTGAAGTTTCGTCGGTTTCCTCGAAGGAGGACAGCACCCGCAGCCGCACGCCAAAACGCATCGCCAGCTCGACCGAGCGCGTTTGCAGCACCTTGGCGCCAAGCGAGGCGAGTTCGAGCATTTCCTCGAACGCGATCTTGTCAAGCTTGCGCGCTTTCGAGCTGATCCGGGGATCGGTGGTGTAGACCCCGTCCACGTCGGTGTAGATATCGCAGCGCTCCGCGTCGAAAGCGGCGGCAAAGGCCACCGCCGTCGTGTCCGAGCCACCGCGGCCGAGCGTGGTGATGCGGTTTTCGGCCGACAGGCCCTGGAAGCCCGCGACGACCGCGACCTTCATGCCCTCGGCGAATTTCGTGTCGATATTCTCGCGCGGGATCGACTTGAACCGGGCCGAGCCATGCGCCGAGGTGGTGTTGATCGGCACCTGCCAGCCTTGCCAGCTGCGCGCGGGGATCCCCATTTCCTGCAGGCGCAGGGCCATCAGACCGGCGGTGACGTTTTCACCAGAGGCGACGACGGCGTCATATTCGCGGGCATCATACAGGGGCGACGTGCCCTCGACCCAGCCGACAAGCTCGTTGGTCTTGCCCGACATGGCCGAGACGATCACGATGACATCGTAGCCACGGTCGACCTCGCGCTTGACCTTCGCCGCCGCATTCGCGATGCGGTCGAGGTCCGCCACCGAGGTGCCGCCGAATTTCATCACGAGAAGCGGCATCTTCCCCCCCCAATCCTGTCCCGGACCCTGTGCCCGGCGTCGCGCTTCTGCTATCGGAAGGGGGCGAAGCTTGCAAGGGTTTGCCTGCGGCGAAACGCCTTTGGGGCCGTCATGTGCCCGTCATTCCCCTGTCATGCTGGCCCGGCAGAATTATGCCCGAACAGGGCAGGAGGATGTGATGAGTCTCGATGAGGTCGAATACCGCGAAAGGCGGGCGCAGGCGCGTGGCCTGCAACGGGCGCTCGAGGCGCTGCGCGATGATCTGGTGCGGCGCTCGGATGCGACGATGGAAGGCTGGGAGGGTCTGGTGCGGCGGCCGGAGTTCCTGCCCTCGGCGCGCAATCTGGCGGATTATCTGGCGCTGCGGCGCGGCGATCTGGTGCCGTTTCAGGCGCCCTTGGCCTCGCTTGGCCTCTCGTCGCTCGGCCGGGCCGAGGCGCATGTGCGCCCCTCGATCGATGCGGTGCTGGCCTCGCTGGCGATGATCGGTGGCGAGGGGATCGCAAGTTACCCCACCGTCGAAACCTTTGCCGCCGGACCTGCGCGTCTGGCCGCCCGGCGCGATGCCTTGTTTGGCGCCCGTCGCGAGGCGCCGCGCTCGCGCGTGATGGTGACCTTGCCGACCGAGGCCGCCTTCAGCCCCGATCTGGTCGCCGCGCTGATCGCGGCCGGGGCGGATTGCATGCGGATCAACTGCGCGCATGACAACCCAGATGTCTGGGCGGCGATGATCGGTCAGGTCCGGCAGGCGGCGATGAAGGCCGGGCGGCGCGTGCCGGTGCAGATGGATATCGAAGGGCCGAAGCTGCGGGTCGAGGCGTTGTCGGAAAGCGTCGAGGAGACCGGGCGTCTGTTCGAGGGCGACCGGTTCGAAGTGGTCGAAACCCTCGCCCATGATGCCGATCTGCCACAAATTCGTCTCAGCCATCCGGCGCTGATGGAGGCGATGGTCGAGGGCGGCGCGATCTGGATCAACGACGGCAAGCTGCGCGCGAAGATCCTCAAGGTCCGGCCCGGCAAGGTGCTGGCCGAGGTGACCTCGACGCCCTCGAAGGGCGCGAAGATCAAGGTCGAGAAAGGGGTGAACCTGCCCGGCGTCGATCTGCGCGTGCCCGCGCTGACCGAGGTCGATCTGGGCCATCTCGATTTCGTTCTGGGTCACGCCGATATTCTGGGCTTTTCCTTCGTGCAGACGGGGGGCGATCTGCGCGCGCTCTTTGCGGAACTGGATGCGCGGTCCGATGGCGGCACCTCGCGCGATTGGCCCGCGCTGATGCTGAAGATCGAGACGCCGCTTTCGCTGCGCAATCTGCCGGGGCTCATCGTCGAGGCGGGCGGGCGCGTGCCCGTCGGCGTGATGATCGCGCGCGGCGATCTGGCGGTGGAGATCGGCTTCGAGCGGCTGAGCGAGATTCAGGAAGAGGTGCTGTGGCTCTGCGAGGCGGCCGAGGTTCCGGTGGTCTGGGCGACGCAGGTGCTGGAAGGCATGGTCAAGGAAGGTCAGGCCAGCCGGGCCGAGATGACCGACGCCGCGATGAGCCAGCGCGCGGAATGCGTGATGCTGAACAAGGGTCCACATCTTGTGCAGGCGGTGACGTTCCTCCGCGATGTGTTGATGCGGATGGACCGGCACACGTCGAAGAAATCGCCCCGGCTGGGGGCGCTGGGGCTTTGGCACGACCTGTGATCGGGCGGAAGAGGAAAGGCGCCGCCTTTCCCAGCTCGAAGGCGCAGCGCTGCGGCACGACCGCTTGACCCGGGCGTGACAGAGGCCTGCGCTCCGCCCCGGCGGCGCGAATGCGCCCGCCATGGGCGGGGCGGGCGCAGGCCGAGGGTGATGAGGGATAAGAAACGCGCCAGTGGCGCGTTTCCCCGAAGAACGCCGCGCCCGTGGCGCGGCTGGGGGGCCCCCGGCGGTCACGGGACCTCTGTTGCGCATGGCCTCGGCAATGGCCGAGGCCAAGTCCCCCTCACACGTCCTTCATCAACCGCAGCGCATCATAGATCGCCGCATGGGTGTTGCGCGCGGCCACCGCATCGCCGATCCGCACCAGCCGGAACCGGCCCTCTGCGTTCGCCACGACGGTTTGCGGCTTGCCCGTCGCCAAGGCCTCGTAATCGACGATGCCAAGGTTCGACGACAGCGGCTTCAGCGCGAAGTAAAGCTCGTCAAGCGGCCTTGTGCCGTGGTTCACCACCACCTGATCGACCTCGCGCATCCGCGTCACCGGGCCGTAATCGCTGCCCAGAACCGCCTGCAACCGGTTGCCCGCACGGCTGACCGACATCAGCCGCCAGGTCACGGTGAAGGTCGTGTCCCGCCCCTGCAGCGACCGCATGTAGGGCACAAGGTTCATCGCCATCACCTCGGGCGCAAAGGCGCGGTCGGGGGTGACGATTTCCACTTTCGCGCCGCTGGCCGAGATCAGATCGGCCGCCATCAGCCCGGCATGATCGCCCGCATCGTCAAAGACCAGCACCTCGCGGCCGGGCTTCACCGCGCCGGAAAGAATGTCCCAGGTCGACACCACCAGATCATTGCCCGCGCTCAAGACCTCGGTATGCGGCAGGCCACCCGTCGCAATCACCACCTCGTCCGGGTTGGTCGCCAGCACGTCCGAGGCCTCGGCGAAGCTGTTGAAGTTGAAGGTAACGCCGTGTTTGAGGCATTGCTGATAGCGCCAGTCGGTGATCGCCGCCATCTCGCGCCGCCGCGGGTCGAGCGCGGTCAGCCGCACCTGCCCGCCGGGCTGATCGGCGGCTTCGAAAACGGTGACCGCATGGCCCCGCTCGGCCGCGACGCGGGCAGCCTCGAGCCCCCCCGGCCCCGCACCGACGATGGTGACGCGCTTCTTCGTCACCGCAGGCGTGATCGTCTGCGGCTCGGTCAATTCGCGGCCCGTCGCCGGGTTGTGCAGGCAAAGCGCCATGCCGCCCTGATAGATCCGGTCAAGGCAATAGTTCGCGCCAACGCAGGGGCGAATGTCGTCTTCACGCCCCGCGATCAGCTTCGCCACCAGATGCGGATCGGCCAGATGCGCGCGGGTCATGCCGACCATGTCGAGCTTGCCGCTGGCGATCGCATGCCGCGCCGTCGCGATATCGGGGATCTTCGCGGCGTGGAAAGTCGGGAACCCGGTCTCGGCCCGGATCTCGCCCGCGAAATCCAGATGCGGGGCGTTGCGCATGCCCTGAATCGGAATGAGATCGGTCAGCCCCGGATCGGTGTCGATATGGCCGCGCACGACGTTCAGGAAATCCACGAGCCCCGAATCGCGCAACTTTTTCGACAGCGTCATGCCCTCGGCCTTGTCCATGCCGCCGGGCAGGCCCTGATCGCCGGTATAGCGCAGGCCCAGAATGAAATCCGACCCGCAGCGCTGCCGGATCGCCCCCAGAACCTCCATCGTGAAGCGCAGCCGGTTTTCCAACGAGCCGCCATAGGGGGCGTCGAGATCATTCGTCAGCGGCGACCAGAATTGTTCGAGCAGATGGCCATAAGCCTCCAGCTCGATCCCGTCGACGCCCGCGGCCTTCATCCGCTCGGCCGCATCGGCGAAATCGCCCTTGATCCGGTCGAGATCCCACTCCTCCGCCCGCTTCGGAAAGGCCCGGTGCGCCGCCTCGCGTTCATGGCTGGGGGCCACGACCGGCAGCCAGTCGGCCTTGTCCCAGCGGGTGCGACGTCCAAGGTGCGAAAGCTGGATCATCACCGCCGCGCCGTGGTCGTGGCATTCATCGACCAGCTGGCGCATCCAGCCCACCACCTCGTCCTTCCACGCCAGGATGTTGTTGAAGACCGGCGGGCTGTCGCGGGAAATCGAGGCCGAACCTGCCGTCATCGTCAGCGCCACCCCGGCCCGCGCGCGTTCGACGTGATAGGCGCGGTAGCGCTCTTTCGGCATGCCGTCCTCGGCATAGGCGGGTTCATGCGCGGTGATCAGGATGCGGTTGCGCAGGGTCAGGTGGCGCAACTGATAGGGCTGCAAAAGCGGGTCGTTCGACATGGGGGCCTCCGGGGTTCCTGCGGGCAGGATTTGCGAATTGTGCACACATGTCAAGTTTGCATTCACTCATGAACATTTTCTTGAGCCCGGCCGCGGTCCGGGCTAGGGTCGATGGATGACAGAGACAAAGGACAGCGGTTGGCGCGGCTCGCGCGAGGGGTGGCTTGAAGCCGCCTGCGACGCCTTGATCGCGGGCGGGGTCGAGGCGGTGAAAATCCTGCCGCTGGCGAAGAAACTCGGCCTGTCACGGACCTCGTTCTACTGGTTCTTCACCGACCGCGAGGATCTGCTGGCGGCGCTGCGGGCGCGTTGGCGGACGGTGACGACCGAGGTTTTGCTTGCCGCGACGACCGCTTACGCCGCGACCGAGACCGAGGCGATGCTGAACCTTCTGGCTGTGTTCCTGTCGGACCGATTCGATCCGCGCTTCGAATTCGCGCTGCGCAGCTGGGGCTTTGCCGATCCCTCGGTGGCGGCGGATCTGCATGCGGCCGATGCCGAGCGGCTGGCGGCGCTGGCGGCGATGCTGATGCGCTGGGGCCATGCGCCCGAGGATGCCGATGTGCGGGCGCGGACGATTTACCTTGTGCAGATCGGCTATATCTCGATGCAGACGCGCGAAAGCCTCGACACAAGGCTGGCGCGGATCGCGCATTATGTCGAGGTCTACACCGGCAAGCTGCCCAGCGCCGCGGAGCTGGCGCGGTTCGAAGCCGGGCTGCGCGCGGGCGGGTAAGGCCTGTCTTTGCTGGCCACAATGACCGAGGCCATTGCCGAGGTCCCGCGAAACAGTGCGGCAAAGACCGGCGGGGGCCTCAAAGGCCCCCGGCCAGCGCCCGCCCCGCCCTCGGCGGGCGCTTCTCGCCCGCCGGGTCAGGCGTCGGCCTCCCGCAGCGCGCGGGGCAACCAGTCCCGTGACAAGGCGGCTCCGGCGGGCGGGGAAAGGCGATGCCTTTCCTGATCCGCCCGAAACCGGCCTCTCCTACCCCCGCACCGTCAGCATCACGCCCACCAGCGTCACCGCAAGCCCTGCGAACATCGTCGCCGTCAGCGGTTCGCCGAACAGGGCCCAGCCCCAAAGCATCGTCACCGGCGGGCTGAGATAGATCACCGCCGACACCCGCGCGACCGGGAAGAGCCGCAGGCTGCTGTAATAGATCCCATAGGCGGCAAAGGTGGCAAAGACGACCAGCCAACCGATGCCCAGCGCGAAATGCGCCGTCATCGGCGGCATCAGCGCGCCCTGCCAGCCGGTGCAGAGCCCGAACAGCACCGCCCCGGTCAACGAATGCAGGCACAGGCTTTGATGCAGCGGCATCCGCAGCCCGGGCCGTTTCTTCAGCAGGACCGAGGCCAGCGCAAAGACCAGCATCGAGGCCACCGTCAACCCATAGGCCCAAAGCGGCGCCGTCCCCACTGACAGGCTGTCCGCCGAGACGATCAGCACGCCCAGCACCGCCACCGCCGTTCCCGCCCATTGCGCCACCGACAACCGCTCCCCCAGCACCGGCTGCGACAGTGCCGCAATGGCCAGCGGCAAGAGATCCGAAATCAGCGCCACCGTCCCCGTCGGCACCCTTTCGCCAATCGCCAGCGCAAAGCCGCCAAGATAAAGAAAGACCGACATCACCCCGAACAGACATTGCTCGATCCCCCCGCGCAGGGTCATGCGCGGCCCGATGAGCAGCGCGAAGGGCAGAAGGATCAGCCCGGCAATCAGCGTGCGCCAGAACAGCACCAACCCCACCCCGGCGCTTTCGCTGGCATAGCGGATGCCGACGAAGCCGGAACTCCAGCTCAAAACCAGCGCCACAGCCATCAGCGGCCAAAGCAGGGGGCGGGGCAGGGAAAGGGCGGTCGCGGTCATCATGTCCTCGTGTCGGCTGCCCCTTCCTCGGCGAAGCGAAGCCAAAACGCACATGACAAATTTCGATGGGGGCATGACTTTCGTGCCGAATGATGAATGAGTCTTTGCCATATGCCGCCAATCGGCGCAGGATCGGCGCAGTTGCATGAGGCTGCCCATGACCGATCTTTCCACCCGCCGTCTGGATATCGACGCCCTGCGTGCGCTGCGGGCCATCGCCCATCATGGCGGCGTCACCCGCGCCGCCGAGGCTTTGGGCCTGTCGCAATCGGCGGTCAGCCACAAGATCCGGCGGCTGGAGGTCAGCCTTGGCAGCGATCTTCTGTCCCGCCGCGCTGGCGGGCCGCTGTTCACCCCCGCGGGCGAGGAATTGCTGGATTACGCCGCCCGCATCCTTGGCTTGCATGACGAGGCGTTGCTCAGCCTGTCGAAAACGCCGCTCGCGGGGCGGATTGCGCTTGGCCTGACCGAGGACACGACCTGCACCGATCTGGCCCGCATCCTGGGCCGGTTCCGCCGCCTGCATCCGCAGGTCAGCGTGCGCACGCAGGTGCGGATGAGCCTTGTGCTGCGCGCACTGCTGGAGCGCGGCGAGATCGACGCGGCGATCTTGCAGATCTTCGATCACGAGGTGCGACCGACCGATGTCGTGCTGATGCGCGAAGACCTGTTGTGGGTGCGTCACCGCGATCTGACCCTGCCCGCCGCGGGGCCGATTCCGTTCCTGTCCTTTCACGAGGAGTGCTTTTACCGGCAATGGGCGCTCGATATCGGGCAGGATGGCGGGGTGACGCTGGAAACCGTCTTCGAATGCGCGAGTGCGGCGGGGATCATCGCGGGGGTCAGTGCGGGGCTTGGTGTCGCGCTCCTCTCCACACGGCATCTGCGCCCCGAGATGGAGATCGTGGGCGCCCCCCTGCCGCCGCCGCCCGGGCTGACCTATGTCGTGCGCCGCGCCCGCAGGGTGCGGAACGCGGCGCTGGATACGCTGGTGGCCGAGATCGAGACCGAAATCAGCCGCGTTGGCCGGCTGGTGCTGGCGGGCTGAGCCGCCAGTGGATCAAAACGGAATCACCGCCCCGTCATAGCTTTCGAAACAGCCCGAATTGGTCAGGTTGAGCGCGTCGAACCGCGTCGTCAGACCCGCCACCGATTGTGCCACGGTGATCTCGGCCTGCGGCCCGCCCATGTCGGTCTTCACCCAGCCGGGGTGATAGACGCCGACCGCGATCCCCTCGGGGCGCAGATCGGCGGCAAGGTTGCGGCCAAGGTTCAGCACCGCGGCCTTCGATGCCCGATAGATGTAGCTGCCCCCCGGCGCCCGCGCATCCGAGCCCATCGCCGACGACAGGATCGCCACCTTGCCATGCGCCGCGCGCAGGTTCGGCAACAGCGCCTGAATCGTCAGGAACACGCCCATGACGTTGGTCGAGAAACTGCGCGCCCAGAGCATCGGCGCATAGCCGTTTTCCAGCGACTGGCCCAGATCGGCATAGACCCCGGCATTGCAGACCAGAAGCCCGATCGGCAGACCATTCAGCCGCCGGGCCAGCGCCTTGACGCTGTCGGGCTGGGTGACGTCAAGCGGCAGAAGATCGCCCTCGGGATTGCGCGCGGTGCCGAAGGCCGCGGTGTCCGTGTGGCGGTAATGAGCCAGAAGCGCAGCGCCGATGCCGCGGTTCGCTCCGGTGATGAGAACTGTCATGGTCGCCTCCTGTGCCGCCATCTTGGCCAGCGTTCAGGCAAGCGCAAGGACCTGAATCAATTCCGCGACCTTTTGGGCAAAAAGGGCAGCGGCATCACGGGGATACCATCGTCGAGCAGCGCCTTGGCCTCGTCGAGCCGGGCCTCGCCGTGAATGGCGCGTTCGGGCACCGTGCCTTCGTGCATCGCCCGCGCCTGCGAGACGAAATTGACGCCGACATAATCCGAATTCGCCTCCACCGCCTGACGCATCGCGGCAAAGGCCTCCTCGATTCCGGTTTGCGGTGTGCCGAGCGGGGTTTCCGGCTTTGCAGGCTCGACTGCTGCGGCCTTGCGCGCGGGCCGCACGGCAGGCGCCATCAGCGCCTTTTCGACGGTCGGGGAGCCGCAGATCGTGCAGGACACCATCCCCTTGGCCAGCAGCGCATCAAAGGCCGCAGCCGAGGCGAACCAGCTGTCGAAGCTGTGCTCCTTGTCGCATTTGAGGGTGTAGCGGATCATCGTCAGGCCCGTTTCGAAGGCCCCATCTGACAGGCTTGGCCCGCAAATTGCAAGCGCCCTTGCGCGGATGGGGCGCGGCTGAGAAGATCAACCGGGGGGGGAATTTCGCATGGAAAGATACGATTACGTCATTGTGGGCGCGGGCAGCGCGGGCTGCGTTCTGGCCAACCGGCTGAGCGCCGATCCCCGCAACCGGGTGCTTCTGCTCGAGGCGGGCGGGCGCGACACCTACCCCTGGGTGCATATCCCGGTCGGCTATCTGTACTGCATCGGCAATCCGCGCACCGACTGGGGGTTTCGCACCGAGGCCGAGGCGGGGCTGAACGGGCGCAGCCTGCTGTATCCGCGCGGGCGGATTTTGGGCGGCTGCTCGGCGATCAACGGGATGATCTACATGCGCGGTCAGGCCCGCGATTACGACATCTGGGCACAGATGGGCTGCACCGGCTGGGGCTGGGAGGACGTGCTGCCGCTCTTTCGCGATCATGAAGATTTCTACCGCGGCGCCTCGGACCTGCACGGGGCGGGCGGCCCCTTGCGGGTCGAACAGGCCCGGGTGCGCTGGGACGTTCTGGACGCTTTTCTGCAGGCCGCCGAACAGGCCCGCATTCCCCGGACCGAGGATTTCAACCGCGGCACCAACGAGGGCGCGGGCTATTTCCATGTCACGCAACGGAACGGCTGGCGCTGGTCGGCGGCCTCGGCCTTTCTCAAGCCGGTGCGGGGGCGGCCGAACCTGCGCGTGTTGACCGGGGCGCAGGTGGAACGGCTGGAGATCTCCGAGGGGCGGGTGACCGGGTTGCGCTATCATCTCGGCGGCGCGGTGCATCAGGTCGCGGCGGGCGAGGTGGTGATGGCCGCGGGCGCGATCGGGACGCCGCAAATTCTTGAACTTTCCGGAATCGGCGATCCGGCGATCTTGCGCGCCAATGGCATCATCCCGCAGCTCAATCTGCCCGGCGTCGGCAAGAACCTGCAAGACCATCTGCAACTGCGGCTGATCTTCAAGGTGGCGGGGGTGAAGACGCTCAACACGATGGCCGCGACGCTGTGGGGCAAGGCGAAGATCGCGGCGCAATATGCCGCCTTCCGCTCGGGTCCGATGTCGATGGCGCCGTCTCAGGCGGGGATCTTTGCGCGGTCCTTCCCCGACCGGGAGACGCCCGATCTGGAATGGCATCTGCAGCCCGTGAGCCTCGACAAATTCGGTGATCCGCTGCATCCGTTTCCGGCGATGACGGCGAGCGTGTGCAACCTGCGCCCCGAGAGCCGTGGCGAAAGCCATCTGCGCGGGCCGGATTTCCGCGCCGCCCCGGTGATCGCGCCGAATTACCTCGCGACCGAGACCGACCGGCGCGTGGCGGCCCAGGGCATCCGCCTGACTCGCCAGATCGCGGCGCAACCGGCTTTCGCGCGGTTTGCCTGCGGCGAATATCTGCCGGGCGCGGCGGTGCAGTCCGAGGCCGATCTGGTGAAAGCCGCGGGCGATATCGGCACGACGATCTTTCACCCGGTCGGCACCTGCCGGATGGGGCCGGATGCGGGGGCGGTGGTCGATCCGCGGCTGCGGCTGCGCGGACTTGCCGGGCTGCGCATCGCCGATGCCTCGGTGATGCCGGTGATCACCTCTGGCAATACCAACGCGCCGGTGATGATGATCGCGGAAAAGGCCGCACGGATGCTGCTGGAGGATGCCAAACAATGAAACCCGGACCGCGCAATCTGATCACCGATGTTGCCGGGCTGCGCGTCGGCAATGCGCATGACACCGCGCTGCGCTCTGGCGTGACCGTGCTGACGGCGGACCGCCCCTTCACCGCCGCCGTGCATGTGATGGGCGGCGCCCCCGGCACGCGCGAGACCGACCTTCTGGCCCCCGACAAGCTGGTCGAAAGCGTCGATGCGCTGGTGCTGTCGGGCGGCTCGGCCTTTGGTCTTGAGGCCGCCTCGGGGGTGATGGCCGGGCTGCATGCGATGGGGCGCGGCTTTCCGGTCGGCCCGGTGCGGGTGCCGATCGTACCTGCCGCGATCCTCTTCGATCTGTTGAACGGCGGCGCCAAGGGCTGGGCGGAAAACCCCTATGCAGGGCTTGGCCGGGCGGCGCTGGCGGTGGCCGCGGAACGCTTCGAGATCGGCAGCGCGGGCGCGGGCTTCGGGGCGCTGACGGGCAGGCTCAAGGGCGGGCTCGGCTCGGCCTCGGCGGTGCTGGAGAGCGGCTTCACCGTCGGCGCGCTGGTCGCGGTGAATGCGCTCGGATCAGCAACCGTGGGCGAGACCCGGCATTTCTGGGCGGCGCCCTGGGAAATGGCGGCGGAATTCGGCGGGCTCGGCCCTGCCCCCTGTTACCCGGCCCATGCGGAACCCCTGCCGATGAAGCGGATGGGCGAGGCCACGACCATCGCCATCGTCGCCACCGACGCGGCGCTCACAAAGGCGCAGGCGCATCGGCTGGCCGTGGCCGCGCATGACGGCATGGCCCGGGCGCTGGTGCCCAGCCACACGCCGCTTGATGGCGATCTGGTCTTTGCCGCGGCCACGGGTGCGAGGCCGCTGGGGGACCCGATCACCGATCCGTTCCAGCTGGGCCATGCCGCCAGCGCCTGCCTTGCCCGCGCCATTGCCCGCGCGGTCTTTGCCGCCACGCCCCTTCCGAGCGATCTGCAACCGAGCTGGCAAGACCTGCGCTGATCCCCTTCATCTTGCCCCAAATATCTCGAGGGGTCAGGGGGGCAGAGCCCCCCTTTTACGCGATCACCGCCGACAGCAACGGGCTTTCCGCCTCGAGCCCGTCGATCACGTCGAAATGGTGCCGCCCCGGTTCGACGGTCAGCGGGCAGGACCAGGCCTCGGCCAGACCGCGGGCCTGATCGAGGAAGGCCGGACGCTCGTCGGCGCCGACCCAGACATGGACCGGAACCTTGGGCACCGGCTGATGCACCGGACTTTCGCGGGTGGCCTCGGCGGCGTCGAGCCGCAGCGTCTCGTTCATCGAAGTTCGCAACAGCGGCGCAAGGTCCGAGACCGGCGAGATCGGCACCACCCGCTCGATCCGCGCGGCGACGGCCTCGGGCAAAAGCCCGGGTTCCAGCATCCGCGCCACCAGATGCCCGCCCGCCGAATGGCCAACGAGCCGGATCGGCCCGGTGAAACGGCGTGCCAGCTCGGCCACCGCGATCGCGATCAGCCCGGTGATCTGCTCGATGCGCATGTCGGGCGCCAGATCATAGCCGGGCATCGCCACGACCCAGCCCGCCTCGACCGCGCCCCTGGCCAGATGCGAGAAATCCTGCGGGCAGAATTTCATCCAGTAACCGCCATGCACGAAGATGATCAGCCCCTTCTGGCTGCCCATCGGCAGGAAGAGATCGATCTGCCGCCGCACCCCGGGACCATAGCCCACCTGCACCATCATCGCCTCGTCGCGATAGTCGGCCGCGGCCTTGGCCCAGCGCGCGGGATAGTCCGCGCCCCCGGGGATGTAAGGCATATTGGCATAGGCATCGTCCAGATCGGTCACTTCCTCACCCTTTCTTTCCACGGCGGCCAATTTACATCCGCGCCGCCCCGTGCTTCCCTCTCATATCCCTCAAACCATGAGATGCGCCATGCTCGACACCGTGACCAATCTGAAATCGCTGCTCAAGGATCCCAGCCTGCTCTGCACGAAGGCGCTTGTCGCCGGCGAATGGGTCGATGCCGAAGACGGCAAGACCTTCGCGGTGATGAACCCGGCCCGCGGCGACGTGATCTGCACCGTGCCCGATCTGACCCGCGCCGATACCGCCCGCGCCATCAAGGCCGCGGAAGTCGCGATGAAGGACTGGGCTGCCCGCACCGGCAAGGAACGCGCCGCGGTGATGCGCAAATGGTTCGAGCTGATGATGGCGAACCAGGAGGATCTGGCGCTGATCCTTACCGCCGAAATGGGCAAGCCGCTGGCGGAAGCGCGGGGCGAGATCGCCTATGGCGCCTCCTTCATCGAATGGTTCGGCGAGGAAGCCAAGCGCATCTACGGCGAGACGATCCCGGGCCACATGCGCGACAAGCGCATCACCGTGCTGAAACAACCGATCGGGGTCGTGGGCAGTATCACGCCCTGGAACTTCCCGAATGCGATGATCGCGCGCAAGGCTGGCCCCGCGATCGCGGTGGGCTGCGGCTTCGTCTGCCGTCCGGCGTCCGAAACGCCGCTCTCGGCGCTGGCGATGGGGCTTCTGGGCGAACGTGCCGGTCTGCCGAAGGGGATCCTGTCGGTGATCACCTCGTCGCGCGCTTCGGATATCGGCAAGGAATTCTGCGAAAACCATGCGGTGCGGAAACTGACCTTCACCGGCTCGACCGAGGTCGGGCGCATCCTGCTGCGTCAGGCGGCGGATCAGGTGATGAAATGCTCGATGGAACTCGGCGGCAACGCGCCCTTCATCGTCTTTGACGACGCCGATCTGGATGCGGCGGTCGAGGGCGCGATGATGTCGAAGTTCCGCAACAACGGCCAGACCTGCGTCTGCGCGAACCGGATCTACGTGCAGGCGGGCGTCTATGACACTTTCGCCGAGAAGCTGGCCGCCGCGGTGCGCAAGCTCAATGTGGGCGACGGGCTGAAGGACGGCGTGACCACCGGGCCGCTGATCTCGGCCGATGCGGTCGAGAAGGTCGAGGAACACATCGCCGATGTGGTGGCGGGCGGCGGCACCATCGTCACCGGCGGGGCGCGGCATGAACTGGGCGGCACCTTCTTCCAGCCGACCGTGGTGACCGGTGTCACGCAAGCGATGAAAGTGGCGACCGAGGAGACCTTCGGCCCGGTCGCGCCCTTGTTCAAGTTCGAGACCGAAGCCGAGGTGATCGAAAAGGCCAATGCCACGATCTTCGGTCTGGCCTCCTATTTCTACGCCCGCGACGTGGGCCGGATCACCCGGGTGCAGGAGGGTCTGGAATACGGCATCGTCGGCGTGAACACCGGGATCATCTCGACCGAGGTGGCGCCCTTCGGCGGCGTCAAGCAGTCGGGTCTGGGCCGCGAGGGCAGCCATCATGGCGTCGAGGATTATCTCGAACTGAAATACGTCTGCCTGTCGATCTGAGCGGGGGCAGATTTCGTCCCGCTGACGCGGGACGACCCGCCGGGGGGCTTTGCCCCCCGCACCCCCCAGCGTAGTTTCGCCAAGAAGAAGCAGGCACCGGCAGAGCGGCGATCGCTCGGCCGGTGTCCTTGTTTTTGCCCCCTGTTTGCCTTGCTGCAAATATCTCGGGGCCGAGGCATTGCCTCGGCGGGGCGGAGCACCCGGCGGGTCGCCTCGGCGCCAGCCGAGGCGAAATACTCCTGAGACGCGACAGTTTACAAAGACCGCTCCATCGCCACCGCGGTGCGATAGCCGAAGACGACCGCGGTCAGCCAGCGATCCACCCGGCCGGTCACCGCAAAGCCGAGCCGGTCGTAAAGCGCCTTTGCGCGCAGGTTCTCGTCGACCACATCCAGCCGCACCGCCCGGTAGCCGCGCCTCTGCGCCTCGGCGCAGAGCGCTTCGATCAGCGCCTCGCCAAGCCCCATGCCGCGCACGCTCTCGGCCACGGCGAAGCCATCGACGCAGAGCGTTTCCTGTTCCAGATCCTGTGCCAGGGCCTGCAGCGCAAGGCCGCGCCAGAGCGCGCCGATGCGGCCATAGACCGCCCGCAGGTCGCGGCGATCGCCGCCGACAAAGGCGCCCTCGCGGGTGCGAAAGCCGATCACGCCCAGAACATGGCCGCGCGCATCCACCGCCGCGATCACATGGCCGGGATCGATCACCCGCTCGATGAAGGCAAGCGCCTTCGCCTCGGGCCCCATCACCCGGCCAAGCTTCGCCCCGAAGGCACGCCAGTAGAGCGCCGCCGCCTCGCGGCGCTGCCCGTCCGTCAGGCCTTGGTGCAAGAGCACCTTCATCCTCGCCCCCATGTCGTCGCGAATTGCGCCCGATACAATCACCCGCTTGGCGCCGTGCCGTGCTGTCCCTAGAACTCTCCCATCCCTTCCCTCGAGACAAGCCCCATGACCGCCCGAACCTCCCTGTCCTCCGCCTATTGGCGCGGCTGCCGCCAAGGTCTGCCCTTCATCCTGGTGATCGTGCCCTTTGGCGTCCTCTTCGGCGTCGCGGGGTCCGAAGCCGGGTTGAGCCTGACCGAGGTGATGGGCTTTTCCGTCCTGGTGATCGCGGGCGCCTCGCAATTCACCGCGGTGCAACTGATGACCGATCATGCGAGCACGGTGATGGTGATCCTCGCCTCGCTCGCGGTGAACCTGCGCATGGCGATGTATTCCGCGTCGCTGGCGCCACATCTGGGCGCGGCGCCCAGCTGGGCCCGCGCGCTCGTGGCCTATTTCATGGTCGATCAGGTCTTCGCGCTGTCAAACGCCGATTACGAGCGCGCCCCGAAACAGAGTCTCGCCGAGAAGCTGGCCTATTACGCCGGGGCCTGCACGCCGGTCTGCCCGCAGTGGTATGTCTCCACCCTCGCGGGGGCATGGCTCGGCAAGGCGATCCCGCCCGCCTTCGCGCTCGATTTCGCGGTGCCGGTGACGTTCCTCGCGATGATCGCGCCGATGCTGCGTTCGCTGCCGCATCTGGTCGCCGCCGCCGTCTCGATCACGATGGCGCTGGTGCTGTCTTTCCTGCCCTCGGGCACGGGACTGATCCTTGCCGCGCTGATCGCCATGGCCGCCGGGGCGCAAACCGAACTCTGGCTGATCCGCAGGAGGGCCGCGCGATGACCCCGGCAGAGCTTTACGGCCATCCGAAGATCTGGCTGATCATCACCGCGCTGGGGATCGGCACCTTCGTGCTGCGCTATTCCTTCCTTGGCTGGATCGGCAACCGGCCGCTGCCGGAATGGGCGCTGCGGCACCTGCGCTATACGGCCGTCGCAGTGCTTCCGGGGCTTGTGGCGCCGCTCGTGCTGTGGCCCGCGGCCACTGGCGGGCATCCCGATCCGGCGCGGCTGCTCGCCGCCGGGGCAACACTCGCCGTCGGACTGGCCAGCCGCAACACGCTGGCCGCGATCCTTGGCGGGCTCGTCACGCTGTATCTGGCGCTCTGGGCACTTGGCTGAGACCGATCACTCGGTCTTGCCAAACGCGGTGCCGTGCTGCGGCGGCGCCTGCTGGATCATCAGCACGCCCGAATTGTCGTCGGGATCGTTGTCGTAGTGATCCTCGGTCACGACGCCGGGCAGCTGCCCGAAGGCCTTCGACAGTTTCAAGGGCGAGGTCGTGCCCGGGATGCTCTCGAACCCGGGGATCGCGCGCAGCACGGACGAGGTGTCGTTCGCGCACATCATCTTGGCCACCGCACCGTTCGACTCGACCCGGGCCAGCAGGGCATCGGCCTGCGCCGGGCTGATCGGCACGCGCTGTTCGCGCACATACCAGGATTCGCGGGCATGATAGTCGATGTAGAACTTGTACATCCGCTCGGTGATGCCGAAATCGACGTCGTTCCGCTCCGGCACCGAGGGGTGATACCAGGTCCCGGCGGGGTCAAAGATCACCCGCTCGCGCCCGTCGATCATCAGCGCCGAATGGCCCCCGGCACCGGTCCGGGTCGAGATCACGGTGAACAGCGTCAGCGAGGGCGCATTGCCGGTCGAGTAGCGCGCGGCCTTCACCGCCTCGTCGGGGGCCCATTTCGGTTCGGCACAGGCGGCGAGCGTGAGCGGCAGGGCCAGACAAAGAAGAAGCGCACGCATCCGGAGAACCTCGGGCAAAAGTGTCAGTGTCGCGGGCGGTTAAGCATGGCCCGCAGGCCGCGGCAACGGGCGCCAGCCCCTTTGCCTGAGTTTTCCCGGCAAGTGTCTATTCGGTGCCACTCGGCCTCAGGCGGACCAGAGCCAGACGCCGTCGCGGGTGTCGCGGCGGATCTCGCCGCGCAGGAAAAGGTGGTTCAGATGCGCCACCGCCTCGACCAGCGCCATGCCGTATTCCGCCTCGCCGACCGGGCGCTTGAACAGCACCGGGAAACACGCGGTCGCGCTGCGCGGGGCCTCGGCCAGAACCTCGCGCAGACGGGCGAGGGCGCCCTCGTGGTTTTCGATCATCTGATGCAGCCGCAGCGGCAGGCCGAGGAAGGGCAGCTTGTGGCCGGGCAGAATCAGCTGATCTTCGCGCGCGAGCGGCTGGAAGCTGCGGCAGGCGGACAGCCAATCCGCCACCGGATCGGCGAGCGGCTCGCTGGCATAGGTGCCCAGATTGGCGGAAATCCCCGGCAAGAGCTGATCGCCGCCAAGGATCAGCGCGTCATCTTCGCTCCAGAGCGTGGCGTGATCGGGCGCATGGCCCTGCCCGATCCGCACCCGCCAGCGCCGCCCGGCGGAGCGGATCAGATCGCCCTCGACCATGTTGCGAAAGCCCAAAGGCAGCGGATGCACGCAATCGGCGAAGTTGAAGGGCCGTTCCTGTGCCCGCCGCGCCAGCAGATCCGGGTCCATCCCGGCGGCTTTCCAGAAGGCGAGCGTTTCCGGCACCGGCAGGGGATGCTCGTCAAGCATCAGCATCCGGGCAAAAAGCCAGCTTGTCCGGGTCGTCCACAGCTCGGCGCCGCGGGCCTGCAGCCAGCCCGCCAGACCGATGTGATCGGGGTGGTAATGGGTGACGATGACCCGCGTGACCGGCTTGCCCGCCAGCGGGCCATCGAGCGCCTGTTGCAAGGCCGCGCGGCAGGCCCGGCTGTCGATGCCCGGATCGACCAGCGTCCAGCCATCACCGTCATCCAGCGCATAGGCATTGACGTGATCGAGCGCCATCGGCAGCGGCAGGCGCAACCAAAGCACGCCCTCGGCGACCTCGAGGGTCTCGCCGAAGGCGGGGGCAGTTTCAAAGGGGAAGCTCAGACCGGACCGTTGTTTCATGCCCCGAGGTCTTCGGGGGAAAGCGCGAAAAGGTCAACCGCCCCGGCACTGGCCGCCGCCAAGGCCGCCTCGGCCTGCGGCAGAAGACGACGGATGTAGATCGCAGCCAGCTTTTCATGCGCGCCGCCTTCAAGCGCCGCGCGCAGATGGTAATGCGCGCCAAGCACCCGGGCAAAGGCACGCAGGTAAGGCACGGCCCCGGCGAAGCGATCCTGCGTGCCTTGTGCGATCATGCCTTCGGTATGTTCACGCAGCGTCTCGGCCGATTGCCAGACCGCTTCGGCGAGATCGGGCAGCGCCTCGCGCGCGGCTTTCGCGGCATCCTCGATTTCCTGCAGCAGACGGAAGGCGGCACGGCCGTCATCGGCCATCTTGCGCCCCACAAGGTCCATCGCCTGAATGCCGTTCGTGCCCTCGTAGATCGCTGTCACCCGCACGTCGCGGCAATATTGCGCAGCACCCGTCTGTTCGATGAAGCCCATGCCGCCATGCACCTGCACGCCCTGTTCGGCCACCCAGATCCCGGTATCGGTGCCGTAGGCCTTGGCGATCGGCGTCAGCAGCGCCGCGCGGGCCAGCCAATGCTCCTCGCCCGTCGCCCGCCCCAGATCGAGCGCGACGGCACAAGCCAGCGCAATCGCGCGCGCGGCAAAGATCTCGGCCCGCATCTCGGCCAGCATCCGGCGCACATCGGCGTGCTGGATGATCTGCGAAAACTGCACCCGCTCCTGCGCATAGCTCAGCGCCTGCTGGAACGCCGCCTCGGCGACGCCGATCCCCTGCACCCCGACGGCAAGCCGGGCGTTGTTCATCATCGTGAACATCGCGGCCATGCCTTTTCCGGGCTCGCCCACCATCCAGCCCTTGGCCGCGTCGAAACTCATCACGCAAGTGGGCGAGCCATGCAGACCCATCTTGTGTTCCAACGACACGACGCCGAGCGTATTCGCCACGCCGGGCTTGCCCGAAGCATCGGGGAGATATTTCGGCACCATGAAGAGGCTGATCCCCTTCGTGCCAGCCGCCGCATCGGGCAGCCGCGCCAGCACGAGGTGACAGATGTTCTCGGTCACATCGGAATCACCCCAGGAAATGAAGATCTTCTGCCCGGTGATCGCATAGGTGCCATCGCCCAGCGGCTCGGCCTTTGACCGCAGGGCGCCGACGTCCGATCCCGCCTGCGGCTCGGTCAGGTTCATCGTGCCCGACCATTCGCCGGAAATCAGCTTCGGAATGTAAAGCGCCTTGATCTCGTCGCTGGCGTGATGTTCGAGCGCCTCGATCTGGCCCTGCGTCAGCAGCGGATTGAGCTGCAGCGCCAGATTGGCCCCCGACATCATGTCGTTCACCGCCACGCAGATCGTCTGCGGCAGGCCCATGCCGCCGAACTCTTGCGGTGCGGCCACGGCGACCCAACCGCCCTCGGCGATCTGCTGATAGGCCTCCTTGAAGCCGGGCGAGGTCCGCACGACGCCGTTTTCCAGCCGCGCCGGATGCAGATCGCCGTTGCGCAAAAGCGGCGCCATCACCTCGTCACAGAGCTTGCCCGCCTCGGTCAGCACCGCTTCCACCGTCTCGGGCGTCGCCTCGGCAAAGCGCTCGGTCGCCGCCACCGGGGCCAAGGGCACCACCTTCTCAAGGATGAAGCGGATGTCGGCGACGGGCGAGCGATAGGCCATGACGGTCTCCTGAGCTGCGCTTGGCAAATGGGGCCGGGGCGCGTATGCGTTGGGCAAATTCGGGGTCGGTTCTCGGGGGCAGGTTACCGCAAGGGAAGCCCCCGTCCACCGCAACGCAGCGTCACGAGGGTGGGATGCAGGAAATGACCGAACGTCTGGAGGCAGGGGCCCCGGGGCTTGCCCGCGCCGCCGATCTGTTGCGCGCAGGTCAGCTTGTCGCCTTCCCGACCGAGACGGTCTACGGCTTGGGCGGCGATGCCCGGCAGGGCGCGGCCGTCGCGGGGATCTATGCCGCGAAGGGCCGTCCGCAGTTCAACCCGCTGATCGTTCATGTGGCCGACATGGCGATGGCTGAACAGGTGGCAGTCTTTTCCGATCGGGCGCGGGTGCTGGCGGCGCGGTTCTGGCCCGGGCCGCTGACGCTGGTGCTGCCTGCGCGGCCGGAAGCCGGGATTTCCGATCTGGTCACCGCGGGGCTGCCGACGGTGGCGGTGCGGATGCCCGCGCATCCGGTGGCGCGCGCGCTGCTCGCAGCCTTTGGCGGACCGCTTGCCGCGCCTTCCGCGAACCCCTCGGGCAAGGTCAGCCCGACCGAGGCGGATCATGTGCTGGAAGGACTTTCGGGGCGGATCGCCGCGGTGGTCGATGGCGGCGCCTGCCAAGTTGGCGTCGAATCGACGATCCTGAGCCTTGATCCGCCGATGCTGCTGCGTCCGGGCGGGGTCGATGTCGAAACGCTGGAGGAGGCGCTTGGCCTGCCGCTCGCCTTTGGCGGGGACGCGGTGAAACCGAACGCGCCGGGCCAGCTTGTCTCGCATTACGCGCCCGGCGCGGCGGTGCGGCTTGAGGCCACCGACAAGCGCCCGGGCGAGATCTATCTGGGCTTCGGCCCCGGCCCCGAGGCCGATCTGACGCTTTCGGCACAGGGCAATCTGATAGAGGCGGCGACGAAACTGTTTGCCATGCTGCGGGTCGCCGACAAGCTTGCCAGCGCGCGCGGCGCCACCACGATCGCGATCGCGCCGATCCCCGAAACCGGCCTTGGCCGCGCGATCAACGACCGGCTGCGCCGCGCCGCCGCGCCGCGAGGATAGGGGGCGCTGCCCCCTCTTTTGGCTGCGCCAAAATTCACCCCCGAGGTATTTGCGGCAAGATGAAACGAAGCCCGGATCGGCTTTCATCTTGCCTCAAATACCTCGGGGGGAGCGAAGCGGGGGGCAGCGCCCCCTGCCCGGCCTCAGGCATGGCCGGCCGCCGCCGAGAGCGTGCGCGGGTCGATCCCCATCGTGCCCAGCGCCCGGGTCCATTTCGTCGCGTGATCCTCGTCAAGCGTCAGCGCCGCATTGCCCTCGGCCACCAGCCAGCCGTTGTCGAGGATTTCCTGTTCGAGCTGCCCCGGCCCCCAGCCGGAATAGCCGAGCGCAAGGATCGCCCGCGACGGGCCGCGCCCGGCGGCGATCTCTTCCAGAATGTCGCGCGTCGCGGTCATCGCCAGCCCCTCGCCCACCGGCATCGTCGCGGCGAACCAGTCCGCCGAATGCAGCACGAAGCCGCGCCCGGTCTCGACCGGGCCGCCAAAGAACAGCGGCGCCGAGATGCGGTCGGAGGCGGTCACCGGAATGCCAAGCTGGCCCAGAAGGTCATCCAGCGGCGGTTTCGGCAGCGGCTTGTTGACGATGATCCCCATCGCGCCCTCGGCCGAATGCGAGCACATCGCCACCACCGAATGCTCGAAGCGCGGATCGCCCATGCCCGGCATCGCGATCAGAAGTTTGCCGCTCAGATCCATGCTGCCCTCCTTCGGTCGCTCTGCCTGTCTCAAAGGTGGACCCGGCCAGCGTTGCAATCAAGCCCCGGCGACACCCTGTCCATCGGCTCCTGTCGCGTTTGTGACTTGGCCGGTTCGGGGGGCGCGGCTATCGCAGATCCATGCTTGCTCGCTTCCTTGCCTTTTCGCTCTGCCTTGCCCTTGCCGCGCCCCTCGCGGCCGA
Source organism: Rhodobacter viridis (assembly GCF_003217355.1). Classification (GTDB taxonomy): domain Bacteria; phylum Pseudomonadota; class Alphaproteobacteria; order Rhodobacterales; family Rhodobacteraceae; genus Rhodobacter; species Rhodobacter viridis. The sequence continues at coordinate 160,557 of NZ_QJTK01000003.1, read as the reverse complement.
GGAGGTGCAGCCCATGTCTCCGGGGCTCTTGTCGGCCGAGCTTTTGCCGGGCTGGCAGGAAAAGGACGGCAGCCGCGTCGCCGCGATCCGCATCGCGCTGGCGCCGGGCTGGAAGACCTATTGGCGTGTGCCGGGCGATGTCGGCGTGCCGCCGCAGTTCGATTTCAACGCCTCGACCAATGTGGCGGCGCTGCAGGTGATCTGGCCCGCCCCCGAGGTCTTCGAGGCGGGCGAGACCGAGACCGTCGGCTATCACGACACGCTGGTGCTGCCCTTGCGGATCACCCCGAAGGCGCCAAAGGCCCCGGTTACGCTGACCGCCGAGCTGGAGTTCGGCATCTGCGACGAGGTCTGCGTGCCCGTCAGCGTCGCGCTGACGAAGGATCTGTCCGGCCCCGGCGCCGAGAATCCCGAGATCGTCGCGGCGATGGCGGCCGCGCCGCGCCCCGGCCCCGGTCTGGCCCGCTGCACCGTCACGCCCATTCGCGATGGCATGCGCGTCGCGGCGCGGATCGACATGCCGCAAGCCGCGGGCGAAACCGCGCTGTTCGAGCTGCGCTCGCGGCCGATGTGGGTGTCGGAACCCGAGATTTCCCGGCAGGGCGATCAATTGCTCGCCAGCGTCGATTTCGTGCCCGAGGATGCGCGGCCCTTCGATCTCGATCCCGCCGATCTGCGCATCACGGTGGTCAGCCACGGCGATGCGGTCGAGATCGACGGCTGCCCGACCCCTTGACCGGGTTGGCCCCTAGAGCGCGTTCAGCTTCGCGCGCAATTCCAGCAGATCGGCCCAGACCAGCCGCTTGTTGATCGGCGTGCGCAACAGGTTCGCCGGATGCAGCGTCGGCATCGCCGGGCGACCAAAGGCCTGCGCCCAGCTGCCGCGCAGCCGGGTGATGCCGCGCGCATTCAGCGCCGCCGCGCAGGCGGTATTGCCCATGAGCACGATCAGATCGGGATCGACCAGCTCGACATGCCGGGCCAGAAACGGTCCCATCATCGCGATTTCGGAGGTCTCCGGCTCTCGGTTGCCGGGCGGCCGCCACGGCATGACATTGGTGATATAGACCGCCGTCGCCGGATCGGGCGAGGCGCGGTCAAGCCCCACCGCCGCCAGCATCCGGTCGAGCAACTGCCCGGCGCGGCCAACGAAGGGCTTGCCCTGTGCATCTTCATCCTTGCCCGGGGCCTCGCCGATCAGCATCACCCGCGCCTTCGGATTGCCATCGCAAAAGACCGTATTGCGGGCACCAAGTTTCAGCGGGCAATGCTCGAACCCGAGGATCGCCTCGCGCAGGTCTTCCAGCGTCTTTGCCCGCGCTGCGAGCGCCCGCGCCACCGCGACCGGATCGACGGTGTCGACCGGCACCAGAACCGGCACCGGCCGCTGCGGCCGGGTCTCGGCCACCGGCGGCGGCGGGGCCGCGGCGATGGGGTCGGGGGTCACAAGCTCGTAGCGGTTGACCGGCGCATCGCCCACCGGATCGGTGGCGCCAAGCTCGATCAGCCACTCGAAAGCGGCCAGCGCGGCGTCATAGCTCAGATCGGGGCCGGGGCGAGTCTCCATGGCTTTCCATCGCATGCCGGGCCCGAGGGGTAAAGCCGCTGGACGCAGCCCCCCCCATTTGCCATAAGCAGCGCGACAACATCGGAGGAAGTCATGGCATTTCGCGCCCGCCATCTTCTGGGGATCGAGCATCTCTCCCCGGAAGACATCCGTTCCGTCCTCGATCTTGCAGACAGCTACGTCGATCTGAACCGCCGCACCGTGAAGCGCACCGATGCGCTGGCGGGGCTCACCCAGATCAACATGTTCTTCGAGAATTCGACGCGGACGCAATCGAGCTTCGAGCTGGCCGGAAAGCGGCTTGGCGCCGACGTGATGAACATGTCGATGCAGACTTCGAGCGTGAAGAAGGGCGAGACCCTGATCGACACCGCGCTGACCTTGAACGCGATGCACCCCGATCTGCTCGTGGTGCGGCATCCGTCCTCGGGCGCGGTCGATCTGCTGGCGCAGAAGGTGAATTGCGCGGTGATCAACGCGGGCGACGGGCGGCACGAACACCCGACGCAGGCGCTGCTGGATGCGCTGACGATCCGCCGCGCCAAGGGGCGGATCCAGCGTCTGACGGTGGCGATTTGCGGCGACGTCGCGCACAGCCGGGTGGCGCGGTCGAACCTGCTGCTGCTCGGCAAGATGGAAAACCGGGTGCGTCTGGTCGGGCCGCCGACGCTGATGCCCGCGGGCTTTGGCGACATTGGCGCCGAGATCTGCGACGACATGCGCGAAGGGCTGCGCGACGCCGATGTGGTGATGATGTTGCGGCTGCAGCGCGAGCGCATGGACGGCGGCTTCATCCCGTCCGAGCGCGAATATTTCCACCGCTACGGGCTTGATGCGGAAAAGCTGGCCTATGCGAAACCCGATGCGATCGTGATGCACCCCGGGCCGATGAACCGCGGTGTGGAAATCGACGGCACGATTGCCGACGACATCAACCGCTCGGTCATTCAGGAGCAGGTCGAGATGGGCGTCGCCGTGCGGATGGCGGTGATGGATCTTCTGGCGCAGAACCTGCGCGCCGAACGCGGCCGGGCCGCGCTGGAGGCTGCGAATGTCTGAGATGAAACGCGATTCCGTTCTCAATTACCGCCCCGGCGTCGACAGCGAATTGCCGCTGGAACCGGGCGAAAAGGTCTCGCAGGTGTTCCTGCCCGATCTGCGCCGCTACTGGCTCGACCACATGGTGCTGGGCGGGCTCGGCGCGGTCGCGGTGTCCGCCGTGCTGGTCTGGATGGGCCGTTTCGACCAGATTCCGGTGGCGATTCTCGCGATCCTGATCGGCATGGCGGCCCGGGCGGCGTGGTTTCGGTCGGAAGCCTTCGCGCGGCGCTGGCAGCTGACCGACCGGCGCCTGATCGGGCCGCAGGGCAAGCAGGCGATGCTGCTGGAGATCGAGATGGTGCGCGCGCTGATGGGCGATGTGCAGATCGTGACGAAAACGGGCGACAAGCATCTGATCCGGCATCTGGCCGAGGCGGCGCCTGTGGTGACGGCGATCGAGTCGGCCAAGGCACGCCGGGCCCGGGAGGTCCGATGAGACCGCCGCGCGCGACCCCGCGCGGAACCGAAGCGGCCCCCCGCCCGACCGGACCGCGGGCCCTGAGCGAAACCCCGCATGACCCGACCTCGGTCCCCGAGGGCTGGGAGGGGATCATGGTTCCGGGCGAACGGATCTTGTGGCGCGGCCGCCCCATCGCGCGGGTCAGATGGCTGCGCGTCGGGATCATGGCCGCCTTCGGTCTGGCCTTTGCGGGCTTTGCGGTTTTCTGGATGGTGATGGCCGCGCGCTCCGGCGACTGGTTCTGGGCCTTCGGGCTGATCCATTTCAGCGTCGGCCTTGGCCTTGCCGTGGTCAGCATCCTCGAAGAGCGGATGCGGCTGCAAGACACCTTCTACACGCTGAGCGACCGCGCCGCCTATGTCGCAAGCCGGACGCTGCTGAAGGGGCGCAGGCTCGACACCTATCCGATCACTGCCGCGCTTGAGCTTGGCCTGCGCGGCGGCGACAAGGCGGGCGACGTGGTGTTCGGCACCCGGTCGCGCTGGACGATCAGCGGCCTGCGCGCCGTGGAAGTGGGCTTTCTCGACATCACCGGCGCGCCCGAGGTGTTCGCGATCCTGAGAAACGCGCGGGAGGCGCTGCGATGACCCTTTTCTTCGAAAACGCCCGACTGATCGACCCCGAAGCGGGCACCGAGACACGGGGCAATCTGGTGGTCGATGGCGGCATCATCGCGGCCATCGGACAGATGCAGGCGCCCGCCGATGCGCAGGTGATCGACTGCGGTGGCAAATGTCTTGCGCCGGGGATCGTCGATATCGGCGTGAAGATCGGCGAACCCGGCGAGCGTCACAAGGAAAGCTTCCGCACCGCGGGGCTGGCCGCCGCGCGCGGCGGCGTGACGACGATCATCGCCCGTCCCGACACGAGCCCCGCCATCGACACGCCCGAGACGCTCGAATTCGTCACCCGCCGCGCGCTGGAAGCCCCGGTCCGCATCCGTCACATGGCGGCGCTGACCAAGGGCCGCGAGGGCCGCGAGATGACCGAGATCGGCTTTCTGATGGATGCGGGCGCCATCGCCTTCACCGACACCGATCACGTCTGCGCCGATACCAAGGTGCTGAGCCGCGCCTTCACCTATGCCCGCGCGCTTGGCGCGCTGGTGCTGTGCCATCCGCAGGAACCGGGTCTGTCGAAGGGCGCCGCCGCGACCTCGGGCAAGTTCGCGTCCTTGCGCGGTCTGCCCGCCGTCAGCCCGATGGCCGAGCGGATGGGGCTCGACCGCGATCTGGCCTTGGTCGAGATGACCGGGGTGCGCTATCACGCCGATCAGATCACCACCGCCCGCGCCCTGCCCGCGCTCGCGCGCGCCAAGGCGGCCGGGCTGCCGGTGACCGCGGGGGTCTCGGTGCATCACCTGACGCTGAACGAATTCGACGTCGGCAATTACCGCACCTTCTTCAAGCTGACGCCGCCGCTTCGATCGGAAGATGACCGTCAGGCGATGGTGCAGGCGCTGGCCGAGGGCGTGATCGACATCCTCTGTTCGATGCACACCCCCGCCGACGAGGAATCAAAACGCCTGCCCTTCGAGGAAGCGGCGGCGGGCGCGGTGGGGCTTGAAACCCTGCTGCCCGCGGCGCTGCGGCTTTATCACGCAGGAAACCTTGACCTGCCCGGCCTCTTTGCGGCGCTCTCGCTCAACCCGGCGCGGCTGATGGGGCTGCCGCAGGGCCGTCTTTCCGAGGGAAGCCCGGCCGATCTCGTGCTTTTCGACCCGGACGCCCCTTTTGTGCTGGACCGTTTCAAACTTGCGTCGAAATCGAAGAACACCCCGTTTGACGGCGCGAAGATGACGGGCAAGGTGCTTGCCACTTTCGTCGGCGGGGTGCAGGTTCACGGTCAGGCAGAATAAGAACGGACGGGGGCAAGGATGGCGGATCTGCATGCGGGAGCAATGCTGCTTCTGGCGGTGGCGGGGCTTGGCTACCTGCTGGGCTCGGTGCCTTTCGGCGTCGTGATCACCAAGGCGTTTGGTCTGGGCGATCTGCGCAAGATCGGCTCGGGCAATATTGGCGCGACGAACGTGCTGCGCACCGGCAACAAGGCGGCGGCAGCGGCGACGCTGATCCTCGACGGGGCCAAGGGTGCCGTGGCGGTGCTGATCGCCCGTGCGCTGCTCGAGGGCAACGACACCGCGGCCGTGGTCGCGGGGGGGGCGGCCTTCATCGGGCACCTTTACCCGGTCTGGCTGAAGTTCAAGGGCGGCAAGGGGGTTGCGACCTTCCTGGGCACGCTGATCGCGCTGCATTGGGCGCTGGGTCTTGCGGCCTGCGCAACCTGGCTTGTCGCGGCGGCGGTCGGGCGGATTTCCTCGCTGTCGGCGCTGGTCGCGGCGGCGGGGGCGGTTCCGCTCGCCTTCCTTTTGGGCGATCAGGCCTACATGCCGGTCACGGCGCTGATGGCGGTGCTGATTTTCGTGCGCCACCGCGCCAATATCGAGCGGATCCTGGCAGGCACCGAACCGAAGATCGGCAAGAAGGCGTAAGCGCCTTCAGCCGTCCTTGTGATCACGCAGGAACGGCATCGCCTTGCGGAAATAATCCCAGCCGGTGATCGCGGTCAGGATCGCGGCCACCCAGATCAGCGCCAGACCGACATGGTTGGCCAGATCGGCAAGGCTGACGAAATTGGGCAGGTTGCCCTCGCCCGCGCGCGGCGCGCGGCCCTTTTCCAGAAAATCGAGCCCGGTGCCCAGAAACAGGATCGCGATCGCCACCATCTGCGCCGTGGTCTTCCACTTCGCCAGTTTCGTGACCTTGAGCTTGCCCGCATCGGCGCCGATGAATTCACGCAGGCCCGAGACGAAGACCTCGCGGAACAGGATCACCGTCGCGGGAAGGATGAGCCACGGGTTCATGCCGGAATAGCCGGTGATGACGACGAGCGCGATCACCACCATCGCCTTGTCGGCAATCGGGTCCAGCATCGCGCCGAATTTGCTTTCCTGCTTCCAGGCCCGCGCCAGATAGCCGTCGAACCAGTCGGTGATCGCGGCGCCGATGAACAGCGTCAGCGCGAACCAATCGGCCCAAGGGCGGGCGAAATAGAGGAACATCACCGCGACGCCGGGGGCGGCGACAAGGCGCAAAACGGTCAGCGTATTGGGCAGGGTCCATTTCATGGCAGCACCCTAGACCCGGGCGTGCTCAAGGAAAAGGGGGTGCGACACTCAGCTTGCGGGGTCGGCGTAATCGTGAAGGCCGCCCTGCCAGTCGGTGACCCGCCAGGTGCCGGGGCGCGGCCCGGGGCTGAAATGGTCGGCGGTGATCGGCACCTTGCCGAAGCCCCCCGGAATGTCGAGCACATAGGTCGGGATCGCCGCCCCGCTCAGATGCCCGCGCAGACCGGCAACGAGCGCCCGCCCGGCTGCAATGGTGGTGCGGAACTGCGACGTGCCGGGGGCAAGGTCGCAATGGTGCAGGTAATAGGGCTTCACCCGGCAATCCTGCAGCGCGCGGAAGAGATCGACCAGCGCCTGATGGCTGTCGTTCACCCCCCGCAGCAGCACAGATTGCGAGAGCAGCGGCACGCCCGCCTCGACCAACCGCGCAAGCGCGGCGCGAGCGGGCGCGGTCAGTTCCTGCGCGTGGTTCGTGTGCACCACCACCCAGACCGCGGGACGCTGGCCGCGCAGCAGGTCGACAAGCGCGGGCGTGATCCGCTCGGGCGCCACCACCGGCACGCGCGAATGAACGCGCAGCGTGGTGATGTGGGGAATGGCCGAAAGCCGGGTCAGCACGTCTTCCAGCCTGCGCGGCGAGAGCGTCAGCGGATCGCCCCCGGTCAGGATGATCTCGCGCAAGCCGCGGGTCGCAGCGATGTACGCGAGGGCCTGCGCCAGATCGGCTTCGGGCAGCGGGCCGGTCTCGCCCACCGTCTCGCGGCGAAAGCAGAAGCGGCAGTAGACATCGCAGGTCTTGGTGATGTGCAGGATGGCCCGGTCGGGGTAGCGATGCGTCAGGCCGGGCGCGGGCGAATGCACGGCATCGCCGATCGGATCGGCACGTTCCTCGGGCCGGGTGATCAACTCTGCCGCGGTGGGCACGAATTGCGCCGCCACCGGGTCTTGCGGCGCCGTGATCGCCGCGCGCATCGCAGGCGTCACGCGGATGCGGAAGTCCTGCGCCACCTGTTCCAGCGCGGGCATGTCTGCGGGCGCGATCAGACCTTCGGCCAGAAGGTCTTCAGGACAGGTCAGGGCGGTTTTCACGGGCGCGGTCATGGGCGGGCGCTACGACGAGGCCGCTTGTCCGTCAACCCCGATCGTTGAAGAAGTTCCAGATCGTCTCGGCGGTGGCGGCCGAAATCCCCGGAACCTCCATCAGATCGTTCTGCCCGGCGCGCGAGACCGCCTTGGCCGAACCGAAATGCGCGAGCAGCGCCCGTTTGCGCGTCGCGCCAATGCCGGGGATTTCGTCGAGCGGATTGGCCATCGTCGCCTTGGCCCGCTTCGCCCGATGCGCGCCGATGGCCCAGCGGTGGGCCTCGTCGCGCAGGCGCTGGATGTAGTACAGCACCGGGTCCTGCCGCGGCAGCGCCATCGGGCGGTGCCCGATGCGGTGGAATTCCTCCTTGCCCAGATCGCGGTCGATGCCCTTGGCCACGCCCACCATCGCGATGTCCTGCACGCCCAGCGAAACCATGATCTCATGCACCGCCGAAACCTGCCCCGCGCCGCCGTCGATCAGCAGAAGATCGGGCCAGAGGTCGGTCTTGCGCTCGGGGTCCTCGCGCAAGAGCCGCTCGAAGCGACGGGTCAGAACCTCCTTCATCATGCCGAAATCATCGCCCGGGGTCAGATCCTCGCCCTTGATGTTGAACTTGCGATAAGACGACTTCATCAGCCCGTCCGGCCCGGCGACGATCATGCCGCCGACCGCATGGGCGCCCTGAATATGCGAGTTGTCATAGACCTCGATCCGCTCGGGGGGCTTGGGCAGGCCAAACGCCTGCGCCACCCCCTGCAGCAACTTCGCCTGCGCCGCCGATTCCGACATCTTGCGGCCAAGGCTTTCGCGCGCATTGCGCAGGGCGTTTTCGACCAGCTCGGCCTTTTCACCGCGCTTCGGCACCGCCAGTTCGACCTTGCGCCCGGCGCGGGTCGAGAGCAGGTCGACCATCAGATCGGCATCCTCGATCTCGTGGCTGAGCAGGATCGTCTTCGGCAGTTCCTTGGCGTCGTAGAACTGCGCCAGAAAGGCCTCCAGCACCTCGGCCTCCTCGGCCCCTGCCCCGGTGCGGGGATAGAAATCGTGGTTGCCCCAGCTTTGATGCGCGCGGATGAAGAAGACCTGCACGCAGGCCTGCCCGCCTTCCAGATGCACCGCCACCACATCGGCCTCGGCGACCGAGCGCGGGTTGATGCCCTGACTTTGCTGCACCGTCGTCAGCGCCCCGATCCGGTCACGCAGCGCCGCCGCGCGTTCGTATTCCATCGCCTCCGAAGCCGCGCTCATCTCGGCCGCCAGCTCCTGCTGGATGCTCGACGATTTGCCTTCAAGGAAGCGCTGCGCATCGGCGACGGTGCGGCGGTACTCGTCCTCGCCGATCTTGCCCACACAGGGGCCGGAGCAACGCTTGATCTGATATTGCAGACAGGCCCTCGTGCGCGAGGAAAACATCGCATCCGAGCAGTTGCGCAGCTGGAACGCCCGTTCCAGATGGTTGAGCGTCCGGTTCACCGCCGCGGCCGAGGCAAACGGCCCGAAATAGGCCCCCTTCACATTGCGCGCGCCCCGGTGCTTGCGGATCATCGGAAACGGGTGATCCTCGGCGATCAGGATGTAGGGAAAGCTCTTGTCGTCGCGCAACAGCACGTTGTAGCGCGGCTTCAGTTGCTTGATCAGGTTTTGCTCCAGAAGCAGCGCCTCGGTCTCGGTGCGCGTGGTCAGGAACATCATGTGCGTGGTCTCGGAGATCATCCGCGCGATCCGGCCGGAGTGGCCGGTGGTGCGCGCATAGTTCGACACACGCGCCTTCAGGTTGCGCGCCTTGCCGACGTACAGCACCTCCTGCGCCGCATTGAGCATGCGATACACGCCCGGAGACCCGTCAAGACGGCTGACGTAATCTGCGATAAGCTCATGCCCCCGCAACCGGGAGGGCTGCTGCATCGCAGCGTCGCCTGAGAGCTCGGTTTCGTCGGTCATTTTGCCCCCCTGATTCTCTGTATGGGTTGTAACCATGCTTCGCCGAATTCAAGGGAAAAGCTTTCCACCGTTTCTGTGGATAACTTTGTTGGAAAGATTTGCCGATCTGCAGATTTCCCTTGAATCCGGCCCCTTTCACAGGGTTGCTCAAAAAACAGGCAGCATTTCAAGTCATTGAATTTGCTTAAAATATTTTTTGATCTGGATCAAGCCCCTGAAAGCATTGGAAGAATTGTAACCCTTTATTTACAAGCTTGCGACGGGTGGACAACTTGCCGCTGAGTCTGGCCGCAAAAGCCTTGCCTGGGCAGGGGAAAGGTTACCAAACCGTTAAACCAAAGGGTTAACGTTAACCACTTGGCCCGTCACGGAAGGCACCTGCAAGAGAAATTTTATTGCCTCGGCAAGCGCCTCCGGCAGCGGTTTCGACCCCGGATGCGGCTGCGCAGCACCCCAGGCGGACTGCCACGGCGCGGGGCGCGGGCGCAGGGTCCCAAGGTGGATCGCATTGACCCGCAGCTGCGGCGCATGGCTCCGTGCGGCCTCCTGCAAGGCCCCCTTCAGCCGGGCGGCGGTGCCCTCGGGCATCAGCCAGATCACCTGACCGCTCGCGATCGTATCGGCCCCGGCCCGAGCCGGCGCGGGGCGCTGCGCGGCAAACGCCGCGATCTGTGCCAGCGCCTGCGCCGGATCCGCGCTGCCAATCAACAGCAGCCCAGCCTCGGTCTCGGTCGGCGCGAGCTCGCACAGCGCAAGAGTCTCGGCCACAGCGGACGCCTGAGCGGCGGGGATATCGGTCTGCACGACCTGCATCGTCACACCTTTTCGCAGGGGCAACGGCCCGGCCCGACCTGCGGCCGCCCGCAGCGCGGACAGGCCCGCCGGGTCAGCCGCGGCTTGCGGGTGGGAAAGCGCAACCGCCCGAAAAAGGCGAGGCCCACCATGACGAGCAGAAACAGGGTCATTACCTTGATCATGATCTCAAAGCCCGAACCGCGCCCACATCGCCCGCTCCTCGGCGGCGTCCAGCACCGAGACCGCGGCCTCGGCGGCCATGCTGGCCCCGAACCGACGCAGCCACGAGCGGCGCTGGCCATAGGGGACCAGCTTCACCGTCTCGCCGTAAAGCGCGCGCAGCTTCGGCACCGGATGCGAAAGCCCGTCGATCAGCCCGGTCTCCAGCGCCTGCGACCCGGTCCAGATCTCGCCGGTGAAAAGATCCGCCCCCGCGGCCAGCTTCGCGCCGCGCCGCTCGATCACCCAGGCCTTGAACGAGCGGTGCATGTCCTCGAGAAGCCGGGTGAGCCGTGCCACATCCTCGGGCTTTTCGGGGCGGAACGGGTCGAGAAAGCTCTTCGAGCCGCCCGCCGTATGCACGCGCCGCTCGACCCCGTAGCGGCCGATCAGATCGGAAAAGCCGAAGCCCGCCGAGATCACCCCGATCGAGCCGACGATCGAGGTCGCATCGGCCCAGATGTCATCGGCGGCACAGGCCAGCCAATAGCCGCCCGAGGCCGCCACATCCTCGACGAAAGCATGCACGGGCAGGCCGGTTTCCTCGGCCAGCGCCCGGATGCGCGCGGCAATGAGCGAGGATTGCACCGGCGAGCCGCCCGGAGAATTCAGGATCAGCGCCACGGCCACCGGTTTGCCGCGGCGGAAGGCGCGTTCCAGCGTGTCCGCCAGCGCCGCATCCGACAGGCCCTGCGCCCCGGGGCGGCTGATGCCGATCGCGCCCTGCAACCGCACGACCGAAACGCGGGGCGGACGGCGGAAGACTCGGGCGGGGAGGAGGCGGGTGATGTCCATGCCCCCGATGTAGGCGCCTCGCGCCCGGCAAGCAAGCGGGCGGCGGCGAAAACCGGCTTACCGCGCGGCCTGCATCCGCTCGATATAGGCACGCAGCTCCTCGGCTTCGTGGCGGGCATCGCGCAGACCATCCATCGCCGCGCGCAGCTCGGCTTCGGTCTGGTTGATCTGGTTGACGAGCTCCGCCTCGCGGCTTTCGAGATAGGCCATCGCCTGATCGCGGACCTCTTCAGCCTCGTGCAGCGCCTGCGCCATCTGCTCAAGCTCGCCCATGTCGGCCGCGGTGACCCGGGTCAGGCGGTGCAGCAGCCACGAGGCGAACCAGCCCAGACAGAAGGCGAGGAACAGGATGATCGCCGTGGCGATGACGAATTCGGTTCTGTTCATCTGCGGCTTTCCTCAGTTGTTCAGCCCGCCGAGCTTTTTCGGGCGCGGCTTCGGGTGGCCGGGCGACTGCGCGGCGGGGTTGACCTGAATTTCGATGGCAGCTTCGGCGGCGGGCAAAGCCGCGTCGGGCGCCGCGGCGTCGGGCGCGACTGCCTCGGGGGCTGTCGTCGCAGCATCCGCGGCCGGGGGGGTGTCCGCCGGGACATCCGCAGCCGAAGCGTCGGCCGCTGGCGCGTCAGACGACTCGGGCATCGGCTCGCCATGCGCGTCTTCCATCGGGGCGGCCCCTTCGACGGCGCTTTCATCCAGCACGAGATCCGGCATCGCCTCTATCGGTGCGACGGGTGACGGCTTCGGCGGGGCCGGAGGCGCGGACACAGGCGGTTCGGGCGGTGTCACCGGCAGATCGACCTGCCCCTCGCCGCCCACGGGCTTGGCGTCGAGCAAAACGAATTCGATGCGCCGGTTCGACTCGCGGCCCTTGTCGGTGTCGTTGTCGGCAATCGGCTGGCTTTCGCCATAGCCCTTCGGCGTCAGGTTGCGCGTCTGCACCCCGCGCGCCTCGAGCGCGGTGATCACCGCCTCGGCCCGGGCCTGACTGAGCTTGCGGTTGCCCTCGTCGCTGCCCTGGCTGTCGGTGTGTCCCGCGACCTCCATGCGGTAATCCTGGCACTGCGCCATGACCTTGGCGAGGGCATCGAGCTGTTCCGCGTCCTCGGCCTTGATCCGCGCGGCACTCGGCTCGAAAGCCAGCTTGTGCTTCGCCAGCGCCCCGTTCAGCCGCGCCACACATTCATTGCCATCGGGCAGCGACAGCATCGCATCCAGCCTGCGGTCGTATTTCACCGACAGCGCGATCGGCGCCGTCTCGCCCAGACGGCGCGCAAAGAGCCCCGCCGCCTTGTCCGAGGCCTGCCGGTCGCCGGTCACGCCCGACAACCGGATCACGTCGGGCGTCACCGTCACCGTGCCATCATGCATCAGCTTCAGCGCCTCGAGCGCGGTCAGCGTGCGCAGCGGCCAACCCTCGGGCAGGCCGGTATCGACGCGGGTCGCCGCATAGACCGACTTCGCGCCGAACTGCGCATGGGCAAAGCTTTCGAGCGCCGCGCGCGAGCGATCCGAGGTCACACGGCCGCGCAGCTCCACCTGCCCGTCCTCGCGCAAGAGCGCCGAGAATTCGGGCACGGTATCCTTGGCCTCGGCCTTCTTCGCCAGTTCGGCCTTCAGCGAGAAGACCTCGGGCAGATTCGATTCGAGATCGCCGACAACGCGGTCATAGACCACGGGATCGGTGGTATCGGCCGCCACCAGCGCGATATCGGCATCCGAGAAGGTCACCGTGCCGCCGCCGAGCTGCCCCAGCGCGGCGATCGCCATTTCCACCGCCGCGCCCCATTGCGGCGAGGGCACGCCCATGCCGACGGTGCAATCCAGATCGCCCTTGGCGCCCACCTTGCGCGCCGCCGCCATGATCCGCCCCGAGGCGCGCTCGGTATCGGCCGAACAGGCGTCGAAGCGCGGCCCGTCGATATCGATCAGGAAGCGCAGCGTGAAGGGCGTGATCACCGGGCGGGGGGCGGAAATCTTCGCCTCGAGCTTGATCTCGGTCGGGCGGCGCCGGTTCAGGAAGGTCTCGGCATCGGCCTTTTCCTCGGGGCTGTCGGTGATCGCCTCGACGCCCACCTTGCCGGGCAGGATCGAGACCTTGGCCCGCGGCAGTTCCGACAGCGCAGTAATCCCGAAATCGAGCGCCGATTTCCAGCCGCCCGGCACCGGGTAATCGGCGCTTTCCAGCATGTCGGTGACGGTGCCATCGCCCGCCAGCTGGGTCAACCGCCCCAGCAGCGCCTTGCGGTCGGTGCCCGCGGGCACAAGGCCGATCAGCGAGATGCCCTCGTCATTGCGCAGCATCTGCAGCGAGAAATCCGGCGGCGCGATCGCCTTTTCCACCTCGGCATCGGTGTTGTCGACGATGCGCGAGCTGTCGACCACGGTCGAGACTAGGGTGACGGCACGGAAGCGCTCGGCCTCAGACGGGGCGGTGCCCAGCAAGATCACCTGCAGACCGTCGGTTTCGACCTGCACCCAGGAATGGCTGGCGGCTTCCAGCGCCAGCTTCACCGCCTTGCGCGAGCGCTGTTCGATGATCGTGGCCGAGCCGCCCGCGATGAACGCCGAAAGCACGAGGGCGCCGACGAAAGCCGTCGTCGTCAGGACTGTGATGCGGCCACGCATGGGATTTTGCTTCCTCGACTTGGGTCCGAACCGTCTTAAGGGGCGCCCCCTTGGCGATCAATCAAAGGATTGCGGCGCCGGCAAGAAACAGCGCAGCGAAAAGCCCGGTATCGCGGCTCTTGCGAAAGAGCATCAGGCAGGTGTCGGCATCATCGATATCCAGCCTGCGCATCTGCCAAGCCATGTGCCAGCCCATCGCCCAGGGCGCGCAAAGGCCCAGCGCCAGAACCAGCGGATTGCCCAGCGGCAAAAGCGCCAGCAGCACCGCCGCCGTCATCAGCACCACGGTCAGGATCAGGAACAGCGTCAGCCAGCGCTGCGTGTTCGCGCCAAAGAGCCGCGCCGTCGATTTCACCCCGATCAGCGCGTCATCTTCCTTGTCCTGATGCGCGTAGATCGTGTCGTAAAAGAGGGTCCAGATGATCCCCGCGGCGTAAAGCGCGACCGGCGCCAGCCCGAGGCTGCCCTTGTGCGCGACCCAGCCCAGAAGCGCGCCCCAGTTGAAGGCGACGCCGAGGAAGGCCTGCGGCCACCAGGTGAAGCGTTTCGCAAAAGGATAGACGGCGACCGGCACGAGCGCCAGCACCCCCATGCCGATGGCGGCCCAGTTGAAGGTAAAGAGGATCAGCGCCGCGATGGCGGTCTGCGCCACCATCCAGCCCGCGGCCTGTTTCACGCTCACCTGACCGGAGGGAATCGGGCGCGAGCGGGTCCGCGCCACCTGCCCGTCGAAATCGCGGTCGGTGATGTCGTTCCAGGTGCAGCCCGCGCCGCGCATCAGAAAGGCGCCAATCGCACAGCCGAGCGCCAGCCACAGATCGAACGCGCGCAGGCTGTCGGTCGCGGCGGCCAAGGCAATCGACCACCAGCAGGGCAGCAGCAACAGCCAGGTTCCGATCGGCCGGTCGGCGCGGCTCAGCCGCAGATAGGGGCGGCTGAAAGCGGGGGCGGTATGGTCCACCCAGTTGCCGCGATAGGCGTCGGCCACCTGTCCCGTCACCTGAGCCTCTGGCATTTCGGATTTGCCGATCATAAGTTTCGCCTCATGGAACGCGCCAAGATACGACTCTGTGTTACTCACCCGCTCGGGCCGGAGCAAGCCGTGCCCCTGACCGCCGATCAGGCGAATTATCTCTTTGCGGTGATGCGGCTGGGCCCGGGGGACCGGGTTGCGCTGTTCAACGGGCAGGATGGCGAATGGACCGCAGAGGTGGTCGAGGGCTCGAAACGCGGCGGTGTGCTGCGCTGTCTCGGCCTTGCCGCGCCGCAGTTGAACCCGCCCGATCTGTGGCTTCTTTTTGCCCCGATCAAGAAGGAACGCACCGATTTCATCGTCGAAAAGGCGGCGGAACTGGGCTGTGCGAAGATCCTGCCGGTGCAGACCGAATTTACCAATGCC
This sequence comes from Rhodobacter viridis, assembly GCF_003217355.1. Taxonomy (GTDB): domain Bacteria; phylum Pseudomonadota; class Alphaproteobacteria; order Rhodobacterales; family Rhodobacteraceae; genus Rhodobacter; species Rhodobacter viridis. Next base: position 145,441 of record NZ_QJTK01000003.1, on the reverse strand, counting down.
GCACGGATCAAGCAGGACCGCCTGCAGGCCCATGCTTTGGAAGCGGCCGAGCAATGTCTGGGCACTTATGTCCCCGAAGTCAGCGACTTGCAGCCGTTGCAGAAAGTTCTGAAAGACTGGAACCCGGAGCGGCGCATTCTCTGGGGCGACGAATCGCTTGTCGGCCCGGCGCAGACCTTGGCCGGCGTCACTCCGGGGCCTTGGGCGATTCTCGTCGGCCCCGAGGGCGGCTTCTCCGAGACCGAGCGGCGGCAACTGCGGGCGCTCCCGTTTGTCACGCCGGTGTCGCTCGGGCCACGCATCCTGCGCGCCGATACCGCCGCCTGTGCGGCGATCACGCTTTGGCAATCGGCCCTGGGGGACTGGCGGTGATCCGACCCGAGCTGCGCGCGCATCTGATCCGGCAGCGCGAAGCTTATGTCGCAGGGCTTTCGCTCGCCGCCTCGCTCTGGATCGCGACGCGCGGCGGTTGGTTTCTGGCGGCGGTCGGGCTTTGCCTGGCCGCGCTGACCGCGGGCTGGGTGGTGCTGGCCCTGCGCCGCGCCCGCTTTGCCCGGCCGGTCTCCGATCCGGGCGTCGTCGATCTCGATGAAGGCCGGATCGGCTATTACGGCACCGGCGGTCTGGTGCTGGGCGGCTACATGGCACTTGACGATCTGAGCGAGATTCGCCTGCTGATCCTGAAAGACAGCCAGTTCTGGCGGCTGAAAAGCCGCGACGGGCAGGCGCTTCTGGTGCCCGTGGCCGCGGTCGGCTCGGAAAAGCTCTTTGATGCCTTCGCCGGGCTGCCCGGCATCGACATGGGGGCAATGACCGCCGCCCTGGATACGCGCATCACCGCACAGAGCCTGTGGCGCCGCCCCGCGTGAGAGCGCTTGACTTGCGCGCGGTGAAGAACCACCTGTGGTGTCCCAACGGAAAGAGAGGGTCCGATGTCCATTCCCCAGCAGGGCGGCGGCCCGATCGAAGATTTTGCCCAACTGGCCGAATATCTGGCCTCGGGCGAGAAGCCGAAATCGGATTGGCGCATCGGCACCGAGCACGAGAAATTCGGCTATTGCAAGGATGCGCTGAAACCCCTGCCCTATGACGGCCCGCGCTCGATCCGGGCGATGCTGGAAGGTCTGCAACAGGTCTTCGGCTGGGAACCGGTGCTGGAGGGCGGCAATATCATCGGCCTGACCCGCAATGGCGCGAATGTCAGCCTTGAACCCGGCGGGCAGCTGGAACTGTCGGGCGCGCCGCTCGAAACCCTGCACCAGACCTGCGAGGAAGTGAACGAACACCTGACCGAGGTGCACCGGATCGCCGACCGCATCGGCGCGAAGTTCATCGGGCTGGGCGCGGCGCCGGAATGGTCGGCCGAGGAAATGCCGATGATGCCGAAGGGGCGCTATCGGCTGATGAACAGCTACATGGATTCCGTCGGAACCATGGGCAAGACGATGATGTACCGGACCTGCACCGTGCAGGTGAACCTCGACTTCGCGTCCGAGGCCGACATGGTGAAGAAGATGCGGGTGGCGTTGGCGCTGCAGCCGGTGGCGACCGCCTTGTTCGCCAACTCGCCCTTCCTGGATGGCAAGCCGAACGGGATGAAATCCTGGCGCGCGAACATCTGGCAAAACCTCGATCCGGCGCGGACCGGCATGCTGCCTTTCTTCTTCGAGGACGGCATGGGCTATGAACGCTATGTCGATTACGTCCTCGATGTGCCGATGTATTTCGTCTATCGCGACGGCCAGTATATCAACGCGCTCGGGCAATCGTTCCGCGATTTCCTGAAGGGCGAATTGCCCGCCCTGCCCGGCGAGAAACCGACGCTCTCGGACTGGGCCGACCATCTGACCACCGTCTTCCCGGAAGCCCGGGTGAAGAAATACATCGAGATGCGCGGCGCCGATGGCGGCCCGTGGCGGCGTCTTTGCGCCCTGCCCGCGTTCTGGGTCGGGCTGATGTATGATCAGGGCGCGCTCGATGCCGCCTGGGATCTGGTCAAGTCTTGGGACGCCGAGACCCGCGACGGGTTGCGCGTCTCTGCCGCCAAGCACGCCCTGCAAGCCGAGGCGGGCGGCGTGAAGATGCATGATCTGGCGCGCGAGGTGGTGGCGATCTCGAAAGCCGGTCTTGCCGCGCGCAAGATCCCCGGCGCCGGTGGCCTGATCCCGGACGAGACCTATTTCCTCAACGCGCTCGAAGAAAGCATCGACACCGGCCATGTGCCTGCCGATGAGCTTCTGGAAAAATACCACGGCGCGTGGAAGGGCGATCTCTCGCGCATCTACGGCGAATACAGCTACTGAACGCCCGCTTCTTCTTGGCGCAAATACGCCCTTCTTCAAACCGATGTCCCGACCTCGCGGCCGGGACATCTTGATGTCAAAGGTTGTCCTCGACCCGGAACCCCGCCGGGATCGCATCAACACCCTCAAGCACCAGATCGGCCATCACCTGCGCCACTTTCGGCGCCATGCCGAAGCCGATCTTGAACCCGCCATTGACGATGAAATGCCCCTCGCGCCCCGGCCAGGCGCCCAGCATTGGCGAGCGCGAGACCGAGCGCGGCCGCACATTCGCCCAGCGCTCGATCACCTCGGCGCCCTCAAGCGCGGGCACCAGCGCCCGGGCGCGGGTGAGCACCGCCTCCAGCTGGTCATCGGTCGAGGTCGGATCGGTGTAGCTGCGCTCGGCGGTCGAGCCGACACCCACGGTGCCATTCGCATGCGGCACCACCAGCACGCCATCGGCAAAGATCTGCGGCACCGGGCCGGGATCGTGCTTCAGGATCGCCGACTGCCCCTTGACGCCGTTGCCGACCTCCTTGCCGAAGGCCTCGGACAATTCAACAAGCCCCGCAAGCCCGGTCGCATGCAGCACGATGCCCTCGTCGGCCGCCTCGCCGATCACGATCTCGCCGCCCAAAGCCTCGATCGCCGCCGCCAGAGCCGCCGCAGCCCCCCGCGGCGAGGCCCGACCTGACAAAGTGTCGTGAATGACCAGACCCGTCGGCGTCACCGGCGCGAAGGCGCCGAACTCGGTCACCTGGGCAATGCGCCACAGATAGTCCACGCCCCAGTTCGCCGCCGCATCCTTGCCGCGCAGTTCGGCCAGCGTCACCGCCGCCGCATCGGCCAAGGGCTGCAGCCGCCCGATCCGCGCAAAGCCCGGATCCTTGCCGCCCGCCGCCTTGACGCCCGCCCAGAACGCCTCCGACATCACCAGGCTGTCAAACTGGAACTGCTTCTTCGGGTTCCACTGATCAGGCACATGCGGCGAGAGCATCCCCACCGTGCCCCCCGAAGAGCCCGCCCCGATGCGTTCCCGCTCGATCAGCCGCACTTTCGCGCCGCGACGGGCCAGCTCATAGGCACAGGCAAGACCGAAAACCCCGCCACCGCGCACCGTCACCCGATCTGCTCTTGCCATCGCCATCCCCTTTCGCCACTCTCCGCGTCAAATCCCCACAGGCACTACCCCCGATGACCTCCCCAGACCAGAGCCCGGCCGCGCTTGCGTGGCGCGACGGATCGACGCCCGTTTCGACCCGTTTCGATGACCCGTATTTCAGCCTTGCCGGGGGGCTGAACGAAACCCGCCATGTCTTTCTGGCGGGCAACGACCTGCCCGCCCGCCTTTGCCCCGGCTTTCACGTCGCGGAACTGGGCTTTGGCACCGGGCTGAACCTTCTGGCCCTTGCCCTTGCCACCGACCAGCCGATCCGCTTCACCAGTTTCGAGGCCTTCCCGATGTCGGCCGCGGAAATGGCCCGCGCCCATACCGCCTTCCCCGAGGTGGAACCCATTGCCGAACCGCTGATTGCTGCAATGCAGCACGGCGAAACGCAGTTTTCGCTGCGCAGCATTTCCGTGACGCTGATCCTCGGCGATGTCCGCGACACCCTGCCCAATTGGGCCGATCAGGCCGACGCCTGGTTCCTTGACGGCTTTTCCCCCGCCAAGAACCCCGAGATGTGGGGCGAGGATCTGATGGCCGAGGTCGGCCGCCACACCGCGCCCGGCGGCACCTTCGCCACCTATACCGCCGCGGGCTTCGTGCGTCGCGGCCTGGCAGAGGCGGGCTTCACCGTCTCCCGCGCCCCCGGCCACGCCGGCAAACGTCACATGAGCCGCGGAGTGAAAGCATGAGAGCTGCGCAGAACATCGGCCGCGGCATCTGGCTGATGGTGATCGTCACCCTCATCTTCGCTGTGCAGGACGGGATCTCCCGCCATCTCTCGGGCGCTTACAACGTCTACATGGTGGTGACGATCCGCTACTGGTTCTTCGCCCTTTTCACCCTGACGGTGGCCGCGCGGTCCGAGGGCGGGTTGCGGCAGGCGCTCGCCACGAAACAGCCGCTCTTGCAAACCGTCCGGGCCCTGCTGCTGATCGCCGAAATCGTGATCCTCATTCAAGCCTTCGTCAGCCTCGGCCTGATCGAGACCCATGCCGTCTTTGCCGCCTATCCGCTGCTCGTCGCGGCGCTTTCGGGGCCGGTTCTGGGCGAAAAGGTCGGCTGGCGACGCTGGGTCGCGATCGGCATCGGCTTTGTCGGCATCCTGATCATCCTGCAACCGGGCTATGGCGTCTTCCGCCCGGAAGCGGTGATCCCGCTTTTCGGTGCCTTCCTGTTTGCGCTTTACTCGTTGCTGACGCGCTTTGCCGCCCGCAAGGACGCGGCCTCGGTCTCGTTCTACTGGACGGGCCTGATCGGAGCCCTCGTGATGACGCCGCTTGGTCTGATCTTCTGGCAACCGATGATCGCGACCGACTGGCTCTGGATGGCGGCGCTGTGCCTGACCGCGGTCACGGCGCATTTCCTCTTGATCCGCGCCTATGAAATCGCCGAGGCCTCGGCGATCCAGCCCTTTGCCTATCTGCAACTCGTCTGGGTTTCCGGCATCGGCATCTGGGCCTTTGGCGACATCCTGCGCCCCAACGTCGCCCTTGGCGCCGGGGTCGTCGTCTGCGCGGGGCTGTTCACGCTCTGGCGCGCCCGCGCCAAAGCCGAAACGCCCTGAGCTTCTTCTTGGCGCAAATACGCCCTTGCCTCACCAGTTGCCGCGCAATTCGTCGGTGAACCGCACCGCGCCCGCATCGGGGCGCCCCAGCCGCGCGCGGTAGACGGGCAGGCTTTCCGCCACCCGCATCACATAGGTCCGGGTCTCGGCAAAGGGGATCATCTCGACCCATTCCACCACATCGACCGTGGGCGAGCGCGGATCGCCGCGCTCGGTGATCCAGCGCCGCGGCCGACCCGGACCGGCATTGTAGCCCGCCGCGATCAGCACGGGCGAAGTGCCGAATTCCTCTTCGAGCTTCGCCAGATATTCGCTGCCCAGCCGCACGTTGTAAGACGGGTCCGTGGTCAGCCGTTTCAGATCGTAGGGCTCGCCCAGTTTCTTCGCCATCATCTTCGCCGTCTCGGGCATCAGCTGCATCATGCCGCGCGCGCCGACAGGACTGACCACGGCCGGATCGAATTCGCTTTCGCGCCGCGCGATCGACAGGGCCAGCTCCTCGGGCACCACCAATCCCTTGGGGTTCAGATCGGGCAACGGGTAATAGGCGCGCGTCAGCACCACCCCCTCATTCGCCGCGCGCTTGGCCAGAAGCAGCATCAGATGCGCGTCGTGCCAGTCTTCGGCCAATCGCGCCAGCGGCGCGATCTGCTCGGGCGGCAGGCTTTCCTCCAGATGCAGCAGGAAGCGCTCGGCCAGATCGCGCGCGCCTGCCGCATGAAGCAACTGCGCCGCCTCGAAGACCGGCTCGCTCACGAAGGGCGCAGATTTCCAGTCGGGCAGCGCGGGCGGGGCCGCAAAGGCCGGGTCCATCGGCGCGCCGATGCGTTCGGCACAGAGAAGCCCGTAAAAGGCGGTCTGCCACTGCGCGCCTTCGACATAGGCCTGATCGGCATCGGCCACCCGGCCGATCACCTCCAGCGTCCGGCCACGCCAATAGGCGGCGCGAGATTTCGAGATCGGCGTGCTGACCCCGGCATCGAGCGCCTCGAAATGCTCGAGCGCCGTCGGCGCATCACCAAGCTTCAGCGCCGCAAAGCCCGCGAGCCATTCCAGATCGCCCCAATCGGGATCGTCCGAGGGCAGCCGATGCCGCGCCGCGATCTTGTAGGCAAGCGCCGCATCGCCCTTGCGCAGGAAGAACCGCGCCAGCTGCCCGCGCAGATCGGACCAGAGTTTCGGATCGCCAAGGCTTTCGGCGTTCTTTGAAAACTGCAGCACGATCTCGGCCGCGCCATCTTCCATGTCGTTGCGCCAGCGCCAGACCGCCCGATCGCGCGCCAGCCCGATCGACCCCGCCAGCCGTTCCGGCACCGCTTTCACCAAGGCATCCACCCCCTCGGCCCGCGATTGCAACGCGATCCGCGCCTCGGCCACGGCCTTCGTGCCCGCGCTGACAAGGGGCAGCATCGCGCGCGCCTGCGACAGCCGTCCCTCGTCCAGCGCCGCCTGCATCCGCCCGCCGTGGAACGGCGCCACCAGATCGGCGTAACGGGCAAGGAACCCCGCCTGCTCTTCCGGGGAAAGGTCAAGTCTGCGCCAGGCCGCCTCGGCCACCGCGGCGGCCTTGTCCTTTTGTCCAAGGGCCAGCCGCGCCGCGATCAGCGCCAGCGCACCCGTTCCGGTCTGCGGCGGGGTATCGCCGAAATAGGCCACGATCTCGATCGGATTGGCGCTTGCAAGCTGTGCCTCGCCCTTCTTGCGCAGAAGCTCCAGCCCCGGCCAATCCGACCGGCGGGCCGAGAAATCGGCGTAATCGGCGAAACTGCCCTCGCCCGCCCGCAGGCGCTGCCATTCGATGATGTCGAAGGCCAAAGGCCCCGACAGCCGGGCCTCGGCCTCGGCCTGATCCCAGTCATTCTTCGCCGCCACTTTCAGCGCGCGGGTCAGGGCTTCAGGATCATCGGCCCGCCCCGCATGGGGCAGGAGCACAAGACAAACGGCCAGCAAAGCGGCGAGGGATCGGGGTCTGGTCATGGGCCTGTGCATGCGTTTTGGGCAGCCTGCCCGCAAGGCGTAATCGTTGCAATTCACAAGTTGGCAAGACCGAAAGCCTCGCCTATGGTCCGCGCGACTTTCACCCGGGCGAATCCGCCCAAACCTCAGGAGCGTGTCATGTTCAAAGGGTCCTTCCCCGCACTCGTCACGCCGTTCAAGAACGGCGCAGTCGATTGGGACACGCTCAAGAAACTTGTGGACTGGCATATCGCGCAGGGCAGCCACGGCATCGTGCCGGTGGGCACGACCGGCGAAAGCCCGACGCTGAGCCATGACGAACATAACGAAGTCGTGCGCGTCGTGGTGGAAACCGTGGCGAAACGGGTGCCGGTGATCGCCGGCGCGGGATCGAATGCAACGGCCGAGGGGATCGAGCTGATCCGCCACGCCGAGGCGAACGGCGCCGATGCGGCGCTGGTGGTGACGCCCTATTACAACAAGCCGACGCAGCGGGGCATGGTGGCGCATTTCACCTCGATGCATGATGCCTGCGCCCTGCCGATCATCATCTACAACATCCCCGGCCGCTCGGTCGTGGACATGATGCCCGAGACGATGGGGCAACTGGCGAAGCTGCCGCGGATCGTCGGCGTCAAGGATGCGACGGGCGATCTGAGCCGCGTGGCGAAGCAGCGCATGACCTGCGGTGCCGAGTTTCTGCAGCTCTCCGGCGAAGATGCGACGGCGGTCGGCTTCAACGCGATGGGCGGCGTCGGCTGCATTTCGGTGACGGCGAACGTCGCGCCGAAGCTTTGCGCGGAAATGCAGGAAGCCACCCTGCGCGGCGATTACGCGAAAGCACTGGAATATCAGGATCTGCTGCTTCCACTGCATATCGCGATCTTCCTGGAGCCGGGCGTGGCCGGGGCGAAGTATGCGATGTCGAAGCTCGGGCTCTGCAGCCCCGAGGTGCGGCTGCCGCTGACCGAACTGACGGACGGGACCAAGGCGGCGCTGGACGCGGCGATGAAGCACGCCGGGTTGATCTGAGCTTTGCCTTGAGGACGACCGACGCGGGGGGCTCTGCCCCCCGTCTTGCTTTCAGCAAGCCTCCCCCCGAGGTATTTATGGCAAGATGAAAGGGGCTTGTTTCATCTTGCCATAAATACCTCGGGGGTCTGGGGGCAGAGCCCCCAGCCTTTCAAACGTTGTGCAGATAAAGCGCGTAATCCACATCCGCGATCCAGCGGGCGACGCGGCCATGTTCCGCCGCCTTGATCGCGGTGAAGGTGCGGTGCATGTCCTCGCCCAGCGCGTCTTTCAGGAATTCGGAGGCCGTCGCGGCCTCGATCGCTTCGCGCCAGTCGCGCGGGATTTGCAGCGCGTCATCGCCCGCATAGCCGTTGCCGGTGGTTTCGGGGCCGGGGTCGATGCGATGCTTCAGCCCGTGGCGGATCCCCGCCAGAACCGTCGCCGCGACCAGATAGGGGTTCGCGTCCACGCCTGACGGCCGATGTTCGATCCGCCGCGCCTTGATGTCGCCCGCCGGAATGCGCAGCGCCACCGAGCGGTTGTTCACCCCCCAGCTCGGCGAGACCGGCGCGTAGCTTTGGCCGACGAAGCGGCGCCAGGAATTGCCATGCGGGGCAAAGACCAGCATCGCTTCGCCCATCGTCTGGCGCAGGCCGCCGATGGCGTGGCGAATGGTGTCGGTCCAGATCCCCTCGACCTCCTCGGCGAAGATGTTCCGGCCCGTCGCGTCGCACAGGCTGACGTGGAAATGCATCCCCGAGCCTGCGTATTTCTCGATCGGTTTCGCCATGAAACAGGCGGTAACGCCGTGCCGCCGCGCCTGCAGCCGGACGATGCGTTTCAATCGCACCAGATCGTCAGCGGCCTGCATCACATCGGTCCGGTAATGCAGCGTCAGCTCGTATTGCCCGGGCGCATATTCGGAAATCACCGTTTCGGCCTTGATCCCCATCGCCTCGGCGGCGCGGTAGATGTCGCTGAACAACGGCTCCATCCCGTGCAGGTGATCGACCGAATAGACCTCGGTCCAATCCGAGCGCCGCCCGTCGAGCACCGCCGCCGCGGGCCGAACGCCCTGCGTGGTGTCAGGATCCAGAAGGAAGAATTCAAGCTCAAACGCCCCGGCGGGATAAAGCCCCTCGTCGGCCATCGCCTGCACCTGCCGGGCCAGCGCATGCCGCGGGTCCGAGGTCATCAGCGCGCCATCGAGATGATACATGCTCATCAGCACCTCGCCGCGCGGCGGGTTGGTGCCGTGCAGCGCCTTCAGCGTGCCGGGAATGGGCCAAGCGCGCAGATCGCCATCGCCCTGATCCCAGATCAGGCCGGTTTCGTGCACGTCCTCACCCACGATATCAAGGCCAAGGATCGAAATCGGCAGGTGGCGGCCGCCCTTGTAAAGCCCCATCAGCTCGTGGCGGCGGATGATCTTGCCGCGGCCGATGCCATTCGCATCGTGCAGCACGATGTCGAAGGCCTCGATCGAGGGGTGCAGGGCGAGGAAATCTTCGGCTTCTTGCGGGGTGGAGCCGGTCGGCGATTGGGTCATGTCAGGTCTCGAACAATTGGGCCGTCACGGCGTCGAAGGCGGCGATCAGGCGGTCGATCTGCGCGCGGTTGGTGGCGGGCGAGATCAGCATCATGTTGTGGAAAGGCGCGATCAGGCAGCCCCGGTTCAGCAGGCCGATGTGCAACGCGGCTTCCAGTGCCGGGGCATGGGCCGTGGCGGCGTCGGAGCCGCTGCGCAGCGGTCCGGGGGCGCAGATGAACTCGACCCGGGCGCCGACGCGGACGACATGCCACGGCAGCTTGCGGCGTTTCACCACCTTCGAAAGGCCAGCGCATAGCCGCGCTGCGCCCGCCTCCATCCGGGCGTAATTGGTGGGCGTCATCACCTGCGAGAGGGTGGCGACAAGGGCCGCGAATTGCAGCGGATTGGCGGAAAGCGTCGTACCCATGCCGGAATGCCCCGAAGGCCGCGTCGCGTCATAGGCGGCGAAGCGGGTGGCCAGCTCGGGGGTCAGGCCCCAGACCGCGGTGGGCACGCCGCCCGCCACGCATTTGCCGACCACGAAGATATCGGGTTTCAGCCCGTGCACGCGGGTATAGCCGCCAAGGCCCGAAGAAATCGTGTGGGTTTCATCGATGATCAGCACCGCGCCGTGACGGCTGGCCAGATCGCGCAGCCCGTCATGAAAACCCGGCGCGGGCAGGACCATGCAGGAATTTGTCATCACCGGCTCGGTCAGGATCGCGGCGACATCGCCCGCCGCCAACGCCCGTTCGACGGCGGCGAGATCGTTGAAGGGAACGGCGACAGCAACGAGCGACAGATCCTCGACCTGACCGACGAGGCCCGGACGGGCGATGGTTTTGCCGCCCTCGAGGCAGACCATCGCATCATCGACCGTGCCGTGATAGCAGCCGTCGAAGACCAGAACCTTGGGCCGTCCGGTCACCGCGCGGGCGACGCGCAGCGCAAAGCGGTTGGCATCGGTCGCGGTTGTTGCCACCTGCCAGCGCATCGGGCCGAAGACATCACAGAGCAGCTGACCCGCCTGCAACGCCGTCTCGGTCGGCAGCATGTAGGTCAGCCCTGCGCCTGCTTGCGCGCGGATCGCCCGGGCGACGGGCGCGGGCGAATGCCCGAACATCGAGCCGGTGTCGCCCAGACAGAAATCGTCGATCCGGTGACCGTCGAGATCCTCGATCACCGCACCTTTCGCGGCAGCGACCAGCATCGGAAAGGGCTGCGGCCAGTCGCGCATCCAGTGCATCGGCACGCCCGCCAGCCACGGGCTGGCCCCCGCCTGAAGCGCCGCGCGCGTGCGCGTGCGGGCCGCGGCATAGACCTCGGCTTCGCGGGCCGCGAAGGCGGCGATACGGGTTGCGGCAACGCCGCCGATCTGGGTTTCGGACATGGCTCCCTCCGGGTTCACCTGACCATGCCCGCGCCGCCAAGGCAACGCCCGAGGCATGGCCATTTCGGCGCAGATCGATGCATGGAGCGCATATGCTGCCACCGCTTCGGGCAAAGAAAAGGCCCGGGACAGGTGCCCCGGGCCTTTCGCCTGTCGGTCAGGATCAGAAGTGCTGCGCGTTGATCAGCAGATGCGCGCCGATCGCGGCGAAATAGCCCAGCGCAATCGCCCAGGCCCATTTCAGATGGCCGGAGAAGGTGTATTGCCCGCGCGCCTGTCCCATCAGCGCGACGCCTGCCGCCGAGCCGATCGACAGGATCGAGCCCCCGACGCCGCAGGTCAGCGTGATCAGAAGCCATTCCCCGTGGCTCATCACCGGGTCCATGGTCAGCACCGCGAACATCAGCGGAATATTGTCGACCACGGCCGAGAGAAGACCCAGGATCGTATTCGCCGCAGTCGGGCCAAGCCCTTGATAAAGCGCGACAGAAACCATGTCGAGGTAGCCAAGGACGCCCAGGCCGCCGACCGCGAAGATGATCCCGAAGAAGAACAGCAGCGTGTCCCATTCCACCCGCTCGAACTGCTTGAAGCTGTCCAGAACCAGCTCTTCATCGCGGCGCTTGTGGCCCGTCATGGTGAGGAAGTAGGAAAAGATCTGCAGATAGCCAAGGCCAAGCATCATCCCCATCGCGGGCGGCAGCGCCAGGAAGTTCTTGAAGCTGACCGCGGTGACGATGGTGGCGGCAAAGAGCCAGACCACCCCGGCGCCGCCCGGCTTCATCGCCCCCTTGTCATCGGTGGCGGCAGGGGATTCGTGCGGGATCGCAAAGGACATGATCACTGCCGGAACCAGCCAGTTCAGCAGCGAGGGGATGAAGAGCACGAAGAATTCAAAGAACTCGATCTTGCCCTTTTGCCAGACCATCAGCGTGGTGATGTCGCCAAAGGGAGTGAAGGCGCCACCCGCATTCGCCGCGACAACGGTCGAGATGCAGGACAGGGTGACGAATTTCGGCGCGCTCCGGCCCACGGCCATCACCACCGCCCCCATCACCAGCGCCGTCGTCAGGTTGTCGAGCACGCCCGAGAGCAGGAAGGACAAAAAGCCCGTCAGGAAGAAGAGCTTGCGATAGCTCAGACCAAGCCCCACCAGCTTCGCGCGGAGCGCGTCGAAGACGCGGCGTTCTTCCATCGTGTTGACGTAGGTGATCGCGACAAGCAGGAACAACAGCAGCTCGCCATATTCCTCGACCACATGCACGGCCTTTTCATGCGCGACCTCGGACAGGCCGTGGCTGGCATAGGCGAGGCCGATCAGCGTCCAGATCAACCCCGCCGCCAGCATCACCGGCTTCGATTTGCGCATGTGGGTGGTCTCTTCCATCACCACAAGCGCATAGGCGCCAAGGAAGATCACCACCGACAGAATGCCGAAGATGCTTCCGGTCAGATCGAGTTGTTCCATGCGTCCCTCCGGCTGTTTGATTTCGTTTACCGAGCGGGGGAGAATGCGGCAAGGCTCCTGCCCGATTGGCGGCCGGAAATCCCGGGCGTTGGCATGGTGGCTGCACGAGGCCGCGCAACCGGCGTGCCACTGGCCGCGACTCACCCCGCTGCAGACGCGAGAAAGGCGCCTTTGCACCTGCCGAAAGCGGGGCCGGATCGCGATAAAAGATGTATCGAAACCGGGAAAAACCGCGAGTTTTGCGCAGAATGCGCAACTTCATGCCGGATGCGGCCCGAGTTGCGCAACTTTGCGCCAAAACCGGCATAACGGCGCCCATTTGACACATCTGTTACGCAAACTCTCTTGCCAGTTTTTCAGCACTGTGACTATAGAAACGGCAAATAGGGACGCCCTTGCGCGGCCTTTGGAACTATCTGACTTTGCATAGAAAACAGATGCCCTCCAGCCGTAACGAAGCCTCCATCATGATGACTCGCCGCCACCTTCTGGTGACGCTCTCCTCGGCTGCCATTCTGGCGGGCACGGGGGCGGTGCCGCGCAGCGCCTATGCGCAGGAAACGACGCCCCCGGCGCCGATCGACGCGCCTGCTGCCGCGCCGCAGAAACCGTTCAGCTTCGACACGCTCGCCGAAGAGATGCGCGCCCTTGCTGCCGCCGGTCCCGATGCGCCGCTGACGCTGCCCGACAGCTTCCTGAACCAGCTCACCTATGACCTCTATCGGCTGATCCGCTTCAACCCGGCGAAAGCCCGGTTTGCCGATGTCGAGCGGACGCATTTCCAGCTGCATGCCTTCCATATGGGCTGGCTGTTCAAGGAACCCGTGCTGCTGAACGAAGTCGTGGGTGGTCAGACGCTGCCGATGGGCTTTGACACCGACGATTTCATCTACGAGCGCGAAAGCCGCGACAAGGTTCCGCTGCACGTCGCGCTGCCGGGCGTTGCGGGCTTCCGCCTGCACACGCCGCTCAACCGCCCCGATGTCTTCGACGAACTCGTGGCCTTCCAGGGCGCGTCCTATTTCCGCGCGCTTGGCCGCAACTCGGCCTATGGCCTGTCGTCGCGCGGGCTGGCGGTGAACACCGGCCTGTCGGTGGCCGAGGAATTCCCGCGCTTCACCCGTTTCTGGATCCAGCGCCCCGAGCCGGGCGGCGAGACGATCACGGTCTGGGCCGCGCTCGAAAGCGCCTCGCTGACCGGCGCCTATCAATTCGTGATCCGTCCGGGCTTCGAGACGGTGATGGATGTGACCGCGCGTCTGTTCTTCCGCGCCGATATCGAACAGCTGGGCATTGCGCCCTTGACCTCGATGTTCCTCTTTGCCGAACGCAACCGGGCGAAATTCGACGATTACCGGCCGAACGTGCATGACAGCGACGGTCTGGGCATCGTGCGCGCCGATGGCGACATCCTGTGGCGTCCGCTGGCGAACCCGCCGCGGCTGGCCTCGTCCTATTTCTCGGAAACCGCGCCGAAGTCCTTCGGTCTTTATCAGCGCGACCGCGAATTCGACCATTATCAGGACGACGCGGCGCATTACGAAAAGCGTCCCTCCTGCGTGGTCGAACCCGTGGGCGACTGGGGCAAGGGCGTGATCCGTCTGGTCGAGATCCCCTCGGATCTCGAAGTGAACGACAACATCGTGGCGTTCTGGATCCCCGATGCCGAGGCGAAGGCGGGCGAAAGCCGCGAATTCAGCTATCGGCTGCGCTGGGGCGACATCGAATTCGAAGATTTCGACGACCGCGCCCATGTCAAGGAAACCCGCACCGGCGAGGGTGGCGTTTCCGGCGTGCAGAATACCGATGGCACCCGCAAGTTCGTGATCGACTTCGTCGGCGGGCTGATGGACAGCCTCGGCCATGACGAGGCCGAGAACCTGACCATCGTTGCCAACGCCTGGAACGGCGAAATCGTGACGAAAGTGCTTTCCCGCAACACCACCGACGGAATCTGGCGTCTTGTCATGGATGTGAAGCCGACCGGGGGTGACACTGTCGAACTGGCTGCCCATATCGCTGGATATGGTCGCAAACTGACCGAAACCTGGCTCTATCAATGGATCCACGCATGACCGCGCATACCTCCTCCCTCTCTGCGCTCGCGTCCGAAGCCGTGCTGTCGCCCGATGCGCTGATCGCAGGCCCCTGCGCCCTTCCGGTGGCGCCGATGGCGATGCCGCATCAGGTGATCGAGCAGCAAAGTGGCCTGATCCGCCGCCTGCTGACCGGCCTGCATCTGCAGGCGGCGCCTGCCGGCACCGGCCACTGAGATCATGGCGCTCTCGCTCGCCTCACGCGCAGGGCTTTATGCCCTGCGTTTTCTTGCCATCGCCTTCAGCTTGCTGGCGGGGATCGGCGCCTTCATCCTGTTCCTGCAGTTCGGCTCGGTCGACGGGATCGACGCGCTGGATGTGACGCGAGCGGTGCTGATCCTGATCTCGACGCAATGGCTGGCGCTGGGGGCAACCGTGGCGATGATCGGCCTGCCCAGCCGCGCCCGGCCGCCGAAATACGATCCGAAAGCGCCGATCAAGGGCCGCACCGTCGTGCTGGTCCCGGTCTATAACGAAGACCCGCTGGTGACCTTTGCCCGCATCGCCGCGATGGATGCCTCGCTGGCCGCGACGGGCGACACGGCCGAGGTTCATTTCGCCGTTCTCTCCGACACCCGCAACGATCTGATCGCCGCGCGCGAGAAGCTGATCTTCGCGCGTCTGGTGGCGGAACGGAATGCGATCGGCCGCTTCTTCTACCGGCGGCGCGAGCTGAATACCGGCAAGAAGGCGGGCAACATCGAGGATTTCATCACCCGTTCGGGTGGGGCCTACGATTATGCGGTGATCCTGGACGCCGACAGTCTGATGGAAGGCGAGACGATCCTGCAGATGGTCCGCCGAATGGAGGCCGAGCCGCGTCTTGGTCTGTTGCAGACCCTGCCCAAGGTGATCCGCGCCCGCTCGCGCTTTGGCCGGGCGATGCAATTTGCCGCCGCCTTCTTCTCGCCCGTCTTCGCCCGTGGTCTGGCCATGGTGCAGGGCGAAACCGGCCCGTTCTGGGGCCATAATGCCATCGTGCGCACCCGCGCCTTTGCCGAAAGCTGCGGCCTGCCCGCACTCAAAGGCAAGCCGCCGTTCGGCGGTCACGTGATGAGCCACGACTACGTCGAAGCCGCCCTGCTCGCCCGTGGAGGCTGGATCGTGCGGCTTGATGACGATCTGGGCGGCAGCTACGAGGAAGGCCCGGAAAACATCGTCGATCACGCCAAGCGCGACCGTCGCTGGTGTCAGGGCAACCTGCAGCACAGCCGGATCATCGGCGCCCCCGGCCTGCGGATGTGGTCGCGCTTCGTCTTCTCGCAAGGGATCATGGCCTATATCGCGCCGCTGTTCTGGGTCGGTTTCATCCTCGCCTCGATCGCCGCGCCGCTGATGGCGCCGCCGCCGGATTACTTCCCGACGCCCTACTGGCCGATTCCCTATTTCCCGCCGTCCGAGGCCTCGAAAGCGATCAGCCTTGCCATCGGCATCTTCGGTCTGCTGTTCCTGCCGAAGGTTCTTATTGCCCTGCGGATGTCGGTGACGGGTGCGGCAAAAGGTTTCGGGGGACCGATCCTCGCCTTCGCCTCGACGCTGTCGGAACTTGCGCTGTCGTCCATCACCGCCCCGGTTCTGCTGATGTATTCGACCCGCTCGGTGATGCAGGTGGTGATGGGCCGCGACGGTGGCTGGCCCACCAACAACCGCGGCGACGGCACGCTGAGCCTCAAGGACAGCTTTGCCGCCTCGCACTGGATCGTCACGATCGGCCTTGTCGGCTTGCTGACGACCTGGTTCTTCGCCCCCGGCCTGCTGCTGTGGCTGCTGCCCGTCGGCTTGCCGATGGTCTTCTCGCCGGTGATCCTGTCGTGGTCCTCGCGGCCGTCGCGATCGCGGCTGATGGGCGTGCCGAGCGAATATGCGAAGCCGGCCGTGGTGAAGCTGCATGACGAAGTGCTCAATCGTTGGGCACTTGACGTAGAGGCCGAACAGGAACAAGACGCGCGACAACCGAAGAAAGAGTTGTCCGCGCATCATGGCTGATCACACCCACGCACCGCTTCCAAGCGGCGCCCGCGACCCCCGGCTGGATTTCTTCCGGGGCGTCAGCCTCGTGATGATCTACATGAACCACGTGCCGGGGACGATCTACGAGAACTTCACCTCGCGCAATTATGGTCTGTCGGACGCGGCCGAGGGCTTCGTCTTCATGTCGGGCTGCGCGGCGGCGCTGGCTTACGGGCCGAAGATCAAGGACGGGCTGAACTGGCCCGGCATCCGCAAATGCTGGGGCCGGGCCTGGCTTCTCTATCTGGTGCATATCTTCATCTCGGCCTGGGCGATCGCGATCGCCTCGGGCGCGACGCTGTGGTTCGGCGGCGGCGAGATGCTCAAGCACAATGCCTTCGCGCCGTTGACCGAGACCCCCCTCGCCTTCCTTGTCGGCATCGCGACGCTGGGCCATCAGCTGGGCTATGTGAACATCCTGCCGATGTATGCGGTGCTGCTGCTCTGGGCGCCGTTCCTGATCCGATTGGGACAAAAGAAACCGATGGGGCTTTTGGCCTTTACCGTCGGGCTTTGGGCCTTTGCGGGCTGGTCCGGGCTCGATCTGCCGAATTACCCGTTCGACGGCGGCTGGTTCTTCAACCCGTTCTCGTGGCAGCTTCTGTTTTCGCTGGGCATCCTGACCGGGCTGTTCCTGCGCCGGGGCGAGCGCTTCGTGCCGGTGTGGAAGTGGATGATGGTGCCCGCGGTGATCTGGCTGGCCTTCAGCGCCTTCTGGGCACAATCGCCCGATCTGCAGGCGAAGTTCGGCCATGTGATCTGGCAGATCCTGCAATATGGCGTGCCGCGCTTCATCGTCGATTTCGACAAGACCTATGTCTCCGGCCCGCGTCTGAGCCACTTCCTCGCGCTTGGCTACATGCTGTCGCTGCCGTGGCTGATCCCGGCAATCGCGGCGTCGCGCTGGGTGAAACCGATCCGCACGATGGGCAAGCAGGGGCTGCAGGTCTTTGCGCTGGGAACCGTGCTGGCGATCTTCAGCCAAGCGGTGAAGGCCTCGCATCCGGCCGGCTTCTGGCAGGACAGCGTGCTGATCCTCGGCGGGCTGACCGTGCAATGGGCCTTTGCCGCCGTGCGGGAATATATCAAGCCGCATCCGACGGCGCCGAAGGCCGCGAACGACTGAAACCGAAGCCGGACGGAGAATGCCATGCGTTTTCCGTCCGGCTGTTTCGCTAAACCCCCGGATCCAGCCGCACGGCGGCCGAGCGCAGGGCTTTCAGCGCCGCCTGCACCTTTGGCGTGCGATGCAGATCGACATGGGTCACCAGCCAGAACGGGCTGTCCCATTCCGCCATCGGCGCCACCACCTCGACCAGACGCGGGATCGCGCGGCCCTGCAGCACCGGCAGGAAGCCAAGCCCCAGCCCCGCCTCGATCGCCGCCTGCTGCGAGGCCATCTCGTTGGCCATGAAGACCATCGCCTCGGGCGGCACCTGCCCCGCGAGCCACCGGAAGAACGGCGCCCGGCTTTCACGACTGTCAGGACCGACGAAGCGATGCCCCGCCAGATCCTGCGCCCCCTTCGGACGCCCGTGCCGTTCCAGATATTCCGGCGCCGCATAAAGCGCGGTGCGGTTCACGCCCAGTTGGCTGACCACATTGTCGGGCTCGGTCGGCCGCGCCCCGGCGCGGATCGCCACATGCGCCTCGCCATATTCCAGACGGAACACCCGTGGATCGGTGATGTAGCGCAAAACCAGCGCCGGATGCGCCCGCATCAATTCCGCCATCGCCGGCATCACCAGCGCGGCCAGCGCAGGCAATGAGGTGATGATCAGCTCGCCGCGCATCTCCTCGCCCGCCCCGGCAATCCGGGCGGCGAGTTGCGCGAACTGATCCTCGGTCGCCTGACCGACGGCCAGCAATTGCTGCCCCGCCTCGGTCGGCGTGTATCCTCGTGGATGGCGTTGAAACAATTTCGTGCCAAGGCGCGTCTCAAGCGCATCGACATGGCGGATCACCGTGGCGTGGTGAACGCCCAGAACCTCCGCAGCCCCTGACACAGTCCCCATCCGGGCGACCTGATAGGCGGTCCGGATTTCGTCCCAGTTCTCGAAGCGCATTTGTGCACCCATGAACGAACATGCCCCCAGCATGTGTATTTTGTTATCTTGTGCAAGTACGCAGATCGCCGCGGGGGAGCAAGCCCAAGGAGAGGACGTTGACTCCCCGGGCCTTTTCGCGTAGTGCACCCCAGATTCCCCGGAGGTTCGGTTCCTCCGGTCCTTGCGGGTGCAAGGATCGCCACCAGTCAGCGCGTTGCGCCCACTGGTGCGCTTGTCGTTGATCGGCCGCAATCGCGGCGCAGGAGGGCAACATGTTCGAGTCTCTTTCCGAACGCCTTGGCGGGGTGTTCGAGCGGCTGACGAAACAGGGCGCGCTGACGGCCGAAGACGTCAAGGTGGCGATGCGCGAAGTGCGCACCGCCCTTCTGGAAGCTGACGTCTCGCTGCCCGTGGTGCGCGAGTTCGTGAAGAAGGTCGAGGCCAAGGCGACCGGCGCGCAGGTGACGAAATCGATCACCCCCGGTCAGCAGGTCGTGAAGATCGTCCATGACGAGATCGTCGCGATGCTCTCGGGCGAAGAGGCCGCCGATGCGCTGAAGATCGACAACCCGCCCGCGCCGATCCTGATGGTCGGCCTGCAGGGCGGCGGCAAAACCACCACCACCGCGAAACTCGCCCGCCGTCTGAAAGAGCGGGAAAAGAAGCGCGTGCTGATGGCCTCCCTCGACATCTACCGCCCGGCCGCGATGGAGCAGCTGGCGATTCTCGGCACGCAGATCGGCGTCGACACGCTGCCGATCGTTCCGGGCGAAACCGCGGTGCAGATCGCCAAGCGGGCGAAGACTCAGGCCGCGATGGGCGGCTATGACGTTTACCTGCTCGATACCGCGGGCCGACTGCATATCGACGAAGTGCTGATGGGCGAAGTCCAGCAGGTCCGCGATGCGGTCTCGCCCCGCGAGACGCTTCTGGTCGTCGATGGCCTGACCGGTCAGGTCGCGGTCGAAGTGGCGCAGGAATTCGACGACAAGATCGGCATCACCGGCGTCGTGCTGACGCGGATGGACGGCGACGGCCGCGGCGGTGCGGCGCTTTCGATGCGCGCCACCACCGGCAAGCCGATCCGCTTCGTCGGCCTTGGCGAAAAGATGGACGCGCTGGAAACCTTCGAGGCGTCGCGGATCGCGGGCCGCATCCTTGGCATGGGCGACATCGTTGCCCTTGTGGAGCGCGCGCAGGAAGTCTTCGAGAAAGAACAGGCCGAGCGCATGATGCGCCGGTTCCAGAAGGGCCTGTTCAACCTCAACGACATGAAGTCCCAGCTTGAACAGATGATGAAGATGGGCGGGATGCAGGGCGTGATGGGCATGATGCCCGGCATGGGCAAGATGGCGAAACAGGCCGAAGAGGCCGGGTTCGACGATCGCACCATCCGCCGTCAGATCGCCATGATCAGCTCGATGACGAAAAAGGAACGGGCGCATCCCGAATTGCTGCAAGCCAGCCGCAAGCGCCGCGTTGCCGCGGGCGCGGGCGTCGATGTGGCCGAGCTGAACAAGCTTCTGAAGATGCACCGGCAGATGGCCGACACGATGAAGAAGCTCGGCAACATGAAGGGCGGCATGCTGAAACAGGCGATGGCCGCGATGCAGGGCAAGTTCGGCGGCCTTCCGGGCAAGGACGAGATGGACCCGGCGAAGATGGAAGAAGCCGCCAAGGCGATGGCCGAGATGAAGGGCCTGCCGGGCGCGCTGCCGGGTCTGGGCGGTCTGAAGCTGCCGCCGGGGCTGGCTGGCCTTGGCATGGGCAAGAAGAAGTAACATGGTCGCGCTGTCCCCCACGCCGGTGATCGAGACCTCTCGTCTGGTGCTGCGCGCGCCGGGCGGGCGGGATTTCGCCGCGTGGCGGAAGTTTTTCCTGTCCGATCGCAGCCGGTTCATCCGCCCCTCCGAGGCCGACGAGGCGCTCGCCTGGCGCGCCTGGTCGGGCGTGATCGGCCATTGGGTGATGCGCGGCTGGGGCAGCTTCGTCGTCACCACCCATGACAGCGACGCCGCCATCGGCATGACCGGCCCCTGGGCGCCGATCAACTGGCCGGAATATGAAATCGGCTGGACGCTCTGGTCGGACGAGCACGAGGGCAAGGGCCTGATGACCGAGGCGGCGAAAGCCACGCTCGATCACGCCTTCCGCACCCTGAAATGGTCGACCGCGGTCAGCTATATCGACCCGCAAAACGCCCGGTCGATCCGGCTCGCCGAACGTCTGGGCGCCGAACTCGACCCCGAGGCCCGCCGCGTCGAGGACAAGCCGGTGCTGGTCTACCGTCACCGCAAACCGGAGGATCTGGCATGAGCGATGCAACCGCCCGCGCCGCGGAACTGCTGCGCGAACATCGCGCCTCGATCGATCGGCT
Source organism: Rhodobacter viridis (assembly GCF_003217355.1). Taxonomy (GTDB): domain Bacteria; phylum Pseudomonadota; class Alphaproteobacteria; order Rhodobacterales; family Rhodobacteraceae; genus Rhodobacter; species Rhodobacter viridis. The sequence continues at coordinate 124,531 of NZ_QJTK01000003.1, read as the reverse complement.
GGACGCGATCATCGTCTTCACGCTGGCCGAGCGCTTCAAGCGCACGCAGGCGGTGGGCAAGCTCAAGGCCGAACACGACCTGCCGCCCTCGGACCCCGCGCGGGAGGCCCAGCAGATCGAACGTCTGCAACAACTGGCGAAAGAGGCCGATCTCGACCCCGAATTCGCCCGCAAATTCCTGTCTTTCGTGATCTCGGAAGTGATCCGGCATCACACGTCGTTCCAGAAATGATGGGCCCGCAAGGCCCGCTCACAGCCATCTGAAGGAGAAATAGCATGGCCATGAAAATCCGTCTCGCCCGTGGTGGTTCGAAAAAGCGCCCGCACTATGCGATCGTTGCCTCGGACTCGCGCATGCCGCGCGACGGCCGCTTCCTTGAAAAGCTGGGCACCTACAACCCGCTGCTCGCCAAGGACAGCGAAGACCGCGTCAAGATGAACATGGAGCGCGTGCAATACTGGCTCGCCCAGGGCGCGCAGCCGACCGACCGCGTGGCCCGCTTCCTCGAAGCCGCCGGCGCGATGCCGAAAGCCGAGCGCGCCAACATGAAGAAAGCCGAGCCGGGCGCGAAAGCGAAGAAACGCGCTGAAGAAAAGGCTGCCAAAGCCGCCAAAACCGAAGAATAATCTTCGGAGTCCCGGGTTCGGGCTCTCATGCGGGCCGGGCAGCGATGTCCGGCCTGCCGTCGTCTGGAGGGGGATCATGTCGAAAACGGATCGTGTCTGCGTCGGTGCCATCGCCGGGGGCTTTGGCGTCAAGGGCGAGGTGCGGCTGAAAAGCTTCTGCGCGACGCCCGAGGACATCGCCGCCTATGGGCCGCTTTATTCCGAAGACGGTGCCCGCAGCTTCACCGTCAAGCTGACCCGTCCGGTCACCGGCGGTCTGGGGGCGCGGCTGTCAGGCATCGCCACCAAGGAAGAGGCCGACGCGCTGAAAGGCGCGACGCTCTGGGCCGATCGCGCGCGCCTGCCGCATCTGCCCGATGACGAGTTTTACCACGCCGATCTGATCGGCCTGCCGGTCCATGACACCGGCGGGGCGCTGATCGGCACGGTCCGCGCCGTGCTCGATTTCGGCGCGGGCGACATTCTGGAAATCCACGCGCCGGGGCGCAAGACGACGCTGATGCTGCCCTTTACCCGCGCCGTCGTGCCCACCGTCGATCTGACCGCGGGGCGCATCATCGCCGACCCGCCCGAGGACCTCGAGTGATGCAGGTCTTCCTGCATCTGGGGTTTCACAAGACCGGGACCTCCTCGGCCCAGATGTTCCTGCACGAAAACCGCGAACTGATCTGGCCGCGGGCGGCGCTGGTGCTTCCGGGCCGCATCCGCGAGGTCGCCCATGCGGTCTTCGCGCATCACTATGACCGCGATGCCACGTCGCTTGCGGCGATCACCGCCGCGATGCGGGCGTTTCTCGGCACGATGACTTTGGGGCCGAATCGGCGGATCCTGATCTCGTCCGAGAACCTGCTCGGCCCGATGCCGCGCGGCGTGACCCCCGCCCCCTACCCCGATGCGGCGGCGATCCTGCGTGCGCTGATTGCCGGGTTTGCCCATTTCGACTGGCCGGTGCAGGTGACGCTCTATCTCTCCACCCGGGCGCAGGGGCCCTGGGTCGACAGCCTTTGGGCGCATCAGGTCCGCAAGGATCAGCCCATCCCTTTCACCGAGGATCTGGAGAGTTTCCGGGCGCGGATGAACCGGGTCTCGCAGGGGGAACAGCTCGACATCCTGCGCCGCAATCTGGCGGGGGTGAAGCTGGTGACGCAGGACCTGTCGGGCTTTGACGGCTTGCCCTTTGGCGCCGGGCAGCCGTTTCTCGACTTTCTGGCGCTGACACCCGAGCAGCGCGCGGCGTTTCAACCGGTCTTTCGCCGCAATGTCTCGCCCCCCCGCGCGGTGACCGAGGCGCTTCTGGCCCTGAACCGTCAGGGCCTGGGCGAGGCGGAGCTGGCCGCGGCGAAACGGGCGCTTCTGGCCGAGGCGGGCGCCGAGACGATGAGCGAAGAGGACGAGGCATGAGTGACACCGACGACACCCCGCCGCCGCCGCGCAAGGGCGCGATGAAGCTGACGACGGCGGAACTGGTCGAGGCGGAAACGCCCGAGGTCGCGCCTGCGCGCTCGCATGGGCGGCGGGCGGTGGTGACCTCGCTGTCGGGCAAGGTGACGCCGCGCGATCTGATGGCCGAGGTCGAGACCGTCGCGGGCGTCTGGACGGCGAAGATCGTGACGCTCTTCCCCGAGGCCTTTCCGGGCGTTCTGGGGCTGAGCCTGACCGGCAAGGCCCATGACGCCGGGCTGTGGCGGCTGGAAACCATCGACCTGCGGCCCTTCGGTCTTGGCAAGCACCGCAACGTCGACGACACGCCCGCGGGCGGCGGCGCCGGGATGGTGCTGCGCGCCGATGTGGTGGCGGCGGCGCTTGACCATGCCGCGGCGGGCACGCCCGCCGATCGCGCCGACTGGCCGGTGATCTACATGTCGCCCCGCGGCAAGCCCTTCACGCAAGGCCACGCGCGGCGTCTGGCCGCGGCACAGGGCGTGACGATTCTCTGCGGGCGGTTCGAAGGCGTCGATGAGCGGGTTCTGGAAGCCTATGGCGTCGAAGAGGTCTCGATCGGGGATTTCGTGCTGACGGGCGGCGAGATCGCGGCGCAGGTGGTGATCGACGCCACGGTGCGGCTGCGCGAGGGGGTGCTGGGCAACTCTGAGAGCGCGACCGAGGAAAGCCATTCGAACGGGCTTCTGGAGCATCCGCAATATACGCGCCCCGCAGAATGGCGGGGCCGCGCGATTCCCGAGGTGCTGATGTCGGGCAACCACAAGAAGATCGCCGACTGGCGCCGGGAGATGAGTGAGGCCCTGACACGGGAACGACGGCCGGATTTGTGGGAGAAGTTCGGCAAGTGATTTCGCCTCGGCTTCGCCGAGGCGACCCGCCGGGGGCGCTGCCCCCCAGGGCTGCCACGGGCAGCCCGTTCGATGGGGCCACCTTCCACCGGAAGGTGGCGCGACCCCATCTCACCCCGAGGTATTTTGGGCAAGATGAAAGGGGCACGGTGATTTTGCGATGTCTGGCGACTTTGTCGCTGCTTCTGCTGTCCGAGTGCTTGCGAAAGGATATTGCCCCGCAGTTCGTCTCGGGGCGCGATGCGCATGAGATGACGATGTTGGCAAGCGGTAGGGAATTTGCCGTCTGCGTCGTGACGGTCTATCAAACCAGGCCCGGCCTTGAACCTCCGACCCTGCTGGCCCACTTCGAACCGTGGAGCCGGACCCAGATCGAGCAGCGGGTGGATGAAATGGCGATCGAAGGACGCGTGCTGTCCAATGCGATGGAATGCTGGGGCGACGAGATCAAGGCGGCGACGCGGGCCCCCGATCCTTTCAGCTATCTTGAGCGCGCAAAGCTGATGAATGCCTTTGACCACGCGGCGCATGTCGCGATTTTCGATCCGCAACGCCATCTTTTCCTCGCGCTGCAAGGCTGAGGCGGGCCCCCCCCACTTCCCCCTTGATCCCTTGCCCTTTTCCCCGTATGCCGCGCGGGTCCGGACCGGAATCGGCTCTCGGACCCTTTTCCTTTGCCTGCGGCGGCCTGCTTCGGTTGCAGCATGGGGTTCAGGACGGGGCTTGAACAGGACGAACGATCCTCCGGCGGGCGCCCCTGCGAGAGCAGGCGCGGACCCGAGCGAAGACCGGAGCTCTCGGGCGGCGACACCTTTGCGGACATAACCGCAAGCAACGAAAGGATTTGCGATGAACCTGATCGCACAACTCGAGGCGGAACAGATCGCCGCCCTCGGCAAGACCATCCCCGACTTCAAGGCCGGTGACACCGTGCGCGTCGGCTACAAAGTGACCGAAGGCACCCGCTCGCGCGTGCAGATGTACGAAGGCGTCTGCATCGCTCGCAAGGGCGGCGCCACCATCGCGGCCTCGTTCACCGTGCGCAAGATCTCGTTCGGCGAAGGCGTGGAACGCGTGTTCCCGCTCTACTCGACCAACATCGACAGCATCGAAGTGGTGCGTCGCGGTCGCGTCCGTCGTGCGAAACTCTACTACCTGCGTTCGCGTCGCGGCAAATCGGCTCGTATCGCCGAAGTCACCAACTACAAAGCCAAAGCCGAATAAGGAGCGGGACGATGAAAGCCGATACCCACCCGAATTACCACTTCATCACCGTCAAGATGACCGACGGCTCCGAGTATCTGACCAAGTCCACCTGGGGCAAGGAAGGCGATACGATGGCGCTCGACATCGATCCGCTGGCGCACCCGGCCTGGACCGGTGGCTCGGCCAAGCTGATGGACACCGGCGGCCGCGTGTCGAAGTTCAAGAACAAATACGCTGGCCTCGGCTTCTGAGCTGCCGCGTGATCGTTCCGAAAGGGCGCCCTCGGGCGCCCTTTTGCTTTTCGCCTGCATCCCCCGCCGGGGCCGTGCCAAGAGCCCCGGTTTTCCTTGGCAAAATACGCGCGGGGGTGCGGGGGGCGCAGCCCCCCGCGGGTCGCCTCGGCGCCAGCCGAGGCGAAACACACCCACGACCGTTCAAACCCTTTGCGCCTCCCCCCTTGCGCCTGCGCGCTTCCTTCGGTAGCCGGAGCGTCCTATAAACGCGAAGGCCCCGAGACAGGGCCGCTGAACGGGGTGTTGACGTGGCGCATATCATCGTTGTCGGCAATGAAAAGGGCGGCTCGGGCAAATCCACCACCTGCATGCATGTGGCGACCGCGCTGGCGCGCATGGGCAAGAAGGTCGGCGCGCTCGACCTTGACCTGCGACAACGCTCCTTCGGCCGCTATGTCGAGAATCGCCTGGCCTACATGGCGCGCGAAGGGCTCGATCTGCCCTCGCCCGAATACCGAGAACTGCCCGAGGCCGATGCGGCGACGCTCGCCCCCGGCGAGAACCCCTATGACCACCGGCTATCCTCGGTCGTGGCCGAGCTGGACCCGATCTGCGATTTCGTGGTGATCGACTGCCCCGGCTCGCATACGCGTCTCAGCCAGGTGGCGCATTCTCTGGCCGACACGCTGATCACGCCGCTCAACGACAGCTTCATCGACTTCGACCTGCTCGCCCGGATCGATCCCGAGACCTCCAAGGTCACCGGGCCGTCGATCTATTCGGAAATGGTCTGGTCGGCACGGCAGCTGCGCGCCCGCGCGGGGTTGAAGCCGATCGACTGGCTGGTGCTGCGCAACCGGATGAGCTCGCAGCAGGCGCACAACAAGCGCAAGGTGGGGGAAGCGCTGGAACAGCTGTCGAAGCGCATCGGCTTTCGCGTCGCGCCCGGGTTTTCGGAGCGGGTGATCTTCCGCGAGCTGTTCCCGCGCGGCATGACGCTGCTCGATCTGCGCGATCTCGGCGTCGAGAACCTGAACATCTCGAACATCGCCGCCCGGCAGGAGCTGCGCGATCTGGTGCGCGACCTCAACCTGCCCGGCGTGACGGTGGATTTCTGATCAGACTGCGCGACGCTGCGCCACGAAGCGGAACGGCGAAAGCGGACCGTGCAGGCGGCCGGGCGTGACGGCTTCGGCCAGCATCGACACACGATGCGCGAACACCGTATCTTCGGAACCGCGCAGTTTCGCGATCAGGGCCATGAGCTTGCGTGCCATTTTGGTCTCCAGTCCGTTTGTCTGCCCGATCTGCTCCCGCTTTGCGGCCAAAGCGTGACTCAAGAAGGGAGAGAGCGCGGCCCTTCGCGTCAGCTTGATGGCACACGATCCCGTGATCGGGGATCCGGCAGTGCTTTCGGGGCGATGACAAACGCCGGAAACCCCTATCTCGTGCGTAAGGAACACAGGACTGCCGCGATGGCGTCGATTGGACCGGGACCGATGCGAAAGAAAAACCTGATTGCCCTTTCCCTCGTGGTGCTGCTGGCGGCGGCAGGGGGCACGGCCTGGAAGCTTGGCTCGGCCGAGGAACCGCAGGCGCCTTCGACCGCCACGGTGACGCGCGCGGATCTGTCGAAAACGGTTCTGGCCAGCGGCACGATCGAGGCGGCGCAGCTCGTTTCGGTCGGCGCGCAGGTCTCGGGGCAGTTGCGGACACTGGCCGTGGCGCTGGGCGACCGGGTGCAAAAGGGTGATCTGATCGCCGAGATCGACAGCTCCGATCAGCGCGCCGATGTCGCCCGGGCAGAAGCGGCGCTGAAGCAGTTGCAGGCGCAGATCAAGGCCAAGGAAGCCTCGATCCGGGTGGCGGAACTGTCGCTGACGCGGCAGAAGACGCTGAACTCGAAGGCGCTGAGCTCGGACGAGACCCGCGAGACCGCCGAGGCGACGCTGGATGTCGCCAAGGCCGAGCTCGAGGGGCTTCGGGCGCAGCTCGACGAGGCGCAGGTGACGCTGAGCTCGGCCGAGACGGAACTGGAACGGACGCGGATTGCGGCGCCGATTTCGGGGACGGTGGTGGCGATCGTCTCCGAGGAAGGCACGACGCTGAACGCCAACACCTCCAGCCCGACGATCGTGAAGCTGGCGCAGCTCGACCGGATGGTGGTGAAGGCCGAGATTTCCGAGGCCGATGTGGTGGCGGTGAAACCGGGTCAGGCGGCGGCATTCACCCTGAACTCGTCGCTCACCCAGCCGTTCGAGGCGCGGCTCCGGGCGCTGGAACCCGCGCCCGCCAGCATCGAGACCTCGGACACGATCGATACCGACGAGGCGATCTATTACAACGCGCTTCTGGACGTGGATAACCCCGAGGGCATCCTGCGCATCGGCATGTCGGCCGAGGTGACGATCACCCTTGATGCGCGCAAGAACGTGCTGACGGTGCCGGTGACGACGATCCCGCGCGTCGCGGGCGGCAAGGCCGAGGTGGAGGTCTACGATCCCGCGACCGGGCGCAGCGAGACGCGCAAGATCGGCGTTGGCATGATGACCGACACGCTGGCCGAGGTGACCGGGTTGAACGAGGGGGACGAGGTCGTGCTGCCCTCGATCTCGGCGGCGAATTCCGACACGGGCCGCCGCAATCGGCCGCCGATGATGGGGTTCTGAGATGGGCGCGCGCGGCGAGCCGATCATCCGCCTGCGCGGCATCGGCAAGGATTACGTGATCGGCGACGAGGCGGTCTCGGTGCTCAAGGGCATCGATCTGGATATCTGGCGCGGCGATTACGTCGCCATCGTCGGCGCCTCGGGCTCGGGCAAGTCGACGCTGATGAACCTGATCGGCTGTCTCGACCATCCGACCCGCGGGACTTACGCCTACGACGGGCAGGACGTGAGCGGGCTCGACGGTGACGCGCTCGCCAAGCTCCGGCGCGAGCATTTCGGCTTCATCTTCCAGCGCTATCAACTGCTGGGCTCGCTTTCGGCCCTCGGCAACGTGGAAATCCCGGCGATCTATGCCGGCACCGAGGGCGAGCGCCGCGCCACCCGGGCCGAGGCGCTGCTGACCCGGCTCGGCCTTGGCAACCGGCTGCACAATCGCCCCTCGCAGCTGTCGGGCGGGCAGCAGCAGCGGGTCTCGGTCGCGCGCGCGCTGATGAACGGTGGCGAGGTGATCCTCGCCGACGAGCCCACCGGCGCGCTCGACAGCGTGTCGGGCACGGAACTGCTGCATCTTTTCGACGACCTGCATGCGCGCGGCCATACGATCGTGGTGATCACCCACGATCCAGATGTCGCGGCCCGCGCCAGTCGGATCATCCAGATCCGTGACGGCGCGATCCTGTCGGACAGCCGCCCCGGCCCGCCCGAGACCCCGACCGCGGCCCTTGAGCGCCCCGAGACCGCCCGCGGCGGCAGCGCCGCCTTCGCCGGGCGCATCGTCGAGGCCGCGCGGATGGCGGTGCGGGCCTTGGCCGCGCACCGGCTGCGCAGCTTCCTGACCATGCTCGGCATCATCATCGGCATCGCCTCGGTCGTCTCGGTGGTGGCGCTTGGCAAGGGCAGCCAGGAAAAGGTGCTCTCGGGCATTTCCGCGCTTGGCACCAACACCATCACCATCCGCCCCGGCACCGGCTTTGGCGACCGCATGGCCAGCCGCATCCGCACGCTGGTCGTGGCCGATGCGGTGGCCTTGGCGGCGCAACCCTTTGCCGCCTCGGTCTCGCCCGAGATCAGCACGCAAAAATCCGCCACCTTGGGCGCGACCACCACCTCGGTCTCGCTGCGCGGGGTTTCGGCGGGCTATTTCGACGTCGGCGGTCTGACCCTGCGCGAGGGCATGCTGATCGATCAGGCGATGATCGACGCCCGCGCCCAGGTCGCCGTGCTCGATGCCGAGGCATATAAAGCCTTCTTCCCGCAAGGCGGCCCGGTGCTGGGCAAAACGATCCTGATCGGCAAGGTGCCATTGCGCATCATCGGCCGGGTCGAGGCGACAAGCTCCGGTTTCGGGCCGACGCAGGTGCGCGTCTTCACCCCCTTCAGCACGGCGGCGGTTCGGATCACCGGCTCGAACACGATCAACTCGATCGCGGTGAAAGTGGCCGATACCGCGACGATGGCCGATGCCGAGGGACAGATTTCGGCGCTGATCCAGCAACGCCACGGCAAGAAGGATTTCTTCCTGCAAAACGCCGACACGATCCGCAACACGATCACCCAGACGACGCAGACGATGACGATCCTTGTCGCCGCCATCGCACTGATTTCCCTCGTGGTCGGCGGCATCGGGGTGATGAACATCATGCTGGTTTCGGTCACCGAACGCACGGCGGAAATCGGCGTGCGGGTCGCGGTCGGCGCAAGGCGGTCCGATATCGTCGCGCAATTCCTGATCGAGGCGGTGCTGATCTGCCTTCTGGGCGGGCTGCTGGGCGTTGCCCTTGCACTGGTAGCAGGCTCGACCTTCAACGCCTTCCAGACCGCGATGAAACTCTCATTCTCGGCCCCGGTGGCGGCGCTGGCGTTCCTCTGCTCCTCGCTGATCGGGGTCAGCTTCGGCTTCCTGCCCGCCCGCGCGGCAGCCCGGCTCGACCCTGTCGAGGCGCTCGCAAGGGACTGAGAAGACGCGGCGAATTGGCCCGGCCCCGGAATCGCTCTGGCGAAGGGCGGGATCTTTGCGCAGGATGGATGACGTGGCGGCAGGTGCCGCTGCGCCGGGGACGGCCGCCCCTCACCCGCCGTTCCGCAAAGGCTGTCTCTCAGTCAAGGAAGACGTCATGGAAACCGATCGCGAGGCACATATCGCCTTTCTGGAGACGGTCCACCCCTACGACACCCTGCCGCGCGAGGAACTCGAAACCGTTGCCGCCGCCTTTCGCCGGATGGAGTTCCGCCCGGGCTCGCTGATCTATGTCTATCAGACCCCGATCGGCGGGCTCTATCTGGTGAAACAGGGTGCCGTGGAAATCACCGATGGCAATGGCGGGCTGGTCTCGCTGCTGGGTCCGCGCAATTCGTTCGGCGAACGCGGCATCCTGCGCGACGGGCTGGCTGCGACGCAGGCGAAGGCCAGCGAGCAGACGATCTGTCTGGTGCTGCCCACGCCGACCTTCAAGCGGCTGATCGAGACCTATCCGGCGTTCGAGCGGTTTTTCAACAGGAAGCGCGGCGAGAAGGTCTCGACCGATATCGCGACGCAGAAGGTGGCCGATCTGGTGGCGCGCAAGCCGCTCGCCTGCACGCCCGAGACGACGGTTCTGGACGCCGCGCGGATGATGCGCGATGCGCATGTGTCTTCGCTGGGCGTCGTCGAGCCGGGCGAGAAACTGCTCGGCATCGTCACGCAGCGTGATCTGTCGAACAAGATCCTCGCCGAGGCGCAGCCGCTCGATCTTCCGGTGGCGCGGGTGATGACATCGAACCCGGTCAGCCTGCCGCCCACGGCGCTGGGGTCCGACATCCTGCATATCATGCTCGAGCGCCGCATCGGCCATCTGCCGATCACCGAGAACGGCAAGTTTGTCGGCATGATCACGCAAACCGACCTGACGCGGTTTCAGGCCGTGTCCTCGGCGATGCTGATCCGCGACGTGGTCTCGGCCGAGACGCTGGCCGAGATGACCGCGGTGACCGCGCGCATCCCGCAGTTGCTGGTGCAGCTCATCGGCAGCCATCACGGCCCCGATGTGGTGACGCGGCTGATCACCGACATTGCCGATGCGGTGACGCGGCGGCTGCTGGTGATGGCGGAACGCACGCTGGGGGCGCCGCCGGTGCCCTATCTGTGGCTCGCCTGCGGCTCGCAGGGGCGGCAGGAGCAAAGCAGCGTCTCCGATCAGGACAACTGCCTGATCCTTGATGATCGCGCGACGACCGCGGACATGGACTATTTCCGCGCCTTGGCGAAGATCGTCTGCGACGGGCTGCATGCCTGCGGCTATGCGCATTGCCCGGGCGAGATGATGGCGACCAATCCGCGCTGGTGTCAGCCGCTGCGGGTCTGGCGCGACTATTTCGCGGGCTGGATTTCGCGACCCGATCCCGAGGCGCAGATGCTGGCCTCGGTCATGTTCGACCTGCGCCCGATCGGCGGCGGCGGCATCGCGATGTTCGAGGATCTGCGCGCCGAAACCCTGGCGATGGCGGCGCAGAATTCGGTCTTTGTCATGCACATGACCGCGGCTGCGCTGAAGCATGCGCCGCCGCTCGGGCTCATTCGCAGCTTCGCCACGATCCGCTCGGGCGAGCACAGGAACCACATCGACATGAAGATGAACGGGGTGGTGCCGGTGGTGGACCTTGCCCGGATCTATGCGCTGCAGGGGCGGCTGGTGCCTTCGAACACCCGCGCCCGGCTGAAGGCGGCCGAGGAAGCCGGGGTGGTCTCGGCCGCTGGCGCGCGCGATCTGATCGAGGCCTATGACCTGATCGCGACGATGCGGCTGGAAAATCAGGCGCTCTTGATCAAATCCGGGCGGCCGGCGGACAATTTCCTCGCCCCCTCGGACCTGAGCGATCTGGAACGCTCGCACCTGCGCGATGCTTTCGTGGTGGTGCGCACGATGCAATCCGCGATCGGCCACGGCCGCGCGGCGGTCAGCTGAGGGGGCAGCTGAGGGCGGGGGCCCTCAGCGTTTCTTCATCGCATCCAGCAGCGCCGCGCCAAAGCCGCCGGTCGCCTGGCTGGTCTTCGGGCTGGCCGACATCGGCTGTTTGCCCTTCGGCCCTTTTGGCGCCTCGGGGCCACGGGCGGCGCGGTCCTCGCGGGCCGAGGTGCCCCCATCCTTGCGCATGGTGAGCGCGATGCGCTTGCGCGGAACATCGACCTCGGTCACCCGCACCTTCACCACATCGCCCGCCTTCACCACCTCATGCGGGTCTTTGACGAAGCGGTCGGCGAGTTGGGAGATATGCACCAGCCCATCCTGATGCACGCCGATATCGACAAAGGCGCCAAAGGCCGCGACGTTGGTCACCGTGCCTTCGAGCTGCATCCCGGGTTTCAGGTCCTTGATGTCCTCGACCCCCTCGGCGAAAGTCGCGGTGACGAAGGACGGCCGCGGGTCGCGCCCGGGTTTTTCCAGCTCCGCCAGAATGTCCCGCACGGTCGGCAGGCCGAATTTCTCGGTCACGAACTCCTGCGGGCGCAGCTTCGAAAGCGCCCCCGTGTCGCCCATCAGCGCGCGAATGTCCCGCCCGCAGGCCTTCACGATGGCGCGGGCGACATCATAGGCCTCGGGGTGGACCGACGAGGCATCCAGTGGCTCGGTCCCCGCGGTGATGCGCAGGAAGCCCGCGCATTGTTCGAAAGCCCGCGGCCCAAGGCGGCTGACCTTGAGGAGTTCCTTGCGGCTCTTGAAGGCGCCATTCGCATCGCGATGCGCCACGATCGCCTCGGCCAACCCCGGCCCGAGGCCCGAGATATGGGCGAGCAGCGGCGCCGAGGCGGTGTTCAGATCGACGCCGACCGCGTTCACCGCGTCTTCGACGACACCTTCCAGCGCCCGGCCCAGCTTCGACTGATCGACGTCATGCTGATATTGCCCGACGCCGATCGACTTCGGCTCGATCTTCACGAGTTCCGCCAAGGGGTCCTGCAGCCGCCGCGCAATCGAGACCGCGCCCCGCAAGGACACGTCGAGATCGGGGAATTCCTTCGCCGCGAGTTCCGAGGCCGAATAGACCGAGGCCCCGGCCTCGGACACGACAACCTTGGTCGGCGCCTTCACCGAAGCGGGCAGAAGCTTCAGCGTTTCCGCCACCAGCCGCTCGGATTCGCGGCTGGCCGTGCCGTTGCCGATGGCAATCAGATCGACTTTATGCGCCGTGATCAGCCGGATCAGCGTCGCCTGCGTGCCGCGCAGATCGGATTTCGGCGGGAAGGGATAGACCGTCTCGGTCGCCAGCACCTTGCCCGTCGCATCGACGACCGCGATCTTGCAGCCGGTGCGGATGCCCGGGTCCAGCCCCAGCGTCGCCTTGGCGCCCGCGGGCGCGGCCAACAGCAGATCCTTGAGGTTGCGCGAAAAGACCTTGATCGCCTCGTCCTGCGCGCGGCCGCGCATTTCGGACAGCAGATCGAGCATCATCGACAGGCTCAGCTTCACCCGCCAGGTCCAGCCCGCGACAGAGCGCAACCAGACATCCCCCGGCGCCTGGGTCTTCGCCTCAAGCGCCGCCGCCACCATCGCCTCGGCCCGGGCGACGCCGTCTTCGTCGGGGGCAATGTCGAGCGTCAGCACGCCTTCATTCGAGCCGCGCAGCATGGCGAGCGCCCGGTGCGAGGGCACATCGGCCCAGCGTTCGCGGTGATCGAAATAATCGGAAAACTTCGCGCCCTTCTCGGCCTGACCGTCCACCAGCTTCGCAGTGATGTAGGCCTCGCGCGCCAGAAACTCGCGCAGGCTGCCCAGAAGCGCCGCGTTTTCGACAAGCCCTTCGGCGACGATTTCCCGCGCGCCGGTCAGCGCATCCTTCACCGTCGCGACGGCTTCAGAAAGGTAGCCCTCGGCCAGCTTTTCCGGCACCGCCTTGCGATCGGCCAGAATCGCCTCGACCAGCGGGCCAAGGCCGTTTTCACGCGCGATCATCGCCTTCGTGCGACGCTTCGGCTTGTAGGGCAGATACAGGTCTTCCAGTTCCGCCTTGGTCTCGGCCCGGGCGAGCGACAGCGCCAGCTCGTCGGTCATCTTGCCCTGTTCGGTGATCGAGGCGACAATCGCCGCCCGCCGCGCCTCGCGTTCGCGCAGATAATCGAGCCGTTCCGCCAGCTTGCGCAGCTGCGTATCATCCAGCCCGCCGGTCACTTCCTTGCGGTAGCGCGCGACAAAGGGCACGGTCGCGCCTTCGTCCAGCAGCCCCACCGCGGCGGTGACCTGGGCGGGGGTGGCGGCGATTTCCTCGGCAATGGTGCGGGCAATGCGGGTGGCGGTGTCCATGGGGTCCTCCGTTCGACCGGAAGGGTGATGTAGCCGCGCCGCCGTCACGGGGCAAGTCTTGACACTTCCGCCCGGCCGCGTCCCATTGCACCAAAGGAGTCCGACATGACCGAATTTTGCCCCAGCCTCGAAGAGCGCCTGTGCCGTTACGCCGCCGTCGATACGCAAAGCGACGAGGAAAGCCCGTCGTCCCCCTCGACCGCGATTCAGCTGAACCTGGCCCGGATGCTGGCCGAGGAACTGACCCGGATCGGCGCCGCCGAGGTGACAGTGACCGACTATGGCGCCGTTCTGGCCACGGTGCCCGCGACGGCGGAAGGCCCGGTGATCGGGATGCTCGCCCATATGGACACCGCCCCCGCCTATCATGCGGAAGGCGTGAAACCGCGGGTCATTCGCGGCTACAATGGCGGCGAGATCACCTATCCGGATGCGCCCGGTCTGGTGAATTCGCCCGCTGCCAACCCTTATCTGGGCGAGAAGGTCGGGCATGATCTGATCACCGCTTCGGGGCTGACGCTTCTGGGTGCCGATGACAAGGCGGGCGTCGCGATCCTGATGACGATGGCCGAGCATCTGATCGCCAACCCGCAGATCCCGCATGGCAAGCTGCGCATCGCCTTCACCCCCGACGAGGAGATCGGCCGCGGCGTCGATGCCCGGCTGCCTGCGGACTTGGGCGCCGATTTCGCCTATACGCTCGATGGCGGCGCTGTGGGCGAGATCGAATATGAAAGCTTCTCTGCCGATGGCGCCAAGGTGAAGGTGAAGGGCGTGTCCACCCACCCCGGCACCGCCAAGGGCAAGATGGTGAACGCGCTGCATCTGGCGGCGAAGATCATCGAGATGCTGCCGCAGGCGACGCAAACCCCCGAGGTGGTCGACGGCCGCGAGGGCTTCTGGCACATCACCAACATGGCGGGCACGGCGGCCGAGGTGGAGTTTTCGATCATCCTGCGCGATTTCGAACTCGACGGATTGGCCGCCCGCGGGGCGCTTTTGCAGCAAGTCTGCGCCGCTGTCGCCGCCACCGAACCGCGGGCCGAGATCACCTGCACGATCCGCCCGCAGTATCGCAACATGCGCTATTGGCTGGAAAAGGACATGACCCCGGTCGATCTGGCTCGGGACGCCTGCCGCGCCGAGGGCATCGAACCGCTGTCCGTGCCAATCCGCGGTGGCACCGATGGCTCGCGGCTGACCGAAATGGGCGTGCCCTGCCCGAATATCTTCACCGGCATGCAGGACATCCACGGGCCTTTGGAATGGGTCTCGGTGCAGGACATGGAGAAGGCGACGCAGGTCTGCCTGCGGCTGGTGCAGATGGCGGCCAAGGCGGTGTGACAGCCTGCCGCAGCCTCGACATCACGGATTTTTCCACGGCCGCGACGGAAGTTGCGGCCGTTCGCGTTTGAAATCTGAAACCTCCCAAGGCACCCGGGGCAGGCTCCGGTCCCACAGAAAGACAGTCAGATGAACGATCTTTTCAACAAATACGCCACGCCCTTCATCACCGGGCTGTTCCTGATCTCGCTTGTTTCGGGCGTCGCCCTTTTCTTCCATGTCGGGCAGGCGACCTTCCGCGAGATGCATGAAATCCTGTCGATGGTGCTGATCCTGCCCTTCGTGCTGCACGTCTGGAAGAACTGGCGCTCGGTGACGAATTACGTGAAACGCGCGCCAATGTGGATCGCGCTGGTCGTGTCGCTGGTGATCTCGATCCCCTTCGCGATCCCCTCGGGCGAGGGCCGCTCGGGCCCGCCGCAATTCGCGCTGGCGATGCAGGTGATGAACGCGAAGATCGCCGATGTGGCGCCGGTCTTTGGCACCGATGGCGCGACGCTGGCCGCGAAATTGACCGAGGCCGGGCTGACAGTGACCGGGCCGGAGGAAACGCTGGCCGCTGTCGGCACCGCCTCGGCGCAATCGACCGAAGCCGTGGCCGAGGCGCTCTTGACCGCGACCGCCCCTGCCGCCGCGCAATAACGCGGTTCGACCCTGCGTCAGGGGCCCTTCGGGGCCCCTGACGCATCAGGAAAGCCAAAGCCGGATCAGCGCCGCCTCGGGCGTTTCCTTGCCGCCATTCTCGACCCCCGCGGCCCAGAGGCCCGCCCCCGCCGCATAGGCGCCGGGCGCCAGCCCGCCCGCCTCGCATTGGCTGACCGCGCGCAGCCGCTTGCCCGCCGCCACGGCGCCGCGCAGGGCCTCGAGGATCGCGGGATCGTTCATCACCGTCCCCGCGCCAAAGACCCGCAGCACCGCGCCATCGAGCGCCGCGAGCATCGCCGCCAGCGCCGCCCCCGGCAAACCGGGGGACAGCGTCAGCACCGCCAACCGCCGCGCCGGATCGAAGCGGCGGGTTTTCGGCGCGGGCGCGTGATCCTGCGGCTGGCTGCGAAAGGCATCGCGGGCATGGCTGTCGTGCTTCACCAGCCCCGCCGCCGCCATCAGCCGCCCGTCGAAGGCCAAATCGACCCCCATCCCGGGTGCATGCGCGGCCGCGAGCGCCAGATCGAGATTGCGCTCGGCATCGCCCCCCTGCCCGAGCGGCAGCATCGAGCCGCACAGAATCACCCGACGCTCGGTCCCGGCCAGCGCCTGCGCCAGCGCCGCCCCGGTGAAGGCCATCGTGTCGGTGCCATGCATCACCAGCGCAGGCACGCCGGGATGGGCATCAAGCGCGTCGAGAATCGCGTTCCAGTCGGCGGGACCGATATCGGCACTGTCGCGCAGCGGCCGAAAGACATGGGTGTGCAGAACGGCGCCAACGGGCAGACGCTCGGCCAGCGCCGCCTCGACCAGACCGGGCTTCGGCGCCAGACCCAGCGGCCCCGGGGCCATGCCGATCGTGCCGCCGGTATGGATCAGAAGAAGGGTCATCGCTCTCTCCCAAAGCCGCGCCTGATCTGCGCCATAGGGCGAAGGGCCCGGCCGGGCAATAAAAAACACGCCCGAAGGCGTGGCTTTCACAGTCGAAGAGGAAGTGGCGGACCCGGAGCAAATGAGACAAGCGAACGCAAATAACAGCTTCCATTGTCAAACCCGCCCGCAACCCGTCACTGGTTTCAAAGGCTTTTTTCTGGTGCTGTCAAACCGCCTGCGAGGCTCCAACCACGGAGCCAACTATGGGCATTCAATCTGCACCAGACGTTTTCGGGGATCTCTGGGGACCGCCTGAAAAGGAAGAAGCCGCTGCGGCTCGCACCCGCAACGGCTCCAAAAACTCCAAGGAAATAATCCCTTTCAAGAAAGATACACCGACCTTGCCCGCATCGCAAGCGGGGGTTTCGGTGCTTGATCTGGCCCTTCCCGTGACGTTCTTCCCCGATGTGAAGGCTTCGAGCCTGCGCCGCGAGCGGTTGACCCTGCGCGAGTTGGAAGGGAGGATCAAAGCCGCCAAGGCAGAGCGCAAGGACGGCTTGCCGCTCTTGAAGCTGGCGCGCTTCGGTGATCGGGCCAAACCCTCGAAAGACGGCAAGCCGGGGTTCTGCCTGCGCTGGGATGATAACCTGCAATCCGTCTCTGGCATCGAAGGCGATTATGACGCCGGGGAAGTGCCGATGGAACGCGCCGCCGATATGCTGCGCGCGGCGGGGGTTGCGGCGCTCTTCTACACCTCGACGCACCACGCGCCCGACGCCCCCCGCTGGCGCGTTATTTGTCCCCTGCAACGCGAAGTCACACGGCAAGAGCGCGAAGCCCTTTGCGCCCGGCTCAATGGTGCCTTGGGTGGCACCCTGAGCGAAGAGTCCTTCAAGCCCTCGCAGTCTTATTACTTCGGCGAAGCCGCGATGCGCGATGCAAAGAAAGGCGGCGGCAAGGCTCACCCGTTGCAGACGTTGCTTGTTGACGGTGCGGCCCTCGACACGGTGCCCAACCTGCGCCCGATCTATGCCCGCCCAAAAGCGGATGACGTGTTCGGCGATCTGATGGGCGGCACCGAACGGAAGGGGCAAGGCAAGTGCGGGAAGCCTTGGGCCACCGTGGTTTCGGCGCTGATGGCGATTCCCAATGACGGTGCCCCGAACTGGCCGCGCTTTTGCGAAATCGTCATGGCCGTGCATGAGGAGTCGAACGGCTCGCCCGAAGGGTTCGAAGCTCTGGTGAAATGGGCAGCGCAGAATCCCAGCTTCAGCTTGCGGGAATGCCAGACGATCTGGCGCAGCCTGCGCGCGGGGCAAGCGGGGAACATTGGCGGCGGGCTCTTGTTCAAGCAGGCCAGCGAACACGGTTGGAGTGAGCCGATTCCCGACGACGAGTTCGAGGACCTGGGCGACGAGCCGGAAGCACAAGCCCCGAAGACCGACACGCCCGCGCGCCTGTCCTTTCTTTCGCCCGCCGATTGCGAAGCTGCGCCAGCGCGCAGCTACCTGATCAAAGGGCTGATCGCTGAACGCGATGTGGGGTGCATCGTCGGGGCGCCGGGCGCGGGGAAATCCTTGCTGGCCCCCTTCCTTGCCTATGCCGTTGCACAGGGGCGAAACGCCTTCGGGATGCGCTGCAAGGCTGGAAAGGCATTTTACGTTGCGGCGGAAGACCCTCACGGGATGCGCGGGCGAGTGAAAGCGTTGCGCATGGCGCACGGTGACGCGTCGGGCTTCGTCCTTGTGGAAGGCGTCTCGGATCTTCTGGCAAAGGACTCGCCCGATCTGGTGGCGTTGAAGCGCGCCGTGAAAGATCAACGCCCGCAACTCGTGATCATCGATACGCTGGCGATGGCTTTTCCCGGCCTCGAAGAGAACAGCGCGGAAGCTATGGGGCGCGTCGTGTCGGTCGCCCGATCGCTCACCAAATGGGGCGCCGCCGTGGTGCTGGTGCATCACGATACGAAGGACGGGCAGCAAGGACTCCCGCGCGGGCATTCTATCCTGAATGGCGCGCTTGATGTGGCGCTGCATGTGAAGCGAGAGGAGGCGGGCGTGATCCGCGGCAAACTCACCAAAAACCGCAATGGCACCTGCGAGCGCGATATTGCGTTCCGCATTGCGACCGAAGACGGCGGCAAGGACGAAGACGGCGATGCAATCACCTTGCCGCGCTGCGCGGAACTGGCGAACGGTGAAGCCGCGCCGCAGGTTCGTCTTAACCGAAGCGAAAAAGCTGTCATGGCGCATTTTCATGAAATCGCGAAAGACGGTTGTGACGTTGAAGAGCGCGCCTTGCGGCAAGCCTGCATCGAAGGGCGTCAGGTTTCTTCCGCAGATAATCCCGACAGTCGCAGGCGCACATTGGACAATGCGTTGCGAGGGTTGCTTGACAAAGGGGCTCTGGACTATCGCGGCGGGTGCTACGCGCTGCCCGATCCTGACAGCTTCGACGATTTGAGCGACTTCGACGACCTGTCGGAAAATCCGGAAAAAGGCGGAAAGTTTCCGGAAATTTCCGGGCGGCAAAGCGGCGGGAACTCGGAAAATCCGGAAAACCCCCTTTAGGGGTTTCCGAATTTCCGAACCGATGCAGCAACCAAGGAATAAGCAGATGAAGACAGAAGTAATGAACAAGCGAACCGCCGCGCCGCCGCTTATCGCGGTTGTGAGATCGAAGGCGGTTGTGAGATCGCGGCTTTGGGTCCTTCCCCCGGCACGTGCCACGCGGGGCACCCTGAGCCGCGAGTCTTCGCACTTCCCAAATTTTTTTCGGAACAGGGAATCCTGAAAATGCGGTTGAGAGATGAAGACATCTTTGGCGACCTGATGGGTGAAAATATCCAGCCCTGCCCGCACAGCGTCAGCCCGAAATCGGTTAAAGCTGCGGCAAGCGGGTCGGCGCAAAACGCAACTCACGCCCCGCAGAGCGCGCAGGGAGCCCAGAGTCCGGCTTTGCCTGACCCTGCAGCCCTGCCGAAAGAGTCGCCTGCCAGCGGCGCTGAATCCGGCTTCTCCACGCTGCCCGCGCAAATGGACGAACGCGAGCTTGCCGCCCTCACGCGGTTGTCGCTCTCGCAGGTTAGAACCAAAGCCCGAGAAGGAATCTTTCTGCGCAGCGCCCGTGCCCGCTATGATGTGGCCGAAAGTGTCGGGCGGTATATCGAGCACCTGCGCAAGATCGCCGCCAATCGCGATGCGCCCTCGAACGATCTGAAAGCCGAAAAGCTACGGCTGGCGCGCGAGCAAGCCGACAAGCTGGCAATCGCCAATGCCGCCGCACGGGGCGAGCTTGTCGAAGCCGATGCCGTGACCCGCGAATGGGCTTCGATCCTGCGCGATCTGCGCAACGCTTTGCTGGCCGTTCCTTCGCGCTGCGGCGCGGCGCTGCCCCACCTCACCGCAACCGACATTGCCACGCTGGAACGCGAGATCCGCACCGCCTTGGAGGGCCTTGCCCATGACCATTGAAGCCATTCGCCGCAAAGCCCTGCAATCGCTTTTGCCGCCGCCGAACGTCCCGCTGGCAGATTGGATCGAGTCGAGCGTCCACATTCCAGCAAGTGCCAGCGCATTGCCGGGCCTGATGCACCTCTGGCCGTTTCAACGCGGCTGGTGCGAAGCCCTCGAATCCCCGGAAATCGAGCGCGTCACGATTCTAAAAGGCGCGCGAATCGGTTACACGCAATGGCTTTCTGCAACGCTCGCGCATTTCGTCGCCAATGCCCCCGCCCCGATCATCGCATTGCAACCAACCGCCGACGATGCGCGCGACTTCAGCGTTGAGCTTGAATCGCTTTTCGAGGCATCCCCCACCCTGCGCGGGCTTCTGTCCGACGATGCGGACGAATCCGGGCGCAGCACCATGCTTGCCCGCCGCTTTCCGGGTGGCAGCCTAAAATTCCTTGCGGCGAAATCGCCCCGCAACCTGCGCCGACACACAACCCGGTTTCTCGCGATGGACGAAACCGACGGTTACGAGGTTTCGCAAGAGGGCGACCCGATCAAGCTGGCCGAAATGCGCACCATGACCTTTCGAGACCGCAAGATTCTGGCCGGATCGACGCCAATCTTTGATTTCGGCCCGATCACACGCCTATATGCCGAGTCCGATCGCCGCATTTACGAATGCCTATGCCCGGAGTGCGGCGGCTTCTCAGAAATTGAGTGGGCACAGATCACATGGCCGGAAGGCCAGCTCGACAAGGCGGCTTGGGCCTGCCCGCAATGCGGTTGCCTGATCGACGAACGGTTCAAGCCACAGATGGTCGCGCAAGGCCGCTGGCGGGTGACAGCGCCAGAGGTTACGGGCCATGCCGGGTTTCGGATCAACTGCCTTGTCAGCCCGCACCACAACGCGCGCTGGGGGAAACTGGCAGCCGAGTTCCTTTCGGCCAAACGTGCGCCCGAAACGCTGCAGGTGTTCACCAACACCATTCTGGGTCAGGCTTGGAAGTCCGAAGGCGAGGATCTGGACGAGCACGAGCTATTCGCGCGGCGCGAGCCCTTCCACCTCGACAGCCTGCCGCCCGACGTGCTTTGGATCACGGCGGGCGTCGATTGCCAGGACGATCGGCTTGAAGTTGTGCTGGCTGGGCACACCGATTCCGATTGGCTGGTGCTCGATCATCGAGTCTTCTGGGGGCCGATCGACGGCGAAAGCGTCTGGCAGGACCTCGACTCGCTGCTGAAGGAAAGCTGGCAGCACCCGAACGGCGGCACGATCCGCATTGACGCTTGCGCCGTCGACTCCTCGGACGGCGGGCACCTGCAACACGTCATGGCATATTGCAAACCCCGCTTCGGGCGCCGTGTCGTGCCGATCAAGGGCGTTCCGGGCTTCTCGCGCCCGGTCTTCCAGCGTTCGGGAACCAAGGGGCAACACCTTTGGCTTGTGGGAGTCGACGCCGCGAAATCCGCTCTGTTTGCGCGGCTCGCAAGAACGCAGGGGATTCGGTTCGGAGAAGCCCTGCAACCGATCTATTTCGAGCAACTGACCTCGGAGCGGCGCGTTGTGCGTTATGTTCGCGGCAAGCCCGAAGCCCGGTTCGAGCGTATCAAAGGCAAGCGCGCCGAAACGCTCGACGCCACCGTTTACGCGCTCGCCGTGCGACAGATCATCGGGCAACGTGAAGACCTGCGGGCGGCAGAGCTTGCAAGTGCAGCGGCGCCCCGAAAGGCGCCGACCGTGGTTAAATCAAAGTGGTTGGGTGGGTAATTTATCTGACATTAGCGCGCACGACAGCAAGAGCAATTTGACGCAAAAACTCATTCGTGTAATTTTCATATGGGGGTCGATAAAATGCATCACCGATCATGTCAAGAAGTCGTCCAGAAAGGCTAACCTCATCATCAGTGGTCAAACGGACATGCCGTATGAACTCTTCGAAATCCATTCGAGCTTGCGTTTCCCCAAGCAATCTATCTGCTGCATTGCTATAGTCTGATTCGTCCATTTCCCTCCACACGCCTTCAATTTTCTCAATTATTAAGCAATAACTATTAGACTAAAGCCAATCACCGATATTAACGGGCGGATCGTCAAAGGGCCCTTCGTGAGTGGAACTATTGAAATAATACACCTTTCCACCCTCTTCCCCAACCTTGCGGCAGAGATAATTTCCTCTTTCCTGTTCCACGACCACATATTCGTGTCCATCGACTCGATAGGTTATTTTCGGCTCGATCATTCGGCACCTATTGACGGCTTATTGCTCACAGTGAATATAAATAAGTCCTGTTGATTATCTCACAGATCGGGCCAGTTGCCAAGCGAGTCGATTCTGAACTCATCCCTCTCGCCAAGCAAGGCTTCCGTGGCAGCCAGCCCGATAACCTCGCAGACAGACAGCCAGTAGCGTTCGTCCTCTGATACTTGGTATCGGAACCATTTGTGCAGGCTGCGCCAGCCGCGCGCCCATTCGGCCAGCTTGCGGCCCTCAAGGCCGGGCGGCGGTGGGGGCAAGCGGCGCGTGTTCCATCTAAAATGCGGTTCGATGATGATTTCTGTCGGCACGCGATGACTCCTAAAACAAAAGCCCCGGCAGCGGTGGAGGACGCAGCCGGGGCTTCCCCCAATCGGGGCGGGGCCTGTCTTCCCCGTGTTCTTTGATCGGGGCGATTGCTCGCCCCCAACGATGACAAGTGAACTTTGGTGACTGGAAGGTAGCACCTGCGTCAAACGGAAGCAAGTTCTTCTTGCGTCCTCTCGACGCAGGTGCTACCTTCCAGTCATTCGAAATCATCACCCTGGGACAACCTTCGATGACCGACCACACCGCCACATTGCGCCAGATCACGGATGCCATCGCCACCCTCCGAGGGAAGGACGACGAAGAACGCGACCGGCTCTATTCCCGAGCGCGCACCATGCGCGACCGTGGGTTGATCCTTACCGCCTCTCATCGTTCGCAAGGCCGAGAAATCCAGTATTCCGCCGCGGACATCGCTGCGGCAGTTGTTGCCATTACGATTAGCCTTAATGGCGGCTCCACCGGGCAGATTGAGGCGATCAACCGAGACTTGCGGGACATTGGGATTGGATTCAGTAAAACTCAAGGCTATCCGGCGTTTGAAGCACACCTCAATGCCATTATGGCGGGGGAAGGCGTATTTATCCGCTTCGACATTCTTTCCCACCCTTGGGAACAGACCTGCGCAAAAATGGGTAAATGGGTTGATCTGAATATCAACCCGCAGTTCGCCACTTTCGACGCGGAAAACAACCTGTTTGTTATCACTCAGACAAACTTGTTCCCCGTCACGACCCTTGTGCAGCCGATCTTCTCGGCCCTCTTCGGGCAGGAGTGAACGCTTTGCGCTGGCCTCGTCTCTTCACCCGCGAAAAGCCCGTTGCACCCGCCCTTCGGATGCTCGAAGGGGCTTCGGGCAAACGCTGGAATAACACGCCCGCCTTCGGCACGACCGGGGCGGAGGTGCTGGCAGGGGCTTCGCAGGTTCGGGGCCGCGCGCGTCACTTGCGCTTCAACGATCCGACTGCCGGGAATGCTGCTGAGATCCTTAAAACCGCGCTGGTGGGCTATGGCGTCACCGCGGCCAGCACGAGCGAAGACGAGGCCAGCCGTGCCGCCTGTGATGCCGCCTTTGCCGATTGGGCGGCGCGCGTCGATTTCGCGGCGCTTCTGACCGAAGTTGCCGATGCGCTTGTGACGGATGGCGAAGCCCTGCTGGTCATGCGAGCCAACGAAGACGGTACATTGCGGTTGCAGCATGTTCCCGCCGAACAGTTGGACGAGTCCTATAGCGTAGAACTGCATGACGGGCGCTATATTGCGGCAGGGATCGAATATTCCGCCGAAGACGAGCCTGTTGCTTACCACTTCCGCCCCAGCCGTCCGACCGATGCCTTTACCGGGTTTCGCGCGCCCGTCCGCGTGGAAGCTGCAGACCTTATTCACCTCTTCCGCCGCCTTGGCGCGGGGCAGACTCGCGGTTTGTCGTGGTTCGCGCCCGTGATCCTGCCGCTGAACGAGCTTTGTCAGCTCATTGACGCGCTGCAGGTGAATGCGAAGATTCAGTCTATGCTCTGCGGCTTCGTCATTGACCAAAACGGCACGGGCGGCGCTGCGCCGTTCGACAGCAACGACCCGCTGGACGTGAGCCTTGAGCCGGGCGTGATGCGCTTCCTGCCTGCGGGCTATGACGTGCGGTTCTCGACACCGCAGCAGATGGCGCAGGCCGTTGAACTGGTGGCTGTCAGCTTGCGGCAGATCGCGGCGGGGCTGCAAATCCCCGAGTTCCTGCTTTCTGGCGACATGCGGGGTGTGAACTATTCGAGCGCCCGAACCGCACTGGTGCAGTTCCGCGCCCGTATCGAAGCCATTCAGCACACGCTTCTTGTCCCCGCTCTCAACCGGATCTGGGCGCGCTGGCAAGCCCTCGAAACCCTTCGGGGCGCAACCGAAACAACCTGCGGGGCCGAGTGGCATTTTCCGAAGCCGCAATGGGTGGACCCGGAGTCTGACGCCAAGGCAACGCGGGAAATGCTTAATATGGGGCTCATCAGCCGCCGCATGGCCGTTGCGCAGCTTGGTTATGACGTTGCCGCGATCGACGCCGATATTGCGGCCGATCGGGCGCGCGAGTCCGCTCTGGGGCTCAACCTTACTCAACATTCAGTTGAACAAAAGGGCATCAAAGCATGAACATTCGACTCACCGGAAACCCTGCGCGGGCTTCCAAGATCACCCCGAACCCCCGCCTTGCCCCCGCTGATGCCACGTCCGGGGACTTTCTGACCCGCACTGCGCCGCGTGTCGGTGACATGGAAGAGGATCGCACCTTTCGCGCCGTGATCGCCACCAACACGCCCGTCACCCGCAAGGACTCCAAAGGGCCGTTTCTCGAAGTGCTTGACCCCGCAGGGCTGCAATTCGACGCCGCAACCGATCTGCCGCTTCTGACCGATCACCGGGCCAGCGCGCGGGAAACTGTCGGGCGCGCTTTCGGAATCGCCGTCGATGGCAGCGCCGTGACGGCATCGCTGCGGCTGGGCATGGCAACCGACATTGAACCGCTTTTCGAGCGCGTGCGGGATGGCGTGCTGCGCCATGTGAGCGCGGGCTATCAGGTTCTCGAATGGGCCGAGTCCTTCGACCCCGACACGCGGCAACGCACCAAGACCGCAACAAGGTGGCGGCTTCTCGAAGTCAGCCTGACTCCCATCCCCGCCGATCATCGCGCCATTATTCAAAGGAGAAGCGCAACGATGCCCCTCGATACCGAAACCCGGCCCGATTTCGTGGAAGCGATCCGCTCCGCGTGCGGCCTTACCGAAGAATGGGCCGAAGGCATGGCCGCAACCGATCTGGATGAAGACGCCATTCGCGCCGCTGCGCGCGAAGAGTTGCTGAAGCGCCAGGCCCCGCGAATCCGTGTCACCCGTTCGCACGACGACCCGGCGCAAGTGCAGACCCGCGCCGCCGATGCGCTGGCATTCCGCATGGCCGGGGGCGAACTGCCCGCCGCCGCGCGTGAGTTTGTCGGCATGTCGCTTCTTGATCACGCGCGGGAAGCCCTTGCGCGGGCTGGCGTGTCGGTGCGCGGCATGACGCAAGATGAAATCCTGCAACGTAGCGCGATGGGGACGAGTGATTTCCCCTCTCTCGTCTCGAATGCCATGAACAAGGTTGCGGCGCAGGCATATCAAGCCGCGGAGTCGCCGCTGAAGGCGCTCGCGCGGCAACGGGTGCTTCCGAACTTCAAAGAGTCGACGGCCATTCGTCTTGGCGAGATGGGGCGACTTGAAGAAATGACCGAACACGGCGAGTTCAAGCACACGAGCCGCGCCGAAGCGGGCGAAAGCATGAGCCTGAAGACCTTCGGGCGGGCGATCAATGTTTCGCGGAAGCTGTTGATCGACGACGATCTGGGGCTCTTGGGGGACATGACCGCCGCAATGGGGCAAGCCGCCGCCCAGACGGAAGCCGAAGAACTGGTGAAGTTGCTTACCGGCAATCCGAAACTGAGCGATGCCAAAGCGGTCTTCCATGCCACGCGGGGCAACCTCGTGACGGGTTCGAATACGGACCTTCGCGACATTGACGCCGCGATTTCCGCTCTTCTTGCGGCGCGGCAGGCCATGCGCACCGTCAAAGGGCTGGACGGCAAGACCATTCTGGCCGTGAAGCCGAAATACCTTGTTGTGGGGCCGGAACTTGAAGCGGGTGCGGAACGCGCGCTTACGGCGATCTATGCCGCGACTTCGGGCGACGTGAACCCGATGGCCGGGAAGCTCGAAATTGTTGTCGAACCGCGCATCACCGGACTCGGCTGGTATGTGCTGGCCGATCCGGCTTCGGTGCCTTCGCTCCAATACGGTTATCTTGCCAGCGCGCAGGGTGTGCAGATCCAGCGCCAAGAGGCTTGGGACACGCTGGGACTCAAATACCGTGCTTGGCTCGACTTCGGTTGCGGTTGGCTCGATTGGCGCGGCGCCTATCACGGCACGGGAGCTTGATCGTGGCGACCGTCGAAACCCTCCGCGAATATCGCGACAAACTGCAGGAAGCCCGGTTTTCGGGCCTCCGCACCCTGCGCGACCAAAACGGCGAGGAAATCACTTACCGCTCGCAAGGCGAGATCGAACGGGCAATCGCCGCGCTCGACTCGGAAATCGCGCGGCTTCAACGCGGGCGGCTGGCGCTTGTCCGACTTCAAACCTCGAAAGGACTCTAAGATGAAATCCTTCATGCAAGCAGGCTCGAACCTGACAATTCCCGCCCCCGCCGCTGTCTCGTCTGATGAAGTGGTGATCGCGGGTAATATCGTCGGCATTGCGGCGGGTGGCGCGGGTGCGGGCGATCTGGTGGACGTAGTGGTTACGGGCGTCTTTGATCTGCCGAAAGTCGCGGCCAATGCCTTCACGCTGGGCGCTGTCGTGTATTGGAACGCAACGTCGAAGCTCGCCACCTCCACGGCCAGCGGCAACACGAAACTGGGCGTTGCTGTCGAAGCCGCCCCCGCCGACACGGCATCCGTGCGCGTGCGTCTGTCGGGGTTCTGAGGCTCGCCCGCAGATGCAGACTCAAGCCCGCCCCTCTTCCCCGATTGCCCCGCCGACTCGGCGCGGGCTGTCGCGTGTCGAGGCGGCGGGCTACATCGGTGTAAGCCCCACAACCTTTGACAAGCTGGTTGCCGCTGGCGAAATGCCCAGCCCCAAGCGCATCGGAACCCGGCGAATCTGGGACTGTCGCGCTTTGGACTTGGCGTTTGACGCCCTTCCGGGTGAAGATTCAGCCCCCGAAACGAACGATTGGGACTGAAACATGAAACAACTTCGAAAACCTCCCAAATACTGCCAAGGCTTCGAGGACCGACACGGCAAGGTGCGCTGGTATTACCGCCGCCCCGGCTTTCCGCGTCTCGCCTTGCCCGGCCTGCCGTGGTCGCCCGAGTTCATGGCAGCCTATGAAAAGGCGTCGGTCGGCGAACGTGTCGAAATAGGCAAGGACCGCAGCAAACCGGGCACCGTCTCTGCACTGGTGGCGAGCTACTATCGCACCTCAGACTTCAAGGGCCTGAGCGACTCCACGAAGGCCACCTATCGCGGGATCATCGAACGCTTCCGCGCCGAACATGGTGACAAGCGCGTTGCGCACATGGAAAGGCGGCATGTGCAGAGCATCGTTGCCGCCAAAACCGAGACGCCATCGGCTGCCAATAATATGCTGCGCATGATTCACCTTCTGATGCGACATGCGGTGGAACTTGGCTGGCGGGGCGACGATCCGACTCGCGATGTGCGCAAGGCCAAAGAAAAAACGGGCGGCTTCCTGACCTGGGAAGAAGAGCATATCGAAGCCTTCATCGCGCAGCACAAACCCGGCACCCGCGCGCATCTTGCCTTGTCGCTCTTGCTATATACGGGCCAGCGGCGTTCGGACGTGGTGAGGATGGGGCGGCAGCATGTCCGCAACGGGGTTCTGTCGATCGTCCAACAGAAGACCGGGCAGGACGTGCATATCCCCTTGCACCCTGAGCTTAAGGCGACCCTCGATCGACTGCCGCTCAATAACCTTGCCTTCCTTGTGACGGCGCAAGGGAAGCCCTTCACCCCGGCGGGCTTCACCAACTGGTTTCGCGCGATGGTGCGGGAAGCTAAACTGCCTGACAGTCTTTCACCCCACGGGCTGCGGAAGGCGACGTGCCGCCGTCTTGCGGAAGCAGGCTGCACCGCCCACGAGATCATGGCTATCTCTGGTCACAAGTCGCTGGCCGAAGTGACACGCTACACTGTCGCGGCCAGCCGAAAAAACCTCGCAGAGCGGGCAATTCTCGCTCTCGACAAGAACACAAGCGCAACTGAAACTGTCAAACTCGGCTGACAAGTTTGACAAACCGCCTCGCAAGCGGCTGACAAATCAGAAAGTTTTTGAGGAAGTGGCGGACCCGGAGCGATTCGAACGCCCGACCCTCAGATTCGTAGTCTGATGCTCTATCCAGCTGAGCTACGGGTCCGTCGTGGGGGGCGATGTAGCCCCGCAGGAAAACCTTTGCAAGCCCGAAAACGAGGAGATCGAAAGATTTCTTTTCGCCCCCGGATTTTGCCCGGATTTCAGGGGCGCCGCTCAGACGGCGGTCTCGTCGCCCGCCAGAAGCAGCGGACGCGGCAGATGCAGGCGGAATTCGGTGCCGGTCTCGTCGGTGCGCAACAGGTCGAGCCGCCCGCCGTGACCGCGCACGAGTTCGGCCGAAATCGCCAAGCCAAGCCCGGTGCCGCCCTTCTTCACCCCGCCCGAGAACGGCTGGAACAGCCGCTCGCGCGCTTTCAGGGGCAGGCCCGGCCCGGTGTCCTGCACGCGGATCCACCAACCCTCGGGCTCGTCGCCCGCGCCGATCTCGATCGTGCCGGGCTTGCCCGTCGCCTCGATCGCCTGCCGCGCATTGCGGGCGAGGTTCGACAGAACCCGGTAAAGCTGCTCGCGGTCGGCATGGATTTCAAAGCCGGGCTGCACGTCGGACAGGAATTCGACTTCGGCGGTCAGGCCCTCTTCGCCCTCGATCACCTCGGTCACCAGACCGGCCAGATCGAAGGGTTCGAGCTTCGGCGGCGGCTCCTCGGCGCGGCCAAAGGCGAGCGTCGTCTCGCACAGATTGATCGCGCGGCCGATCGAGCCCATCAGCTTCGGCGCCGCCCGCTGCACCGCCGGATCGTCCGATCCCTCCATCCGGTCGGCGAAAAGCTGCGCCGTGGTCAGGATGTTGCGCAGATCGTGGCTGATCTTCGCCACCGCCTGACCAAGCTGCGCCAGCCGCTCCTTTTGCCGCAACGCCGCCGTCAGCTGATGCTGCATCGAGGCCAGCGCATCCTCGGCCACCCGCAGCTCCTCGATCCGGGCCTCGGGCCGGATGATCGTGCGGGCATCCTCGGGCGCGGCGGCATAGGCGGCCATATGCGCGACGACGCGCTTGATCGGCACCACCATCAGGCGTCGCACAAGGAAGAACAGCAAGAACGCCGTCACCACCGAGACCACCGCCGAGAGCGACAGAAGCCGCAGACCCGATTCGATCATCGCGAGCCGCATCGGCTGGGTGGCCAGCGTCACCTCGATCACCAGACCGCCCTTTTGCACCGGATCGCCGATGACCCGGATCACGTGATTCTCGGGATCGGCCAGAACCGCCAGCGCATCGCGGACGAGATTGAGAAAGGGTTCCTCGCGCAGGTCATAGGTGGCCGAGATCGGCTGCGGGATCGGCGAGGACAGCACCAGTTGGCGCACCGCATCGCGGCGCAGAACGACGTTGTAAACCCCGGCATTGTCGAGCAGTTCCTGCTCGAGGTCGGGTTCGATCATCGTATCGGTGGTCAGAAGCGCCAGCGAGGCGATCTGGGCGCGCTCGAGCCGGGTCTGCAGATAATCTTCGCGGAAGTTGGCAAGGCCCGGCAACAGGATCAGCACTTCAGCCAACACGACGAAGACCGTCGTGAGCACAAGAAACCGCCCGGAAAGCGTGTTGACCTTCATCCTGTCCCGATCGGCGTCGATCCGCCCGGGGGTCCTTTCACCCCCTCCTCATGTCTTCAGCATTTTTATGGAATACCAAAGCCTTTTGCACCTACATAGGGGGCTGTTGGCGGTAGCGGAAGGGCGCAAACGCCGCGCCGGGGGTGGATGCGCAAAAAACCCGCACGGGTGAATTGACTTGTGCAAAGGATGCCCCTAAAGACCGGGCTTCAATTGCAGGGCGGCCGAATCCGGCAGGAATCCAGCTGCCCCCCCGACAAGACAACCGGAGTATCCGCGATGAAACGCACTTTCCAGCCGTCGAACCTCGTTCGCGCCCGCCGTCACGGCTTCCGCGCCCGCATGGCGACCAAAGGCGGCCGCAAGGTCCTCAATGCTCGTCGCGCCCGCGGCCGCAAGGTTCTGTCGGCGTAAGGCTGACGGCCAGACCGCATGACACCGCCGGAGGCTCCCGCGACTGGCCCAGAGGGTCGGGACCCGGGAACTGCCCCGGCGGTTTCCGTTTGTCCGGCGCCCGGCGTCGCCAAACCTGTCATCACGGTCCTGCGCAAACGCGCCGATTTCCTGCGCGCCGCCTCGGCGCAGCGGATGAGCGCGCCCGGCTTTCTGGTGCAGGCGCGCAAGCGCGGCGACAGTGACGGCGCGCCCGCCGACGTGATCCGCGTCGGTTTCACCTGTTCGAAGAAACTCGGCAATGCCGTCGCGCGCAATCGCGCGAAGCGGCGGCTGCGCGAAGTGGCGCGGCTGGGCCTGCCGAGCCTTGGCCTGCCGGGCTGGGACTATGTCCTTGTCGGCCGCCCAGAGGCCACCGCCGCCCGTGACTTCGCGGCCCTTCAGGCCGATCTTGCCCGCGCCATCGCCGACCTCCACGCCGGGCGCAGCCTGAAGCCCCGCCCGCTGGGCGAGGTGCCGAAGGGGCGGAGACGGGGCAAATGAGCCCGCTCGCCTTTGTCGTCTCGCTGCCCGTGCGTGCCTATCGGCTGCTGCTTTCGCCTTGGGTCGGCCATGGCTGCCGCTATCAGCCCACCTGTTCGGCCTATGCGATGGACGCGCTGGAACGCCACGGGGCCTTCAAGGGCACCTGGCTTGCGGCGAAACGGGTTCTGTCCTGCCATCCGTGGGGCGGGCATGGCTACGACCCGGTGCCGGGCGCCGATCCGGCCTTCGATGCGACGCGGCACAAGGATCACGACCATGTTTGACGATGACGACACCGGCCTGCCGCCGCTTCTGGCGGGGGCGCCGTCCTCGACCGAGTTCAAGAAGCTGCGCAAGCGCATCCTGCGCGAGACCCGCGAGGCAATCGAGACCTATGGCATGATCCAGCCCGGCGATCGCTGGCTGGTGTGTCTTTCGGGCGGCAAGGACAGCTACACGCTGCTGGCCGCGCTGATCGAGCTGAAATGGCGCGGCCTCCTGCCGGTCGAGCTGCTCGCCTGCAACCTCGATCAGGGCCAGCCGGGCTTTCCGGCCACCGTCCTGCCCGAGTTCCTGACCCGGATGCAGGTGCCGCACCGGATCGAGTTTCAGGACACCTATTCGGTGGTCAAGGAAAAGATCCCGGAAGGTCAGACCACCTGCAGCCTGTGTTCGCGACTGCGGCGCGGCAACCTCTATCGCATCGCCCGCGAGGAAGGCTGCTCGGCCGTCGTGCTCGGCCACCACCGCGACGACATCCTTGAAACCTTCTTCATGAACCTCTTTCACGGTGGACGGCTGGCGACGATGCCGCCGAAACTGCTGAACGAGGAAGGCGATCTGTTCGTCTATCGCCCGCTCGCCTTCGTCGCCGAGGCCGATTGCGAGAAATTCGCCCGTGGCATGGGCTATCCGATCATCCCCTGCAATCTTTGCGGCTCGCAGGAAGGCCTGCAGCGGGTGCAGGTGAAACAGATTCTCGACGGCTGGGAAGCCCGCAGCCCGGGCCGTCGTCAGGTGATGTTCCGCTCCCTGATGAACGTGCGCCCCTCGCATCTGTGCGACCCGGGTATTTTCGATTTCGCCGCACTGATGCGAGCCGAAGCGCCGATTGCGTCGGATTTTATCGAAAACATTCCGAATTTGCGACAAGCTCCTTAACCAATCGCTGACCAAACCTGCCTACGGTCGACCCCGACAGGAGGGGTGCGCCCCTCATGACGGGTTGAGGGCAGAATGGTCAAGGCAACGAAGAAGGGCAAGAAACGCAAGGCAAAACTGCGGGGGCCGATTCTCTTGCGTCGGGAGATGGTCGCTTTCTTGCCGGCGGTCTCGCTGGCCGGCCTGTGGTTCGGGCTCGAAGGCATGACCCTTGTCGGGGCCACCGCTCTGATGGTCGCCTGGATGAGCCGCCCTCTGGCCCCCCCCCGAAGAGACCGAGGAAGAAGGCATCAACCTGCAGGCCCTGCCGCAGCGCGCCGATGCCGAAGAGATGATGCAGACCGCCGCGCAAGACGCGCGGGAAAGTGGCAAGGGCACCGCCTGTCTGGTGATCGGGGTCGATGATCCGACGGCCTTGGCGCGGCAGATGTCGCGCGAGGAGTTCGAAGAGTTCCTGCATGGCTTTGGCGAGCGCATCCGCGGCGTGCTGCGCAATTCGGACCGAATCGCCCTGCTGGATGGCGAACGGTATGCGGCGATCCTGACCCCGACCCAGCGCCCCGATCTTGAAAGCATGATCCAGCTGGCCAGGCGGCTGCAACTGGCCTGCGACGCGCCTTATTCGATCAGCGGGCGCAGCATCAACATCACCAGCCATGTCGGTTTCTGTCTGATGACCCGGGCGCCGGACCCGACGGGCAAAGCGATTCTGAACGCCGCCGAGATGGCCGCCGACGAGGCCGGCCGCAACGGCCCCGGGGCGATCCGCGCCTATTCGCCCGAGATCAAGCAGGGCCCGACCGTGCAAAGCAAGCTGGCCTCGGACATCACCCCCGCCCTCGAGGAAGGTCGCATCGTCGCTTACTTCCAGCCGCAGATCAGCACCGACACCGGGGCGATTTCCGGCATGCAGGCGGTGCCGCGCTGGCTGGACCGCGACCGCGGCATTCTGGCGGAAGCCGAGATCCTGCCCGCGGTGATCGCCAAGGGCCTGCAGGTCCGCCTGTCCGAGGTGATGCTGTTCCAATGCTTCGGCGCGTTGCGCGCATGGGACAAGCTGCCGATCACCCCCGGCCTGATCAGCCTGCCGATCGGGATCGAACATGTCACCGACCCCAAGATGTATGACCGGCTGAAATGGGAATTCGACCGTTTCGACGTGCATCCGCAGCAAGTCTGCCTTGTCCTGCACCGCGAGGTGACAGCGCGGCTCGATGACGAAGTGATCATGCGCAATGTCTCGCAATGCGCCAAGATGGGCTGCCGGATCGAGCTGGCCGGATTCGGCACCGGTCCGATCTCGGTCTCGGCGATCCGCCGCACCGGAGCGGAACGGATTCGCATTCACCGCTCTTTCGTCACCAATGTCGAGCGGGATCCGGAACAGCAGCGTCTGGTCTCGGCCATCGTTTCGTTCGCCGCGGGGCTCGGCCTTGAAACCCTGGCCGAGGGCGTGGCGACGATCGGCGAACATGCGATGCTGGGGCAGCTGGGCTGCAGTCATGTGCAGGGCAAGGCGATTTCGGCGCCGTTGCCGCTGGATGAATGCGCCGCGTGGATGCTGCGCCACGATGCACGGCTTTCGTCGATCCCGCGTCCGGATCTGCGCCGCGGCGCCTGATTGACAGCGCCGCCGGGCCCTTTTTCCGCTGCGACAAAAGGCGGGAATCGGCGCTTGCACGGGGCTCCTGCGCGAAACCGCTTGACCTTTTGCCGCCCCTTCTGTTGAACCGGGCCGACTCCGGACCGGCAGGGGAAATACACGCCCATGGACAATCAAAACAGGAACCTCATCCTTGCGACGGTGCTTTCGGCACTGGTGATCGTCGTCTGGACCGTTTTCTTCCCGCCGCCGAAACCGAAAGCGACGGACCCGGTCACACAAAGCCAGACGGCAAGCGAAAGCACGCCGACGGCGGCAGCTCCGGTGGCAACGGCCGTTCCGGCGGTCGACCCCGCGCCCGAGGCGCCGCGGGTCGCGATCGACACCCCGGCGCTGACCGGCTCGATCTCGCTTCTGGGCGCACGCTTCGATGATCTGTCGCTGAAGCGCTACCATGAAAAGCTGGACGAGAATTCGCCTCTGGTGCGCTTGCTGGCACCGGTTGGCGGCAGCGATCTTGCGGCTGCGAAACCCTATTATGTGGTTCAGGGCTGGTCGGCGCTGGCTGGCGTGACGGCCGCGCAGGTGCCCGGACCGAAGACGCTCTGGACCGCGCAGCCGGGCGCGAAACTGACCCCGGAAACGCCGCTGACCCTGACCTGGGACAATGGCGCCGGGCTTCTGTTTACCCGCACTATCGCCGTCGATCCGCAATACCTGTTCACCGTCACCGATGCGGTGAAAAACACCGGGGCCGCGCCCGTCAGCATCGCGCCCTGGGGCATCATCGCCCGTCACGGCATTCCGAGCGGCAACCGTGTCTATGTGCTGCACGAGGGTGCGGTGCGGATGACCAATGGCGAGTTGCAGGAAATCAAATACAAGAAGATCACCGATCTCGACACGGTCGAGGGCGAGGGACAGGCCGATGTGCTGACCGCCGATTCGGGCGGCTGGGCCGGGTTCACCGACAAATACTGGATGACCACCCTGATCCCCGAGACCGCGCGCTTCACCTCGGTGGTGAAATACGTGCCGTCGGCCGATCTTTACCAGACCGAGACCCGCCAGCCCGCCGTGGAAATCGCCGTCGGGGCGAGCACCTCGGTCACGATGCGGCTCTTCGCGGGCGCAAAGGAATGGGAAGCGATCGCCGAATACCAGAACGCTCCGGGCTGGTTCGACAGCCTGCTGGGCGACCGCGTCGACCCGAACCGGCCGCAGATCACCCGCTTCGTCGATTCGATCGACTGGGGCTGGTACTATTTCCTGACGAAACCGATGTTCCGTCTGCTGCACTGGCTGCACGCCGTGCTGGGCAACATGGGCTTCGCGATCATCGCCTTGACCGTGATCATCAAGCTGATCGTCTTCCCGCTGGCGCGGACCTCCTACATCTCGATGGCGAAGATGAAGGAAATCCAGCCGATGATGGAGGCGCTGAAAGAGCGCACCAAGGACGACAAGCAGGCGATGCAGAAAGGGATGATGGAGCTTTACAAGCGCGAGAAGATCAATCCCGCCGCGGGCTGCCTGCCGGTCTTGCTGCAGATCCCGATCTTCTTCTCGCTCTACAAGGTGATCTACGTCACGATCGAGCTTTATCACGCGCCGTTCATCGGCTGGATCCATGACCTGTCGGCCCCCGATCCGTCCTCGATCCTGAACCTGTTCGGGTTGCTCGACTTTGCGACGCCGCAACCGGGCTCGATGCTGTTCATGTTCAGCCTTGGCGTGCTGCCGATCCTGCTGGGCATCTCGATGTGGTTCCAGCAAAAGCTGAACCCGGCACCGTCGGACCCGAGCCAGGCCGCCGTCTTCGCCTGGATGCCGTGGATCTTCATGTTCATGCTGGGCAGCTTCGCCTCGGGCCTCGTGCTGTACTGGATCGCGAACAACACGATCACCTTCATCCAGCAGTATTCGATCATGACGCTGCACGGCAAACGGCCCGATCTTTTTGGCAATATCGCGTCGAGCTTCCGCAAGAAGCCCGCGCCTGAAACGCCGAAGAAATGACCGGACGACTGAGCCACATCGTCCGCCATCCGATCAAGTCGATCGGCCATGAGGACATCCAAAGCGCGCCCCTGATGCAGGGGCGCGTTCTGCCTTTTGACCGGGTCTGGGCGGTCTCGCATGAGGCGGCCAAATTCGAAAGCCCGCTGGGCGTCTGGGCGCGCAAGCAGAACTTCGTGCGCGGTGTAGCGGCCCCGAAGCTGATGGCGATCACAGCGCGGATGGCTCAGGGCGGGCAGATCACCCTGCGCCATCCCGAGCAGCCCGATCTGACCCTTGATCCCGACCGGGCCGAGGATCAGGCGCGGCTGATCGACTGGCTGAAACCGCTCTGGCCCGACAGCCGCCCTGCGCCCCGCGCGGTGGAACGGGTCGAGGGGATCGCGCTGGCCGACATGGCCGAGCCCTATATTTCGCTGCTGTCGCTCGCCTCGCTGACCGCGCTCGGGCAAGCTGCCGGGGTCGCGCTCTCGCGCCACCGCTTCCGCGGCAATCTCTGGGTCGAGGGCTGGGCGCCCTGGGCGGAGCGCGATCTGGTGGGCAAGCGGCTGCGCATCGGCGGGGCCGTGCTTGAAGTCGCGATGCCGATCACCCGCTGCCGGGCGACCTGCACCAACCCGGAGACCGGGGTGGAAGACCTTGAAATGCTGGAGCTGCTCGAACGCCTGAACGGCGACTGGCACTTCGGCTGCTATGCAACAGTGATCGAAAGCGGCACCATCACGCTGAACGATACGGTGGAGGTGCTTTGATGCAGATGCAATTCACGCTGGCCCCGGAGCCCGAACAGGACGCCCGCGAGCGCGGCCGGTTGCTGTTCGCCGCGCAGGTCGAGTTCGTCAAGGGCGTGGTCGCGATGACCGGCCTGCCCCCGGCCGACCGGCTCGAAGTCTGCTTCGCGGGCCGCTCGAATGTGGGGAAATCCTCGCTGATCAACGCGCTGACCGGGCGCAAAAACCTCGCCCGCGCCTCGAACACGCCGGGCCGGACGCAGGAGATCAACTTCTTCACCACCGATGGCGGCCCCTATCTGGTCGACCTTCCCGGCTACGGCTTCGCCGAAGCCCCGGTGGCGATCGTGAAGAAGTGGCAGGCACTACTGAAATCCTACCTGTCGGGCCGCGCCACCCTGCGCCGCGCTTTCGTACTGATCGATGCGCGCCACGGGGTGAAGGCGGTCGACGAGGAAATCCTGCAGCTGCTCGACCGCTCCGCCGTGACCTTTCAGGCGGTGCTGACCAAGGCCGACAAAATCTCCAAGGCCGAGCTGGAGCGGGTGATCGAGCAGGTCAAGGGCGCGCTCTCGAAGCACCCCGCGGCCTATCCCGAGATCGTCGTCACCTCGTCGGAAAAGGGTGACGGCATCGAAACCCTGCGCGCGATCATCGCCACGCTGGAATAGGGGGGCAAGCCCCCCCTTCCCCGCCGGTCAGACGTGCTGCCCGGCGTTCACCTCGATTTCCGTCCCGGTGACGTAGCTCGAGGCATCCGAGCACAGGAACCAGATCACGTCGGCCACTTCGCGCGGCTGGCCAAGGCGGCGCAGCGGCAAGGTCTCGACGATCTTTTCGGTGCCGGGCGACAGGATCGAGGTTTCGATCTCGCCGGGCGCGATCGCATTGACCCGCACGCCCATCGGCCCGAAATCATGCGCCATTTCCCGCGTCAGCGCCTTCAGCGCCGCTTTCGAGGTCGAATAGGCCGCCCCCGCAAAGGGATGCACGCGCGAGCCCGCGATCGAGGTGACGTTCACCACCGCGCCCTTGGCCGCCGAGAGTTCGTCCTTCAGCCCGCGGGCCAGCACGATCGAGGCGAAGAAGTTCACATGGAACACCTGACCCCAGGTGCGCAGGTCGGTGTCGATGGAATTCAGCCGCGAGCCGCCCGGCCCTTTCGGCGAGATCCCGGCATTGTTCACCAGCGCATGCAGCTTGCCGCCCAGCCGCGACTTGATCTCGTCGATCGCCTGAATCGTCGCGTTGGGGTCGCCCAGATCGAGCTGGATGTGATCCTCGCGCCCGCCGCCCCAGGGGCATTGCTCGGGAAAGGGTTGGCGCGAGCAGGTGATGATCCGCCAGCCCTCGCGCGCGAAGCGCTTCACCGTGGCATGGCCGATCCCGCGGCTCGCCCCAGTCAACAGCAATACCTTCCGTCCATCCATGCCCGTTCTCCTGCTTTTCCCCCTCGATGTAATCACCCCGGCGGCATTGGCAATGCCCTTGGCAGGGGGCGCGATTGGTTCTAACACTTTCCCGACTTCCCCGAGGGCCCCTGATGAGAAAACAGACGATGGACCGTGACTGGATCGCCACCGCGAAAACGCTTTCCGAAGCGCTTCCCTATCTGCAGCGCTACACCGGTGCGGTGGTGGTGGTGAAATTCGGCGGCAATGCCATGGGCGACGACGAGGCGATGGCGGAATTCGCCCGCGATGTCGTGCTGATGAAGCAGGTCGGCATGAACCCGGTCGTCGTGCATGGCGGCGGCCCGATGATCAACGAGATGCTGGCCAAGCTCGGCATCAAGTCGGATTGGGTGCGCGGCAAACGGGTCACCGACAAGGCCACGGTCGAGGTGGTCGAGATGATCCTCTCGGGCCTTGTCAACAAGCGCATCGTGCAGGCGATCAACGATCAGGGCGGCCGTGCCGTCGGCATCTCCGGCAAGGACGACGATCTGATGGTCTGCGAGGCGGACGATCCGGAACTCGGCTTCGTCGGCAAGCCGGTCGAGATGAACGTGCAGATCGTGCGCGACCTTTATGGCGCCGGGCTCATTCCGGTGATCGCCCCGGTGGCGACGGGCGTGAACGACAACGAGACCTTCAACGTCAACGGCGACACCGCCGCGGGCGCCATCGCGGGGGCGCTGCAGGCCGACCGGCTGCTGCTTCTGACCGATGTCGCGGGCGTCAAGAACAAGGCGGGCGAGGTCATCACCCAGATGAGCCCCGACGAGGTGCATGCGCTGATCGAGGATGGCACGATCTCGGGCGGCATGATCCCGAAGGTCGAAACCGCGCTGAAGGCGGTCAAGGAGGGCGTGCGCGCCGTGGTCATCCTCGATGGCCGGGTGGCGAATGCCTGTCTGCTCGAACTTCTCACCGAACACGGGGCGGGCTCGATGATCCGGTCGACGCTGACGCGGGTCAAGCCGCGCCGCCGGTGAACCTGCCG
The DNA here is from genome assembly GCF_003217355.1 of Rhodobacter viridis. Lineage (GTDB taxonomy): Bacteria > Pseudomonadota > Alphaproteobacteria > Rhodobacterales > Rhodobacteraceae > Rhodobacter > Rhodobacter viridis. Next base: position 85,996 of record NZ_QJTK01000003.1, on the reverse strand, counting down.
CTTGCCCTGACCGAAGCCCTTGCCGCGGACAAGCTGTTCGTGGCGGGGATGGTCCACGCGCAGGAGGAGACGATCCTCCTCCTCTCCCCTGACGAGCCCGGCTTCTGGCACCATGTCACCGCAGAGCCGGAATTTGCCGATGGCGCCGCCGATCCGCTCGACCGCTGGTCGAAGCGGGTGATCGGGGCGCTTGCCACAGCCTTCGGCGGGCGCGCGGTCTTTCCCTCGGACGGGCCGCCCTACCCGCCGTTCTTTCGCTGGGCAACCGAGTCGGGACAGGCTTTTTCCGCGCCGGTGCAGATGCTTGTGCAGGCGCGGATGGGTCTTTGGACCTCGTTTCGGGGGGCTCTGGCGCTGCCCGAAAGGCTTTCCCTGCCCCCTGCGTCAAAACACCCCTGCACGGGCTGCGCCGCGCCCTGCACGACGGCCTGCCCCTGCGGCGCCCTGTCTGCACAGGGCTATGACGTCCCCGCCTGCCACGCCTTCCTCAACACCGGGGAAGGGCAGAATTGCCTTTCTGCAGGTTGCCTCGTGCGCCGCTCTTGCCCCCCGGGTCAAAGCTATGGCAGGCTGGAAAAACAATCCGCTTGGCACATGAGGCACTTCCACAGATGACCCCCCCCGGACACCGTCGCCTGATCCTCACCCGCCATGCGAAATCGAGCTGGGACGATCCCCTGATGGCCGATGCCGACCGCCCGCTGAACGCGCGTGGCCGGGCCGCGGCGCATGAGCTGGGCGATTTCCTCGCCTCGCGCGGGCTCGAACCCGAGGAGGTGCTGTGCTCGACCGCGCTGCGCACCCGCGAAACCTGGGAAGGTGTCGCCTCGGCCGTGATCGAGACCCGGCCCGACGTGCATTACATCGACAGCCTCTATCAGGCCACGCCCGAAACGCTGCTGGCCGTGCTGAAGACGGCGACCGCCTCCACGGTGATGCTGATCGCGCATAACCCGGGCATTGCCGATTTCGCCGCCTCGCTGCCGTCGCGACCGAACTACGATCCGGATTTCCGCAAATATCCGACCTGCGCCACGCTGATCGTCGATTTCCAGATCGATGACTGGTCGCAAGTCGCGCTCGGCCAAGGCTCGATGCTCGACTTCTTCCTGCCCGCCAGCCGCGGCAAATAAGAAAGGGGCAGCCCGACGGCCGCCCTTTCATCTTGCCCCAAATACCTCGGGGGTGTGGGGGCAGCGCCCCCACCCTTCAGTGTCCCAGAATCTGGCTCAGGAACTGCTTCGTCCGCTCCGATTGCGGGTTGTGGAAGAAGTCATGCGGGTTGTTCTGCTCGACGATCTGCCCGTCCGCCATGAAGATCACCCGGTTCGCGACCGCCTGCGCAAAGCCCATCTCGTGGGTCACGCAGAGCATCGTCATGCCTTCCTCGGCGAGCTGGATCATCGTATCCAGCACTTCCTTGATCATCTCGGGATCGAGCGCCGAGGTGGGCTCGTCGAACAGCATGATCTTCGGCTTCATGCACAGCGAGCGCGCAATCGCCACCCGCTGCTGCTGGCCGCCCGACAACTGCCCCGGATATTTATGCGCCTGCTCCGGGATCTTCACCTTCTGCAGGTAATACATCGCGGTTTCCTCGGCCTCGCGCTTGGGTACCTTGCGCACCCAGATCGGCGCCAGCGTCAGGTTTTCGAGGATCGTCAGATGCGGGAACAGGTTGAAGTGCTGGAACACCATCCCCACTTCCGAGCGCACCTTGTCGATGTTCTTCAGATCCGAGGTCAGTTCGATGCCATCGACGATGATCTTGCCCGACTGGTGTTCCTCGAGCCGGTTGATGCAGCGGATCATCGTCGACTTGCCCGAGCCCGAAGGCCCGGCAATGACGATGCGCTCGCCCCGGTTCACGGTGAGGTTGATGTCGCGCAGAACGTGGAACTGGCCGTACCACTTGTTCATCTGGCTGATCTGGATCGCGACCTCGTCGCTGACCTTCATGTGGCTGCGGTCGACCGCGTGGTCATAGCTGGGCTCTGACATGAGCGCCTCCTTATCGGTGGTCACGCTTCAGCTTGCGTTCGAGATACATCGAATACCGCGACATGCTGAAGTTGAAGAGGAAGAAGATGACGGCGACGAAGATATAGGGCTCCCAATAGGTGCCCTTCCACGCCATGTCGGAGCGCACGACGCCCGAAATGCCCTTGAGCGGGTCGAAAAGCCCGACAAAGGTCACCAGCGTCGTATCCTTGAACAGCCCGATGAAGCTCGACACGATGCCGGGGATCGAGATTTTCAGCGCCTGCGGCATGATGATAAGCCGCTGCGCCTGCCAGTAATCGAGCCCCAGCGCATCGGCCGCCTCATATTGGCCGCGCGGCAGCGCCGCCAGACCGCCCCGGATCACCTCGGCGATATAGGCCGCGGCGAAAAGCGTCACGAGGATCACCACGCGCAGGATCAGGTCAAACGTCGTTCCCGGCGGCAGGAAATACTGCAGCAGCAGCGAGGCGGTGAAGAGCAGCGTGATCAGCGGCACGCCGCGGATGAATTCGATCATGCCGACCGAGAGCGCCTTCACCATCACCATGTCCGACTGCCGCCCGAGCGCGAGCAGGATGCCGAGCGGCAGCGAGACGACGATCGCCGTCACCCCGATCACCAGCGCGAGCAGGAAGCCACCGAACTTGTCGCTGACCACCTCGGGCAGGGCGAGCGGCAGAACCGACTGCATCGCGCTCTCGAACGGGCCTACAGCGTAAAGCCAGACCACCGCGGCCAGGATCAGCCCCGCCCCGGCCGCAACCGGCACGCCCAGCTTCGGTGCGAGCCTGGTGAAGGCGAGGCCCATCAGCGCAAAGCCGACGAGCACGCCCACCGGCCCCCAGACCGGCCCGCCCCAGAGCAGCCAGAACGCCACGAGCGGGTAAAGCAGCGTGCCCCAGATCAGCTTGCGCGGCAGCGCGTCAAACAGCACCGGGGCGAGCGCAAGGAACAGCCCGGCGAAGGTCAGAAACAGCCGCCAGTATTCCTCGACCGGATAGAAGCCGAACAGGAACTGGTTCCAGCGCACCCGGATGATCGCCCAGCAGGCGCCGGTGGCCTCGGGCCCCCACCGCTCGGCGATGATCGTGCGGCACTCGGTCAGCGAATTCGCGTTCCAGACGCCGTGGATCAACCAGGGCGCCCCCGCCTGCACCAGCCAGGCCGTGACCAGCAGGCCAAAGACCGTCAGCGCGGTGTTGAGCGGACCCGAGAACAGGTTTTCCCGCATCCATTTGACCACGCCCACCTGCGACACGGGCGCGGGTTTCGGCGGCAGCATCTCGGTGCGGACGAAAGAGGTATCGCTCATCTCACCGCTCCTTCAGCTTGATCGATTTGTTGTAGATGTTCATCAGGCTCGAGATCGTCAGGCTGATGGTCAGATAGATCAGCATCATCAAGAGCATGCATTCGAGTTCGCGGCCGGTCTGGTTCAGCGTGATGCCGCCCAGCGTGCCGCGCAGGTCCATGTAGCTGACCGCGATGGCGAGCGACGAGTTCTTCGTCAGGTTCAGGAACTGCGAGATCAAGGGCGGCACGATCACCCGCAAAGCCTGCGGCAGGATCACGAGGCTCATGGTCCGGCCCGGACGCAGGCCAAGCGCATAGGCCGCCTCGGACTGGCCCTTCGAGATCGCCTGAATCCCCGCCCGCACGATTTCCGCGATGAAGGCGGCGGTATAAAGCGTCAGCGCGATCAGCAGCGCGGTGAAGGAATGCAGCATCTGGAAGCCGCCGGTGAAGTCGAACTTGGTGATCTTGGGATAATCCAGATGGAACCCGAGCGCATAAAGCAGCGCGATGATCGGCGCGAAAAGGATCAGCAGGCTCGGCCACCAGGTCACGGGGCGACGGCCGGTGGTTTCCTGCACCGCTTTCGCGCGGGCCATGAACCGACGCCAGCCCCAGAACGAGGCCGCCATGACCGCGATCACCGCAAGCGCGTTCAGGCTGACGGGCAGGTTCCAGCCGATATCGACCACTCCGAGCGAGTTGTCGAAGACCGGGGCAGGCACGTTGGTGCCGCGGTTCGTCACCGCGATCGAGTCGAAGAGCCACATCGAGGCCTTGGGTTCCTCGCCCGCGGCCTTCATCGCCTCGGTGACGCGGAAGTCCTTTGGCACCGGCCGGGTCTCGGCCAGGATCGTGCCCATGAGCAGGATCCACAGAAGCAGCGGGATGTTGCGGAAGGTCTCGACATAGACCGTCATGATCCGCGCCACGAGCCAGTTGTGCGACAGTCGCAGCACGCCGATCACCGTTCCCAGCACCGTGGCCAGGATACAGCCCAGAACCGAGACCAGCAGCGTGTTCAACAGCCCTTCGATCAGCGCCCGGAAATGGGTGTCGTCGTTCGAATAGGGGATCAACGTCTGCGCAAGGTCATAGCCCGCGCGCGTCCACAGGAAGTGGAAGTCGAAATCCTTGCCCTTCGCCTCGAGGTTCACATAGGCGTTGTGCAAGAGCCAGACGAGGCCGGCGAGGAACAACAGCAGCACCACGATCTGGATGGTGATCGAGCGGAACCGCGTGTCGTAAATGAGCATCGAGAGCCGAAAGCCATCTTTCGGCGGGTCACTAGCGAGTGCCATGGTTTTCCCCTGTCCGATCTGTCCCGCGGCTTTGCGCCGACTGCGTTCGGGACTTGTGCCCCGACAGACCGTCCTTGAAATGCAAAATGCGGCCGGGAGGACTCCCGGCCGCATCGGTGGGTTGGATCAGCGGAACGGCGGGGCGTACATCAGCCCGCCTTGCGTCCACTGCGCGTTCAGACCGCGAGCCAGACCGATCGAGGTGGAGGCCCCGATATTGGCTTCGAAGATCTCGCCGTAGTTGCCCGAGGCCATGATCGCGCGCTTGGCGAAATCATTGTCGAGACCGATCTTCTTGCCCATGTCGCCTTCGAGGCCGAGCAGACGGCGGATTTCCGGGTTCTGGGTCGAAGCGGCCACTTCTTCAAGGTTCGCCTTGGTGATGCCGTATTCCTCGGCGGCGACGAGCGCGTAGAAGCTCCAGCGCACGATATCGCCCCAGTTGTTGTCGCCGTGACGAACGGCCAGCGCCAGCGGTTCCTTCGAGATGATCTCGGGCAGGATCACGATGTCGGCGGCATTCGGCATCGTCGCGCGCGAGGCGGCCAGACCCGAAGCGTCGGTGGTGTAGCTGTCGCAGGCACCGGCGAGGAACTTCTGCTGACCTTCGGCGTCATCGGCGATGTTCACCGGCGTATAGGTCATGTTGTTCGACTTGAAGTAGTCGGCGAGGTTCATCTCGGTGGTGGTGCCGGTCTGCACGCAGACGGTGGCGCCATCGAGTTCCTTGGCCGAGCTGACGCCGAGCGATTTGTTCACCATGAAGCCCTGACCGTCGTAGTAGTTGACGGCGACGAAATCGAGCGCGAGCTCGGTGTCACGGCCAAAGGTCCAGGTCGAGTTGCGAGCAAGCATGTCGACTTCGCCCGAGGCAAGCGCGGTGAAGCGCGTCTCGCCGGTCAGGGCCTTGTATTGCACTTTCATCGGGTCGCCCAGAACGGCGGCGGCAACGGCCTTGCAGGCGGCCACGTCGAAGCCCTGGTAGTTCCCGTTCGCATCCGGCGCGCCGAAACCCGTCAGGCCCGGGTTGACGCCGCAGATCAGCTGGCCGCGGGCCTTGACGTCATCGAGCGTCGAGGCCGAAGCTGCGCCCGCCACGAGGGCGACCAGCGCGACCGTGCCGAAGAATACGGATTTTTTCATGTTTACCTCTTCCTGAGTTGCCGCCGTTGCGGCGGTGAGAGTGCCCTTAACGGGTCTGCAAGTTCTGTGCCGATCATGACCGGCTGCCGGAGTTTGCGCAAATACGCAGGAATTGGTCAAGACGCCTGAGTAATTTTCGGTGTCGCAACTGCCCATTCCACGAGCAAATGCCCGCCCTGCGCGCATCGCAAAGACCGCAGACGCGCCCTGGTGAAGAGGTTCAGGCGGTATGCCGCAGTATCCAGAATCGTCCGGCATGGGCGAGCGCCTGCTTCTTCAGCGCGGCCATCTCGGCGGCTTCCTCGTCCTCGCCCCATTGCGCGATCTGCCACTCCTCGTCGATGCGCGACAGCCGCCAGGCTTCATCGGCGTCGATCTCGCCCTCGGCGACGGCCAGACCCAGCACCAGCGAGCCGGTGATGCCGACCAGATCATGCAGCGCCGCCAGCTCCCAGATGTCGCAAGCCGAGACCCGGGCCGCGAGCGCCAGTTGCGCCTGCGCAGGCTGCGCGACGGGCAGCACGCCCGCGGTCACGATCAGCCGCGCCTGATAGCGGCTGTCGGCCCAATCGAGCCAGCGATCCCACGCCGCGGCCTGCAGCGCCACCAGCTCTTCGGGGGCCTTGGCGCGGTAGCAGAGCAGATCGGTCTCGCCATACGCCGCGATCAGTTCGGCCACTTCGGCCTGCTGCGCGCGCACCTTGTCGAGCGCCGCATTGGCCGAGCGCGTCACCGGCATCGTCGTCGGATCGACCTTTTCGCCCTGCGCCTGCCATTCGGCGGCCACGGCTTCCGCCATCGCCCGGGTCGGCAGAACCAGCGCCGCCTTGGCCGGGGTCTTCACCGCGCGCCCATCGAGCTTCACCGTGAAACCGCCCTCGCAGGGCTCGACCGTTGCCGCTTTCCAGAACCGTTTTGCGCTCCAGCCACTCATGCAAGACCCTCCTGCAAGGCCTGTTCCAGTTCGGCGAAACTCTCGACGATCCGCCCGGCACCGGCCTTTTTCAATTCCGAAACAGGGTGATAGCCCCAGCTGACCCCGATCGTCGCCACACCCGCGGCGCGGCCCATCTCGATGTCGTAGGTGGTATCCCCGATCATCACAGCGTCTTTCGCCTCAACCCCCGCCACCCGCAGGGCTTCCAGCACCATCGAGGGATGCGGCTTCGACGGATGGTCGTCGGCCACCTGCGACGAGGTGAAAAGACCCTCGAGCCCGTGATGGGCGATCAGCGCAGTCACGCCCCGGCGCGACTTGCCGGTGGCGATGGCCAAGAGCCAATCCTCGCGCGCGGCGAGATGCAAAAGACAGTCCTTCGCGCCGGGGTAAAGCGGCGCAGGCTGCGCGGCGCGGCCGGTGAAATAGCTGGCCTTGTAGGCGGCCACCACCGCTGCCTGCGTCGCCGCGTCCTGATCGGGCGCGAGCCGGGCCAGCGCGACGGGCAGCGACAGGCCGACGATCGCCAGCACCGCCGCGGGCGGCGGCGGGGTCAGCCCGACGGCCCGGAACGCCTCGGTCATCGCGGCCAGAATATGCGCCTGACTGTCGCTGATCGTGCCGTCGACATCGAAGATCGCAAGCTTCATCGATCGTCCTCGAACGGGTCGAGCGGCGCTTCGCCTTCGATCCAGCCCAGCGTCTTCCAGGTCCGCACCATGTGATCGGGCAGCGGCGCGGTGATGGTGACGCGCTTCTTGGTGATCGGATGGTCGAAGGAAATCGTGCGCGCATGCAGGTGCAGCTTGCGCGAAAGCTCGCCCCCCAGCTGCGAGCCCCAGCCGTCGCCCAGGTTCTCCTGCCCCGAGCCGCCGTATTTACCATCGCCGACGATCGGATGGCCAAGTTCCGCCATATGCGCGCGCAACTGGTGCGTGCGGCCGGTGATCGGCACCAGACCGACCCATGAAACGCGACTTCCCAGCCCGTCGATCACCGCGAAATCGGTGGTGGCGCGTTTCGCATCCGGCGTCGAATCAACCTTCGACGGGTGGATGCAGATCATCTTCTCGCCCTCGCCGCCGCGACCGTGGCCGGGGGCCTTCACCAGACCATAGCGAATCGTGCCCTTCTTCGGGCTCGGCACGCCCGCCACCGCCGCCCAATAGATCTTGCGGGTGGTCTTCAACCGGAACGACTCCGACAGTGCCCGGGCGACGCGGTCGGTGCGGGCAATGAGCAGCACGCCGGACGTGTCCTTGTCGAGCCGGTGCACCATCTTCGGCCGGTCCTTGTAGCCGAACTTCAGCGCATCAAGCAGCCCGTCCACATGCCGATCCCCCTGCCCCGAGCCCCCCTGCGAGGGCAGCCCGGCAGGCTTGTTCAGCGCGATGATGTGTTCATCCTTCCAGAGCACCGCAGCCTGGATCATCTTTTCGTCCGCGGGCGAGATCTGCGTCGCCTCGCGCCGTGCTTCCGAGCGGCTTTCAGGCGCCTTCGCCCCGGCCTCGGGCAGCGGCGGCACGCGGACTTCCATGCCCGGCCCGATCCGGTCAGAGGCCTTCACCCGGCCGCCATCGACCCGTACCTGCCCGGTGCGGCACATCTTTTCCACCGCGCCCTGGGTCAGGACCGGGAATTTCTTCTTCAGCCAACGGTCCAGACGGCTTTCGCCCTCATCCTCGGTCACCTTGATCAGTTGCACCGAACTCATGCGAAAAACCCCCGTGCGAACGCCATGCCCGCGAAAAGTGCTGCCAGACCCAGAACCACCGTGCCGACGACATAGCTTGCGGCCGTGGTCACCTCGCCCGCTTCCCAGAGCTTCGCCGCATCCAGCGAAAAGGCCGAGAAGGTGGTGAAGCCGCCCAGGATCCCGGTCATCAGGAAGGGGGCGAAGCGGTTGCCGCCCTTCATCGCCAGAACGACGACAAGCACCCCCATGGCAAAGCTGCCGACGACATTCACCACCATCGTGGCATAGGGGAAGCCGTGGCCCATGAGCCGCGGCAGCGAGACATTGACGAGATAGCGCAGCGCGGAGCCGAGGGCACCGCCAAGCGCAACGAAAAGCAGGGTCTGGATCATCCGGTTTCCTTTGCCCCCCGCGCGGCCAATGTCAACTGCCGCGCTTTTCGCGCAGCTTCGCGAACCAGTCGACGCGCTTCTTCAACTCGCGTTCAAAGCCGCGTTCGACCGGGCTGTAAAAGACCGGCCGCTTCATGCCATCGGGGAAATAATGCTGGCCCGAGAAGCCGTCCTCGGCGTCGTGGTCGTAGTGATAGCCCGCGCCGAAGCCCTGTTCCTCCATCAGCCGGGTGGGGGCGTTGAGGATGTGCTTGGGCGGCGGGGCCGAGCCAGTCTTGCGGGCGGCCTCGCGGGCGGCCTTGTAGGCGACATAGCCCGCGTTCGATTTCGGCGCGAGCGCAAGATAGATCACCGCTTGCGCCAGCGCGAGTTCGCCCTCGGGCGAGCCCAACCGTTCATAGGTCTCCCAGGCGTGCAGGCATTGCGTCTGCGCCTGCGGATCGGCCAGCGCAATATCCTCGACCGCCATCCGGGTCAGGCGCCGGGCGATGAAGCGGGGATCCTCGCCGCCCTCCAGCATGCGGCAATACCAGTACAGCGCGGCATCCGGGTCGGAACCGCGGACGGATTTGTGCAGCGCCGAAATCAGGTTGTAATGGCCGTCGCCCGACTTGTCGTAATTTGCCGCCCGTCGCATCAGCCGGGTCGAGAGCGCTTCGGTATCGAGCGGGGCCGACAGCTTCCACGCCATCACCTGCTCGATCAGGTTGAGCGCGGCGCGGCCATCGCCATCGGCCATTTCCAGAAGCGCCTCGCGCGCCGGGGCTTTCAGCGGCAGGGCCTTGCCCATCGCCTGCTCCGCCCGCTGCGCCAGCCGTTCGAGATCGGCAAGGCTGAGCCGCTCCAGCACGATCACCTGCGCCCGCGACAAAAGCGCGGCGTTCAGCTCGAAGCTCGGGTTTTCGGTGGTGGCGCCGACCAGAAGGATGGTGCCGTCCTCCATATGCGGCAGGAAACTGTCCTGCTGCGCCTTGTTGAAGCGGTGGATTTCATCGACGAAAAGCAGCGTCCCCCGCCCCTGCCCCATCCGCAGCTTCGCCGCGTCGAAGACCTTGCGCAGTTCGGGCACGCCGGAAAAGATCGCCGAGATCTGCACGAAGGCGCGGTCAGTCTCATGTGCGAGCAGCCGGGCGATCGTCGTCTTGCCAACGCCGGGCGGCCCCCAGAGGATCACCGAGCCGAGCGACTGCGCCGCCAGCATCGCCCCCAATGGCCCCTCCGGGCCAAGCACATGGGTCTGGCCGATCACCTCGGACAGATGCTGCGGGCGGATGCGGTCAGCGAGTGGCCGCGGAGCCTCGGCCCCCTTGGGTGCGGATGTGTCGAAAAGATCGGGCATGACCGTGCCAGAATACCATCCCGCCTTCGCCGCGAAAGGGCGAAAGATCGGAAAAGCTTACAGCATCCGGTATTCCTTGGCGCGCTGGATCGCCTCGGCGGTGGTGCGCGCCATCAGACGTTCGCGCGCCGACAGAAGCCGCGCCTTGAAGGCCGATTGCGTGATGCCCAGCTTCGCCGCCGCCGCCGCATGGCGATCCCCGGCCGCGACACAGCGCAGCGCCTCGATCTGCGCCTTGGTCAGGGCTTCCGGCGGCTGCGACAGCTCATGCAGACGCCGGATCTGCTGCGCGATCAACTCGATCTCGTCATCGCGGAACTCGCGGTTCCGCAGCGTGAAAGACGCGATAGTGCGCGAGGTGACCGGTCCGCAGGACACCGTCACCCCGTAATTCAGCCCGAATTTCCGCGCCTCGCCGAGGATGTTGAACGGGTCAGGCAGGCCGAACTCGCTCCACCGGGATGCCCCCTCTTGCGAGAAGCCCCAGGCGATCGTCGGATCGCGCAGCGCATAGGCTTGTCGGGTGTAATGGTCCGTCCAGGCGTCGGGATAGGTCTGAAACTGCATGATCGGCGCGGCAAAACGGATGTGCAGACCAATGAAATAGCCATCCGTCGCAACACGACCGATTTCCCGCAGGCATTTGTTGATTTCGACGTGAATGGACATGTCTTTTTAGACAAGTGAAGCGGCAAAAGATCAACTGCCAATTGCTGTTGTTTGGTTGCTTTTGGCGCGTTTCCGCCGCATTTCTGAAGCGTTTCGATACAATTTCAACCCTGCATTGCAGGCCACGCGAAAAAGAAAACCCGCCTCAAGGGGCGGGTTTTCCCTTTTACTTGTGGATGCCTTATTCGTCGGCAGCTTCGAAAGCCGCTTCACGGGCCTTGTCAGCCGCGCCCTTCGCCGAGACATCACGCTCGACGAATTCGATGAAGGCCATCGGGGCCATGTCGCCATAGCGGAAGCCGGCTTTCAGAACGCGGGTGTAGCCACCGTTGCGGTCCTTGTAACGCGGCCCGAGCACTTCGAAGAGCTTGGCCACGTCCTTGTCCTGCTTCAGCATCGCGGCCGCTTGACGGCGCGCGTGCAGGTCGCCGCGCTTGGCCAGCGTGATCAGCTTTTCGATGATCGGACGCAGTTCCTTGGCTTTCGGCAGGGTGGTTTTGATTTGTTCGTGCTCGATGAGCGAGCCGCACATGTTGGCGAACAGCGCCTTGCGGTGTTCGTGGGTGCGGTTCAGACGGCGGTAGCCGCGAGCGTGACGCATGATGGTCTCCTATTGCGTTGTGCTTTGTGTTGCGCCCCGTGCGTGCGGGGGGCTTCGTTGGGGCATCATTGCCCAGGGTTCCCGGTCTTCCCGGCATTTGCCGGGGGGCGTTACCGCCCCCCGAAAGATCAGAACTGGTCTTCGAAGCGCTTCGCGAGATCTTCGATGTTCTCCGGCGGCCAATCCTCGACTTCCATGCCGAGGTGCAGCCCCATCGAGGAGAGCACTTCCTTGATCTCGTTGAGCGACTTGCGGCCGAAGTTCGGGGTGCGGAGCATCTCGGCTTCGGTCTTCTGGATGAGATCGCCGATATAGACGATGTTGTCGTTCTTGAGGCAGTTCGCCGAACGGACCGACAGTTCCAGCTCGTCCACTTTCTTCAGCAGAAGCGGGTTGAACTCGAGCCCGTCGTCGGCATCGGCTTTCGAGGCCGATTCCGGCTCTTCGAAGTTCACGAAGATCGACAGCTGGTCTTGCAGGATGCGCGCAGCATAGGCCACCGCGTCTTCCGGCGTCAGCGAGCCATCGGTTTCGATCTTCATCGTCAGCTTGTCATAGTCGAGCACCTGACCTTCGCGGGTCGGTTGCACGTCATAGGCGACCTTCTTCACCGGCGAATAGATCGCATCGATCGGGATAAGCCCGATCGGCGCATCTTCCGGACGGTTCTTGTCGGCGGCCACGTAGCCTTTGCCGGTATTCACGGTCAGTTCCATGAACACGTCGGCGCCATCGTCGAGGTGGCAGATCACGTGGTCCTTGTTCAGAACCTCGATGCCCATCGATTCAGAGATGTCGGCGCCGGTCACGACGCGCGGACCCTTGGCCGAGATCGAGAGGCGTTTCGGCCCTTCGACGTCCATCTTGAGCGAGATGCCCTTGAGGTTCAGGATGATGTCGGTGACGTCTTCACGCACGCCCGCGACCGAGGAGAACTCGTGCAGCACGTTGTCGATCTGCACCGAGGTGATGGCCGCGCCCTGAAGCGAACTCATCAGCACGCGGCGCAGCGCGTTGCCCAGCGTCAGACCGAAGCCGCGCTCCAGCGGTTCCGCGATGACGGTGGCTTGCCGTTGCGGATCGTTGCCCGCCTTGATTTCAAGCTGCGTCGGCTTGATCAACTCGGCCCAATTCTTGTGGATCATGCGCTCTGCCTCCATTCTTGTTCCGGACCCATGTCCCTTGCCCGGAACGCCCGAGGAAAAAACGAAACTGACCGGGCCGCGCGAGGACACCCCGCACGGCCCGGCTTAACACAGTTGATTAGACGCGGCGGCGCTTGGGCGGACGGCAGCCGTTGTGGGCGATCGGCGTCACATCCCGGATCGAGGTGATGTTGAGGCCAACCGCAGCCAGCGCGCGCAGCGCCGACTCACGGCCCGAACCCGGGCCCTGCACTTCGACGTCCACGGTTTTCAGGCCGTGTTCCTGCGCCTTGCGGGCAGCGTCTTCGGCGGCCATCTGCGCGGCATAGGGGGTCGATTTGCGCGAGCCCTTGAAGCCCATGGTGCCCGACGACGACCACGAGATGGCGTTGCCTTGCACGTCCGAGATCAGGATCTTGGTGTTGTTGAACGACGAGTTCACATGCACCACACCAGCGGCGATGTTCTTGCGTTCCTTGCGTTTGACGCGAGTCTTGTCACGAGCCATGTGCTACCCTCCCCTTACTTCTTCTTGCCGGCGATCGGTTTCGCCGGGCCCTTGCGGGTACGGGCGTTGGTGTGGGTGCGCTGACCGCGAACCGGCAGGTTCTTGCGGTGACGCAGGCCACGGTAGCAACCAAGGTCCATCAGACGCTTGATGTTCATCGAGACTTCGCGGCGCAGGTCACCTTCGACGGTGAAATGCGCGTCGATGTATTCGCGGATGGCGAGCACTTCGGCGTCGGTCAGTTCGTTCACCCGACGCGCTTCGGCGATGCCGACGGCTTCGACGATTTGCTTGGCAAACATCGGGCCGATGCCGTGGATGTATTGAAGAGCGATCGGGACGCGTTTCCCGGTCGGAATGTTGACGCCAGCAATACGTGCCAAAGCGTGCTTCCTTTCGTTGCGGTTCCGTGGTGCCAGAACCTTTTTTCACAACTTGTCCGGAAAATCACCTCTCCGGACGGCTTAACGCCCGAACCTCCGGCATTCCGGAGATTCGGGCGATTCTCATGCGAGACACCGCGACCTAGAGGCTATTTTGGCGCAGGTCAAGCGGTAACACGCCTCAGACTTGCTGATCGAGGATGGCCGCGACCGAGGCCGCCACGTCGTCGATTTCGGCCAGACCATCGACACCGAACAGATCGCCCGCGTGATAGTAGTAGCCGATCAGCGGCGAGGTCTTCTTGTAATACTCCATCAGCCGGGTGCGCAGGCTTTCCTCGTTGTCATCGGCGCGCCGACGCAGGTCGGTCGAGCCGCAGACATCGCAGGTGCCCGCCACTTTCGTGGGCTTCGTGGCGTCGTGATAGACTTCGCCGCACTTGCCGCAGGTGAAGCGCCCCGAGATCCGGTGCACCAGCACCTCGTCATCCACGCGCATCTCGATCACGGCGTCGAGCTTCTGGCCGATCTTCGCCAAGAGCCGCCCGAGCGCATCCGCCTGCGGCAGCGTGCGCGGGAAGCCGTCGAAGATGAAGCCGTTGCCCTGACCGGACGAGAGCTTTTCCTCGATCAGGCCGATGACGATCTCGTCGGTGACGAGTTCGCCGCGGTCCATCACTTCGGCGACCTTCTTGCCCATTTCGGTGCCCGAGGTCTTGGCCTCGCGCAGCATGTCGCCGGTCGACAGCTGCACCATGCCCCGTTCGTCAACGAGCTTGCGGGCCTGGGTGCCCTTGCCTGCGCCGGGCGGCCCCAGCAGGATGATATTGGCCATGCTTTCCTCCCTCAGCGCCGGGTGGGCGCCTTCTTCGTGGCCGATTTGCGTTTGCCGCGCAGCTGAGACCGCTCGATGAGCCCCTCATATTGATGCGCCAGAAGATGCGACTGAATCTGGTTGATCGTGTCCATCGTCACCGAGACCACGATCAGCACAGAGGTGCCGCCGAAGTAGAACGGAACATGCAGTTCCGTTTGCAGGATCGTGGGCAGCAGGCAAACCAGCGCCAGATAGGCGGAGCCGATCACCAGAATGCGGGCCACGACATAGTCGAGGTAGTCTTCGGTCTTCTTGCCCGGACGGATGCCGGGAATGAAGCCGCCCTGATTCTTCAGGTTCTCGGCCACTTCGTCGGATTTGAAGGTGACGTTCGCCGTGTAGAAATAGGCGAAGAACACGATCATGCCCGCATAGAACGCCAGATAGAGCGGCTGACCGGGGCCGAAATAGGCGAGGATCGTCGACATGATCGGGCCGGTGTTGTCGCCCGAGAAGGTCGAGATCGTGGTGGGCAGAAGCAGCAGCGACGAGGCGAAGATCGCCGGGATGACGCCCGCCGGGTTGACCTTGATCGGCAGGTGCGAGGAGCTGCCGTCATAGATCTTCATGCCCACCTGACGGCGGGGATACTGGATGTGGATCTTGCGCAGCGCCCGTTCCATGAAGACGACGAAGGCGATGACGGCGATCACCATCACCAACACGCCGATCGTGATCGGGATCGAGGTGTTCCCGGCCGCCCGGCCCTGCGCGAAGAAGGTCGCCGCGGCGTGCGGGATGTTCGCGACGATGCCGACGAAGATGATCAGCGAGACACCGTTGCCGATACCGCGCGCGGTGATCTGCTCGCCGAGCCACATCAGGAACATCGTACCGCCGACCAGCGTCACCACCACCGAAGAGATGAAGAACAGATGCGGCACCGACTCGTTCGCCATGCCGCCGTTGTAAAGGCTGGTGGCCAGACCCCAGGCCTGGAACGTCGCCAGACCGACGGTCGAATAGCGGGTGATCTGGTTGATCTTCTTGCGGCCCTGCTCGCCTTCCTTCTTCATCTGCTCGAGCGCGGGCACGAGCGCAGTCAGAAGCTGAACGATGATCGAGGCCGAAATATAGGGCATGATGCCAAGCGCAAAGACGCCCATCCGCCCCAGCGCGCCGCCGGTGAACATCGACAGCATGCCGCCGATCCCCTGCGAGGCGCGTTCCATGAAGCTCCGCAGCGCGTCAGCATCGATGCCGGGCACCGGGATATAGGTTCCGAGCCGGTAGATGATCAGCAGCCCGATGGTGAAGAAGATGCGCGCCCTGAGGTCGGAGGCCTTGCCCAAGGCCGACCAGCTCAGGTTCGCCGCCATTTGCTCTGCAGCAGATGCCATGCCCGTCTCTTTCATGCGAGAAGCGCCGCCAGACCGTTCCCCGGTCGGCGGCGCCTGGAAAACTGTTGCCTATGTAAGCGGGCCAAGGCCCGTTCACAACCGATTATTCGGCAGCGGCCGCAGCAACGGTCAGCGTGCCACCGGCTTTCGCGACGGCTTCAACGGCCGCGGCGGAGGCGCCGGTCACAACCAGCGTGACCTTGGTGGTGATTTCGCCCTTGGCGAGAACGCGGATGCCGTCACGCTTGCGCGAGGTCAGACCAGCGGCAACGAGGATATCGTCGGTGATCGGCGCCGAGGCGTCGAGCTTGCCGAGGCCGATGAATTTCTCGATCAGGCCGAGGTTGACGACGGCGAAAGCCTTGCGGTTCGGCTTGTTGAAGCCACGCTTCGGCAGACGCCGATAGAGCGGCATCTGACCGCCTTCGTAGCCGCCCAGAGCGACGCCCGAACGCGATTTCTGACCTTTGATACCACGGCCAGCGGTCTTGCCCTTGCCCGAACCCGGACCACGCGCAACGCGTTTGGATTTCTTGGCCGCACCCGCGTTGTCGCGGAGTTCATTGAGTTTCATGTCGCTTCTCCTTTGCCGGAAGATGCCCCCGGAAGCGAAACCGGAGCACACGCGGCGTTTGTTGTTGATTCTGTGGCAGAGCCACCGTGGGCGTATAGCGGGAGCGAGGAAATCCCGCAAGCACTAGCTGTCACGCCTTGGCCGATGATCGCCCCAGATCACCTGCTCGCCTGCACATACTCCCTCGCCGCCCCCACAAGAGTTACAATCGAGCTTTCCGGCAGTGTGAGAAAGACCAGAGCGACCAGAGCCAAAAGCACGGCGCCGAGTCCTCTTCCGCGGAAGAAACCGAACGATAGCTCTGCCTGAGAGATCAGGTCGAACGTCAGGACTTTGAGGGACGGCTTCTTGTCGGGGACCACGGGACACACTCCTCGCTATAGTGTGTGCCTCCGCTCCGCAGCGATACATTACCGCGAGTCGCAACCCCTTCACAAGCTGCGGGTAGAAAACTACCTGCCTCAGGTGGGTGCCCTCTTCCTTTCGCGAAAGCGTCCCACCTCATATGGCGCCAGCCTCCGACCCCAACGCAAAATATAGACAGCCTCAGCGCCAGAACACGAATTAAATGACCTTTTCGTCATGCTCTGCAACCTGCCGGTCGATATCACTCCTCCTCGAAGAACCCCCAGCCGTCGGCGATGAAACCGTAGATCGCGGCCATCAGCGTCAGCTTCTCTTCCTCGGCCCAGAGGGTCTCGAAGGTCAGCACCACCGGACCCGTGGTGATCTCGAGGCAATCCTCGTCGTCCTCGTCATCAGCTTCATACCATTCGACCGAATAGCCCGCGGCCTCGGCGGCCTCGGTAAAGCCGTCCCAGTCGGCCTTCGGCTCGTCGGTGACGAACTGGAAGTTGATGCAGGCCTTCTCGGGCAGCGATTCCATCGACTGGATTTCCCGAAACACCTGTTCGGTCTCGGCTTTCTGCTGCTTCAGGTCCATCATCGCCTCCTTGGTTGCCCCACCGTCCTAAACGAAAAACGCCCCGGGGGATACCCGGGGCGTTCCTCAATCTTCGCGAAGGACGCTCAGCCGCGCTCTTCGATGATCTTCACGAGGTGCGAGATCTTGTTGACCATGCCACGGACGGCCGGAGTGTCTTCCAGCTCACGGGTGCGGCGGATCTTGTTCAGGCCGAGACCTTTGAGGGTCGCGGTCTGGATGGCCGGACGACGGGCGGCCGAGGCCACCTGTTGCACGACGATGGTTTTCTTCGCCATCTCTCACACTCCTCAGGCTTCGGCCGCTTCAGCGGCGGTCTTCGGCAGGATGTCGGCCACTTTCTTGCCACGGCGCGCCGCGACGTTGCGGGGCGAGGCTTCCAGTTTCAGACCGTCGATGGTGGCGCGGATCATGTTGTAGGGGTTCTGCGACCCGATCGACTTCGCGACCACGTCCTGAACGCCCAGCATCTCGAACACGGCGCGCATCGGACCACCGGCGATGATCCCGGTCCCGGCCGGAGCCGTCCGCATCACCACTTTGCCAGCGCCGTGACGGCCTTCGATGTCATGGTGCAGGGTGCGGCCATCACGCAGCGGCACGCGAACGAGCGAGCGCTTCGCCTGTTCGGTCGCCTTGCGGATCGCTTCCGGCACTTCCTTGGCCTTGCCCTTGCCGAAGCCGACGCGACCACGCTGGTCACCCACCACGACGAGCGCAGCGAAGCCGAAGCGCTTACCACCCTTCACGGTTTTCGACACGCGGTTGATCGCAACCAGACGATCGGCGAATTCCGGGGTCTCTTCGCGCTCGGCGCGACGCTCCCGGCGGTTTTCACGTTCTGCCATCAGGCATTCCTTTCGTGAATGGCGTGGGTCCACGCCGTTGTACCAATCCAGGTGGGCAGCCCCAAAGGGACCGCCCCCGGATCATCGGGAGGGCGCAAGCGCCCCCCACCGGGCTCAGAACTTCAGACCGCCTTCGCGGGCTGCGTCGGCCAGAGCCTTGATCTTCCCGTGGAACAGGAAGCCGCCACGGTCGAAGTAGCACTCTTCGACACCGGCTTTCTTCGCACGCTCGGCGATCGCGGCACCGATCTTGGTGGCCGCTTCGACGTTGTTCTTGCCAACCAAGCCGAACTCTTTTTCCAGAGTCGACGCCGCAGCAATCGTCACGCCTTTGACGTCGTCGATCAGCTGGACGCTGATGTTCTTCGACGAGCGATGCACCGACAGACGGGCGCGGCCATTGGCCATCGCCTTCAGTTTGTTCCGGACGCGCAGGCGGCGTTTGAGGAACAGCTCTCTCTTCTTGTTCGCCATTTTCGCGCCCCTTACTTCTTCTTGCCTTCCTTGCGGAAGATGAACTCGCCCTTGTAGCGGATCCCTTTGCCCTTGTAGGGCTCGGGACGACGCCATTCGCGGATGTTCGCGGCCACCTGGCCGACCAGTTGCTGGTCGATGCCTTCGATGGTGATTTCGGTCTGCTTCGGGGTGGCGATGGTCACGCCAGCGGGCACCTCGAAGTTGACTTCATGCGAATAGCCGAGCGAGAGCTTCAGAACATTTCCCGCCATCGCAGCGCGGTAACCCACGCCCTGGATTTCGAGCTCTTTCTTGAAGCCGGTGGAGACGCCGATGGCGAGGTTCTCGATCATCGAACGCACCATGCCCCATTGCTGGCGGGCACGTTTCGAGGTGCCGCGCGGGGTCACGGTGACGGTCGAGCCGTCGAGAGCAACCGTCACGTCGTCGGTGGCGGTGAAGCTGCGGGTGCCTTTCGGCCCCTTCACTTCGATGGTCTGACCCGAAAGCGTCGCGCTGACGCCCTTGGGCATTTCGACCGGTTTCTTGCCGATACGAGACATGCTTCCCTCCTTAGAACACGGTGCAGAGCACTTCACCGCCAACATTGGCAGTGCGCGCAGCCGCGTCCGTCATGACGCCTTTCGGCGTGGAGACGATGGAAACGCCGAGGCCGTTGCGGACCGACGGGATTTCCTTGACCGAAGCATAGACCCGGCGGCCCGGCTTCGACACGCGATGGATTTCGCGGATCACCGGGGTGCCTTCGAAGTACTTCAGGCTGATCTCGAGCTCCGGATGGCCTTCGGTCGAGGTCGTTTTCTCATAGCCACGGATGTAGCCTTCCGCTGCGAGCACATCGAGCACCCAGGCGCGCAGTTTCGACGCCGGGGTTTTCACGGTGGACTTGCCGCGCAGTTGCGCGTTGCGGATGCGGGTCAGCATATCGCCGAGGGGATCGTTCATGGACATTCCCGGTCTCCCTTACCAGCTCGACTTCACCATGCCGGGGATCTGGCCGAACGAGGCCAGGTCACGCAGCATGATCCGCGAGAGTTTGAGCTTACGGTAGTAAGCGTGGGGACGGCCGGTCAGTTGGCAACGGTTGTGCAGACGCACGGCCGACGAGTTGCGGGGGAGTTCCGCCAGTTTCAGAGTCGCCTTGAAGCGCTCTTCCATCGGGCGGGACTGATCTTCGATGATCGCCTTGAGCGAGGCGCGCTTGTTGGCGAATTGCTTCACCAGCTTGGCGCGCTTCACTTCGCGTTCAACCATGGATTTCTTGGCCATAAATTCTCTCCGCGATCAGGCGTTGAAAGGCATGTTGAAGGCTTTCAACAGCGCCTTCGCTTCGGCATCGACCTGGGTCGAGGTGCAGATGATGATGTCCATCCCGAGCACTTCGTCGACCTTGTCGAAGTCGATCTCCGGGAACACGATATGTTCCTTGAGACCCATCGCGAAGTTGCCACGGCCGTCGAAGCTGGGCTTCACACCGCGGAAGTCGCGCACGCGCGGCAGGGCGATGTTGATCAGACGGTCGAGGAATTCATACATCCGGTCACCGCGCAGGGTCACCTTGCAGCCCAGCGGCATCTCTTCACGGACGCGGAACCCGGCGATCGAGTTCTTGGCCTTGGTGATGACAGCCTTCTGACCGGCGATGAGCGTCAGCTCTTCAGCGGCTTGCTTGACTTTCTTGGTGTCCTTGACGGCTTCGCCGACGCCCATGTTCAGAACGACTTTTTCGATCTTGGGGATCTGCATGTCGTTCTTGTAGCCGAACTGCTCTTTCATCGCAGCGCGGATCGAGGCGGCATAAAGCGCCTTCAGACGCGGGGTATAGGTGGCTTGGTCGAGCATCAGATCGCCTCCCCGGTGGTCTTGGCAAAACGGACCTTGGTGCCATCGGCTTCGATCCGGAAGCCGACGCGGGTCGCCTTGCCGTTCGCGTCGATCAGCGAGAGGTTCGACAGGTCGATCGGCATCGCCTTCGGCGTGCGGCCGCCCTGCGCATTCGCGGTCTGACGCTGATGGCGGATCGCCATATTGACGCCTTCGACGACGGCCTTGTTGTCCTTGGGCATGACAGCGGTGATTTCACCTTGCTTGCCCTTGTCCTTGCCGGTCAGCACGACGACCTTGTCGCCCTTGCGGAGTTTCGCAGCCATCACAGCACCTCCGGCGCAAGCGAGATGATCTTCATGAAGTTCTTCGCGCGCAGTTCGCGAACGACCGGCCCGAAGATACGGGTGCCGACCGGTTCGCCCTGGTTGTTCAGGATGACGGCGGCGTTGCGGTCGAAGCGGATGGCGGTGCCATCTTCGCGACGGACTTCCTTGGCGGTGCGAACGACGACGGCCTTGCGGACATCCCCCTTCTTCACGCGGCCTTTCGGAATCGCCTCCTTGACCGACACCACGATGATGTCGCCCACGGATGCGTAGCGGCGGTGCGAACCGCCCAGAACCTTGATGCACTGAACTCGGCGAGCGCCGGAGTTGTCAGCGACATCCAGATTGGTCTGCATCTGGATCATGTTGTTACTCCCGACCTTTGGGAACGGCTATGCAGGTAGTCGTCCCAGGGTTTCGATGAACTGAAAAGTTCATCGCCGGGCCTGAGTTTCCTCAGGCCTCGACGACGACCGTCCAGCGTTTCGTCTTCGAGATCGGCGCACATTCCTCGATGCGGACGGTGTCACCGGTCTTGAATTGGTTCAGCGCGTCATGCGCGCGGTATTTCTTCGATTTCCGCACCGTTTTTTGCAGCAGCGGATGCTTGAAGCGGCGTTCCACGAGGACAGTGATCGTCTGATCGTTCTTGTCCGAGGTCACGACCCCTTGAAGGATACGTTTGGGCATCGGAAGTCTCCTTACTTCGCGGCTTCAGCAGCTTTTTGGTTCAGCACCGTCTTCACGCGGGCAACGTCACGACGGACGGCGCGCATGCGGGCGGTGTTTTCCAGCTGGTTGGTGGCGGCTTGGAAGCGGAGGTTGAAGGCTTCCTTCTTGAGCGCGACAAGCGCGTCGCGGAGCTCGTCAGGCGTCTTCGCCTTGAGATCTTGGGCTTTCATCCCAGGGTTCCTTGTCTGGCACCGGAAGGCCCCGCTTGGGTGCGTGATGCACACTTGGGGTGACCCGTGGTCCGGTGGGTTATGTAAGCCACGGCCGATTCCCGAAGGGACCGGCGCGCGGATGCCGCTGCCTACAGGAAAGCGCCCGCCGGAGCAAGCCCCGAATGAAAGCGGGTCCGCCCTACTGCGGATCGCGAAACAGCGCCACGAAAGGGCCGATCGCGCGGAAGTCGCGCTTGTGCCGAAGCGGCCGGGTCAGCGCCACGAGCACCGCCCAGAACGGGCGCATCTGGCGCATCCGCCGCACGGCCGCCTCCCAGATGCCCTTCGTGTCGGCGGCACGATAGGCCGCGCGGGCGGCCAGAACCGAGGCGTCGATGCGGCCCGTCTCGGCACAAAGATCAAAGAAGAAGATCAGCACATCCCAGACGTGACCACCCGGCGTGTTGTGCCGCGCACGGTATTTTTCCAGATCGATGAAGGTGATCTGTCCATCCTGCCAGCAGATGTCGCAGAGGTTTGGCCGCCCGTGGCTGTAGCCCGCCGCATGCAGACCGGCCAGCGCCCGCGCCGCCGCGACCAGTGCCGCCCGCACGTCGGGTGCCTCGGAGCCGGAGCGCCGCAGCAGACTGCGCACGGTCGGGCCGGCATCGGCGAGAACGAAATGATCCGGCCCCTCGGCCAGCACTTTCGGAAAGGGCAGATGCGCGTCCTGCAGGCTCAGATAGGCGCTCCGCTCGGCTTCGAACAGCCGTCGCGGGTCGCCCTTTTGCAGCCGCAGCCGCAGCCCGACCTGTTCGACGCGCTTCACCCATCCGGGTTGACCGGCCACGAAGGTCTTTTCGATGCGCCGTGCCGACACGTCCGTACTCCAGCTTTCCGCCCAGCATCGGGCAAGCCCTGCCCCGCCGCAAGGACCGAACGTCATCTTTCTGTCACAAAGGAGATGGCCTTGCCCAAAGCAAAACCCCCGCCGTTTCCGACGGGGGTTTCGATCTCGAACCTTGGAAGACTTACCAGTCTTCGCGGGCGACGATGCGGGTCATCACCGGAAGCTTGTTCGCGCCAAGGCGCAGGGCTTCGCGGGCGATGGCGTCCGGAACGCCGTCGATTTCGAACATGATGCGGCCCGGTTTGACCTTGCACGCCCAGAAATCGACAGAGCCTTTCCCTTTACCCATCCGAACCTCGGTGGGTTTCGAGGTCACCGGCACATCCGGGAACACGCGGATCCAGACGCGGCCCTGACGCTTCATGTGGCGGGTGATCGCGCGGCGAGCCGCTTCGATCTGACGCGCGGTCACACGCTCCGGTTCGGTCGCCTTGAGGGCGAACGAGCCGAAGTTCAGGTTGAAGCCGCCTTTGGCTTCGCCGTGGATGCGGCCCTTGTGCTGTTTGCGGAATTTCGTCCGTTTCGGTTGCAGCATTTCAAGTCACTCCTCAGCGAGCGTCGCGGTCGCGACGCGGACCGCGCGGAGCCGGGCCGTCTTGGGCTTCGGCGGCCTTGCGGTCACGGGCCTGCGGATCATGTTCCATGATCTCGCCTTTGAAGATCCAGACCTTGACGCCGATGATCCCATAGGGGGTCATGGCTTCGTCCAGCGCGTAGTCGATGTCGGCACGCAGGGTGTGCAGCGGCACGCGACCTTCACGGTACCATTCGGTACGGGCGATCTCGGCGCCACCAAGGCGGCCCGAAACGTTGACCCGGATCCCGAGGGCGCCCATGCGCATCGCGTTCTGCACGGCACGTTTCATCGCGCGGCGGAACGAGACCCGACGCTCGAGCTGTTGGCAGATCGACTCGGCCACCAGCTGCGAATCGAGTTCCGGCTTGCGGACTTCGACGATGTTCAGGTGCAGTTCCGAAGCGGTGAAATTCGCCAGCTTCTTGCGCAGGGTCTCGATATCGGCGCCTTTTTTGCCGATGATGACACCCGGACGCGCAGCGTGGATCGTGACACGGCACTTCTTGTGCGGACGCTCGATGATCACGCGGGCGATGCCGGCTTGCTTCGCCTCTTCATGGATGAACTCGCGCATGCGCAGGTCTTCCAGAAGCAGGTTGCCGTAGTCTTTCGATTCGGCGAACCAGCGGCTGTCCCAGGTACGGTTGACCTGGAGACGCATCCCGATGGGGTTGACCTTCTGACCCATTACGCGCGCTCCTCGACCTGACGCACCTTGATGGTGATTTCCGAAAACGGCTTCATGATCTTGCCGAACCGGCCACGCGCCCGCGGACGGCCACGCTTCATCACGAGGTTCTTGCCGACCCAGGCTTCGGCAACCACGAGGCTGTCGACGTCAAGGCCGTGGTTGTTTTCGGCGTTCGCGATCGCCGATTGCAGGCACTTGCGCACGTCTTCGGCGATCCGCTTCTTCGAGAAGGTCAGATCGGCCAGAGCCTTTTCGACCTTCTTGCCACGGATCAGCGCGGCGACGAGGTTCAGTTTCTGCGGCGAGGTGCGCAGCATCTTCGCTTTCGCGAAGGCTTCGTTGTCCGCCACGCGGCGCGGATTTTGTTCCTTACCCATGGCGATTACTTCCTCTTCGCTTTCTTGTCGGCGGCGTGACCGTAGTAGGTCCGGGTCGGCGAATATTCACCGAACTTCTGGCCGATCATCTCCTCGGTGACGTTCACCGGGATATGCTTCTGGCCGTTGTAGACGCCAAAGGTGAGGCCGACGAACTGCGGCAGGATGGTGGAACGACGCGACCAGATCTTGATGACGTCCGATTTGCCCGAAGCCCGAGCCTTTTCCGCTTTCTTCAGCAGATAGGCATCGACGAAGGGGCCTTTCCAGAGAGAACGTGCCATGTGTTAGCGACCCTTCTTGGCGTGACGCGAACGGAGAATGTACTTGTCCGTCTTCTTGTTCGAACGGGTCTTCTTGCCCTTGGTGTCCTTGCCCCACGGGGTCACCGGGGTACGGCCACCCGAGGTCCGGCCTTCACCACCACCATGCGGGTGGTCGATCGGGTTCATCGCAACACCGCGAACGGTCGGGCGGATGCCCATGTGGCGACGACGCCCGGCTTTCCCGAGGTTCTGGTTCGAATGGTCGGCGTTCGACACGGCACCGATGGTCGCCATGCATTCCTGACGCACGAGGCGCAGTTCGCCCGACGACAGACGGATCTGGGCGTAGCCCCCGTCACGGCCGACGAATTGGGCGTAGGTCCCGGCAGCGCGCGCCAGCTGGCCGCCCTTGCCCGGTTTCAGTTCGACGTTGTGAACGATCGTGCCGATCGGCATGCCCGAGAAGGGCATCGCGTTGCCCGGCTTGATGTCCTGCTTCAGGCCGGCGATGACGGTGTCACCCACGGCAAGGCGCTGCGGCGCGAGGATATAGGCCAGTTCGCCGTCGGTGTATTTCACCAGCGCGATGAAGGCGGTCCGGTTCGGGTCATATTCGATCCGTTCGACCGTGGCGGCGACGTCGAATTTGCGACGTTTGAAGTCGACGATGCGGTAGAGACGCTTCGCGCCACCACCCTTGTGCCACATCGTGACGCGTCCGGTGTTGTTCCGGCCGCCCGTTTTCGTCAGACCCTCGGTGAGGGCTTTGACGGGGCGACCTTTCCAAAGCTCCGAACGGTCGATCAGAACCAGTCCACGCTGGCCAGGCGTCGTCGGCTTATACGACTTGAGTGCCATGCTCTCTGTCTTCCGTTGCTTTGGACCTGTCAGGTCCGTTTCGTATGGGGCGCCGTAGCTCCCCGCTCACGTTTTCAGTCGCCTGAAAAGCAAAACTCTGCGGGCCGGGAAGCCCCGGCCCGAGAGATTCGTGCGGCTTCTATCAGAGGCCGGTCGAGACGTCGATGGTGTTTCCGGCTTCGAGCGTCACATAGGCTTTCTTCACGTCCGAGCGCACGCCGGGGCGGCCCTTGAAACGCTTGGTCTTGCCTTTGGTGATGGTGGTGTTGACCGCCTTCACCTTGACGCCGAAGAGCGCTTCCACGGCTTCCTTGATGGCGGGTTTGGTCGCCGTCTTGGTCACCTGGAAGACGACCGCACCAGCCTCGGAAGCCATGGTGGCTTTCTCGGTGATGACGGGCTTCACGATCACGTCGTAATGTTCGGGTTTCGCGCTCATTTCAGGCGAGCCTCCAGAGCTTCGACACCCGCTTTCGTGATCACGAGCGTGTCACGCTTGAGGATGTCATAGACGTTGGCGCCCATGGTCGGCAGCACGTCGATGCCGTCGAGGTTGCGCGCCGCCAGAGCGAAGTTCTCGTTGACCGAGGCGCCGTCGATGACCAGGACCTTTTTCCAGCCCAGTTCCTTCGCGGCTTTCGCCAGAAGGGCGGTTTTCGCTTCGGCCATGTCAGCCGCTTCGATCACCACGAGGCTGCCCGATTTCGCCTTGGCCGAGAGCGCATGGCGCAGGCCGAGGGCACGGAACTTCTTGGTCAGGTCGTGGGCGTGCGACCGCGGGGTCGGGCCCTTGTAGACGCCACCGTGACGGAAGATCGGAGCCTTCTTGGACCCGTGGCGAGCGCCGCCGGTGCCTTTTTGGCGATAGATCTTCTTGGTCGAGTAGCTGACGTCCGACTTGCCGAGCACCGAGTGGGTGCCAGCCTGGGCCTTGGCCCGCTGCCAGCGCACGAGGCGGTGCAGGATGTCGGCACGCGGCTCGAGGCCGAACAGCGCGTCGTCCAGCTCGATCGAACCGGCGGTGCCGCCGTCAAGCTTGATCACATCGAGTTTCATGCTTCACCCCCTTCGACCGAGACTTGTTCGGCCGGAGCAGCAGCGCCCTTCAGCGCGGCGGGCAGCGGCAGATCGGCCGGAGCGGCTTTCTTCACCGCGTCCTTGATCGTGACCCAGCCGCCCTTGGC
Organism: Rhodobacter viridis; assembly: GCF_003217355.1. Lineage (GTDB taxonomy): Bacteria > Pseudomonadota > Alphaproteobacteria > Rhodobacterales > Rhodobacteraceae > Rhodobacter > Rhodobacter viridis. Next base: position 59,626 of record NZ_QJTK01000003.1, on the reverse strand, counting down.
GCCCGGAACCGACCCTTTGACCATGATCAGGCCACGGGCGGCGTCGGTGCGGACGACTTGCAGGTTCTGGGTGGTGACGCGGGCAGCACCAAGATGGCCAGCCATCTTCTTGCCCTTGAACACCTTGCCCGGATCCTGGCACTGGCCGGTCGAACCGTGCGACCGGTGCGAGACCGACACACCGTGCGAGGCGCGCAGACCACCGAAGTTGTGACGCTTCATGGCACCGGCAAAGCCTTTACCGATCGAGGTGCCGGCGATGTCGACATGCTGACCGGCAAGGTAATGCTCGGCCGAGATCTCGGCGCCAACGTCGATCAGGTTTTCCGGCGAAACGCGGAATTCGCACAGCTTGCGCTTCGGCGCCACATTCGCTTTCGCGAAATGGCCACGCATCGCAGCGGTGGTGCGCTTGGCTTTCGCCTCGCCCGCACCGAGTTGCACCGCGGTGTAGCCGTCGGTTTCCACGGTGCGCTGCGCGACAACCTGCAGGTTGTCCAGCAGCAGCACGGTCACCGGAACCTGCTTGCCGTCTTCGAGGAACAGCCGGGTCATGCCCAGCTTCTTGGCGATAACACCAGAACGCATGTGCCCGCTCCTCAGACTTTGATCTCGACGTCCACGCCAGCCGCGAGGTCGAGCTTCATCAGCGCGTCCACGGTTTGCGGGGTCGGATCGACGATGTCGAGAAGACGCTTGTGCGTGCGGATTTCCCACTGGTCGCGCGACTTCTTGTCGATGTGCGGACCACGGAGAACCGTGAATTTCTCGATTTTGTTGGGCAGCGGGATCGGCCCGCGGACCTGTGCACCCGTACGCTTCGCGGTGTTCACGATTTCCTGGGTGCTGGCATCCAGCACGCGGTAATCGAACGCCTTGAGCCGGATGCGAATGTTTTGACCAGACATGCAGTCTTCCCTTTTCGCAGGGCTTTCAAGTTGAGAGGCAGACCCCGCCGAATGCGACGCCTGCATCGAACCGTAATCTTGGCAGATCAGGCCGGTGCCCTACGGGAGCCCCCCGAGTCTGTCAAGAGCAAAAGGAGCGCCCGAGGGCGCTCCTTCCGATTTCGTTCAAAAAGACCGGCAGGTCTTACTTGATGATCTTCGAGACGACGCCGGCGCCGACGGTGCGGCCGCCTTCGCGGATGGCGAAGCGCAGTTTCTCTTCCATCGCGATCGGGGCGATCAGTTCGACTTCGAACTTCAGGTTGTCGCCCGGCATCACCATTTCCGTGCCTTCCGGCAGCTTCACGGTCCCGGTCACGTCCGTCGTGCGGAAGTAGAATTGCGGACGGTAGTTCGCAAAGAACGGCGTGTGGCGGCCGCCTTCTTCCTTCGTCAGGATGTAGGCTTCGGCTTCGAAGTGGGTGTGCGGGTTCACCGATTTCGGCTTGCACAGCACCTGACCACGCTCGACGCCGTCACGGTCGATGCCGCGCAGCAGAACGCCGACGTTGTCGCCCGCTTCGCCGCGGTCGAGCAGCTTGCGGAACATCTCGACGCCGGTGCAGGTCGACTTGGCGGTCGCGCGGATGCCCACGATTTCCACTTCGTCGCCGACGTTGATCACGCCACGTTCCACACGGCCGGTCACCACGGTGCCGCGGCCCGAGATCGAGAACACGTCTTCGATCGGCATCAGGAACGGCTGGTCAACCGCGCGCGCCGGGGTCGGGATGTATTCGTCGACGGCCTTCATCAGGGCGTGGATCGAATCTTCGCCGATGTCCTTGCGCTCGCCGATCATCGCCTGGTGGGCCGAGCCCTTGACGATCGGAATGTCGTCGCCCGGGTATTCGTAGGACGAGAACAGTTCGCGGATTTCCATCTCGACCAGCTCGACAAGCTCTTCGTCATCGACGAGGTCGATCTTGTTCATGTAGCACACCATGTAGGGGATACCCACCTGGCGGCCGAGCAGGATGTGCTCGCGGGTTTGCGGCATCGGGCCGTCCGAGGCGGCGCAAACCAGAATCGCGCCGTCCATCTGCGCCGCGCCGGTGATCATGTTCTTCACATAGTCAGCGTGGCCGGGGCAGTCGACGTGCGCATAGTGACGGTTCGCGGTTTCGTATTCCACGTGCGCCGTCGAGATCGTGATCCCGCGCGCGCGCTCTTCCGGCGCACCGTCGATCTGGTCGTAGGCGCGGAATTCACCGTAGTATTTGGTGATCGCCGCCGTCAGCGTCGTCTTGCCGTGGTCAACGTGGCCGATCGTGCCGATGTTGACGTGCGGTTTCGTCCGTTCAAACTTTGCCTTTGCCATAATGGCCTCCTAAGTCGTTTGTCCTGTGCGGGAGGGGGCCCGGATCTGCCGGGCCCCGTCGCATCAGGCGTGTTTTTTCTGGATCTCGGCCGAGATGTTGTCCGGCACGGTGTCGTAATGGTCGAACTCCATCGAGAACACGGCACGGCCCGAGGACATCGAGCGCAGCGTGTTGATGTAGCCGAACATGTTCGCCAGCGGGACCATCGCGTTGATGACGTTCGCGTTGCCGCGGCTGTCCTGGCCGTTGATCATGCCCCGACGCGAGGTCAGGTCGCCGATGACGCTGCCGGTGTATTCTTCCGGCGTCACGACTTCGACTTTCATGATCGGCTCGAGCAGCTTCGCGCCGGCCTTTTTCAGGCCTTCACGCATGGCGGCACGCGAGGCGATTTCGAAGGCCAGAACCGACGAGTCGACGTCGTGGAAGGCACCGTCGATCAGCGCCACCTTGAAGTCGATCACCGGGAAGCCCGCGAGCGGACCGGAGTCCATCACCGACTTGATGCCCTTTTCGACGCCGGGGATGTATTCCTTCGGCACCGCACCACCCACGATCTTCGACTCGAACGAATAGCCTTCGCCCGGTTCGGTCGGCGAGATGACGAGCTTCACGCGCGCAAACTGGCCGGTACCACCGGTCTGTTTCTTGTGCGTGTAGTCGATTTCATGCTCGCGCGAGATCGTTTCGCGATAGGCCACCTGCGGCGCACCGATGTTCGCCTCGACCTTGAACTCGCGACGCATACGGTCGACGAGGATGTCGAGGTGAAGTTCGCCCATGCCCTTCATGATCGTCTGACCCGATTCGAGATCGGTTTCGACGCGGAAGGACGGGTCTTCGGCAGCCAGACGGGCGAGAGCGATGCCCATCTTTTCCTGGTCGGCCTTGGTCTTCGGTTCCACCGCGATCTCGATCACCGGGACCGGGAAGGTCATGGTTTCGAGAACGACCGGCGCCGCCGGATCACAGAGCGTATCCCCGGTGGTGGTCTCTTTCAGACCGCCAAGCGCGATGATGTCGCCCGCAAACGCTTCGGTGATTTCCTCGCGTTCGATGGCGTGCATCATCATCATGCGGCCAACGCGCTCGCGGCGCTGCTTGGTCGCGTTCAGCATCGCGTCGCCCTTGGCCAGCTTGCCCGAATAGATCCGGGTGAAGGTCAGCGAGCCCACGAAGGGGTCGTTCATGATCTTGAACGCCAGCCCCGAGAAGGGTTGCGCGTCATCGGCCGAACGGGCGATGTTGCGGGTTTCCGTCTCGTCACCCGGCGCGAAGCCCATGTAGGGCGGTACGTCGAGCGGGCTCGGCAGATAGTCGATCACGGCGTTCAGCAGCGGCTGCACGCCCTTGTTCTTGAACGCGGACCCAGCGAGCACCGGGATGAAGTCGATGGCGAGCGTGCCCTTGCGGATCAGCTTGCGCAGCGTTTCCTCGTCGGGCTCGTTGCCCTCGAGGTAGGCTTCCATCGCATCATCGTCCTGACCGACGGCGGTTTCCAGAAGGTTCAGACGCCATTCGTCGGCTTCGTCCTTCAGTTCCGCACGGATCGGCTGACGCTTCCACGACGCGCCAAGATCTTCGCCCTCGTAGACCCATTCTTCCATGGTCACGAGATCGATGATGCCTTCAAGCTTGTCTTCCGAGCCGATCGGCAGGGCAACCGGCATCGCATTCGCGCCGGTGCGGTCCTTGATCATGCGGACGCAGTTGAAGAAGTCGGCGCCGGTCTTGTCCATCTTGTTGACGAACACGATCCGCGGAACCTTGTAGCGGTCAGCTTGACGCCACACGGTTTCGGTCTGCGGTTCCACGCCGGCGTTGCCGTCGAGCAGAACCACAGCCCCGTCGAGCACCGCGAGAGACCGTTCGACTTCGATGGTGAAGTCGACGTGGCCGGGGGTGTCGATGATGTTGAAGCGGAACTTCGAGGCCTTGTCGCCCACGCCGGTCGACGGATCGATCTGACGGTTCCAGAACGTGGTCGTGGCAGCCGAGGTGATGGTGATGCCGCGCTCTTGTTCCTGCTCCATCCAGTCCATCGTCGCGGCCCCGTCATGGACCTCGCCGATTTTGTGCGACTTGCCGGTGTAGTACAGGATGCGTTCCGACGTCGTGGTCTTGCCCGCGTCGATGTGGGCAATGATCCCGAAGTTGCGGTACCGCTCGAGCGGATATTCGCGTGCCATGATGACCCCTTACCAGCGGTAATGGCTGAACGCTTTGTTCGCGTCGGCCATCTTGTGGGTATCTTCGCGCTTCTTCACCGCCGAACCGCGCGAGTTCATGGCATCGAGCAGCTCGCCCGCGAGGCGCTCTTCCATGGTGTTCTCGTTGCGGTTTTTGGCGGCGTTGATCAGCCAGCGGATCGCCAGCGCCTCACGGCGCGACGGACGCACTTCGACCGGCACCTGATAGGTGGCACCGCCGACGCGACGCGAGCGGACTTCGACCGAGGGCTTCACGTTGTCGAGCGCTTCGTGGAACACTTCCACAGGAGCACGCTTGGCGCGGCCTTCGACGCGCTCGAGCGCGTTGTAGACGATCCGTTCCGCGACCGACTTCTTGCCGTCGATCATCAGGTTGTTCATGAATTTGGTCAGCACGCGATCGCCATATTTGGCGTCGGGCAACACTTCGCGCTTTTCAGCTGCGTGACGACGAGACATCTGGTGATCTCCTTATTTCGGACGCTTGGCGCCGTATTTCGAACGACGCTGGCGACGGTCTTTGACGCCTTGGGTATCCAGCACACCGCGCAGGATGTGGTAACGGACACCCGGAAGGTCTTTCACCCGGCCGCCGCGGATGAGCACGACGGAGTGCTCTTGCAGGTTGTGCTTTTCGCCCGGGATGTAGGAGATGACCTCGAAGCCATTCGTCAGGCGGACCTTGGCCACCTTACGCATAGCGGAGTTCGGTTTCTTCGGCGTCGTGGTGTACACGCGCGTGCACACGCCCCGCTTTTGCGGGCACGACTGAAGGTGCTGCGACTTGCTGCGCTGCACCTTGGGCTGCCGCGGTTTGCGGATCAGCTGCTGGATCGTCGGCATTCGGTTCCCCGTTCTGCTGTCAATACTCGCACCCCTGCGGGTGCGCCACTTCTCGACGACATTCCGCGCCCATCGCGAAACGCCAAAACCGTCCGGGCCACCCGAAGGCTGCCGAACGGGCGATATCCAGAGGAGCGGGTTATGGGACCCGGACCATCACCACTGAAGATCGAATACCGGCGGGCAGGTCTGTCCGCAGGATGGCGCGGCTATAGGGGGTTGCGCCCCCCTTGTCAACCGCAGTGCCCCACGCAGGCTCAGGTGCCGGTCATCAGGGTCTCGATCGTGTCGAAATCGAAGCCGAATTTCTGTTGCAGAAGGACTGCCGCCCGTTTCGGCTCGACCGCTTCCATCGAGCCCGAGAAATGCGGATTCGATTTGTTGTCGCGATGCAGGGTGCGCAGATAGACGATATCCTGCTGATCCATCCAGGTGTTGTGATACTGACCCAGCGCGCGGTGGTTGTAGGCATAGATGTTGCCCGCAAAGGCGACCGGCGCCAGCAGCGCCGTGCCGATCGACAAGGGCGTGCGCTCGACCGCGCGCTGATAGCTCGTGCCCTTCTTCGAATAGGTCAGATAGAGGCCGCGATTGAAGGAAATGCCGATCGGCTCGTCCTTCGCGGGAATCATGTGGACCTTTTCGGCCAGGCCCCGCAGCGTCGCGATGAAATTCAGGTTCACCGCATCGTCATCGTCGAGCCGGAAGGTGGTGCGATGGGTGAAGCCCGCGCTCGGCACTTCGGCGAAGGCCTCGCGGATGCCCTGATAGTGGTTCATCGGCGGCTTTTCGACGATCTGCACGAAGGGCAGACCCTCCAGCAACATGTCCAGCCGCTTGCGCCATTTCGTCGGAAAGTCCTGCGAAACAAGGAAGATGCAGGTGAAATCCTGATCGGTCTGCGCCTTCAGCGTCGGCAGGCAGATCCCCTCGAACAGGCGGAACCGGCGCTCCAGCCGGGCCTCGTCGAAGAGGAAGGCTTTCATGTCCTCGACCGTGTCGAAGCCGGGGTAGAAGTCGCCCACGGTGACAAAGGAAAAGCGGATCAGACCCACGATCTGATTGCGAAACTCTGTCGTCATTTCAAAGGCTCCCGGTTCCATAACGCGTCTGGACGGGATCAGGATTTCCGCTTCCCGCGCAAGGGTCAAGGCAAAAGAAAAGCCCCCGCGCAGGGCTGCTGCGCGGGGGCTTCAATCGTGTCAGGCGATCACTCGCGGCTTTCCGGGGTTTCCACCGGGCCGAAGTCGTCGTCGCCATAGGCCGTGTCGATCGGCGCGGCCAGCGCGGCGGCATCGATGGCCTCGGCGCGGCGGGCCTCGATGACCTTGCTGTCGCGTTCGGCAGCGATCTTGCGCACGCGGGTGGTGGCACCACCCGTGCCCGCCGGGATCAGACGGCCGACGATCACGTTTTCCTTCAGGCCGACAAGCTTGTCGCGCTTGCCCTGCACCGAGGCTTCCGTCAGCACGCGGGTCGTTTCCTGGAACGAGGCCGCCGAGATGAAGGACCGCGTCTGCAAGGACGCCTTGGTGATCCCGAGCAGCACCGGCTCGCCCGTCGCCGGACGGCCGCCACGGGCTTCGACCTTCGCATTCTCTTCGTCGAACTCCGACTTGTCGATGTTCTCGCCCTTGAGAAGCGTGGTGTCGCCACTGTCGAGGATCTCGATCTTCTGCAGCATCTGCCGCACGATCACCTCGATGTGCTTGTCGTTGATCTTCACGCCCTGCAGTCGATAGACGTCCTGCACTTCGTCGATGAGGTAGTCGGCCAGAGCCTCGATCCCCATGATGCGCAGGATGTCATGCGGCGCCGGGTTGCCGTCCATGATGTAGTCACCCTTCTGCACGAAGTCGCCTTCCTGCACCGGGATGTGCTTGCCTTTCGGCACCATGTATTCGACCGGCTCCAGCCCGTCTTGCGACGGCTCGATGGTGATGCGGCGCTTGTTCTTGTAGTCCTTGCCGAAGCGCACATAGCCGTCGAGTTCGGCGATGATCGCGTGATCTTTCGGGCGACGGGCTTCGAACAGTTCCGCCACGCGGGGAAGACCCCCGGTGATGTCCTTGGTCTTCGCCCCTTCGCGCGGGATACGCGCCACCACGTCACCGGCCTTCACGTCCTGACCGTCTTCGATCGACAGAATCGCGTCGACCGACATCGGATAGGTCACCGGGTTGCCCGCATCGTTGCGCACCGGTTCCCCATCGGCATTGACGATGATGATTTCCGGCTTCAGATCGTTGCCCTTCGGCGCCGAGCGCCAGTCGGTCACGATCTTCTGCGTCATGCCGGTGGCTTCGTCGGTCTCTTCGCGCACCGCAATGCCCGAGATCAGGTCGACGAACTTCGCCACACCGGCCTTTTCGGCGATGATCGGCAGGGTATAGGGGTCCCATTCGAACAGTTTGGTGCCACGTTTCACCGTGTCGCCATCCTTGACGAAGATCTTCGAACCGTAGCTGAGCTTGTGGCTCGCGCGTTCCTCGCCCTGATCCGAGACGATCGCCAGCTGCATGTTGCGGCCCATGACGATCTGCTCGCCCGCGTCGTTGATGAGCAGGTTGGCGTTGCGGAACTCGATCTTGCCCTCTTGCGAGGCTTCAAGGAACGACTGCTGACCACCCTGGGCGATACCGCCGATGTGGAAGGTCCGCATCGTCAGCTGCGTGCCCGGTTCCCCGATCGACTGCGCCGCGATGATGCCCACCGCTTCACCCTGGTTCACCAGCGTGCCGCGCGCCAGATCGCGACCGTAGCAGAGCGCGCAAACGCCCTCTTCGGCCTCGCAGGTCAGCGCCGAACGGATGCGGATCGACTGGATCGCATTTTGCTCGATCAGGTCGGCCTTCCGTTCGTCGATCAGCTCGTTCTTGCGCACCAGCACCTCGTCGGTGCCCGGAACCAGAACGTCATCGGCAGCCACACGGCCCAGCACACGTTCGCTGAGCGGCGCGACGACTTCGCCATCGTTCACGGCCGCCGAAGCGGTGATCGCGCGTTCGGTGCCGCAATCATGCGAACGCACGATGCAGTCCTGCGCCACGTCCACCAGACGACGGGTCAGATAGCCCGAGTTCGCCGTCTTCAGAGCGGTGTCGGCCAGACCCTTGCGGGCGCCGTGGGTCGAGTTGAAGTACTCGAGCACGGTCAGGCCTTCCTTGAAGTTCGAGATGATCGGCGTCTCGATGATCTCGCCCGAGGGCTTGGCCATCAGACCGCGCATCCCGCCCAGCTGCTTCATCTGCGCCGGCGAACCCCGCGCCCCGGAGTGGGACATCATGTAGACCGAGTTCGGCTCTTTCTCGGCGCCCGCATCATCGACGCGAACGGCGGAAATTTCCTTCATCATCTCGGCCGCGACGGCATCCGAGCATTTCGACCAAGCATCGACGACCTTGTTGTACTTCTCACCCTGGGTGATCAGACCGTCCATGTATTGCTGTTCGAATTCCTTGACCTGATCGCGCACGGCATCGACGATTTCCCATTTCCGTTCCGGAATGAGCATGTCGTCCTTGCCGAAGGAAATCCCGGCCTTGAAGGCTTCGCGGAAGCCCAGACCCATGATCTGGTCACAGAAGATCACCGATTCCTTCTGACCGCAGTAGCGGTAGACGGTGTCGATGACGTTCTGCACGTCCTTCTTCCGCAGCGGGCGGTTGACAAGGTCATAGGGCGCCTTGGCGTTCAGCGGCAGCAGGTTGCCCAGACGGATCCGACCCGGCGTGGTGTCGTAGCGCTTCCAGACTTCGTTGCCCTCGTCGTCGATCTGCTTGATCCGGGCCTTCACCTTGGCGTGCAGGTGCACGGCGCCCGAAGTCAGCGCATGTTCGACTTCCTCGACCGAGGCGAAGACCATGCCTTCGCCGACCATGCCCTTGCGCTCCATCGTGGTGTAATAGAGGCCAAGGATCATGTCCTGCGACGGAACGATGATCGGGCTGCCGTTTGCAGGCGACAGCACGTTGTTCGTCGACATCATCAGCACGCGCGCTTCCAGCTGCGCTTCCAGCGACAGCGGAACGTGCACGGCCATCTGGTCACCGTCGAAGTCGGCGTTGAACGCCGAGCAGACGAGCGGGTGCAGCTGGATCGCCTTGCCTTCGATCAGGATCGGCTCGAACGCCTGAATGCCCAGACGGTGCAGCGTCGGCGCGCGGTTCAGCAGCACCGGGTGCTCGCGGATCACCTCGTCGAGGATATCCCAAACCTCGGGACGCTCTTTCTCGACCAGTTTCTTCGCCTGTTTCACCGTGCTCGACAGGCCCTTGGCTTCAAGGCGCGAGTAGATGAAGGGCTTGAACAGTTCGAGCGCCATCTTCTTCGGCAGGCCGCACTGGTGCAGCTTGAGTTCCGGCCCGGTCACGATGACAGACCGGCCCGAGAAGTCGACGCGCTTGCCGAGAAGGTTCTGACGGAACCGGCCCTGCTTGCCCTTGAGCATGTCCGAGAGCGATTTCAGCGGACGCTTGTTGGTGCCGGTGATGACGCGGCCACGACGGCCGTTGTCAAACAGAGCGTCAACAGCTTCCTGCAGCATCCGCTTTTCGTTGCGCACGATGATGTCGGGCGCACGCAGTTCGATCAGCCGCTTCAGACGGTTGTTCCGGTTGATGACGCGACGGTAAAGGTCGTTCAGGTCGGACGTGGCGAAACGGCCGCCATCGAGCGGAACCAGCGGGCGCAGTTCCGGCGGGATCACCGGCAGCACCGTCAGGATCATCCACTCGGGACGGTTTTGCGATTCAAGGAAGCTTTCGACGATCTTCAGACGCTTGATGATCTTCTTCGGCTTCAGCTCGCCCGTGGCTTCCTTCAGCTCTTCGCGCAGCTGTTCCGCGGTCGCTTCAAGGTCGATCGCCGAGAGCATCTCGCGGATCGCTTCCGCCCCGATGTTCGCGGTGAAGGCGTCGGCGCCGAACTGGTCCTGCGCATCCAGATATTCGTCCTCGGTCAGCAGCTGACCATAGGAAAGCTCCGTCAGACCGGGTTCGATCACGACGTAGTTTTCGAAGTAAAGGATGCGTTCCAGATCCCGCAGCGTCATGTCGAGCATCAGGCCGATGCGCGAGGGCAGCGATTTCAGGAACCAGATATGCGCGACCGGCGAGGCCAGCTCGATGTGGCCCATGCGCTCGCGGCGGACCTTTTGCAGCGTGACTTCAACGCCGCATTTCTCGCAGACGACGCCGCGATACTTCATCCGCTTGTACTTGCCGCACAGGCACTCGTAGTCCTTGATCGGCCCGAAGATGCGGGCGCAGAACAGGCCGTCGCGCTCGGGCTTGAAGGTCCGGTAGTTGATGGTCTCGAGCTTCTTGATCTCGCCATAGGACCACGAAAGGATCCGTTCAGGGCTCGCGAGCGAGATCTTGATCTCGTCAAAGGCCTTCGGCTGCGCCAGCGGGTTGAACGGGTTGTTGTTGGTGATTTCCTGGTTCATCAGATCTTTCCTTGCGTGAGGTCAGAGGGGGGTGGTGAGCGCCGAAGCGCTCACTCTTCCTCCGAATCCAGGAGTTCCATGTTGAGGCCGAGGCCCCGCACTTCCTTGACGAGCACGTTGAACGACTCGGGCACGCCGGCCTCGAAGTTGTCCTCGCCCTTGACGATGCTCTCGTAGACCTTGGTCCGGCCCGCGACGTCGTCCGACTTCACCGTCAGCATCTCCTGCAGGGTGTAGGCGGCGCCGTAAGCTTCCAGAGCCCAGACCTCCATCTCCCCGAGACGCTGACCACCGAACTGCGCCTTGCCGCCCAGCGGTTGCTGGGTGACGAGCGAGTACGGCCCGGTCGAACGGGCGTGCATCTTGTCATCGACGAGGTGGTGCAGCTTGAGGAAGTACTTCACGCCCACGGTGACCGGACGGGCGAATTGCTCGCCGGTGCGGCCGTCGAAGACGATCGATTGGCCCGACTTGTTGAAGCCCGCGCGGATCAGCGCATCGTTCACATCGGCTTCCTTGGCGCCGTCGAAGACCGGAGTCGCGATCGGAACACCGCCGCGCACCTGTTCGGCGCATTCGATGAACCGCTCGTTCTCCATCTCGGCAAAGACCGCCTCGTAGGTCTCGTCGCCGTAGCCGTGGCGCATTTCCTCGCGCACCGGGCTCAGGTCACCGTTGCGACGATAGGCTTTCAGCGCCTCATCGATCCGGATGCCCAGACCACGGCTCGCCCAACCCATGTGGGTTTCAAGGATCTGACCGACGTTCATCCGCGACGGCACGCCGAGCGGGTTCAGAACGAGGTCGACCGGGGTGCCATCGGCAAGGAACGGCATGTCTTCGATCGGAACGACCTTCGACACCACGCCCTTGTTGCCGTGACGACCGGCCATCTTGTCGCCCGCTTGCAGCTTGCGCTTCACGGCGACGAAGACCTTGACCATCTTCATCACGCCCGGAGGCAGATCGTCGCCCTGACGGACTTTCTCCACCTTGTCGTCGAAGCGATGCTCGAGAGCCCGTTTCTGCGCGTCGAACTGGTCATTCAGCGCTTCCACTTCCTTCGCATCGGCTTCGTTTTCAAGGGCGAGCTGCCACCACTGGCCACGCGACAGCGAGGCGAGCAGCTCTTCGGTGATTTCCGAACCCGCCTTGATCGAGGTGTTCTTCGGCCCTTTGACCGTCACCTTGCCAAGGATCAGAGTTTTCAGACGCGCGTAAATGTTGCGCTCGAGGATCGCCATCTCGTCGTCGCGGTCGCGGGCGAGACGTTCGATTTCCTCACGCTCGATCTGCAGCGCGCGTTCGTCCTTGTCGACACCATGACGGTTGAAGACGCGGACTTCGACGATCGTGCCATAGGCGCCGGGCGGCAGACGCAGCGAGGTATCGCGGACGTCGGACGCCTTTTCCCCGAAGATGGCGCGCAGAAGCTTTTCTTCCGGCGTCATCGGGCTTTCGCCCTTCGGCGTGATCTTGCCCACGAGGATATCGCCCGGGCCGACTTCGGCGCCGATGTAGACGATGCCCGCTTCGTCGAGGTTGCGCAGCGCTTCCTCGCCGACGTTCGGGATGTCGCGGGTGATCTCTTCCGGCCCGAGCTTCGTGTCGCGCGCCGCAACTTCGTATTCCTCGATATGGATCGAGGTGAACACGTCATCGCGGTGGATGCGTTCCGAAATCAGGATGGAGTCTTCGTAGTTGTAGCCGTTCCAGGGCATGAAGGCGACGACCACGTTGCGGCCAAGCGCCAGTTCGCCCTGATCGGTCGAGGGACCGTCAGCCACAACCTGACCTTTGGACACGATGTCGCCCACCTTGACGATCGGACGCTGGTTGATCGTCGAGGACTGGTTCGAGCGTTTGAACTTGCGCAGACGATAGATGTCGACGCCCGCGTCGCCCATGCCGATGTCTTCATTGGCGCGGATAACGATACGCGACGCATCGACCTGATCCACGATCCCGCCGCGGCGGGCCATGATCGCGGCCCCCGAGTCACGCGCCACGGTCGCTTCCATGCCGGTGCCGACGAACGGAGCTTCGTTGCGCAAGAGCGGAACCGCCTGACGTTGCATGTTCGAGCCCATGAGGGCGCGGTTGGCGTCGTCGTTTTCAAGGAAGGGGATGAGCGCCGCGGCGACCGAAACCAGCTGTTTCGGCGACACGTCGATCAGGTCCACCGCATCAACCGGGTTGAGCATGAATTCGCCGGCCTGACGGGTCGAGACCAGATCGTTCACGAACTTGCCGTTCTCATCGAGCGTGGCGTTCGCCTGCGCGATGGTGTGGCGCATTTCCTCCGTCGCGGACATGTAGACGACTTCGTCGGTCACCTGACCTTCGCGCACGCGGCGATAGGGGGTCTCGATGAAGCCATACTTGTTCACGCGGGCAAAGGTCGCCAGCGAGTTGATCAGACCGATGTTCTGACCTTCGGGCGTCTCGATGGGGCACATCCGGCCGTAGTGGGTCGGGTGAACGTCGCGCACCTCGAAGCCCGCGCGTTCGCGAGTCAGACCGCCCGGCCCGAGCGCCGAAAGACGACGCTTGTGCGTGACTTCCGAGAGCGGGTTGGTCTGGTCCATGAACTGCGACAGCTGCGAGGAGCCGAAGAATTCGCGCACCGCGGCCGCGGCCGGTTTTGCGTTGATCAGATCTTGCGGCATCACCGTGTCGATCTCGACCGAGGACATCCGTTCCTTGATCGCGCGTTCCATGCGCAGCAGGCCGACGCGATACTGGTTTTCCATCAGCTCGCCGACCGAGCGCACGCGGCGGTTGCCGAGGTGGTCGATGTCGTCGATCTCGCCCTTGCCGTCGCGCAGTTCCACCAGCCCCTTGATGCAGGAGATGATGTCGGCACGGCGCAGGGTGCGCTGGGTATCGGGCGCATCCAGATCAAGACGCATGTTCATCTTCACCCGGCCCACGGCCGAGAGGTCATAGCGTTCCGAATCGAAGAACAGCGTGTCGAACATCGACGACGCCGCCTCGACGGTCGGCGGTTCCCCCGGTCGCATGACGCGGTAAATGTCCATCAGCGCGCCGTCGCGGCCCATGTTCTTGTCCGCCGCCATCGTGTTGCGGATGTAGGGACCGACGTTGATGTTGTCGATGTCGAGGCAGGGGATCTCGGTGATGCCGTTGTCCAGAAGCGTCTTCACCGAACCGCCGACCAGCTGGCCGTCACGGTCGTATTCCGCCGTCAGCTCGTCGCCCGCTTCGATGTAGATGTAGCCGGTGCGCTCGTTGATGATGTCCTTGGCGCAGTAGCGGCCGAGGATGTGGTCGAACGGCAAGAGCAGTTCGGTCACCTTGGCTTCGTCGAGCCACTTCTTCACCATCCGCGGCGTGACCTTTTCGCCCGCCTTCAGGATCACTTCGCCCGAAGCGGCGTCGATCAGGTCATAGGTCGGACGGGTGCCGCGCACGCGCTCGGGGAAGAACTTCGACACCCAGCCGCGTTTGCCCTCGGCGCGGAAGGTGACGGTGTTGTAATAGGCATCCATGATGCCTTCCTGATCGAGGCCGAGCGCATAAAGCAGCGTCGTCACCGGCAGTTTGCGGCGACGGTCAATGCGCGCGAACACGAGGTCCTTGGCGTCGAATTCGAAGTCGAGCCACGAGCCGCGGTAGGGAATGATCCGGCAGGCGAACAAGAGCTTGCCCGAGGAATGGGTCTTGCCGCGGTCATGGTCGAAGAACACACCCGGCGAGCGGTGCATCTGCGAAACGATCACGCGCTCGGTGCCGTTGACGATGAAGGTGCCGTTCGGCGTCATCAGGGGCATGTCGCCCATGTAGACGTCCTGTTCCTTGATGTCCTTGACCGACCGCGCCCCGGTGGTTTCGTCGACATCGAACACGATCAGACGCAGCGTCACCTTGAGCGGCGCCGAATAGGTCAGGTCGCGGCTCATGCATTCGTCGACGTCATATTTCGGCTTCTCGAGCTCGTATTTCACGAATTCGAGGATCGCGTTGTCATTGAAGTCCTTGATCGGGAAGACCGACTGGAAGACGCCCTGAATGCCCTCGCCGTCCAGCGGCTTGTCGGCATCGCCCGAGCGCAGGAACAGGTCGTAGGAGGCCTTCTGAACCTCGATGAGGTTCGGCATTTCCAGAACTTCGCGGATTTTGCCGTAGTAGCGGCGGATACGCTTCTGACCAACGTAAGCTTGAGCCATGCTCGTCGTGACCTTTCGTCTCTTCGCGGGTGTGCATCGTCGGGGCCCGATGCACGCCGCTTGCGAATGGGAGGCGGTTCCATACCTGCCTTCCGTCCCACCGGAAGGCTCCCGAACCGACCCTGCCTTGGAAAAGGGTTTCGCAAAACCCCTTGCCGAGACGGGCATAGCTGGGCTCGGGGAAACCCCGAACCCAGCCTGAAGTTATCTGGTCGGATGCGTGCGCACCCTGCCCGATTACTTGAGCTCGACTTTGGCGCCAGCCGCTTCGAGCTTTTTCTTGATGTCTTCGGCTTCGGCTTTGGCCGCAGCTTCTTTGACTTTGCCGCCGGCCTCGACGAGGTCTTTGGCTTCTTTCAGGCCCAGGCCGGTGATGGCGCGGACTTCTTTGATCACGTTGATCTTGTTCGCACCGGCGTCAACCAGGACGACGTCGAATTCGGTCTTTTCTTCCGCGGCTTCAGCCGGGCCAGCAGCCGGGCCAGCCATGACGACGGCGCCACCGGCGGCCGGCTCGATGCCGTAGTCGTCTTTGAGGATGGTTTTCAGTTCTTGAGCTTGCAGCAGCGTCAGGTTGACGATTTGCTCGGCAAGGGCTTTAAGATCGGCCATTTTTCCGTTCCATTCTGATATAGGGTTGATCCGACGTCGAGATTTCCCGACGAAGGCAGATTGTTGCGTCAGGCGGCTTCCCGCTCCTCAAGCGTCTTGAGGATGCCCGCGATGTTGGAAGCAGGCGCGCCAATGGCACCGGCGATGTTCGAAGCAGGCGCCCCGATGCACGACGCGATTTGAGCGATAAGCTCTTCGCGCGACGGCATGGCGGCAACGGCTTTGACACCGGCCGGATCCAGAGCGTCCTTGCCCATGGCCCCACCAAGAATGGCGAACTTGTCGTTCGTCTTGGCGTAAGCGTCCGCGACCTTGGCAGCAGCCACAGGGTCTTCGGAATAGGCAAGAACGGTCATCCCCGTCAGAAGTTTGGCCATGCTCTCGCAGGGCTTGCCTTCCAGGGCGATCTTGGCGAGCGTGTTCTTGGCAACGCGAACGGACCCACCCACGTCACGCATTTTCGCGCGCAGGTCCTGCATCTGAGCAACCGTCATGCCTTCGTAGTGGGCAACCACCACGACGCCAGAGCTTTCGAAGATTTGGCCGAGTTCCTCGACCACTTTCTCTTTTTGGGCTCTATCCACGGTTACACTCCAAGTGTGGGGGTTTCCCCCCGGCTCTGTTTCCCACGAGCAGACTGCCCGCAGGTCGGGTCCGATCGGTTCCCGAGAGATCGCCCGAGGCAGCAGCCCCGGAAATTCTCGTTCCCCATCTCAGGAAGGACTTATGGGGGAAACCCCCACCCTCCGTCTCGGACAGGACGGGGCGTCACCGCCCCGTCATTCGCCGGTTTCCCGGCAAATTCTCAGCGGGCCGCGGCCGAGGTCAGATCGACCGTCACGCCCGGGCCCATGGTCGAGGACAGCGACACCTTTTTCAGGTAGGTGCCCTTGGCGCCCGACGGCTTGGCTTTCGACACCGCGTCGACAAAAGCACGGACGTTGTCCGCGAGCTTGTCTTCGGCGAACGAGACCTTGCCGATGCCGCCGTGGATCACGCCAGCTTTTTCGACCTTGAATTGCACTTCGCCGCCCTTGGCCGCTTCGATCGCCGTTTTCACGTCCATCGTCACGGTGCCGACTTTCGGGTTCGGCATCAGGTTGCGCGGCCCGAGGATCTTGCCCAGACGGCCGACGAGCGGCATCATGTCCGGGGTGGCGATGCAGCGATCGAACTCGATCTTGCCCTGCTGGATGGTTTCCATCAGGTCTTCCGCACCGACGATGTCGGCCCCGGCGGCTTTCGCCTCGTCAGCCTTGGCGCCACGGGCGAAGACGGCCACGCGGACGGTCTTGCCGGTGCCGTGCGGCAGCTGCACCACGCCACGGACCATCTGGTCGGCGTGACGCGGGTCGACGCCCAGGTTCATCGCGATTTCAAGCGTTTCGTCGAACTTGGCCGAAGCCGCCGACTTGATCAGCTTGACAGCATCTTCAACCGAGAGGTTGGCCTTGCCTTCGAAAGCGGTCCGCGCAGCGGCCGAACGTTTACCGATCTTGGCCATGGCTTACCCCTTGACTTCGATGCCGACCGACTTCGCCGAGCCGAGGATGATGTTGATGGCGCCCTGAATGTCGTTGGCGTTCAGGTCTTTCATCTTGGCTTCGGCGATCGCCTTCACCTGAGCGGCGGTGACGGTGCCAGCAACCATGTGGCCCGGCTTGACCGACCCTTTCGGACGGTTGCGCTTGCCCACCGGCTTCAGGCCAGCGGCCTTCTTCAGCATGAACGAGGCCGGCGAGGTTTTCGTTTCGAACGTGAACGACTTGTCGGCATAATAGGTGATCAGGCACGGAACCGGCGAACCGAGTTCCATTTCCTGCGTGCGGGCGTTGAACGCCTTGCAGAATTCCATGATGTTGATCCCGCGCTGACCCAGCGCCGGACCGATCGGCGGGGAGGGGTTGGCTTGCCCCGCCTTCACTTGCAGCTTCAGCTGCCCGATGACTTTCTTGGCCATGTGGCCTTCTCCTTATCACTGCCGCCCCACCATGGAGCGAAGTTTAGTGGTCAGGCGGTCACCCGCCTCCCACGCATCCCCTCAGGCGGTTTTCGACACCTGGGTGAATTCCAGCTCGACCGGCGTCGGCCGGCCAAAGATCGACACCGTGACCTTCAGGCGGCCCGCGACGTCGTCCACTTCCTCGACCATGCCCGAGAAGCCCTCGAACGGGCCGTCGGTCACGGAAACATTCTCGCCGATCTCGAAGCGAATCAGGTTGCGCGGCGCGACGACTTCGCCGGTCGGGCCCTGACGGTTCAGGATCGTGTTGACCTCGGAATCACGCATCGGCGTCGGCTTGCCCTGCGGACCCAGGAAGCCGGTGACGCGGTTGATCGAGGTGATCGCGTGATAGCCGCGATCGGTCATGTCCATGCGCACCAGCACATATCCGGGCATGAAGCGACGCTCCGACGTGACCTTCTTGCCGCGGCGGATTTCGATCACTTCTTCAGTGGGGACAAGAACTTCCTCGATCTCGTCACCCAGGCCCTTGTCGATCACGGCCTGTTTGATCTGCTCGGCGACCTTCTTCTCGAAGTTCGAGAGAACGGAAACCGAATACCACCGCTTCGCCATCAACCTGCCTCTTTCCCCCCGGCGGCGAGCGCCGAAATTTTGTCATTTCAACGGTCTTGCCGTTGCTCCCTCAACGAAGAACGGCGCGCATCATTCGAATCGATGCACGCCGGTCCTTGAGTGTCGTGCCCGTTTAGCCTCGGTCGCCCCGTATTTCAAGGGCTTCCATGCGTCTTACATGAACATTGCAGTGACGCCGAAACCGATCACCCAATCCACGAAGGAAAAGAAGATCGCCGTCAGCATCGCCATGACCAGCACCATGACGGTGGTCAGAACGGTTTCACGCCGGGTCGGCCACGTGATCTTGCCAACTTCCGAGCGCACCTGGCTCAGGAACTGGATCGGGTTTGCCATGCTGCTTCCTCTCATGCGACCGCGCCGAGATACGCGCAGATGCGGCGGATTTCAAGCGCGTTGCTGTGCGGCACCGCGGCCTGCCGGAAAACAAAAACAGGCGCCGAAGCGCCTGATGTCATCCGATACTTTCGGGAAAGATGGATGGCAGGAGTTGGGGGACTCGAACCCACGACCCTCGGTTTTGGAGACCGATGCTCTACCAACTGAGCTAAACTCCTAGGCCTGAGCGCGTGCTAAGGCACCACGCGGGGGAAATCAAGAGCGATTTGCATGAAGTCGCGACAGTGATGCCGCAGCCTACCCCTCTGCATGCAAAAGGCCGCCCGGTTTGGGCGGCCTTCCGATTTTCCCTTGCGGGAAAATTACTTGATGATCTTCGACGCACCTTTGGTGGCGCGTCTCGGGATCATCACTTGATGATCTTCGACACGACGCCGGCGCCGACGGTGCGGCCGCCTTCGCGGATGGCGAAGCGCAGTTTCTCTTCCATCGCGATCGGGGCGATCAGTTCGACTTCGAACTTCAGGTTGTCGCCCGGCATCACCATTTCCGTGCCTTCCGGCAGCTTCACGGTCCCGGTCACGTCCGTCGTGCGGAAGTAGAATTGCGGACGGTAGTTCGCAAAGAACGGCGTGTGACGGCCGCCTTCTTCCTTCGTCAGGATGTAGGCTTCGGCTTCGAAGTGGGTGTGCGGGTTCACCGATTTCGGCTTGCACAGCACCTGGCCACGCTCGACGCCGTCACGGTCGATGCCGCGCAGCAGAACGCCGACGTTGTCGCCCGCTTCGCCGCGGTCGAGCAGCTTGCGGAACATCTCGACGCCGGTGCAGGTCGACTTGGCGGTCGCGCGGATGCCCACGATTTCCACTTCGTCGCCGACGTTGATCACGCCACGTTCCACACGGCCGGTCACCACGGTGCCGCGGCCCGAGATCGAGAACACGTCTTCGATCGGCATCAGGAACGGCTGGTCAACCGCGCGCGCCGGGGTCGGGATGTATTCGTCGACGGCCTTCATCAGGGCGTGGATCGAATCTTCGCCGATGTCCTTGCGCTCGCCGATCATCGCCTGGTGGGCCGAGCCCTTGACGATCGGAATGTCGTCGCCCGGGTATTCGTAGGACGAGAACAGTTCGCGGATTTCCATCTCGACCAGCTCGACAAGCTCTTCGTCATCGACGAGGTCGATCTTGTTCATGTAGCACACCATGTAGGGGATACCCACCTGGCGGCCGAGCAGGATGTGCTCGCGGGTTTGCGGCATCGGGCCGTCCGAGGCGGCGCAAACCAGAATCGCGCCGTCCATCTGCGCCGCGCCGGTGATCATGTTCTTCACATAGTCAGCGTGGCCGGGGCAGTCGACGTGCGCATAGTGACGGTTCGCGGTTTCGTATTCCACGTGCGCCGTCGAGATCGTGATCCCGCGCGCGCGCTCTTCCGGCGCACCGTCGATCTGGTCGTAGGCGCGGAATTCACCGTAGTATTTGGTGATCGCCGCCGTCAGCGTCGTCTTGCCGTGGTCAACGTGGCCGATCGTGCCGATGTTGACGTGCGGTTTCGTCCGTTCAAACTTTGCCTTTGCCAT